>NZ_JBBCBK010000002.1:630374-1062545 GCF_037203905.1 Phyllobacterium sp. CCNWLW109 | reverse complement strand
AGCGCCAGGCAATCATACGCTCAAAGGCTGAGAATGGCTTTGAACCAGAGGGCGCGGTCGCTGTTTTTTCTGTCATAAAGTTCCCGCCTGAAAGTCCGCAGGGCCGGCCAATTTGTTGATTGCGGCTTCGATGGAGAGCGTTTCACGCTCACCCGTAGCACGATCCTTGATCTCGACTTCGCCAGCGGCCACACCACGCGGACCAACAATTACCTGTGTCGGCAAACCGATCAGATCCATCTTGGCAAATTTTGCACCCGGGCGATCATCCGTATCATCAAGGAGCGGCTCAAGGCCGGCCCTCGTCAAGGCGTCATAGAGCTTCAGCGCAACTGCATCACATGCATCGTCGCCGGGCTTCATGTTCACAATACCCGCACCAAACGGAGCAACTGCCTTGGGCCAGATGATTCCGTTTTCGTCATGTGAGGCCTCGATGATCGCTGCAATAACGCGCGACGGTCCGATGCCATAAGACCCCATCGAGACCAAATGCTCCTTTCCGTCAGGACCACTTACCTTGGCCCCCATTGGTTCGGAGTATTTTGTGCCGAAGTGGAAAATGTGGCCAACTTCAATACCGCGTGCGGCCATCTGGTGGGAGCCATCCACCTTGGACCAAGCCGCCTCATCGTGCATTTCGTCAGTGGCAGCATAGGGCGTCGTCCAACGCGTGACGATATCGGCAATCTGCTGATTATCGTCGAAATCCGTATCAGCACCTGGCACTGGCAGATCGAGATAGGCGCGATCGCAGAAAACCTGGCTTTCTCCGGTTTCGGCAAGAATAATGAATTCGTGGCTCAAATCACCGCCGATTGGACCCGTATCCGCGCGCATCGGAATGACCTTGATACCGAGGCGCGAGAATGTCCGTAAATATGCAACGAACATACGATTATACGCAGCCTTGGCACCCTCAAAATCCATATCGAAAGAATAGGCATCTTTCATAAGGAATTCGCGCGAACGCATAACACCAAACCGGGGACGGCGCTCGTCGCGGAATTTCCACTGAATATGATAAAGATTGAGCGGCAAGTCCTTGTAAGATTTGACATAAGCCCGGAAAATCTCGGTGATCATTTCTTCATTTGTCGGGCCAAACAACATTTCCCGATCGCCGCGATCTTTAATACGCAGCATCTCGTCGCCATAAGCATCATAACGGCCGCTTTCACGCCAAAGATCTGCTGACTGAATTGTCGGCATCAGCAATTCGATTGCGCCCGAGCGATTCTGTTCTTCGCGGATGATGTTGCTTACCTTGTTGAGAATGCGCAGTCCCGCCGGCAACCAGGCATAAATGCCTGCTGATTCTTGGCGAATCAGTCCGGCACGCAGCATGAGCCGGTGCGAGACGATTTCAGCCTCTTTAGGATTCTCTTTAAGGATGGGCAGAAAGTAACGGGAAAGCCGCATTGAGGGTCACCAAAATTGAACAACGCCTGAGTGCTTGAAGAATCAGGCAAAACCAAGTGCAAAGTCGATATTTCTTATCGGCTTCATGGCTGATTGGGAACCCGCAACTGCATATAACACAGGATGATATTGAGGGGTGATTCACTCTGCTGCAAGATTTCTAATCAAAAGATGACAGTAACGAATATTTTTCGTGACATTTCGAAGGCAGTCCGCTATTTTTTTAAGCATAAGGAGAAAGTAAGAATATTTCTGCTTTCCTACGCGGTCAAAGTCTTGGGAGGATGTGACCCTTGGCGCGGTTTCCGCAGCCGCCACGCAAGTGGATGGGTCAGACGCGATCTTTAAATGCAAGGCGAAAGCCTTGCATTTTTTTTGTCTTCATTTATGGGTTTGACGAATATTTTTCATTTTAAATTCAGTATCTTATTTTTCGTGCCTAATATCCTAATTTTAAAATAGGTGTGATTCCCGATTGACGGTCGGCTGCAACAGCGCTGTAAGTAGAAATTAGATTTATTTTAGCGCACCCATTCAATGAACTTGCACGGTCGCACGTGCGAACAGCATTTTTAGTCCAAGCTATTTTATTTATTTCAGGCAGATTATTTCATGACAGAATTATTGCGCAGAATTTGCGTGGGAACCGTTACCCGCAATCGCCCGATCATGTTGCAAGTACTCCTCGCCTCCTATGCGAAAATGGCTATCCCTGCCAACACGCAGCTGCATTTTGTTATTGTTGAGAACAATTCCTTTCCGACGCTTACCGAAATTATAGAGCGCTTTCGTACGAGCGTTCCCAACTGCAGCGTACAATATGAAGTCGAATCGCGCCTTGGAATTGCATATGTACGCAACCGCGTGCTCGATATTGCAATTTCCAGCGGCCACGATCTGCTTACCTTTGCCGATGATGATGAAACAGTAGAACCGGATTGGCTGGTTGAGCTGCTCGCGGAACGGGATGCTTCAAATCTTGATATTGTCGGCGGACCAGTACGGCCAGCGCCAGTAGCAGGTGTTTCATTATGGCAAAGAATGATTTGGAACGCCTTGAAAAACATGGCGGAAAAAGGTGAATGCAGCGCCTGCGCCTGTAGGTCGAAAGGTGAAGCCGGCAAACTTTGGCTCGCCACTAACAACTGGATGGGCAATCTCAACTTCTTTCGATCAAGCGGATTACGCTTTGACGAAGCACTTGCGCTTAATGGCGGTGAAGATTGGCGACTTTACCGTGAAACAAAGAAGATCGGAGCAAATACCGGCTGGGCCCCCAAAGCGATTGTGTATGACCATATACCGAAAGAAAGACTGACCTTGGCCTATCAATTCAAAAGAAGCCGCGACCATTGTGCCATTGAAACCAGAACTAAATTAGCAACGCAGCGAGTATACACATTGTATCGTGTACCGGGATCAATTGCAGCCCGCCTTCTAAAAATGATAATTCAATTGATCATTGCACCCGTTACGCCTGGGGAGTCACTTGTAAAATCTGCTGCATATTTGGGAAGTATTACGGGAATGCTGCAGGCGTTTACGAACATACAGTCTCCACACTATCAAACGATTACTGGAGCCTAGCTATATACAGTTCAGTCGAGCTGCGGGAAGAATACCGGCAGGTCGTTGACGCCATAACCAAGCCGTTGATTGACAACGTAGAAAATTGCGAAAATGACTGCGGATACAAGCGTGGTCCACAGGAAGACTCGTCCCATGCGATGCTTGTGCGGCGCGCTCGGCGTTGTGCCCAGTGTTACGTCATTCTCTTCAGCCTGCGTGCGCAGGCCAATCGGCAGCATGGTAAAAAGCGTCAACCACCAGAAAATGAAATAAACTGCCAGCGCTGTTGCAATCGGCATTACTCTTGCTCCAGTTCGATCAACGTTCCGTTGAAATCCTTCGGATGAAGAAACAGAACAGGTTTGCCATGAGCTCCAAGCTTCGGCTCGCCATCACCCAAAACCCGGGCACCCTGCTCTTTTAGGCGATCTCGCGCGCTCAGTATATCGGGCACTTCGTAGCACACGTGGTGAATACCACCTGACGGATTTTTCAGGAGGAAAGCCGATATGGGCGACTCGGAAGAAAGCGGTTCAAGCAGTTCGATCTTGGTGTTTCCGACATCGATGAACACAACTGTAACGCCATGCTCAGGCAATATCTGCGGTTCTGTCAGCTTTGCTCCGAGCGTATCCCTATAGATGGCGGACGCAGCCGCCATATCTGGAACTGCGATAGCCACATGGTTGAGCCGTCCCAGCATTGCTTACCTCAGACCTTGGTTACGAACACGGTGACAATCGGCTTCTTGCCCCATGCTTCGTTGGCGGCGGAGCGAACCGCACGGCGAATTGCCTCACGCACCATGGCAAGATCGCGTCGCTTCTCCCTCGGGATACTTTGGACCGCACCAACAGCAGCATCGTAAAGAAGATCCTCCAGGAGTTCACCTTCATCGTCGACTTCCGGAACTCCGAAAGGGACAAGCTCCGGATCTTCAAGAACGTTGTATTTGGCGTCGAGAATAAATGACACCGCAACATGGCCGACATAGGAAAGCTTTCGGCGATCAACGATTCCGACCTCTTCCTCGTCGCCGATCAGCCTGCCGTCTTTGATCAGGCGGCCGAAGGGCGCTTCACCAATGATCTCTGCCTTGCCCGGGGCAAGGCGCAATATATCGCCATTGCGCACTTGCGGCACTTCTGGAATGCCTGCCATTGCAGCCAGTGATCCCTGCCCGACAAGATGCGCAGCCTCACCGTGAACAGGAACAAGAATGCGCGGGCGAACCCACTCATACATCCGCTTCAATTCGTTGCGTCGCGGATGCCCCGACACATGCACCAATTGATCACCATCGGAAATGATCTGGACACCCTGTTCTATCAGAAGGTTTTTGGTGTCATTAATCGCCTTTTCATTGCCGGGAATGGCACGCGATGAGTAAATAACCGTATCGCCGGGCGAAAGTGCAACACTGCGCATTTCATCGCGCGCCAGTTTGGCAAGGGCAGCACGTGGTTCACCTTGGCTGCCGGTCAATATGATGACCATGTTTTCCCGCGGAATATAGCCGTAATCATCCTCCGACAGGAACTCAGGCACACCATCCAGATAACCAAGCTCGGTCGCGACATCGATCATGCGCTTCATCGAACGTCCTAGCACAAGCGTTTGCCTGCCGGCATCGCGCGCTGCCAGAGCAATCGAACGGATACGCCCGACATTGGATGAAAACGAAGTTATCGCAACGCGTCCACGGGCGTTTTCAATGATTTGCCGCAGGCTTTCGCCAACTTCCTGTTCCGATGGCGATTCGCCATCACGCAAGGCGTTGGTAGAATCGCACATCATGGCAAGAACGCCTTCGTCACCCAGAGCGCGGAATCGCGCTTCATTGATCAGCGGGCCGATCGAGGGTTCCGGGTCCATCTTCCAGTCGCCCGTATGGATGACTGTTCCAAGCGGAGTCTTGATTGCCAATGAAACCGGCTCAGGAATGGAATGCGTCACAGCCAGTGCTTCGAACTCGAAAGGGCCGACATTGAAGGTTTCGCCAGCACGGTAGATTGTGACGGGAATATCCGGTGCACCGGGTTCCGAGTGCCGCTTGGCGGCAAGAAGTCCGGCAGTAAATGGCGTGGCATAAACAGGAACATTGAGAAGTGGCCAGAGATCAAGCAGCGCTCCGTAGTGATCTTCATGCGCGTGGGTGATAACAATACCCTTGAGGTTGTTGCGCTCAGCCTGCAAAAAACGAATATCGGGCAGGATCAGGTCAGCTCCGGGAAGATCTGGGCCAGCAAAGCTCACACCCATATCGACCACGACCCATTCGCGTTTGCGCGCGGGGCCATAGCCGTAAAGGGCCAGATTCATGCCGATTTCGCCGACACCACCTAAAGGCAGGAAAACAAGTTCCGCTTGATCGGAATTTGCCATTTACGCTCCTAAAAACTGAAACTCATTCAGCGTTTGCCGATGCCACTGTTCCAAAATGGACGTCACCGGCTGCAATTTTTTGCCGTACACCGTCATTATCACGAATGACGAACTGGCAATCTTCGTCAATTGTTTCGAATATACCACGCAGTACAGCTCCGTCTATTCGAACGGCGACTTCACTGCCAATTCCTGCCGCCTGCGAGAGCCAACGTTTGCGAATGTCACTTAAGCCCCGTCCATTCGCCCAAATGCGATAGTTCTCTTCCCAGGCGTCCGACAAGGCCAGAAACACTGTTTCGGCATCGCAGTTCGCACCAAGCCGTGCCAATGACGTAGCTGGATAAGGGACATCCTGCGGATAGGCAACAACATTAACGCCGATGCCGATAACTACTGCCAAATGCCCATCCGGCATCAAGGTCGATTCAAGCAGGATACCGGCGAGCTTTGCGCCACCCGCCAGCAAATCGTTTGGCCATTTAAGCTCCACCCGTAATGGCGATTTTCCAGCACCTGCATTGCTGGCGCCATCAATGCCAACGGAAAAATTTGCTGAAGGACATACTGCGTTGAGCGCATCAGCAAGCGAAAGGCCAGCTACAAAGCCGAGCGTCGCCGCACTTTTCAGTTCAAGATTTCCAGTAAGCAATAAGGAAGCCGCCAGATTGCCCTCGGGAGAAGACCAAGCCCGGCCGCGCCGCCCTCGCCCGCTCGCCTGCTTCTTGGATACGATCCACAGCTTGCCAGGATCACCCGCCTGTGCGCGCTCGAGCGCGACAGCATTGGTGGATCCAATCGTTTCGAAAGCTTCCAGTCGAAAACCATTCTGCTCTGCGATAGGCGATAGGGCAAATCCCGTCAAATTCTTCGCCCTAGAAGAAGGACTTGGATGCCGCTTCCGCGTAGGTACTAATCGGACCGCCGATCAGAACATAGAGCAGAACAAGCAGACCGGAGGCACCAAGCACGAGTCGAAGTTCGCCAGCGACTGGAACGAAACCGCCAACCGGTTCATCGAACCACATGATCTTGATGATGCGCAGGTAGTAGAACGCGCCCACAACCGAAGCCACAATGCCGATAATAGCAAGCGCATAAAGATTAGCCTGCATCGCTGCAAGGAAGGTGTACCACTTGCCCCAGAACCCGGCGAGCGGTGGGATACCTGCGAGCGAGAACATGAGGATGGTCAATATGGTCGCCATAATCGGATTTGTACGCGAGAGACCGGCAAGGTCGCTGATCTGTTCGACATTTCCATCCTTGCGGCGCATTGCCAGAATGAATGCAAATGTACCAAGCGTTGTGACCAGGTAGATCAGCATGTAAATGGCAACGCCTTTAACGCCAACCTGCGTTCCTGCAGCAAGCCCAACAAGGGCATAGCCCATATGGCTGATGGAAGAATAAGCCATCAGCCTCTTGATATTGCGCTGGCCGATGGCCGCAAAAGCCCCAAGGATCATCGACGCAATGGCAATAAACACGACAATCTGTTGCCAGTCATGCTTGATCGGCTGAAAGGTATCCACTGATACGCGTGTCAGCAGCGCCATCGCCGCCATTTTCGGCGCAGTTGCAAAGAAAGCTGTTACCGGTGTCGGCGCGCCTTCATAAACATCTGGCGTCCACATATGGAATGGAACTGCCGATATCTTGAATGCAAGACCAGCAAAAATGAAAACCAATCCAAAAACAACGCCGAGCTGGCGTTCGGAGCTGGCGAGAGACTGGGCAATACCTTCAAAGCCGGTATGGCCCGTAAAGCCATAAACCAGTGAAATGCCATAGAGGAGCATGCCGGATGACAGCGCGCCAAGAACAAAATATTTCAGGCCAGCTTCCGTGGAGCGAACGCTGTCGCGATTGATGGCGGCGACGACGTATAGCGCGAGTGATTGCAGCTCAAGGCTCAGATATAGAGAAAGCGTGTCATTGGCTGAAATCATCAGCAGCATGCCGACATTGGCCAAAAGGATCAGGATCGGGAATTCGAACTTGTCGAATTTCTCGCTTTTGGCAAAGCCGGACGACATGATGAGAGTAACGATCGAGCCTGCCAGTGTGAGCACTTTCATGAAGCCGGAAAAGGAATCATTGATGAAAGCACGACCGAAAGCGTTTCCCTGTTGAGGAAACACGGCAACAAGCACCAGTGCCAGCAACAGCAATATGATGCTGAGACCATTGACCAGCTTGTACGACTTCTCGCCGGAAAATGCTCCGACCATCAGGAGAGCCATCGCTCCCACTGCTAGAAGCAGTTCGGGAGCCATGAGCGTCAGGTTGGCAATCATATCGGTCTGCATCGGCCTTGGCCTCTTCCTGCTATTTCAACGCCAAAGTGGCCGCTGAGGACAGCGCGTTATTATATTGATTGATAAGTGCATGGACGGAGCTGGCCGTCGCATCGAATACCGGCATCGGATAAACACCGTAGAAGATCGTCAGGATCAGCAGCGGATAAATCACTGCCTTTTCCCGCGGCGACATATCCAGAAGCGCCTTCAAGCTTTCCTTGTCGAGTGAACCGAACACAACGCGCCGATAGAGCCACAATGCATAGGCCGCCGAGAAGATAACACCTGAGGTGGCAAAAAGAGCAACCCAGGTATTGACGCGGAACACGCCCATCAAGGTCAAGAATTCACCGATGAAACCGGATGTGCCAGGCAAGCCGACGTTGGCCATGGTGAAGATCAAAAACACGACCGCATATTTCGGCATATTGTTCACAAGGCCACCATAGGCAGAGATTTCGCGCGTATGGGTGCGGTCATAGACAATACCGACACACAGAAACAGCGCTGCCGAAACCAGGCCGTGGGAAAGCATCTGGAACAATGCACCCTGAATGCCCTGCTCGTTTGCGGCGAAAATACCCATGGTCACATAGCCCATGTGAGCGACCGAGGAGTAAGCGATCAGCTTCTTAATGTCTTCCTGCATGAGGGCGACAAGGGATGTGTAAACAATGGCGACAACCGAAAGAGTATAGATGATCGGCGCGAAATCAGCCGATGCTATCGGGAACATCGGAAGCGAGAAGCGTAGGAAGCCATAGCCGCCAAGCTTCAACAGAATACCGGCAAGAATGGCGGAAGCTGCAGTCGGCGCTTCAACGTGCGCATCCGGCAACCAGGTGTGAACCGGCCACATAGGCATTTTCACCGCGAAGGATGCGAAGAAGGCGAACCAAAGCCATGTTTGCATTGAAGCGGGGAAAGAATGTGCAAGTAAGGTAGGAATATCGGTCGTTCCAGCCTGCCAGTACATTGCCATGATGGCGAGCAGCATCAGAACCGAGCCGAGCAGCGTATAAAGGAAGAACTTGAAGCTGGCATAGACCCGGCGCTTTCCGCCCCAGACACCGATGATAATGAACATCGGGACCAGTACTGCTTCAAAGAACACGTAGAATAGCACGATATCGAGTGCGCAGAACACACCAATCATCAGCGTTTCCAGAACAAGAAACGCGATCATATATTCTTTAACGCGGTTCTGGATCGCTTCCCAGCTGGCCAGAATGCATAGAGGCATAAGGAAAGTGGTGAGGATAACGAACAGCATGGAAATGCCATCGACGCCCATATGGTACGATATACCACTATCGAGCCATGCGGCCTTTTCCACAAATTGGAAGCCCGCTTCTGCATTGTCGAAATAATACCAGATCGGCAATGACAGAAGGAAGGTAATGATCGTCGTCCACAAAGCGACATTGCGAATGTTGCGGCGTGCAGCATCGCTGTCATCCCGGATGAGCAGGATCAGAAAGGCACCGACCAATGGTAAGAAGGTAACGGTGGTAAGAATTGGCCAGTCGGTCATCAGAAGTTGCTCCCGAGCATCATCCACGTGACGAGTGCGGCGACCCCGATGAGCATCGCGAACGCATAGTGATAAAGGTAACCGGTTTGCAGGCGCACCACGCGGTTGGTGACATCAACAACACGGGCGGAAATACCATCCGGGCCATGCCCATCAATCAGCCAACCATCGCCGCGCTTCCAGAGGAATTTGCCGAGTGCCATTGCCGGGCGAACGAAGAGGAAATCATACAGCTCGTCGAAATACCATTTGTTCAACAGGAACTGGTAAAGTCCGGAATGCTGCTCTGCCAGACGCCGCGGCGTTTCTGGCGAGCGAATGTAGAAGTACCAGGCACCGATAAAGCCCGCTACCATTGCCAGGAATGGCGACATGGCAACGATGAATGGCACGTGGTGATACTCCGCCAATATTTCGTTTTCAGGCCCGGTAAACAGCGCACCCTTCCAGAACTCGGCATATTCGTGGCCGAAGAAAAACTCTTTGAACACGACACCGGCAAAGAGAGCGCCAATGGCCAGAATGAACAGAGGCACGAGCATGATGTAAGGCGATTCATGGACGTGATGCATCACATCATGGCTTGCACGCGGCTTTCCATGGAATGTCATGAATATCAGGCGCCATGAATAGAAGCTGGTAAATACAGCCGCAATCACAAGCAGAATGAAAGCGTAGCCTGAAACCGGACTATGCGAAGCAAAGGCGGATTCGATAATCGCATCCTTGGAGAAGAACCCTGCCGTGCCGATAACGGTACCTGGAATACCAAGCCCAGTCAGTGCAACTGTTCCGATGATCATCATCCAATAGGTCTTGGGGATGAGCTTACGCAGACCACCCATGCGGCGCATGTCCTGTTCGTCGGAAACGGCATGGATAACCGAACCGGCGCAAAGGAAAAGCAAGGCTTTAAAGAAAGCATGCGTGAACAGATGAAACACACCTGCGCCATAAGCACCAAGACCGAGCGCCACAAACATATAGCCAAGCTGCGAGCAGGTTGAATAGGCGATGACGCGCTTGATATCGTTCTGGACCAGACCGACGGTCGCAGCAAAGAAAGCTGTTGTTGCGCCGACGACCGTCACGAAGATCAAAGCGGTATGCGACAGCTCGAATATTGGTGACAGACGCGCCACCATGAAAACGCCGGCCGTGACCATCGTTGCAGCATGGATCAGCGCCGACACAGGTGTCGGGCCTTCCATGGCATCCGGCAGCCATGTGTGCAGCAAAAACTGTGCCGACTTACCCATGGCGCCCATGAACAGTAGCAAACAGGCAATGGTGATTGCGCCCTGCTTGTCGAGTTCATAGCCAAGGAAGTTCAAGACAACCTTCCCTGCATCCGCAGCGCCTTCAGCAGGAAGATAGGTAGCAGCGGCGCTAAACAATGTATCGAACTGAACAGTATCGAAAAGTACGAAAAGCGAGAAAATGCCGAGCAAGAAACCAAAGTCACCGACACGATTGACTATAAAGGCTTTCATGGCAGCAGCATTTGCCGAAGGCTTTTTGAACCAGAAGCCGATAAGCAAATAGGAAGCAAGACCAACACCTTCCCAGCCAAAGAACATCTGGACAAGGTTGTCGCCGGTCACAAGCATCAGCATTGCGAAGGTAAAGAGCGAAAGATAGGCGAAGAAACGCGGGCGATGCGGATCGTGATGCATATAGCCGATGGAATATGTATGCACGAGCGCCGATACAGTATTGACCACGACGAGCATGACAACAGTCAGCGTATCAATACGAAGAGCCCAGTCGAAGCTCAACGAGCCGGATTCCACCCAATGCAGAACCGGAACTTTGAACGCCTCGCCGTGACCAAGACCTACGCTTACAAAGGCTACCCAAGACAGGATAGCGACAATGATCAGCAGACCAGTCGTTACATATTCACTCGCCTTGGCACCGATTGACGAGCCAAAAAGGCCCGCTATCAGAAAGCCGATCAGCGGCAGGAAGACAATCGCCAGATACAGCATGCCCCCGTCAACCTTTCATCATATTGACGTCTTCCACGGCAATCGACCCACGATTGCGGTAGAACACGACGAGAATTGCAAGACCGATCGCAGCCTCAGCAGCAGCAACAGTCAGAACAAACAATGCGAAGATCTGGCCAACCAGATCACCCAACGCGGCTGAGAAAGCCACGAAATTCAAATTAACTGCCAGAAGGATCAATTCGACCGACATCAGGATAATGATCACGTTCTTCCTGTTAAGGAAAATGCCGAAGATGCCCATCGTGAACAACAAGGCAGAGACAGTGAGATAGTGAGCGATACCGATTTCCATCATCAAATACCTTTGCCTGTTTCAACCTGTTTGATCTCGACCGCCGTTTCAGGCGTGCGCGCGACCTGCTGCGAGATATTCTGACGCTTGATGCCTTCCTTGTGGCGCAGCGTCAGGACGATCGCACCGATCATCGCAACCAGCAGCACAAGACCTGCAATCTGGAAGAAATAAACGTAATCAGTGTAGAGAATATCGCCGAGCGCCGCCGTATTGGACCGTGTGGCAATGTCCGGCGTTGGCTGAACGACGACCGACGCAACATTTGGCGCAAAGACTGAACCGCCGAGCACTACAATCAATTCAACTGCAAGGATAATACCAACAAGCGCTCCAACCGGAGCATACTGCAAGGCGCCGCTTTTCAGTTCGGCAAAGTCCACATCCAACATCATGACAACGAAGAGGAAGAGAACAGCCACCGCACCGACATAGACAACAAGAAGGATCATCGCCAGGAATTCAGCGCCGGTCAGCAGGAACAGTCCCGCCGCATTAAAGAAGGCAAGGATAAGGAACAGTACGGAATGCACTGGATTGCGGGCTGCAATCACCATGAAAGCACTGGCGATTGTTATGAAGGCGAAGAGGTAAAAAAACGCCGCCGCTATACCTGTCAGCATGGGTTCCCCCGATTTCCATTCCGGCAGAATGTTCTGCCATTTTCAACGAATCGGCCGCACATTCGGCAACCGGTCCTTCCAAATTTCATGCGTCTTAGCGCATGTTCATGTCTGGTTGAAGCGACCGGACATGGACACAAGCGCGCAGTCGTCAATTAACGGTAAGGTGCATCCATAGCGATATTGCGCGCCAGTTCCCGCTCCCATCGATCGCCATTGGCGATCAACCGTTCCTTGTCGTAGTAAAGTTCTTCACGGGTTTCCGTGGCGAACTCAAAATTCGGCCCTTCGACAATCGCATCGACCGGGCAAGCTTCCTGACAGAAGCCGCAGTAAATGCACTTCACCATGTCGATATCGTAACGAACGGTGCGGCGCGTTCCATCATTGCGACGTGGGCCAGCTTCGATGGTTATCGCCTGCGCCGGACAGATCGCCTCGCAAAGCTTGCAGGCAATGCAGCGCTCTTCCCCATTGGGGTAGCGGCGCAGCGCATGCTCACCACGAAAGCGCGGGCTGATTGGTCCCTTTTCATAGGGATAATTCAATGTTGCCTTCGGCGCGAAGAACTGCCGCATCGACAAAAAGAATGCGTTGACGAACTCTAAAAGGAGTAGCGATTTGGCAGCTTGTGCGAGCGAACTCATGGTGTAAGCCCCGTGATTTTGAGAAAGGCTGCGGTCGCAACAACCATGAACAGCGAGATCGGCAGAAATACTTTCCAGCCAAGACGCATCAATTGATCATAGCGGTACCGCGGAACAAATGCCTTCACCATGGCGAACATGAAGAAGCACATAAAGAGTTTCAGCAGGAACCAGACAACACCCGGAACCCAGTTCAGGAACCAGACATCGACCGGCGGCAACCATCCACCGAGGAACATGATGGTCGTCAATGCGCACATCAACGTGATGGCAACATACTCGCCGAGGAAGAAAAGCAAAAACGCTGTCGAGGAGTATTCGATCATATGACCGGCAACGAGTTCGGATTCAGCTTCAACCAGATCAAAGGGTGGGCGATTGGTTTCAGCCAAAGCCGAAATGAAGAAGATGATGAACATCGGGAAGAGGCCGAGCCAATACCAGTCAAGGAAAGAGCTTGGCAGGCCAGCCATTGTGCCTAGGCCATCCCTCTGCGAATTGACGATATCCGTCAGGTTCAGTGAACCCACGCAAAGCAGGACGGTGACAATCACGAAGCCGATGGAGACTTCATAAGAGACCATCTGCGCTGCAGACCGGAGCGCGCCGAGGAACGGATATTTCGAGTTGGACGCCCAACCAGCCATGATCACGCCATAGACTTCCAGTGACGAAATCGCGAGAACATAAAGAATACCGACATTGACGTTGGCAACGGCCCAGCCTTCATTGACCGGGATAACAGCCCATGCAGCCATAGCCAGAACCGATGAAACCAAAGGCGCAAGAAGGAAAATACCCTTGTTTGCACCCGATGGAATAATCGGTTCCTTGACAACAAACTTGAGAAGATCGGCGAAAGACTGCAGTAAACCGAAGGGGCCGACAACGTTTGGACCACGACGCAACTGTACAGCGGCCCAGATCTTGCGATCTGCCAAAAGCAGGTAAGCGATGATCAACAGCATCACGACCAGCAGCAGCAGTGATTTTCCGAGGATAATCAGCAGCGGGACGATGTACGTGTAGAATATGTCTTCCATGTCAGTCTCTTCCCGCCTACTCGGCTGCCTGCTTGAAGCCGCCCTTGGCAAGCGCAGAGCACTCCGCCATGACAGCAGAAGCCCGCGCTATCGGGTTGGTTAGGTAAAAATCAGCGATCGGCGAAACGAAGGCCGTCTTTTCAATCGAAAGGGATGCATTTGCCAGCTTTGCAACATCGGCAGAGGCACCAGATTCGATTGCATCGACCGCTGCCAGATGCGGATACTCTGCATAGAGCTTCGAACGCAAGGCCACCAGAGAGTCGAAGGGAAGTTTTTTACCAAGAACATCAGACAGGGCACGCAGCACGGCCCAATCTTCTTTGGCATTGCCCGGAGCAAAACCGGCGCGATTGGTCATCTGCACCCGGCCTTCCGTGTTCACATATGTTCCGGACTTTTCAGTATAGGTTGCTCCAGGCAGAATAACGTCCGCATTATGCGCACCTTGATCGCCATGCGTGCCGATATAGACTGTGAACGCACCGCTCTTGCCCGACCATGGAAGTTCGTCAGCGCCGAGCAGGAACAATACATCCAGTGCGCCGTTCATCTCGGCAACAGTCTTGCCGCCCTCACCCGGTACAAAGCCAATATCGAGCGCACCGACACGGCTTGCAGCCGTATGCACGACGCCAAAACCATTCCACTCATCGCCAAGCGCGCCGGTATCAGCAGCGATTTTCGCCGCAAGACCGAGAACTGCCGCACTATCAGTACGGTTAAGCGCGCCCTGACCGATAAGGATCAGCGGATTCTTTGCTTTCTTAAGGACGCCATGGAACTTCAGCGAACCGGCGGCAAGGTCAACCAGGGTTTCAGCACCCGCGCCAAGATATTCGTACTTGAAGCGCATATCGGCCTGCTCACCGATAACTGCAATCGGTATCCCAGCAGCCCGCCAACGCTTGCGCAGACGCGCATTGAGCAAGGAAGCCTCAAAGCGCGGATTCGAACCAATGATCAAAACCGCATCGGCTTGCTCAATTCCATCAATCGATGGGTTGAAAATGTAGGATGCGCGACCATTGGCCGTGTTGAGTACCGAACCATCCTGACGCGCATCGATATTGGCTGAGCCAAGCGACTGCATCAGCAGCTTCAGAGCATACATTTCTTCGACGGTTGCCAGATCGCCTGCAATCGCGCCGATCTTTTCGCCGCTTGTCTTCGCAACAGCGGCCTTGATCGCCTCAAAGGCTTCCGGCCAGCTGGCAGCAACAAGACGTCCGTCCTTGCGGATATATGGCCGGTCAAGACGTTGTGTACGCAAACCGTCCCAGATGAAACGAGTCTTGTCGGAAATCCATTCCTCGTTCACCTGCTCGTTAACGCGCGGCAGAATGCGCATCACTTCGCGGCCTCGCGTATCAACGCGGATCGCTGAACCGACAGCGTCCATCACATCGATGGATTCGGTCTTCGTTAGTTCCCAAGGCCGCGCCTGGAAAGCGTAGGGCTTGGATGTCAAAGCACCAACCGGGCAAAGATCAATCACATTGCCCTGCAGTTCAGAGGTCATCGCCTGTTCAAGATAGGTGGTGATCTCGGCATCTTCACCGCGACCAATCAGACCGAGCTCGGAGATGCCGGCAACTTCAGTGGTAAAGCGGACGCAACGCGTGCAATGAATGCAGCGTGTCATAATCGTCTTGACCAATGGGCCGATATATTTGTCCTCAACGGCGCGCTTGTTTTCCTTGTAGCGTGATGAATCCACGCCAAAAGCCATCGCCTGATCCTGCAGATCGCACTCGCCGCCCTGATCGCAGATCGGGCAATCCAGCGGATGGTTGATCAAGAGAAATTCCATCACGCCTTCGCGGGCCTTCTTGACCATAGGCGTATTGGTAAAGATTTCGGGCGTCTCGCCATTTGGACCTGGACGCAGATCGCGGACACCCATGGCGCAGGACGCGGCAGGCTTGGGCGGTCCACCCTTGACCTCGATCAGGCACATGCGGCAATTGCCGGCGATCGACAAACGCTCATGGAAACAGAAACGCGGCACTTCTGCACCAGCCGTTTCTGCGGCCTGCAGAAGCGTGTAGTGATCCGGTACCTCGATTTCATTACCGTCGACTTTGATCTTCGCCATCGTCTGTCCAACCTCGCGGAACATTCCGCATTCTTTTCCGGCTGCCTTAAAGGTCGCCAACAATTTCATACCGCCGGTACGACCGGCATGCTCTTTATTTTACTTCACTTACAAAACGGTTTGCCTGACCAACCCAGTCATCCCGCGAAATCCGGCCATTCAACTTCAGCTGTCCATCAATCTTGGCAATATCATCCGCTGTCCATGCTGCGATCTGCGCATAAGAACGAATGCCCATGGAGTTGAGAACTTGTTCAAGCTTCGGCCCTACCCCCGAAATCTTTTTAAGATCCTCGATTGCTGCCGATGAAATATTTTCCAACGAATTGGCGATAACATCGTTCTTGCTACGCTGGGCCGGTTCGGAAGCCTTTGCTGCCTCGCCTGTCTTCTCACGAATGGCTGCCTTAAGATCAGCAATAGCGACAGGAGCGGTTTGTTTCACGCCTGTCGTCTTCAAATCGAACGAGCCAAGCATGGCATTTGTCCAAATGCCGAACATGCGTGTGGCAATAGCAGTGCTCGCAACAGAAACAGCCGCGGCTACCTCGAGCTGAGGTGCCAATAGATTGGCAACCGGAATCATCTGTTTCGGCAAGAAAGCCGCCCAGTCAGATCCCAGTGGTTTGTTTCCGATGTTGGACATCAATCCTTCAACCCTATTCCGCAGCCACAAGCACAGGACGGCTTGCATCTGCGTTACGTGAAAACTCATCGATACGGCGTTCGATTTCCGGGCGGAAATGACGGATCAATCCCTGAACCGGCCATGCAGCGGCATCGCCCAATGCACAAATCGTGTGGCCTTCAATCTGCTTTGTTACATCAAGCAGCATGTCGATTTCGCGCTTCTGCGCATTACCGGTCACCATGCGCTCCATAACGCGCCACATCCAGCCAGTGCCTTCACGGCAAGGCGTGCACTGACCGCAGCTTTCATGCTTGAAAAAGTAGGAAAGACGGGCAATTGCGCGAACAATATCCGTGGACTTGTCCATGACGATAACCGCAGCCGTGCCAAAAGATGATTTGACAGCTCGCAGCCCGTCGAAATCCATCGGGCAATCAATAATGTCCGCAGCAGGAACCACCGGACATGAGGCACCGCCGGGAATGACCGCCAGAAGATTATCCCAGCCACCGCGAATGCCGCCCGCGTGGCGCTCAATCAACTCGCGGAACGGAATGCCCATTTCTTCTTCAACAGTGCAAGGATTATTGACGTGACCCGACACCATGAAAAGCTTGGTGCCGACATTGTTTGGACGGCCAATACCCGAGAACCAGGCAGCACCACGACGCAAGATGGTCGGCGCAACAGCGATGGACTCGACATTGTTTACAGTGGTCGGGCAGCCATAAAGACCCATATTGGCCGGAAATGGCGGCTTCAGGCGGGGTTGGCCCTTCTTGCCTTCAAGGCTTTCAAGCAGCGCTGTTTCTTCACCGCAAATATAGGCACCTGCGCCGTGATGGACGTAGATGTCATAATCCCAGCCATTCTTGTTATTCTTGCCGAGCAGGCCAGCATCGTAGCATTCATCAATGGCAAGCTGCAGCGCTTCACGCTCGCGGATATATTCGCCGCGCACATAAATATAGCAAGTATGGGCAGCCATGGCGAAACCGGCGATCAGGCAACCCTCGATCAATGTATGCGGATCGTGCCGCATAATATCACGATCCTTGCATGTGCCCGGCTCGGATTCATCGGCATTGATAACGAGATAATGCGGACGGCCGTCGCTTTCCTTCGGCATAAAGGACCATTTCAGACCGGTCGGAAAGCCTGCCCCCCCGCGTCCGCGCAAGCCGGAGGCCTTCATCTCGTTGATGATCCAATCACGGCCCTTGGCAATGATGCCCGCGGTGCCATCCCAATGGCCGCGTGACATCACGCCCTTCAACGACTTGTCGTGAAGGCCATAAATATTATTGAAGATGCGGTCCTTATCAGCAAGCATTTCGCACCGGTCCTACTCTCTTCGTCCATACTCGCGAATGCAAATTGCGCATCCGCCAATCCAATTTATCTCGGCTTCTTGCCGAAAACCTTGATGTATTCAGCTTCGCCGCCCTTGGCCAAAGCCTTGGCTTGCTTGACCCAATCGTCGCGCTCGATACGTCCCTTGAAATTCAGGTAATTATCAACCCATTCACGTTCGGCTTTTTTCCACGCCGCGACCTGCGCGTAGGTGAATATACCAAGATCGTGAAGAATGCCTTCAATCTTCGGGCCAACACCGGCAATCAACTTGAGATCGTCAACGATCGCTGGCTTTTCGATGCCGGCCGGGCGGTTATTGTCAGTGAGCGAAGCTGCCTTGGCAGGCGCCTTGATGGTCTGCACATCGGGCTTCTCGCCAAGCGAACCTTCCGCCAATGGCGGGTTCTTGATCATCCGGGCCGCTGAACTGGCTGTCGGCGCTGGCTTTGATGTCGCCGCCTCACCACCCTTTGCCGCCTTCACCGGAGAAGGTGTTTTGATTGCCGGATTAGTTGCATCATCATGCGTTACCGGCTTGCTCGCATTGGAGGGCGGAACCTGCGACGTTGCGCTGGCCGCCTTGCTTCCACGACCTGATTTTACAATTGCGGCAGTATCAATAAGCGAAGTCGGAAGACCTTGGGGAGCCGAGAAATGACGGTCAATCTGAGGACCAACGGGCACGGACGCGCCGTTTCCTGCCTCGAAGGCATCGATAATCTCTTCAAGACGTTCTGGCGTCAGATCTTCATAAGTGTCTTTGAACACCATGATCATGGGGGCATTGACACAGGCCCCGAGGCATTCAACCTCTTCCCATGACAATGTACCAGATTCATTCAAATGAAACTGCTCATGATGAATCTTGCTCTGGCAGACCTTTTTCAGGTCTTCCGAACCGCGAAGCATGCAAGGCGTTGTACCGCAAACCTGAATATGCGCACGCGTACCGACCGGCTTCAGCTGAAACTGCGTGTAAAAAGTTGCGACTTCAAGGACACGGATCATCGGCATGTCGAGCATTTCTGCAACATGCTCAATGGCTGCTTTGGTGACCCAGCCATCCTGTTCCTGCGCCCGCATCAAAAGCGGGATGACAGCGGACTGCTCGCGGCCTTTGGGATATTTCTTGATTGCAAGCTTCGCCCAGGCGCTGTTTTCGCGATTGAACGCGAAGGTAGCGGGCTGGACGTTATCTTCGGCTAGACGACGGACTGACATTAACGATCAACCTCACCAAATACGATATCAAGCGAGCCGAGAATGGCGGAAACGTCGGCTAGCATGTGACCACGGCATAGAAAATCCATGGCTTGAAGATGGGCAAAACCAGGTGCGCGCAGCTTGACGCGGTAAGGCTTGTTCGACCCGTCGGAAACCAGAAACACACCAAATTCACCCTTTGGCGCTTCGACTGCGGCATAAACCTCGCCAGCAGGCACATGGTAACCTTCAGTATAGAGCTTGAAGTGATGAATCAGCGCTTCCATGGAGCGCTTCATCTCGCCACGCTTCGGCGGAACGATCTTTGCAGACGTATTGGAAACAGGCCCTACCCGCTCCTTGCCTAGCAATTGCTCGACACACTGGCGCATGATGCGAACCGACTGGCGCATCTCTTCCATACGGATCAGATAACGATCATAGCAATCGCCATTCTTACCGATTGGAACATCAAATTCCATTTCCGAATAGCATTCATAAGGCTGCGACTTGCGCAAATCCCAAGCCGCGCCAGAGCCGCGAACCATCACACCGGAAAAGCCCCAAGCCCAGGCATCTTCAAGATTTACGACGCCGATATCGACGTTACGCTGCTTGAAAATACGGTTTGGCGTAATCAAATCATCGAGATTTTTTACAGTTTGCAAAAATGGATCACACCATTTGCCAATATCTTCGATGAGCTGATCCGGCAGATCCTGGTGCACACCACCTGGACGGAAATAGGCAGCATGCATGCGTGCGCCACATGCGCGCTCATAGAATACCATCAGCTTTTCGCGCTCTTCAAAGCCCCAGAGCGGCGGTGTCAGCGCACCCACGTCCATCGCCTGCGTCGTCACGTTCAGCAGATGGGAAAGAATACGGCCGATTTCAGAAAAGAGCACGCGGATCAGCTGGCCGCGCTTAGGGACTTCGATCTTGAGCAAACGCTCCACAGCAAGCGCATAGGCGTGCTCCTGGTTCATCGGCGCCACATAGTCCAGGCGATCAAGATAAGGCACAGCCTGTAGATAGGTCTTGGCTTCCATCAACTTTTCAGTGCCACGATGCAGCAGGCCGATATGCGGATCGACACGTGCTACAACTTCGCCGTCAAGCTCCAGCACGAGGCGCAAAACGCCATGCGCCGCAGGATGTTGCGGGCCAAAGTTGATGTTAAAGTTACGAACTTGAGTTTCAGCCATTGTTGGCTTCCTGACATTGTGCGGATGGATTGCCGTGCTCGCTCATCGGGCGGACCTCAATTCACCTTGGCCTTCTCATCGCCCGGAAGCACATAATCGGTGCCTTCCCAAGGAGACTGGAAGTCGAAGTTGCGGAATTCCTGCCTGAGTTCAACCGGCTCATAGACAACGCGCTTTACTTCGTCGTCGTAGCGAACCTCGACAAACCCGGTCAACGGAAAATCCTTGCGAAGCGGGTGACCCTCAAAGCCGTAATCGGTCAGAATGCGGCGAAGATCCGGATGACCGGAGAAGAGAACACCATAAAGATCATATGTCTCGCGCTCATACCAATCAGCACCGGGATATACAGGCGTGGCTGAAGGAACAGGCGTATCTTCATCGGTTGAAACCTTCACCCGGATGCGCAGATTCTGGCGGGGTGAAAGCAAGTGATAAACCACATCGAAGCGATTTACGCGCGATGGATAATCAACGCCGCTAATGTCAATCAACGAGATGAACTGGCACTGCACATCGTCGCGAAGGAATGCCAGCGTTGCGAGCAGCGCATCAGCATCCACCTCTACGGAAAGATCACCATAGGCAATACCAACCGACTTCAATGTGAGACCCGGCTTTTCCGTCAAATAGGTCGCAAGTTCACTCAATGCTTCTTCAAACATCGCACCCACCCTATCGCTCGATCGTGCCGGTTCGGCGAATTTTCTTCTGCAGCATCAACACGCCATACAAGAGCGCTTCAGCAGTCGGTGGGCACCCGGGGACATAAATATCTACCGGAACCACCCGATCGCAGCCGCGAACGACAGAATAGGAATAATGATAGTAACCGCCGCCATTGGCGCAGGAGCCCATCGAGATAACATAGCGGGGTTCTGGCATCTGGTCATAGACCTTGCGCAGCGCTGGAGCCATCTTGTTGGTCAGCGTTCCCGCGACGATCATCACGTCGGACTGGCGCGGTGAAGCGCGTGGGGCAAAACCAAAACGCTCGCCGTCATAGCGCGGCATCGAGGTATGCATCATTTCGACCGCGCAACATGCAAGACCGAAGGTCATCCACATCAGCGAGCCGGTGCGCGCCCAGGTTACCAATGCATCAGCGGAAGTAACGAGAAAGCCCTTATCGGCCAATTCATTATTGATCTCGCCGAAGAAGGCATCGTCAGAACCAATTGGCTTGCCCGTATTGGGATCAATGATGCCCTTTGGTTGCGGTGCCACAAGGGTGGTGGTGCTGTCGGTCAATCCCATTCCAGCGCTCCCTTTTTCCACTCATAAATAAAGCCGACCGTGAGGACGCCCAGGAATACCATCATTGACCAGAAACCGAACCAACCCACGTCACCGAACGATATCGCCCAGGGGAAAAGAAAGGCCACTTCCAGATCAAAGATAATGAAGAGGATGGAGACGAGATAAAAGCGCACGTCGAACTTCATGCGGGCGTCGTCAAATGCGTTAAAGCCGCACTCATAGGCCGACAATTTTTCAGGGTCAGGCGCGCTGTATGCAACCAGAAACGGTGCAATCAACAGTGCCAGACCGATTACCAGCGCCACACCGATAAAGATAACGATGGGCAGGTAGGAACTTAAGAGCTCGTTCATGATCCGTCTTTTTCTGCCTTGTGAACTCAGGCTGACAAGAATGCCATGTCATACACATGACTGCCGATAATGCACGGCAGATCGCGCCGTCTTTTGAAGTTGGCTCGATGGCCGAGGGTTAGCGCGTTAGCGTCATGCACGCAAGTGCAACAATCGTCGCGAAGCTGCGCGCGTATTATCATCCACACGCTATTCCGCCACGGAAATATCGTCTCATTTAGGCATTTTTACCCCCATTTTAGTGTAAAAAGGCCGCAAAAAGCTTTTTAGAATGATATTAATGTAGATTGCAGGTTGCAGCGGCCCGGCATGGCAAATCCCAACTGCGACATTCGGTCCTACAACCGATTTAGCCCTAAATGCGGACATGCATAAGTGAGCCGCAAGGCCCTTTTGACTTCCACGTGATTTGCAGACTTTACGCACTGGCAGAAGTTCAAATACCGGCAAGCGGTTCAAGGCCGAATTGCTGACCTTCTTCTGAGATCATCCTGGCGTGATGCGCCTTGCGGTCAAGCAAAGTTGACCATACCGCCACAGCCAGCCCCATGAGAGCCAGGGCAGCACCAACGAATGGCAAATACTGGTATGGAACGCCCAGAGTAAGCGCTGCCCCACCAATCCAGGCACCGGAGGCATTCCCCACGTTGAAAGCACCCTGATTGAGCGTAGCTGCAAGATTTGGTGCTTCATCTGCAGATTCGACGACTCGCATCTGCAAAGGTGGAACAATGATAAAGGTCAAAACACCCCAGAAAAACACGGTAATGATTATCGCTGTCGGCAAACCCGAAATCTCGGCCAAGATGACATGTGTCAGCACCAGCGCAATCAAAGTCCCTATAACGGTCGGCATAAGTTTCCAGTCGGCGAGTTTACCGCCGATAACATTGCCGACAGTCATGCCCGCACCGAAAAGCAGGAGAACCCATGTTACTGCCGAAGTCGAAATGCCGGAAACATCTGTCAGGATTGGCTTGATATAGGTGAAGACCGCAAAAAGACTGGCCGAGGCAAGCGCCGATATTACCATGGCAAGCCAGACCTGCAGCTTGCCCAGCACCTTGACCTCGCTGAGAATGCCGCTTCCTTTCGGCTCATTCTTGGAAGACGGCACCAGCGCTATAATTGCAATCACAGCCGCAACGCCAATAGCGACGACGGCAAAGAAGGTGGCGCGCCAGCCGTAAACTTCACCGAGAGCCGTTCCAGCCGGAACACCAAGAATGTTGGCAAGCGTTAGCCCTGCAAACATCAGCGCAATAGCGCTCGCCCGCTTATGGCGTGGCACGAGGTTTGCGGCCACAACCGAGCCAATTCCAAAGAAAGCGCCATGTCCGAAGGCAGTGACAACACGGGCGATCATCAGCATCCAGTAATTGGGCGCGATGGCGCAAAAAAGATTGCCGACAACAAAGAGCATGGCAAGCCCGATGAGCACGGGCTTTCTCGGCAGGGAAGCCGTGGCTATTGCGATGATCGGTGCTCCAATGACCACGCCTAGCGCATAACCCGTCACGAGTAGTCCGGCACTGGGGATCGATACACCAAGATCAGCCGCAACTTCCGGCAGCAGTCCCATGATGACAAACTCGGTGGTGCCTATGCAAAAGGAAGCAATGGCCAGGGCAAGAATCGGTAAAGGCATAGCGAGCAACCGCAAATGAGAGAAAGCATGATGCTGCCTATTCCGCGATGGCTGCACAACCAATTTTTGCGCAATGCAGCAATGCATTATCGGATGGCTACTTAATCGCCATTGGAAATAGCAGTCAGCGCAGCAGAAAAATCAGGAACGGTCCTACTGCTGGCCGCTTTCAATAGCCTTCAGATCTTCTGCCTGCTGCTGACGCAGCAAGCGGATTTCGGCCTGTTTGCGCGCAGCGGCCGCGGGATCGGCGGAAGGACCTCTTTGGCTGTTCTTTGCCGCAGTCGTACGGTTGCGCAAAGCGTCTTTCTCTTCCGGCGTAAACTGGGTCGTTTCACCTTTAGGGTCAGGCGTAAAATGCGGATAGGTTCCGGTGTTGACCGGTCCTGTCATTGGAGAATTCGACATTGGCGCAGGGCTTGTATTGGCGCACGCGCTCAAGCCAACGATCATAACGGCGCTTGCCGAGCAGCGCATGAGCAGTTTGAGCGAGATTTTCATTGTGTGTCCTGACTCAGAAAAACGATATTTATCATGGCTACAATAAATGCACCTTGGAGGGATAGCACCAACTTATGTTATCATGTCAATAATGCTGATCGGGAGAATTGGCGGGAGGATGCCACTGTATGGATAATCAAGGCGATAAAAGCACAAAGATACCCAGCCTGGATCACTATGTGGTCAAGGACCCGGAGGCCTTTGCCCGCAATGTCGCCCATATGATCGAACAGGCTGGCAAAGCGGCCTCTGCCTGGGTCGAGCCGCGCGAAAAAGGCTTGAAGCGCGACACGCTCGCCGATCCTGTCACCGATATTGTCAAAACATTATCGAAGGTCTCCGAATATTGGCTCTCAGAACCCAGCCGCGCGCTTGAAGCCCAAACAAAATTGTTTTCGAGCTATATGGCGATCTGGTCAAACTCCATCAGGCGCATAAGCGGCGAGGAAGTTGAGGATATTGCTGCGCCGGAGAAGGGCGATAAGCGATTCACCGACGAGGATTGGGGACGAAACGCATTCTTTGACTTTTTAAAACAGGCCTATCTGGTCACTGCGAGGTGGGCAGGTGATCTGGTTGAGAATGCCGAAGGGCTCGATGATCACACGCGCCACAAGGCGTCATTTTACGTCAAACAGATCACAACCGCGGCTTCACCAAGTAATTTCCTTTTGACCAACCCGGAACTCTATAAGGAAACAGTTGCCAGCAACGGCGAGAATCTCGTTCGCGGCATGAAAATGCTTGCGGAGGACATTGTTGCTGGCGGCGGCGATCTTCGCTTGCGCCAATCGGATTTGACCAAGTTTGCTCTTGGAGAAAACGTGGCAACGACACCAGGAAAGGTCATCGCCAGAAGCGACGTTGCGGAAATTATTCAATACGAGCCCACCACCAAGGATGTGCTCAAGCGCCCTCTCCTGATTTGCCCGCCCTGGATCAACAAGTTTTATATTCTCGATCTGAACCCTGAAAAATCATTTATAAAATGGGCAATTGATCATGGTCATTCGGTTTTTGTCATTTCATGGGTGAACCCGGATCAACGGCACGCGCACAAGGATTGGACAGCCTATATCAATGAGGGCTTGCGCTTCGGCCTTGACGCAGTTGAGGCTGCAACCGGCGAACGGGCGGTCAATGCGATCGGGTATTGTGTAGGTGGCACATTGCTTAGCGCTGCGCTCGCTCTCTTTGCCAAGGAAGGCGAAGATCGAATCAAAAGTGCCACTCTGTTTACAACGCAGGTAGACTTCACCCACGCCGGTGATTTGAAAGTGTTTGTTGACGAGGATCAGATTCGCGCCCTCGAAAACGCAATGTCTGCGGAAGGCTATCTTGACGGAACCCGCATGGCGACCGCTTTCAATATGCTGCGGTCTGGCGATCTTGTCTGGCCCTATGTCGTCAATAATTACATGCGCGGGCGCGATCCCGTGCCATTTGATCTGCTATACTGGAATGCAGATGCGACGCGTATGAGTGCAGCCAACCACTCCTATTACTTACGCAATTGCTACCTTGATAATAACCTCGTTAAAGGAATGATGAAGCTGGCCGGCGAAAGCCTGTCACTGGCTGATGTGAAGATTCCCATCTACAATCTTGCGGCAAAAGAAGATCACATCGCTCCCGCATTGTCCGTATTCACCGGCTGCCAGTATTTTGGTGGCGACATCACCTATGTCCTTTCCGGTTCCGGCCATATAGCTGGCGTGGTCAATCCTCCTGCCAAGAACAAGTATCAATTCTGGACCGGAGATACACCTGTTGGTTCATTCGAATCATGGCTGGAGAAGAGTGTCGAGCACCCGGGATCATGGTGGAATCACTGGCATGCCTGGATAGAAAAACAGGATAATACGCGTGTCGCGCCGCGCATACCGGGCGAAAATAACGTGCAGGTATTGGCAGATGCACCCGGCACTTATGTGAGAATACGCGTGTAATTACGCAGCTATAGCATTAATTTTCACTGTAACTTTCGATTAAGGACCATGGCAGGAAAGTGTCAGATCACGCTTTTGCCTCATTGTGTATATAGTTCGTGTCTTGTGCGGATCGCTAAAAACAACTAGTTATTGTTGCTCTCTGCCGGTGTATTTGCGCCTCAATAGAACTTCGTGGGCTTAATGCTCTTATAAACGGGCCGGATTGAATTATCGAATCGTGCCGGACGTCCAGACGGGGGAATCGTTGAAAACACTGCCGCGTTCAGTTTCAGCCTTACGGGCAAGCACAGTCGTATGCGTTATGGGCCTTGCAGCTCTTATAGCAACTTCTTGCACATCTACTGGCTCCAATCCCAGCGTTACTTCCGCATTGACTGTTGCCCCAACTGATCAAGCTGCTGCGAGCGATACTCAAACCTCCCTGCCCTCTGGCGGTAATGCGCAAGTAACCCCTGAGGCGCTGGCATTGGCCGGATCCACAGAAACAAACGCCTTGCAGGCGGTCAATGGCGCGGTAAAGCCAGGCGAAAGCAAGCCTGAGCTTGCCAAGACGGATGTAAAGACCGATGTGGCAGCGGATGCCGGGACGAAAACAGAAGAAGTACAAGTGGCAAGTGCAGCGACCGTTGTTGCGCAACCTCCCGTCAGGACTTCTCTTTTTGGAAGCATGACGAAAAAAACAGAGACTGCACCGGCTCCCGCGCCTGAAACACCTGCAGCGGCAGCAGAATCCGCAAAACCTGAACCCAAGCTTGCAGAAACAGCCGTTGCGGACACGGCTCCTCCGGAAGAAACCAAACCGGCGGCGGCTACACAGAAGAACAATGGCGCACTTTTGCGACTGTTCTCCAATAATCGCTCCAAACCCGCCAATCAGCGGCTTGTTGCGGTAATCGAGCCTAAATCAAAGCCTGCCGGGGCATCTGAAAGCGACCTTCCATCCGCTGATTCCTTTGCTGGCCGGACTGAACATCTTGCATCCCTGCCCGGTGTACGGCCAAATGCCGGCATCCAGATCATGCAGCGCGATAGTCTCTATGAAGATGACGACATTGAAGCAGCGGGCGCTCCTGTAATTTTGGCTTCGGCGGCGGGTCTTGCGCGCCTGGCACCCAATGGCCTGAAAGTTCAACGTGAAAGCGTTGATGTTGCCTGCCTGAAACCGCAACTGGTGGGCATTTTGAAGCTGATCGAGCGCAAGTATGGCAAATCCGTCATTGTAACCTCCGGCTATCGCAGTCCTCCCTATAATCGCAAAGTAAACGGCGCCAAGGCTTCTCTTCATATGTCATGCGCCGCCGCTGATATTCAGGTCCCTGGAATCAGCAAGTGGGAATTGGCCAATTTTGCTCGCGCCATGACAGGTCGTGGCGGCGTCGGCACTTACTGCCATACCGAATCGGTACATGTGGATATTGGCCCGCGCCGGGACTGGAATTGGCGCTGTTCGGGCAGAAAAGGCTGATTCCAATTGGCTTTTCTCGTGGGGTTGAAGGTTTCCGCGCAACCGTCTTTTCAATAAATTTCGCATAAACTGCACTTTTTCTAAAAAAGAATGCATTATGGGGTTGCGGCGGAAATACTGTTTCACTATAAGCCGCTTCACCGGAGGCGCCCATCGTCTAGCGGTTAGGACGGCGCCCTTTCACGGCGCAAACAGGGGTTCGATTCCCCTTGGGCGTACCAGTCTTTTTCCAATAAAAATCAGCACTTTGTACGGCAAAGATAATTGCCTGTGCTTTTCGCATATAAAAACGGCCAGCTCTGGGTGAGCGGGCCGTTATTTCAATCTCGGATAGATTAATTCGCTGGTGCAGGTTGCGATGGAGCAGGCTCTGCTGGGGCCGGAGCTGCCGGTGGGGTTGCAGGCTCCGTAGTGGTCGCAGGCGGGGTGCCTGTGTCTGCAGGCTTGTTATCGCAGGCTGCAAGGGAGAAAGCCGCCACTGCCATCAGAGGCAGGAAAATCTTGTATTTCATCAAAGTCCTCCTAACGTTTGTCCCTCCGCGCAGCATGTGACACTCTGAAGAATTAGAACAGCCCGGTTTTTTCAAGCTTTGTCACGACATGTTAGACAAAGTTATGAGGCTGAAATGGTGAGCTGGCATATCATAAATTGTTGCCACGATTCCCATCGTGACAACAGGACTCGCATTTTACCTCCAACGAGTCCGATTCTCCCACCCCAGAGCAAACTTACCTGCCTTTCCCAAGGCAGGTTTTTTGTATGACGGTCGCCTTTGTACAAACGTCATTGGAACACATTATAGGCTCGTTTTCCGCTAGGATGAATTCATGCAGGAAATCACGAATATGAATAATAATATCAACACTACATTGAAATTTCTCGCGGCCGGATTGGCCGCTGCGACCATGGTCCTAATGGCCAACACCACTTTCGCAGATGTCATTAGTGCTGTGTTGCGAAACCACTGAATTTAAACCTATCGATTTAATGACCGGCTTGCGCTAGTTCTGCCGGATGATCTTTGCCTCCCCACTTGTTACCGGCACTTTGGTGCAGCGCTATAAACGCTTTCTTGCAGACATCGTTCTGGATGATGGCAAGGCAATTACCAGTTCGGTCCCCAATACCGGGTCCATGTTGGGTTTGACCGATCCGGGAATAAAGGTCTGGCTTTCCCATAGTCACGATCTGAAGCGAAAATACCCGCACACGTTGCAAATGGTTGAAGTCTCCGGGCACATAGTTGGAATCAATACCGGCCTGCCCAACCGCATTGCAGAAGAAGCGATTATTGCCGGATTAATCCCGTCGCTTGCTGGTTATGCCGCTCTTAAGCGCGAACAACGTTATGGCGCCAATTCACGCATCGATATATTGCTCACCGACCCGAACCGTCCAACCGCCTATGTCGAAGTGAAGAACGTACACTTTTCGCGTACGCCCGGCTTGGCCGAATTTCCCGATTCTCCCACCGCTCGCGGCGCAAAACATCTGGACGAGCTTGGCAACATGGTGGAAACTGGCCATCGTGGCGTGATGCTCTATGTGATTCAGCGAGGAGATTGCGATCAATTGAGGATATGCGGCGATTTGGACCCGGTTTACGCGGCGGCTTTTGAACGGGCGATGCGGCGCGGGGTTGAAGCTTACGCCGTAAAATGCCACATCACGCCTGCAGGTATCGCTGCAGTCAGCACGATGCCGATTATAGATTAACGTCAACCGGTCAGTTCAATGGTTACCTATCTCGACGCACAAAGCGCGCCCCTGAAAAATACAGGGCAAATTCGGCTTCATGGCCCCGAAGGCTTCGAAGCGATGCGTAAGGCTTGTCAGTTAACGGCACGCTGTCTGGATGAACTCGCCTCGATCGTAGCTCCGGGCGTTACAACCAACACAATTGACCGCTTCGTGTTCGAGTTTGGTGCCGATCAAGGTGCCCTGCCCGCAACGTTGAATTATCGCGGCTACACTAAATCCAGTTGCACGTCGATCAATCATGTCGTCTGCCACGGTATTCCTGATGACAAGCCGTTGCGCGAGGGCGATATCGTCAATATCGACGTTACCTATATCGTTGACGGCTGGCATGGTGATTCCAGCCGCATGTACCCGGTTGGCGAGATCAAACGCGCCGCAGAGCGCCTTATGGAAGTAACGCATGAAAGCCTGATGCGCGGCATTGCCGCCGTTCGTCCAGGTGCACGCACCGGTGCCATCGGTGCAGCCATACAGACCTACGCTGAAGCGGAACGTTGTTCCGTCGTTCGCGACTTCTGCGGCCACGGTGTGGGGCAACTGTTCCATGACGCACCCAATATCCTGCATTACGGCACGCCGAACGAGGGTGTGGAAATGCGCGAAGGCATGATTTTTACCATTGAGCCTATGATTAACCTTGGCCGTCCGCATGTGAAGGTTCTTGCTGATGGTTGGACCGCTGTTACCCGCGACCGGTCACTGACAGCTCAATATGAGCATACTGTGGGTGTCACGAATGAAGGCTGCGAGGTTTTCACCCTGTCTCCGGCTGGCCTGTTCGCACCTGGATTGAAACTCGGATAGATGGAAGCCGTATGAGTGAAGAAAAGCCCAACCTGACCTTCTTCCTCAACGAAACTTCCGCAAAACTCTCCTCAGAACAACCTGCCGTTGATATAAACAGGACCTCGCGCAACGTACAGCCGCAGTCGGCCGAAGTCGAACCCATTCCGCACTACGTCGGACATCGCGAACGCATGAAAGAGCGGTTTCAAAGCGTCGGCCACGTCGGCTTTGCCGATTATGAAATGCTGGAAATGTTGCTCTATCGCTCCATAAGACAGGGTGACACAAAACCTTTGGCGAAGGCACTCATTGCGCGCTTCGGCTCTCTGGCAGAAGTCCTTGGGGCACCTGAGCACCTCTTGCGTGAGGTCAAGGGATGCGGTCCAGCTATTGCCTTCGACCTTAAGTTCGTCTCCGCCCTCACCCACAGGATGATCCGCAGCGAAATTCGCGATAAGATCGTGCTTGGTTCATGGGCCAAAGTCATGGATTACTGTGTCGCAGCAATGGCTTATGAGTCACGGGAACAATTTCGCGTCCTGTTTCTGGACAAGAAGAACGCCCTTATCGCCGACGAGGTCCAACAGGTGGGTACTGTCGACCACACACCTGTTTATCCGCGCGAGGTTATTGCTCGCGCCTTACAGCTCTCTGCCAGTGCTATCATTCTTGCACACAACCATCCCTCCGGCGATCCGACACCATCGAAAGCTGATATTGAGATGACAAAGACAATCGCCAATATCGGCACACAGATGGGTATTGTCGTGCACGATCACATCATTATCGGCAAAAGCGGGCACGCCAGCCTGAAAGGGCTTGGCCTCTTTTAGGCTGGCTTACTTTCAAACAAATAAACCGCACTTGTGTCCGTCGAAGCGACGCTGCCATTGCCAAAATCGGGCACTGAATATTTTGATAAGATGCGCAAGCGGTCGTGAGGCAGATATTCTCTTCCGGGATCACCTATGAGCACTTTGATACCTGCGGTGGTGCATCTGTCGAGATAGGCAACGACCTTTCCGGCAATATCTGACGCATAGAATAAGTCACCCACAGCAATCACATCCACCTCTGGCGGATCATCGTCGAGAATGTCCTTGCAAATTGTGTCGATGTTCACCGCATTAACCGCTGCATTCATACGGCTCGCTATAGCAGCGTAAGGATCAGTATCGACGCACACCACTGTGGTTGCTCGCGCTTTGGCAGCCGCAATTCCAACAATTCCGGAACCTGCCCCCAAATCGAGCACATGCAAGCCCGCGACCATTGCCGGATGGTCTAAAATATACCGGGCTAAAACTGTCCCGCCCGCCCAGCGATAAGCCCAGTATGGCGGATGATCATTGCCATATATGTCTTGATTTCCAAGTTTACCCAATCCGCTTGCTGGATGCGCCGTATAGAGCAATATCTCCGCCACAGCAGGAGTGGGCAGAATATGCAGGTTCTCCAAAATGAAAGCGCGTGGATCAACCAAGGGGGCACCGAGGTGAGCCAATTTGGGTTTTTTCAATTTCAACTTTCTGGGCTGTAAATATAAACTTCTAGGCTATCGCCCTGAGATGGAAAGAAAAACGGCCCCGCAATGCGGAGCCGTTTTTCTTAACTGGCGATAAGCCGCTTACCGAGAAGCTTACGCTTCGTCTTCAGTTTTCTTCTTGGCTGCCTTTTTTGGCGCTGCCTTTTTGGCAGGCTTCTTGGCTTCGCCGGACTTTTCTTCCGACTCGTCTTCAGCCATCAACTCTTCCTTGGTCACCTTCTTGTCGGTGACATTGATGCTGGCGAGCAGGTGGTCAACCACCTTCTCTTCGAAGATCGGAGCGCGAAGATTGTTGATCGCCTCCGGTGTCTTGCGGAAGAATTCATAAATCTGCTGTTCCTGACCAGGATACTGACGAACCTGATCGTAAACGGCGCGCTGCATTTCTTCTTCGGTTACTTCGATACCGGCCTTGTTGCCGATTTCCGAAAGAACGAGGCCAAGACGAACACGGCGTTCAGCAAGCTTGCGATATTCGGCGCGTGCTTCTTCTTCCGTTGTATCTTCGTCTTCAAAGGTCTTGCCAGCCTGTGCAAGGTCCTGACCGATCTGAGCCCAGATATTGTTGAACTCGGCATTGATCAGACGTTCTGGCGACTCGAACTGGTATTCGCCATCCAGCGCATCCAGAATCTGACGCTTCACTTTCTGGCGTGTGAAAGAACCGTATTGGCTCTCGATCTGCTCGCGGATAACCTGACGCAGACGGTCAGCACTTTCAATGCCGAGCTTCTTTGCGGTTTCGTCGTTGATTTCGAGTTCGCCTGGCTTTGCAACTTCCTTGACAGTGATGTCGAAGGTAGCGTCCTTGCCTGCAAGATGAGCAGCCTGGTATTCAGCCGGGAAAGTAACCTTGATCTGCTTTTCATCGCCAGCTTTTACGCCGATCAATTGATCTTCGAAGCCTGGAATGAACTGGCCGGAGCCAAGAACCAATGTTGCATCGCTATCTGCGCCACCGTCGAAAGGAACACCATCGACCTTGCCGAGATAATCCATGGTAACGCGATCGCCGCTTTCAGCCTTGCCCTTCTTCGTTTCGAAGGTCTGGGCAGAGCTTGCAACACGCTTAACCTGCTCTTCGACTTCCTCATCGGAAACGTCAACGATCTCGCGGGTAATGCTGATCTTGGAAGTGTCTTTGATTTCAATCGCTGGCAGAACTTCATAATTAAGCGAGAATTCAAAGTCGGCTTCGCCGGAAAGAACCTTGTCAGCTTCCTTTTCGTCTTCGGTCATGACGACTTCAGGCTGGGTAGCCGACTTTTCGTTGCGATCCGAAAGAATGGTGCGCGAAGAATCGCTCAGGATTTCATTGACGACTTCAGCCATGAACGACTTGCCGTACATCTTGCGAAGGTGGCTCATTGGCACCTTGCCGGGACGGAAGCCATTGATGCGCGCCTTTGCGCTGGCACCCTGGAGGCGTTCGGAAAGCTTTGCTTCCAGATCCTTGGCCGGAACAACGACCTTGATCTCGCGCTTCAGCCCTTCATTGAGCGTTTCAGTAACCTGCATGTCCAAACCTTCACTTTTTTAACATTTGTCCCGCCGTCGCCGGCTCGTTCGCCAAATTGCGGGAGAAAAACTGTTGCCTATGTGGCTTCGGGTGCGGATGAGCAATTTTTGCTTGGCCATCCACGCTGATTTTATTGCCGTATTTCCAACTCAACTCTCGATTTATGCCACGCATTGTATCACAGACTGTGGCACAAAGTTGGGTGAGAAATCGCACCTTCACCGACTGGTCGCTCCCTTTACTCGGCTCGGGTATAAAAATCAATGGCACTGCCATGCAGGCTGGCAAAATAGCATTGTTTGGTGCCGCTACAGCCTGAGATTGCAGGGTGACAAGAAAATGGAACTATGCAAATCTATTCGTGTGGGGATTTTCGGATAGGTCAATTATGGCTGCACTATGTTAAAATTGTGCAGAGCCCTCTCGTAAACACTCCCCGCCAGCATTATGTGACTTCGCTCTACTCGACCTTATCGTCCGCAAAGACTGATCAAAGTTGATACCGTTTCAGCATTGCTGACACACCTTTGCGACACGCGTGGGACGTCTTACTGTCATGGAGGCCTACCCTTTGTCACGATCACTTTTAACAATAATCAAGGTTGGTTTGACAGCCGCTCTTCTGTCCTCTGGTGCTTCATTTGCCCAGGAAGCAGCGGCCCCGCCACCTCCCCCGCCGGTATCGGTCGCCAAGCCGGTCGTCCGTGATGTCGTTGACAGCGACGAATTCATTGGCCGCTTTGAACCTGTTGATGAAGTATCCATACGTTCCCGCGTCGCCGGATATCTCGACAAGATCGAATTTACAGATGGTGCGCTGGTTAAAAAAGGCGATCCGCTTTTTACAATCGACCAGCGACCTTTCGAAACCGCCCTGTCGCAGGCGCAGGCCTCGCTCGAAGTGTCAAAGACCACGCTTGTCTATGCCGAAGCGCAATTTAAGCGCACCGAGTCACTGGCTGCAAACGGCACGCTTTCCGCTTCGCAACTCGATGACCGGCGCCGCGACTTCATTTCGGCTCAGGCAAATGTCCGCGGCGCAGAGGCAGCTCTTGCCCGTGCGCAGCTTGATCTTGAATATACAAAGATAACAGCCCCCTTGAGCGGGCGCATTGATCGCCGCCTGATCTCCGTTGGCAATCTCGTTCAGCCAGACCAGACGATCCTTACTACAATCGTCTCACTCGACCCGATTGATTTTTACTTCAATGTCGATGAGCGTAACCTGCTTTCCTATGCACGCACCGCTCGTGAAAACGGCAGCACCTTGCAGGAAGGCGCCTCCGGTCTGGAAGTCACCGTCCGGCTTACCGATTCTGCCGAGCCGCCAGTAAAGGGCAAGGTTGATTTCGCGGAAAATCGTCTGGATGACCAGACGGGCACAATGCGCGTGCGCGCCCGCTTCAGCAATCCGAATTTTGTTTTGCAGCCAGGCCTGTTCGGCCGCGTCGATGTTGCCGCATCCAATACCTATAAGGGTATTTTGATCCCGGATGAAGCAATCGGCTCTGACCAAAATGAACGCATCGTCTTCACAGTCAGCGAAGATGGCACTGTAACCCCGAAGCCGGTTCGCCTTGGACCGAAGCTTCATGGCTACCGCGTGATCCGCTCCGGAATGACGGGCGATGAAACCATTGTGGTGAATGGCCTGATGCGGATTCGCCCCGGCGTAAAAGTCAAGCCGGAACTGGTGGTGCTACCACCGGAAGCTGTAACGGCTGACGCGACCAAAGCGCCGGAGGCTGCGCAATGAGATTCGCGCACTTTTTCGTCGACCGGCCGATCTTTGCGAGCGTTCTTTCGATTGTCTTGCTGATTGTCGGCGGCATAGCTTACACACAGCTGCCAGTTGCGCAGTACCCCGAAATAGCCCCGCCAACCATTGTCATCCGCACTTCCTATCCGGGCGCCGACGCTGAAACCATTGCCAACACGGTGGCGACGCCAATCGAGCAGGAAATCAACGGCGTTGAGGGCATGTTGTATATGTCCTCCTATTCCACGGCCGATGGCTCCATGGCATTGACCGTAACATTCCGGCTGGGAACAGATCTCGATAAGGCGCAGGTTCTTGTACAGAACCGCGTGTCCATTGCGGAGCCGCGCCTTCCGGAAGAAGTCAGACGTCTTGGTATCACCACCACCAAAAGCTCGCCTGATCTCATGATGGTTGTGCATATTCTTTCGCCAAATGGTCGTTATGACCAGCTTTACGCCTCCAATTATGCACGCTCGCGCGTTCGCGACGTGTTGTTGCGTCTGGATGGCGTCGGCGATCTGATCATTTTCGGTGAGCGTGAATACTCGCTGCGTATCTGGCTCGACCCCGAAAAACTCTCAGCCTATGGCATGACATCAAGTGATGTCGTGCAATCGCTGCGAGATCAGAATGTGCAGGTTTCGGGCGGTTCCATTGGCGGACCGCCAACCTCCGGCACCAATGCGTTTCAATATACTGTCACCACTGAGGGCCGCTTCAGCGATGCCCGGCAGTTCCGCTACGTCATCGTCAAGGCGACAGAAAGCGGGCGCCTCGTGCAGTTGCAGGATGTGGCGCGCATCGAACTTGGTGCCAAGGATTATGTCACCAACTCCTATCTGAACGGCAATCCGGCAGTGGCCTTGGGTATTTTCAGCCGCCCGGGCACCAATGCCCTTGCTGCTGCGGATTCAATCCGAAGCACAATGGAGGAACTCAAGAAGGATTTTCCTGACGGGCTGACCTACGATATCGTTTACAACCCCACCGAGTTCATCGCGGAATCGATCAATGAGGTGTACAAAACGATCATTGAAGCCGTCATTCTCGTGGCGCTCGTCGTCCTTGTCTTCCTGCAATCGTGGCGCACCGCGATCATACCGATTGTCGCAATTCCCGTCTCCCTTATCGGAACGCTGGCATTGCTGCTCGCCTTCGGCTTCTCGCTCAATATGCTCACATTGTTTGGATTGGTCCTTGCCATCGGCATTGTCGTCGACGACGCCATTGTGGTTGTCGAAAATGTCGAACGAAACCTTGCAGCCGGCATGACGCCCAAGGAAGCCTCGCACGTCACTATGGACGAGGTCGGCACCGCCGTTATTGCCATTTCGCTGGTGCTGATTGCGGTCTTCGTACCGACTGCTTTCATTCCCGGCATTACGGGGCAATTCTACCTGCAATTTGCGATCACAATCGCAGTGGCAACGGCAATTTCGGCTCTTAATTCACTGACGCTTTCGCCAGCGCTTGCTGCGATTGTGCTGCGGCCACACAACCACAGCGAATCGAAAAACCCGGTTGCCCGTTTGGGCCGGGCCATGGCCAATGGCTTCAATACCGGCTTTGACAAGATGGCGAATGGCTACTCTTGGGTCATTCGCCACCTCGTCAGTTCAGCCATTGGTATCACGGCCTCCCTGCTTGTCTTTGTCGGGTTACTTGTCGCCACATGGTATATGGCAACCGCTGTTCCACGCGGCTTTATCCCGACCATGGATCAGGGTTACGCCATCGTCGTGGTACAGTTGCCTGACGGTGCGTCTCTCAATAGAACCGATGCAGTTATTGAAAAGGTTTCAAAGATCGTTCGGGACGTGCCGGGTGTGAAGAATGCCGTCGCCTTCTCTGGCTTTAACGGCGCGACTTTCACCAATGCGTCAAACTCCGGCGTGGTTTTCGCCGCCTTCGACTCCTTCGAAAATCGCCTGGAGGAAGGTCATAACGCCAACCAGATTATTGGTCAGCTTTATGGCAGTCTGCAAAGTATTCAGGAAGCCTTCATCATTGCCGTTCCGCCACCTGCCATCAGCGGTATAGGCAATTCCGGCGGCTTCAAGATGCAGCTGCTGGACCGTGACAGCTCCGACATGCGCCGCGTGCTGGCCCTGGCCTATCAGATGATGGGCGAAGCCGCACAGACACCGGGTGTAACTGGCGTTTTCACCACCTTCTCTGCCTCCAGCCCGCAATACTTCCTTGAAGTAGACCGGGACAAGGCAAGAGCGCTTAATGTGCCCATTCCAAGCATCTTCGAAACGCTTTCGACAAATCTTGGAACATCATATGTCAATGATTTCAATGCTTTCGGGCGCGTTTATCAAGTTCGTGCGCAGGCGGATCAGCAATACCGCCTCGACCGGCAGGATATTTTGAACCTGAAGGTACGATCAGCCACGGGGGCGCTTGTTCCACTTGGCACGTTGATCGAGATCAGGGACACTACAGGCCCGTCGCTCGTGCAGCGCTACAATATGTACGTATCCGTACCGTTGCAGGGCAATGCTGCTCCCGGTGTATCGACCGGCGCAGCTCTTGATCAAATGGAAGCGCTGGCCGCCAAAACGCTGCCACAAGGCACATCGTTCAATTGGACGGAACTTGCCTTTCAGGAACGCGCGACCGGCAATACGGCGGTGTTTATCTTCGCCCTGTCTGTCATCTTCGTGTTCCTCGCCCTTTCAGCCCAGTATGAAAGTTGGGTATTGCCGCTGGCAATTATCCTGATTGTTCCACTGGCTGTCCTTGCCGCGCTGATAGGCGTGGCGTTGCGCGGGATGGACAATAATATCCTCACGCAAATCGGGCTTGTGGTTCTCATTGGTCTGGCGGCGAAAAACGCCATTCTTATTGTGGAGTTTGCCCGTCAACACGAGGAAGAAGGCGCAAACCCGGTAGAAGCAGCGATCGAAGCCAGCCGCTTGCGCCTGCGTCCGATCCTGATGACCGCCTTTGCCTTCATCTTTGGCGTTGTGCCTTTGATGATTGCAACTGGACCCGGTGCGGAAATGCGTCAGTCGCTCGGAACAGCGGTGTTCTCCGGAATGCTTGGGGTCACATTCTTCGGTCTGTTCCTGACACCGGTGTTCTACGTCGTGCTCAGATCCTTCCGGCGCAAACCGAAACCTGCGGCAGAACAAGCCGCAGCGCATTAAAAATAAAAGCGCGGGGCCTTAACAGCCCCGCGCTTTTGCATTGGCTTCAATATTCTATGGGAGAAGATATCGATAGGCCGGTGAAAGCATATCGCGCGTCTTATATGTGAATGCGGCACGCTCGCTTGGCGTAAGATTGATGTCGCGCAGCATATAGGCATTCAAATCCCCAGGGTCGCCTGCCGGCACTGAAGTCTGCTTGGAAAAGCCCGCCCAAAAAACCGCAAGCGAACTCAATCCGAATAATCGCAATTCGGTCATGACACTCTCCATCAAGCTATTAATTGTCCTGTTGTGTGGACAGATGTATTATCTTATTAACAGGCATACCAACGCGAATTTGATGATTAGACATCAATAGATTTAATGGCTCGACATGACGTCACTTCCTCTTGGTTCTATCCGGGTTTTTGATAGTGTTGCGCGGCTGCAGAACTTTACGAAAGCAGCCGATGAGCTCAACATGACCCAATCGGCCGTCAGCTATCAGATCAAATTGCTGGAAGATTTTGCCGGTACGCCCTTGTTTCAGCGCCGCGCACGCGGAGTTACCTTGACGCCGAAGGGCGAAGTAATAGCGCCGGTGATACGCAGGGCTTTGGCTGATATGGGCGAGACATTCCGCGCCATTCGCGAAGAACAAAATTCCGTGCTGGTTATTTCAGTCATCCATACATTTGCCAGCAATTGGCTGACGCCGCGCATTACCGATTTTCAAAACCTGCATCCCGAGGTTTCGGTGCGCTTCGATATTTCCTCCCGCTTGGTTGATTTTTCCAGTGAGGGAATCGACTGCGGCATCCGGCTCGGTCGTGGAAATTGGCCAGGCTTGACCTCACATCGGCTTTTATCGGGCGGTTTCACACCCTTGGCCAGCCCCGCCTATCTTGAACGATATGGCAGACCGCAAACACCGGCAGACCTCCTGCAATGTCATCTGATCACGCCAGACGATAATTGGTGGCCCGTCTGGTTTCGCCAAGCAGGTGTCGAAGGGCCATTGACCATGACCAAACCCGGGGTAACGATTGATACCCAGCAGATTATCGGCGGATTGGCATTGTCCGGCGGCGGCGTCGGACTGGTTTCTTCAGCTTTTTTCCAGAATGAAATAGAGTCGGGCACGCTGGTAAAGCTTTTCGATATCGAAGCCTCAACCGGCACCAATTATTATCTGGTCTATCCCGAAGCCGGGCAATTGCCAGCCAAGGTGAAGTTCTTTCGGGACTGGATCATAGACTGCTCATGCAACACTAAGTTTTGACGATACGATCAAGCAACACGACATCACTGTCCTTGTAGATTGCACGTGAAAATTCGTTGAACCCGAGTTTTCCGGCCAGCTTTAACGAAGTGTCGTTCCAATGATCAATCATGCAAACGGTTCGCTCGGATATTTTCCGGGCATCGTACCATTGCAAGGCCGCGTACGCTGCTTCTGACGCCAGGCCTTGGCCATGGCGGGTATATTTGATCCTCCACAATGCCTCCGGAACTCCGTCGAAAGCCGGGCCATTGGCGCGGTGAAACCTTGCCACCCCCGTTTCTCCGACCAGCTCCCCGGTTTGACGGTCGATGACCAGAAGCGGACCATAGCCAAAAACGTTCCAATGCCCGATCCAGCGCAGCAGCCTGTCCCAGCTTTGCTCATCGGTAAGTCCAGGCAAGACTTGAACATCCTCGCTTAGGTTAGGATCATTGATCCATATCGCCTTATAGAGTTCGAAATCCTCAATACGTTGCGGGCGCAACAAAAGGCGGCTTGTTTCAATCATGATCAGGTTTCCCCCACATGCACGCGAGTTTATCTGTCCAGTGCCTTATTCTCAATTGTGTTTGGAAAGATTGTGGTGCGGATAGAGTGCACCGTGAAATCGCCGCACCATCCGTAATTATTGAGGTTTCTGGCCTTTTTGTTGAGAGGTGTGGCGCATTAAGTGGCGTGTTATGTGGCTCAAAGTGCGGTAACAATTCAATCCTCAACGCCACCCCCACCCCAATTTATGTGCGCATTTTTAACATAGCTCGGGTCGGAATCACATCGAAACTGAAGCACCCCGATCACATCGCTGACCGGTAGAGCTCCGGCATGACAGGCCGAGCGGAAAGTTATCCACATCAATGTGTTCCGACTTTTTGAAGGTACAATTAGCGCCATGAATAAAGGGCGAAACTTGGAACATCCTTAGACCAAGTTTTCCGCATTGCTTTCTACTTTATCCAAACACTTAGGTCGGGCTCGAATCCACATTTCCGCTTATAGTTGGCGTATCCTATCGCGATGCCTGTGCTGGTCAGAATGCAAGATTTTAGGGGACTGTGATCCCATATGGCAACGAGGTTGCGAATCTCGGGAAAGAATTTTTCAAGCTTTATTATGAGCTCTTCCTGTGGCATTCGGAAGTTTTTTTGCAGATTCCAAAGTGGTTCAACTAGATGACCAAGGCCCACTGGATTAAGAATACTCCGTAAATGCGTCATACTATTCGTCGCCAGCACAAAACGACCTTGGTCATACTGACTTGGCACCAGCAAGGCGGTATCCAAAACCTCGACCATTCCGTTAAGGGCAGGAGTATACTCTGACTTATCAGCACCGTTACTGCAGATTCTAGCGTAGGTTTCATTAATAATTTCGTACAAAGACAGCGCGGTGATTTCAATCGATACACATGAGTGTGAAGCGAGGTAGGTATAGCTTGAACTATCCTCCTCGACATCACTTAGGAATGCCTTCGACACCTCGCTTAAATATGCACCCAGATCAGCGATCGTTTGAATCTGGGGCTGAAGCGTATAGCGCAGTGCAAAGATCAGACTAAGCTCAGCAAGTTCACTCGCGGTAAGAACGGCAGTTTTCTCAACCGCATCGTTCAACGTAAGTGACAGTCGGTTCCGAGCTGGCTCCAAAGCGCGCTGTTCGATTAAATCAACGAGAATTTCTGCAGTGTAATCTTCACCTGACCTCGCATAGGCGCGTTGAGATTGGCCAATCAGATACTGAAAATCCGGGTCTTGAAATGCAGAGGAATATTTGTCTTCCATTTTAGCAAATCTGTTCAGTACCATCTCTTCGAATTTATCAAGTCGCGCTTGGGCAGTCTCCTTTGCAACCGACGCGAATTTCAGCATCTGATCGCCAAGAGCTTCAATTATAAGTTTCATGTCTTCGGCGCTGTTACCAACGATGGTATCTCTAGCGCTTTGAATAACCGTTGCAGATCCGTGCGCGGTGCCCTTTTGTGAATCGGTCATTTGATATGGGTATCGCGTCCAGACTGGATGACTGTGGACTTGTCTCGAGCCGTGGCCTTTTGGTCGCGGCTTTTCCTAATCTTCTTTACAGCGAGAAATGCCAATAACACCGATACAATGATGCCCAGACCCCATAGAATGACTTCAGTACTATTCACTATACTGCCCTCCCGTTGAATTCACTATTGGTGACATTTGAAAACTATCAATTAGACTCACAGATTATGTGCCCCCCCCAAGATTGTCACACAATTCTTACCCAATGCTACTTATCCGTGACGTCCTCAAAACGAGACTGAGCCTTGATGCGGGCTAAGGTCGAATTCTTGGCTTTCCTAGCGTTCCATGCGAACGCCAACGCCACAACGGAAAACAATAACGCGACGGGGCCAACGAAAAGTACCATAATTCGAGCTTCGGGAGTTAAGGAGTCCTGGAACATAGCGTTCACCCAAGTGCCGACAGCGAACGAGAATAAAGCCGCGCCTATCGAATTATATGCTGAACTTTGATCATTCAAATATGAGACATGTTCTAGCTCGTGTTCGTGAACAGCAAGCACCTTGACGCTGCGTGAAGCATAAAGGTTTTTAACGAATGATCCAGTAGCGGGATCGGATATCTGGACGAGGTCTTGCTCCATTTCACGCCTCACTCAACGTCAGTGCTACTAACCTTGTCGGTTCAACGTCGCCGATGACGTGCACAACGATTGTGTAAGCTGTTGGTTTTGACAGAATTCCAAATCGGGCAAAGCTGCCGTTAACCGTCATTCCAAGCGGATGGCCAAAGTTGTTCAACGTAACAACAATCCCGTCATCGGTTAACTCGGGAAGTCCAAAGGATTTCCCAATACCATCGTTTTCGAAGCGAACTTTAAATAGCTTTTCACCTTGAATTTCGACCGTGAACTCGTTCTGGCGTGACGATAGTGCTATTTGGCCAGAGAACAGCACCTTCTTATTGTTGATCGTGATCGCTGACACTTAAATCTCCCGAGCTTGTGTACAATGAGATACCACTGAAATGCCCGGCGTGACAGGCCGATAGATTGCTTTGTTATTTCAAGGAGTGTTTCAAATTTCCCGCTGTAATAACACGTAGCAAAACTCGAAAAAGTTGAAACCTAAATCGGGCGTTTATTTGTACGATCCGAGATCATTAGTTCCACGTCTTTCGAGCCACATGGAGAGCATTTTAATTTTGCCCTTAATGCGTAAATATCTGTGGCGTTGGCAAGATCGGCGCTGACTGATTGAGGATCGATATCAGCAATGTGGCCGCAGCGATTGCATTGGGCTGACAGCTGTTGACCGAAGATGCGTCGTGGTCCTCGTATTCGAAATACACCCATCACATTTCAACCGGTCGCCAGACCAGCACCTTTTTGTTTGATCGGTCCCGGCACACTTCATAGGCCATTACATCGGTTGCCCTTGCATCACAGCGGGAACACCGGAACGGCAATTGCTCCAAAGGCGTCTCAGGGTTGCATATCAACGCAACATCACGGGCAAAGAACGTCGTCTCCTTATCGCAACTGCGGCAGCACACGAGCAAAAACATGCCGTGACGTGCCGCCTGACCTAATCTTCTAATGGTGGTTGTCATGAGAACAGAATGAGAACATAATCCCAAACCGTCAAGATCAATGATGCCGCAGGACGCAATGAAAATACGATGGAAGCCGACTTGCATCGGTGGCGAAGTGAAGCCAGACGATTTCTGCGCGTACCTATTGGGCGTGAGTGTCGGACGTGTCTACGGCCAGTACCAAGCCGGAATGACCTTGGTTTGGAACTGGAGCTTTTGGTGCGGAAACCCGGAGTTTATGAGAGCAAGTTCCGGAGCCGAACAGACTAGCCAAGCTGCATCAGAGCAGTTGCGGCAACGGATTAAACTCTATCTTGCGACACCAGTTGAGGATGGCGGCGGGAAAGGACTCGAGCCGGAAGAGATGCGGCCAAGCGAATCTTCGGATAGGCTTCGCTGGATGAAGGCAAACCGGCCGGAAGAGTTCTGGAAGCGGATCGAGGATATTAGAGCTGGCAGAGTTGACCGGAATTACAATCGGTGGATTGATGACAAGTCACCGCTGCACGCTCTGACCGAGGATGACTATGTGTAACCTCTACAAAATATCGACTGGCTTTGATGCGGTCCGAAATCTCTTCAATGGGATCGGAAACAGAACAAATATCACAGATTTCAACATCGACATTTACCCAGACTATCCAGCGCCGGTCGCGCGCAAGGATGAAAATGGCGAGCTTGAAGTGTCAATGCTGCGTTGGGGCATGCCAACACCTCCGGCCTTTATCAAAGGCGAAGTTGATTATGGCGTGACCAATATCCGCAATGTGAAATCTCCGCACTGGAGGCGATGGCTGGGGCCAGAAAGCCGCTGCATCGTTCCGGCGACAAGCTTTTCGGAATATGGTCAGGTGCGCGATCCGGAAACGAAGAAACTCCCGCTGTACTGGTTTGCCCTCAATGAAGAGCAGCCATTGTTTTGGTTTGCTGGCATCTGGACGCCTTGGTTCAGCATGCGAAAGAAGAAGGAAGGGCCTGTCCAGGCTGACATCTTCGCATTCCTCACATGCGAACCCAATGCGATAGTCGCGCCAATCCATCCCAAGGCAATGCCGGTCATTCTCAGAACCAGCGAAGAGCTCGATATTTGGATGAATGCTCCGGCCGAGGAAGCGCTTCAGTTGCAACGGCCGCTGCCGGACAATGATTTGATTGTTCTAGCCCCGCCAAAGAAGATCGAAGAAGAGCCGCTTTTGCTTTAGAAGGGATTGTCATGCCTTGGAAAGTCAGATTTCGCGGGAAAACCTACAATCTCGAGAGCTATTTCGATGAAGACTACATGGGAGAAGTCGAAGCGAACATGACTGACGTTGAGGAACTGTCCGGTTCATTCAATGTCGCCTCACACGGCGAGGAAATCGTAGAGAATATTACTATCGCAGAGTCTGCCGATCCTACCGAGTTTCCTTTTGAGGCTGTAAAAGCCAATCATCCTGAACTAGGCGAGATTTACATTTTCACTGGCGTGCCGGATGAAACCGAGGGTGAGTTACACGTTCTCTATTCCAATGCGGCTGCACACGATGCCGTGTACAACGAGACAGCATTTGAGGGCGATGGCACATGATCATCATTGCTCCAAAGCTGGAAGGCCGTTATCCGGAAAGAGAAATCGACTGTCAAATGGCGATCGAAGATGCGCTGTTGAAGATATTGGGAGATGCGAACACCTTGGGATGGACAAAAGCCGAGGTTTTAACGGCTATGATTGCCGTGGCTGACAATACTGCCCTCGCCCTTGATGCAACTGTGGCCGAGTCCGTGAGAACACATATGTCGAAATTAATGAAGAAGCCTGATGTCTGAGCAGTTGAATGCGACCGCCAAAAGAGCCATTCCCGATGGGACTGAACTAGCAAAGCTGCAAGCTTGGTACAAAAGCCATTGCGATGGCGAGTGGGAACACCATCAGGCAATAAAGATCAGCACGCTGGATAATCCCGGGTGGCACGTACAAATAGACCTTCGGTCTACCTCATTGGTAGATGAATATCATCGATTTGAGCCAAAAAAAGTTGACTACGAACATGAAACCAACTGGTACACGTTCAATATCGAAAATGATATTTTCACAGCCGCTGGCGGCCCTGAAACTCTTTTGGAAATTCTCAGAGAGTTTCTAGATTTCGCGGAACCTAACTCAAATGTCTGAGACACCGCCCTCGCCTAAGCCAGAATACCCCGCTCATATGGAGTCCGCACCTGCCGGGTTGTTCGTGCATTGGTGCGATCATAAAGACTGCAAGGCGTGGGGTAGCTTTGGTTTTACTGGCAGATACGGGATAAGCTGGTACTGCGGCGAGCATAAGAGTGAAGGAAAGGTCAGATAATGAAAAAAGCCAGCCCCCAACTTGAGGCGTTCATAGATGAAACTATCAGAATATCAGCGGAGAAAGGTTATCATCCTACCGAGTTCATAAGAATGCGGAGGGATTACGATACCATCCCGGCAATCACTAGATTGGTAATCAGTGGAGAGATACAAAGCGGTTTTAAGCGATTAGATGCGTTGGGTTTGCTAGACTACACCATAGAAGCGGCTGTTCTTAAATTCCCGGAAGAGTTTAGCAAAGACGCTAGAGAGTGCGCTGAATATCGGCTCGAGCGCTTAAAATTGAAGGATGACTGATTGCGGAACTGAATCGCGGCAAGAGTCGTTCACCGACTCATGGAAGATAAACCCTTCAAAGAAGTAACTGTGATGACCCGCCAACTCGGCAAGATGAAGGTTATCACCTCAATCATGCAGGCGGCAGAGTTCATTGTGAATGAGTGGCCGGGCGAAGAGACCGAAAGGCTTGATATCGCCAAGCATGCGTTGCTGGAATGTTATGACGGGAAGCTGTCACCCGGCGTTGCGCGCATGGCTTTCATTGAAGCTGCGAAGGAAGCTGACATATACGTCGAGGCGGTTGGCCGTCCGGTATCAACTGGCAAGCTGGAACGTTGGGGAAAGCGAAAACCTGCGCGGCGCAGGGCTTAGCAGGGCAAGCGATTTCGATTTCTGTAAGCATGGGAGGCACCCTGATTTGAGGATGCGCAACGAAAGCATTGTTCACTACAATTGTTAAGGATAGTGCCGATTGTTCACAGTTATCGCTAACTTTATTGGTTACTAGTAATGAAATATGGTGCAGGAAAGTTTAACCAGATGGCAAAAGGTGAAGCATGGCAGACATACGGCTGACTGAGGGCGCAGATAGTTGGATTGGCACAGGTGCTGATGAAACTGTTTTTGGTCTAGGGGGCGATGACACGATTCATGGAAATGGAGGCAATGACACGATCTACGGCGGCGATGGCAAAGATCAGATGGACGGCGACGAGGGCGATGACACGTTCTATGGCGGCGATGACCACGACGCATTCTATGGCCATACAGGAAATGACGTGTTCTATGGCGACGAGGGCGATGATGGAGTCTGGGCTGGCTCTGGCAATGACACAATCTATGGCGGTGTGGGTGAAGACGGACTCTATGGCGACGAGGGCGATGACACGATTGATGGCGGCGCGGGCGAAGACAAACTCTATGGCGGCGCGGGCAATGACACCTTTTACGTAGACAATGCCGGTGACCAGATTATCGAGGCCAATGCAACCGGTATCGATAGGGTACTAAGCTTGGTATCTTTTGCTGCGGGCGCACAACACATCGAGAATATCACGCTTACCGGTGCCGCTAACATCAATGCTACCGGCAATGCACTTGCCAATATACTAACTGGAAACGCCGGTAACAATGCGCTCGATGGTGGCGCCGGTGCCGATAGCATGAGTGGTGGAGCTGGTGCCGACAAATACTATGTCGACAACGTCAACGACCGTGTTTACGAAGGAAACGTCGCTGGGGTCGATGTTGTGTCCAGTTCAGTGTCCTTCGCTATGGGCGGTCAACACATCGAGAATATCCTTCTCACCGGCTCAGCCAGCGTCAATGCCACTGGCAATGCATTAAACAACTATCTAGTCGGAAATTCTGGTGCCAATATCATCAGCGGCGGTACCGGAAATGATCTTCTGACTGGTGGTGGTGGACGCGACGCTTTCGTCTTTAACACAGCGCCAAACAGCACTACCAACCGTGATACAATCACCGACTTCAATGTCGCCGCTGATACGGTCTGGATGGACAATGCTGCATTCGCAGTCCTTGGTGCCAATGGCACGCTCGCAGCTGGCGCTTTCCACATCGGAGCAGGCGCTGCAGATGCAAGTGACCGTATCATCTACAACTCATCCTCTGGCGCTCTATACTACGATGCCGATGGATCGGGTTCAGGTGCGGCAGTGCAATTTGCCACTTTGGGCAACGGTCTTGCCCTGACCAATGCGGATTTCCTCGTGATCTGACACACGGACAATCGAAAAAGCCCCGGCATCCGCAAGGACACCGGGGCTGATTTATTGGATGGCAGTCTATAGCTCAGTATGTGCATTTATTGCACTTACTCCATCCCTTCGAAGGTCGGCGGCTGAAACACTGTCAGTGACACGCTCGGCATAGTTCATTCGAACAGGTAGCTTCGGGAAGCATAAGTCTCAATTATCAGTCATTCCGAGAAGGGAAAGATTGCTAGGAGACTGACGTGGAGCCTCAAACGCCCGAAGAACGCGCACAGATAATAGCCGAAAAGAAATACAACTTGAGGCGTTACATGATGGCGATTTTCGCGACGGCCATATTGGGATTTTTGATTGGAGGAATTGAAAATGGCCTCGATATCGCATTGCAGCTGATCATGGCCGGAGGCCTCTTTCAGATTTTCTTATTCTTTGCGGGCGCACTGCTAAACCGACAAGATCATGGCGGCGATTGAACCGTTTTCGCTCGCGTTCTATCCGTTCCATCTGATCCAATACCGGCATGTTAAAACCGCATTTATTGAAGAGCCCAATCACTTTTGTGGGTTTCCCCGTGGCGCTTGAGTGCTATCCACGTAACGCGCCACCCGATCAATATTAATTGCCATATTCTGGAGTGTGACTTCCATACGGGTCATGCGATCCCGAACGTCACCGTTCTGAGTTTCCAGCCGCTCGATCCGAGTTTCTAGCTTGGTGACATCGATCTTTGTCCGGTCCACCCCTTCGCGAATGACTGCGTATGAGAGGGTAATACCCACAACGACGGTCAGAATCGTGAGTATATTCCCCAGGCTCATTTTCATTTCTATGCTCATTCCCATCATCTGCCGGTCAATCATTTCCAGCATCCTTGTCTTTGGCCGTTCTGATCGTTGCCCTCGATGCGTTCTGCACCTGGGCGATCCAGTTGGATCACCGCAACAGTGGCAGCCGGATTAAGGTTTGCTTTCCGGAAGCCCGCGCAACTGCTCGCAGGCATCGACGGGCATCCCGCGAGAACGCAGAGACTGAATACACAAATCAAAATCGCTAAGGGCCTGTAGTTTCGCATCGCTCTTGTTCCTGTCTCGCTCTGCTTGAGCATCGGATTGAAGTTGCTCCACAACGGCTTGCTGAGCGCCTTCTCGCTTGCCGTATAGGTATGAGGCGGACACAAGCACGAACGCTGCCAGCACCCAGATTAGAGCGGTTTTGATGGGTCTGGGGATAAGTGCGAGTAGAGCGGTCATGACTTAATTGCCTCCGCTGTGGCTTGCTGTTTCTTTCGATCTTGGTGACGGGCATACAACCCATAGCCAATGGCAGCAGCAGCAACTGCAACCACGATGACAATCAGGTTTTGCCAAGGAATGCCGCCGAACTTCTCAACGATTGTTCCAGCACCGGTAATACCGCCGCCGGTAAGGATAGGCACAACCACCTCTCTTGATTGGTACCAAGGCTTCTCGGGATTTCCGAGTTTGACAGGAACCTTGACTTCTTCGACTACAGGAGCCGACTGAACAGCTTTTGACTGCTCTGGCTTGTCAGTTAGCGCAACAAGCGCCTTGTGCATCTCCGACCTTGTGAGAGGCCCAGACAGCCCATCCGCAACCAAGCCGTGATCATTCTGGAACTTCGCCACCTCATTGACCGCGTATCCGAGCAGAACGAGTGCAGTTCTATTGTAATAATCGAGACGATCGTCATAGCCGTTCAACCCGCCATTAATCACCCGAGTAACGTTCTCGTTGTCTCCTCGATCAGCCAGGCGATTGATATTGCGCATATCCCAATACCAAAGGGCAGATACGGCAGACCATGGAGCGGTCGCTATAAGTTCAGGCTTGGCAACGAAGTCAGGAGGATTCATGCCTTGGCGCTTACACCAGCTATAAAATGACGTGACGTTTGCCCGGCCGGTAACTTGAAGAAGGCCATAGCCACGGTACTTGCTACCATCACCCTTCTGAGTATTGCCGAGGTCTTTACGGGCCTCGTAGCGCTTCTGTGCCGCTGTCGGCCCCCAGATTTCCTTATTGAACTTCAACCCGCCACTTTCGTGCATGATCTGGGGGACGAACTGTGCGAGGCGGTGAGGTTGGTCTAGGCCAATGCCAGCACCAAACTTGTCCAGCGCATCCACCAACGAAGCGGCATTCGTCGCATTCGGAGTCGCCTTCGCGATCCGACGCAGCATTTCTGCTGTCAGTTTCATGATGATTTTCCCAACTAGTGAATATTTGCTATGTCAGCGTTGTCTATTCCTCCAAATCCGATATGTGTGAGTGCACATTCGGGAGGAAGTAGTGGCCTATTCTGATTTTCTGGAAGCGTATGCGAAACTGAAAAGCGTTTCAGTCACTGAACTTGAAGAGATGGCGAAAACCCAATCCGCGATTAAGTATGTCTTGTCCAACAGGACGCGAGGCGCGGAATACATCGAGCGTATAAAGAAGCTATATACCAAGCCACTGAAAGGCGCATCGGTAATTGATATAGGCTGCGCTTATGGCGGGATTTGCATTGAGCTTGCGAAAGCTGGAGCAAAGACTGTCGGGATAGATGTCATTACAAGCTACATCAATTTGGCCCGATCCAATGCTAGCGGCGAAGTATCGTCTGAGTTTTTCCTGGGTGATTTCACCAACAAGAAAACTCTTCAAATGTTTGCCGGCAGGAAGTTCGACGTATTCATTGTCAACCATGTTCTCGAGCATATTTACGACACAGTGAGCTTACTCGAAAACATTTCTGCACTGGCAAGTGACGACGCCATCATCGTTTTTGACTTTCCAAACGGGCAATCAATTCAATCAGTGCGCGCTGAAGGCCATACTGGTTATTTTGCAGCGTCCCTGGTGGCTCCTGACTGCTGGTATATGTTCAATCCTCACAACAGAGCCAGAATTTACTACCGGAAATGGAAATACTTCACATCTCTCTTCGAGGACTTTGGATTCGGAACAGTCATCCGTGCAATGCCGACGCCACCAAAGGACAGGCGCGCCGCTCTGCTAGCTTTCATTGAAGAAATCGATGAAAAGAGGCTGACAGTTAAAGATGATATCAAACCGATCACAAATGAAGTCATTCTTCAGCATATTGAGGAGATACGTTTCGACTTAGAGAATGCTGATGACAAAGAGTTGGACAGCAAACACTTCTCTTACTTTTGGAAAGGTGCTGCCGCAAAGCGGAAAGACCTTATCCCGGAGAAGGCGTTAATCCGTCTTGAAGAAAGTGACTGGGGCAACTGAATACCCGCCCCAGCCAAAGCATCATTAGGTGATTTGTGCCAATTGATAGGCAACTCCGCCAACCGTGAGAGGCAAGCGATTTCGCGGTGTGAGCGATGTTGATCCAACCGACATTCCAGCATACTTTGGCGCAAAGTTGAGAAAACCGCTGCCAGCAGCGAGGAACGCATAAGCCACTACAGGCAGGTTTTTCATCGTGGTCACGAATGCGCTATCCACTCCACCACTAATTAAGCTTATCGGCCCCCAGCTATAACCGCCCTGATACTTGTAGCTCTGCCCGACAGTAAGCACGGCGGACGTTCCTGATACGATGGCGTGATATTGCTTGGTATTCCCACCTCCACCTTGTCGCATGTACGGATTGGCGGCCGTGACATAGCGGCCGTCTCCGGCTTCATAGCCACGGTTTACCCAGGCTGTAAGAAAACCATAGGTTGCGTGCTTCAATGAAATCGCCCAAGCAGTTGCGTATCCTGATTTAGGTCCAGAGTTTCCGGCAGTAGCAATGGGAATGCGTGTGGTCGGCTGGCCATTGTAGTAGATATAGTCAGTGTATCCTGTCGGTACTATCTGAGGGCCATTGTCAGTGATGACAGTTATGCTTTCCAACGCTTCAATCTCGGCAAAGAACTCGATGCTGCCCGGATTGATGATCGCCATGAAATGCTGCCGAACAACTGTTCTAGCCATGGACAAGGTGTTGTAGGCCTGAAGATCATTACTCCAGCGGACCACGATCCGTTCAGCAGCGCCGCTAAAGTTTTCGCCAAGCACGCGGCCATCGATCTCGCAAACCCATGCGCTCATTATTGCAGTAATGTTGCCACCTGCCGAACCATCAGAGCCGTGATTGCCACCGGTATAGATTTGAGGGGCGCCAGCATCGACCGGTGATCCGTTGGATTGCACAATGAGCGGAGGAAAGTAATCCGTGGATGTGGAGTTGATCGGAATCCAGTTTGCAGTTCCGGGATCGCCAAGGTCCGCAATCTCGTAAGATATGATGTTGAACAGCCCATTCTTACCGTTAGGCCCCATGGTCAGACGGAGCATTTGGGTTTCCCCATGCGACCACACCATTGTCATAACTTTGGTCGCTTTGATGGCGGTTATCGCGATACTGCCATATGCGCCACCAGCAGTTATCACCGCAGGGGTTTCAACCGGGAAATAGCAAGAAGGATCAATAATCCACGAGTAACTTGCCACAGCTGGGTTGCCTGAGCCGTTTAACGCCCATGGATTGGGCTCATCTGATTTTGTCCGATCGACTGTGAACTGCACACTCATGCCATCGACGCGTGTGGACTTTGCAGTATAGGTGACTATAGGGCCGGTTTCGATCGTCGGGCGTGGCGTGTCGCCCAATTCGATAATGGCAAATCCAGCGGCAACGCCCGTGTAATAGGTGGCTGCGTCATACTCATAGACGCGAATTTCATAGCCATAGGTGACGTTGCCGTTGCCATAATATTCGAGACGATACAGTTTTCCTGTGCGGGCACCCAACACCTTGATATCGAGCAAACCATTGACAGGCCGGAAGTTCGCAGCTGAGACAACGTTATTTCGCGGAACCGCCTTAAGCGGATAATCTTTACCCGCGTTCAGCATCAAGGCGTCTGGAGTAACCAACGGGCTGAGCCATACCCAGCCGATGGGAGCAGTTGTTTTCCAGCCGTAGACACCTGTACTTACAGGAACATTAACTCCGCCTGGCCCAGTATGACTTGTCGGGTCGTTCTCAACCGTTGCGCGCTGATTGGCCCGCACACCCGTGATGGCGTTCAATTGCGCCCATGTGGCAACAGCTATCACATCACCGGAAACTGACAGATTATCAACTTCGGTCTGCAAGGCATCAATATAGCCCTGCTGGTTCATCGTAGTGATATCTACAATGCTAACGAAATCACGGATTTCCTGCTTGGACGGCTTGTTTGGTCCGGTACCTGGAACACCATCAGTCACATAGTCACGGAAGGCTTTATTGCCCAACGTTAAAATCTCACCCATTGTATTTTCTCCATGACTGGAAACCCCGCAGGCGCAGGGATATCCACGACGTCAGTGTCAAAGGTTTCAGGTTACGGTTAAGGTCGCTGACTTGCTGGCGGGTGCGATCCGTTCCGAATTTTTCGTGAACCCGTGCGGCGATGCCGGAAGGCGACCACTTTTCGAAGTAGAGCTGCTCGACGAAGTCTTTCTCAGCTCGCGACCAAAGCGGTTTCTGATTGGCGAGTGCAGTCATGCGCGTTCACTCCGAGGCTTGAGAGGGACAACAGTTTGCTGCTTCGGCTCGGCATCATTTGCGGGGTACTCAGAGAGGTTTTGGTGAAGCGGCCATGGGAACTGTTCGATAGACCGGTCATCAAGGCCAAGACTCCAAAGTCGCGGAAGGCCGGTATGCATGCTCAATCCTAGCACCGCCGACAGCACCGCCAATGATCCGACAATCCTAACCTTGATCCACTTCGCCAAGGTTTGGGGCTATGGCGGGTTGCTTGTCGTCAATCTGCGGGCCTTCCGCACATCGAAGCCATCGGAAATGTATGCCGCATCCGATGCGGAAGGTCCGGACAACGACGATTTTATCCGCGCCGCGTTGCGTTATGCGCACGAGACAAAGAAACCCGCCCTCGCCGCTTGGGGCAATGCCAGCATTCCGGCGACCAGCTTCATACGTGAAGCTGAGATTTGGGGCGTTGATCTGATCTGCCTCGGCACCACGCTCGGCGGTCAACCCAAGCATCCGCTGGCCCGAGGCCATCACCGAATCCCCCGCGATCAAATGCCGGTTCTATGGAAGGTAGCAGCATGACTCCAGAGCAGAAGAAATTGGCGCGCCACGCGCTTGGCTTGCCAAACCGTAGCCGCCGCACCTACCGCAATCGCTTCGTGACCAACGCTGATCATCCAGAATGGTCAGCCATGGTGGTATCGGGATCGGCACGCATGCGCAGCGGCGACACACTCCCTTTCGGTGGCGACTCAATGTTCTGGCTAACCCTGGATGGTGCAAAAGCTGCGCTTGATAAAGGCGAAAAGCTTTGTCCCGAGGATTTTCCGGTTGTGGTGGATCGTCCATTGCTTTTCAGCGGCCAGATGATCCGGGCATCGCTCGACGATCTGAAAACAATGACGCGTCGGCTTGAAAATAGCCCGCTGGCCAAAGCAAAGATGGGTGACCGCCTTTGGTTTCGCGAGAGAACCATGTGCATTGCTGTAAGAGACGGTGAAATAAAGGTTCGATATGAAGCGGATAATCACGAACCAGATATTTGGTTTCCGCTGCCGGACCGTCTCAAGTTCCGGCCGGAAACAGGGCAGCGCCTTTCGATGGGATGCTATCGCGAAACCTCACGCATTACTGCGATAGTGCAAAATAAGACTTTTGAGAAACTTCAGCAAATCACCGAGGAAGATGCGCGGGCGGAAGGATGCTTTGTCGGCAAGGTGACAGGCCGAGTATTCGCCAGCTGTACCAGCATGCGCCTTGGGGGCGATGAATGGAGCTGCGCACGAGATTGGTATGCCGATCTTTGGGACAGCTTGAACGCAAAACGCGGGCACGGATGGGACACCAACCCTACCGTAGTGGCGGTTCGATATCAGGTCATTAAACTGAACATTGACATGGTGGCAGCATGAACACGCCCCGCCTGTACCTCGACCTTGACGGCGTGATGGCTGATTTCAATCATCATTTTCCGGCGACCTTCAACCTAGATCATCGCCAGCTGGCATCCAAGGAGATTTGGGCAAAGATAAACGCGCATCCGAGCTATTTCCTCGACATGCCGCCATGCCTTGGCGCGCTCGATTTCTTTCAGTCCATCGAGCGGCTCAATCCGATAGTTCTCACGGCCTGTTCAAAGGACAATTTCGAGAACGTCGCGCGCCAGAAGCGGGCTTGGGTTCGGAAGCATTTGTCGAAGACTATTACAATCCTGCCAGTGCATGGCAGTCGCTTCAAACCAATGTTCATGCACGCCCCCGGCGACATCCTGATTGATGATTACGAGAGCAATATCACTGGCTGGAATGCCGAGGGCGGCATTGGAATTCATCACGTCGATTTTCCCTCAACAGAAATGGCCCTTGTCGAAGCGCTGCAAAATTGGAGTCCAAGATCATGACCAATTTCGTGGACACGTTGACAGAATTTGAAAAAAACCACCCCGACCTTTACTGGAGCGTCGGCAAAGGAAAGCTGACGGAAAACGAGCCATTGTATGGCGCGATAATCTATTTAGGGGACACAGAGATCGGGAACGGTGAGAGCGATGTCAACATCGAATCGGCATTCAACGCGGCTTTTGATAGCGCCGGACTGCAACGCCGTCGCCAAACCGCTCAACCATCGGGCCTGTGCAATGCAGAAGACTGGGAAAATGCATGTCATGAACTGTTTTGGGAAACTGGGAACGTCCATCAGTTCGAGTTAATCCAGAAACTTGCTGAGGCAAATGCCAAAGAGCGCGCCGTCCTGAAATCGGAGACAACCCGATGAACGCCGCCGAAAAACACAACGCGCTTGCACGTGAATTTGTTCTCAAGGTCGCATCGGAAACAAACAGCTACTCCGAAATGATGGTTGTTATTGAAACCATTATTCTTAGCGCCATGCTTCTGCTTTCAAAGCGCGACCATTTTCCGCCGCATGGTGCCGTGGAAATGGTGGAAATGAGCGTCCAACAGGCAACAGAACGCTTCTCAAAGCTGGAAGGGTGATGCCATGACGATGCAAGAATTCGTAGACCGATTTGTTGCGAGAATGCTGGCCGTAGCCGGCCCTACATTCGACGATGGTTCGAGCATCCAGCAGTACGCGAAAGACACAGCGCCCTCCTATTTTGATGAATACGTCAACGATCCTCTGGAAACACCAGAAGTATGCGCCGATTCCGACATGAGCTATTGGGGCGAGTAATGGCTCACGTTAACCCGCCCACAATCACCGCCGCTAAGATCGAGGAATGTCTCGATAAGCTGGCATTTTTCATGAACAGGTCAAAAGACCCGAGCGCATACCTTCCGATCTGGAAGCGACTGGAAAACGAACTCGCCATGCGCCGCGATGTTGACGACATGCTGGCCGTCGCCCGCGCCCGCCTCAAACAATCGAAGCATCAAACGGGAGCGCGATCTTAAGCAGCTGATCGCGCTTCCATTCCATTGAGCCGCCAGAACCATATTCGGGCCGGTCAATCGTGTGCCCCATTAGAATACGCCGCAAGTCATCATGCAAATTTGCATCTTTCATTCGATCTTCGAATGAGTGTCGAAGCGAATAAACCTTATGCTTTGGCGTGGGACAGAGCTTGTTTTCCCGAAAATACTTGTTCAGCGCGGTCGACATGGAATGTTCTTTGTTCCAGTAGCGCGGGAACCCGTTCGGATGCTTCTTAAAAACCTCAAGCGCAACCCCTACCAACGGCACCTCACGGATAGAGGATACCGTTTTAATTTCGCGCGGATCGTCCGGATCGTCGCGTGGCTTGATTTTAAGGTGCGGAATAGGATCATTCAAACAGATAGAGTCAGGCGTAAGGTTGCATATCTCGCTCGGCCTCGCGCCCGTTTCGATCAGAGCAAGGATCACGCCGCGCCCCTCACTGTTCATGGATGCGAGCGCGCCAGGAACAAGTATTTTTTCCTTGATCCATTGGACGGAAAACGGCGGGCGGGTCTTTTTCTTCTTTTCACTAAATGACAGACCATCGAAAGGATTGGCCCGATTTCTCTCACCCATGTAGTTGAAATAGGCGCTGTAGAGGACGCGCATGTTTCCAACGTCTCTGTTGCCGGATGAGGCCGAGTGCGTTGCACGGCCCGTTTTCGGCGCAATGCGCGCCATCCAAAGATCGTAAATCTCTTGCGCATCGTGGCGGGTGATATCCGTCATTGCCTTGTCGCCAATAAGCTCGATGAAGTTGTTGACGGCGCGCTGCTTGACCTTTTTCCATTGATACTTTTGCGGCTTACTTTTCCCACGGATTTCATCCGGAACGATCTTATCGCAATAGATTTGGAAGGCTTCTGATACTTTCGTTTTGGGCTGGGCCACGACGCCCAGTACTGCTGTCTCGACAGCCGGTTGCGAACGTTCGCTCAATGCATCAAATCGCCGGACAATCTCGGAAATTGACTCGTCCCGCGCCAAGTCGCCCGCTGGCTTGTATGAGAACCCGAAAGCCTGCGCCCGCTTCATAGCAGCCGTGTACTGTTTTTGAGCAAGCGCATGCTCGCTGCCACTCAACAGAGAAGCCCAATACTCATTGTCCGCCAACTCAAGCGCATCACGTTTTATGCGTGCCATCGCAACGTCATCGGTTTTTAAAGCAATCCGAACATGTGGTGCCCTGTCATCCAAGTCCGCCACTTCTATCGGCACGCGGCGCTTGTAATAAAAGTTCCCTGCCCGCTGCTGAAGGAAGCGGTCATAGTTGGTTTTCTCGCGTTTTCTCGTCAAGAATGTATCCCGTTCAATTCGGCGTGTGGCGCATTATGTGGCGTGAAATGTGGCACATAATCGGGATAGCTTGCAATAGGCGCTATTTCTAACGGTAAATTATGCAGTGTTTACAATAACTTAGTGAAAAGTAAGTGGTGCGGATAGAGGGACTCGAACCCCCACGGTCTCCCGCCAGAACCTAAATCTGGTGCGTCTACCAATTTCGCCATATCCGCATCCGAGGCACGTAGCCGAACCTCAAGCGCGGGTCTCTATAGCACCGTCTTTCTGAGGGTCAAAGGAAAAAGCCGGGTAATCGACACTATTATTTCAAACCCGTAATTTCCCACCTATTTCTAATAGAGGGGTTCCTCGTACAGAACCTTTCCTTCACTCCTTAAAGCCCGTATCTGGGCGTCTCCCTCATTCGATACGGCAATAACGACATCGATCTTTCTCTCGCGCTGCTGTTCTTCGATTGCCAGGCCCTGACCTTCCGGAACGTAATAGCGCTCAATGCCATAATCGACATGATAGGTGTTGTCGGAGGCAAAATAAGCGTAGTTTGGCGTACGTCCCCGAAGCTGCACTTCATCGGGCTTCAGGTCAGTGCGGGCCTGCCACGAAGCACTTGCAAAGTTCCAACGCTCATCTGCCCCTTTGACCAGTGTGACATAGACGTCAATGAGGCCCTTCGCCTCCGGGCGCGTGCCGGATATCTTGTCGATGCTGACATTGGAGATATCATAGGAGAGGATCACATAGTCTCCGCGCAGGAAATCCCGGGGATCAATGGGCTGGCTTAGCAGGATCACGTCTTTGCCGCTCCGCAGGATGGATGCGCGCTGCTCAACCATTGCGTATAAAGCGCCCGATTGCAGCAAGGCGACGATAATACCCAGCCAGATAATGCGCTTGCCAGTGAACATCAGGCGGCTCCTTCCGCTTGCGCAATCTTCTTTTGCAGCCGCCGCTCCATGCGCACAACAAAGGCGGCCAGCAGCAATACCAGCACGCCCGCACTCAAGAAGAAGCTCGCGGTTCCGATGAGAGTCCCTATCGTCTTGAATGCCAGATAAAGCACTTCGAGCGAAAATACGGTGTAAGACATCCATCTGACGGCAAGATTGCGATAACCGGAGAGAACCAGCCCGGCAATCGCACAGGCCAATATACCAAAGCCGATAATGACCTGATCGCTTACTTCACTATCGAAGCGATCAAACTGAAAATAGCTCAGCACCAGAAGAAGCATCAGAAACCCGTAAGCGCCGATTGCCTTGCTCCAGCCGGTGAGCCGTTGCAGCACTGCAGTCGACAGCGCATCGCCAAGAAAGAGCGCCCCGCCCGCCATAGCGGCGAGCCACAATATCCAATCACCGCTCAAATCATCATAAAGGGCGAAAACATAGGCCATCAGTACCAGCGCGATAAAATGGCGGGCGATCTGCGCCTTGGTATACCAGACAAGTCCCGCACTGATGAAAAGCAATACCGGCAGAAGCCAGCTATAGGTGTGCGAGTCATTGGTATCCAAAACCATGAAAAGGTAGAGCGCAGTTATCGCCACCCCGGTTGCGACCAACACAGGCGAGCGTAGCAAAAGCGCCGCAACCATTGTTCCCGCCGTCCAAAGCAACGCGGCTTCCGTTGCATCGCCCGATAAATGATACATCTGCCCGATGAGCGCTATACCGGCTCCAAAGGTGATTGCAGCAATCAGATAGAGCGCCTGACTAAAACGATTATCGCCGAGGCTCGCCCGCCATGCGCCGCCAACATAGCCGATCCATAGCACCACGATGATCATCACGACGCGAACAAGGCGCGGCATTACTTCCCAATTTGCCGCGACAAGCGAAATGATGGCAGCACCCAAGAGAACTGCGCCGAGCACCGCAAGAATCCCGCCAAGGCCAAAGCCGGACCGGGTTTTCTCTACGTCCTTGCGCAAAAGATCGGCTGTCACCTCGTCTATCAGACCTGCCTGCTGCCAGCGGGCAATGTGTTTTTTGATGCCGATCGAAAATGCCACGAAGTGCTCCTGAGTCGTACGGGGATTCAAATAACGCCAGCGGCAGGAAAAACGCAATTGTCACCGCATTGCCGAACTGATCGCGATTTTGACATTTGTGCGCCGCAGCAATTAAAATCGATTAATGATGCAATGCAACATATGCATAGCTGATCTGCAATCTTGTCTCTGCAAATTCTGCATGGGCTGCACTATCTTCAGTTCAACGATCAAGAGTGATCAACCGAACAACAACCGAAGTGGTGATTGAAATGAACCTTATCCGCTCTTACAGCAACTGGCGCCGTTATCGCGACACGGTTACTGAATTGAACCGTCTGTCGACCCGCGAACTTAGCGATCTGGGCATTGCCCGTTCGGACATTCCGTTCGTCGCCAAGAAGTCCGCAGTACGCTAATAGTTTGACGAATATCGCCGGGGCTTTACCTCCTCCCAAAGCCTCCCGCGATCAAAGCCCGGCACTCCTCCTCCCAGCCGGTCTTTATATAACGACACCCACCGCACCTCCTCCCGCGGTGGGTGTTGTTGTTTGTAGGATGCGCTGATATCAGCGCTGCCCGCCATAACCCCGCTCTTTCCATTCCGACAAACGCATCACATCTGGCGCCCCTCCTGCTGGTTCGTACCAGGAGTCGACGGCCCAGGATGTACCCGAGCGATCCCGCAACACTGCGGTGAAATGCGGATAGCGGCCATCGAGGAAACTCCCGCGTGAATCCCTGTTTCCCACTGTGTGGTGGCGCAACAGCCCGGCGCGCTGCAAATAGCTGAGGAAGCCGCCTGTATTGGCTGCCTCGTCGACGCAATCCATTTGCCCTCTCTCGCGCCCTTGGCCAAAATCCATTTTCGGGCGATCCTGGATACCGATTATTTGAGCGCTGCGACGCTCAAATATCTGCACAGCGCGCCGCACCGCAGCCCGCTCGGCTTGTGCCGACTTGCCTCCGCTCTTCATGATTGACGCGATTCTGCCGCGATCGGCAGGAGAAAGCGTCACACTGGTTTTGAACGTACAGCCATAGCCATGGCAAACGCTGAATGTTTGCGCATTGGCGTTTGATACGCATGCCCAGGCAATGGCAGCGGGCAAAATAAGAAAGGCATATCTCATCATGAGAGAATATATCAGAAATTGCCTTTCGGCCTGTTGAAGAAATTGTGTTTGCAATGACGGGGTGGAAACCCGCATCGTCACGTCCTACATTCAAGCTCCCACCTCAATAATCCCCGGGAGTTCATCATGGAACAACGTCGTCTTGGCCGTACGGGCCTCACTATCGCTCCATTGGTCTTTGGCGGAAACGTCTTCGGCTGGACCGCTGACAAGAAAACTTCCTTCGATCTGCTCGATCGGTTCGTTGATGCGGGCCTCAACGCCATTGATACTGCGGATGCTTATTCGCGCTGGGTGCCGGGCAATGAAGGTGGCGAGTCCGAAACCATAATCGGCGAATGGATGAAAGAACGAAAATCCCGCGACAAGGTGGTGATAATCACCAAGGTTGGCTCCGATATGGGACAAGGCAAGAAGGATTTGTCTCCCGCCTACATTGCAAAGGCCGCCGAAGCCTCCTTGAAACGGCTTCAGATTGAAGAAATTGACCTTTATCTTTCGCATTGGCCGGATCCGGACACACCATATGAAGAAACCCTTGCCGCGCACGAGAAGCTGCTCAAGGCTGGCAAAATCAAATCAATGGGCTGCTCCAATCTCGACGCTGATCAATTGCGGAAATCGCTTGATGTGGCCAAGAATAAGGGGCTGCATCGCTACGATGTTTTGCAGCCGGAATATAACCTTTACGATCGCGCAAGCTATGATGGCCCACTGCGCGATCTCTGTATAGCTGAAGATATCGGCGTCATCACATATTTCAGTCTCGCGAAAGGCTTTCTATCCGGCAAATATCGCAGCGAAGCCGATCTTGGCAAAAGCCCGCGGGGCGGCGGTGTGAAGGATTATCTCAACCCCCGTGGAAATCGTATCCTCGCAGCCCTTGATGATATATCCGCCAAGCATAAGGCAAAACAGGCCGAAGTCGCATTGGCCTGGATCATCCACCGCGATGGCGTAACTGCACCAATTGCCAGTGCAACATCGCTTGAACAGCTTGATAGTCTGATCAAGGCTGCCACTATGGAACTCAGCAAAGATGATTTGGCGACGCTTGATACTGCCAGCGCCTGATCTGCCCTAGGCGTCATGAAAGCCGTCACAATCACCTGTGACGGCTTTTTCATTGAAGCCAGCAATCAAAAAGACTATTGGTGCGCCATGTCACATAAACCCGTACACATTATTGGCGGCGGTCTCGCCGGTTCCGAAGCATCATGGCAGCTCGCAGAGGCTGGCATTCCCGTTATCCTGCACGAAATGCGTCCTGTTCGCGGCACAGATGCCCATAAAACGCAGGACCTTGCAGAGCTCGTATGCTCCAACTCCTTCCGTTCCGATGACGCCGAAACTAATGCTGTTGGCGTGCTTCATGCGGAAATGCGTCTGGCCAATTCACTCATTATTGCCTCTGCCGATGCCCATCAGGTTCCGGCCGGCAGTGCGCTTGCTGTTGATCGCGATGGTTTTGCGCAGGCAGTTACCGCGAAAATCGAAGCTCATCCACTTATCACTATCGAGCGCGAAGAAATTACCGGCCTGCCGCCAGCGGAGTGGGACAAGGTTATTATCGCCACCGGCCCGCTGACGGCGCCTTCACTTGCCGAAGCAATCGGCAATGAAACAGGGGCGGACTCCCTCGCCTTTTTTGATGCAATTGCACCGATCGTGCATTTCGATTCCATCGATATGAACACTTGCTGGTTCCAGTCGCGCTACGATAAAGTTGGCCCCGGCGGCAATGGCAAGGACTATATCAACTGCCCCATGTCAAAGGAGCAATATGACGCCTTCATTCAAGCATTGATTGCGGGCGACAAGACCGAATTCAAGGAATGGGAAGGCACGCCCTATTTCGATGGCTGCCTGCCAATCGAGGTCATGGCAGAACGCGGACCGGAGACATTGCGTCATGGACCGATGAAGCCAATGGGTCTGACCAACGCCCATAATCCGACAGTGAAAGCCTATGCGGTGGTGCAGTTGCGTCAGGACAATGCGCTTGGCACGCTCTATAATATGGTCGGTTTCCAGACCAAGCTGAAATATGGCGCGCAGACTGACATATTCCGCATGATCCCGGGCCTTGAAAATGCGGAATTTGCCCGGCTGGGTGGACTGCATCGCAACACTTACCTCAATTCACCGATTTTGCTTGATCCGACCTTGCAACTGAAATCCCGGCAAGGACTGCGGTTTGCCGGACAAATCACGGGATGCGAAGGCTATGTTGAATCCGCGGCCATCGGTCTTTTGGCGGGCCGTTTCATGATTGCCGAGCGTTTGGGTCAGCCAGTCACGCCGCCCCCTCTGACAACGGCTTTCGGCGCGCTGCTCGGACACATTACCGGCGGGCATATCGTATCGGATGAAGAACCCGGCAAACGTTCATTCCAGCCAATGAATGTTAATTACGGGTTATTCCCGCCGATTGAAGCGCCCGTCTCTGAGGGCAAGCGTTTGCGTGGCAAGGAAAAGACCAATGCCAAAAAACGCGCCATGAGCGCCCGCGCACTGGCAGATTGCCGTGCCTGGCTTGGCCTGCCCGCTGTCGCCGAGGCCGCTGAGTAACCCAATTTATTCAGCAGTAGCGCTTTGCGTGCTTCGACAAGCTCAGCATGAGGTGACATTGCGCCTGGCATAATAGTCTCAAAGATTGCAGGATTTAGCGTCCTGCAATCAGACCCCATTCCTCATGCTGAGCTTGTCGAAGCACGCAAATTGCTTTTGCAAAGGTGCTTTAAATATGCAGCGCGTGTCCCAGTGCTTTCAGCGCAGCTTCCTGGAAGCCCTCGCTCTGCGTTGGATGGGCATGGATTGTCCCGGCTATATCTTCCAGGCGCGCGCCCATTTCCAAGGCCAGTGCAAACGCTGCTGACAGTTCGGAGACTCCGGTTCCAACCGCCTGAATTCCCAATACAAGATGATTGCCCGCAGCAGCAACCACACGGACAAACCCCTCCTCGCCTTCTTGTGTCATGGCGCGGCCATTGGCAGCAAATGGGAACAGACCAATTTTGACCTCGTGCCCGGCCTGCTTTGCCTCTTCTGGCGAAAGGCCGACAGTCACGATTTCCGGATCGGTAAAGCAGACAGCTGCAATGGCTCGCTTGTCCCAGCTGCGATTATGCCCGGCGACGATTTCTGCCACCATCTCGCCTTGTGCCATGGCACGATGGGCCAGCATTGGCTCGCCTGTCACATCACCGATGGCATAGACGCCCCGCATAGAGGTACGGCACTTGTCGTCAATGCGAACGAACTTTCCGTCCATGTCCAGAACAACTTCCTCAAGCCCCCAACCGGTGGTCACAGGCTTGCGGCCGACAGTTACCAGTATTTTATCCGCTGCAATCCTGTCATCCTTGCCATCAGCCGTTTCGATGAGCAGGGCATCACCCTTGGTGCTCACCCCTTTTGCTTTAACTCCGGTAAGAACTGTCACACCTAAGCTATTGAGACTCTTCATGATTGGCCGCGTCAGCTCTGCATCATACTGTGGCAGTATTTTTGCTTGCGCTTCAACAACAGTGACCTTTGATCCGAGTTTGGCATAGGCAGTGCCAAGCTCAAGGCCAATATAACCACCTCCCACAACCACCAGTTTTTCGGGCACAGTTTCAAGTGAGAGAGCTTCGGTGGATGAAATGACATTGCCGCCAAATGGCAATGAAGGCACCTCCACCGGCGCAGAGCCTGTTGCGATTACAATGTTTTCAGCGCGGATGATTTGCTGGCCCGTCAGGGTTTCCACTTCGACGGTTTTTCCGTCGCGGAACTTTGCCCTGCCCGTGACGATCTTCACATTGGCCTTCTTCAAAAGTCCGGCTACGCCATTGTTCAAACGGCTGACAATTCCGTCTTTCCAAGCGATAGTTTGCGTGAAATCGATTGCCGGGTTGCTGACGGATATGCCTAGAGGCGTCTGATTTGCTGCAAAATGCGCAACCTTTGCAAATTCATCAGCGGCGTGAATCAACGCCTTGGAGGGTATGCAGCCGACCATCAGGCAAGTGCCGCCGACCTTGGCCGCTTCAACAATCACCGTATCAACATTCAGCTGCCCGGCACGAATAGCGCAGATATAGCCACCCGGACCGGCGCCAATGACCAGCAGTTTGCAGGAAATATCCTTCATGGCTCAGTCCTCAACAAATATCATGGCTGGCGTTTCGAGAAGCGCCTTGATGCGCTGGATGAATACGGCGGCATCCCAGCCGTCGATAACCCGGTGGTCGAAGCTTGACGACAGGTTCATCATCTTGCGCGGTATGAAGGCAGTGCCGTCCCACATGGGCCGGATCATGATCTTGTTGACGCCGATGATTGCTACTTCCGGGTGATTGATCACAGGCGTGGTCACCACGCCGCCCATGCTACCGAGTGAAGTGATCGTTATCGTCGAGCCACTCAGCTGTTCACGTGTCGCTGTACCCGTTTTTGCAGCATCTGCCAGCAGATTAACCTCTGCAGCACAGTCCCAAAGCGTTCTTGCCTCGGCATGTCTGACCACCGGCACCACGAGGCCGCCAGGCGTCTGCGCGGCAATCCCGATATGCACGCCCCCATGCTGATGAATAATATTCGCCTCGTCATCATACAGAGCATTGAGCTGCGGCTGATCGGCAATGGCCTTGACCATGGCCCGCATCAAGAACGGCAAGATCGTCAGCTTGGCCTGATCCGGGCGCCTTTTGCTATTCAGGGCTGCCCGCAGCTCTTCCAAGGATGTCACGTCGATTTCTTCGACATAGGTAATATGCGGAATCCGGGATTTCGCGATTGCCATTTTCTCGGCAATCTTGCGGCGAAGCCCGACAACCTTGATCTCCTTGACGGAATTGTCCGGGCTGAGCGCTGCACTACCGGGTTTCTGCGAGCCGCGCGCGAAGAAGGCATCAAGATCTTCGTGAGTAATCCGGCCTGCCGGTCCTGTGCCGCTCACTTGACGCAAATCAACGCCGGAATCACGCGCACGCTGGCGTACAGCTGGAGAAGCCAAAGGCTTTTCACCTTCGCTGCGCGGCGCGCTCGTATTGAAAACAGGTTTGGCAGCGGGCTTTACAGCTTCCTGTGGCTTTGCAGCAGCTGCTGCAGGCTTGCTCTGGGACTTTGCGGCCTCGGCAGGCTTTTCATCCGGTGCAGGCGCTTCAGCCTTGGCAGGCTTGGAGGGCTCCGTGGCTGCCGGTGCATGGCCCTCGCCGTCGATCTTCAGGCGAATGATCGGCGAGCCGATCGGAATGACCTCACCGATCTCACCGCCAAGCCAGATAATCTCACCATCGACCGGCGACGGGATTTCCACCGTTGCCTTATCGGTCATCACGGCGGCAAGAACCATATCCTCGCGTACCAGATCACCGACCTTTACATTCCATTCGACAAGCTCTGCTTCTGCAACGCCTTCGCCGACATCCGGCAGCTTGATGACATATTCGCCCATCTTAGAGCCCCTCCAGCGTTTCAACCAGCGCACGCCCGACCCGCGATGGCCCGGGAAAGTAATCCCACTCCTGGGCATGGGGATAAGGCGTGTCCCAACCGGCAACGCGAGCCACCGGCGCTTCAAGCTTATAGAAACAATGTTCTTGCACGAGTGCCGCCAGTTCCGCGCCAAAGCCCGATGTCAAGGTCGCCTCGTGAACCACGACACAGCGCCCGGTTTTTGAAACGGATTCAATAATCGTTTCGAGATCGAGCGGGAGTAATGTGCGCAGGTCGATGATTTCCGCATCAATATTATGTTCAGCTGCAGCGGCCTCTGCCACGTAAACCATGGTGCCATAGGTCAGGATCGTTAGCTGTGAGCCTTCACGGCGCTTGATGGCTTTGCCCAGCGGCACCGTATAATGACCATCAGGCACTTCGCCGAGATCGTGCTTGGACCACGGCGTGACTGGCCGGTCGTGATGTCCATCAAACGGACCATTATAAATGCGCTTGGGCTCAAGGAAGATCACCGGATCCGGATCTTCTATTGCCGCAATAAGCAGCCCCTTGGCATCATATGGGTTGGACGGCACAACCACCTTCAGGCCCGAAACATGGGTAAAAAGCGCTTCCGGGCTCTGGCTATGTGTTTGCCCACCGAAAATGCCGCCGCCGACCGGCATGCGCACGACCATCGGGCAGGTAAAGTCGCCATTCGAGCGATAGCGCAAGCGTGCAGCCTCCGAGACAATCTGGTCATAGGCGGGGTAGACATAATCTGCGAATTGGATTTCAACACATGGCTTAAGTCCATAGGACGCCATGCCAATTGCAGCTCCGACGATGCCCGCCTCATTGATGGGCGCATCGAAACACCGCGTCTTTCCATATTTTGCCTGCAGCCCTTGCGTGCAGCGAAAGACGCCACCGAAAAAGCCGACATCCTCGCCGAACACAACCACGTTTTCGTCGCGTTCCATCATTGTATCCATTGCATCACGAATGGATTCGATCATTGTTTTGCGTGGCATTTGGCTTAAACCCCCGCCTGCTGACGTTGACGACGCAGATGCGGAGGCATTTGTTCATAAACACCCTCGAACATATCGCGCGCTGATGGCTTGCCTCCGGCATGCAATGTTCCGAAGCTTTCGGCTTCTTTCTGCGCAGCGATGACTGTGTCGAGTATCTCGGCTTCGGTCTGGGTATGACGCTCTTCCGACCATGCGCCGCGTGCAATCAGGTGGTTCTTCAACCGAACAATAGGATCGCCCAGCGGCCAGGCCTCCGACTCCATCTTGGGCCGATAAGCAGATGGATCATCCGAGGTCGAATGCGCGCCGGCGCGATAGGTGACGTATTCCACCAGCGTCGGGCCCAGATTGCGGCGCGCGCGCTCGGTTGCCCACTGCGCCACTGCAAAAACCGCGAGGTAATCATTGCCATCGACGCGCAGCGCCGGAATACCGAAACCAAGGCCACGCGCTGCAAATGTACCTGAGCCGCCGCGCGCAATGCCTTGAAATGTCGAAATCGCCCATTGATTATTGACGATATTGAGAACTACCGGCGCCTTATAGGTTGAAGCGAAAACCAGCGCGGCATGGAAGTCAGACTCGGCCGTGGAGCCATCGCCGATCCATGCGGCAGCTATTTTGCTGTCTTTCTTGATGGCGGATGCCATGGCCCAGCCAACACCTTGAATATACTGGGTGGCCAGATTGCCAGAGATCGAGAAAAAACCGTGTTCTTTGGAAGAGTACATGATTGGCAGCTGCCTGCCCTTCAACGGATCGCGCTCGTTGGAGTAGATCTGGCACATCATTTCAACCATGGGATACCCGCCGGCGATCAACAGACCAGCCTGACGATAGGTCGGAAAATTCATATCGCCCTGCACCAGCGCCTTACGGAAAGCGCAACTGACTGCCTCCTCGCCAAGATGCTGCATATAAAATGAAGTCTTGCCCTGCCGCTGGGCGATCTGCATACGCGCATCGAACGTGCGCAGCGTCATCATATGGCGCAGACCTTCAACCAGCTGATCGTCGGTCAGCAGATTTGCCCATGGCCCGACAGCCTCGCCTTCAGGGTTAAGCACACGAATAATCGAAAATGCGAGGTCACGCATGTCTTCAGGGTTTGTATCGACATCGGGGCGTCTCACCGAGCCTGCATCGGGAAAGGTGACGTTGGAAAAATCCGGCGTACCGCCCGGACGCACAGCCGGTTCAGGGACGTGCAGACTTAGCGGGCCAAACTCAACACTACCATTGTCCGACATTATGCAGACCTCCCAATCGATTATGCCTTTGTCCATAATAGCATAAAAGACCAATGGGACGGCAACGGGCCGTTTGGCACAATCGAATTGCTGTATCTAGAGTTTTGAATCAGAAGTCAGACATAAACGCCTGATTTAATTAGGTTTACCAAGTATAATATTGGAAATCCTGGCTTTCAATGCCAATAAAAAAGCAATGATGCGCCGGTTCTGGTGCGGCGCATCGATTATTTCATTCAAAGAGTGGCACTATTTTGTAATGAAATGTTCGATCAAGCGGTCAGAAGCCTATGCCGCCGCTATCGACAACATGCTTCGGCGCGCATTTTCGCGAATAGCATCGCGGTGAATACCGTTGAGCAAGGAAAGCAGATCATCATTGGCGGCGGCGGGAACAGCCCCTGCATAGGCCTCTAACCCCGTAATCTGCTCAATCATTGCGCGCGCGACATCATGCAAACCCAGCTTGCGCTTGCCGTTGATAATATCGCGCCATGCCTGAACTGCGGTGTACAGGGAAGCGTGCGTGCTTTCGGCCAGACCCGCAGCGCTAAACAGCGCCCCCAGCACGTTCGGACGGCCATCAATGAGCAGGCCGCGCACGCGACTATGCTTGTAACCGGACAGCGCAACAAGGATCGCGCCGAAGAAATCGATCTGTCCTTTCGCAACCACCCGAATGACAAAAGCTGTTGTTATGTCTCCGCGCAGTTGTAGGTGTTCAACGAGAGCCGGATATTCTTCGATAGGCGTTGCGGCAACGAGGCCGATGGATGCTTTAACACAGGCATCATGTGTCATTCGTTCCGCTCTGCGACCTCCCATGAGTGCCTGCACAATATTCATCTGGCACAGCGCCTCTGCGGTCTTGACTGCAAGCGAGTGGCGGCAATCGGCTGGCAGGCTTTCATGATCGACGAGCAATGCACGCACTTCGGCAATATGTCCTGACCGTTCAAGCAGTCGACGATAACTCACCGGCATTATTTTCGCCTGTGTATTGGCCAGCAGCTCCAGTATGGCATCGGTCTCGCCAACTTCGATAATGGCGGCACAAACAGTTGGCGAAACGCGTGCCCGACCGGCAATGACGCGTTGCGCCTCGCCGCAACCACTCACAACACAGTCAATCAGGTCACTATCGCTGAGCAAAACCGAGCGGCCGAGCATATAGGTCGAGATTTCAATCTGGTCGCGTGCGAGACTAGCAACGATATGGGCAGGAGCGCGGACACTTGTAGAAAACGCCTCAGCCAGCGCGAGGCGCACTTTTGGCGAAGAATCGTCCAGCAGGAGCGTTAGTACAGCCTCTGTCGCGCAACGCTCATCATTGTCGAGTTCTGAATGCAGATAGATATGCGCCAAAGCCGCCGTTGCATGACAACGTTGCGCCACTGACGCATTCTCGATCATTCTGAGATATTGCTGTACCGGCATCCCTTATCGCCCCCATTTTTTCTAGCAAAAGCCTAGCGGAAAAAGGTTTACGATCAGTTCACCATATCCATTAACCATGACGACAAGGGTTTTGCCCCTGTTGCGATCCGCAGAGCACCGTCATAATGTCCCGCAAATCATTGCGGAGGTTCGAAATCATCATGGCTGGATTGTATCTGGAAGAGTTCGAGGTCGGACGCGTTTTCAATCATTCGCTTCGCAAAACGATCACTGAAAGTGACAATATGCTATTTTCGGTCATGACATTGAACACCCAGCCGCTGCATATTGACTTTGATTTTGCCAGCAAGACAGAATGGGGAAAGCCTCTCGTCAACTCATTGTTTACGTTGGGTTTAATGATCGGTATTTCTGTCAATGACACGACGATTGGCACGACAATTGCCAATCTCGGCATGACCGATGTCACTTTTCCTTCCCCGCTATTTCATGGCGATACAGTACATGTTGAGACTGAGGTTATTTCAACACGCCCGTCCAAATCCAAGCCTGATCGCGGCATTGTCGAGTTCGAACACCGTGCCTTCAACCAGCATGGTGTTCTCGTTGCAAAATGCACGCGGCAAGCCATGATGAAATCAAAGAGTGCGGCGTGATGCGCTCGCTCCTGTTTGTTCCCGGCGATTCGGAAAAGAAACTTGAAAAAGGACTCGCCAGCGAAGCCGACATGCTTTTGATCGATCTTGAAGATTCGGTAAGCGCAGAGCGCAAGGCCGCCGCGCGGCAGATCACCGCTGATTTTCTGAAATCGAACCGCGGTACGGCCTCGCCTCGCCTTTTCGTTCGCATCAATGATCTCTCCAGCGGTTTCGCCGATGATGATCTTGCCGCCATTATGCCGTCGCTGCCCGTTGGCATTCTTCTGCCCAAATCCAATAGCGGTAAGGATGTGACGCGGCTTTCGGTGAAACTGAATGTGCACGAAGCGCAGGCAGGGCTTTCTGAAGGCGTCACGCAGATCATTGCAATCATTACCGAGACTGCAATTGGTACCTTGTCTGCAGCCACCTATCCGGATGCATCCAAACGATTAATCGGCCTCAGTTGGGGTGCGGAAGACCTTTCGGCAGTTATCGGCGCAACCGCGGTGCGCAACGAGGCGGGTCATTACACGGACGTGTTTCGCATGGCTCGCGCCTTGACGGTCCTTGGCGCATCCGCCGCTGATGTTGCGGCCATTGATACGGTCTACATCGACTATCGCAATGAAGAAGGTCTTGCCCGCGAATGCACCGAAGCCGCGCGCGATGGTTTCACAGCCAAACTGGCAATTCATCCGGCCCAGGTCGCAATCATCAATCAGATTTTCACGCCTTCGGCTGAAGCGGTCGATCAGGCAGAGCGTATCGTTGCAGCCTTCGCGGCTGAGCCCGCTGCCGGTGTAATTGGTATTGATGGTAAAATGTTCGACCGCCCGCATCTGAAGCGGGCGGAGCGGCTCATTGCCAGAGCGCGATCATTTTGATCTTACGCTAGCCTTTCCACGGCCCCGAATATTCGGAAAGTACCGCATCCACTTCCGGGCGAGGCCGCTCCGGCACTTTCTGCGCGCAAGTTCCAATATGAACAAACCCCGTGACCCGCTCATGTGGGGCCAGCCCTAGCAGCGCCCGGCCCTTTTCGTCCGACGAGTACCAATTGCTGATCCAATTGGTGACATAGCCCAATGCATTGGCGGCCAGGCAAAGCTTCATCGCCGCCGCACCCGAGGAAAGAAACTGCTCCCACTCCGGAATATGATGTTCAACTGGAGAGAACACCACGCCAATGACCAGCGGAGCGCGAGCAAAGCGCTTCAGTTCCTGCTCGCGGCGTTGTTCAGTCAGTGGCCCTTCACGTTCTTCACAAAGTTCGGCGAGATATTTCCCGACTTCGACACGTGCATCACCCCGATACAGAATAAAGCGCCAGGGCGTCAGACGACCATGATCCGGCACGCGCGAAGCAATCGTAATGATCTTGCGAATCTCTTCGTCAGATGGTCCTGGAAGGCCGATGGCCGAGATCGGGGTGGAGCTTCGTGTCGACAAAAAATCGAGGATTGGATTGGATGAGGAAGTGTTCATGGAATAATCGTAGCGACCCTGTTGCACTATTGCGCGGACAATGGCTTCGTTTTGTCGGTCAAGTAAAGACATGAGAGCGAGAAAAGCCTTGAAATTGCCATCGGCTTCGGATCAAAAGCTTGCATGGGCGTATTCCAGACAATTGCCACGGGCAGCATTTTCCGCAAACCCTTGTTTGCTATCGCGGCATGTGCGTGTCTGGCGTCGGGACCAGTCGCATTTGCACAGTCGCTGACACCGGATTCACCGGAAGTCGCCCCGCTTGAGCTACCCACCATTGCGCCGCCCGCCGGTAAAGGCGATATACCTAAAATTCCCAATCTGAATGAATATGCCAATCCAAAGGCTCCGCAGAACAATCCGCTGGTCAATGAGCCCGAGCTTGTTGTTACTGCAAAACTTTCAGACGAGAGTGAAGCGATTGGCCGGGGGCTGGTATGGCGGGTATTCTCACCCGATCCCGGCCCCGACGGCAAGCTGGCGCTTCTCGCCACTGCCAAAGGCGGTACCACTTCGTTCAATCTTGCTCCCGGCAGCTACCTGATCCACGTCGCCTTTGGCCGTGCTGGCGCAACCAAGCGCATTTCCATGACACGCGCCAAGCGCACTGAAACAATGATTCTCGATGCTGGCGGGATCAAGCTTAATGCTGTGCTTGCTGGCGGTGGTCGCATTCCTCCCGATCGTCTGCGATTTTCGATTTATGAGGATCATGAAGACGCCAATGGCGAACGCGCTTTGATCATTCCCGATGTCAAGCCGGACAGCGTTGTCCGTCTGAACACTGGAACCTATCAAATCGTGTCAAACTACGGCACGGCGAACGCCGTCATTCGGTCTGACATCCGCGTTGAGGCAGGTAAAATCACGGAAGCGAATGTTGAACACCGCGCGGCACTGATGACGATGAAACTGGTGCGCGAAGCTGGCGGCGAAGCGCTTGCCGATACGGCTTGGTCTGTTCTCACCACGTCAGGTGATATTGTCCGGGAAAGCGTGGGGGCTTTCGCATCCATGGTGCTTGCGGAAGGTGATTATGTCATCATCGCCAAGAACAAGGACAAGATTTACCAGCGTGACTTCAAGGTTGTTGCCGGTCGCAATCAGGATGTGGAGGTCATCGCCTCCAATGGCGCAAGCACGGCGGCAAGCGCCAACCAGCCGGCGAAAGGCGAAGAGCCGCTGGACTGACCCCTACCATCTGCTCAAAACAGGCTGCATGGCTGCTTTGCGTGGTTCGACAAGCTCACCATGAGGAAGATGGTGTTTTGCATGACAGCCGCCACGGTGCAGGTTTTGCCTCTGTAACCTCCACCCTTCCTCATGGTGAGCTTGTCGAACCACGCACCACATGCGCAAATTCACTAAACGCCAGCGACATGAGTATTGAGCTCTTATTTGCTCGATGAACCCGGCTGCAGCGAAAAAACAGCATTATAGAGATATTGCAAAAGCGTCTGGCGATCTTCCAGCACCTTCAATTCATCCCAACTGATGATATTGCCGATCCGCACATTGATGGATTTACCGGAAAGACGCCGGAATTCTCGAATCAACAATGATATGCGCAGCGTCATCGATACTTTGCTGGCGAGGTGAAATAGCCAGCCATTCTGCCCGCTGAAGTAGACTGGAATGACAGAAGCCTGTGCTTGCCTGATGAGCTTGGCAGGGAATATTTTCCAAGGCAGATCTTCCGCACGACCAAAACCCTTGCGCGCTGTCGCAACACCGCCTGCTGGAAAGACAATGATTGTCACGCCTTCCTTGAGCAAGCGCACTGCTTCGTGCCGCGTTGCCATGTTCATCGCCATGGCTTCCTTGGTTTCGTCGAAACATACCGGCAAAGCATAAGGGCGGATTTCCGGTACTTTCAGCAGATCATTATTGATCAGCACGCGGAAAGGCCTGCCCAATTGTTCGGCCAGCGCCAAAGCTGCGATGCCGTCTCCAATACCGAATGGATGATTAGCAATAAGCACCAGCGGCGTGTTAGGCAGATTTTGCGGCGGCCACTGATCCGGCCCCTCTAACCTGATGTTGATCAGTTCCATCATGCGGCAAAAAACATCGATACCAGCAGGGACTATCTCAGTTCGCCATACATTATACAGCCCGACATAATGATTTCTGCCCGAGATCGCCTCAATCGAGCGGATCAGCCATTGCGTAAGGCGCGTCTGAGTATCGTTGGCATAGGAAAGTTCGGAAAACTGCACCGCGTGAAAACCCCGGAGGTTAATTCGGGGATTATCCCGGATATTTGTGACAGCGCGATGAAATCACCGCGCTGTCAACGGCATTGTCATTCGGCAGCCAGACGCAGAAGATCGGGAGGCGTAGCCTCGTGCTTCAATTGCTGTATTGCCTCGTCCAATGAGAGAGAAGTCTGGTTTTGCGAACCAAGACGGCGCATATTCACTGTCCGCTCTTCTGCTTCACGCATGCCGCAAACGAGAATCACCGGAACTTTCTGCAAGGAATGCTCACGCACCTTGTAATTGATCTTCTCATTGCGGAAGTCGGTTATGACCTGAAGACCCGCGGCTTTCAGCTCCTTGGCGACCTGACGGCCATAATCATCGGCTTCCGTCGTGATCGTCGCAACCACAACTTGCACCGGCGCGAACCATAGCGGCATGTGACCCGCAAAGTTCTCGATCAAAATGCCGAGAAAGCGCTCCATGGAACCGCAAATGGCGCGATGGATCATAACCGGCTGCTTCTTCTCCGATGTTGAGTCGATATAAAATGCACCGAAACGCTCCGGCAGGTTGAAGTCGACCTGCGTCGTGCCGCATTGCCACTCACGGCCAATAGCGTCTTTCAGCGTATACTCGAATTTGGGGCCGTAAAACGCACCCTCGCCCGGCAGAATTCCAGTTTTGATGTCGTTTGACTGTTGCTGGATCTGCTCAAGTACGCCGGTCATGACCGCCTCGGCACGGTCCCACAATTCATCCGAGCCAACGCGTTTTTCAGGACGGGTCGAAAGCTTGATCGTGATCCCTTCGAAGCCGAAATCCTTGTACACTGAAAGGATCAGATCATTGATGCGCAGGCATTCTGCGGCCATCTGCTCATCCGTGCAGAACACATGCGCGTCATCCTGCGTAAAGCCACGCACACGCATCAAGCCATGCAACGCGCCTGATGGCTCATAGCGATGCACATTGCCGAATTCTGCAAGGCGCACCGGCAGATCACGGTATGATTTCAGGCCATGCTTGAATATCTGCACATGGCCCGGACAGTTCATCGGCTTGAGTGCAAAGACGCGTTCATCGTCGGTCTCGTCGCCTGCGACCGTCACCTTGAACATATTGTCACGATACCAGCCCCAGTGACCGGAAGTCTCCCAAAGCGACTTGTCGAGCACTTGCGGTGCGTTGACCTCCTGATAGACGCCATCAAGCCGCCGACGCATATAGCTGACCAGAGACTGGAACATGCGCCAGCCCTTGGCATGCCAGAACACGACGCCCGGACCCTCTTCCTGGAAATGAAACAGGTCCATTTCACGGCCGAGCTTGCGATGATCGCGCTTCTCCGCCTCTTCCAGCATATGAAGATAGGCATTGAGATCATTATCATTGGCAAAGGCCGTACCATAAATGCGGCTCAGCATCGGATTATTGCTGTCACCGCGCCAATAGGCACCTGCAACCTTCATCAACTTGAAGGAGTTGCCGATCTGCCCTGTTGAGGCCATATGCGGTCCACGGCATAGATCATACCAGTCGCCCTGCGCATAGATTTTCAGGTCTTGCCCTTCGGCAATCGCATCAACGAGCTCAACCTTGTAGACTTCGCCCTTTTCGGCAAAGACCTGACGGGCCTTTTCACGCGACCAGATTTCCTTGGTGAAAGGCTTGTTGCGGGCGATGATCTCCCGCATCTTCTTCTCGATCAGCGGAAGATCTTCCGGCGTGAACGACTCGTTTTTGGCAAAATCATAATAGAAGCCGTTTTCAATAACAGGCCCGATAGTGACCTGCGTTCCGGGGAAAAGCTCCTGTACCGCCTCTGCCAGAACGTGCGCGCAATCATGACGGATGAGTTCAAGCGCGCGCGGATCATCGCGGGTCAATATTTCGATAGCGCCTGAGGCACCAAGCGGATCAGACAAATCGCGGACCGTGCCATCGACAGCATAGGCCACAGCTTTCTTGGCGAGCGATTTTGAAATGGATTCTGCAAGTTCCGCACCGGTCATGGCGGCGTCATAATCACGCTTTGAGCCATCGGGGAATTGCATCGATACAGTTTTGGCAACTGCTTGCGACATAAGACTTCTCCTATCCAGTCCCGCCAACGATTGCGGGTGGTTTTCTAAAACTCCCGGATTTCTTATCCGGTCGCGGACTTCTAAATGCAGATTGCTTTGAGGTAAAGAGGTTTGGGATAAAAGCATGCATAGATCATGTGCGTGGTTCGACGGGGCTCACCATGAGGAAACTCGTTGATTGCAGAAAGTTGAATTTTCCACGCTGGAGACTATTATTGCAGTACATCAATCTTCCTCATGGTGAGCCCCGTCGAACCACGCATAGCGATTGTGCAGCCAACGCTACTCCTCGCCCCGCTCCTGGCGCAGCTTTTGCCAATATTCCATGCGCTTGCGGATTTCCCGTTCAAACCCGCGCTCCGGCGGATCGTAGAAGCTTTGCCGTCCAAGCGCTTCCGGAAAATAGTTCTGTCCGGAAAAGGCGTCAGGCTGGTCATGATCATAGGCATAACCCTTGCCATAACCCTCACCCTTCATCAGCTTGGTCGGCGCATTGAGAATATGTTTGGGCGGAAGCAGTGAGCCATTGGCCTTGGCCGCTCCCATTGCTGCCTTATAGGCTGTATAAACCGCATTGGATTTCGGCGCCGTAGCGAGATAGACGCAGGCTTGCGCCAGCGCCAGTTCACCTTCGGGCGACCCCAGATAATCATAGGCATCCTTTGCTGCATTGCAGATGACCAGAGCCTGCGGATCGGCAAGGCCAATGTCTTCGCTTGCCATGCGCACGAGCCTGCGTCCCAGAAACAACGGGTCTTCACCAGCATCGAACATGCGGCACAAATAGTATAATGCCGCGTCGGGATCAGAGCCGCGCACCGATTTATGCAAGGCAGAGATCAGATTGTAATGGCCATCCTGCCCCTTATCATAGACAGGAGCGCGCCGTTGCACGATCTGCTGCACCCGTTCCGCATCAAAAACCTCGCCTTCACGCGCCGCGCGCCAAACCTCTTCAGCCAGCGTCAAAATTGCGCGGCCATCACCATCCGCCATGCGTACCAGACTTGCCCGCGCCTCGTCATTCAACGGAAGCGCTTTGCCCTCATGGCTTTCCGCCCGCTCGAGCAATGCCACAAGACTGGTTTCATCATGGGGTTTAAACACCAGAACCCGCGCCCGCGATAGCAAAGCCGCATTGAGTTCAAAGGAGGGATTTTCCGTCGTGGCGCCCACCAGCACGATCGTTCCATCCTCCATGACCGGCAGAAATGAGTCCTGCTGGGCGCGGTTGAAGCGATGAATTTCGTCAACAAAGAGCAATGTCTGGCGGCCGGACATTTTCCGTGACCGTGCCATCTCAAAGACCTTTTTCAGGTCGGCCACACCGGAAAATATCGCAGATATCTGCTCAAATGCGAGATTTGTCTCATTGGCGAGCAGCCGGGCAACGGTGGTCTTGCCTGTTCCGGGCGGTCCCCAGAAGATCATCGATCCGAGCGAACCGGAATCGATCATCCGCGTCAGCGCGCCTTCCGGTCCCGTCAGATGTGTCTGGCCGGTGACCTCGCTCAGGTTACGCGGTCGCAGGCGGTCAGCAAGCGGCCTGCTTCTGTCCGAAGCAGGATCGCCGCTTACTGAAAATAAATCCGCCATGCTCTTGCTGCCTTGTCGCGTCTAAAGCAATTCCAGCAAAAGTGTGAAGCGGTTTTGCGTCCGAAATTGCGTAAAAAAGTTTAGAGCGTCGTTTTTAAAAAGCAAAACGCTCTACCGAATGATCTGACGAATTATGGCACCCCCGCGCTCAAATTCGAAGCGCCAAAGCACGGGATTGGTCGACATTGCCTTGCTAAGATCGGCAATACTGTCAATTGAGGTGCCATTTATGCCCCGGATAATATCGCCGGGTTGCAAACCGATACGCGCAGCTGGAGAGTTTGGATAGACCTTGTCAACAGCAACACCGTCCGTCCCCTCCGGCAAGCGCAAACGCGCGAGGCTTGCAGGGCTTAGCTTGAGAACAAGTGCACCCGAAAGCGGGTTCTTGCCTTGAATCATCAGTTTATTGTCCGCAGAGTCAGGATCGGGCTTTTGCAAAGTCACTGAGACGGACTTTTCCTTGGAACGGCTCAATATGTCGAACTTGACTGTCTTGCCGATGCCCGCCGTCGTCATGCGATATCCAAGCCCATCCGGATTTTCAATGCGAACGCCATCAACATTCAACACCACGTCACCAACCTGCAATCCGCCTTTATCAGCCGGGCCACCTTTGGTGATATCGGTTACGAGCGCGCCGTAAGGCTGTCTCATTCCAAGACTTTCGGCCACATCAGCGGTCACGTTTTGGAAAGCAGCGCCGATATAGGGGCGCTCGAATGTGTCTGCGCCGCCCTTGGCTGTATCAACAACTGCGCGCACCATATTGGCCGGTATGGCAAATCCGATTCCAACGGAGCCACCGGACTTGGAGAAAATTGCGGTATTCACACCGACAAGTTCTCCATCCATGCCAATCAAGGCACCGCCCGAATTACCGGGATTGATGGCCGCATCGGTCTGAATGAAAAAATCAAAGTCGGAAATACCGACGCGCGTGCGCGCCTGTGCCGAGACGATACCGCTCGTCACAGTCTGACCGACACCGAACGGGTTGCCGATAGCCAGAACCAGATCACCCACCTCAACCTTGTCGGAATCTGCAAGTTTCAAAGATGGCAGCGGTTCGCCGGCATCAATTTTCAATATGGCCAGATCTGTCGACTCATCCTTGAGAAGGACTTTCGATTCAAACTCGCGGCCATCTGACAGCGCGATTTTTACGGTGTCAGCGTCGCGGATGACATGATTATTGGTTACGATAATACCCGAACTGTCCACAATCACGCCGGAGCCAAGGGACGACTGAACGCGAGGCGGACCGCTAAACTGTCTCCCACCGAAGAACTGTTCAAAAAATGGATCACCCGCAAAAGGCGAGCGTTGCTGAACCGAATGGGCCGCGTAGACATTGACCACAGCGCCTGCCGTCTGTTTGACCAGTGGCGCAAAGGATAATTGCGCCTCGGTGCGGCTTTCTGGCACTTGCTTTGTAGTATCTGCAGTCTGCGCATAAACCGGAAGAGCGGTAGCGGAAAAGACAGCCGCACCAAGCAAAATCGCCCGGGCCGAAGCGCCTATTGTCGAGCTTCGCGAAACAGAACCCATATTAATCTCCGATAGCTAATGAATCAGTCAAACTGCTTCGACCAATGTGGTGATTTCGAGCGAGGATACCAGCTATTAAACAAAGCAAATTTGAGACATATCGTTTCACCATCAGCTTATTTGATGCGACTTCCTCTTTAATCGGCATTCAGATAATATGCACCAAACAGGCAATGGACGATTGGGCAATATAAGAGGCCATTTCCGGATTTATCCGAGCGGCAATCCTGGCATACAAATTGTCGAGGCAGCTACGCGCCATTCTTTTGCGCGCCATACACATGACCAGTTCGGCATTGGCGTCATTCATCAAGGGGCACAAAAATCCCTTAGCGGGCGCGGTACTGTGGAAGCCGGACCGGGTTATGTCATCACCGTCAATCCCGGCGAAATACATGATGGCGTACCAATCGGCGATTCAGGCCGCTCTTGGCGGATGATCTATTTTGACCCCGCTCTCATTGAAAATATCATTGATGATATTAACGAAGGTGGTGCGACCACAACAGAATTCACTGAACCGGCCATGGATAACGCCCTCGCCGCCAAACAATTTCAGGAGCTTTTCAGCGCTTTGACGCGCAATGCGCATGAGCCGCTTCTTCCTGAAGAAAAACTGATTGACCTGCTTTCCATCACGCACAAAAAACCAGCTAAATCAGAACCGATCCCCCCTGCCATTCATATGGTGAGGCAGCACATAGATGATGCACCAACCGCATCATATACTTTGTCGGATCTGGCAAAAATAAGCGGCCTCAGCCGCTTTCAGGTTCTGCGAGGCTTTGCAGCGGCAACTGGCTTTACCCCCCACGCCTATCTTATGCAGCGACGCGCCGATATTGCCCGCCGCCTGATCTTGCAAGGCATGGCGCTTGCAGAAACTGCGGCAGCTAGCGGCTTTGCCGACCAAAGCCACATGAACCGCATTTTCGCGCAAAAGTTTGGATTGTCGCCCGGTTCCTATGCGGCATCGCTATAGTAAGCCTCCGGCCATCTGGCGATAAGCGCTGCAATCCTGTCCAAGACGCTGCCAGCATTCCTTGATTTAATCCTTCTCCATAAGAGTAAGGAGCTTAGTCTATGAGTCTGGAATTTATCATCACATCACTGATCATTGTCATATCGCCCGGTACCGGCGTGGTCTATACGCTGGCGACCGGATTGACGCGGGGCGCAAGAGCGAGCATCGCCGCGGCGTTTGGTTGCACAATCGGCATAATTCCCCATATGGCAGCGGCGATAGGCGGGCTGGCTGCTATCATGCATACGAGCGCCATTGCGTTTCAGACGCTCAAATATCTCGGCGTTATCTATCTTTTGTTCATGGCGTGGAATGCTTTGCGCGATAACGGCTCACTACGGGTGGATCAGGAAAACACCGAAAGCTCATTTAGTCGTGTAACTTTGACCGCAATCCTCATTAATATTCTTAATCCGAAACTATCGATCTTCTTTCTCGCTTTCCTGCCGCAATTCGTAACCGCAGATGAAAGGCGACCCGTGCTGACCATGCTCGGTCTCAGCGGTGTATTCATGGCAATGACATTCGTTGTCTTCGCCATTTATGGGCTCTTTGCAGCTTCTGTTCGAGACAAGGTAATTTCCCGGCCCATCGTTCTCACATGGATGCGCCGCTCATTCGCCGCTGCTTTTATCGGGTTGGGTATAAAGCTTGCTTTGACACAGCGCTAAGTTCGGGTGGGTGGCTTCAAGATATCCACAATCACTAAGCTATCGATAGGCAGTCGATACGCCTCGCTTACCAACGAGAGCCACAATGTTGCGCACCCTCTGCGCTGGTTGGATAGTCCCCAAAGCCACAAACAGAAAAAGGGAGCCGAAGCTCCCTTTAAACTTTCTACCGTAGAAGCGTTGATTACGCTGCTTCGGCTTCGTTAGCGCGCTCTTCTTCAACGCGGGCCAAATCCTTGGACCCCTTTGCGCTGACATCACGATCAACGAATTCGACAACTGCGAGCGGCGCATTGTCACCGGTGCGGAAGCCCGCCTTCATGATGCGGATGTAGCCGCCATTACGCTGACCATAACGTGGTGCAAGCGTATCGAACAGCTTGGCAACCAGCTTGGCATCGCGGATAGCCGAGATGGCCTGACGACGAGCGTGCAGATCACCGCGCTTGCCGAGTGTGACAAGCTTTTCTACGATTGGACGAATTTCCTTGGCCTTGGGCAGCGTTGTCACGATCTGCTCATGCTCGATCAAAGATGCAGCCATATTGGCAAACATCGCCTTACGATGGCTGGCAGTCCGGTTAAGCTTGCGGCCTGAATTACCGTGGCGCATGAGCCTTCTCCTTCAGTTTTCTTTTCGGGCTCATTGCCCGGGCTAATTATTCAGTTCGGGCTCATTGCCCGGGCTTATTTGTCGGGCAGAGCCCGGATTAGTACTGGTCTTCGTAACGCTTGGCGAGATCTTCGATGTTCTCTGGCGGCCAAGCTGGAACTTCCATACCAAGATGGAGGCCCATGGAAGCCAGAACTTCCTTGATTTCGTTCAACGACTTGCGACCGAAGTTCGGTGTGCGCAGCATTTCTGCTTCTGTCTTCTGAATGAGATCGCCAATGTAGACGATATTATCATTCTTCAGGCAGTTTGCCGAGCGAACCGAAAGTTCGAGTTCATCGACCTTCTTGAGCAGAGCAGGATTGAACGCGAGTTCAGTAACCTGTTCCTGCTGAACTTCTTTTTGCGGCTCGTCAAAGTTGACGAAGATCGCCAGCTGGTCCTGAAGAATACGTGCTGCGTAAGCAACAGCATCTTCACCGGAGATCGAACCATCAGTCTCGATCTGGAGGATCAGCTTGTCATAATCGAGAACCTGACCTTCACGGGTGTTCTCGATTTTATAGGAAACCTTGCGGACCGGTGAGTAAAGGCTATCGACTGGAATAAGACCAATCGGAGCATCTTCAGCGCGGTTGCGGTCAGCTGGAACATAACCCTTGCCGGTGTTGACAGTGAATTCCATGCGGATTTCAGCGCCTTCATCGAGCGTGCAGATAACGTGTTCCGGGTTGAGAATTTCAATATCGCCAACAGTCTGAATATCGCCAGCTGTTACAACGCCTGGGCCTTCCTTACGGACGACCATGCGCTTTGGACCATCGCTTTCCATGTGGATAGCGATTTCCTTGATGTTGAGGACGATGTCTGTAACATCTTCGCGAACGCCAGGGATCGACGAGAATTCATGCAGAACGCCGTCGATCTGTACCGCAGTCACGGCAGCACCGCGCAGCGAAGACAGAAGAACGCGGCGCAAGGCATTGCCCAGCGTCAAGCCATAACCGCGCTCTAGCGGTTCAGCGACGACAGTAGCCTTGGTCTTCGAGCCGGAAGTCTGAAACTCGACCTTGTTCGGCTTGATCAATTCTTGCCAGTTTTTCTGGATCATCTATGTTTTCCTTATCCTTGCCAGTGCCACCATCCAATCGTGGCCTTGAAGCGTGGAAACCCCGTCAGGGGCTTGAAGCCGATGAGTTGAAATCAACCCACCGGCCAAATCCTAGAGCAAAAGACTAGACGCGACGACGCTTGCGCGGACGGCAGCCATTGTGCGGGATCGGTGTCACGTCACGGATCGATGTGATTGTGAAACCCGCAGCCTGCAATGCGCGCAAAGCGGATTCACGGCCGGAGCCAGGTCCGCAAACTTCAACTTCCAAAGAACGCATGCCGTGTTCCTGTGCCTTCTTTGCACAATCTTCAGCAGCCATCTGAGCAGCAAATGGTGTGGACTTGCGCGAGCCTTTGAAGCCCTGCGCACCAGCCGACGACCAGGCAATCGCATTGCCCTGCGCATCAGTGATGGTGATCATTGTATTGTTGAATGTCGAATTCACGTGGGCAACGCCCGACGAAATGTTCTTCCGCTCGCGGCGGCGAACGCGTGTGGCTTCCTTGGCCATAGTAGTCCTTTCAGTTGATCTCGACGCCTCCGTATTTCCAGAGGCTCCACCGTGGTTCAGTTAACGTGTGAAACCAGCACGTCCGCCCCAAAAGGCAGAACCGGCGCAGCGAACCGCGCCGGACAATATTACTTCTTCTTGCCGGCAATTGCCTTGGCAGGACCCTTACGGGTGCGCGCATTTGTATGCGTGCGCTGACCGCGGACCGGAAGCGAGCGGCGATGACGCAGGCCGCGATAGCAGCCCAAATCCATCAGACGCTTGATGTTCATGGAAACTTCACGACGCAGATCACCCTCAACGTGGTAATCACGATCGATCGTTTCACGGATCTGCAGCACTTCGGCATCGGTCAACTGATTGACGCGACGCTCTGCAGGAATGCCGACTTTCTCGACGATTTCCTGTGCAAATTTTTGACCAATCCCGTGAATGTACTGAAGCGCGATAACAACGCGCTTGTTCGTCGGGATGTTGACGCCAGCGATACGAGCCACGTCTGTTCTCCTTGTTAACCGGCAGAGCTGGATTACCGATACGGCAGCCAGATGACGGGATGAAAATTAATATTCGAGGACAAACATAAACGATCAGCCCCGAACCTTTATTACCGGATCGGCGCCGACCGCTTTATATCCAAGCGAATTTGCGCCGTACTTGAAGGAATCGCTGTCAAAAGTCAACTCCTCCAAGAAAATTAAGTCAGTCCTAGAGTTCCGACAGAATTTTCTCGATCGATGCCGTGACCTCTTCAAAGTCGGCCATGCCATCAACCTTCTTCAACTTGCCCTTGGCATAGTAGTAGCCAATCAACGGCGAAGTCTGCTTGTAGTATGCCTCAAGGCGCGTGCGCACCGTTTCAGCATTGTCGTCCGGACGGCGTTTGAATTCCGTCGAGCCGCATTTGTCGCAAACACCCGCAACTTTCGGCTTTTTATTGGTATCGTGATACCCGGTCCCGCATTTTGCGCAGGTATATCGGCCCGATATGCGCTCGACGAGAACGTTGTCGTCCACTTCAAGCTCGATCACGCAATCCAACTCCAGATCCTTATCAGCGAGCATGCGCTCTACTGCATCGGCCTGAACCAGAGTGCGCGGATAGCCGTCGAGAATAAATCCCTTGACTGCATCCGGCTGATCAATGCGTTCGGAGACGATCGCATTGACGATCTCGTCAGAAACCAGATTGCCGGCATCCATGACGGCTTTGGCCTTCAGGCCTACATCTGTTCCCTTAGTGACTGCTTCGCGCAACATGTCCCCCGTGGAGAGTTGCGGTATGCCTAACTTTTCGACCAAGCGCTGAGATTGAGTTCCCTTACCTGCCCCCGGTGGTCCGAGAAGTATTAATCTCATCTGTTGCGTTTCCCTCCACGGAGCTTCGACTTCTTGATAAGCCCCTCATATTGATGCGCGATCAGGTGCCCCTGGATCTGTGCAACCGTATCGAGCGTAACGCTCACGACGATCAGCAGCGACGTGCCGCCGAGATAGAAAGGAACACCAGCCCACGAAATAAGGAACTCCGGCAGCATGCAGATCAGAACCAGATAAGCTGCGCCGAGGACTGTGATACGGGTGAGCACAAAATCGATATATTCTGCTGTACGCTCACCGGGACGAATGCCAGGAATGAAGCCTGAATGCTTCTTCAACTGATCGGCAGTGTCCTTCGGATTGAAGACAAGCGCCGTGTAGAAGAAGGCGAAGAAAACGATCATCGCAGCGTAGAGGAACATATAGGCAGGCTGGCCATGGCCGAGCGAAGACAGGATGCTCGTCGCCCAGGCAGGCATTTGTTCATTCTGGGCAAATCCGGCAACGGTTGCAGGCAAAAGCAGCAACGAGGAAGCGAAGATCGGCGGGATAACGCCAGCAGTGTTCAGCTTCAAAGGCAGATGCGAAGTATCGCCCTGGAACATGCGGTTACCGACCTGACGCTTCGGATACTGGATCAGAAGGCGGCGCTGTGCGCGTTCAACAAAGACGATAATACCGATAACAGCAATCGTCAGCACGATAATCGCCAGAATGACGCCCGTGGACAAAGCGCCGGTACGGCCAAGTTCCAGCGTACCGGAAATGGCTTGCGGCAGGTTGGCGACGATGCCCGAGAAGATGATCAGCGAAATACCGTTACCGATGCCGCGCGCAGTAATCTGCTCGCCAAGCCACATCAGGAACATTGTGCCGCCGACAAGAGTGATCACCGTCGAGAACAGGAAGAAGGGTCCCGGATCGGTGACAATGCCCTGACTGCCCTGCAAACCGACAGCAATCGCATAGGCCTGTACAGTCGCAAGCAGCACGGTGCCGTAGCGTGTATATTGATTGATAACCTTGCGGCCCTGCTCGCCATCCTTCTTCAACTGCTCGAGAGCAGGAATGACGGACGTCATGAGCTGGACGATGATCGATGCCGAGATATAAGGCATGATACCAAGCGCAAAGATCGCCATGCGTTCAACCGCACCGCCCGCGAACATGTTGAACATGCCGAGGATACCCTGCGCCTGATTGTTGAAAGCCTGAGCGAATGCGCCGAGATTGATGCCCGGCAACGGGATATAGGTGCCAAGCCGGTAAACCAGCAATGCGCCAAGTGTAAACCAGATACGCTTCTTGAGCTCACTGGCTTTTGAAAAAGCTGAGAAATTGAGATTTGACGCGAGCTGTTCAGCGGCTGAAGCCATTATAGTCTCCGGTCTGTGCCGTCAGAGCGGTATCCCGCTTCGACTTTTGTTCTTTCGCCATTTCAAACGGAAAACCGGCAGCCACTTTTCCTGAAATTGCGTTAGAGCCCGTTCTAAACCCGGTATCGAGAATCGACGGTCTTACCCCCAAATATGATGTGGGGAGAAAAGGTACAAGCGGCGATCGTAAAGATCGCCGCTTGTCTGTCCGTATTATTCTGCTGCTGCAGGTGCAGCTGGCAGCTTGACTGTACCGCCGGCCTTTTCGATCTTTTCGATCGCAGCCTTTGATGCACCGGAAACTTCGAAAGTTACCGCAGTCGTGATTTCGCCGTCAGACAGAAGACGAACGCCATCCTTGGCGCGGCGGATAACGCCGGCAGCCTTGAGCGTTTCAATCGTGACAGCAGCCTTCGGGTCGAGCTTCTTGGCATCGATTGCAGTCTGCACGCGGCCGACCGACACGGTGTTGAAGTTCTTCGAGAAGATGTTGGTGAAACCGCGCTTTGGCAAGCGACGGTAAACTGGCATCTGTCCGCCTTCGAAACCGTTGATGGCAACGCCCGAACGGGACTTCTGACCCTTGACACCACGACCGGCTGTCTTGCCGGAACCAGAACCAATACCGCGGCCGACGCGCTTGCGAGCCTTGGTTGCGCCTGGATTTTCACTCAGATCATTGAGTTTCATTTGTCTAATCTCCGGTATCAAGCCTCGTCCACGACGCGGACGAGATGTTGAACCTTGGCAATCATGCCGCGAATTGAAGGCGTATCTTCAAGTGTGCGACGACGATGCATTTTATTGAGGCCCAGGCCAACAAGCGTTGCACGCTGTTCTGCCGGACGGCGGATAGGGCTGCCGATCTGTTCGACCGTAACCGTCTTACCCTTCTTCTTCTCAACCATGACTTTGTCCTTTAGTCTCTACAGTGAGCAAAGCCGTAGGCCCTGCCCTGCTGCGCCACTTATGGCCTATTCTTCCGAACCGACCACATCGCGGCGGCGAGCCTGCAGTGTCGAATACTTGATACCGCGCTGTGCAGCGATGTCCTTCGGGTGCATCTGATGCTTGAGAGCATCGAATGTCGCGCGAACCATGTTGTATGGGTTCGACGAACCGAGCGACTTGGCAACAACGTCCTGTACGCCGAGAGTCTCGAAGACTGCGCGCATTGGACCACCGGCGATGATACCCGTACCAGCTGTAGCTGCACGAAGCAGAACCTTGCCGGCGCCGTGACGGCCATGCACATCGTGATGCAATGTACGGCCCGAACGCAGCGGAACGAAGATCATTTCGCGTTTGGCAGCTTCAGTTGCCTTACGGATAGCTTCCGGCACTTCGCGCGCCTTGCCATGACCAAAACCAACGCGGCCCTTCTGATCGCCGACAACGACGAGAGCAGCAAAACCGAAACGACGTCCGCCCTTAACAACTTTGGCGACGCGGTTAATGTGTACGAGCTTGTCAACGAATTCGCTATCGCGCTCTTCGTTACGGCCACCACGATCGTCGCGGCCTCTCTTTTCCTGTGCCATGCTCCTAATTCCTTTTTCTTTTCCGGTAGCACGAATGACATTACAGCGCCGTGGATATGAATTGATCCACATAGATCGCGGTAACAGTTTTAGTACGCGAAGTCCGGCTTACAAGAGACGAGCCCTTGCAGTCCCGGACTTCGAAAGTCTTGACCCTGAAGTCCGATCTTAGAAACTAAGACCTGCTTCGCGGGCAGCTTCAGCAAGCGCCTTTACACGGCCGTGGTAAATATACGCGCCACGATCGAAGACAACTTCCTTGATGCCAGCCTTGACGGCGCGCTCTGCAACGAGCTTGCCAACCAGTGCCGCTGCATCCGAATCTGCACCAGTCTTCAGCTTGCCCTTGAGGTCAGCTTCGAGAGTGGATGCGGATGCAATAGTGTGACCATGCGCATCATCAATGATCTGCGCATAGATATTCTTTGAAGAACGGTGGACGCTGAGCCGCGGACGGTCACCGGCAACCGCCTTGAGCTGGCGGCGAACACGCGAAGCGCGACGCTGAATGATTTCTTTCGGCGATGCCATGACACGAGTTCCTTACTTCTTCTTACCTTCTTTGCGAACGATCTTCTCGCCCGCATATTTCACGCCCTTGCCCTTGTAAGGCTCTGGGCTACGATATTCGCGAATTTCAGCTGCGACCTGGCCTACCTGCTGCTTGTCGATGCCGGTTACGACGATTTCCGTCGGCTTCGGCACTGCAACTGTGATGCCTTCCGGCACCTGATAGACAACTTCGTGGCTGAAGCCAAGTGACAGCTGCAGGTTTTTGCCCTGCATGGCTGCACGATAGCCGACGCCGCTGATTTCAAGACGCTTTTCAAAACCGTCCTTAACACCCGTGAAGATGTTGACGACCATAGTGCGGCTCATGCCCCACTTTGAACGAGCGACTTTGGAGTTGTCACGCGGGTTAACGCTGACAGCACCGTCTTCAAACTTGACCACTACGTCGTCATTGGCAACGAAGGACAATTCGCCCTTCGGGCCTTTGGCCTTGATGGTCTGGCCGTCTACGCTGGCTGTTACGCCTTGCGGGACTGCCACTGGTTTTTTACCGATACGAGACATTTTTCAAACCTTTTCAAGCCGGTGCTTAGAATATACGGCAGAGCAGTTCGCCGCCGACATTCTGTTCACGTGCCTCGTGGTCTGCCATAACGCCCTTCGGCGTCGACAGGATCGAAATACCAAGACCGTTCGCAACCTGCGGGATCGACTTGACCGACACGTAAACGCGGCGACCGGGCTTCGAAATACGGGTAATCTCACGAATTACCGGTACATTCTCAAAATACTTCAGTTCGATTTCGATTTCGGACTTGCCGTTGTCGAAGTCTACCTGGCTGTATCCACGGATATAGCCTTCGGACTGAAGAACATCCAGAACGCGAGCGCGAAGCTTGGAGGCTGGTGTTGAAACCTTGCCCTTCTTGCGCATGATTGCGTTACGGATACGTGTCAGCATATCGCCGAGAGGATCTGTCATAGACATCGCGTTCTCTCCTTACCAGCTCGATTTCACGATGCCAGGCACCTGGCCGAGCGAACCCAGCTGGCGCAATGCGATACGCGACATTTTGATCTTGCGGTAATAACCGCGCGGACGACCCGATACTTCGCAACGATTGCGAATACGAACCTTGGTGGAATTGCGTGGCAGTTCTGCCAGCTGGATGGTGGCGCGGAAGCGCTCATCCAGAGGAAGCGACTGATTCATCACGACAGCCTTCAGGCGCGCCCGCTTTGCAGCGAAACGCTTAACCAGAAGACCGCGGCGCTTGTTCTTTTCGACTGCGCTCGTCTTTGCCATTTCAAATACCTCGCTACGCTTGCCGTTACTGGCGGAAAGGGAAGTTGAAGGCGCGCAGAAGAGCGCGGGCTTCATCATCCGTTTTTGCAGTCGTGCAAACGATGATGTCCATGCCCCAGATCTGATCAACCTTATCGTAGTTGATTTCCGGGAACACAATGTGTTCCTTGATACCCATGGCAAAGTTGCCACGGCCGTCAAAGCTCTTTGGATTCAGGCCGCGGAAATCTCGAACGCGTGGAAGCGCGATCGTGATCAGGCGGTCAATGAATTCGTACATGCGCTCTTTACGAAGAGTTACCTTCGTACCGATCGGCATATTCTCACGCACCTTGAAGGTAGCGATCGAATTGCGCGCACGGGTAATAACCGGCTTCTGGCCAGCAATCAATGCCAGATCTTCAGCTGCGACAGTTGGCTTCTTCGAGTCAGCTGTTGCTTCGCCTACACCCATGTTGAGAACAACCTTGGTGATGCGTGGGATCTGCATCTCGTTTTCGTATTTGAACTCTTCGAGAAGAGCTTTACGAACCACGTCAAAGTACTGTGTCTTCAGACGAGGTGTAATGTTTGCATCAGCCATCGATCAGATCTCCTGAACGCTTTGCTACACGTACCTTCTTGCCGTCCTCTAGGACCTTGAAACCAACGCGAGTTGGCTTGCCGTCCTTGTCGGCAATAGCAATGTTCGACAGATGGAGCGGCGCTTCTTTCGAAATAATGCCGGCTTCCTGGCTCTGTGTCTGCTTCTGGTGACGCTTTACAAGATTAACGCCGCGAACGAGCGCTTGCTCATCCTTCGGCAAAACTTTGATTACTTCGCCGGTACGGCCCTTGTCCTTACCAGCCAGAACGACAACGCGGTCGCCTTTACGGATCTTCTGCATCGTCTGCTCCTTACAAAACTTCTGGAGCCAGCGAGATGATCTTCATGTGGCTCTTTGCGCGAAGTTCGCGCGGAACCGGTCCGAAGATACGCGTGCCGATAGGCTCTTTCTTATTGTCGATCAAAACAGCAGCGTTCTTGTCGAAACGAATTACGCTACCATCTGCGCGACGGATGTCTTTGGCTGTACGAACAACCACAGCCTTCATCACGTCACCCTTTTTAACACGGCCGCGCGGAATTGCTTCCTTGATCGAAACGACAATAATGTCGCCGACCGAAGCATATTTCCGCTTCGAGCCGCCCAGCACCTTGATGCACATGACACGACGTGCGCCGGAATTATCCGCCACGTCGAGGTTTGTTTGCATCTGAATCATGACTAGCCGCCTTCTTCTTGTTCAACCGGACTGGGCTTTCTTTGCCCCTCGCGATTGTTGCGTACTTACATACAGATATTAATATTAACTTGCCGGGGCGTCAGTTACGACAACCCAACACTTGTCTTTCGAAATTGGCTTGGATTCCTCGATGGAAACCCGGTCGCCAACCTTGAACTGGTTGCTCTCATCATGCGCCTTGTACTTCTTGGACTGGCGCACAGTCTTCTGGAGGAGCGGGTGCGAATAGCGCCGCTCGACCTTGACCACGATGGTCTTGTCGTTTTTGTCGCTCACGACAACGCCCTGCAGAATGCGTTTAGGCATGGTTTTCTTCCTTAAGCCTTGCTCTCGACCGCTTTTTGGCGGGCGACAGTTTTGATGCGCGCAATATCACGGCGGATCTGCCGAACGCGAGCGGTTTTTTCCAACTGACCGGTTGCCTTCTGGAAGCGCAGGTTAAACTGCTCTTTCTTCAGCGAACCAAGTTCTTCATTCAACTGATCGAGGCTCAAGGCCCGAACTTCTGCGGATTTCATAACATCCACCCCTTATTCTGCGATGCGCTGAATAAAGCGCGTCTTGACCGAAAGTTTCGCAGCTCCGAGGCGAAGTGCCTCACGGGCGGTTTCTTCCGAAACACCGTCGAGCTCGAACATGATGCGGCCTGGTGCGACACGGGACGCCCAATAATCAACCGAACCCTTACCTTTACCCATGCGGACTTCAGTAGGCTTCGATGTAACTGGCACATCCGGGAAAATCCGGATCCACACGCGACCGGCACGTTTCATGTGACGGGTAATTGCACGGCGAGCGGCCTCGATCTCACGCGCTGTAACGCGGTTCGGCTCGAGGGCCTTCAGGCCGAAAGCACCAAAATTCAGATCCGTGCCGCCCTTCGATGCGCCGTGGATACGGCCCTTGAACTGCTTGCGGAACTTTGTGCGCTTAGGCTGCAGCATTGTTCTCTACTCCAAAATTCTCAGTTACGAAAGACGCTATTTTAAGCGTTTTCGCGACGACGGCCTGAACCCTGATGACTGGCATCGCCTTCAACAGCACGGCGTTCGGAAGCCATTGGATCATGCTCAAGGATTTCGCCCTTGAATACCCAGACTTTAACACCGCAAATGCCGTAGGCAGTGTGCGCTTCAGCAGTTCCGTAATCGATATCGGCACGAAGGGTATGCAGAGGCACACGGCCTTCACGGTACCATTCCATACGAGCAATTTCCGCGCCGCCAAGACGACCCGAGCAATTGATACGAATGCCTTCTGCACCAAGACGCATTGCCGACTGAACGGCACGTTTCATGGCACGGCGGAAAGCGACGCGGCGTTCAAGCTGCTGCGCGATCGACTGAGCAACCAGAACAGCGTCTGTCTCTGGCTTGCGGACTTCGACGATATTGAGCGTTGTATCCGCATTGGTCATTTCTGACAGCTTCTTGCGCAACTTCTCGATATCGGCGCCCTTTTTGCCGATGATCAGACCTGGACGGGCAGCATGGATCGTAACGCGGCACTTCTTGTGCGGACGCTCGATAACTACCTTGGAAATGGCAGCCTGCTTCAACTCATCCATCAGATACTTGCGGATCTTCAGGTCTTCGTGCAGCAGCTTGCCATATTCACCAGTATTCGCGTACCAACGCGAGTCCCAGGTGCGATTGATGCCCAGGCGGAAACCAATCGGATTAATCTTCTGGCCCATTATGCGGCCTCCCCTTTTTCCTCAGCTTCGCGAACAACGATCGTCAGATGCGAGAATGGCTTCTCGATCCGGCTTGCACGACCGCGGCCACGAACGTGGAAACGCTTCATCACGATTGACTTGCCTACATAGGCTTCAGCAACAACCAGAGTATCAACATCCAGATCATGGTTGTTCTCTGCGTTGGCGATAGCTGATTCGAGAGTCTTTTTCACCGTTCCTGCAATGCGCTTGCGCGAAAATTCCAGATCGGCAAGAGCGGCGTTAACCTTCTTGCCACGGATCAGAGCAGCCACCAGATTGAGCTTCTGAGGGCTGATGCGGAGCGTGCGGGCAACGGCTTTCGCCTCGTTGTCCTTTAGCTGGCGCGGAGCCTTAGCCTTGCCCATCGTTATTTCCTCTTCGCTTTCTTGTCCGCGCCATGACCGTAATAGGTACGCGTCGGAGCGAATTCACCAAACTTGTGTCCGATCATCTCTTCGTTGACCGAAACCGGCACATGCTTGTTACCATTATACACACCGAAGGTCAGACCGACGAACTGTGGCAGGATCGTGGAGCGACGGCTCCAGATCTTGATAACTTCACTGCGACCGCCCTCACGTACCTTCTCAGCCTTCTTGAGAAGATAGCCATCGATGAACGGGCCTTTCCAAACTGAACGAGCCATTTCAGACTACCTCTCTTACTTCTTGCGCTGATGACGCGAACGAGCGATGAACTTGTCCGTCGACTTATTGGAGCGCGTCTTCTTGCCCTTCGTAGGCTTGCCCCACGGAGTAACCGGATGACGTCCACCGGATGTACGGCCTTCACCACCACCATGGGGGTGATCGACCGGGTTCATGGTGACACCACGATTGTGAGGCTTGCGACCGAGCCAACGGCTACGACCTGCTTTACCCAGGTTGATGTTGCCATGGTCGGGGTTCGATACTGCACCAACCGTTGCAAAGCAAGAACCATGTACAAGACGCTGTTCGCCCGAGTTCAGGCGAAGGATCGCCATTCCCTGGTCGCGGCCAACGAGCTGCGCATAAGTTCCAGCCGAACGGGCAATCTGACCGCCCTTGCCTGGCTTCATCTCCACATTGTGGATGATGGTGCCGACTGGCATGGCTGACAATGGCATCGCATTGCCTGGCTTCACGTCTGTCTGTGCGCCGGCAATAACACTGTCGCCAACTGCAAGACGCTGCGGAGCAAGGATGTAGCTCAGCTCACCATCTTCATAGCGGATCAGCGCAATGAATGCGGTCCGGTTCGGATCGTATTCAAGCCGTTCAACCTTTGCAGCCACGTCATGCTTGCGGCGCTTGAAATCAACGAAGCGGTATGTACGCTTGTGACCGCCACCCTGGAAACGCACGGTAATGCGACCAGTGTTGTTGCGACCACCCTTCGACGACAGACCTTCGGTCAATGCCTTGACAGGCTTGCCCTTGTAAAGCTCCGAACGGTCCACGATGACCAGCTGGCGCTGGCTTGGCGTGGTTGGATTATAATGTTTGAGTGCCATTGTCTTTACTCCACGGCCCCTCAGAGACCAGTCGAAATGTCGATTGACTGGCCTTCGGCCAACGTCACGACTGCTTTCTTGACATCACTCTGGCGTCCGACGATGCCGCGAAAACGCTTCACCTTGCCTTTGCGCACAGAAGTATTGACTGCAGTAACCTTCACGCGGAACAGCGCTTCGACTGCGGCCTTGATTTCCGGCTTCGTCGCCTTCTTGGCTACATTGAAGACAACCTGGTTGTTTTCGGAAACCATGGTCGACTTTTCAGTAATTACCGGGCTGACGATCACGTCATAATGGCGAAGATCGGTCATTTGAAACGCTCCTCGAGTGCTTCAACTGCAGCTTTGGAAAGCACGAGCTTGCCGCGACGCAGAATGTCATAAACATTGATGCCCTGAATTGGTAGAACATCGATGTTCGGGATGTTCGAAGCAGCGCGAGCAAAGTTCGCATCAATCTCGGCACCGCCGATCAGGAGCGCATTCTGCAAGCCAAGCTTGGCGAACTGCGAAACAAGTGTCTTTGTCTTGGCTTCTGTCGCGAGCAGATCATCGATGATGATCAGATCGGATGCCTTGACCTTGGCGGACAGGGCATGACGAAGTGCAAGAGCGCGAACCTTCTTTGGCAGGTCATGGGCATGGCTGTGAACAACCGGTCCATGAGCCTTACCACCGCCGCGGAACTGCGGTGCACGTGCTGAATGGTGACGAGCGCGGCCCGTACCCTTCTGCTTGTACATCTTGGCGCCGGTCCGTGCGATTTCCGAACGGGTCTTTGCCTTGTGCGTGCCCTGCTGCTTGCGTGCAAGCTGATAGCGGACCATGCGCTGAAGGATGTCGTCGCGTGGCTCCAGACCGAAAATCTCTTCGGAGAGTTTCAGCTTGCCGGCGTCCGCGCCTTCAAGTGTTGTAATCGTGAGATCCATTATTCGGCCCCCTCAGTTGTCTGCGCTACTTCTGCATCAGACACAGCTGCTGCGGCGTTTGCGGCATCGTCGATCAATGCGCGAAGGCCAGCTGGCTTCGGAGCATTCTCGGGCAGCGCTACCTTGACGGCATCACGCACGAGGATCCATGCACCCTTCGAACCAGGAACAGCACCACGAACCAGAATAAGGCCGCGATCCAGATCAGTCGAAACAACTTCGATGTTCTGGGTGGTGATACGGGTTGAACCCATATGACCGGCCATCTTCTTGCCCTTGAACACTTTACCCGGGTCCTGACGCTGACCGGTAGAACCGTGAGCGCGGTGAGTAACCGAGTTACCGTGTGTTGCGCGGTGACCGCCGAAGTTATGGCGCTTCATTGAACCGGCAAAACCTTTACCGATTGAAGTACCAGTCACATCGACCTTCTGGCCTGCAACATAATGTTCGGCGGTGATCTCGACGCCGACATCTAGAAGATTGTCAGCAGAGACGCGGAATTCCGCTACTTTCGCCTTTGGTTCGACCGAAGCTGTCGCGAAATGACCGCGCAAGCTCTTCGTCGTATTCTTTACCTTGGCCAGACCAACACCGAGCTGAACGGCAGTGTAGCCATTCTTCTCGACTGTACGCTGAGCCACAACCTGGCAGTTCTCCATGCGAAGAACTGTTACCGGCACATGCTCGCCAGCGTCGTTGTAGACGCGAGTCATACCCAGTTTCTGTGCAATTACACCTGAACGCATCGGTTCATCCTTCCGTCCTCAAGCCTTACAGCTTGATCTCGACATCAACACCAGCAGACAGATCGAGCTTCATCAGCGCGTCCACAGTCTGGGGGGTCGGGTCTACGATATCGAGAAGACGCTTATGTGTGCGCATCTCGAACTGCTCGCGGCTCTTCTTGTCGATGTGCGGCGAGCGGTTAACCGTGAACTTCTCGATCCGTGTAGGTAGCGGGATCGGTCCGCGCACATTGGCACCGGTACGCTTGGCAGTCGACACGATTTCCCGCGTCGAATCGTCAAGGATCCGATGATCAAACGCCTTGAGGCGAATGCGGATGTTTTGACCGTTCATTTCATCTTTTCCTTGTTTAGCGGAGACGCCCTGTAACAGGCGTCTTCCGCATAAAACCTTAATTTACTCAATGATAGAAGCGACGATGCCAGCACCGACGGTGCGGCCACCTTCACGGATAGCGAAGCGGAGCTTCTCTTCCATGGCGATTGGCACGATCAGCGTCACATCAACCGAGATGTTGTCGCCAGGCATGACCATTTCCGTACCTTCCGGCAAAGTCACTACACCCGTCACGTCAGTCGTGCGGAAGTAGAACTGTGGACGGTAGTTGGAGAAGAATGGCGTATGACGGCCACCTTCGTCCTTCGTCAGAATATAGGCTTCTGCCTTGAACTTCGTGTGCGGCTTGACCGAACCTGGCTTGGCAAGGATCTGACCGCGCTCAACGTCTTCACGGCCAACACCGCGAACCAGTGCACCGATGTTGTCGCCTGCCTGGCCCTGATCGAGCAGCTTGCGGAACATTTCAACGCCGGTAACTGTTGTCTTTGTCGTCGGCTTGATGCCGATGATTTCAACTTCTTCACCAACCTTGACGATACCGCGTTCAACACGGCCAGTCACAACCGTACCACGACCCGAGATCGAGAAAACGTCTTCGATCGGCATCAGGAATGGCTGGTCAATAGGACGCTCTGGCGTTGGAATGTACTTGTCAACTTCAGCCATCAGCGCGCGAACTGCGTCTTCGCCGATTTCCTTGTTGCTGTCTTCAAGTGCAGCCAAAGCCGAACCCTTGACGATCGGTACATCGTCGCCCGGGAAATCATACTTGGAAAGAAGCTCACGAACTTCAAGCTCAACCAGTTCGAGCAATTCAGCATCGTCAACCTGATCAACCTTGTTCAGGAACACGACGATCGCTGGAACGCCAACCTGACGGGCAAGCAGAATGTGCTCGCGGGTCTGGGGCATCGGGCCGTCAGCGGCAGACACAACCAGAATAGCGCCATCCATCTGCGCAGCGCCGGTGATCATGTTCTTCACATAGTCGGCGTGGCCAGGGCAATCAACGTGTGCATAGTGACGCGCAGGCGTCTCATACTCAACGTGTGCCGTCGAAATGGTGATGCCGCGTGCCTTCTCTTCCGGTGCAGCGTCGATCTGGTCATACGCCTTGTACTCACCAAAATACTTCGTAATCGCTGCCGTCAACGACGTCTTGCCATGGTCAACGTGACCAATCGTGCCGATGTTTACGTGCGGCTTATTACGTTCAAACTTGCTCTTAGCCATCTGAGCTCTCCGTTATATGTTCGCCTGCTCAGGCTTAACTTCAACTGTCACGCGCAACCTTATGGTTACGCAAACTTCTTCTGAATTTCCTGCGCGACTGCTGCCGGGACAGGTTCGTAGTGGTCGAACTGCATGGTGTACTGTGCACGGCCCTGGCTCATCGAACGCAGATTGCTCACATAACCAAACATGTTGGCCAGTGGGACGTTTGCATTGACTACAGTGGCAATACCACGCGCTTCGGTACCCGAGATCTGACCACGACGTGAATTCAGATCGCCAATTACGTCACCGACGTAATCTTCAGGCGTAACAACCTCGACCTTCATGATCGGCTCAAGAAGCTGGGCACCAGCTTTCTGTGCACCTTCGCGGAATGCAGCGCGAGCTGCGATTTCGAAGGCGAGAACCGAAGAGTCGACATCATGGTAGGCACCGTCGATCAGCGTGGCTTTCACGCCGAGCATCGGGAAGCCTGCGAGCGGACCCGCACCCATAACACTTTCAATGCCCTTCTGTACGCCTGGAATGTATTCCTTTGGTACAGCACCACCGACGATCTTCGATTCGAAGATGAAATCATCACCTTCATGCGGCTCGAAGATAACCTTGATGCGAGCGAACTGGCCCGAACCACCGGACTGCTTCTTATGCGTGTAGTCGATTTCAGCCTTGCGGGTGATCGATTCACGATAAGCAACCTGTGGGTTACCAATGTTTGCTTCTACCTTGAACTCGCGACGCATACGGTCAACGAGAATGTCGAGATGAAGCTCGCCCATGCCGGCGATGATTGTCTGACCGGATTCTTCATCCGTCTTGACGCGGAATGAAGGATCTTCAGCTGCCAGGCGGTTGAGCGCGAGGCCCATCTTTTCCTGGTCGGCCTTGGTCTTTGGTTCGATCGAAATCTCGATAACCGGATCCGGGAAGATCATGCGTTCAAGAATAACCGGCTTCAGAGGATCGCAAAGCGTATCACCTGTTGTCGTTTCCTTGAGGCCAGCAAGAGCAACGATATCGCCAGCAAAGGCTTCTTCGATGTCTTCGCGGGAATTGGAGTGCATCTGCAACATACGGCCGATACGCTCACGCTTCAGCTTAACAGTATTGTCAAGCGAAATGCCCTTGGTCAGCTTGCCGGAATAGATGCGGCAGAATGTCAGCGAACCAACGAACGGATCGTTCATGATCTTGAACGCGAGCATTGACAGTGGCTCTTCGTCCGAGGACTTGCGAACTGTTTCCGCATCGGTCTTCGGGTCGATGCCCTTGATCGAAGGAACATCAACAGGCGAAGGCAAGAAGTCAACAACACCGTCGAGCAGAGGCTGTACGCCCTTGTTCTTGAATGCCGAACCACAGAATACCGGATGGAATTCAACGCGGCATGTACCGATACGGATCAGTTCACGCAGCTTGTCATTGTCTGGCATATTGCCTTCGAGGTAAGCCTCGGTAGCAGCTTCGTCGACTTCAACAGCGGTTTCGATGAGCTTTTCGCGGAATTCTTCAGCACGATCCTTAAGATCGGCAGGAATTTCAACGACATCCCATTCAGCACCGAGCTGTTCGTCGCGCCATACAAGTGCCTTCATCTCGATCAGATCGATAACGCCCTTGAACTCTGTCTCAGCGCCGATTGGCAGCTGCATGACGAGTGCCTTGGCACCAAGACGTGTCTTGACCATATCAACGCAGCGATAGAAATCGGCGCCGGTCTTGTCCATCTTGTTGACGAAGATCATGCGTGGAACGTGATACTTCTCAGCCTGACGCCATACGGTTTCAGTCTGTGGCTCTACACCGGCGTTTGCATCGAGAAGTGCAATCGCACCATCGAGCACGCGCAGTGAGCGCTCTACTTCAATCGTGAAGTCAACGTGACCAGGCGTATCAATGATGTTGAAGCGACGCTTCTTGCCATCACGGCCAGTCCAGTAAGTCGTGGTTGCAGCGGAAGTGATCGTGATACCACGCTCCTGCTCCTGCTCCATCCAGTCCATCGTAGCGGCGCCGTCATGGACTTCACCGATTTTGTGCGACTTACCGGTGTAATAAAGAATACGCTCGGTCGTCGTTGTCTTGCCGGCGTCGATGTGCGCCATGATACCGAAGTTACGGTAGTCTTCGATTTTATATTCGCGGGCCATGATCTGGTGCCTCTAAGAATAGGGTTTCGACGATTACCAGCGGTAATGCGAGAATGCGCGGTTGGCTTCTGCCATGCGATGCGTGTCTTCACGCTTCTTCACAGCTGAGCCACGGTTGTTTGCAGCATCCAGAAGTTCACCCGACAGGCGATCAACCATTGTCGTCTCGTTGCGGCCACGGGCTGCATTGATCAGCCAACGGATTGCAAGAGCCTGACGGCGCTCCGGACGAACATCGACCGGAACCTGGTAAGTCGCACCACCAACGCGGCGCGAACGTACTTCTACGTGTGGCGCTACATTGTCGAGAGCCTGATGGAACAGGGCAACTGGCTCCTGCTTGCTCTTGGCTTCGACTGACTCAAGCGCACCGTAAACGATACGCTCAGCAATCGACTTCTTGCCATGATGCATGACTGCATTCATGAACTTTGTCAGAACGAGATCGCCGAACTTTGGATCCGGGTTAATCTCACGCTTTTCTGCACTATGGCGTCTGGACATATTCTCTGTCTCTTATCTGCATCGGGTTGACCTACCTGGTGGCCAAATTCCCGGAAAATCTTACTTCGGACGCTTTGCACCGTACTTGGAACGGCGCTGCTTACGATTCTTGACGCCCTGAGTATCCAGAACACCACGGATGATGTGGTAACGAACACCTGGCAAATCCTTTACACGGCCGCCGCGGATCATCACGACAGAGTGCTCTTGAAGGTTGTGACCCTCACCCGGAATATACCCGATAACTTCGAAGCCGTTGGTCAAACGCACCTTGGCGACTTTACGGAGAGCCGAGTTTGGCTTCTTCGGTGTCGTCGTATAGACGCGAGTGCAAACGCCGCGCTTTTGCGGGTTTTCCTGCAATGCAGGGACTTTATTGCGCTTTACCGGCGCAGTGCGCGGCTTGCGGATCAACTGGTTTACGGTAGGCATTCAACCTTCCCTCTTTGTAATGCGTATCAAAGCGCTAGCGCTTCGGCACAAATCTCGTATCTTCGCCCGTCAGGGCCGTTTCAGCGCCATGCTCATGCACGAATTCGGGCAACTAAACCACCCCAAGGGTGGTTGCCCGAATAAAAGCAGAGGAAGCCATAAGGCCTCATGCGAGCGGCAAATTGCATTTCGTTCGTAAAACGAACCCTGTTTGAGATGAACTCCAGAGCGTGTCGCTCCGAAATGGCCAATCTCACATCGGCTCAGATGGGCTGCTGATACTGGTGTTTCAGCCTTTCGTCAAGCCTGAACCCCCAATATTCTTTGAGCGCACAGCATTTGCTGGCGCTTTTGCATCCCGACGACCGATAGTTTCGTTGAACAATCGTTAATTCAAGTTAAATTTCGTCTTCTTCACAGGGATTCTTGCCGACTCGCATGCCAGACCGACTCGTTACGTCTATTCTGACCGTAGAATCGAAGAATCGGGAAACAAACCAATGCCATCAGACAAGCCTGAACCGAAAATCGTCCATCTCGTCGTTGCCGATGTATGGAAAGAGAAGCAGGATGAGCCGCGACAGGTTCATCTACTTCTTATGCGGGACGATTCTGAAGGGCTGGTCGACTTCGCCCTGCAGATTCTCGCCAATGAAGGCTATGATGAAGCAGAGCTACTCGAGATCGGCACCCTCACCGAAGAGCCAACTGAAGAGCCCCATCTGTCAGCCTACAAGAATGCCCTGACTGGGCAGATCGCGATGATAGAGTTCAACGAATAGCTGTCACCGGCCGATCTACAGATTTTTTGAAATTCGCACCAGAGCACCACAGTGGGTGTTTGCTTCCGACAACGCAGGTACTGCCGAACAATACAACTGGACACTTTTATTGATTGCGAGCTCATGGGCGTTTCGGGACAATCCTTCAGATCGCCTCCCTGCCCTTTCCGACATATTCCTTCATTATCTCAAACATCGGCAACGTCTCTGAGAGATTTGAAGCATTTTTGCCGAAAAACCGCCGATTTTTGCTGAAGATTTTCCATCGTGAGTAGTAGTTTGGTTGTGGTTGGTTGAAAAACCCATGAAAAAGGCCGCCTCGGATTTCTCCGGGGCGGCCGTTTGATTTGGTGCAGCTAACCAGCTTACTCGGCTGGCTGGCCTGTCATGTCTGTCAGCATCGGGCCAGCTTTCGCGGCGCTTGCTCCAGCTTCCTTGCGGCGCTCGTCGATGATCAACTCGTCGCGAGCTCCGGCAATGCGGCGGATCTGCTTGACCGTTCCGCCTGTACCTGCCGGGATCAAACGTCCAACAATGACGTTCTCCTTCAGGCCCTGCAGAGCATCCATCTTGCCGGCAACAGCAGCTTCCGTGAGGACGCGTGTTGTTTCCTGGAAGGACGCTGCCGAGATGAACGACGGTGTCTGCAAAGAAGCCTTGGTGATGCCGAGCAGCACCGGAGTGCCGTAGCCTGGCTTCTTGCCATCTTCTTCAAGACGCTCGTTAATTTCGTCCAGCTCGATCCGGTCAACGTGATCGCCAGCAATAAAGCCGGTGTCACCAGACTCGGTGATTTCGACCTTCTGCAGCATCTGACGGACAATCACTTCGATGTGCTTGTCGTTGATCAGAACGCCCTGCAAGCGATAGACTTCCTGAATTTCATTGACGAGATATGAAGCCAAAGCTTCCACGCCCTTGATCGCCAGAATGTCGTGCGGTGCCGGGTTGCCGTCGAGGATATAATCGCCCTTTTCGATCGCATCGCCATCCTGAAGATGGAAAGGCTTGCCCTTGGGGATCAGATACTCAACAGGCTCTAGTGTCTCGTCGTTCGGTTCGATGACAATGCGGCGCTTGTTCTTGTAGTCGCGGCCAAAACGAACCGTACCATCAATCTCAGCGATGATAGCGTGGTCCTTCGGACGACGGGCTTCGAACAGTTCGGCAACGCGTGGAAGACCACCGGTGATGTCCTTGGTCTTGGCGCTTTCCATCGGAATACGCGCAAGAACGTCACCAGCCTTAACGTGCGAGCCTGGCTCGACCGAAAGGATGGATTCCACTGACAGCTGGAAGCGTGCGTCGCCGCCCTTTGCCAGTTTCAGAACCTTGCCTGCCTTGTCCTTGACCACGATTGACGGTTTCAGATCCGAACCACGCGGTGTTGAGCGCCAGTCGATAACCACACGCTTGGTGATACCGGTGGACTCATCCGTCGTTTCCGTAACCGAGAGACCGTCGACCATGTCTTCGAATTCGACGTGACCTTCGACTTCCGTCATGACCGGGCGGGTATAAGGATCCCACTCGGCAACGCGCTGACCGCGCTTAACCGTGTCGCCGTCATCAACATAGATGCGCGAACCATAGGTAACGCGGTGTGTTGCGCGTTCCTTGCCCGTTGCATCCAGGATGACAACTGCCATGTTGCGGCCCATGACAACCAGATGGCCATCGGAGTTACGCACCACGTTGCGGTTGCGGATTTGTACGGTGCCTTCATAACTGGCTTCGAGGAACGACTGATCGACAACCTGCGCTGTACCACCAAGATGGAACGTACGCATGGTCAACTGCGTGCCTGGCTCACCAATGGACTGAGCAGCGATAACACCGACCGCCTCACCCTGGTTGACCGGCGTACCACGGGCAAGATCGCGGCCGTAGCACTTGGCGCAGATACCGCCGCGCGTCTCACAGGTGAGAGCCGAGCGAATGCGGATCGACTGAACACCAGCCTTCTCAATGGCATCGATATCGAACTCGTCGATGATATTGCCACCAGTTACAAGCACGTCGCCTGAAATCGGGTGCAAGATATCTTCAAGCGCGGTACGACCGAGAACGCGCTGGCCAATTGTCGCAACGACCTGACCCGCATCAACGATCGGCTGCATTGTGAGACCGGTTGTGGTGCCACAATCAACAGAGATGACGATGCAATCCTGAGCGACGTCAACCAGACGGCGTGTCAGATAGCCGGAGTTAGCCGTCTTCAATGCAGTATCTGCAAGTCCCTTACGGGCACCGTGGGTCGAGTTGAAGTACTCGTTCACAGTCAGACCTTCCTTGAAGTTCGAAATGATTGGCGTTTCGATGATTTCGCCCGAAGGCTTGGCCATCAGACCGCGCATACCGCCCAGCTGACGCATCTGGTTCGGAGAACCACGAGCGCCGGAGTGCGACATCATATAGATCGAGTTCATCTGCTTCTGGCGACCAGTAACAGGATCAAACTCAACGGCCTTAATGCGAGCCATCATTTCGTCGGCGACCTTCTCGGTGCACTTGCCCCAAGCGTCAACAACCTTGTTGTACTTCTCGCCCTGAGTGATCAGGCCGTCATTGTACTGCTGTTCGTATTCGGTCGCCAAAGCTTCGGTTTCAGCAACCAGCTTCGCCTTGGTTTCCGGAATAACCATGTCGTCCTTGCCGAACGAGATACCGGCGCGGCAAGCATGGCTGAAGCCGAGCTGCATGATGCGATCGCAGAAAATGACCGTCTCTTTCTGTCCGCAATGGCGATAAACCGTGTCGATCATCTTGGAGATGTTCTTCTTGGTCATTTCCTGATTGCAGATATCGAAAGGCACATTGTGGTGTTTCGGCAGAAGCTCACCGATGATCATGCGGCCAGGCGTCGTGTCGAAAATCTTCGACGTTGGCTTGCCGTCAGCGTCGATGCTCTTGAAGCGGCCCTTGATCTTCGTGTGAAGAGTGACCGAACCATTGCCGATAGCATGATGAAGTTCGCCCATATCGGCAAACGCCATGCCTTCGCCCGGCTCTTTAACCGCAACGATCGACAGATAGTACAGGCCAAGAACCATGTCCTGAGATGGTACGATAACCGGCAGACCATTTGCAGGGTGCAGGATATTGTTCGTCGACATCATCAGAACGCGGGCTTCGAGCTGCGCTTCCAGCGAAAGCGGTACGTGGACAGCCATCTGGTCACCGTCAAAGTCCGCGTTGAAAGCGGTACAGACGAGCGGGTGCAGCTGGATAGCCTTGCCTTCGATCAGAGTGGGTTCGAATGCCTGAATACCAAGACGGTGCAACGTCGGAGCGCGGTTCAACAGAACCGGATGCTCGCGAATGACCTCATCAAGAATATCCCAGACTTCTGGCTTTTCCTTTTCAACCAGCTTCTTGGCCTGCTTGACGGTTGAGGAATAACCCTTTGCGTCAAGACGGGCGTAGATGAATGGCTTGAATAGTTCGAGCGCCATCTTCTTTGGCAGACCGCACTGGTGAAGCTTGAGTTCAGGACCAGTCACGATAACCGAACGGCCGGAATAATCGACGCGCTTGCCTAGGAGGTTCTGACGGAAGCGGCCCTGCTTGCCCTTGAGCATATCGGACAGCGACTTCAGCGGACGCTTGTTGGCACCGGTGATAACACGGCCACGACGGCCGTTGTCGAACAACGCATCGACCGATTCCTGAAGCATGCGCTTCTCGTTGCGGATGATGATGCCAGGAGCACGCAGTTCGATCAGGCGCTTCAAGCGGTTGTTACGGTTGATTACGCGACGATACAGATCATTAAGATCGGATGTAGCGAAACGTCCGCCATCCAGCGGAACCAGAGGACGAAGATCCGGAGGAATGACCGGAACGATCTTCATGATCATCCATTCCGGACGGTTACCCGACTCCAGGAAGTTTTCGACGATCTTCAGACGCTTCATCAGCTTCTTCTGCTTCAGATCAGACGTAGTTGTCGCCAGATCTTCCCGCAGATCGCCAGCAATCTTTTCCAGATCCATGGAAGCGAGCAGCTCATGAATTGCTTCCGCACCGATCAGCGCAGTGAAGGAATCTTCACCATACTCATCGACAGCAATCATGTATTCTTCTTCCGAAAGAAGCTGGTGCTCCTTCAGTGCAGTCAGGCCTGGCTCGGTCACAATGTAGTTCTCGAAATAGAGAACGCGCTCGATGCCCTTAAGGGTCATATCAAGCAATGTGCCGATACGGCTTGGCAGGGACTTCAGGAACCAGATGTGCGCAACCGGCGCAGCAAGTTCAATATGGCCCATGCGCTCACGACGAACGCGTGACAGCGTGACTTCCACACCGCACTTTTCGCAGATGATGCCCTTGTATTTCATGCGCTTGTACTTGCCGCACAAGCATTCGTAGTCCTTGATCGGCCCGAAGATCCGAGCACAGAAAAGACCATCCCGCTCCGGCTTAAAGGTGCGGTAGTTGATCGTCTCCGGCTTCTTGATCTCACCGTATGACCAGGACAGAATCTTCTCAGGGCTGGCGATCGAAATCCTGATGGAATCGAATGCCTGCACAGGCGCCTGAGGATTGAAAAGATTCATGACCTCTTGGTTCATGCCGTTTCTCCATGGGGCAAAAAGTGCCCTCTCCTTGCGATGAATATCCGCCACCGCGGTCCATCTAGATCAAATGCCGCTTCTTCAGCGGCTCGAAACGAATGCCGGGGTGCGCGGAAACTAATCGCGCACCCTGACGTTTTTTACTCTGCAGCGTCAGGCAATGCCTGTTGCTGTTCCTGCTGGCGTGTATCGTCCAGCTCGACATTAAGTCCGAGCGAACGCATTTCCTTGACGAGAACGTTGAAGCTCTCGGGAATGCCTGCTTCGAACGTATCGTCGCCGCGGACAATCGCCTCATAGACCTTGGTACGACCGGCAACGTCATCGGACTTGACCGTAAGCATTTCCTGCAGCGTGTAAGCCGCACCATATGCTTCCAGTGCCCAGACCTCCATTTCACCGAAGCGCTGACCGCCGAACTGGGCTTTACCACCCAGAGGCTGCTGCGTAACGAGCGAGTAAGGTCCGATCGAACGAGCGTGGATCTTGTCATCAACCAGATGGTGCAGCTTCAACATATAGATGTAGCCGACAGTCACCTGACGATCAAAAGTTTCACCCGTACGTCCGTCGTACAGTGTCGACTGACCGGAGGATTTTAGGCCTGCCTGCTCCAGCATCACATTGATGTCTGGTTCATGCGCACCGTCAAATACCGGCGTTGCAATCGACACACCGCGCTTCATCTGTTCGCCAAGACGAATGATGCTTTCATCATCATAGTTGCGAACCGGTTCGTTGCGGTCATTGTCCGGGATGATCGACTCAATCGTCGCCCGAAGCGGAGCAATGTCGCCCTGCTCGCCTAGTGCGTGCTGTGCCTTATAGGCTTCGATCAGTTCCCCGATCTTCTTGCCCATTCCGGCGCAAGCCCAGCCCAAATGCGTCTCAAGGATCTGACCAACGTTCATTCGGCTTGGCACGCCAAGCGGATTGAGAACGATGTCAACATGCGTTCCATCTTCAAGGAACGGCATATCCTCAACAGCAGCAATACGCGAAACAACACCCTTGTTGCCGTGACGGCCAGCCATCTTGTCGCCTGGCTGGATCTTGCGCTTCACAGCGACAAAGACCTTGACCATCTTCATGACCCCTGGAGGCATCTCATCGCCGCGCTGGACCTTTTCGACCTTGTCCATGAAGCGCTGTTCAAGCAGCTTCTTGGAGTCGTCATACTGGTTGCGCAGAGCTTCGATTTCGCCCTGGATCTTTTCGTCTTCGACAGCAAACTGCCACCACTGCGAACGTGGGTATTCACCCATGATGTCCTGTGTAACGACTGTGCCCTTCTTGAACGCTTTCGGTCCGGCAACAGCAGATTTGCCGTTGAGAACATCAGCAAGACGGCCATAGACGTTGCGGTCCAGGATAGCCTGTTCGTCGTCGCGGTCCTTGGCCAGGCGTTCGATTTCCTCACGCTCGATAGCCATGGCACGTTCGTCCTTTTCAACGCCGTGGCGATTGAAAACGCGAACTTCCACTACCGTACCGTAAGTCCCGGGCGGCATGCGCATCGAGGTGTCACGAACGTCCGAAGCCTTTTCACCGAAAATGGCGCGAAGAAGCTTCTCTTCCGGCGTCATTGGGCTTTCGCCCTTCGGAGTGATCTTGCCGACAAGAATATCGCCCGGCTGAACTTCGGCACCGATATACACGATACCGGCTTCGTCCAGATTCTTCAGCGCTTCTTCCGAAACATTCGGAATGTCACGCGTGATTTCTTCCGGTCCAAGCTTCGTGTCGCGAGCCATGACTTCGAACTCCTCGATATGGATCGAGGTGAAGACGTCATCCGAAACGATCTTTTCAGAAAGCAGGATGGAATCTTCGTAGTTGTAGCCATTCCAAGGCATGAACGCGACCAGCACGTTACGGCCAAGAGCCAAATCACCCAGATCCGTCGAAGGACCGTCAGCAATGATATCGCCCTTTTCGATCCGGTCGCCTACACGTACCAGCGGACGCTGATTGATGCAGGTGTTCTGGTTCGAGCGCTGGAACTTCATCAGGCGATAAATATCAACGCCAGACTTGCCCGGTACGAGATCTTCCGTCGCACGGATAACGATACGGGTTGCATCAACCTGATCGACGATACCTGTACGGCGGGCACCAATAGCAGCACCGGAGTCGCGAGCAACAACCGGCTCCATACCTGTTCCGACGAATGGCGCCTCAGCACGAACCAGAGGAACGGCCTGACGCTGCATGTTCGAGCCCATCAGAGCGCGGTTGGCGTCGTCGTTTTCAAGGAACGGAATAAGTGCGGCGGCAACCGATACAAGCTGCTTTGGTGAAACGTCCATCAAATCCACGTTTTCACGTGGGGCCATCAAGACTTCACCCGCATGACGGCAGACAACGAATTCATCTGTGAATCCGCCGGAAGAGTCGAGCTCCACATTGGCCTGCGCCACGTGATACTTGGCTTCTTCCATTGCCGACAGATAAACAACGTCGTCGGTAACCTTACCATCAATGATCTTGCGATACGGGCTTTCGATAAAGCCGTACTTGTTGACCCGGGCAAAGGTTGCGAGCGAGTTGATCAGACCGATATTCGGGCCTTCCGGCGTTTCAATCGGGCAGATACGGCCGTAATGTGTCGGATGAACGTCGCGAACTTCAAAGCCTGCACGTTCGCGAGTCAAACCGCCAGGTCCCAAAGCCGAAAGACGACGCTTATGCGTAATCTCGGACAGCGGGTTGGTCTGATCCATGAACTGCGAAAGCTGCGAAGAACCGAAGAACTCACGAACCGCAGCTGCTGCTGGCTTTGCGTTAATCAGATCCTGCGGCATGACAGTGTCAATTTCGATGGATGACATACGTTCCTTGATGGCACGCTCCATGCGAAGCAGACCAACACGATACTGGTTTTCCATCAATTCGCCGACCGAACGCACACGGCGATTGCCGAGATTGTCGATGTCGTCGATTTCACCACGGCCATCGCGCAGATCAACCAGCATCTTGACCACGGCAAGAATGTCTTCCTTGCGCAGGATACGGACAGTGTCTTCCGCATCCAGATCAAGGCGCATGTTCATTTTGACGCGACCAACAGCCGACAGATCATAACGTTCGCTGTCGAAGAACAGCGACTTGAACATGGCTTCAGCCGAGTCAATTGTCGGTGGCTCACCCGGGCGCATGACACGGTAAATGTCAAACAATGCGTCCTGGCGGCTCTCGTTCTTGTCCACGGCGAGCGTGTTACGGATGTATGGTCCGATATTGACATGATCAATATCGAGAACGTTGATTTCCGAAACGCCCGTGTCGAGCAGAACCTTGAGGGTCTTCTCGTCAAGCTCGTCGCCTGCTTCGAGATAAACTTCACCAGTTTCCATGTTGACGATATCTTCGGCTAGATAGGAGCCGAGCAGATCGTCTTCGGTCGCCTTGATGAACTTCAAGCCTTTTTCAGCAAGCTGCTTGGCACTACGCGCAGTCAGCTTCTTACCGGTTTCGAGGATAACCTCGCCAGTATCAGCATCGATAACGTCAGTGGTCGCCTTGAAGCCGCGGAAACGGTCGACTGAGAATGGAATACGCCATGTCTCGCCGTCACGGTTGAATGTGAGCGAGTTGTAGAAAGTCGACAGAATCTCTTCTGGATCCATGCCGAGCGCCATCAACAGCGATGTCGCCGGAATTTTGCGGCGGCGGTCGATACGCGCATACACAACGTCCTTTGCATCGAATTCAATATCGAGCCATGAGCCGCGATACGGAATGACGCGCGCAGCAAACAGAAGCTTGCCGGACGAATGGGTTTTGCCCTTGTCGTGATCAAAGAAGACGCCCGGTGAACGGTGCATCTGCGAAACGATCACGCGCTCGGTGCCGTTTACAATGAACGTACCATTATCGGTCATGAGCGGCATATCGCCCATGTAAACGTCCTGTTCCTTGATGTCCTTGATCGACTTCGCGCCGGTATCTTCATCGATATCGAACACGATAAGGCGCAGCGTCACCTTAAGCGGCGCAGCATATGTCAGATCGCGCTGACGGCATTCGTCAACGTCGAATTTTGGAGCTTCGAACTCGTACTTGACGAATTCGAGCATGGAAGCACCAGAGAAATCCTGGATCGGGAAAACAGACTTGAATACAGCCTGCAAACCTTCGTCCAAACGTCCGCCCTTGGGCTCTTCCACCATCAGAAACTGATCGTAGGAAGCCTTTTGAACCTCGATGAGGTTCGGCATCTCTGCGACTTCCGGAATCTTACCGAAAAACTTGCGTACGCGCCTACGACCATTGAAAGAATGGGTCTGAGCCATCGTCGCTCCTCGTCTTTATGCCAGAAACTGGCCTGTTTCTTAAAACCGCGTATGCGGCCCCGTGAACGGGACAAAACCCGTTTCCTGAAAGCACCAAATTGCCATCAGGAAAAGGGTTGAGTACCGGGCCCTCCGGAGAGGGTAGTCGGCGGACAGGTCACCCTGCCCGCCAATAACGCAAGGATTACTTGAGTTCAACCTTGGCGCCAGCTGCTTCGAGCTGTGCCTTGATCTTGTCAGCTTCGTCCTTAGTCGCTGCTTCTTTAACTGCCTTAGGAGCAGCTTCAACGAGGTCCTTGGCTTCTTTCAGGCCAAGACCGGTGATTGCGCGGACTTCCTTGATCACGTTGATCTTGTTAGCGCCGGCATCGGTCAGAACGACGTCGAATTCAGTCTTTTCTTCAACAGCAGCTGCAACTGCACCACCGCCAGCAGCGGCAACAGCAACAGGAGCGGCAGCAGAAACGCCCCACTTCTCTTCAAGAAGCTTGGAAAGTTCCGCAGCTTCAAGAACTGTAAGGTTGGACAGGTCTTCTACGATCTTTGCGAGATCAGTCATTGTGATATTCCTTTACAAGGTTCGATATATTGACAGCGAGAACGGCCTTATGCCGCTTCGTCCTTCCGGGCATAGGCGCCAAAAACGCGGGCAAGCTGAGCTGCCGGTGCGTTTACGACCTGAGCGATGCGAGAAGCTGGTGTCTGGATCATACCAACCAGCTTTGCGCGCAACTCGTCGAGTGATGGAAGTGCGGCCAGAGCCTTCACGCCATCTGCATCAAGAGTTGTTGCTCCCATTGAGCCACCGAGGATAACGAGCTTTTCGTTGCCCTTGGCAAATTCAATGGCGATCTTTGGTGCCGTAATCGGATCATTGGAATAGGCAACAAGTGTCTGACCTACGAATAGATCAGAAATGCCTTCCGATTCCGTGCCTTGAAGAGCGATCTTGGCAAGGCGGTTCTTCGCGACTTTAACAGTGCCACCAGCATCACGCATCTTGGAGCGAAGATCGCTCAGCTGCGCAACGGTGAGACCGGTATAGTGGGCCACGACAACTGAACCGGAATCCTTGAAGACCCCATTCAGCCAAGTGACAAATTCGCGCTTTTCCGCTTTTTCCACTGTCTCTCTCCATTTGACAGTAATGCGATATTGCATTCCTGCCGGGTTGCCTTTTGTTGCAAGCCTTCAGTCCGAAAACTGAAACCAAACAACAGTTGAGGATCCTGTCCCCCCTGCTTCGCCGGATTGGCTGCAAGCGAAAGGCAACTACGGTTCGAACCTTGTTCTTTGGGCAGAGCCCTCAAATCAAAGTTTTTCCACGTCTCATGCAGGTTCTTACGAATTAAGGCGAACCACCCGCAATCTCGGACAGGATAACCGGATTTTCATCCGGTTATCCAGGCCCCGAAAGGCCTGGAATTCTTTTCAATCAAGCGGTTAAGCTTGAAAACTCAATCAACAGTTACGCAATGCGTACTGTTGCCGGGTCGATCTTTACGCCAGCGCCCATTGTCGAGGAAATCGCGACGCGCTTGACATATTCGCCCTTGGAACCAGCAGGCTTGGCCTTGGTTACCGCATCAGCGAAAGCCTTGATATTCTCTTCAAGCGCCTTGGCATCAAAAGAAGCCTTACCGACGCCAGCATGAATAATACCGGCCTTCTCAACGCGGAACTCAACAGCGCCGCCCTTCGAAGCCTTAACTGCAGCTGTAACGTCAGTCGTAACCGTGCCAACCTTTGGGTTTGGCATCATGCCGCGAGGTCCTAGAACCTTACCGAGACGGCCAACGAGCGGCATCATGTCCGGTGTTGCAATGCAGCGATCGAAATCGATCTTGCCGCCATTGACGATCTCGAACAAATCTTCTGCACCAACGATATCTGCGCCGGCAGCCGTGGCTTCATCAGCCTTGGCACCGCGTGCAAACACGGCAACACGAACTGTACGGCCAGTGCCGTTTGGCAGATTGACAACACCACGAACCATCTGGTCCGCATGACGAGGATCAACGCCGAGATTCATTGCAACTTCGATAGTTTCGTCGAACTTGGCGACTGCACGCTCCTTGACCATGGCAATTGCCGAAGTCAGATCATAGAGCTTGTTGCGGTCAATGCCTTCACGAACCTTCGCTACGCGCTTTGCTACTTTTGCCATCGGATCAGCCCACCACTTCCAGGCCCATCGAACGGGCAGAACCTTCGACCATGCGCATTGCAGATTCAACATCTGCTGCGTTCAGGTCTTTCATCTTCGCTTCAGCGATTTCGCGGACTTTCTCGCGCGTAACCTTACCGGCAACTACCTTACCTGGTTCTTTGGAACCGGACTTCAGATTTGCAGCCTTCTTGAGGAAGTAGGAAACCGGAGCGGTCTTCATTGCAAAAGTGAAGGACTTGTCCTGATAATATGTGATCACGACTGGAACGGGCGAGCCCTTTTCCATTTCCTGCGTAGCCGCATTGAAGGCCTTGCAGAATTCCATGATGTTGATGCCGCGCTGACCAAGTGCCGGTCCGATTGGCGGGGATGGCGTTGCCGATCCTGCCGAAACCTGCAGCTTGAGCTGGCCTGCTATTTTCTTAGCCATTATACTCTGCCTTATGGTTATGCCGGATAAACCGGCACCTTTACATTATGCTGAAAAACCAGCGGTTGCAGTTTGGTGGTTCGGTTTAAAACCCGGCTAAGGTTTCTCACCTCCCACCTCTTCGTCACCGGAGTGACAGGACAACTTCGAGAGCCACCCTTATGATCAGACTTTTTCCACCTGACCAAATTCCAGATCGACAGGAGTTGCACGACCAAAGATCGAAACCTCGACCTTGAGGCGCGAACGCTCCTCATCAACTTCCTGTACCGTACCGTTGAACGACGCAAAGGGTCCATCAGCAACACGAACGCTTTCACCAATCTCAAACGAGATCGATGCCTTAGGACGCTCAACACCCTCCTGAACTTGGGTCAGGATGCGCTCTGCTTCCTTGTCGGAAATTGCGATCGGCTTATTATCCGAACCCAAAAAACCGGTTACCTTCGGCGTGTTCTTGATCAAATGATATGCATCATCCGTCAAATCAGCACGAACCATGACATAGCCCGGGAAGAATTTACGCTCAGCATCAACCTTACGGCCACGGCGCACTTCAACCACTTTTTCGGTCGGAACGAGGATCTTTTCAAAAAGATGCGACAGACCCTTCTGTCGCGCCTTTTCTTCGATCGACTCGGCGACCTTCTTCTCAAAATTCGAATAGGCGTGAACGATATACCAGCGCGCGGTCATTGTTGAATTCCCAATCCCGATTTTCTTGTCAGCCTGCGTTAACGACCAAGACCGAGAATGAGATCAATCCCGTATGCCATCAACTGATCAGCTGCGAAAAAAAAGATCGCAGCAAAGAACGCCATTATCATCACCATCGCAGTGGAAATGAGCGTTTCGCGACGCGAAGGCCATGTGACCTTTGCGGTTTCAGCGCGCACTTGCTGAAAAAAAGTTATTGGATTCGTTTTGGATGCCATTTACCGCTCGTGCGTGTCATTTCGCTGCAAACACACTGCATTAATATTTAAATGCCGACTGTTCACACCATTACGGCCCGTAAAGCTGATTATTCAGCTCCACGCACCGCGTGTCTGTTGACGTTACATAGAACCGATTCCGGTAAAACACAAGGCCCCGGAGTCAATTCCTTCTCAACATCTGCAGTTACACCATCCAATCGTGTACCCAGCAGACTATATAGATGGCAGGGGAGACAGGATTCGAACCTGCGACCTACGGTTTTGGAGACCGCCGCTCTACCAACTGAGCTACTCCCCTATCTTCGGGGCGTACATTCCACAAAGCCGTGGCCTTTTCAAGGGCCAATACGCGACTTCTTGCGCCTTGCTGAAAAATTATCTGTTTAGCTTGCCAACAATTGCGCCTGACTGCGTCCATTTCCGATTCGGAACCAAATTCTTTGCAAACAAAAAGGGCGATCCAATGGACCGCCCTTCCCGATTCGAACTGTCAGGCGACAGTCTTACTCAATGATAGAAGCGACGATGCCAGCACCGACGGTGCGGCCACCTTCACGGATAGCGAAGCGGAGCTTCTCTTCCATGGCGATTGGCACGATCAGCGTCACATCAACCGAGATGTTGTCGCCAGGCATGACCATTTCCGTACCTTCCGGCAAAGTCACTACACCCGTCACGTCAGTCGTGCGGAAGTAGAACTGTGGACGGTAGTTGGAGAAGAATGGCGTATGACGGCCACCTTCGTCCTTCGTCAGAATATAGGCTTCTGCCTTGAACTTCGTGTGCGGCTTGACCGAACCTGGCTTGGCAAGGATCTGACCGCGCTCAACGTCTTCACGGCCAACACCGCGAACCAGTGCACCGATGTTGTCGCCTGCCTGGCCCTGATCGAGCAGCTTGCGGAACATTTCAACGCCGGTAACTGTTGTCTTTGTCGTCGGCTTGATGCCGATGATTTCAACTTCTTCACCAACCTTGACGATACCGCGTTCAACACGGCCAGTCACAACCGTACCACGACCCGAGATCGAGAAAACGTCTTCGATCGGCATCAGGAATGGCTGGTCAATAGGACGCTCTGGCGTTGGAATGTACTTGTCAACTTCAGCCATCAGCGCGCGAACTGCGTCTTCGCCGATTTCCTTGTTGCTGTCTTCAAGTGCAGCCAAAGCCGAACCCTTGACGATCGGTACATCGTCGCCCGGGAAATCATACTTGGAAAGAAGCTCACGAACTTCAAGCTCAACCAGTTCGAGCAATTCAGCATCGTCAACCTGATCAACCTTGTTCAGGAACACGACGATCGCTGGAACGCCAACCTGACGGGCAAGCAGAATGTGCTCGCGGGTCTGGGGCATCGGGCCGTCAGCGGCAGACACAACCAGAATAGCGCCATCCATCTGCGCAGCGCCGGTGATCATGTTCTTCACATAGTCGGCGTGGCCAGGGCAATCAACGTGTGCATAGTGACGCGCAGGCGTCTCATACTCAACGTGTGCCGTCGAAATGGTGATGCCGCGTGCCTTCTCTTCCGGTGCAGCGTCAATCTGGTCATACGCCTTGTACTCACCAAAATACTTCGTAATCGCTGCCGTCAACGACGTCTTGCCATGGTCAACGTGACCAATCGTGCCGATGTTTACGTGCGGCTTATTACGTTCAAACTTGCTCTTAGCCATAATCGTCGTTCTCTCGTCATCACAACCGGTCTAGAGGCCGGTACCATGTTTGTAGTCAGACGAGACAGCGAGCCGTCCGTCAGCACAGTCACCCGCCCGGCCAAACACGACCGATCCGGGTTGGGTTCGTCTTGGGATATGCTCGTTCATATGGGGACACATGAGCGGCGTACAAGCTCAAGACAAAATCGAAGAGCACCATACGCGCTCTCGCGTGTACGCGGTGCTCTCTGTCGAAACTGGAGCGGGTAGCGGGAATCGAACCCGCATATTCAGCTTGGAAGGCTGCTGCTCTACCACTGAGCTATACCCGCACAACACTCAAATTGGCACATAATCTCCACCAAGACCAATTCGTCTTGGGATTATGCGCCAGGCGGGCGGTTCCGGCAGTGGTGGAGGAGGTTGGATTCGAACCAACGTAAGCCAAGCTAACGGATTTACAGTCCGTCCCCTTTAACCACTCGGGCACTCCTCCGGTCACTGCCGATGGAACCGCGCCATTTGGCACTTCGCAAACAACCGCCGGACAGTTCATCAGGCTGCTGCTTGCGGAGGGCCTTATGCCGACTAGGTCACGTGGTGTCAACACTTACTGGCAGAAAATGAATGAGTTGTGGAAATTGCCTGACAAATTATGCGGTTCAACCGACCGAAGCCAATAAATTCAACGAATAGTCGTATCGCTGAACGAAGTGAAAGCGTATATGGTCGCGTTATGACGACACAAAAACCCACACATACGCAAAAAGATTCCCATTACGCGACATTGCGCCGCCAGTACCGCGATCAGAAGGCTGGCGGTACACCGCAACAGGCTGAACGAGCTTCGCGTCCTCAAGTCGCCGGCACACAAGCACCGGAAGGGCTTGTCCGGCTCTATGGTTTGCATACGGTCCGCGCAGCACTGGATAACCCTGCCCGCCAGATCAAACGCATGCTGGTCACGAAGAATGCTCTCGATCGACTGGAAATCGCTGATCCAGACGCCCTGGGATTCGACGTTGAAATTGTTGAGCCCCGCGCAATCGATAAGGAAACCGGCTCTGATGCCGTGCATCAAGGCGTGATGATCGAAGCAAAGCCTTTAAAAGCCCAATCTTTGAAAGTGCTTCAAGAAAGCGATCTCCTGCTGATTCTTGATCAGGTTACTGATCCACACAATGTCGGCGCAATCATGCGGTCCGCAGTGGCCTTCGGCGCTGGAGCTATCATCACAACGGCAAGGCACAGCCCACAAGAATCAGGCGTCCTTGCAAAAGCCGCTTCTGGCGCGCTTGAACTTATTCCCCATATAGAAGTTCGCAATCTTGCTGATGCGATCAGTGAATTACACGAGCTCGGCTTCACAACAATTGGGCTTGATTCGGAAGGGCCGCTCGAACTCGAAAAAACGATGAAGCCAGGACGCATTGCCTTGGTCCTCGGCGCAGAAGGCAAAGGCTTACGTCAGAAGACGCGCGAGACAGTTACCCACCTCGCCCGTCTTGATATGCCCGGCGCTATCAAATCATTGAATGTGTCCAACGCGGCTGCAATCTCACTTTATGCAGCCCAACGCTATCTGACGCGATGAAGGAACTGCCCACCACGGTATTGGCGTGATCTAAACAACCTTGGCGGCTGCCCGACCAGCAATACGGCCGGAAAATATGCAACCGCCAAGAAAAGTTCCTTCAAGCGAGTTATATCCGTGAACTCCTCCACCGCCAAAGCCAGCCGCCTCGCCCGCCGCGTAAACTCCCGGTAGCGGCTCGCCGCCTTGTTTCAGAACACGTGCATTCAGATCAGTCTCTATGCCGCCCAATGACTTGCGCGTCAGAATATTGAGTCTCACCGCTATCAGGCGCCCATGTTTTGGGTCCAGTATCTTGTGGGGAGGCACGACGCGAACGAGCTTGTCGCCGATATAATTGCGCGCGCCCCTTATCGCCGTGATTTGTGCGTCCTTCGTGTAGGTGTTCTCGACTTCGCGATCGCGTGCAGCAATTTGTGCGTGAAGTTTTTGCTCATCAATCAAATTATCCCCGCTCAGAGCGTTCATTCGCCGCACCAGATCAGTCAGATTATTTTCAACGATGAAATCTTCGCCCTTATCGAGAAACGCTTTAACAGGTGAGGGAATGCCACCGGTGGCTCGCTTCAATACCTGCCGCCAACTCTTGCTGGTGAAATCAGGGTTTTGTTCTGAGCCTGATAGCGTGAATTCTTTTTTCACAATGGTCTCGTTGAGTATGAACCAAGAATAATCATGTCCCGTTTTCATGATGTGACTGAGCGTGGCCAATGTGTCGAAGCCCGGCAAGCATGGTGCAGGCAAGCGATTTCCATTGGCATCAAACCATAAGGATGATGGCCCCGGCAGAATACGGATAGCATGCCTAGACCAAATCGGGTTCCAATTGTGCACGCCTTCGACATAGTGCCACATGCGATCGCAGTTGATTAGATGCGCGCCGCTTTGTTCGCTTATGCCCAGCATCAATCCATCAACATGATCCGGCACCCCGCTGATGAGGCGTTTAGGAGCTTCACCCAAGCGTTTTGGCCAATTTTTGCGCACAAGATCGTGATTGGCTCCCATGCCTCCACTGCAAACAACAATTACCTGCGCCCTTAAAATGAACGAGCTGGCAACCACACGTGAACTGGGCTCACTGCGCTTGACATTGCTAGGCTCAAGCACCTCACCCTCCACGCTGTCCACAATGCCGCCATTCGTGCCGAGCGACGTGACCCTGTGGCGAAATCGGAAACTTAAAAGTCCTTTTTGTTCAGCCTCACGGGCCCGCCGGACAAAGGGCTCGACTACGCCCAACCCCGTTCCCCACGTAATATGAAAGCGTGGCACAGAATTTCCGTGGCCCGTCGCCAATGAACCGCCCCGCTCCGCCCAACCGACGATAGGAAACCAGCGCATCCCTTGCGCATGCAGCCATGAACGTTTTTCGCCGGCAGCAAAATCGACATAGGCCTCAGCCCATTTTCGCGGCCAATGGTCCTCCTCGCGATCAAAGCCCGCAGATCCCATCCAATCCTGCAATGCCAACTCGTAAGAATCTTTAATTCGCAGTCGACGCTGCTCGGGACTATTTACAAAAAACAATCCGCCAAAAGAGCGCCACGCCTGTCCGCCCAATGTCTGCTCGGGTTCCTGATCAACAATGATTACCCGCTTGCCCGCATCGGTCAGTTCCGTGGCAGCTACCAACCCCGCCAGCCCCGCCCCAATCACAATAGCATCAGCATCATATGTCATCTCTGAGATCTCCCCCTTAAGCAACATTGAACTACAGATAACCTTTACGTCAACGTTATTACGCACGTCGATTCTTTGAGCGCCTGATTATCGTGGCGCTTACGCGCGTTTCCGATGATATCGAGACATGCTTGGCCAGACTGCCCTATTCGACTAACCCTGAAAGACAGTATCGGCCCGGTTTTCGGGCTTTTCGTAAAATTATTTCGTATAAACCACATTTTCCGTTTTACACTTCGGAGCTTTGTGCTAATCGAACGCCGCTGCCCTTATAGCTCAGTTGGTAGAGCATCTGATTTGTAATCAGAGGGTCGGGAGTTCGAGTCTCTCTGGGGGCACCACCTTTTCCTTTAATATTTGCACGCGAGCACGCTGGTAATTCTTTACCTGCTTCGCGCATGATGCACGCTCCAGATCTTTTCGCCGGCTAGTTGTCCAAGCGCTGCAGCGGCGTTGTTTCTTTACCAATATCACTTTCGCGTTTTGCCAGATCACGCCCAGCGTGCTAGGCGATATATCCTTATTCCTTTACATTTCGCAGGCAGTCATGAACCGGAAAATTGAAACATTTGCTTTTCTTTCCTCCGGCACGCCGGATTCGGATGAAGCTGCTCAAGAACTCATCAAATTCTACGGTCAGTCCGACGCTCGCGATGCTGATGTGATCGTTGCGCTCGGTGGCGACGGTTTCATGCTGCAGACATTGCAGCACTACATGAACCAAGGAAAAATGATCTACGGCATGAACCGCGGATCCGTTGGCTTTCTAATGAACGAGTTCAGCAGCGTTGGCCTGAAGGATCGAATTGAGGCTGCGCAATCCGAGACGATCCGGCCACTGAAGATGGTAGCGGAATCGGTGGAAGAAGGCACTGTCACGGCCTTCGCCCTCAATGAAATCTCCTTGCTTCGCCAATCATACCAGGCAGCGAAAATCCGCATCAGCGTTGACGATCAAATCCGGCTGGAAGAACTCATTTGCGATGGTGTCATGGTTGCCACGCCTGCAGGTTCGACGGCTTACAATCTTTCAGCTCAAGGGCCCATCCTGCCGCTTGATGCGCGCCTTCTTGCGCTTACACCTGTTTCGGCTTTCCGGCCGCGGCGCTGGCGTGGCGCGCTCCTGCCCAATAAGGTGACTGTGCGTTTCGATATTCTTGAGCCGGAGAAACGACCTGTCAACGCCGTTGCAGATCATACGGAAGTAAAGTCGGTTTTATCGGTCACCATTGAAGAAGCTTCCCAGCTGCGAGCTACCATTCTCTTTGATAAAAACCATTCGTGGAACGAACGAATTCTAAAGGAACAGTTCCTTTATTGACAACATTAGAATAAAATGACGGACAATTGTAACAAACGCTTAAATGTGACCATACCAAAGAGTTGACTTTTGCTGGTATGCGCCGTAACGCAATTACAGCAAACGCTATGCAATCAAGCGTCAGATGCTTCTGGCAAATGCAGCTTTACGCCACTAACAGGCATGTATGGTACCGACTGCAGATAGAAAGTTAAATCTCCATTGACCACCTTTGCTGATCTGGGCCTTTCACCGAAAGTGCTCGATGCTGTAGAAGCAGCAGGATATACGATCCCGACACCCATCCAGGCAGGCGCAATTCCACATGCGCTGCAACGCAAGGATGTCCTCGGCATTGCCCAGACGGGAACCGGCAAAACCGCTTCATTTGTATTGCCTATGCTGACACTGCTCGAGCAGGGGCGCGCCCGTGCCCGCATGCCCCGCACGCTCATTCTCGAACCCACGCGCGAACTCGCAGCGCAGGTCGAGGAAAATTTTGTTAAATATGGAAAAAACCACCGCTTGAATGTTGCGTTGCTCATCGGCGGCGTTTCTTTCGACGACCAATTGCGCAAGCTTGAACGTGGCGCAGACGTACTGATCGCTACGCCAGGCCGTTTGCTTGATCATTTCGAGCGCGGTAAACTGCTGCTGAGCGCAGTAGACATTCTCGTGATCGATGAAGCTGACCGGATGCTCGACATGGGCTTTATCCCGGATATTGAGCGCATTTGTAAACTCATTCCCTTCACACGGCAGACACTGTTTTTCTCGGCTACCATGCCACCTGAGATCACCAAGCTGACGGAACAGTTTTTGCACTCGCCAGTACGCATCGAAGTGGCGAAGGCTGCAACGACTGCAAAGACGGTTGAACAGAAGCTAGTAAAGTCCGGCAAGAAGGATTGGGAGAAACGGGCAATATTGCGCGATCTTATCCGCGCTGAGGCCGATGGACTTAAAAACGCAATCATCTTCTGCAACCGCAAGAAAGATGTATCGGAGCTCTTCCGCTCGCTCGTTAAACATGAGTTCGACGCTGGCGCACTCCACGGTGATATGGATCAACGTGCGCGCACGACAATGTTGGCGAATTTTAAGGATAACAAGCTTAAAATACTTGTTGCATCCGATGTCGCCGCGCGCGGGCTCGATATACCCGATGTGAGTCACGTGTTCAATTTCGATGTACCAATTCATTCCGAGGATTATGTTCATCGTATTGGACGCACGGGACGCGCAGGACGCTCCGGAAAGGCGTTTACGCTCGTAACACAAGCAGACGTCAAATATCTGGCATCCATAGAAAAACTGATCGGCGAAGATATCGTCTGGTACGATGGTGATCTGTCGACACTGCCCGTATCGAACGAGCCGGATGAGGCCCCTCGTCGTGGACGCGGTGGCCGTGACAAGCCAGCACCAAAGCGTCGCCGCAATGAAGGTCGTGAGCGCGAGCGCCCACAGTCCGAAATTGACATCATAGCGGCTGCTGAGAAGGCAAAAGACATTGAAGTCGAGCCTTTGGACGATCAGCCTGTTATTCGTACAGCTGATAAGCCCAACAAGGTTGCGATTAAAACTGAGAATGAACAACGTCGCGCTCGCCCCGCTGCAGCTCGGCCCGAGCAACGGCCGGAACCACGCCGCGACCATCGCAGAGACCGTGATGATATGGGGACAGCCCCCATTGGCTTTGGCGACGAAATTCCTGCGTTTATGCTGATTGATACTAAAATCTGAGCATGAATAGTCCGGGCGTTGGGTGCGGCATCGTATTTCTGAAAGAGGGGCATATTCTTCTTCTGCAGCGCAAGAAGAGCCCGGAAATAGGTTGTTGGGGCATACCAGGCGGTAAAGTAGATTTTCTTGAAACCGCCGAACAGGCTGTGCATCGCGAAGCACTCGAAGAAACCGGGCTTTACGCCAGCACCATGAGTTTGCTCGGCATCAGCGAACAGCTATTTCATGATGAACAGCAACACTGGCTGGGAGTGTTGTTTCTTGCTGAAAATTTTTCAGGTGAAGTGCAATTGCTGGAACCCGAAAAGCATGCGGGAGTAGGCTGGTTCCCGTTTCAACAATTGCCAAATTTATTGACCTTGCCCACAAGGCATGCTCTCGGCTTTCTCGAGCAGCGCGGCTTGATCTGAGACTATTTGGCCACGCGCAGAGCGGCTTCATAAGCCCGCTTGGCCCATTCGGTCATGATATCCGGGTCATCAAAAGCCTCCTCCGGAACGGACCAGTAGGGCATTTTTACCTGCTTGGACTTACCTGTGTAGGTCCATTGCTCACAGCCTGCCGCTTCAAATTCCGGAATTGATACCTCATCGGCTTTAAGAAGGACATTTCCGGTTGAAAGTTCAAGGGCGATAATTACCCCCTCGAAATAGATGCCCTTACCACCAAACATCCGCCGGATGCTAACGCCGCCCAATCCCGCAAACAAATCGTGGATCGCATCATTATCCACGTGACGACTATCAAGAAATGGCAGGCGTCAAAGCTTCAGGGCGAGCCGGTGTCAATTCAACCGATTCGCCGCAGCCGCAAGCTGACGTTTGATTTGGGTTATTGAATACAAAACCAGTGCGCAGTTTGGTAATTTCGAAGTCCATTTCGGTGCCAAGCAAGTAAAGCACTGCTTCAGGCGCAACAAAGACCTTGGAGCCATTTTTCTCGATAACGTCATCGCCCGGCTTGGCCTCAGTGACGAGATCGATTGTATATTCCATACCTGCACAACCGCCCTTCTTGATTCCGACGCGGATACCCAGCGCATCTTCACGCGACGATGTAATTTCGTCGACGCGGCTCGCAGCAGCGTCAGTCAATGTTATGACAGAAAAACGACCCATTTATCAGCTTTCTTGTTCAGACGGTGCAACAATCACCTGCCACTATAATTAGTGTTACACGGACGTCACTGCAAGTGTTCACAATAGGCATGGGCTCGAAAACAGACAAACGGAAGGCAATGACCATGAAAAATCGTTATTGTGTCCTTATCGGCATTGCAATGCTGGCTCTCCACACGGCTCCAGTTATTGCACAGGAACCAAAAGCACCTGCCGCAAGCAGCGAAACACCTGCGGTGTCTGACACACCTTCCAAAATCGAAACGGCACTGAGTCCAACTCAGACGCCCTCCGAATACCTGGATAATCGAAGCACGCCGGAAACTCTCATCAAATCCTACTACAATGCTATCAATCGACAAGAATATGCGAGAGCGTACAGCTATTACTTACCTGAAAGCCCTCCCCAGCCATTTCCACAGTTTCAGGCTGGATATGAAAATACCAAATCGGTGACGGTTCAGTTTGGAAAGGTGGAAGGCGAAGGTGCTGCAGGATCAGCCTATTGGAGCCAACCGATTGCGGTAAAATCCGAAGAGAAAGACGGCTCAATCAAAGTCTTTTACGGTTGCTATCGACTAAAGCTTGCGAACCCTGCCATACAGGGCGTTCCATTCGTGCCGCTTTCATTGATAGACGGCACGCTGCAAAAGTCCGAAAAAAGCATGGAAGAAAGTGTGCCGGAAGGTTGTGAAGCCCCTTGAATTCCGGCACTCTTTTTCGTGGATTAGATGAAGCAGATTACCGCTCCGATAATCGCAGCAATACTAAGCAGGTCGATGGTGCGATTTTTTCTGTCCTTCATCACTGCACGGCTACTATTCACCATGATCAAACGCTGGATGCCATGAGCGCCCGAAGCACCGACCCAGCCATTTCTAGCGAGAGTTCGGCGATACCACAGCGCTTGCAGCACGAAGCAACCGAAGAAAATTGTGATCAAAAAATTGATATTCGCTAAGGTTACATAACTGGTCATCACTATCGCTCCAACAACCACAAACAGTGCAGCTCTTAAAAGAGAAATGTCCTTGCATGACATTCGCTCTCATCTGCTGGTTGCAATAGAATGGAATATTTGCAGTAACAATCCGTACCTTAGTCGTACGCCTATAGTCTAATACCCTGCACGCGGCTCATTAAAACGATTTATGAATTCGTTGAAAGTTCAGAAATTTATAGGAGAGAGTGCCACAGATCGGGGCCATTGGCGCGGTATAATCGCGCCCATCAATCGAAATAACAGTATAATATTGTTGCTGTAATGACAGCGGCGCTAGCCAAACCCATTGAAACCAAGGTCTCGCGCAACAGTTTTTTCCGCTCCTTTGCCACGTCGGCCAAAAGGGTCAACGTGCAGCGCCCGTCCGACAGGCCCGCAATATCTGCCGCATTTAATATCTCAGATAATTCGTGGCTGTGCCAACACGCTTTTATTATGAATGAGAGGCTAACGGAGACCAAAAGGATCCGAGCCACAGACACACCATCAAACATTCTTATTCCACTGTAAAATAAGCAGCAAAAATGGATAAATCAGAACGAAAATTTCTGTTCCGGGAATAATGTAATGTATCGAAAAGAATAAGCTGATTCCAGCCAGACTTTAGTCTAACTCGTTGAAAAATAAAGACTGCTTATTAATACCAACCAACGGCGACTTGGGCTTCTTCAGACATCCGATCTGGCGTCCATGGTGGATCGAACGTCATCGTTACGTCGACAAAACTCACGCCCTCTACGGCGCTGACTGCATCTTGTACCCAGCCAGGCATTTCACCGGCAACCGGGCAGCCCGGCGCGGTAAGCGTCATCTCAATTTTCACCGAACGATCATCTTCGATATCAATCTTATAGACGAGGCCGAGTTCATAAATATCGGCGGGAATTTCCGGATCGTAGACAGTTTTTAAGGCGCCAATAACATCATCTGTCATGCGCGCCAATTCGTCGGCAGGAATGGCAGAGACTGGTTCCGAGTCGACTATCGGCGCGGCTTCGAGGGCCACATTTTCTGTTTCGACTTTATCGGTCATGATCATCACCCAAAAAACTTTCGCGCTTTTTCAAGCGCATCGGCGAGAACATCGATCTCGTCTCTGGTATTGTACATTGCAAACGATGCACGGCATGTGGAGGTTACGCCGAAGCGTTTCAAGAGCGGCTGCGCGCAATGCGTTCCCGCACGGACAGCCACACCGGCACGGTCAATAACCATCGACACATCGTGCGCGTGAATGCCCTGAAGCTCAAATGAGATAATGGCACCTTTGTCTTTGGCATCGCCAAAAATACGCAGCGAATTGATCTCGCGCAGCCGTTGGTGGGCATAGTCGCGCAGATCTTCTTCATGTGCCAAAATGGCATGGCGTCCAATTTTCTCGACATATTCAATTGCCGCGCCAAGCCCGATCGCCTGCGCTATCGGTGGCGTACCGGCCTCAAAACGGTGCGGCGGATGATTATAGGTGACATAATCCTCAGTCACCTCCTCAATCATTTCGCCTCCGCCCTGAAACGGTCGCATCGATTCGAGTATCTGTTTGCGGCCGTAAAGCACGCCGATACCGGACGGACCATAAATCTTATGGCCTGTGAAAATATACCAATCGCAACCGAGCTCCTGGACGTCGACCGGCAAATGCACGGCGCCCTGACTACCGTCGACAAGAACCGGAATGCCTCGCGCGTGGGCGATACGCACAATATCTTTGATCGGCGTTACGGTTCCCAGCACATTCGACATATGCGTAATAGCGACCAGCTTGGTACGATCCGTCAGACGCTTCTCAAATTCTTCGACGTGAAACGCGCCCTGTTCATCGACCGGTACCCACACAAGTTTGGCGCCTTGCCGCTCACGAATGAAATGCCAAGGAACAATATTCGAATGATGCTCCATTATCGACAGAACGATCTCGTCGCCCTCGCCGATATTTGGCATACCGTAACCATAAGACACTGTGTTGATGGCTTCAGTGGCTGACTTCGTGAAGATGATCTCGTCAACCGATGCGGCATTTATAAAACGCCGGACACTTTCCCGTGCTTTTTCATATGCGTCGGTGGTAGCGTTAGAGAGAAAATGCAGCCCCCGATGCACGTTAGAATATTCATTGGAGTAGGTCTGTGAGATCGTATCGATAACGGCCCGCGGTTTTTGTGCCGAAGCGCCATTGTCAAGATAGACGAGTGGCTTGCCATAGACTTCACGCGATAGGATCGGAAAATCCCTACGGATCGCGTCTACATCATACCCGCTATTGATGATCTTCGTATCCATGATCGCTGCACTTGTCCTTGGGATTGTCGCGTTATCGATCAGATATGCGCGCTCAGCCATTTGTCGAGAATTGCTTCAAGCGCTTCTACCAATGCTTCGCTTTCAAGTTCTTCAATAATCTCAGCAACGAAAGCTTTGATCAAAAGTCCACGCGCTTCATTTTCAGGTATTCCGCGCGCTTTTAGATAGAACAGATGATTACCATCGATTTCAGTGACAGTTGCACCATGACCGCAAGCGACATCATCAGCGAAGATTTCAAGTTCAGGCTTTGCATCAAACTCGCCGTCATCGGATAACAGAAGGGTATTGCACGCCATGCGTGCATCGGTCTTCTGGGCGATCCTGTTCACTTTAATCTGACCCTGAAACACACCGCGAGCACGATCCGTAACAACGTTGCGAACAACCTGCACCGAAGTCGTATTTTCAACCAAATGACCCAGCGTCATAGTAACGTCGGTGTGCGTATCGCCGGCAAGGAGGTTTACGCCGCGCAACTGGAAATCAGAGCCTTCGCCTTTTACCAGCACATGCACTTCCTGGCGTACGAGCTTACCACCTGCATTAACAACATAGAGTGTAAGCTTTGAATTGCTGCCAAGCGTCGCCGTTAATTGCGCCAACTGCGTTGCATTGGCACCCTGTTCACGCAAAATGATCCAGTTTACTTCCGCATCATCAGCAACAGTCAAATTACTGACGCTTGTCGAAAATCCTTCGCCATCGCCGCCGGTCTGGCGCTCTATGACTGTAGCCTTGACGCCTTTTCCGAATTGAACCGGAAAACGAACATGGCCCTGCCCGCGAAGCTGCGCATTTTGTATCTCTAATGGCGCTTCGAGTTCCACGCCATCGTCAACAATGATGTTCCAACCGTCAGTGACATAAGCTGCGTTGATCTGACCAATAGCGTCATCGCCATCCCGAATAGCCAGATGCCGTATCGCGGAACCATTGGCGAGTAACTCGCTGAACTTCGTGAACGTGACAGAATCAATCTTCGGGGCGTTCAACGCAGTACCGTTTGAAACGGTTGCTACTAATGATCCTGCGATAACCGAAGGTAGGGCCGCGCTACCCGCGGATGAATCATAGTCAGGTATGCCGCGTAACAAAGTGCGAAGATCGGTATAATGCCAAGCTTCGACGCGCCTTGATGGCAATCCTTGCGTCTTCAAAGCCTCGATTGCGTTATCGCGAGCACTAACAACCTCGGCATCGCCAGGCAACTCACCCATGCGATCAACAAAAGCGTCGACCAAAGCCGATTCCGCTGCAGTGGGCTGACGCCCTGTGTGAACATTCATGACATCAATCCTCAAGCGGCCTCACCGATGATATCGGCGTAGCCATTCTCTTCGAGATGAAGTGCAAGATTCTTGTCGCCAGACTTGATGACCTGGCCTTTGTAAAGCACGTGCACGCTGTCTGGCACGATATAGTCGAGCAGACGCTGATAGTGGGTAATAACTATCACGGCCCGATCAGGCGAGCGTAGTGCATTCACGCCGTCGGACACGATCTTCAGTGCATCAATGTCAAGCCCAGAGTCTGTTTCATCGAGCACGCAAAGCTTTGGCTCCAACAGTTTCATCTGCAGGATTTCAGCACGCTTTTTCTCACCGCCCGAAAAACCAACATTCAGGGGACGCTTGAGCATTGCCAGATCCATGTCGAGCGATCCAGCTGCTGTTTTAACACGTGAAATGAATTCAGGAATCTTCAAAGGCTCTTCACCGCGCGCCTTGCGCTGCGAGTTCAGAGCAACTTTCAGGAATTCCATCGTTGCTACGCCAGGTATTTCCATCGGATACTGGAATGCCAGAAAGATGCCTTTTGCGGCACGCTCGGCTGGATCAAGTTCCAGAATGGACTCGCCATTATAAAGAATATCGCCTTCAGTAACTTCATAATCGTCACGGCCAGCAAGAATATAGGACAAAGTTGACTTACCCGACCCGTTCGGTCCCATGATGGCCGCAACTTCACCAGCCTTCACCGTCAAATTAAGACCGCGAATGATTTCGGTATCTGTGTCTGCGATCTTCGCATGGAGATTTCTGATTTCCAGCATTTTAGTACCCTTTGATATTCCGTGGATCCACACTCATGATCCCAGTTAAATTTTATGGTAGTCGGCGCCGAGCTATGACGAACTTTCGCCACTTAAGCTTTTGAGGCGCTCGACCACCGAAACAAGCTCCTTGCGAGCTCTCATCAGTTCCGGTTCGAGGACACGTTCCGTCGCGGTGGAAGCCCGACCGAGCGTATCGGTCAGTTCATCGATGACATCGCCAAGCTCTTTATAGCGCTTGCGTAGCCGATCCAGTTCTTCCTTCGTGACGGTTACGGCCATTATCCGACGCTCCCCTCGAGACTGATACCGATCAGTTTTTGGGCCTCAACGGCGAACTCCATCGGCAATTCCTGAATGACTTCCTTGACAAAACCATTAACGATCAAGGCAATCGCCTCTTCCTCGGGAATGCCGCGTTGCATCACATAGAACAACGCATCTTCGGAAATTTTCGACGTTGTGGCTTCATGCTCGAACTGAGCCGTCGCATTTTTCGCTTCGATATATGGCACCGTATGCGCACCGCAATCATTGCCGATCAGCAGCGAGTCACACTGGGTAAAGTTACGCGCGTTTTCAGCCTTGCGATGGGCGGAAACTTGACCGCGATAGGTATTGTTAGACTTACCTGCGGAAATGCCTTTAGAGATGATGCGGCTTGATGTGTTTTTACCAAGATGCAACATCTTGGTGCCGCTATCGATCTGCTGATGGCCATTGGAAACCGCAATCGAATAGAATTCGCCGCGAGAATTATCACCGCGTAGAATAACTGACGGATATTTCCAAGTGATCGCTGAGCCCGTCTCAACCTGCGTCCAGGAAATCTTGGAATTGACACCGCGGCAATCACCACGCTTGGTGACGAAGTTGTAAATGCCACCCTTGCCTTCCGCATCGCCCGGAAACCAATTCTGGACGGTTGAGTATTTGATCTCGGCATCGTCCAGTGCAATCAGTTCGACAACTGCGGCATGCAACTGGTTTTCGTCACGTTGCGGTGCGGTGCATCCTTCCAGATAGGACACGTATGCGCCTTCCTCGGCGATGATCAATGTACGTTCGAACTGGCCTGTATCGCGTTCGTTAATACGGAAATAAGTGGAAAGTTCCATCGGGCAACGCACACCCTTGGGTACATAGACAAACGAACCATCCGTGAAGACCGCCGAATTCAGCGTCGCATAAAAATTATCCGAGACAGGTACGACCGTGGCAAGATACTTCTTTACCAGTTCCGGATGCTCACGAATGGCTTCGGAAATGGAACAGAAGATGACACCCGCTTTTGCCAGCTCGGCCTTAAATGTCGTTACAACAGAGACGCTGTCGAACACGGCATCAACTGCAACGCGGCCTGATTTATAAACGTTGTCACTGGCTTCTTCGTCTTCATCGCTTGGGCTTGGTTCACCGACCTTGCGGACACCGGCTAGGATTTCCTGCTCCTTCAGCGGAATACCTAATTTTTCATAGGTACGCAGAAGCTCCGGGTCGACTTCAGCAAGCGAGGTGGGGCCTGTCTGATTCTTCGGACCGGCGTAGTAAACCATGTCCTGAAAATCGATCTTGGGATAGTTGACCCGGGCCCATGTGGGCTCTTCCATCGTCAACCAACGCTCATAGGCTTTAAGGCGCCATTCCAGCATCCATTCTGGCTCATTTTTCTTGGCTGAGATGAACCGGATAATGTCCGCGTTCAGACCCTTTGGCGCTTTATCCATTTCGATAAGCGTTTCAAAGCCATACTTATATTGGTCCACGTCAAGCGTACGGACCCGATCAATGGTTTCCTGCACTGCAGGCATTGGCGTTCTCCATCCTCGCGGGGTTCAAGGTCCCGCAGTTGCAAACGTCAAGGCAGTATGTCGTCTTGAATATTTGCCTTTATGTAATGTGCATTCGCACGATTTAACACCGGCATTTACCGGATTTTTTGCAACTATCGACGAAAAACGTCAATAATTGAAATTTTTATGCTGCATCAGCAGCGGCGGTTCCCGAACGGTCGCTTCGAATAACGATTTTCTTCAGCGCGTCGAGAAATAATTCGATGTCATCATCATCCGTGTCCGGCGCGGTAGACACACGAATCCCTCCGGTACCGTCGCCATGCCCCATGGCTGCCAGAACGTGACTAGGGCCAACTTTACCGGATGAGCACGCAGAGCCCGCAGATAAGGCGATCCCTGCCAGATCAAAAGCTATTTGCACCGTTTCTGCTTTGGCGTGTGGCAAGGAAAAGAAGGTCGTATTCGGGAGCCGTTCTACATCCGAACCGTAGATTATTGCATTTGGAGCAATGACACGAATACCACGCTCAATCTTATCCCGCTGTAAAACGGGCCAACCGCCCTGCTCAAGGCGCTCGCGCGCAATTCGCGCAGCAGCTGCAAAGCCAACAATCAACGTCAAGGCTTCAGTTCCGGCACGATGCCCTTTTTCTTGCCCTCCACCACGTATCAGCGGCTTGGGCATGATCAAGTCTGACACGGCGATAATTGCCCCAATTCCTTTAGGACCACCAATCTTGTGCGCTGACAAAATGAAGTAATCCACGGAACTCGTTGTAATATCTAATGCAATTCGACCAGCAGCCTGGACGGCATCCACGACAAATACACCGCCGAACTGCTTTACCAGAGCGCCGATTTCTGCAATTGGTTGCAAAACACCGGTTTCATTATTGGCTGCTTGTACGGCCACTAAAGGCAAGCCTTCGTTGCGATCATGAAGTGCCAAAAGTTCCCGCAACCGATCACGATTCAACAAGCCCCTGCCGTCAACGGGGATAATTTCAATCTGTTCCGCTGCAAACCGACCACCAGCAAGTATGCAAGGATGCTCGCTCGCACTGACATATAGTTTGGACAGGCGCATTTCTGCACGTCCCATCAAATATTGCGGTGTTAGAAGGGTTGAAGCTGCCTCGGTTGCCCCCGATGTAAAGAATACATGATCAGGTTTGGCGTTTACGAGTCCTGCCACGTCGTGTCGGGCAGCTTGCAGAGTTGCTTTAGCGGCACGGCCCTCCATATGTACCGATGAAGGGTTACCCGGCAATGCCAGCGCATCGACAATTGCATCGCGCGCAGCTGTTATCAGCGGGGCGCTAGCATTGTAGTCGAAATAGGCGCGGTTGCGGGCCATACGCGGTCAAATCCTGTTCTTTTGCGATCAATGTGGTCTTAAAGCGCAATTTTCTTGAAATTGCACCTCAGACCAGCCTATTAAGCCGCTTCGATATAGTTTCTACACCAGTTTTGAACGGTTCTAAACTGGTTTTATGGGCGCTATTGATTGCCGTCAAGCCCGGCTGGTCAAGAAGCATCCGTTGGCGAAGACTGGAGTATACATGCCTGAAGTAATTTTCAATGGACCTGCGGGACGCCTTGAGGGCCGCTATCAGCCTTCTATGGAAAAAAATGCTCCTATAGCCATCATCCTGCATCCGCATCCGCAGTTTGGCGGCACGATGAATAATAAGATCGTCTATGATCTTTTCTACATGTTTCAGCAGCGCGGTTTTACGACACTGCGGTTTAACTTTCGTGGCATTGGGCGCAGCCAAGGTGAATTCGATCATGGTTCTGGCGAACTGTCTGACGCTGCAGGAGCGCTTGATTGGGTGCAATCCCTACATCCGGACTCAAAAACATGCTGGGTTGCGGGTTATTCTTTCGGCGCCTGGATTGGCATGCAGTTACTTATGCGCCGTCCTGAAATCGAAGGTTTTATCTCCGTTGCGCCGCAACCCAATACCTATGACTTCTCGTTCCTGGCGCCCTGCCCCTCATCCGGTCTGATTCTCCATGGCGATCAGGACAAGGTCGCACCACCCAAGGATGTACAAGGGCTGGTTGACAAGCTGAAGACGCAAAAAGGCATAACCATCACTCAGAAAACGATGGTTGGAGCAAACCACTTCTTTTCCGGCATGACTGATGAAGTTATTGCTGAATGCTCTGACTATCTCGACCGTCGCCTCAATGGGGAATTGGTCGAAGCCAAGCCTAAACGTCTACGTTAAGCCACTAGATGACGCGCCCTGAAAATTCGGGCGCGTCACACATTGCCCAAAAAGCACAGACGCCTCGTAGCGCTTCTTTCGCAGCGCCGATCTAATCAGGAATAAATCTATGTCTGCCTTCAAATCCGAATTCTTGCATACGCTTTCCACGCGTGGGTTCATCCATCAGACCTCCGATGATGCGGGTCTGGATGCACTGTTCACCAAGGAAACTGTATCGGCTTATATCGGCTTTGATCCTACAGCTTCCAGCCTGCATGCGGGCGGTTTGATTCAGATCATGATGCTGCATTGGATGCAGAAGACGGGGCACAGACCTGTCGCGCTGATGGGTGGTGGCACAGGTATGGTTGGCGACCCTTCGTTTAAGGATGAAGCGCGCAAACTGATGACGCCTGAAATTATCCAAAACAATATTAACGGCATCAAACAGGTTTTTACCAATTACCTGAATTTTGGCGACGGCCCGCAGGATGCCCTTATGGTCAATAATGCTGAATGGCTGATGCCTCTCAACTACCTTGAGTTCCTGCGTGATGTGGGTCAGCATTTTTCCGTCAACCGCATGTTGTCGTTCGACTCTGTCAAACAGCGGCTTGATCGTGAACAATCGCTTTCATTCCTCGAATTCAACTACATGATTTTGCAAGCCTATGACTTTGTCGAGCTTAACAAGCGGTACGGACTTCGATTACAGATGGGCGGCTCGGATCAGTGGGGAAATATTGTCAATGGCATTGATCTGGGCCATCGCCTTGGCACGCCGCAGCTATATGCCTTGACCTCACCTTTGTTGACCACTTCTTCGGGTGCCAAAATGGGCAAATCGATGAATGGTGCGATCTGGCTGAACGCGGACCTGCTTAGCCCATACGATTTCTGGCAGTATTGGCGTAACACAGAAGACGCCGACGTAACCCGCTTTCTCAAGCTTTACACGACCTTACCACTTGATGAAATTGAACGGCTCGGGGCGTTGGGTGGTGCGGAAATCAACGAAACTAAGAAAGTTCTTGCAACGGAAATTACGGCTTTGTTGCATGGCAGACAAGCAGCCCAAGATGCGGCTGAGACTGCTCGCAAAACTTTCGAAGAAGGTGCGCTGGCAACCAATCTGCCGACTGTCGAAGTCGCTGCCAGCGACTTGGAAACTGGAGTGGGCATTCTCACCCTTCTGGTTAAAGCTGGCCTCGCAGCATCAAACGGTGAAGCGCGCCGCCATGTTCAAGGCGGTGCCGTACGTGTGAATGATGTGAGCGTCTCAGACGAAAAACTCCAAGTCGGAGCATCCGAAGTGACGACTGATGGCGTAATCAAATTATCGCTCGGCAAGAAGAAGCATATTCTGGTTCGCCCAGCGTAAGTAAAATGCCGATGTTTGTGCGTGTTCAAAGTCACGCACAAACTTCGAGGAAAACTATTGAAACTCGAATATTGAGCGGAAAATACCCGGTGCAATTACCGAAATCGGGTTGACGATGATCTGAGGTTGCTTCAGAGGCCCCACCAATTTGTAGGTGATGCCTATCAAGCCCCGATCACGACCATTCCCTAGAAACAAACCCAATACGGGCAAGTCGCCAAATATACGATTAAGGCCATAGGCTGGCATGAAGGTACCCGTGAGAGCCATATTTCCGCTGGGATCGCTTAATACACCTTGAAAAGTCGTTCCGATAGTGGAGCCGCGGATAACCCCGTTTGCCAAGTTAATATAGTTTTCTCCCTTTTCGATTTGGGAGAAACCGCGCTCGAATGTAACTGTCGAAACATCGATATTCTTTTTCACTGCCTCATTGAGACTTGCTCCGTTAGGAGAAGACGACACAAGGCTTGCCAGTCTTGGCTCGTTGACCAGCGTGAAATTTCGCGCATCAATTTGACCGCGCAACGGCCCATCGCCTTTAGAATCCAGCGTTACATTGATATCGCCACCCTGCATCTTGTCGTAAAAGCCAAAGAAACGGAGCACGGCACCGGCATCCTTCGACTGCAGACTTATGGAGCGGGAACCGCTTTCGGAGCTGTCAGCCGCAAATATCTTTCGACCGGCCTTCGTCGATGCGTTGAACGCGAGGCCGGAAACAGCGGTCCCCACCCCCTCATAAGACAGCGACACGTTGCTGAGATCTTCTGAATAAAATCCGGTAACAGAACCTATGTCTGCATTGACCAGAATACGTTGTTTACCGCCCGCATTGGCGCTTTCGCCACGCTGTTTTCGCTCGGTAATCTGATTGAGCAGAGGTCTTGCGTCGAATGTATCGCCTTTCACATCGACACGATAACCATACTGGGTCCGCGTAACTTTCACTGCAACATCATCGCCGCGATTGAGTTTAGCTGTACTGAATTCCGCAGTTGTCAGATCACCATTGACGACGCTCACATCACCTCGGAGGCGGAATGTGTCTCCAGCCACATCGAGATTGCTGATTTCCACATTGTCGCCGTCCTGTTTGATAGCAAACTTTGCACTCGCTTTGACGCCAGCTCCCTTCGTCCAGCCGAGTTGCGCCAATCTGATCTCGGCCTTGCTCAAATCTGCCACCGCGAGCTTTGAGCCATTAGGCGCTTTTTCAATATCTACAGAAATTGGCCCAGACAGAAGCGGGGTGAGCGCCGGGAAAAGAGTGTTGCGGGTTTTATCGTCGAGCTTAAGCGTAACTTTCTGTTCACGTTGGGCGGTGTTATCGCCCAAAGGCTCGAAAAGCTCGATTTCAGCTGGCACACCGTTGAGCTCCGCCTCTGCATCTATACGCGCTTCCGACTGGGTAACAAACAAGCTGCCATTGGCATTATCTACCTTTTGGCCATCGATTTTCTTTCCGATCGAGATATCGGACAGTTGCATATCCGCGGACCATTTAAGACTACCTGGCGGCGAATGCCTGGTGACTGGAAATGTTACCAATACATGTGACTTCACATTGCCTTTGATGTCGTCCGGACCAAAAGGCAGACTTTTCAAACCATTTATTGGCTTGAAACCAATAATTTCGGCAACAGCAGAGGCATCCCCCTCCAGATTAAGATCAAGCTCTGACAATACTGGCCTTTGCGGACCCCACGGAATGATAAGCTTGCCATTAATGATCCGCGCCTCTCGATTATTCGGCGTGAAGGACGATCCCTTTTCAAGCGTGATGGTTGTATAGGCACCACGCACGCTAATCTTTCCATTGGCATCGCGCACCGGCGGCAAGTCGCCGACAATATCAAACCGCGAATGCTCAACAGCAAAATCAACCTGAACCTCATCTTTGGTTAAAGGTGGAGGTTTTCCAGGACCGTCAAAGTGCCCTGCCTGGAATGCGACATCAATACGACCATCTTTCGCTGTGCCGCCGAAAAGGTTGTCGAGAACCCAACGCCGTGCTCCGGTAGCCGCCCAAATCGGCCATAATTGCTTAACCTGCGAAACGGGCATTTGGGGAATTCGCAAATTTAAATTCATGGCAGGCGACCCCTGCCCGAACGTTGCTCCTGCCTGTCCGTAAAGTTCGCTTTCATCATTACTGCGAACAGCAATTTCGGAAACATCCAGCCGTTTCACTGTGGGATCATATCGGCCAGCGACCCTGGCATTGAAGATCAGTGGTTGTTCGGTCGAATCCTGTGGTGCGGATTTGGCCCGTTCTGTTACAAGCTCGAACCGGTAACCGGGGTTCGAGGCGGCACTGCCGTCTATTTTAGCTGGCTCTGGTCCGATCGCTCCTTCGAGCACGCCGTCAAAAGCACCAAAATGAAGTCTCGAAGGTTTTATCTCGATTTTATCCGAACCGGAGACGTGTTCAAACGCAATGACAGAGGCAACGGTCATGTCATCAACATTGCCTATAGTGACAGGTCCTTCTCCAATATTGACAGTTCCCCAGAGTCTTGCTGACCCGGTGGCATTTGCTGCGATACCATCAAGCTTCAGATCGGAAACATTGTCGTAAGAAAGGTAAGCTCCGTCCGGCTTGATCCCATCAATATCCGGGACGGGCGCGGTTCCGAGCTTTGCGGCCAGCGGGATCTTGTTGATTGCCAGTGAGAAAGCCTCGATTTTTCCACCGGTAGCTGACCTCTTCGCCTGCGCAGATACTTCAATCTCTTTGCCTTCCCACTCGACAATTCCCTCGATGGACACAGGGCCTCCGGTCTCTGACAGATCAAGCTTTACTATGCGCAAGCGCTTTGATTCACCGGCTAAAGTGAAGTCAAACGCAGTATCCAAGATGGAAATATCCCGCGTCTCACGTTGATCAAGCAATGATACTGCGCTTTCCAGACCGGTAAAAATCGCCGCCGCTGCTCCGTCCAGATCAATAAGTCCGCGTTCATCCTTGGGAACAAGGCTCATGAAATCGAACGGCGCGTGTGACGTTACCTTTATTTGAGCGCCTTCGAGCTCCAAACGTTGCACGCGCACCTTGCCCTGAAGCAAGGGCAAGGTCGCCAGACCAATACGCACCGCGCGCACATTACTGATCGCGATCCCGCGCTTGTTATCGGTAATATTGACATTGCGAGCTTCCAAAGCCACATGCCGGCGCTGATCAAGTGAGATTTGCGCTGACTGGATTGTCGCATACGCGTCGGGACCTGCGACCGATTTCAGAGCTTGTTCGGCACGCTGTGTCAGGGCTTCTCCGCCTATACCGGCAAGCAGCACTGCAAATGCTATCCCAGCAAGCACAGCGAAAAGAATAATAAAGGAAATACAAGCACTTGTGAGCTTGTGCAGAAGCGATCGCCGGCGCAAAGTGGCAACAGGCGCCTGAGCTTGAGTGCTGGCAGACGGGTGCTTGTGCAGCTTAGTGAAATCACGCTTTGTAAAGCGGACTTTTTCCGGTTTCTCTGTCAAATTCCCAAGCCAATTGAGGAATCAATTGGGAAACCGTAGATGATTCCCGTACCTCGCTATAGTTGCGTAATTGAAGACTGCACACAAGAATCAAAGAAAGGCATTCCTATGACAATTCTCGAAATTGGTAACACACCTCCGGATTTTACGTTGCCGAAAGATGGTGGTGGCGCGATCACATTGTCAGCTCTACGCGGCGGCCCTGTGGTTCTGTACTTTTATCCCAAGGATGATACCAGCGGCTGTACACAAGAAGCCATTGAATTTTCTGGACTGAAAACCGAATTTGAAAAGTTGGGAGCAAAGGTCATCGGCATGTCGCCTGACCCCGTTAAAAAACACGACAAGTTTATCGCCAAGCACGATCTGAAAATCGCTCTGGTCGCGGATGAAGACAAAAAGATTGTTGATGCATATGGCCTCTGGGTTGAGAAAAGCATGTATGGCCGCAAATATATGGGAGTCGAACGTACAACAATTCTCATTGGTGCCGACGGCAAAATCGCAAAAATTTGGAACAAGGTCAAAGTTCCTGGTCACGCAGCCGAAGTATTGCAAGAAACCAAGGCTCTCATTGCCTGACAGCCATCGAAAGCATTGATATCTTGCACTTTATTAGAGTTTATTAACCTTACTGAAGTCTAATAATTGAAAGATTGAAGCTGCTAACAATGGTGTAGCCGCAGTGAAGAAACTTCAAAATCAACGTATCTTCAACGGTGCAAATGAGCCCCACACGATTATTGTCGCGCGGGGCGATACCATTCGCCATTTCACTTTGAAACCTTGGATGACGATTGCGGTGGGGACCCTCGCGATCGGACTGGCTGCTTGCTATCTGTTGGCCACATCCTATCTGGTCTTTCGTGACGACCTGATCCACGGCAGTGTTGCACGCCAAGCACGTCTGCAACAGGCTTATGAGGATCGCATCGCTGCGCTTCGAACGCAGCTGGATCGGGTAACAAGCCGCCAAATGCTCGATCAGAAGCTTATGGAAGGCAAAATAAGCGAACTCATTGATCGCCAGAAAATATTGAGCGAACAGAATAATCGTTTGGCACCTGTGCTCCAACGCGCGAGCGAAAGCCTACCCTTACAACTTCGGGCCGACAACACTGTTCCTGGCATTGATTCAGAAGAATCCGATGGATATTATGGAATTGATCCCATTATTACAGGTCCAACGACAACGAGCCGGAAGATCGTCCCGACTCAAGATAAGCCGTCAAAGCTTGGCGTTGATAAGGCTGAGCTGTTATTCGACCGTGTTGATTATTCACTTGGTAAACTTGAAACACTTCAAGCCAAGCGGGTGCAGGCATTATCAATTAAGGCTTATGAACGCGCGAATTCAATTAAAGGCGCACTTGCAAATGCAGGTATAACCTCTCCTGCGCTCGGCGAGCGGGCTGGCACCGGAGGGCCGTTGATCCTGGCAAATGCGAGCCAGGCTACCGATTTTGAGTCAAATATTTCTGATCTTGATGCTGCGCTTGTAGAGCTCGAGCAAGCTAAAACACTGGCGAACTCAACTCCCATCGCTCATCCTGTACCAGGCATGCCGGTTTCCAGCTCATTCGGTATCCGCAGAGACCCCCTGCTCGGGCTATTGGCATTCCATTCCGGCATGGATTTTCGAGCGGCAAGTGGAAGTTCTGTCTATGCCACGGCCAAGGGAACAGTTACTGCTGCCGATTATAATAGCAGTTATGGTAACATGATTGATCTCGACCACGATAATGGTCTTTCGACGCGCTATGGCCACTTGAGCCAGATTCTTGTAGCACCTGGGCAACAAGTCAATATCGGCGATGTCATTGGCAAAGCTGGCAGCACCGGGCGATCGACTGGCCCTCACCTTCACTACGAAGTCCGCAAAAGCGGTAATGCTGTAAACCCAGCCAGCTTTCTCAGCATCGGCCGCCAGATTGCAGCCGATCTATAGTAATCCTTAGGCGATATCTTCCACTTCGACATCGGTACCATGCACCCGGTGCGCAAGTGCGGCTTCCATGAACATATCGACTTCGCCGTCTAGCACATCCTGAGGACTGGTGCTTTCAACGCCTGTGCGCAGATCCTTCACCAATTGATAAGGCTGAAGAACGTATGAGCGAATTTGATGCCCCCAACCAATATCGGTTTTCGAAGCGGAAATGGCGTCAGCTGCTTGTTCGCGCTTCTCCAATTCAGCTTCATAGAGCCGCGCGCGCAACATTGACCATGCGGTTGCGCGGTTCTTATGCTGCGAACGTTCAGCCTGACACTGCACAACGATTCCAGTGGCAATATGCGTGATACGCACTGCGGAATCAGTGGTGTTTACGTGCTGGCCTCCGGCACCAGACGCACGATATGTGTCGATGCGCACATCTGCTTCCGTAACCGCGATGTCGATATTATCGTCAACAACGGGGTAGACCCAAATGCTGGAGAACGAAGTATGCCGACGTGCATTCGAATCGTAAGGCGAAATACGGACCAGCCGGTGCACACCCGACTCTGTCTTCATGAGACCATAGGCATTGTGTCCCTTAACGAGAATTGTCGCAGATTTAATACCTGCTTCTTCCCCGTAATGAACTTCCAGCAATTCCACCTTATAGCCCTTGCGTTCCGCCCAGCGCGTATACATGCGCAAAAGCATATTAGCCCAGTCCTGGCTTTCGGTACCACCGGCACCGGAATGCACTTCGACATAGGTATCGTTGGCATCGGCCTCGCCTGACAGGAGTGTATCAATCTGACGCCTGTCGACTTCGGTTTTAATGTCGCGGATAGCGGCCTCAGCTTCGTCGACAATGGACTTGTCGCCTTCCTCTTCGCCCATGGCGATCAACTCGATATTGTCTTCGAGCGTTTGCGACAATGTACGAATGGAATTGATGCTGTCTTCGACCTGTTGACGCTCACGCATCAATTTTTGTGCTTCCTGCGCGTCGTTCCATAGCGCAGGATCTTCTGCAAGCTGGTTCAGATAACCCAAACGTTTGATTGAAGTATCCCAGTCAAAGATGCCTCCTCAGCAGGCTTATGGCCTGCTTGATCTCATCGACCAGCGTCTCGATTTCGGCGCGCATGGGGTATTATTCCTTAAAGTTCATTCAAATTTCGGCGGACCATATTGACTGGTCCGCGCGATGTAAAGTCTTGAAAACTTCGACCAAGACACAAGGATTGAGGATCAGAAGAGTCCGCCGCCGCCGCCCTGTATTGCCCGGTTGACGTTAGGTGACTGAACTTCAACAGGTGAACCTTCGGAGAAAGTATCCATGCCGATAACTGAATAGCTGCCTGCTGGGCCAGTACCCGGCTTGAAAGCCTCCATTATGACATTGGCACCACCTTCGGACGCCTGCATACCAGTTTTACGATCAATAGGCAGAACCGTCATCCCGTCGGGTACCCGGAAATCAACTGACCTTTGATCTTTCAAGGCAGCTTCAGCAAAGGCCTTAAATACGGGAGCAGCAAGACCGCTACCTGTAAAACCGTGTCCCATGGGTTGAGGATTGTCGTACCCGAGATAAACGCCGAAAACGAGATCAGGCGTAAAGCCTATGAACCAGGCGTCTTTTTCATCATTCGTCGTTCCGGTCTTTCCAGCAATCGGACGGTTCAGACTCTTAAGAATAGTGGCAGTGCCGCGCTGGACCACGCCCTCCATCATGGAAGTAATCTGATAAGCAGTCATCGGATCGAGCACCTGATCCCGATCATCGATCAGTTCCGGTTCGTCCTGACCATTCCATTGTTCAGCGGAGCACTTTTCGCACTTGCGTTCGTCGTGCTTGAACACAGTCTTGCCGTAGCGGTCCTGAATGCGGTCAACCATGGAAGGCGTGATCTTGCGACCGCCATTGGCGATGATTGAATAGCCAGTTACCATACGCAAGACCGTCGTTTCGCCCGATCCAAGTGACATTGCCAGAACTGGCAGCATTTTGTCATAAATGCCAAAGCGTTCGGCGTATTCCGCAACGAGCTTCATGCCCATGTCCTGGGCAAGGCGAACAGTCATCAAATTGCGGGACTGTTCAATTCCGTAGCGCAGAGTCGATGGTCCAGCAAATTTGCCGCTGTAGTTCTTCGGTGCCCAAACGCCGAGGCTTCCACCTTGGTCAACCGAGATTGGTCCGTCGAGAACCACGGACGCCGGTGTATATCCATTATCGAGCGCTGCTGAGTAAACAAACGGCTTGAAGGAAGAACCTGGCTGGCGCATGGCCTGCGTTGCGCGATTGAACTCAGATTGAGCGAAGGAGAAACCGCCAACCATTGCGAGGACACGTCCTGTATGTGGATCCATCGCAACAGCACCACCTTCAATCTTGGGAATTTGGTGCAGATCGAATTCAGCCTCGCTGCCTTCTTTTTTCTGAACAAATACGACATCGCCGACTTTGAACACACCCTCCAGCGATTTGGCAGTGGTGCGCTTGTCACCGTCTATGATGCGGAACGCCCATTTGACATCATCAGCAGCGATTGTGCCCTGTGTGCGTTCCTGCACAACTTTGCCAGATGCATCCAGTTCCGGTCGCAATCCGATTACCGCCTGCTGCGGTGTAACTTCCAGAATAACGGCTAGCTTCCAATCCGGGACGTCCGAAAACTCTTTGATTTCGGAAAGTGGAATACCCCAATCACCTGCTGTCGAAATGGTTTTATATGCGCCGCGATAGCCTTTGCCTTCGTCAAACTTGAAGAGACCATGCTGCAATGCGGCGCGTGCCTGAACCTGCATTTTGGGATCGAGGGTGGTGCGGACAGACAGTCCGCCCTCATACAATGCATTCTCGCCATAACGTTGAATGATCTGGCGGCGCACTTCTTCAGTGAAATACTCCGACGCAAAGAGGTAATTGCCCGTGTGACGCGGTGTTACACCCAAAGGCTCAGTCTTTGCTTCCTTAGCTTCTTCCATCGTCACATAGCCATTTTCAGCCATGCGATCGATAACCCAGTTTCGGCGCTCAATTGCACGATCTGGCTGGCGGAAGGGATGATAGTTCGAAGGGCCCTTTGGCAGCGCGGCAAGATAGGCTGCCTGCGCGATAGTCAGTTCATTGACTGACTTGTTGTAGTAGGTGAGCGCCGCTCCGGCGATACCGTATGAGTTCAAACCGAAGAAAATCTCATTGAGATAAAGCTCAAGAATACGGTCCTTTGAATAGGCTTGCTCAATACGGAATGAAAGAATGGCTTCCTTGACCTTCCGGCCAATGGTCTGATCGTTACTGAGAAGAAAATTCTTGGCGACCTGTTGCGTGATGGTCGAAGCGCCTACAGGACGCCGTGCACCCCAGTTCTGGATATTTACGACAATGGCGCGCGCCAAACCGCTGATGTCGACACCTGGATGCTGATAGAAATTCTTGTCTTCGGCTGAGATAAAGGCGGCCTTCACCCGGTCCGGAACTGCCTGAATTGGCAGATATAGCCGGCGTTCCCGGGCAAACTCTGCCATCAGTTGCCCGTCCGATGAGTGAACCCGCGTCATAACTGGCGGTTCGTATTTCGCCAAAACCTCGTAGTCCGGCAAATCCTTGGAAATACTGACAACGTAAAGTGCCACGCCTGCGGCACCCAGCAGTGCCATCACCGTGCCGATTCCGAAAAAATATCCGATCAAGCGTATCATCTGTATCCGGAATCCAATTTACCCAGTTGGCATTTAACATTGCTGCATTTGAATTTATGCAGGTCGTGTTGCGGAAAACACCAACCCCCGAAGGGTTTTCCATATCCGGTATCACATTGGAGACGCCGGATGTTGCTGACGCAATTGGGCGACAAATGTGACAAAGGCAAGGACAACCCATCTGCGTTCACAATTTAAATACTAATTGTGGAGTTTCGGCAACGCACGCATGGATGAACTCACACGGCCTAATTCTGCGCGCCAGCAGTCTTTAATCCGGAAAATGCAGCGACTGCCGTTGCAAGTCTAGTTGCTACATGGGCGCGCCACGCCGGATCAAGCATGAGTTTTTCATCTTCAGCGTTCGACAAGTAGCCGATTTCAACCAGCACGGAAGGCACATCGGGGGCGCGCAAGACCTGAAATCCTGCAAATCTGTGCGGATTATTGATCATGTTCACTTCTTTTCTGAGCGAATCCACCACGTTTTTGGCAAACCTCAGCGAAAAATTATGGGTTTCACGCCGCGTCAGATCCATAAGGATGTCGGCAATCTCCGGCGCCTCACCGTCAAATGTAATACCTGCCACTGCATCGGCTCGATTTTCTCGATCCGCCATAGCGCGAGATTCGGCGTCAGAAGCCTTGTCGGAAACAGTATAAACCGTGGCACCGCGAATATTGCCCCGATTGATCGTATCCGCATGCAGCGAAATAAACAGATCCGCCTCATATTGGCGCGCAACACGAACCCTCTCGGTAAGCCGCAGGAATGTATCGTCCGTTCTGGTCATTTCGATGCGCATACCGGGTATTTTGGCAAGCTCGTCGCGCAATTGCTGGGCAAACATCAGCGTAACATTCTTTTCCATGATGCCGCCCGCGCTTTCCGCGCCACTATCGATGCCGCCATGCCCCGGATCAATGACCACGGTAAAAGGCTTGGCAGTTTTGTTCGTTTCGTCCGGCGTAGCAGCGACGACTCTATCCCGCGTTGGGGTGCTTTCAGTAGACGCGGTGGTAGCGTTCTGTGTTCTCAGATCTTCAGCAAATTTTCTATCTGAAGACGCGACGAGATCGGCAACCAGCCGGTAGCCAGGACTATTGTCGTTCTTGATGACATCAATACGCTCTACGGCGAAGGGACCCTTTAGGGAGAAAATGAGCCTGGAACGCTCCGAATCGAGCATTCCATAACGCACATCATCTACAAGCCCCCGTGATTCAACGGATTTTTTATCGAAGGCAAAAACGGTCTTTGGCATGTCCACGACAAGCCTGTGCGGATGGTCAAGCAACATGGTTGAGATATCGGGTTCACGGTCAAAATTGATAACAACGCGTGTGCGCAACTCATCACCAGCCGCCTGGTAGGTCAGAGCAGCCAATCCATCGGACGCATAAGAACTTCCAGTCGCCGATATAAAAATGAGTAAGCCTGCAAATGCGGCTACAACTATCCGACAGATCACATTCATCTCTTTACCGATCGAGACCAACTGGGGCGAATATCCCCGCGGGCGCCTCTTCTGTATCAGATCAGGCAGGTGCCTGCACCCCGCAGGGGCCATATCCTACAATATTAGGTAGAGAGCTATGGTTAATATTGTCTTATGGGCCGCATCCCGCACATTGAATCCTTCGTTGTTCAAATAGAATTTAAACAGGATGAGTTCCAACTCGCGGATGGCAAGACAGACGACCGTCCATGGTGCGAAGCTAAACCGAACATTCGATCCAAATTCTCTTCCAAAGAACGATCCTATTTAAACAAGAAAGACACTAGAATGACACGATTATGAAGAAGCCCTTGTCATAATGCAGCACACCTCCTAAAAGCAAAGGTGGGTTAGTTTCATGCCCCTTGGAATCAGGAACTTTAATGTCACGGCTAAGACCGGATGACAAAAGTACATGATCTGGAGTGGCGAGAGCGATTTCGCTGTGGCTAACCGAAAAAGAATTTGGCGCGAGCGGACAGGGAATGTCTGTAGCGCTTTTTGTGAACGGCAGATCGCCCGGACAAGGCGCATCACGCCAGCCCTATCAAGGGTGTTACCGCATGGTCCAGAAATCTACGATTTTTGAATCATGCAGAATCTTAAGTTTGTTACTGCGTCCTTAGTGCGTTTAAGGACGCACGACGCAGTAACGGGTCGGCACAGCGTGAAAAGCGTGCCATTCATGAGGTCGTTTCGTCAGGAACAGGAATGTTTGTAACAGACAGTATCATAACCGGCTTGCAAGCCGCGGTTGCCTCAGGGCAGCTTCGCGCGACGCCAGTTTTGTCTGTTCCTGCGAACTTTAATAAATCCGGCAAATGTGAACTCCCCGCGCCAGGAGCCCCACGGGCATCCTGGCTGTTGAGGGTTGCCAGCGTTTTAGCCGGGGAGAACAGATATAATGTCGGACAAAATGCTAATCGACGCCTCCCACCAGGAGGAAACACGCGTTGTCGTGGTTCGCGGCAATCGAATTGAAGAATTTGATTTCGAATCAGAACACAAGAAACAAATCAAAGGTAATATTTATCTTGCGCGAGTAACGCGCGTAGAGCCGTCTCTTCAGGCAGCTTTTGTGGAATATGGCGGCAACCGCCATGGTTTCCTGGCCTTTAGCGAAATTCACCCGGATTACTATCAGATCCCGGTTGCAGATCGTCAGGCTTTAATCGAAGCGGAAGCGGAAGCAGCCAGCCAAGATGAAGATCATGACGAAAACGCCAGCGAACAACGCACACGTGATCGTAATGATCGTGGCTCGCGTAATCGGCGGCGCGGACGCCGCGGTTCGCGTCAGGGCGACGATGCTGCAAAACTAGAGTCCGGCGATTCGGATGATAACACTGTGGCCGGTGAAGTCAGCGATGTTTCTGAAACATCTGAACAGCCCCACGTCGATCTGGAAGATAGTGATTCATCTGATAACGGCAACGGTCAGACCATGGCTGCAGCCATTGAGACGGACGTTATTTCAGAGGCAATCCAGTCTGATTTGGATGACGTGTCCCACGATGACGACAAGATCGTGGAATCGGAAGGTGGTCAAACACGCTCCAGGCGTTCACGCCACCGTTCGAACGACGATAAAGAAGAAGCACATGATGAGCTCGACGAAGTCGAGTCCGTTGGAGCCGAAGATGCCATGGAAGAGGTTCCAACGCATCAGCGCTTTCAGCGCCGTCAGTATAATATTCAGGACGTTATCAAGCGTCGTCAGATATTGCTGGTTCAGGTCGTTAAGGAGGAGCGCGGCAACAAGGGTGCTGCCCTTACAACCTATCTCTCTCTAGCCGGGCGCTATTCTGTGCTTATGCCAAATACTGCCCGCGGCGGTGGTATTTCACGCAAGATTACCAGCATTCAGGACCGCAAGCGCCTCAAGGATATAGTCAAGGATCTTGAAGTACCGAAAGGTATGGGTGTTATCCTACGCACTGCGGGCGCCATGCGCACGAAGCCTGAAGTCAAACGCGATTATGAATATTTGATGCGCCTTTGGGAAAATGTGCGCAGTCTTACTTTAGCATCCAGTGCACCTACCCTCGTTTACGAGGAAGGCAGCTTGATTAAGCGCTCAATCCGGGATCTTTACAATAAAGACATCACCGAGATTCAGGTGGCTGGCGAGAATGGCTATCGCGAAGCCAAGGATTTCATGCGCATGCTCATGCCGAGCCATGCAAAGGTTGTGCAGCCTTATCGTGACATGACGCCAATCTTTGCCCGCAATGGGATTGAGGCGCAACTCGACCGCATGCTGCAGCCGCAAGTCACGCTGAAATCGGGTGGCTATATTATCATCAATCAGACGGAAGCTCTGGTCGCGATTGATGTCAATTCCGGTCGCTCGACCCGAGAACATTCAATTGAAGACACAGCGCTCCAGACAAATCTTGAAGCAGCGGATGAAATAGCGCGCCAATTGCGTCTGCGCGATCTCGCCGGCCTCATCGTTATCGACTTCATCGATATGGAAGAGAACCGCAATAATCGTGCGGTTGAAAAGCGGATGAAGGATTGTCTTAAAGATGATCGCGCCCGCATCCAGGTTGGACGCATCTCGCATTTCGGATTGCTCGAAATGTCTCGACAGCGCATCCGCGCCAGTGTTCTGGAAAGCACGACACAGGTTTGCGCCATGTGTGGTGGCACGGGCCATGTTCGTTCCGCTTCATCAATAGCGTTACATGTTATGCGTTCAATTGAGGAATACTTGCTGCGTCATTCGCAGAACAACATCATTGTCCGCACAACAGTTGCAACGGCACTTTATGTGTTGAATCAGAAGCGTCAAAATCTTGCAGATCTTGAAGCTCGCTTTGGTTTGACTATCAGTATTGAGGCCGATGATAGCGTCGGTGCCCAGCATTTCGCCATCGACAAGGGTTCCTTGGCGGTCGGTCCAATTGTACCCCTCTCAGAAATGCAGGCACTTAATATCGCTGAAGATTTTGACGAGAGTGACCCGGTCATCGAAGAAGTTGACGACGAAACCGAAACCGTTTCGACTGAAACTTCGCGTTCAGACGATGACGCATCGCGTAAGCGTAAGCGTAAGCGGCGGCGGCGCGGCGGTCGTGATCGCCATGAAAACGGCGGTTCTGAACAAAGTGATCAGCCAATCGGCGAAGACGACTCCGATGATGCCGAGCAGCCACCTGTAGAGGGTGAAAACGCTGCTCAGGCAGCAGCCCGTGAAGAAGAAAATGAGCGTCGCAAGAAACGTCGTCGTGGACGTCGCGGCGGGCGCAAGAACAAGCGCTTTGATGAGGGTGACAATGCAAATCGTCCCCTTGTAAATGCGGTGCCGGACGCCGAGCCTGTTTTTGTCTCGATCCCTCTTCCAGATTTCTCCAAGGCCAAGCTTGCGGATGTTTCTGTTGTAATCGCAGAAGCGCCGGTAGTTGCCCCCGAAAACTCGGAAACGGTGGCCGCTGAAGCAATTGCTGCTGAGGAAACGCCAGTAAAAGCACCCACCAAGCGTCGTTCGCGTGCCAAAGCGAGCCCTGAAAAGGTTGAGACTGTTACTTCTGAAGTGCCTGCAAACGAAGCGGATGCAGAGACTCCGGCGAAGCCGAAGCGTGCGCCACGCAAACCTAGAAAAAAGGCTGAGACCACTGTTGTCGACGATGCTGTTGTTACGGAACCTATTGCCGCAGCGCCGGAACCGAAGAGCGAGCCGACACCCGAACCCGCAGTTGAGGCTGCTGCACCCAAAAAAGTTGAGGACAGCACGCCTGTCGTCACCTCTACTGGAAAAGATAAGAATGCTGATAACGAACCAGCTCCCAAAAAAGGCTGGTGGCAAAAGAAGGGCTTCTTTTAGAAACCCAAAAAATTCTTAGAATGAAGAGAAACCGGCAAATAGCCGGTTTTTCTTTTTGGCAAATATTTCATAAAAAAATCAAACTTTACCTAAATAAACCTAGTTTTGATATTTCAAGGAGCTTTTGAGAGCGCTCTTTCTTTCAAAGATTGATTTGGGTACGAATAGATATGATCGTATTACAAAAGACAGTTTTGTTTGGGTCCATCGCGAGTTTTATGCGCGGAGCCGTTGCCGTCGTCACAGCCAGTGTGGTTGGTATAATTCAGACTGGCAATGCATTCGCCCAGTCATCCTCTGTACCCATTGTTCGCGACGCTGAAATCGAGGCACTGGTCACAGACTATGCCGCACCGATTATCAAGACGGCTGGCCTCGGCAAACAGTCGATTAAAATCGTTCTGGTCAATAGTCCCAGCTTTAACGCGTTTGTCGATGGCCGACGCATATTTATCAATACCGGTGCGCTTCTTGAAGCCGAAACACCCAATGAAATCATCGGTGTATTGGCCCACGAGACAGGTCATCTGGCCGGAGGTCATCAGTTCAAACTGCGCGAACAGCTTGCAGCAGCAAAGACAATGGCCGTTGTTGCCGGCTTATTAGGCATTGGGGCTGCAATTGCCGGTGCTGCCAGCAAGCAAAGTGGTTTGGCTCAGGCTGGCGGTGGTATTGCCATGGGCGCTCCCGAAGCTGCAATGCGCAATCTTCTAAACTATCAGCGCACCGAAGAAGTGGCTGCTGATCGTTCCGCGATTACCTATCTGGCAAATACTGGTCAGTCTGCCAAAGGCATGTTGACGACATTCGAACGTTTCTCGAATGCCTTGTCCCTTACAGGAACGCGGGTTGATCCATACCGTATCAGCCATCCCATGCCACGTGAACGCATTGCCAATCTAGAGACATTGGCGCGGGGAAGTCCGAATTTCGATAAAAAGGACAGCCCGGCGCTGCAACAGCGACATGATCTTATGCGGGGCAAAATTGCCGCCTATACCGCCGGAGGAGCGAGAGTCCTTCAAACATTCCGCAAAGACCCAACCAACATTGGCGCGCGTTACGGAGACGCAATTGCGACTTTTCTCAATGGCTCTACAGAGTCGGCGCTCAGCAAGATCAATGCGTTGATTAAACAGCAACCCAAAAATCCCTATTTCGAAGAAATTCGCGGCGAAATATTATTGAAACAGAGCAAGCTTGATCAAGCCGCGAAAGCTTTCCAGAGGGCGAGCGATCTGGATCCGAGAAAGTCGAGTCTGATCAGGATGAATTACGGGCGAACATTGATGCTTACCGGGAAGCCCGATAATTTGAAAATCGCGGTGAGCGAGTTGAAGGCAAGTATTGGCCGCGACCGCGAATCACCCACAGGCTATGCTTATCTGGCGCAAGCTTATGGACAGCTTGGGGATGCGGCACGCTCCGATTTAGCGAGCGCCGAGGAAAAATACTATTCCGGGAAAATTCAAGACGCTCAAATCTTTGCGATCCGCGCCCAACGCGCCTTGCAAAAGGGCTCGCCCGAGTGGATACAAGCGCAAGACATAATCAATGCCAAGCGCGGTAAGAGCAAGTGATCTGCCAAGGGCAGGCAATCTGCCTACGGAATGAAAGGGACGAATAACATGACAAAAGCCCCACTCATCGGCATTGCCGCCGGGCTTATTGGTATCGGCGCTTTGGTATTGGGTTATCAAGCGGGCCGCTCGGAAATCGCGCTTGCTGCGCCTGAACCAGTAGCTATCGCAGCGCCCGCAATCGACCGCGCGGAGGTTGAGGGTATTGTCAGGAACTATCTGATCAACAACCCGGAGGTTATGATCGAAGTTCAAACAGCACTTAATGAAAAACAGGAAGCGGCTCAGCAAGCAGCTTCTACAGAAATAATCAGTGAGAATAACAACAAGATTTTTCAATCGCCGATGGATGCTGTTTTCGGAAATCCGAAGGGCGACGTTACGATAGTGGAGTTTTTCGATTATAATTGCGGCTACTGCAAAAAGGCCCTGCCAGATATGGACGCGCTCCTTAAAAGCGATCCCAATCTCCGATTTGTCATGAAAGAGTTTCCAATTCTTGGTCCGGATTCCACACGCGCTCATCTTGTTGCGAAGTCCTTTAAAACTCTGATGCCTGAAAAATATCTTGAATTTCACCGGGACCTTCTTGGCGCGGAGGGGCGCGCAACAGAAGAATCTGCGATGGCAATCGCCGTTAAATTGGGAGCCGATGAGGCCAAGATGCGCGAAACAATGAAGCAGCCCGAGATTGCCAATGCTTTCCGCACCAATTTCGAATTGGCGCAAAGCCTGAGCATTACCGGCACGCCCTCTTATATTATAGGCAATGAAGTTGTCCCCGGGGCACTAGGAGCAGATGCATTGGCGGAGAAAATCAGCCACATTCGCAACAAATAATTGTTGCTTCTTGCCAAAACGAATTGTGGACAAGCAATAAGGCGTATTTGCAGGCTTTCCGCGTGGCCGTAAGCCGTCTATATGGGACCAGAACCTTTAACCTGCCCGGTAAACATGAAAAAGCAAGTCTTCATCCTCAACGGCCCGAATCTCAACATGCTGGGAAAGCGTGAACCCGGGATTTATGGTGCAACGACATTGAGCGATATCGAAGCTATGTGTCGGGCCGAGGGCGAGGTTCTCGGTGTGGACATCGAGTTTCGCCAATCCAATCATGAAGGTGACCTGGTAAACTGGATTCAGGAAGCGGGAGAGCGCCGTGCTCTGGTGCTGATAAATCCCGCGGCCTACACGCATACTTCCATTGCGCTGCATGATGCCATTCGTGCTGCTGGTGTTATCCTGGTGGAAGTTCATATTTCAAACATTCACGCGCGCGAGTCATTCCGCCATCACTCTTACGTTTCCTCTTTGGCCAAAGGGGTGCTATGTGGCTTTGGAGTTGATGGCTATGTCATGGGTTTACGCGCACTCATCAAGCTGGCGCCGCAGTAATCGGCATTCGCCAAACAGTAATAAGGGGCTTGAACAAGCATGGCTACCAAAACTAACGGGATCGATAAGGTCATGATCCGCGATCTTGCGGAAATCCTGAACGAGACAGACCTTACAGATATCGAAATTGAACAGGGCGATCTTCGCATTCGCGTATCGCGGCAAATAACGATGCAGGCGAGTGCTCCTGTTTACGCACAGGCTCAGGCACCGGCGGCGGTTGCGCCCCCGGCTTCCGTGGCTGCGCCTGCTACTCCAGCCAGTGACCCATGGAAGAATGCGGTTCCTTCGCCCATGGTTGGCACAGTGTATTTGTCTCCTGCCCCTGGCGCTCGCGCATTTATCGAGGTTGGCACTCAGGTCAAGGAAGGTCAGACACTCCTGATCATCGAAGCCATGAAGACGATGAACCAGATCGCCTCACCTCGCGCTGGCACGGTTACCTCGATCCTCGTTTCAGACAGCCAACCGGTTGAGTATGGCGAGTTTCTGGTCGTTATCGAATAGACGGAACCGTTATTAGATCGAGAGCGCAATGTTTCAGAAAATACTCATAGCCAATCGCGGTGAAATTGCCCTGCGCGTGCTTCGCGCATGCAAAGAGCTTGGCATTCAAACGGTTGCCGTCCATTCCACCGCCGACGCAGATGCCATGCATGTACGTCTCGCCGACGAAAGCGTCTGTATTGGACCGCCGCCTTCACGTGATAGCTATCTGAATATTCATCAGATCGTTGCTGCATGCGAAATCACCGGGGCAGATGCAATTCATCCCGGTTATGGCTTTCTTTCGGAGAATGCAAAGTTCGCAGAAATTCTTGAAGCGCATAATATTACCTTCATTGGACCGACCGCAGCTCATATCCGTATCATGGGCGACAAAATCGAAGCCAAGCGGACTGCAAAACGTCTTGGCATTCCCGTCGTCCCTGGCTCTGATGGCGGCGTGACGGATGACGCTGAAGCAGCGCGTATTTGCGCCGAGATCGGTTATCCGGTCATCATCAAAGCTTCGGCTGGTGGCGGTGGGCGCGGCATGAAGGTCGCGCTCAACGAGGACGAGCTTTCAGTTGCTCTGTCGACTGCACGTTCTGAAGCTGGCGCAGCTTTTGGCGATGATGCGGTCTATATTGAAAAATACCTACAGAAGCCACGCCACATCGAAGTTCAGATCATGGGCGACGGCTTCGGTAATGCCGTGCATCTCGGTGAACGCGACTGTTCGCTACAGCGCCGCCACCAGAAGGTATGGGAAGAAGCAAACTCTCCTGCCCTGAATTCCGATGCACGCGAAAAGATCGGTATGATCTGCGCCAATGCCATGGCCGATATGGGCTATCGCGGTGCGGGTACGATCGAGTTTCTTTATGAAAATGGCGAGTTCTATTTCATCGAAATGAACACACGCCTTCAGGTTGAGCATCCAGTGACCGAAGCCATAACCGGCATTGATCTTGTTCACGAGCAGATACGTGTTGCCTCTGGCGGCGGCCTTTCAGTCAAGCAGGAAGATATCCGTTTTTCTGGCCATGCGATTGAATGCCGGATCAACGCAGAAGATCCTCGGACGTTCACGCCGTCTCCAGGCAAGATCACGCATTGGCACACGCCGGGCGGGCTTGGTATCCGTGTCGATTCGGGTGTCTATACGGGTTATAAAATCCCGCCATATTATGATAGCCTCATCGGCAAGCTCATCGTGCACGGCCGCAATCGCGTCGAATGTATGATGCGTCTACGCCGTGCGCTCGATGAATTTGTCGTCGATGGGGTTAAGACAACCCTGCCCCTATTTCAGGATTTGATTAACAACCCTGACATTGCCAATGGCGACTATGATATTCACTGGCTTGAAAAATATTTGGCTGGTGATGCTCCAGTTACGGCCGAAGAATAATTCAAGGCGTAAGCATGGCGGGTAACAACCCGGAAAAATCATTGATACTGGACCCCGAATTGCTGCTTCGTGCATATGCAACCGGGGTCTTTCCTATGGCAGAAGAGGCGGACAATCCGGAAATCTTCTGGGTTCGCCCCGAAAAGCGCGGTATTATCCCGTTCGAAAACTTCCACGTCTCGCGTAGTCTGCGCAAAACGGTGCGTAAGGCACTTTTTGATATTCGCTATGATACGGATTTCGCCGGCGTAATTGATGGTTGCGCAAGTGGTAGCGGCGAGCGTGCTCGCACGTGGATAAACCAGCCAATTCGCGAAGCCTATGGCAAGCTGTTCAAGCTTGGCTATTGTCATACGGTCGAAGCCTGGCGCGATGGCCGGCTCGTGGGTGGACTTTACGGAATATCTCTTGGTTCTGCCTTCTTTGGCGAAAGCATGTTTTCACGAGAGCGTGATGCTTCAAAGGTCTGTCTCGTTCATCTGGTTAGCCATTTGATCGAAAAGAACTTCACGCTGCTGGATACACAGTTTACCACCAATCATCTTGAGACGTTTGGCGCTGTTGAAGTACCCCGCCGCCAGTACCAGAAGATGCTGGAGAACGCGCTCACCCAGCCTGCTGAGTTTTGACCTAAAAATATTTTCGTCACGGAGTAGGATTTATAGTTTTTCATTCGTCCTTTGACCGGGAATAAACCCAACAGGAGAACTCTGATGAAAATCAATGCTTATCTCAATTTCGATGGAAAATGCGAAGAGGCTTTCAAGTTTTATGAAAGCGCTCTGGGCGGTAAGATAGAAGCGATTATCCGCTATGATGAAATGCCGGAGGGCGGAGACTTCCCACCTGAATCGGCAAAGAACGTCATGCACGCCTTATTGACGATAGGCGACAATGTATTGATGGGATCGGACGCACCGCCGCCCTATTTCCAAAAAGCACAAGGCATGACGGTCGCGATCAATGTTGACACGCCTGATGAAGCAAAACGTTTGTTTGCAGATCTTTCAAAAGATGCAGAGGGCGTGATGATGCCTCTTGGTGAGACATCATGGGCTCAGCAGTTTGCAATGTTTACGGATCGCTTTGGTACACCGTGGATCGTTAATTGCGCAAAACCAATGCACACAGCATGAAATGAATCTAGCTTTTGTCGGGCGCGGGTATGTCCGACTTTAGCTTACAAGATTTTAGCCAGACGTCATAGACCGGGTGCTCGACAGCGTTCAGCCCCGGGCTATCCGCGAACATCCAACCAGAAAAAATCTTGCGAATTTTCCGGTCTAGCGTGATCTCATCCACTTCCACGAAGGTGTCAGTTTTTGGTGCTTCCGTGTCGGGACGCGTGTAACAAACGCGGGGCGTCAATTGTAATGCGCCAAACTGCACCGTCTCGTTGATGTAGACATCAAAGGTTGTGATCCGCCCGGTGATCTTGTCAAGGCCGGAAAATACGGCAATTGGGTTAGCAATCTTTTCCTGAGCCAACCCCACAGTAGGATAGCTCGCAACCATGGCGATACCCGCAAACAGTACGCTGACAATTTGAGAGAAGGGAAAGAACTGGGTCAGACGGATCATTTCACTTCCGGTTTAGCGGGACGACAAAGGGGGCATTTCCCCCTCGTCGATAAAGATTAATTGTGGCGACAAAAAATCAGCCTAGCTGCCTGGTGTCCAAGCATCGTAATCGCCAGTAACAGTCGGTCGATTATCGCCATGGGCGATCGAACCCTTTGGCCGGTATGCCGCAGAAGAGCCCGTCAAATTCTGCTGATGATTCTTTTCCCACGGATGTGGCTGGTAATCTTCCTGAGAAGGCGCTGTCGCAACGCGGTGATGCATCCATCCATGCCATCCGGCAGGAATGGCCGACGCCTCTGCATATCCATTATAAATCACCCAGCGGCGCTTACGGCCCTCTGAATCGAAGGTACCTTCATAGTAAACATTACCAAACTGGTCTTCGCCAACCTTCGTGCCCTTGCGCCACGTAAAGAAACGCGTGCCGATGGTCTGGCCGTTCCACCATGTGAAAATCTGGGTAATGAGGTTTTTCATGGCAATCCTGCTTGCAACGAAGTCATTTTGTTACCGGGTTTATGGCCGTATCATTGGCTGATAGCAAGGGTCAAGTTGACGCTGGACCTGCTTGTAGTTTCAACTTGAAGCCCGCATGAGATTTCTTGAAACCCAGCCTTTCATAAAAACGATGGGCGTCCTGCCGTTGATTGTTCGATGTCAATTGTGCTGAAGCAGCACCCCGTTGACACCCGATCTGAAGACAATGTGTAATTAATAGCGCTCCAATGCCCTTGCCGCGCATATCAGCACGGGTCTGGACCGCTTCGATTATCATGCGTGTGCTCCCACGCCCAACAAGTGACGTTACGAATGTCACTTGTGCCGTTGCAACAATTTCACCGCTCATGATTCCAACAAAAATCAGATCATTCGGGCTATTTTGAATTGCGGCAAAGGCACTCTCATAGATGGGAAGAGCGGCAATATCCGTGGTGTCATTATGGCCGCCAACGACATCATCTGCAAACAATGCAACAAGCGCAGGCAAATCCTCAATCGTTGCTTCCCGAAAGCTCAAACCACTTTCGATGTTCATGGCGCCAGTTCATACCCAGTCAAAGACTTTTCGAGAACGATTACCGAAATACCCGAATTGGGTTGGCCCCAATCATCGATCTTGGTGCTGGTTTTCTCAAACCCTCTGCTCTCATAAAACTCAACAGCATTCCGATTCTTGTCGATTACTTCCAGCTGTAAAGCGAATACACCGGGAAATGCACTTTCAACCTCGGCGAGCAACAGAGAGCCGACACCTTTTTTCTGATGCTCGGGATGAACATAAAGCTGATTCAGGATCGAAAGCTTGTGATCTTTTTGCGAAGCATAGGCCATACCGAGAATGTCGGCGCCATCATCCGCAATAATGAATTCCGAGTAAGGCTTGGCCAATTGTTTTTTGAGCGCCTCCAACGAGTGATAGCGAGATGTGATCTCGTTGACCCTTTCAACGCCGTAGACATCGTCATAGGTCGCATGCCAAGTTTCGACCAGCAAGTCGTGAACAGCGTTCAGATCTTCCTTGGTTGCGCTGCGAACCCACATTTATTCTGTCATCCCAAGCTTGGCTTTGACTAGATCGCTGAGAACCTGCGGGTTGGCTTTGCCGCCCGTCGATTTCATCACCTGCCCGACGAACCAGCCTGCAAGGCTGGGCTTAGCCTTTGCCTGTTCGACTTTATCAGGATTTGCAGCGATGATTTCATCAACGGCCCGTTCTATGGCTCCGGTATCCGTGACCTGTTTCATGCCTCGGCTTTCGACCACTTCTCTTGGATCGCCGCCTTCGTTCCAGATAATCTCGAACAGATCCTTGGCAATCTTACCGGAAATCACGCCTTCCTTGATGAGGTCAATTATCGCCCCGAGCTGATCCGGTGAAACTGGCGATTCTTCAATGCCTTTTCCTGCCTTGTTCAAGGCTCCGAGAAGATCATTAATTACCCAGTTGGCTGATAACTTGCCATCACGACCTTTGGCAACCGCTTCATAATAATCGGCAATCGCCTTTTCAGTAACAAGAATAGAAGCGTCGTAAACGGATAGCCCAAGACTGGATACCAGCCGCGCCTTCTTGTCATCAGGTAATTCCGGCAGATCAGCCTTCAACTCGTCAACATAGGCCTGCGTGAATTCGAGCGGCAGCAAATCTGGATCGGGGAAGTAGCGATAATCATGCGCCTCTTCTTTCGAACGCATCGAACGTGTTTCGCCCTTGGACGGATCAAACAGTCGAGTTTCCTGATCGATGGAACCGCCATCTTCGAGAATAGCTATCTGGCGGCGGGCCTCATATTCGATCGCTTGACCGACGAAGCGGATGGAGTTCACATTCTTGATCTCGCAGCGCGTGCCAAATTCCCCGCCTGGCTTACGGACAGAAACGTTAACGTCGGCCCGCATGGAACCTTCATCCATGTTTCCATCGCAAGTGCCCAGATATCGCACGATAGTACGCAACTTGGTCAGATAGGCTTTGGCCTCGTCCGACGAGCGCATATCGGGTTTGGATACGATTTCCATCAACGCAACGCCAGAGCGGTTTAGATCCACATAAGACATTGTGGGGTTCTGATCATGGAGCGACTTGCCAGCATCCTGTTCCAAATGCAGGCGCTCAATACCGATTTCTATATCTTCAAACTCGCCTTTCTTATCGGGACCGACCGAAATGATCATCGTGCCTTCGCCGACGATTGGCTGCTTGAACTGTGAAATCTGATAGCCTTGCGGCAAATCAGGATAAAAGTAATTCTTACGGTCGAATACGGATTTCAGGTTGATTTGCGCTTTCAGGCCAAGACCGGTGCGAATAGCCTGGCGCACACACCATTCATTGATAACCGGAAGCATGCCGGGCATAGCAGCATCTACCAGCGATACGTTCTCATTGGGGCCTGCACCGAATGTCGTGGACGCACCGGAAAACAGCTTTGAATTAGACGTTACCTGGGCATGGACTTCCATACCGATGACGATTTCCCAATCGCCTGTGGCACCTGAGACAAAACGCTTGGGTTCGGGCGTGCGGGTATCAACAAGAGTCATGCTGGTCTGTCGTTCCTGGCTGAAAATATCTGAATACTGGCTAGTGCAATCCGGCTTATGAGGCAAGTGATTCTGACGTTTTCGGTCGGGATGTTCGTATCTTCCATCACCCCGCATATAGTTATACGCTCGAAACGTTCAACGACCAGTACCACCACAATCATAGCGACGGGAATTTGGGAGAAGAGATATGATCATGCTTTTGCCCGTTCTAACGATGCTTGCTGCCCTGGGAAGCGGCATCATGGCTGGCCTTTTCTTCGCATTCTCCAGCTTCATCATGACGGCATTTTCAAAACTTCCGCCCGAACAGGGCATTGCGGCAATGAATTCAATCAACGTGACAATCCTAAATGCTACATTTGGCATGGCCTTCTTCGGTACAGCCCTACTTTGTATTGTGCTGGGCATTGCCAGCATCGTGCTTTGGTCGCAGCCAGGATCTGCGTGGTTGCTCATAGGTAGTTTGCTTTACCTGATCGGCGTCATCGCTATTACCGTAGTGTTTAATGTTCCACTCAATGATGCACTTCAAGCCATCTTACCGGCGAGTCCGGAAGGCACGGCACTGTGGACACGTTATTTTGCAGAGTGGGTACCATGGAATCATGTACGCACCTTTGCCAGCACAGGATCGTTAATTGCGTTTATTCTGGCCTATGGGAAGCTGAACGCTGTCTAACAAGGTTGCACTCTTTGACAGCCACTCTGCACACCATTATATAAACGCCATCCACGATGGAGTTTTTATGTTCAATCAGTCTGAGTCCCGCTAAAGCCCCGACTTCTCTGAAGTCAGGGGCATGAAAATAGGAGCCCCGAGCCAATTTAAACCGGCTGCGGATGTGTTCTCATGGGCATTTGCCCGTTTTCCAGGACTCAACAAATGGACATTTCGCGCGATGAACAGCGCATTCTTCACTTGCTCGCTCAAGGCGGTAAAATTCTGCTTGAAAAGGACGAGGACAAAACCATTCGGGATATCATCTGCCTTACACGCGATGGTGCCCGCTATACTGCCTGCAATTTAAGGCTGTTTCGCAAACTGAAACAAAAAAAGGCCATAGCCTCTTCGGGCGGTGGACCTTATCGGGTAACGCGACGGGGCCTGCAACTGGTCCGGTCGGAACTCGACAATCGCTGAAGCTGAGGGCTGGTGGCGGAAAACTGCCGCCAGCCCTCACAGCGTCACGTACCAGGCTTGATCGGGCATTTTTCAGTGGTTCCCTGTTCTTTTTTCTCTCGAACACGGTGTATTCCCGTTGCAAATTGCTCTAAGAGAACCGCTTAACACACAACGGAACTGATATTGCTCATGGGTCTTTCCAACACTGTTCAGATCACACCGGAACTAATTGCCTCGCACGGGCTGAAGCCGGATGAATATCAACGCATTCTCGATCTGATCGGACGCGAGCCCAGCTTTACAGAGCTTGGTATTTTCTCCGCCATGTGGAACGAGCATTGTTCCTACAAGTCGTCCAAGAAATGGCTTCGTACATTGCCGACCACCGGTCCCCAGGTTATCCAAGGTCCCGGCGAAAATGCTGGCGTCGTAGACATTGGTGACGGCGATTGCGTGGTTTTCAAAATGGAAAGCCATAACCACCCCTCCTATATTGAACCCTATCAAGGCGCTGCAACAGGCGTTGGCGGTATCTTGCGTGATGTATTCACCATGGGTGCCCGCCCGATTGCTGCCATGAATGCATTGCGCTTCGGCGAACCTGCACATCCCAAGACCCGTCATCTTGTATCGGGCGTGGTTGAAGGCGTTGGCGGATACGGCAATTCCTTCGGAGTGCCGACCGTAGGCGGCGAGGTCAATTTCGATGCGCGCTATAATGGCAATATTCTTGTAAACGCTTTTGCTGCCGGTTTGGCCAAAACCGATGCGATTTTCCTGTCGGAAGCCAAGGGGGTTGGCCTTCCTGTCGTTTATCTCGGAGCTAAAACCGGACGCGACGGCGTTGGCGGCGCAACGATGGCTTCTGCCGAATTTGACGAGTCAATCGAAGAGAAGCGCCCTACCGTTCAGGTTGGTGACCCCTTTACTGAAAAGTGTCTGCTGGAAGCTTCACTTGAATTGATGGCTTCGGGCGCTGTTATCGCTATTCAGGACATGGGCGCTGCGGGTCTGACCTGCTCTGCTGTTGAAATGGGTGCCAAGGGCAACCTCGGTATCGAACTCATTCTGGACAAAGTTCCCGTACGTGAAGAGCGTATGACCGCTTATGAGATGATGCTGTCCGAAAGCCAGGAGCGCATGCTTATGGTTTTGCGCCCGGAAAAAGAAGAAGAAGCCCAGGCCATTTTCAAGAAATGGGGGCTGGATTTCGCCATCGTAGGGTATACGACCGACGACCTTCGCTTTCGCGTCATTCATCAGGGCGAGGAAGTTGCCAACCTCCCCATCAAGGATCTCGGCGATCAGGCTCCGGAATATGACCGCCCATGGATGGAACCGGGCAAGCACGCTCCGCTGCCAGCTTCAAACGTTCCACAGGTTGAAGATTATAACGCAGCATTATTGCAGATGCTTAATTCGCCAGATTTGTCATCGCGCCGCTGGGTGTACGAGCAATATGACACGCTCATTCAAGGCAACTCACTACAATTACCGGGTGGCGATGCTGGCGTGGTTCGCGTCGAAGGTCATCTTACCAAAGCACTCGCATTTTCATCAGACGTCACGCCGCGTTATTGCGAGGCTGATCCATATGAAGGTGGCAAGCAGGCTGTCGCTGAATGCTGGCGCAATCTTACAGCTGTTGGCGCCGAACCTCTCGCCGCCACCGATAATCTCAATTTTGGTAATCCGGAACGACCGGAGATCATGGGCCAGTTGGTTAAAGCTATTGGCGGCATAGGCGACGCTTGCCGTGCGCTCGCCTTCCCGATCGTTTCGGGCAATGTCTCACTCTATAATGAAACAAATGGACAAGCCATTTTGCCAACCCCGACCATTGCTGGCGTCGGACTGATCCCTGATTGGTCCAAGATTGCCAAGATAGGCGGCATGGCAAACGGAAATATCTTGATCCTCATCGGCACAGACGGCAGCCATCTTGGGCAGTCGATTTATTTGCGCGATCTTCATGGTCGCTCAGATGGACCGGCTCCCAATGTCGATCTCGCAGTCGAGAAGAGGAATGGCGATTTCGTCCGCTCCGCAATACGCAATGGCCAGGTTACTGCCTGCCATGACTTATCGGATGGCGGACTTGGCATCGCTCTGGCTGAAATGTGCATGGCCTCTGGCAAAGGTGCATCTGTTTCGGTTGGTGAAGATGCCCCGCATGCCCTGCTCTTTGGTGAGGATCAGGCTCGGTATATTATCGCCGTGCCCGCCGATATGGCAAACTTCGTAACGCTCAATGCTGAGGGCTCGGGCATTCCGTTCCGCAAGCTTGGCGTCGTAGAGGGCAATGCATTGACGATCGGAGAGTTGGTCTCCATATCAGTAGCAGACCTGACAAATGCCCACGAATCGTGGTTCCCTGACTATATGAACGGTCCGGCGAACCAAAAAGATCAGGCCGCCTGAGGAGAACGACACATGGCAATGGACGCGCGTGATATCGAAAAAATGATTCAAGACGCCATTCCCGATGCGAAGATTACCATCCGCGATCTGGCGGGTGACGGAGACCACTATGCTGCTGAGGTTGTCGCTGAGAGCTTTCGGGGCAAGTCACGAGTTCAGCAGCACCAGATGGTCTATGATGCATTGAAGGGCAATATGGGCGGTGTGCTGCATGCCCTCGCCCTGCAGACCAGCGCACCGGAATAAACCAATTCGGGAACACCGAGCCTTGTTTTGCCAGAATTGAAGCGCTATTTGTTAGGAAAGTTCAATTTTGACCAGCGATGACGATTCGTCGTGTTTGGTAGGAAGGTTTGCCGAAATGAGCGGTATTAGCGAATTTATCGATAACGAAGTGAAGAGCAACGATGTTGTTCTGTTCATGAAGGGCACCCCAGGGTTTCCCCAGTGCGGCTTTTCCGGTCAGGTTGTGCAGATACTTGATTATGTTGGCGTGGATTATAAAGGCGTGAATATACTGACCTCCGACGAATTGCGTCAGGGCATCAAGGAATATTCTAATTGGCCGACCATCCCGCAACTTTATGTTAAGGGCGAGTTTGTTGGCGGCTGTGATATTATCCGCGAAATGTTTCAGGCTGGCGAACTGCAATCCCTCTTTAGCGAAAAAGGTGTTGCCACCAAGGCAGCCTGATTACGCAAATAAATCAGTCAGTTCCGCGGTTTAGCGGAATTATATTCTAAAGGCGTCGGATATACCGACGCCTTTGTCGTTGTTTCAGGTTCCGTAGGAATTCAAGAGATGACAGCACGATGGTGTGTTTTGAGCGGTTAATGAAACGAGCGTCAGGCCCGTTAACCGATTGCAAGAGCGACCCGGCGGTCATCGCTTGGGCATTTTATAGATGATGTTGCAGGTTCGAAAATGAAAACCCCCTCTACAGGATTAACTCCTAAACTTGGCGCAATGACCAAGATTGAGTTTATCGCAATGATGGCAGCGCTCATGGCGCTTAATGCCCTTGCAATTGATATTATGCTGCCAGGATTGCAGGAAATCGGTGCCAGCCTTGGCGTTGCCAGCGAAAATCATCGTCAATATGTAATTTCGGCCTATCTCATGGGCTTCGCGGTTTCGCAATTATTCTATGGTCCAATTTCTGATCGTTTTGGTCGCCGCAAACCTATGTTCGTTGGTTTGGTGATTTACATTCTGTCCGCGCTAGCATGCGTATTTGTGCCGAGTTTCGCCTCCTTGCTATTTTTTCGCTTGCTTCAAGGCATCGGATCGGCAGCCACACGCGTCATCACGATTTCGATAGTTCGTGACGTTTATGGCGGCCGGATGATGGCAGAGGTCATGTCTCTCATCATGATGGTGTTTATGGTGGTTCCAGTCATCGCCCCGGGCACGGGGCAAGCAGTCATGCTGTTTGGAAACTGGCATCTCATCTTCATTTTCATGGCAATTATCGCAGCTGCCGTGATGTGCTGGTTCTATATCCGTCTCCCAGAAACACTTGATCCAGCCGACGTGCGGCCGTTTACATTGCGATCGGTCAGCCGGGGCTTCATCATCGTTCTAACGAACCGTGTGGCTCTTTGCTATACACTAGCGAGCGCATTCATTTTCGGCGCTCTTTTCGGCTTCATCAATTCTGCCCAGCAAATTTACGTCGGCATTTATGAGCTCGGCGTATGGTTTCCGGTAGCGTTTGCGGGTGTCGCTGTAACTATGGCATTCTCGTCATTCGTCAATTCGCGTTTCGTCGGTCGTTTTGGCATGCGCCGCCTCTCTCACGGGGCGCTCCTGGCCTTTCTGACGGTCAACGGCCTCTGGCTGCTGGTTACATTGTTTGGACCACACCCAACGCCGTTTGTGCTCTATTTCCTGTTTTTCGCTGTGGCCATGTTCCAGTTCGGCTGGATCGGTTCCAACTTCAATTCGCTTGCCATGGAACCGCTGGGACATGTAGCGGGCACAGCCTCGTCGGTCCTTGGCTTTATGGGAACAGCCGGTGGCGGTGCAATTGGCGCATTAATTGGACAGGCTTTCGATGGCACGACAACGCCGCTGGTAGCAGGCTTCTTCGTGCTTTCATTGATCGGGCTGGTGTTTGTTCTGATTGCCGAGCGGGGCAAATTATTCAAGCCACACAATCAACCCGTTTAAGGTCTTAGCAAACCCGGGCATGTTCATTCGCCGGGGTTTGCCATCAGAGACAATCCTGTAAAATCGAAAATCTTGCGGTCCAGCAGATGGCTTGGACGTGTGTTGGCAAGGGCGCGGATCATAATCTCCTTGCGCCCTGGCATGCGTTTTTCAATTTCGGAAAGCATTGCCTTCATCATGTTTCGCTGAAGTCCGTCCTGACTTCCGCACAGGTCGCAAGGTATGATGGGAAATTGCATCGCCTGTGCAAATTTTTCCAGATCGTCCTCAGCACAATAGCTTAAAGGCCGAAGCAGCATCAGATCACCATCATCATTCAACAATTTCGGCGGCATTGCCGCGAGCCTGCCGCCGTGGAAGAGATTCATTAGAAACGTTTCGAGAATGTCTTCCCGATGATGCCCGAGAACCAATGCCGAACAACCTTCCTCCCGCGCTACCCGATAAAGATGGCCGCGCCGTAACCGTGAACACAGCGAGCAATAGGTCTGGTTTTCTGCAACCTTTTCTGTGACGATTGAATAGGTGTCTTTATACTCAATACGATGTTCAATTCCGTTTCGTGTCAGAAAATCCGGCAAAATATGTTTTGGAAAATTAGGCTGGCCCTGATCCAAATTGCAAGCAACAAGCTCGACCGGTAGCAGTCCGCGCCACTTCAAATCAAGCAACAGTGCTAGAAGCCCATAGGAATCCTTACCGCCCGAAAGCCCAACAAGCCAACGTTCGCCCGGATTGATCATGGCAAAATCTTCAAGCGCCTGTCGTGTATTGCGCAGCAGACGCTTGCGCAATTTGTTGAACTCAACTCCGGGCGGCGCATTCAGGAACATAGGATGGCAGCCGGAATCTTGGGCAATATCCAGATCATGAACAGTCATGGGAACACCTCATTTCACCTTCATTGCCCATAAATGCAGGCGATGCAGACCTTGTTATTGTCCGAATACCGACCAGCCGGTCCGTTGTGCCAAAAGTTCTAGCGCTGCCGAACCCAACTGCGAATTGCCGTTTTCGTTCAACCCCGGAGACCATACTGCTATCGAAGCCTTACCGGGTGCAATGGCCAGAATTCCTCCACCAACGCCGCTCTTGCCGGGAAGACCTACGCGATAAGCAAAATCGCCAGAACCATCATAATGACCACACATGAGCATCAGAGCATTGATCCGGCGTGCGCGGCTGGGGGAAACCACACTTCCACCACTCAAAGGATTGCGACCAGCCGACGCAAGATAGAGTCCGGCATGGGCAAGTTGGTGGCAAGACATCGCCACCGCGCAGTGATGGAAATAAACGCCGAGCACGTGCTCAGCGGGGTGATTGAGATTGCCGAACGATCTCATAAAATTTGCGAGCGCAACATTGCGATACCCGGTATTTGTCTCCGAACGCGCGACATTGTGATCAATCGCTATTGTATCATCGTCGGCCAACTGACGAATAAATTGCACGATCTCGCCGATGGCTTCTTTAGGCACATGCCCCGCCAAAACTACATCTGCCACCGCAATTGCGCCAGCATTGATAAAGGGATTACGCGGCTTTCCCTTTTCTTGCTCAAGCTGCACAATGGAATTAAACGAATTGCCTGATGGCTCACGGCCAACTCTTTTCCACAGCCCATCGCCAATCTTGCCGAGCGCCAAAGTGAGCGTGAAAACCTTTGAGATACTCTGGATCGAAAAGGCTGTAGCCGCATCGCCGGCAGAGTAGAGTTTTCCATCGGTCGTGACCAAAGCTATGCCAAACTGCCTTGGATCCACTGTCGCCAACTCGGGAATATAATCAGCAAGCTTGCCTTCCCCGATCCTATCTGAAAGATCGTGATAAACACTATCAACAATGGATTTTAGGTCAGTCATTCCCGCATCCTCTATGATTCTGGAACAAAAAAGCCGCCAGGATTGCTCCAGGCGGCTTCTTCAAAAACTTCAAAACCCGATTAACGCGAATAGAATTCGACGACCAGATTTGGTTCCATCTGTACAGCATATGGCACATCGGAGAAGGCCGGAACGCGATTGTACTTGGCAACCATCTTGGTGTGATCAACTTCGATGTATTCCGGAACATCACGCTCAGCGAGCTGAACGGCCTCCAAAACAATCACAAGCTGCTTTGACTTTTCACGAACTTCAATCACATCACCAGCCTTGCAGATATAGGACTGGATGTTGGTGCGACGGCCATTAACATTTACGTGGCCGTGGTTGACGAACTGACGCGCTGCGAAGATCGTTGGAACGAACTTTGCGCGGTACACAATCGCATCCAGACGCGACTCAAGCAGACCAATGAGCTGCTCACCAGTATCGCCCTTGCGACGTGATGCTTCTTCATAGGTCTTGCGGAACTGCTTTTCCGAAATGTCGCCGTAGAAGCCTTTGAGCTTCTGCTTTGCGCGCAGCTGAACACCGAAGTCGGACAGCTTGCTCTTGCGGCGCTGACCGTGCTGGCCTGGGCCATATTCACGACGATTTACAGGGGACTTCGGGCGGCCCCAGATGTTTTCGCCAAGACGGCGGTCAATTTTATATTTGGACGATTCGCGCTTGCTCATCGCATTTCCTTTCAACAAAACCAAACCAAGACTAAATACCCTGGTTCAAGGAAACGCGCCCTCCTCTGCCTTCCGTTTTCGAAGACTGACAGAGCGACCCACGCACGCTTTGCGAGATCACCCACGGGACACGTCAAATGAAACGCAGAGCTGTTAGGCCCTGCGCTGTTGTGGCTTCTAGTGCGAAGGTCTTAACATGTCAAGCGCAGGCGATGTTTCAGCGGCTCATATAAATTGAAACCGATATTGGTATTCGCACGTTAGGGTAGACGCTCAAACAGGAGTAGAGCCGATAATGACCCTATTCTCGCGTCCAACGCGTTTTCATCTATTCATCCTTTTATCTCTTGCAGCATCTATTTCAAGCTTGACATTGGTGAGTTCCACCAGCGATGCGGATGCGCGATCCCGGCGCAACCACCAAACCAGAATCGCGAAGCCTGCCTTGCCTACTATTCCCCCGCTTCCGCTGGATAATCCGCGAGCAACCGTCGCGCCGGAGCAAAAGGCTGAAACGCCCGTACCGGACCAAAAACCGGCGATGGAAGCTGAACCTGCTGCAAAACCTGATGAAAAGCCAATTGTTGCGCCCAAGGCGGAGCAACAAGGTCCTAAGCCGGATCAAACAGAAGACAACAAGAAGCCGGACGAAGCCACTGAAACAAATGACGCCGCAACTTCACCGGATCGGATTTACCAAAATGCGTGCCCCGCAATCATGAATGGCGATATCCAAGGCGAATTGATACCTCCCCTTTCGGAAGGGGTTTGCGGCGAGCGTTCGCCATTGAAGGTGACGGCGATTGGCAAAGACAATCCCGTGAAATTTGCCGCGCCGATCATAACGAATTGCGCAATGGCTGGATCGTTGGCCAATTGGGTTGTCGAAATTCAAAAAGAGGCACAGAAAAACTTCGGTGCCGAGATAGAAAGCATTGCGACCGGTTCCGACTATCAGTGCCGAAAGGTCAATAATGGTCATAAGGGACGCGTTTCAGAGCATGCCTTTGCCAATGCGCTGGACATTATCTCGTTCAAGTTCAAGAACGGAAAAACGACAGAACTCGGATCAGGCTGGAAAGGCAAACCGGAAGAGCAGGCGTTCTGGTCATCACTGCACAAGCTTAGCTGCGAGCGATTCATGACGGTTATCGGCCCGGACGGGGACGCCGCACATCAGGGTAACCTGCATCTTGATCAAGGGTGCCACGGAAAGAGCTGCGAGGCGCGCATCTGCCAGTAATGCGCGCTCGCAGGGATCAATGCTTGGTTTTCTTCTTGGGCAGATCCTTGCGATCAGTTTCAGCGAACTCCTCGAGCTGTTTCTCGCTCATGGACTCATACATGCCCTTTGATGCGCCTTTGAGCTCGCTCTTCTTGGTGTCGCCTCGTTTTGCTGAAAGCGCTGCACCTGCTGCTTTCTGTTGAGCCTGGGATTTTGCCGGCATTTTCGTTCTCCCTTTAAACATTCCTTGAGGTGGAGAAACGCAATGCACTTGGGAGGGTTCCGTTATTCTGACTTTGCCGCATCAAACTCAGCGCGCGCCTTTCGCAGGTGATCGCGATTGGCCACCGCCCATTCACCCAAGGCTCCCACTGGCACCGCTATTGAATGTCCAATATCCGTGAGTGCGTAAGTGACTTCCGGAGGAGATGTCGGCTTTACGGTGCGCAACACAAGTCCGTCGCGTTCCAGCGAACGCAGGGTCACGGTCAGCATACGTTGCGAAATGCCTTGGATCATACGTCGCAATACATTGAAGCGCCGTGGTCCGGACTGCAGATTGATGATCGTCAAAAGACTCCAGGAATCACCGACAAGATCAAGCACCTCACGCATGGGGCACAAACCACCCTCTTCCGCCTTCATAGCGGGCATTGATTCGAGCAAGGGGACGTTTCGACTGGTATTTGCGTGTATCGTCATAGCTTCATCACCAAATTTGGATATCACCCGGGCGGTTACCTAGGTGTGCCTTAAAACGGAAAAAGTGCGTTCTTTTCAGACCCACGCATCTAGCATAGATAGTTATTGTTAGTAACCAGAAAACGATGCGTACCTGCATCAAGGAGCATATGATGAAAATTGCATTGATCGGTGCCACCGGTTTTGTCGGCCAGGAAATTTTGAAAGAGGCTATTTCTCGCGGAGACAGCGTTACTGCTTTGGTGCGTAATCCCGCAAAGGTTGAAAAATTGGATGGCGTGACCGCCATCGAGGCGGATGCCTTGGATACAGCAGCTTTATCGGAGAAGCTCAAAGGGCATGACATCGTGGTTTCTGCTTATAATCCAGGCTGGACAGATCCAAACATTCAGGCTGTCCACATCAAAGCAAGCAAATCAATTACCGAAGCGACCAAATCGGCAGGCATAAAACGTCTGATCGTTATTGGCGGCGCAGGAAGCCTGTATGCTGAGGACGGCACACAATTCGTAGACGGCGAACATTTTCCCGCGGAGTATAAGGAAGGTGCACTTGGCGCACGTCAGGCACTGAATGATCTTCGCACTGAAACCGAACTTGACTGGAGCTTCATTTCACCCCCGTTCCATCTCGTACCTGGTCCTCGCACCGGAAAATACCGTCTGGGTAAGGAAAACCCGGTTTTTGACGCTGAAGGTAAAAGTGCAATCAGCGCAAGCGATCTTGCAGTTGCGATTGTCGATGAAGTTCATAGTCCAAAGCACAAGCAGCAACGTTTTACCGCGGCTTACTAATTTTTTAGCTGCCCCACTTCACCTTGGGGCAGCTAAAAATCTTCGGGTTCAGGAATACGCCCGAATGCAATTTTTGAGCCTATATAATCACCGGGGCCCTGAGTGGATCCCAGGCTGAGTGCTTTCGACCCGTGGCGGACACGAATCTTGTCTATCAAATCAGAAACGCTTTCCCACTGAGCCCGTTGTTTCACGCTCTCGCCCGTATCGAACAAATCGTGAGTGCCTTCTTGTTCGGCCGAAAGGTCGTGAAGAACGACAGTGACCGAGCTTATATTTCGCATTTCCCCTGCCTCAACCATTTTTTGGTGCAGATTGTTAAGGCAATCCAAAAAACTGCGATCATCACGCGCGGGTCGAAATTGTCCCTCCAGCGTCACGCGGTTATCGCGTCTGACGCCAACCGTATAGCTCATTGCTGCCGCTCGATAATGGGAACGACGCAAACGCCGCGCAGCGCTCAACGTTAGCAGCCTTGCGCATTGCAGTACCTTTTCAGGCGCCCTCCAATCGGCAGGCAAGTTGCGACCATGTCCGAACATGCGTTTTACGGTCTCAGGCTTTTCAATCGCATAACCGTGCAGCGCTGAAACAAACCGCTCACCTTCAACGCTGTTCCAGATAGCCCGAGCGTGCTTGGGGGCAAGGCTCCACAAACCTTTGATGTCAATGATCCCGGCTTGGTCCAACCTCGCCTCCATACCCTTGGAGATACCAGGCAGGTCGCGCAACTCCAGATCAAACAGCCTGCCTGGCAGGTCTTCGTGATCAAGCAAGACAAATCCATCCGGCTTGTCCATCTCCGCTGCAATCTTTGCCAAAAGCTCGTTGAGAGAGATGCCTATCGAGCAGGTAAGAACTGGCCCAATTTCATCGCGCAGCACGCGTTTTATTCTCACTGCAAGAGCTTGCGCTTGGCGTGCCTCGGACTCCAGCAAATGGCAGGCGACCTCATCAATTGAACGCACCGCAGCAATTGGAACACATCTTTCGATTGTTTCCAGAATGCGGTTATGCAGCTTTACATAGACATCCGGTCTCGCTGACACAAACACGATATCCGGGCATTTCTCGCGTGCTTCCCGCACCGATGTACCCGTCTTGATGCCATAGGGTTTGGCTTGGCGACTAGCAGCAATAACACTTGTGTGCGGGGAGTCTAGCGGCACTACGGCGACGGGCCTGTCCCGCAGCGCAGAATTCAACTGTTGTTCAGCGCTGGCAAAAAAGCTGTCAAAATCCAGATAAAGCTTCTCAGCATGTGTCGGCTTGCGCATTTTCAATGTTCCCACATGAGAACAAAAAAAGAACATAGCTACCCTGCAAATGCAAGCACAATATTGACTCAGACAGCCTTTGCCGCATCAAGAATGCGAAATTGTGTCGTCGTTGAGCCGTTCCAATGATTAAGAGCCAGATTGCCTGCGACATGCACAGATTGACCTAATTGCCTGAAAAGGAAGTCGCCGAGGTCACTTCCCACCGCACGAAAGGCAATTGCATTGATACGCTTACCGTCTGCACCAGCAAGCGTCACCTTGATGTGGTTGATGCCGACTGACCGAGCGTCAATCAGCCTGTGGTGGGGAAGGACAAGAACCGGTTGAGGATGACCCGACCCAAACGGACCAGCTTTTTCCATCGTTTCGTAAAGGGGAACGGTCGCACCTGCAGCGCTCAAAGCTCCGTCAATTGCCAGTGAGGCATTTCCACGCAATTGTCCCACCATCTCTGCGGATTGCTCTTCGAAAAATGCGCGCAAAGCACCCATTTTCCCACGTTCAACGGTAATTCCGGCAGCCATTGCATGGCCGCCACCCTTAACCAACAGACCCTGCTCTACCGCGCCTCTGACAAGCTTCCCCAAATCAAAGCCGTTAATAGACCTCCCGGAGCCGCTGCCGGTTCCGTTTGCGTTGAACGCGATGGCAAAAGCAGGCCGACGTGCTCGCTCCTTTAATCGCGCGGCGATCAACCCGACGATACCGGGATGCCAGTCGTCATTGGCTGTAATGAGAATAGCCGGACCAGATGAGGAGGAAAGCTCGGCCATAGCCTCGGCTTCTGCCTGTTCAAGCATGATCGTTTCCATCGCCTGACGCTCTTGATTAAGCCGATCAAGCTCCTGCGCAATGCGCATGGCTTCATCCGGGTCGTCGAGCGTTAAAAGCCGCGCGCCGAGACCCGCATCGCCGATCCGCCCACCGGCATTGATTCGCGGACCGATCAGATAAGCGAAGTGAAACGCATTAAGCGGCTCTCCAATCCGCGAGACGCGCGCCAATGCCGCAAGTCCGACATTCTGCTGGGTGCGCGCGACAAGAAGCCCCTTCACCACAAAAGCACGGTTCAATTCTTTTAATGGGACAACGTCGCAGATCGTGGCCAAAGCAACGAGATCGAGTAAAGACAGCAGATCTGGTGGATTGGTATTAAGTTTTACCCCCTGCTCCCGCAGGATTCGCGAGGTTTGCACCAACGTCAGAAAAACTACGCCCGCAGCGCAGAGATGTCCCTGGCCGGACAAATCGTCCTCACGGTTGGGATTAACGATAGCGAGTGCGGCCTCGGGCAGATTACCACCCACTTGATGGTGATCCAGAACGACAACGTCGGCACCAGCGGCTTTGGCCGCATCAATTGCGGCGGCACTATTTGTTCCGCAATCAACTGTGACTATCAGCGAGGCTTGTTTTGCCAATTCCTGCATAGCAGCGGGGTTTGGGCCATAGCCCTCAAATATCCTGTCTGGAATGTAGATTTGATTTGCGATGCCATAATGGGCGAGAAAGCGTGATAGAATGGCTGAAGAACAAGCGCCATCAACGTCATAATCGCCGAAAATAGCAACTGTCTCACGAGCAATAATAGCTTTGGCGATGCGCGCTGCTGCCGGTGCCATATCCGTCAACGACGTCGGGTCTGGCATCAAACTTTTCAGAGTCGGCTCCATAAAAGCCGCCGCGTCATCCAAACCAACGCCCCTCCCAGCCAGGACGCGAGTGACGATATCGGGGAAGCCATGATTTTGCGCCATGGCCAGCGCAATATTTGCCTCGCGCTGGCCGAGTCGATCGACCCACTTCAGACCGGTTGCCGATTGTCCAACGCCGAGAAAAAGCCGTTCAGATGTCATCTGAGCGTTCAATCACTCGGCGGCCCGGAATGCAATGCCCCGAAAGTTCATTCTATTATTGGAACTTGCTCATATCCTGATGCTTCGCTTTGATTTCGCGAACTGTCTGAGAATGTGAGCGCATCACCACCGTGTGGGTCTGAATATAGTCGCGGGCGAACTTGACGCCGGAAAGCATATTGCCATCGGTCACGCCGGTTGCGGCAAAAAGCACGTCACCTTTGGCCATTTCTTCCATCGTATAGATTTTCTTGGGGTCGCTGATGCCCATTTTGGCTGCCCGGGCGATTTTGTCATCGCTGTTGAGTTGGAGCCGCCCTTGCATCTGCCCGCCAATGCAGCGAAGCGCAGCAGCAGCCAGAACACCTTCAGGCGCGCCACCAATGCCAATATAAATATCAATGCCAGTTTCGTCGGGGTCAGTTGTATGGATAACGCCAGCGACATCACCATCGCCGATCAGACGAATGGAAGCGCCCGTGGCGCGGACTTCCTCAATCAAACGTGCATGGCGTGGACGGTCCATAATGCAGGCTGTTATCTCACTGACGGGCACGCCCTTCGCTTTGGCAACTGCCATAATATTCTCAATGGCAGGCGCGTCGAGATTGATGATTCCGGCTGGATAACCCGGTCCAACGGCAATCTTCTCCATGTACACATCCGGTGCATAGAGCAGGTTGCCTTTTTCGGCGATCGCGATAACTGCCAGGGAATTCGGCAAGTTCTTGGCGCAGATAGTCGTGCCTTCCAGTGGATCGAGCGCAATATCAACCTCAGGCCCACTGCGTGTTCCAACTTCCTCACCAATGTACAGCATTGGTGCTTCATCGCGCTCGCCTTCGCCGATAACAACAGTTCCCGCGATGGGCAGGCGATTCAATTCCTGACGCATTGCATCTACAGCAGCCTGATCGGCTGCCATTTCATCACCGCGCCCGCGCAGGCGAGCGGCGGCAACGGCTGCACGCTCGGTTACACGAACCAGCTCAAGGGTCAAAATACGATCGAGGCCTACATCAGTCTGGTCGGAAGTTTTCGGCATAGTTTTTCCTGCTTTTGTGGATATGGCCGCATTTCAAGATCAGCAATGCGGCTTTAGTAGCATCGCTATGCAAATCTTTTGTCAAAGTCGCAACCACGCGGCAAGGGCTTGAGCCGAAGAAAAGCCACTTGCCGAAAAAGCTAATCGATTAAACACACTATGCCGGTTTTTAACCCGCTCTTTCAATACGAATCATCTGGGGTTTATCGGTTGCGTGACCATCCTTGACGATTCCTTCGAGAGCTTTTTTAACCGCGGCTTCCGTCGTTTCGTGTGTTACCAGAATGACTGTCTTGGTCGCCTCTGCCTGGCTATTGGCACTTTGCCGCTGCACAATCGATTCAAGCGAAATATCATTATCTGCCATGCGTTTTGCGATCGCAGCGAACACACCTGCCCGGTCATGGACAGTCAGGCGGATAAAATACCCCCCCTCATGGGCACGCATTTTAGCACGCTTATAGGGTGCTAGCGCTTTCGCAGGTGTGCCAAAAACAGGGCCATGCTGAAAACCAGGTCGGCTTTTCGCGATATCAGCTAAATCGCCGATAACCGCAGATGCCGTTGCCGCTCCACCAGCCCCAGGGCCGGATAGCAACAGTTCACCCAGGAGATCTGTTTCGATAGCGACGGCGTTGGTAACGCCGTGGACCTGTGCGATAACCGATTCAACCGGCACCATCGTGGGATGCACACGCTGTTCAATGCCGCTTTCAGTCTTCAACGCAACGCCAAGCAACTTGATGCGATAACCAAGTTCATCGGCAGCCTTGATATCTGCCAATGATATATTGCTGATACCTTCCAGATAAATGTCATCTGCTGCGATCTGCGTTCCAAACGCGAGGCTCGTCAGGATTGCGAGCTTGTGTGCTGTGTCATTTCCTTCGATGTCGAATGTCGGATCAGCTTCCGCATAGCCAAGGCGTTGTGCATCGGCGAGACAGTCCTCAAAAGAGATACCCTCGTCCCACATCCTTGTAAGGATATAGTTGCAGGTGCCGTTCATGATGCCGTAAACGCGCGAAACCGTATTGCCCGTCAATGATTCGCGAAGCGCTTTAATGACCGGGATACCGCCTGCTACGGCAGCTTCAAAGTTTAACAGCACGCCTTTTTCTTCAGCGATCTTGGCGAGATAGACACCATGCTTTGCTAATAGCGCTTTGTTTGCAGTGACGACGTGCCGTCCCGATTTAAGGGCTGCTTCAACAGCTGCCCGAGCCGGCCCCTCGTCGCCGCCGATCAACTCGATAAAGACATCAATCTCATTCGATTTGGCCAGCTCAACCGGATCATCGAACCAGGTCGCCGCTGAGAAATCCACACCACGATCACGCTTGGCATCACGCGCTGATACTGCCGTGACGATAATCTGCTTCCCGCACTGACGGGTGAGCATTTCACCCTTGTCCCGCAAAATTTTCAGAACCGAGGCACCAACAGTACCCAATCCGGCGATTCCTACGCGCAGTGCTTCACTCATCGTTCACTTCCTTGGATTTTCATTAAAGCGGCGCCAGACAGCGCCGCTGATTCCGCTTCGGTCTACGCCAACTTAACGGCGCGCATTCAGCGGAATAACATTATGTAGTTTTTCGTCAGCTGTGCTGAGGAAACGCTTCAGATTACGGGCGGCCTGACGAATACGATGCTCGTTCTCCACCAGGGCGATGCGGATGTAATCATCCCCGTGTTCGCCAAAGCCGATACCAGGCGCGACGGCTACATCCGCATGCTCAATCAGAAGTTTGGAAAACTCCAACGAACCAAGGCTGCGGAACTTCTCCGGTATTGGTGCCCAAGCAAACATTGTCGCTGCAGGAGCTGGTATGGGCCAACCAGCGCGGCTGAAACTTTCCACCAGAACATCGCGGCGATGTTTGTAGATGGCGCGAACCTCAGCAATATCTGAGCCATCACCGTTCAGCGCAGCGGCGGCTGCGACCTGAATAGGGGTGAAAGCACCATAATCGAGATATGATTTGACCCGCGTCAGCGCTGAAATCAGCCGCTCATTACCAACCGCGAATCCCATACGCCAACCGGGCATGGAAAATGTCTTCGACATCGAAGTAAATTCAACGGCGACATCAATAGCGCCTGGAATCTGCAATACGGATGGCGGTGGCGCATCGTCAAAGTAAATTTCCGAATATGCCAAATCCGAAAGAATGATGATTTCGTTCTTCCGGGCAAAAGCTACCACGTCCTTGTAGAAATCAAGCGAAGCAACGTGAGCCGTAGGATTGGACGGATAGTTCAGGATCAATGCCAGCGGCTTTGGAATGGAATGGCGGATACCGCGTTCCAGAGCCGGGATGAAATGATCGTCCGGCATTGCAGGAATCGAGCGAATAACACCGCCGGACATGATGAAACCGAATGCATGGATTGGATAAGTGGGATCTGGGCAAAGAACGACATCACCGGGCGCAGTAATGGCTTGCGCCATATTTGCGAAACCTTCCTTCGAGCCGAGGGTCGCTACGATCTGCGTGTCCGGATTAAGCTTTACTCCGAAACGGCGCTCATAATAGGCGGCCTGTGCGCGGCGCAAACCTGGAATACCCTTTGATGACGAATATCGATGCGTGCGCGGATCCTGAACAGCCTCGCACAATTTATCTACAACACTCTGAGGAGTTGGAAGATCGGGATTGCCCATACCAAGATCAACAATGTCCGCACCCGCGGCTCGCGCACTGGCCTTCAGGCGATTAACCTGCTCGAAAACATAAGGCGGGAGGCGGCGAACTTTATGAAATTCTTCCATATTTTTGGGTCCGGTTAAAAATAGCTGCAATGGGCGTGCGCTATACACCTAAACGGAACCACGGTCGAGAGATCATTGTGATGAGACGCTCGTTCATCTCATCACGAAACGGGGGATGGCGGTCTATCAAAAAACTTAAAAGCCAGACCACCCGGAGGTGGTCTGGCTCTAACTTAGAACATTTTGGTAAAAGGCGAACTTCAGGCCTTCAGATTATTATGGGGCTTTTACCGGTGCCTTACCCAATTCGTCGCTAACAAAACCAAAGGTTTTTGAAATATTGCCACCCAATGTTGTTGCTGCGCCGATGATGGCGACGGAGATTAGAGCTGCAATAAGACCGTATTCAATTGCAGTCGCGCCGGATTCGTCCTTGAGGAAACGTGTGATGAGAGTTGTCATGTGCCTGTCCTGTTTTAAAATATAATTGGTTTCGTTGAACCGTCGTGAACATAGGGTGACAGGAATTGAGCACGCATTAATGGAGATGGTTACCAAAAACTATCTGATTTTATTGCTTAATCGGCCTTTACTGCGCATGATTAAATCTAATTAAAATTCGCTGCTGAAATGGTTGCGCTTGGCAAATCCTCCGGCATCCATCGGATTCCGGAGGAATAATCAGGTCGGCCTGCATACGCCGAAACCAAGCGGGCTTTATTTCGTCGTATAGCCGCCATTTACGAGAATAGTCTGTCCGGTCATCCACCAGCCCTCCGACACCATGAAGCGGATATAGGGCACGATATCTTCAATGTCGGTGAGTCCTGTCTTGGAGAACTTTGAGAGCGCAGCAGCCGTTTTGTGATAAGCGACAGCATCTTCACCTTCAGCGGGATAGAAAAACGGCGTGTCCATTGGGCCTGGACCAATCGCCGTCACCGAAATGCCTCGCTCACCAAATTCCTTTGAGGCTGCCCGCGTGAATTGCTCAACGGGCGCCTTAGTCCCCGCATAGGCTGCGTAAAATGGCGTAAACGCTCCCAGCAGCGAAGTGACAAGCGTACAAATCTTTCCGTTATCGTTGAGATTTTTGCCTGCTTCCTTGAGGAAGAAAAAAGCGGTCTTGGCGTTAACTGCGCTCATCTCATCATACTCAGATTCTGAAATCTCTGCGATAGGCTTCTTCAACACCTTGCCCACGGTGTTAATAGCAATATCTGGACGCCCTATCGCATTGACCACATCATCGAAAAGCTTTTCCATGGCGCCTGCAGTCGTCAAGTCGGCTTGAAACGCCACCCCTGTCGAACCCGCAGCCTTGATTGCAGCCAAGGTTGCCTCCGCATCTGTCTTCGTCGCCAAGCTGTTATAGTGCACAGCGATTGATTTGGCTCCATGTGCAGCCAGATCGCGAGCGATCAACCCACCGAGGTTCTTTGCGCCACCTGCGATGATGATAGTTTTTCCTTTGATCCCGTGATCAGGCATGTGTCGGCTCCTTTTGGTGCGCTCACATCATGCGGGCGCTTTCAGGTAACCAGAATATAGGCTAGGTTTTCTGGATAAAGCTGGAGAATTGGACATCACCTGTCAGAATTTCCACACAATGGGGCGACAGCAATTTGGATCGTATTGACCTCTTCCGTATCTTTTCTCGGGTCGTAGAATGCTCAAGCTTCACACGCGCGGCAGACACGCTTGGCGTTCCGCGATCTTCGGTTTCAGCGGCGATCGCAGAACTTGAGGGACGAGTCGGCGCCCGCCTCCTCAATAGGACCACGCGCAAGGTATCCCCTACTCAGGACGGCACTGTTTTCTATGATCGCTGTCAAAGGCTCATTTCCGACGTAGAAGACGCCGAAAACCTTTTCAAACAAACAGCAGCTCAGCCGTCGGGAAAGCTCAGAATCGATGTGCCAGGTCGGATTGGGCGATTGATTATCGCGCCTGCACTTCCGGACTTTCTTGATCGATATCCACAAATCCACATTGATCTCGGTGTTACGGATCGCGCGGTCAATCTTGTAGAAGATAATATCGATTGTGTGCTCCGCGTTGGACCGCTTTCAGACTCAAGCTTGATAGGCCGGACCATCGGCGCATTGCCGCTGATAAATGTTGCAACCCCGGAATACCTGAAGCGGTTTGGCATTCCTGATTCTCCAGCCGAACTACATTCTCACTGGGCCGTAAATTACGCATCTCCGTCCTCCGGGCGTACGACGGAGTGGGAATGGACTGAAAATGGCGAGCAATTTGCTTTGCAAATGCCCAGCCGCGTCACCGTAAACAGCGCTGAGGCCTACATAGCCTGTTGTTTAGCAAGCCTCGGACTCATTCAGATACCAGCCTATGATGTCCGTGCCCATATTAATGCTGGTGATCTTGTCGAAGTTTTACCCGAATATCGAGCAGCTCCCATGCCCATGACCTTGCTCTATCCCCATCGCCAACACCTCTCGCGGCGATTAAAGGTTTTTGCGGATTGGCTTGAGGAGCTTCTAAAGCAAGACTGCTTGCGGCCCAGCTAAAATATATTGAGCACGAGCGGGAATCGACGCCGGCCACGCGATCAGCCATTTTTCAAATTGGTGTTTTAGAAGTCCGGGAAGTATCGAATGCGGCGGGGCCCGCCACTTTTCCAGTAGTCAAACAATATTTGATTTGTCTAAGGGAAAAGTGGCGCGAGTGACGGGGCTCGAACCCGCGACCTCCGGCGTGACAGGCCGGCACTCTAACCAACTGAGCTACACCCGCGCACTTTCGTACCGAACAATTTGTCCGGCGTGAGCGGTCGTTTAAGGGGTTCGCGGGAGAGTGTCAAGCGCAAGTAGCCATGAAAAATGCGATTGTGAAAAACTCTTCAAACAATTCATAAAAGTGCTACATCCCCTCTTGCCAATGTCGTTCGAAACGCCTAAACGCTCCGGAACACACCCTGTGAGGGGCGATTAGCTCAGTTGGTAGAGCGCTTCGTTTACACCGAAGATGTCGGGAGTTCGAGTCTCTCATCGCCCACCATTCCTTTCCAAGATAAGAAATGTTGCACACGGCCTACCGGCCTGATCGCATGTGTGTTCTGGCAGTATTCTGCCTTCTTGAAGCAATCATCTACCGGACAGTGCCCTTTAACCGGCGATGCGCACCCCTTATAGCGCTGGTCGGGTATTTTGTGTTGCGATCACCAGAATCATATCACTTCCACCCCTATGACCATCTTTAACGGAATGCGAAGCAAGACCGTCAGCAAGCATCAAGCTTAGAGAGGGGCTATGGAATCAAAATGGCCGGGTAATCGCTTACCCGGCCATCTTTGAACGTGTCAGATGCTAATGGGCGATCTGCGCAGCGGCGTCATCTTCGACAGCCGGAGTTGGAACATGAGCGGGTTCAGTCCACTCGATAGGTTCCGGCTGGCGAATCAAGGCGTGTTTGAGAACTTCATTGGCATGTGAGACAGGTATGATCTCAAGGCCATTCTTCACATTATCCGGAATCTCTGCCAGATCCTTGGCATTCTCCTCCGGAATCAGAACCGTCTTGATACCACCACGCAGAGCAGCCAACAGTTTCTCTTTCAGCCCACCGATAGGCAGCACCCTGCCCCGCAAGGTAATCTCACCAGTCATAGCGATATCTTTGCGAACCGGAATACCGGTCAATATCGACACAATGGCAGTCACCATCGCAATACCGGCCGACGGTCCATCCTTAGGCGTAGCACCTTCCGGCACATGCACGTGGATATCGCGGCGATCGAATAATGGTGGCTCAACTCCAAAATCAATGGCGCGCGAACGGACATAGGATGCCGCCGCCGAAATTGATTCCTTCATCACATCACGGAGATTACCTGTAACGGTCATGCGGCCCTTGCCGGGCATCATGACACCTTCAATGGTCAGCAATTCGCCGCCCACCTCAGTCCAGGCAAGCCCGGTAACGACACCAACCTGATCTTCACCGTCGATTTGGCCGAAGCGGAACTTCTCGACACCAAGATAATCATCAATGTTGGCTGCCGTCACCTTCACCGATTTCTTCTTGGACTTCAGAATTTCCGTAACCGCCTTACGAGCAAGCTTCATCAACTCGCGCTCAAGACTACGCACGCCCGCTTCCCGCGTATAGCTGCGGATAATGGCGCGGATAGCATCCTCAGAGACCGAGAACTCCTTAGGCTGCAACGCATGATCCCGAATTGCCTTGGGCAACAGGTGCCGTTTGGCGATTTCCAGCTTCTCATCTTCGGTGTAGCCGGCAATACGAATGATTTCCATACGATCCATCAAAGGACCCGGAATGTTCAACGTATTAGCGGTCGTCACAAACATCACGTTCGAGAGATCATATTCGACCTCAAGATAGTGATCCATGAAGGTTGAGTTCTGTTCCGGATCGAGCACCTCGAGCAATGCGGAAGACGGATCGCCGCGGAAATCCTGCCCCATCTTGTCGATTTCGTCGAGCAAGAACAGCGGGTTTGACTTCTTCGCCTTCTTCATCGACTGAATGACCTTGCCGGGCATAGAGCCGATATAAGTGCGGCGATGGCCGCGGATTTCGGCCTCGTCACGCACGCCGCCCAGTGACATACGGACATATTCGCGTCCAGTTGCCTTGGCGATCGAACGAGCCAGTGACGTCTTGCCGACGCCGGGAGGACCAACGAGGCAGAGGATAGGGCCCTTGATCTTGGTCGAACGTGCCTGCACCGCCAAATACTCGACAATTCGGTCCTTGACCTTATCCAAACCATAATGTTCGGCATCCAGCACTTCATCGGCAAGGTTGAGATCGTTCTTGACCTTAGATTTTTTGCCCCATGGAATGGACAGCAACCAGTCGAGATAGTTGCGAACAACCGTCGCCTCAGCGGACATCGGGCTCATCTGACGCAGCTTCTTGAGCTCGGCATTGGCCTTTTCACGGGCCTCTTTCGAAAGCTTCGTCTTTTTGATGCGATCTTCCAGTTCAGCGGCCTCGTCACGGCCATCTTCGCCGTCACCGAGTTCCTTCTGAATGGCCTTCATCTGCTCGTTCAGATAGTATTCGCGCTGGGTCTTTTCCATCTGGCGCTTAACGCGCGAGCGGATACGCTTTTCCACCTGAAGAACCGAAATTTCGGATTCCATGAACGACATCGCCTTTTCCAGCCGTGCACGCACGGACAGAATGGACAACATATCCTGCTTCTCAGGAATCTTGATTGCCAGATGCGATGCAACGGTATCCGCCAGCTTCGAATAGTCCTCGATCTGACCCGCAGCACCAACAACTTCAGGCGAAATCTTCTTATTGAGCTTTACGTAATTCTCAAAATCCGACACCACCGAGCGGGCAAGCGCCTCGACCTCAACCGGATCTTCCTCCGGTTCAGCCAGCGTTGTTGCATTGGCTTCGTGATAGTCGGTACGATCGTTGAAACTCGTAATTTCAGCTCGCGCAATGCCTTCGACAAGTACTTTCACCGTTCCGTCTGGCAATTTCAGCAATTGCAAGACATTAGCGATTGTGCCCACCGTGTAGATTGCGTCGGCTTGGGGATCGTCATCCGCCGCGTTTTTTTGTGTGGCAAGCAGTATCTGCTTGTCGACGCCCATTACTTCTTCAAGGGCGCGAATTGACTTTTCGCGTCCAACGAAGAGCGGGACGATCATGTGAGGGAAGACAACGATATCGCGCAACGGCAAAACGGCATAAAGCCCGTTCTCGCCACCCGCCGGAGTCTTCTTGCTTGCAACCGTCATTTCAATGTCCTTTCTCAGACCATTCGGTCAGATCACCGCGTCCGGGCACCCTTTTGGTTGCATGAGTTTCCGAAAATGGATGGGAGAAAACTCCAATCCCGGAGCCATGCTAGAGCGGCGTACTACCAGTTATGCGGCTTACCTATTACTTGGAGTGGCAACCCTCCTGTTTCAAGTCACCGGGCTCCAAGCGTCTTCACAGAATCGTAATCTATCCTGCGCTCCGGATGGGTGGAGCGCAATCTTTTGCGACGCCGTACACAGCTTTGAAAACAGAAAAGCTCCGCACAACGCGGAGCTCCTCGTTATTTTGCGCTATTTCCGAAGGATTACGCGGAAACATTGCCTTTTTCTTCCTTGCGTTCAGCATAGATATAGAGCGGACGTGAATTGCCCTCTACCACATCGCCCGAGATGACGACTTCCTGAACGCCATCCAACGTCGGCAGTTCGTACATCGTATCAAGCAGGATTTTCTCCATGATCGAGCGCAAGCCGCGAGCACCGGTCTTGCGTGCGATCGCGCGCTTTGCAATTGCCTTCAATGCATCCTCATGGAAGGTCAGCTCGACATTCTCCATGTCGAACAGACGCTGATATTGCTTTACCAAGGCGTTCTTTGGTTCGGACAAAATCTGCACCAGAGCAACCTCGTCGAGATCCTCCAACGTTGCGATAACAGGCAGACGACCAACAAATTCGGGGATAAGACCAAATTTCAGCAGATCTTCCGGCTCAAGTTCGCGGAAGATTGCGCCAACACGGCGATCATCCGGTGCCTTGACTGCCGCGCTGAAGCCAATCGACGTCTTTTCACCACGAGCGGAAATGATCTTGTCGAGCCCGGCAAATGCACCACCACAGATGAAGAGGATGTTCGTCGTATCCACCTGCAGGAACTCCTGCTGGGGATGTTTGCGACCACCCTGCGGCGGCACGGAAGCGACAGTGCCTTCCATGATCTTCAACAAAGCTTGTTGAACACCCTCACCCGATACGTCGCGCGTGATCGAAGGATTGTCCGACTTGCGGCTGATCTTGTCGACTTCATCGATGTAAACAATACCGCGCTGCGCCCGTTCGACATTGTAGTCGGCGGACTGAAGCAGCTTCAGGATAATGTTCTCAACATCTTCACCGACATAGCCGGCTTCTGTCAGCGTCGTCGCGTCTGCCATCGTAAACGGCACATCAATGATGCGGGCGAGCGATTGCGCCAGATAGGTTTTGCCGCAACCAGTTGGACCAACCAAAAGAATGTTGGACTTCGCCAATTCGACTTCATTGTTTTTCGATGCGTGGGCCAACCGCTTGTAGTGGTTATGGACCGCGACAGATAGAACACGCTTGGCATGGTTCTGGCCAATGACATAATCATCCAGAACAGCCATGATTTCCTGCGGCGTCGGGACGCCTTCACGAGATTTCACCATCGAGGATTTGTTTTCCTCGCGGATGATGTCCATGCACAATTCGACGCATTCATCACAGATGAAAACAGTCGGGCCCGCAATCAACTTGCGAACTTCGTGCTGGCTCTTCCCGCAAAACGAGCAATAAAGCGTATTCTTTGAATCGCCGCCGCCGTTGCTGACTTTGCTCATTGCAGTTTCCTTTCAGTATCGGCCCCTCCTCTTGCGGGGGCCGCCACTTCCGTTAGTTGGAAGTGATTCGATCAATTATTGGTAGAATAAGCTCTGCAAACTCACCAATAACTTAACGTAGCGTCTGCTCGTCTCTATGCAAGCCGCTTATGTGGCAGAAAGTCCCCACATGGGTCAAAAAAAGTTCATTTTCGACCCATGCGGGCAATTTAGCCGGTTACTTTGCGTCGCCTTCGACCGCAGCACGCGATTCAAACATCTTGTCGACCAATCCGAAATCAAGTGATTCCTGTGCCGTCATAAAGTGATCGCGGTCCAGAGTACGCTCGATTGTCTCGTAATCCTGGCCTGTATGTTTAACATAAATCTCGTTGAGGCGGCGCTTCATCTTGATGATATCCTGCGCGTGACGCTCAATATCGGAAGCCTGCCCCTGGAAGCCGCCCGATGGCTGATGAAGCATGATGCGGGCATTTGGGAGGACGAAACGCATATCTTTTTCGCCAGCAGTCAGCAGCAGCGAACCCATGGATGCGGCCTGACCGAAACAAAGGGTTGATACGGCAGGACGAATGAACTGCATCGTATCGTAAATCGCCATGCCCGATGTTACCACACCGCCAGGCGAGTTGATGTACAGGTTAATTTCTTTCTTCGGATTTTCCGACTCAAGGAACAGCAACTGCGCGCAGATCAGCGTCGCCATTCCATCTTCGATTGGTCCGGTAATGAAAATAATGCGTTCTTTCAGCAGGCGCGAAAATATATCATAGGCCCGCTCGCCCCGATTGGTCTGCTCGACGACCATTGGAACAAGATTCATAGCTGTTTCGATTGGATCTCTCATCGGTGGGCCTCAGCTTTTAAGAGAATGTGAGGTTGGAAGCGCCTCAGATTCGTGGAACAAGGATTCGTTACATAGGGTGTTGGCACCCGTTTCCGCAAGATGTTCGCGTCAGGATGCCGGTTCAATATGAAGGTGAATGGCCCGAGATTAATAAGTCTCTGCCCTCAGCCAACGCTTTAATAGCGGAACATCACCGTTTTCGACGGTTTGTGCGACACGGCGGCCAACGGCAGCGCCAAATTTATACCCATGGCCCGAACAGGCCGAAACGATGATGCATTTACCCATTTCTGTCGCAAAAAAACGTTCATCGGAGGTGAAAGTATAAGCGCAAGTCACAACATTCGTGACGCGATATTCGTTGATGCGCTTTAAAGGTGGAGCGAAAAGATCGCGGATGGTTTCACCTTCCCCCTCGACCGGGACGCGATCAAGATCGGCACTGGGTGTTTTGCGCTTGTGGAGGCCGGAACCAAACTTCAAACCACCGCCACCGCTAGGCGGGAGAATATAGCCGTCTGTACGCCCACCCACATCAAGAACCACAGGTGACGCATCCCATGCGGCCTTCAAATCTGCCGGTGGATCGAGATAAACAACGGCAGTGCGATAGGTTGTCAAATCTTTAGTGATGTCCGGAAAAAGCTTTGTAACCCAAGCGCCGGCAGTCACGACGACCTTGTCCGCCGTCAACTTTGTGCCATCAGCAATGGTAACCGAACCATTTTCAGTATCGACGGCAATAACTTGGGTATTTTCAAGGACTTCTGCACCATTTTCGCGCAGCCAGCGCAGCATATCGGTCGCAATTTTCTTACAATGCAAAGCACCACCTTCCGGCGAGAAGAACGCATATCGAAAGCTTCCTTCTTCAAGGTATGGATAGCGCTTTAGGGCTTCAATAGAATCATAAATTTCAAGGGGATAGCCACCATTCTCGAGGCCTTCCCGATATTCGTCCGCTTCGTCTGCAGCCTCGCGCGATACAGCGATAAAACCACGCGAATCCAGATGAATAGCACCAATGTCCGCCCAAAGTTCCCCCCATGCCTCATAAGCTTCGGAGATAGCATTGGCATATCCGCCCGCAGCACCGTAGGCGCGTCTTATGATACGGTGATGATCGCCTGAAGCTGCCAGTGGATTGGGAATGGCTCCCTGTTCGATAAGCGTGACGGAATGCCCCGCCTTCGTCAAAGACCAAGCCGAAGACAGGCCGCCAATACCAGCCCCAACAATAATGATTTTCATGATAAGACTCTGTTTTTACTGACCTTCTGCAAGGCTAACGAACATGTCATCATTCGTCAAAGTCTTATCACATATTCTTTTCTTGTAGTTTCGATCACTTCCCATGTTCCCCGAAAACCCGGACGCAACACGAAACTGTCACCAGCCTGAATATGACGCTCGTCCCCACCATCCTCGGTAATAATCGAGCGGCCCGAAAGGATGTGGCAATACTCCCATTCATCATAAGCAATGCGCCATTTACCGGGCGTTGCTTCCCAGATTCCGGCATAGATGCCGCCATCAGATTCGTCACAGTTCCAAGTCCGGAATTGCGGATCTCCGGCAATAATGCGGTCTGGATTGGGTGCTCCATGTTCCGGATCAATATCGCCAAAGTCTATTTTCACTAGGTTTGTCATAGGCTTACACTTTCGCCAAGGCCTGATCGAGGTCAGCAATAATATCGGCGACGTTCTCAATGCCAATAGACAGGCGCACAACATCAGGGCCCGCACCGGCAGCAATCTTCTGCGCATCACCTAACTGACGGTGGGTGGTTGAAGCCGGATGAATAACCAGTGACTTGGTATCGCCGATATTTGCCAGATGGGAAAAAAGCTCAAGGTTTTCAACGAGCTTCACTCCAGCATCATAGCCGCCCTTCAGACCGAATGTAAAAACAGCACCACCGCCGTGAGGGGAGTATTTCTTCTGAAGCGCATTATAGGGATCGTCCGGGAGACCGGCATAACTGACCCAGCTGACTTTCGCGTGAGATTTCAACCACTTCGCGACTTCGAGCGTATTGTCCACATGACGCTGCATACGCAGCGGCAAGGTCTCGATACCGGTGGCAATCAGGAATGCATTGAACGGCGAAAGAGCCGGGCCAAGATCGCGAAGACCAAGAACGCGCGCTGCAATGGCAAAGGCGAAATTGCCAAAAGTTTCGTGGAGAACAATGCCGTTATATTCCGAACGAGGCTCGGAAAGCAGCGGGTAATTACCGGATTTCGACCAGTCAAACGTGCCGCCATCGACAATGATCCCGCCCATGGAATTGCCATGGCCGCCCAGAAACTTCGTAGCAGAATGTATAACAATATCAGCACCATGCTCGATTGGCCGGATGAGATAGGGTGATGCCAAAGTGTTATCCACAATGAGCGGAATTCCATGCCTATGGGCAATTTCCGCAATGGCAGAGATATCAGAAATGATACCGCCGGGGTTGGCAATGCTCTCGATGAAAATGGCTCTGGTGCTTTCATCGATCTGCGCTTCAAAAGCCGTGGGATCAGTGCCGTCAGCCCAGCGAACACGCCAGTCAAAAGATTTGAACGACTGGCCGAATTGATTGATCGAACCGCCATACAGCTTGTTGGAAGCGACAAAATTATCGCCAGGCTGCATCAACGTATGAAACACCAGAAGTTGCGCTGCATGACCCGATGCAACCGCCAATGCGGCCGTACCGCCTTCAAGCGCTGCAACACGTTCTTCCAGTACCGCATTGGTTGGATTTGTAATTCTCGTATAAATGTTGCCGAAAGCCTTGAGACCAAAAAGAGAAGCGGCATGGTCGGCATCGTCGAAGACGAACGCGGTCGTCTGGTAGATTGGAGTTGCCCGCGCCCCGGTCGCCGGGTCTGGCTGTGCTCCGGCGTGAACTGCCAATGTTTCAATTCCGGGTGCACGATTTGCCATATTCCAATTCCTCCAAAGCAAGTGATGGAGGCAAGCTAGGGGATAGTTGAGCCCCCGCCAAGGAAAGATTTTTCAATCGGCAAAGTTTGCCAGACTCAACCGGCCACAATTAAATTGCATCTCCAGATTTCAAATTTAGAGCAATTTTCGGCAGTTTTTGGGTAAGATTGCTGTGCTTTGCAGGAAATTAGCGTGGTTTCGTTGAAATGCGGTCCGAATATCGATGAATTTGATTCAAGCCTCGGCTTACTTCAGACGGTTCAATCCGAAACTCTGAAAGCCTTTTCCAAGAATTGGCTTTTTGGAAGAAAGAACCCGCGAGTTCACTCCGCTCCATCCGATTTCGCCACAAAGACGCGCATATTCAATTTTCGGGCAGCGGTTCATGACCACCTGAATTCCCGCCGCCTCCGCTTTTCGCGCAGCCTCATCATTGCGTACCGTAAGTTGGGTCCAGATGACTTTCGGCAAAGGGTTGAGCGCCAGAACTTCATCGACAATGGCAGGGACAGCATCGGAAGCGCGAAACACATCGACCATATCGATGGGCTCCGGAATATCCGCCAAACGTGCATAAGTCAGTTGCCCGAGAATGTTTTTCCCGGCTTGTCCCGGATTGACGGGGATAACCTGATAGCCTTTTGCAAGGAGATATTTCATCACAAAGAAACTCGGCCTCACCTCATTGGCCGAAGCGCCAACCATGGCGATAATTTTAACAGACGAGAGAATGTCGCGAATATAATCGTCGGGGTAGTGGTCGTGATCCATGCCGCTCACTCGCCCGTCCATTCGGGTTTGCGTTTTTCCATAAAGGCACCGATGCCCTCTTCGGCATCCCGGGCCAGCATATTTTCAACCATAACCTGCGCCGTGTAATCATAGGCGCTGGCAAGGTCCATTTCTACCTGTTTGTAGAATGCTTCCTTGCCGATTTTCAGTACCAAAGGTGATTTGGCTGCAATGGCTTGAGCATATTTTCTGACAATCTGATTCAGATACTCCTGTGGCACAACCCGGTTTACCAGTCCAAACTCGCGCGCAGTTGAAGCATCAATGGTTTCGCCGGTCAGCAGCATTTCCATAGCCTGTTTGCGCGACACATTGCGCGACAGCGCGACCATCGGCGTCGAGCAAAAAAGACCGATATTTACGCCCGGCGTACAGAAGGTGGATTTGTCTGAACAAACTGCCAGATCGCAAGAGGCAACCAGTTGACATCCGGCGGCGGTTGCAAGCCCGTCAACGCCAGCAATCACAGGTTTTGGATGGCTGACGATAGCCTGCATCAATTCCGCGCATAAGCGCATGGTTTGTTCGAAAAAGGCACGGCCACGATCTTCGTCGGAGCGATGGCTCGACAATTCCTTGAGGTCATGGCCTGCCGAAAACAATTTCAGCGATGAATCGATAATGATAACGCGAACTGCCTTGTCTTCTCTTGCCGATCGAAGGTGTTCCAATAGCAATTGCATCATCGCAATCGACAAAGCGTTGGCCGGAGCGTTTTGCAATGTCAGACGCAATATGCCGTCCAACAGCTCATGACCGACAATAGGGCTAACCTGCCCTTCCTTGCGGATGGCGTGAACTTCTCCCATGGCATTCCTCGTACTTATGTGGCCTCGTTGCTTATTGCTGCCGTACCCACTGATTATAGAATGGCTTCAATGAGCGCAAATGACGCTCTACGATTACGATATTTTCCAGCGACGGTCTGGCATTTTGAATCTGGGCCAGACCGCTTTTCAAGCCGTTGATTGCTTCTGCTTTTTGCTCGGGCGAGAGAGCAACCATTGTGGGAACCGAGGCGATGGCTTTTTCCACTTCCTGTTGGGGTTGTGGATGGGTGGCCCAATGATAGGTGACCATGATCGTGTTGTTTGTATCGAGCCAATCGGCATAGCTGGCAAAGCCGAATTCCCGCGCCTTCGCGTCAAGTATAGCGGTCCGGACGGATGCTTCATCGTCCTCATCAAGTTCGCGCTGTGCGGCGGCGACTGGCGCATAGCCATAAAGGAAACGCGTCACGATCTCTTCATTCAAAGCCACGGCCCGATCCGGCATTTGGTAGCGTTCTATAACAGGCGCCAAGGGCGGCGCGGGCCGCGTGGCGAAAAAACCCGCATACCCAACGGTGAGCAAAACAGAGGTGACAACTATTCCTGGCGGTTTCATAAAACGGCCCCATCCTTGTAAAGACCAAGCAGCGTCAATAGTAACAGTCTAAGTGTAAACAAAACAGCAAGGGAACAGCGATAATGGCTGCATTAATGAGCGCAAAAGCCCTGACAGCGTTTCTTGAAGAGGAGTTTCCGCAGGTTAACGCAGACGGCATTGCTTACACTGTTGTTGATGCCGGCGCTGGCTATGCTGTGATGCGTCTGGAGCCGACTGTGAAACATTTGCGCCCCGGAGGCACGGTGTCAGGGCCAACCCTGTTCGCATTGGCGGACATTACTGCCTATATGGCCATTCTTGCTCAAATCGGCCCTGTCGCGCTGGCTGTTACAACCAATCTGAACATCAATTTCCTGCGCAAGCCTGAAATTGGTCCCCTGGAGGCAAGGGCTACGCTTTTAAAACTTGGCAAGCGTCTTGCCGTGGTGGACATTGCCATTACCAGCGGGGCCAGCAGCGAACTGGTTGCCCATGCAACAGCAACCTATTCCATCCCGCCAAGAAGCTGATATTCGCCGCAAAGCAGATTGCATTTCTTCTCTGCGTGCTTCGACAAGCTCAGTATGAGTGGGGGTAATGATTGCATTACCTCCACGCAACGGAATAACACCTCCATGCGATCAATCCACGTCCCTCATGCTGAGCTTGTCGAAGCGCGCAAAGCGTTCATGCCAACGTATAAGCGTCAGGCATTGCCGATCAAAATGCCTGTCGCCAGCACCAATCCGCCACCAAGCACAACCTGTATGGCAGCGCGGAAGAAGGGCGTTTCCATATATTTGTGCTGGATGAATGCAATCGCCCAAAGCTCGACGAAAACTACCAGCGCAGCAATTGTTGTTGCGGTCCAAAAATTGGTGATCAGATAAGGTAAGGCGTGGCCGAGCCCGCCGATTGTTGTCATCAGACCATTGGCAAGGCCGCGCTTGAGCGGTGACCCGCGTCCGGACAGCTTGCCATCATCATGCGCAGCCTCGGTAAAGCCCATGGAAATACCCGCACCAAGCGATGCGGACAGGCCGACGAGAAAAGTTTGCCAAGTGTCCTGCGTTGCAAAGGCGGCTGCGAAAATTGGCGCGAGCGTGGAAACGGAACCATCCATAAGACCCGCCAGACCAGGCTGGATATAGGTCAACAGAAACTGGCGGCGCTCCGTCTGCTTCTCTTCCTGCTGCACATCGTACGGCGTATGTTGCACACCAAGGCGATGCGCCAACGATTCATGGACTTTTTCGGCGACGGCCAGATCACCAAGCAGCTTGCGGGTTGAAGCATCGCTAACGAGTTTTACCGACTCCATATAGAAGCGATAGGCCTGCTCCTCCATTTTTTCCGCCATCTCACGGACCTTATCGATTCCGAGTGGGCGCAGGAGCCAGTCAGGTTTACGCTCGATATAGCCCCGCACATGTTCGCGGCGGATCAAAGGAATGCGGTTGCCGAACCGCTGAACATGAAGATCAATCAGCGCCTGGCGATGGCTGTTCTCCTCCTCCGCCATGTCTTCAAACACCTTGGCGCTTTGCGGAAAATCCTCCCGTAAACCATCCGCATAGGAGAGATAGATGCGCGCATCATCCTCTTCGGAGGAAATGGCGAGGGCTAAAATCTGCTGTTCCGACAAGGAAGCAAGGTCGTAACGGCGGTGACCAAAAAAACGGCTAAACATGGGATATTCCTAAATTAGAATAATTCTAAACTAGAGCGTTTGATCAAAAATTTCAAGGTAAGAGTTGGGTAGCCGTACAACCGCAGTGTGCCGATTAACTTGACCACAATCATCAATAAAATTGATAAACACTGTTGAAAAGGCCCGATAGACACGGTGCAGGCGCGGGAGTATGTTGCGCACCATTCAATTACCAGTGCCGGATTTCTTCATGACACTTACAGGTTTTATCGCCTATTCGGGCGCACTCGCTATTGCCGCAGCCATTCCTGGACCGGGCGTAACTGCCCTTGTCGCCCGCGCGCTGGGCTCTGGCTTCCGCTCTTCCCTGTTCATGTCCATCGGGCTTGTCCTTGGTGATCTTACCTATCTTACCGCGGTCGTACTGGGCCTTGCAGTTGTGGCGCAAACGTTCGGTACGTTGTTCCTGATCATAAAGTGGGCTGGCGTTGCCTACCTCACCTATCTGGCCTGGAAGCTGTGGACGACTGGCATTTCGACCGAGAGAATCGAAGCGAGTAAAAGCCGCAGCGGCAATATTTCAGCTATTCTAGCTGGACTGACGCTGACACTAGGCAATCCAAAAACCATGCTTTTCTACATCGCGCTGACACCGACGCTGGTTGATCTGAAATCCATTACTCTGGCTGACTATTCCATTCTCGCTGTCTTAACGGTGATTGTGCTGATGATTGTGCTCGTGCCCTATCTTGCGCTGGCCGCCAAGGCACGCGGTCTGCTCGCCTCTCCCCGCGCTCTCAAGCGTCTTAATCGTACAGCAGCCGCTTTTATGGCTGGCGCGGCATTGGCTATCGCTGGTCGCGCTGGCTGACTTGGATTCATATTCTAACAGGGATGGATTATTAGTTTAATTTTCCATTCCTCCCCGCCTTTGTGCACGTACCCGACTATGAATTTTCTGCCAAGAGCCATAAGATCGCAGCCAGAACAATTTCAATTCGGGAGAATATCATGAGCAGCGACACGCTACGCAAGCCGGGCCGTGGCCGTATCTACAACTCTATTGTCGATACTATTGGCGACACGCCGCTTGTGCGTCTCGACAAATTCGCCAAGGAAAACGGCGTCGTTGCAAATCTTCTGGCTAAGCTTGAATTTTTCAATCCGATTTCCAGCGTCAAGGATCGTATCGGTGTTGCGCTGATCCAATCATTGGAAGATCAGGGCAAAGCTGTGCCGGGAAAGACGGTTTTTGTGGAACCGACATCCGGCAATACAGGCATTGCACTCGCCTTTGCCGCCGCAGCAAAGGGCTATCGCCTTATCCTTACCATGCCGGAAACCATGTCCGTCGAGCGCCGCAAGATGCTCAAGCTGCTTGGTGCCGAATTGGTGCTAACGGAAGGCGCAAAGGGCATGAAGGGCGCTATCGCCAAAGCCAATGAACTCGTTGAAACAACGCCGGGCGCAATCATTCCCGGCCAGTTCGACAATCCGGCCAATCCTGAAATTCATCGCAAGACGACAGCCGAGGAAATCTGGAACGATACGGACGGTGCGGTCGATATTCTCATTTCCGGCATCGGCACGGGCGGCACGATCACCGGCGTCGGTCAGGTGCTGAAGCAGCGTAAACCAAGTGTGCAGATCATTGCAGTCGAACCTAGAGATTCGCCCGTGCTTTCAGGCGGCAATCCCGGACCGCACAAGATTCAAGGAATCGGCGCCGGTTTTGCGCCGAGCGTGCTCGACACACATATTTACGATGAGGTGGTCCAGGTTTCCAATGAGGATTCCTTTGCCAATGCAAGACTGGTCGCGCGTATTGAAGGCGTGCCCGTTGGCATTTCCTCAGGCGCGGCGCTGACAGCAGCGATCGAGGTTGGCAAGCGCCCGGAAAACAAGGGCAAGAATATTGTTGTGATCATCCCCTCCTTTGCCGAACGCTATCTTTCAACAGCGCTATTTGACGGGCTGGATGGCTCATGAAAACCACCAATCGCTCCCTTCAAGGGAGAGATTGGCGAACTTTAGGGGTGCCGCTTTAACGACAGATTGGTGAAACGTTCGATAGGCGGTTGCTCACGATGCTCCGCTTGCCATAAATCGTAATCAGCCTGCACGCCAAGCCAGACCTTTGCCCTGCCAATACCTGCACGCTCCAAGCGTACAGCAAGGTCTGGGCTTATGGGCGCATGACCATGCATAATGCGGGACAGGGTTTCACGCGCAAACCCTAGCCTGCGCGCAAGCTCGGTCACCGATATGGCAAGCGCTGGTAAAACATCCTCCAGGAGGGTTTGACCGGGATGCGGGGCATTAAACTGTCCCATGTCGTTATTCCTCAATGATAATCCAGATAATCGACGAGTTCGACATCATTAAACCGGAAAATGATCCGCCAATTTCCACTGACGGAAATCGACCAAAAACCTTCCAGAGACCCCTTGAAGCCGGTGAAGTCTCCAGCCTGGAATAGAAAGATCCTCAGGTACGGAAGCGCGGTCGAGAAAGGCCAGTATTCGAGACAATCGCTTCACATGTGCAGCATTGATCCCCGGGCGGAACCCGTTTCAAAGAAAACCTCAAGTCCCTTATGGCGAAAACTTCTGATCATTCCTCGAATGTGATGTAATAGATCACATATCGCAACCAACGTCTGGTTGCAAGCTGCAAAAACAATGCGCCAAGATGTGGTAATATAATACCTTTCTCACAAACTATTGATTTTGCTTATTTATTTATATTATATGTCGAAATTAACGACTTGACGCTCTCCATTTGAGCCTTTATTGAGACCCATGACTGCGGTGGGGCTTCCCGCCGTTTTTCATTGTTGTGCGGATTTTATGATCTTCACAACCCAAGCAACAAGAAAAGCCTTCTTTTATGAAGGATGATCTCAAGGACAACACAAATGGCTACCTTCACACAGAAGCCGGCAGATGTGACGAAAAAGTGGATCCTGATCGACGCGACGGATCTCGTCGTCGGCCGTCTCGCCACCATCGTCGCAAACATCCTGCGCGGCAAGCACAAAGCTACCTTTACCCCGCATGTTGACGATGGCGACAATGTCATCATCATCAATGCCGACAAGGTTGCCTTCACAGGCAAGAAGCTTTCGGACAAGATTTATTACTGGCACACCGGCCACCCAGGCGGCATCAAGGAACGTACAGCTGGTCAGCTGCTTTCCGGCCGTTTTCCTGAGCGTGTTGTCGAAAAGGCAGTTGAGCGCATGGTTCCACGTGGACCGCTCGGCCGTCGCCAGATGAAGAACCTGCGCGTTTATGCCGGTTCCAACCACCCACATGAAGCGCAGGCACCTGAAGTCCTCGACGTTGGCGCGCTGAATTCCAAGAACAAAAGGAGCGCATAAGAATGGCTGAGCTCAACTCGCTCGCAGAACTCGGTACAGCTGCTGCATCGACGCAGGCTGCTGCACCTGTTCATGTCCAGAAGCTCGATGCCAAGGGCCGTGCATATGCAACCGGCAAGCGTAAGGATGCGGTTGCCCGCGTCTGGATCAAGCCAGGTTCCGGCAAGATCGTTGTCAACGACAAGGAATATGGCGCATATTTCGCTCGTCCGGTTCTGCAGATGATCCTGCAGCAGCCAATCGTTGCTGCTAACCGCGCTGGCCAGTATGACATCATCGCTACCGTTGCCGGTGGTGGTCTTTCCGGTCAGGCCGGTGCTGTTCGTCACGGCATTTCCAAGGCCCTCACCTATTTCGAACCTGCACTGCGCGGCGTTCTGAAAAAGGGCGGCTTCCTTACACGCGACAGCCGCGTTGTAGAACGCAAAAAGTACGGCAAGGCGAAAGCCCGTCGTTCGTTCCAGTTCTCGAAGCGCTAATATCGCTTTATACGGACAGAACAGAAAGCGGGCCCTCGGGTCCGCTTTTTTGTTGCGCTGAGATATACTTGAGATAGCTTCGCCGCTGTGCGTGGTTCGTCAAGCTCACCATGAGGAATCTGGGTTGCCTTCATCTGATGGGAACTCTTCGGGATATCCTACAAGATCGCCGGTTCAGGCGTCTCCCTTCCTCATGGTGAGCTTGTCGAACCACGTACAACAGAAATGCCAGAACTCCCGGAGTTGGAAAACCAATGCCCTCGAAATCCATCGATCATGCCTTTACAGCTCGCACGCTGACCAGCGCAGCGACTGATCCCACACATGCGGGCGCGCTCTCATTCATGCGCAGGCGCTATACCAAGAATCTCAATGGGGCAGAGGCTGTTGTCTGGGGCATTCCATTTGATGCTGCAGTTTCCAATCGCCCTGGCGCAAGGTTTGGTCCGCAGGCAATCCGCCGGGCCTCGGCAATCTTTGACAATGACCCGCAATATCCCTTCCAGCGCGATCTGTTCGAAGATCTGGCCGTGATTGATTATGGCGATTGCCTGCTCGACTATGGCAATCATCAAAAGACACCGGCCACGATTGAACGGGAAGCGGCCAAAATAATCAAATCCGGGGCGTTCCTGCTTTCGCTTGGCGGCGATCATTTCGTCACATGGCCGATCCTGAAGGCGCATGCGGCAAAACATGGACCGGTTGCTCTCGTGCAGTTCGACGCGCATCAGGACACTTGGTTCGATGATGGCAAGCGTATTGATCATGGTTCATTTGTTGGCCGTGCGGCACGCGATGGTGTTATCGATCCTGCCCATTCGATTCAGGTCGGTATCCGTACGCATGCGCCGGATGATTGCGGACTGAAGATCGTTTATGGCTACGAGGTTGAGGAGCTTTCGGCGGCGGAAATTGCCAGGCAGATCATCGCTCGCACCGCTGGCAAGCCGGTCTACCTGACCTTTGACATTGATTGTCTTGATCCGGCCTTTGCACCGGGAACCGGAACGCCCGTCGCAGGCGGCCCGTCATCGGCAAAGATTCTGTCGGTTCTGCGCCATCTGACCGATCTAAATATTATCGGTGCGGATGTGGTGGAGGTCGCCCCTGCCTATGATCATGCGGATGTGACGGCAATCGCAGGTGCCACAATAGCGATGTATTATTTAGGTATATTGGCCGAACAGAAGGCCAACCGATCAAATCCAACCTGATGGCTATCTGATGCGATTTTCTGTGCTTCCGGTGCTCATGGACAAGAACGTCCACTGCGCTCCGGTTCTCGAAAATCACCCCAGCTAACTCATCAGTTTAAATTTGATTTTCGGCAACCTCCCACATTGAATCCGCTTTTCTCGCTAACTATCTGAATTCAAAGCTTCCAAGGGTATTTTGATGAAACCTAAAATATTTATCGACGGCGAACACGGCACCACAGGTTTGCAAATTCGCACCCGGCTTGCGGGGCGCGATGATCTAGAAGTCATCTCCATTCCTGAAGCCGAACGGCGTAACAAGGATTTGCGCGAGGAGTTTCTGAAGGCTGCGGATGTGGCGATTCTTTGCCTGCCGGATGAAGCTTCAAAGGAAGCCGTTGCTATTCTCGAAGGAAACAATTCCACCAAGATTATCGACACGGCGACAGCGCACCGCGTTCACCCTGACTGGGCCTATGGCTTTGCGGAACTCGACAATGCGCAGCGCGAAAAGATCGCCAAAGCGCGGCTTGTCGCCAATCCGGGCTGCTATCCCACCGGCGCGATTTCGCTGATCCGCCCATTGCGTGATGCTGGCATATTGCCGGCCGATTATCCAATTTCGGTCAATGCGGTTTCGGGCTATACGGGCGGTGGCAAGCAGATGATCGCGCAGATGGAAAACCCTGACGCACCAGACCATATCGCGTCCAATCATTTCCTCTATGCAATGCCACTCAAGCACAAGCATGTTCCGGAACTGCAGCTGCATGGTCGCCTTGACCGCAAGCCGATCTTCAGCCCGAGCGTTGGCCGCTTTGCCCAAGGCATGATTGTTCAGGTGCCTATCTATACGAGCGATCTTAACGGCAATGCTTCGATGGCGGATATCCACGCTGCGCTGACCGCTCATTATAACGGCCAGAATATTGTTCAGGTCGTATCGCTTGAAACAAGCGCCACCCTGCCCCGTCTCGACCCTGAAGAACTGCGCGATACGGACATCATGAAGCTTTACGTATTTGGCACGGAAGGCTCCGGACAGGTCAATCTTGTAGCCCTTTTGGACAATCTCGGCAAAGGCGCTTCGGGCGCGGCAGTGCAGAACCTTGATCTCATGTTGGGTCATGGCTGACAATCTTCTGCAAAGCCTGCCAGCCGAATGGTATCTTTCTGAACCCGAACTGTTCACAGAAACCCATACCAGCCGCATCATTATGGTGCGGTTGGAAAATGGTGAGCAGGCTGTGGTTAAGCAGTTGAATGCCACCGGCATGGAAAATGAGTTACGTGGCGCGCACTATCTTGAATGGCACGATGGCCATGGGTGCGTGCGCGTGCTCAAGCAACAAGACAATAATCTCCTGCTGGAATATGGCGGCTCGCGCACCCTGCTCGATCATCTGAATGAACATGGCGATTCATCGGCAACATTGATCTTCACTGATCTATTCCAGCGATTGCAGGAAACCTTTCGCAGTCAGAAACCGGTTTCACCGGATTTCGTGCCATTGCGGAAACAATTTTCCAGCCTTTTCAAGAAGGCAGAGAAGGACCGCAAGGCCGGTGAGCGAAGTATATTTGTAGACGTGGCCGCAATTGCAGACCGGTTGCTCGACAACCAACGTGATATTCAGCCGCTGCATGGTGACATACACCATGAGAACATTCTTTTTGGCAAACGTGGCTGGTTGGTTATCGATCCGCAGGCATTGCTGGGCGACCCGGCCTATGATGCCGCCAATATGTTTTACAATCCGGTGGAACGGACCGACCTGCGTACTGATCCGAAACGCGTGGCCACCATGGCGAAGATTTTCGAAGACGTGTTCAGGCGTGATCGCAAAGACTATCTGGAATTCGGCATGGCGCATGCATGCCTATCTGCTTCATGGCATGATGAAGACAAGAACCACGAAGAGCGAGATCGCAGCCTTGCCGTGGCGACGACTATCCGCGAGGTGCTCGCCTCAGCCGCCTGAACGTTTTACGAGTCTTGCCACCACGACGAATGTCATGACCCCCAGCATAGCGATAATGGCGACGACAACGAGCGCTGCCGTCGGCCCGAAATGCTCAAGCAGAAATGCAAAAATGAAAGGCGCCACCGAAGAAACGATCAGGCGAGACGAGGTGATTTTGCCGAGAATTTCGCCATAGCCCTGATGACCGAACAACGCTAACGGCAATGTGCCCTGCACGATGCTGTTCAATCCCGATCCCATGCCAAACAGAATAGCGAACATGACCGCTCCGGCAACTAAAGGTATGGGTGCTGGCAGCAGCAACATCATGAATGCGAGTGGGATCATTACCGTGGAAACGATTGCGATGGTCATCGCAGAGAACCGGCCACCCATAAGCATATTGATGAGGCGGCTTGCAAATTGCGCCGGTCCAAACATCGTCCCGACGAAGACTGCGGAGGAAGCGCCTAGCCCAACCGCGCCGAGCACTGGAACAAAATGAATAAGCATTGATGAAAGCGAGAAGCTCGTCAGCGAAAAACCCATTGCCAAAAGAACAAGAGCAGTTTTGCGATCATCATATTGTAGCGAGCCGCCAGCCTCCATCGCATGGGGCGGTTGAGGCGAAGCATTGTGCGTCATCTTCGCCGAGCGCCGTGTCATTTGTGACAGCCAGAAGTGGATGGGGAAGCAGACTGCGACTTGCAAAACGGCGTAAAACAGGAAGATTTCGCGCCAGGTGAAGGTGTCCAAAAGTGCTGTGGCAAGCGGCCAGAACAGTGTCGACGAGAAACCGCCCATCAACGTCAAATAGGTTATCCGGCGCGGCGCGAGCTGTGGGTCTACTTGTACCAGTACGGCAAAGGCAGTGTTATAAAGGATGAAAGGCGTGGCTATGCCTGTTGTGACCAAAGCGGCCGCAAACATCCACCAATTGGTTGAGACAGCGCAAAAAACAAGGGAGAGCGCCGCAGCCAGTGAGCCGAGGGTCATGACGCGCCCTGCCCCAAACCTGTCTGCCCAGCGACCTGACCATGGCGATACAATGCCGCCAATCAACAGCGTTCCGGAAAACGCCGCAAACAGCCATTCTCGGGTCTGAGCAAACTCCTGCCCTACAACCGGAGCCAGAATACTGAAACTATAGAAAAGCGTACCATAACCGATGATCTGCGTGATACCGAGGCCAACTACCGTAGCCAGCGACCGCCTCGCACTGATGATCATAATTTTAGTTTCCGATATGCATGCTTAACAGGGTTAGCGTCAGGACCTGCAAACTAACTGAGTCTCTCACTGTAAGCAGTCAGTTTCCTTGTACAATCTTCGTTTCAAGCGGATATGCGCCTTTTGTTGCGCGCCAATGCGCCACAGCAAAGCCAAGCAGAACAATTGCAAAAAGCTGGTGAAGCAATCCGAGCCCGATCGGCACTTGCATAAGCAACGTGGTAATGCCGATTGCGGCCTGAGCAGCGACCAGCAGCGCGAAGAAAACTGCACGTCGGGCATGCGTCGTCTCAGGCGCCATGCGCGTGGTTGAGAAAGCATGCCAGATCGCCATGGCAAAGACGAAATAAGCAAAGATGCGATGGACGAATTGCACAGTCTTCGGGTTTTCAAAGAAATTGTGCCAAATCGGCTGAATAGGAAACATGTCGCCCGGGATGATTGAGCCATCCATTAGCGGCCAGGTATTATAGGACAGCCCCGCATCAAGGCCAGCAACGAGGGCGCCAAGATAAATCTGAATGAATACAAGCACGACCAGCCAGCCGGAAAAGCGCTGAATGGGGCGATCTGCCGGTTTTTCAGTATAGACCGCCAAACCTCTTGCCACGTACATGACGGCTGCGAAAATAATGCAAGCCAAAGTCAAATGTGTAGCGAGACGGTATTGGCTGACATCGACCCGAACAGCCAGCCCTGAGGCGACCATCCACCAGCCTACGGCACCTTGCAGACCGCCTAGCGCCAAAATACCAATCATGGGCCATCTGAGGCGTCGCTCGAGTCGGCCCGTAAGCCAGAAGAAAGCCAGCGGCAGGGCAACAAGAAAACCAACGCCCCGAGCAAGGAACCTATGAGACCACTCCCACCAGAAAATCTGCTTGAACTCAAACAGGCTCATGCCTTTGTTCAATTGTTGATACTGCGGAATCTGCCTGTATTTATCAAACTCTTCCATCCACTGGTCATATCCAATAGGCGGAATAATACCGTGGATCGGCTTCCATTCGGTGATGGAGAGGCCCGAACCCGTCATACGCGTGGCACCACCCACGAACACGATGGTCGCCAGCACCACCAGCACCACATACAACCAGATACGGATATGCTGGCGATTTCTCGCTTCGCGATCCTGCACCAAGACAAGCGCGTCTTCGGACGTAATATGGGCGGCCATGCAAAAACTCCTTAGAGCCGGATAGGTGAAGCATCTTGCGGTGCATGACAAGCGGCGCTTACGCGACACGCCGTCGCGTTTGCAAGCCTCGCGTGGCTTTTTCGCTTTTCGAGTGAGGATTTAACAGATAGATCAACCTAACGCTCAATTGGATAGCAAAATGCCCGTAAGGCTGAAGAAACTCATCGGAACATTTTTCCTGGTCGCGCTGGTCTGCGTCTACGCCATTGTCGCGACAATTTTTGCTGTGGCTCTCCTTGGCAATGCCAGCCCGTGGATCCACCTGCTCTACTTCTTCGGCACAGGCATATTGTGGGTGGTCCCGGCGATGTTCATCATCAGCTGGATGGAGAAGGCGCCCAAGACCAAAATCTAGGCACTCAAGCCTGAATAATCCGCCTGCCCGCATTGGCGATAGGTGTGGTCGCACCACTCATCATGGTTTTCGCATAAACCAACTTCTGGAAACGCCCATTGATCGAAATGCGCGGCAATATATGCATGTGAGCCCGATGTTCGGCTTGGATGGTGCCGTGACGGGTTGTCACTGCCGAAACAAAACCTTCCTGCGCCGCCAATGATGCCTCACGATCACCCGCCGCTCTCACCGAGCCATAAGGATAGGCGAAATGCTGCGGTCGTTTGCCCAATTTTTCTTCCAGCATATCTGCGGATTGCCGCATTTCGAAAGAAACCATCTCAGGTGTCAATCGCTTGAGATTGTAGTGATGAACGGAATGCGCGCCGATTGTGCATAGCGGATCGGTGGCGATCTGACGCAATTCCTTCCAGTTCATAACATCGCGATCGGCAGCGACACCGCAAATCATGTTCTGGGCGTCACACATTTCCCGCAAGACAGGCATTTGCTGGAGTTCGGTCAGTGTTTCGGTGAAATAGCGCATCAAGGCGTGAAATGTCGCGCGCTTCTGGAACATTGTTGCGCAACGCCATTCCTGGCCGTTCGGTGCCTTGATGAAGCTAGCCTTGGCGACGAGAAGTTCCAGCACCTCCCACCACAAAACAGCCGCGCCTTCTATAAGACCGGGCGTTGCATAAACCGTGAAAGGCGCACGGTGTTTTTGAAAGACCGGATAGGCATGATGGAGATTATCACTATAGCCATCATCAAGCGTAACCGCCGCAAAACGGCGCTCGCCCTTTGAGCCGGATGCAATGCGGGCGACGGCTTCATCCATGGAAACCAGCTCAGTATCTTCCGATTTGAGGGATACCAGTATTGTATCGAGAAAGGCTGGAGAGATTGAGAGCGAACGATTGACGCCGAGCGGACTTGTGCAGTCCGGCCGCACCCTGTGCAGCATGATGATTGAACCGAGACCGCCAAGACGCGCGCGTGACCGCGATGCAAAGCCGCTATGCCAAGCCAGCCTCATCACGGCCTTGCGTATTAAATCGGCCGCGTGGACCATTCCTTCACCAACTTTGATTTATGTAGAAGCAACAGGATAGTTATTGCTCCAATAGAGCATAGTGAATGCTGATGATATATCGAATACCTTCGTCGTAAATCGTCTTTTCGTGGAACGCAAGAATGAACCATCGGCAGCTTGAAGCAAAAATACTGATCGATGGCCGTGATGTCGAGGCTGCCTGGTTTAAACTTGGTGCGGATCTCATCTCGGGAGCCTCGCAAACGGCGCGTTGGCTCACGCTCTGGCAATCTCTGGTCAATCGCGATTGCCTTGTCGCGGCGCTTTATCGCGAGGAGCAACCAGTCCTTATCCTGCCGCTGGAAATCCGGCAAACCGGGCCGCTACGTATCGCGATATATGCTGGCGGTCCTCATGCGAATTGCAATTTTCCCGCTATGTCGCCAGGGCAAAACATCACGGTGGACGCGCTTCGTTCGCTCTTCGACGCCCTGCATCATGCGCGTCCCGATATCGACCTTGTGTCGCTGACCCGTCAGATGGGCGAACTTGGCGGCGTTGCAAATCCCCTGATGCAAATTCCAAGCAGGGTTAACGCAAATATAAGCCTTGCCATCACGCTGAATAGAAATTTCGAGACGGTTCTCGCCAGGGGCAATGCGAAGCGCAAAAAGAAAAAACACGGGCACGATATGCGCCGGTTTGAGGATGCAGGGGGCTTCAGCATCATCACTGCGACAACGCCGGAAGAGACCAATGCGATGCTCGATAATTATTTCGAGCATAAAGCAACGCGGTTGGCACAGGCGGGGATTAAAAACACTTATGAACCAGCGGGCGTGAAGGACTTCTTCAAGCAGCTTTTTGCGGAGGAAGCCGCCGCGCCCTCGCCGCGTTTTCAGCTGAAAGCCTTGAAGGTTGCCGGGCAATATCGTGCAGTCCTTGGAAAATCTTATGCTGCACGTCAGACTTTCATCGATTTCGTCGGAATTGCTGAAGACGACCTGATTAGCGCAAGTCCGGGCAAGTTTCTATTCTTTGAAGATATTGCTGCAAGCTGCCAGACCGATTTGGATATTTATAGTTTTGGCATCGGGGATGAACCCTATAAGCGCAGCTGGTGTGATATTGAGCTGCCGACCTATGATACCGATATCAGCCTTACGGCAAAGGGCAGGATTTTCCAGGTATGGCTTCAGGTTCGCCGCAAGCTGGTGCGCATGATGAAGCAGAATGAATTTGTCTGGGCAAAGGTGAAAAAATTGCGCTCAATGTTGCGCGGCGCGCGCCGAAGTTAAGCCCGGCGCACGAGTCTGCCAGCTTCCAGCCACAACTCGCCAGGATGGAAGGGCGTCAGCAGATTTGGCTCAAGAAAGCGCGCATCATAAACGGCTTTTGCAGTGGCAGTCACGTCCGGATCATCCGGATTGACCACGCCGAGAATAAGCTCTGTGCCCTCAGCCAGCAAATGCTTCAGCTCGGAAACGGTAGACGGGCCGCTATCGACGACAACCAGATCATAGGCAGACTGCAAGGCGGTCAGAATCATTGGCAGACGCCCGACCGATTGCATAGCCTTTACCGGATCATGATTGCCGAGCGGAATAATTTCGGCCTGTGAGTAGTGATCGAGATGAATAACATCGCTGAAGTGTTTTTCAGAGACGAGCAGATCGGTGATGCCGGGTAAGCTACCATTATCCAGCATGGAACGCCCGATCTCCGGTGAACCGGTCATATCAACGAGAATCACGCGTACGCCCCTGTCCGCCAGTTCGCGCACCAGCAGGATCGTCAAGGCGGACGCTTCATCGCCCTCTGGCGAGACGATGACAGCCCTCGCCGCGCCACTTGCCATGATTCGATCAGCGACAATGGCGACACTGGTATGATCGGTTTCTATCGACTGAAGCGTCTCCGGCATGATCGGCAGCGGAGCAGACTTGTCTGATGCAGATTGAATCTCTTCTGTGGCCGGTACAGCAGCCACTGCCGCTACAGGTGGGGACATGGTTGCGGGCTGATCGATGGGCCGCGCCGGCACTTCATAAGCGCCCGATACAGGACGCAAGGCCCGGCCACTGAACAGCGCGTGGAGAAGGGTCCCAATGCTCAAGATCAACAATGAAGCCACGAAGGCAGCGAGCGTCATCGGAACCTTTTTGGGGAAGTAAGGTTCGATTGGGCGATCGGCGCGAGAGAAAATGCGAGCATCAGCAGGCATGTAGCCTCGATCTGTGCGCGACGATGCCTCGCGGTAACGCGTAAGATAGGATTCGAGCAGTTGGCGCTGGGCCGTCGCTTCGCGTTCCAGCGCCCGCAACTCCACTTCTTCCTCACCGGCCCGCGATGACTGCGCCTTGAGCTGGTTCAGGGAACGATTCAGCTCTGCCTCACGCAAGCGCGCAGTTTCTGCTTCGTTTTCAAGGCTTGCCAGCACCTTGCGCGCTTCGAGGCGTATCTGATTGTTCAAGTCGGCAAGCTGCGAGCGCAATGCCCTTATTCTGGGATGTCCGCTAAGCAGTGAAGCTGACAGGTCAGCAATGTCGTTGTTAAGCTGGACCTGGCGTTCGCGCAGCCGCTGGATCAAAGGCGAAGCAATGACATCCGGCAGGGTTTCCGCCTGCGCGCCACTTTGCAATGCTGCCCGTACGCTTGCTGCGCGCGCTTCGCTTGCGGCCCTGTTGGCGCGAACGCGTGACAATTCACTGGAAAGTTCCGAAAGCTGCTGGGTCGCCAGCACCGCATTATTCTGCCCAATCAAGAGATCGGACGAACTGCGATAGGCCGCAACCTTGGCCTCCGCATCCTTGACCCGCTTGCTCAAGTCCGCGATCTCTGGCTGTAGCCAGCCCGTGGCATCCGTATTTATTTCGGACTTCGCCGCCTGCTGCATAGCCATGTATTCATCTGCGATAGCATTGGCGACCGAGGCAGACAAATCCGCATCTTTCGACGAAAATTGGACGACAATAACGCGGGACGCCTGAACACTGTAAACCAGCAGGCGGTCGCGCAGTGCCTGAAGAATATAGTCTGCACGCGTTTCATCGCTCAAGTTACGGCCCAGCCCCACACTATCCAGAAGCCTGGACAACATTGAGGGTTCGGCGCTTGCGGTCAGCTCGGCATTTTTTGCCAGATCAAGCTTGGTGATGACGTTGCGCAAAACATCGGATGAACCGATCAATTCAACCTGGCTTTTGATCGCTTCCTGATCAACCACAGGACGATCATCAGTCTGCTGATTGGCCGGACGAGTGAATACGGATTCACGCGCTTCGATAAGGATACGTGTTTCAGCACGATATTTCGGCGAGACCATAGAGAGAGCGATGAAGGTCAGAACGGTGACAAGCAATGTACCAATGATGATGCGACGCTTGTTTTGCCATAGACTGGCAAACAGCGCACCCATATCGATGTCTACATCAGTGCCTGTGGATTTGGCCTGAGCCATGCGATCACCCCATACCATATGCCTTAAGGGTAAAGACTTATGGTAACCACCAAGTTAAGACTTTTGCGCCCAGAACAGCCTTCTCATATCGCGAGCTTTACCAGCCATTAACCCTAATGAATTGATAATGCACCCAGAGAATCGACAAGCGCGTTGCCAAGTTAGGGTCCGAATCGTGTTCAGCAAGCAGATATTTCTGGTATCAATCGGCATTGCCTGCATGACGCTTGGTGGTTGCGCCAGTTATCGCCCAGCGCCGCCTGCATTTAACGAGGCGATCAACAAGCCATATATGCTCGATGCGGGTGACCGAATCCGCCTGACGGTCTTTGAGCAGGACGGCATTACCAACACCTATAGTGTCGATCAGGCCGGCTATATTTCCATTCCGCTGATTGGCAGCGTGCCAGCGCGCGGCAAGACCATCCAGCAGATCGAGGCAGCAGTGGCAGCCAAGCTCAAGCAGGGATATTTGCGCGAGCCCGATGTTGCCGTCGAGATTGATCGCTATCGGCCCATCTTCATCATGGGCGAAGTGGGCGCTGCAGGCCAATATTCTTATGTTCCGGGCATGACCGCCCAGAAAGCCATTGCTGCCGCGGGTGGATTTAGCGCTCGCGCCAATCAAGGCGACGTCGATATTACGCGGCAATTTAATGGTGAAAGCCTCACAGGGCGTGTGACTATCTCAGATCAGGTATTGCCCGGCGACACGATCTACGTGCGCGAACGCTTTTTCTGATCGGCGCACATGAAGACCAGCCGGTCACTCCGTATTGTTCATTGCTTCAGGGCTCCCGTAGGTGGCGTCTTTCGGCATGTCCGCGATCTGGTTGCTGCGCAGAATGCCGCGGGGCATCAAGTTGGCGTAATCTGCGACGCAACAATTGGAAGCGAACTCGAGGAACAACTCCTCGCCGAACTTGGCGTCGGGCTGGCTTTGGGACTAACGCGTATTCCAATGCAAAGGCAGATTGGGTTACGCGATGCCGTAGCGGCATTCAGGACATACAAGACAATCAAGAAATTGAAGCCTGAGATTCTGCATGGGCACGGCGCCAAAGGCGGCACCTATGCAAGAATATTCGGCTCGCTGTTACGGGTATCTGGTGCAAGCGTTGCCCGTTTTTATTCGCCGCATGGCGGTAGTCTCCATTACGATCCGACGAAACTTTCCGGAAAACTGATTTTCCGGATCGAGCGGCTGATGGAGCGAATGACGGATCGCATTATATTTGTTTCAAAGTTCGAGCGCGAAACCTATGTGCGGAAAGTTGGAGAGCCCCACTGCCCCAATGCTTTGATCCATAATGGGCTGTCCGCACAAGAGTTTGATCCGGTCGTCGAGAACGACAATGCCGCAGATTTTCTCTTCATCGGAGAATTACGCGCGCTGAAAGGGCCCGATATTTTCATTGAGGCTCTTGCAAAGGCCAGCAAAGCAAGCGCGCGGAAGTTTACTGCCGTTATTGTTGGTGATGGGAGAGACCGCGCATCACTGGTGGAACAGGCCGTATTGATACGGGAGCAGACCGATATAAGGTTCCTGCCTCCCATGAAGGCCAGAGACGCTTTCCGCCTTGCAAAAATTGTGGTGGTGCCTTCGCGCGCTGAAGCCTTGCCCTATATTGTTCTGGAGGCATTGGCAGCTGGAAAGGCTTTGATCGCCAGCCGGGTGGGTGGAATTCCAGAAATTCTGGGCGATCAATCGCTGGCACTGGTCAGGCCCGACGCAACCGAACTTGCCCAGAAAATACTGACTGCCATTGGCGATGTTGCAGCCTATCGCACCGTCCTGCCGGATATGGACGATCTGAAAAAGAACTTCAGCGCCAGCAGTATGGCAGCCCGGTTGGAAACCGAATATTTCGTTTCACTTGGTCACTAATTATCAAACCTTTCTTAGTGCCTATATGCTACCTAAGGTAGTATTATGAGAGATAACAACGCAAAACCGAAGCTCACTCGCGAGTCCGTTCGTAATCTGGTGTCCGATGAAGAAGCTTCAACGGGCAAAAGCAGCCTGAGCCCTGTCGCCTACACGATTGCGTCACAATATGCGCAATCAACCAACTCGCCGGTAATGATCAGCGGCATCATGCGGATCATCGAGTTCATGATCGTGGCGGTTACGGGCATCGCGATCTATATTTTCTATGTGGGCGCATCGCCGAGCTTGTTTCTGCACTATTTGCTGGCAGTCGTGGTCACCGCAACCGCGACTGTTTTCATGTTGGAGCTGAGCGACAGTTACCAGCTTGCTACGATGCGCGATCCTTTCAGCAAGTTCGGGCGGCTTGTCATCATATGGTCGGGCGTTTTCGCGATGATGTCGCTGGCAGCCTTCTTCCTCAAAATATCCGAAGACTATTCGCGTGTCTGGTTTGGCGCCTGGTTTCTTTGCGGACTGGTTTTGTTTGTTGCATTTCGGCTCATCATGTCCCGGTTGATCCGGCGCTGGGCACGTAATGGCAAGATGGAGCGGCGGGCCGTTCTCGTCGGTGGCGGCAAACCCGCCGAAGACCTCATCCGTTCCATCGAGCAGCAACCCTATAATGATATTCGCATTTGCGGGGTCTTTGACGATCGCGACGCAAAACGTTCACCGCCTATTGTTGCTGGTTACCCGAAGCTTGGCAATATTTCAGAGCTCATCGAGTTTGCGCGGATAGCGCATATCGATATGCTCATCGTTTGCCTGCCTATAACGGCTGAAGAGCGCGTACTCTCGCTTTTGAAGAAGCTCTGGGTGCTGCCGGTCGACATTAGACTATCGGCCCACAACAACCATTTGCAATTCCGTCCACGCGCTTATTCCTATATCGGCTCAGTGGCGATGATCGATCTGTTTGACAAGCCGATCAATGATTGGGACTCGGTCGCCAAACGCGCTTTTGACATCTTCTTCAGTCTCTTCGGCATTCTCGTTTTCAGCCCGATCATGCTGGCTACAGCGCTTGCGATCAGACTGGAAAGCAAGGGTTCTGTCATTTTCAAGCAACAGCGCCACGGCTTCAATAATGAGATCATCGAGGTCTGGAAATTCCGTTCCATGTATACGGAAATGTGCGACCCGACGGCGCGCAACGCAGTTGTCAAAAATGATCCGCGTGTCACTCGTGTGGGCCGTTTCATCCGCAAGACTTCCATCGATGAACTGCCCCAATTTTTCAACTCGCTGATGGGGACCCTGTCGCTTGTCGGGCCTCGTCCTCACGCCATAGCGGCCCACTCCCACAATCTTCTCTACAATGATGTGGTGGATGGCTACTTTGCCCGGCACCGGGTTAAACCAGGCGTGACAGGGTGGGCCCAAATCAACGGCTGGCGCGGAGAGATCGACTCGGACGACAAGATCAAGATGCGCACGGAGTTCGATCTTTATTATATCGAAAACTGGTCGCTTTGGTTTGATTTGAAAATTCTGCTGCTTACCCCTATCCGCCTGCTGAATACGGACAACGCCTATTGAGCACTGTTACGCATCGCGACTTACCAAGCGGGATAGATCGCGCCACCAAGAACCGCGCGCTCATCCGGCTCATTTCGAATTTTGCGGTGGGTTTCGGTGTATTCCTGAGTGGTTTCGTCATCGACGAACCTGCTCCATACGAACTTTACATGGCGGGCCTGATCGCGATTTGGGCCTTGTTCGGCCTCAGGCTCTCGCAGGTTAGCGGCGCGCTTCTTGCCATATTGGTGATCTTCAATATTGGCGGCGTTATCTCGATGGGACAGATGTCCGATCTGAAAACCGCACCCATGTATCTCGCCGTATCGCTGTTCTTGTCGCTGACGTCCGTCTTCTTCGCTGCCATCGTTAAAAACGACTACCGCGTGCTCAACATCATCTTTGGCGGTTATGTGCTGGCAGCGATATGTACCTCGCTGCTCGGCATTCTCGGCTATTTCAATGCCTTTCCCGGTTCAGAGCTCTTTACGCGCTACGGACGGGCGATGGGTGCTTTTCAGGATCCGAATGTTTTCGGGCCATTTCTCATGCTGCCCTTTGCCTGGTTATTGCACGGCATACTGGCGGGAAGTTTGCGCGCCCTGCCCTTGCGCCTCGTACCAATTCTGATTTTGACACTGGCAATCTTTCTCTCATTTTCACGGGCGGCGTGGGGCATGGCGCTGCTCATCATTGCCGGGATGGCGCTGCTGCTGTTCATTCACAACCCCAGCCCGTTGTTTCGCCTGCGGATCATCATCATGGCGATCGTGGCCGTTGCGCTGGCATTGATTGCAATTGTCATCGCATTGCAGATCCCCAGCGTGGCCGAGCTTTTCAATGCGCGCGCACAACTGGTTCAGGATTATGATGATGCGCAGTTCGGTCGCTTCGCCCGCCACTGGTATGGTTTATTAATGTCTATCGACCACCCTCTCGGCATTGGGCCGTTGGAGTTTGGCCCCATCTATGGCGAAGACACACATAATATCTGGCTTAAAGCACTGCTGGATTATGGTTGGATCGGTTTTGCCAGTTATTTGCTGCTCACCATGCTCACTCTCGGACTTGGGTTACGCATCCTTTTCCGTGACCGGCCCTGGCAGCCATATCTCCTATGCGCCTATCTTGCCTACCTCACACATGTGGTGGTGGGAAACGTTATCGATATAGACCATTGGCGCCATTTTTATCTGCTGGTCGGGGTTATATGGGGATGCGTTGCGCTTGAGGTGGCAAATAAACGCCAAGAAAAATGACAGTAATACTGCCATGTCCTGCAACTGAAAATAGTACAATGCACGCGTTTTTAATGAATTTCTGTCGTTTTCTGCAATTGAATGAATCGACTTCAGCTGGTTTTTTAGTTCAATGAGGCATTTCTATCAGCAAAATCCAGAAACAGGATGAAGGCCATAGTCGATTTTTTAAAAAAGAATAACCCAAACTATTCCACTTCTGATGGTGAACTTATGCAGCAGGCGCTCGATATTGCCGCTGCAAAATTGGGAATTTGCGAAGAGAACAAACATGAGCGCAGTTCACTCATTCGGTTTGTTCGCGCTGCCTTTATCATCGGCAACCGCGATGTGGATGCCATCGCAAGTTTCACTGTGAACGCAATTCTTATCAGGCGCAAAAACTCACATCGCTGACGCCTGCTTGCCTAATCGGGTTGCTCGGGCGGACAAGGCCAATTGGCTGGTGCGGTCAGCCCTTGTGGTAGCTTCGTCGCGCTATCGCCACATGCCAGATCAAGCTGTGCCTGCTGCAGACCCTTGGATGATGAAAGATCAAGTCCTTCTATTCGCGTGCGAAACATGAACGCCTTGTCAAAGTTCAGCGTTCCTTCGGTCGTCGCACCCGTCAGATCAGCGCGCGACAGATTGGCCAGACTGAAATTGACGCCTGAAAGATTGGCCTTCTGGAAAATGGCACGCCCAAGCTCGGCCTTGGCCAAATTGGCCGATGACAAATCCGCCTGCGAGAAATTTGCGCGCTGCAACTCCGAACTGGCGAATGTGGCACTGGCGGCGGACAGTTTGGTGAAATTTGAGCGATAGGCTTCAATACGATTGAAGTTGGCTTTCGCGGCGGACGCCTCGGCGAGCGAAGCTCTTATCAGCGTGGCCTTTTCAAAATTGGCGCTGTTCACATTGGCGGTGCTCAAATCCGTGCCGGTGAAATCGGTTCCCGAAAGATTTGCACCTTCAAGGTTACTTCCAGGGATAATGATGCTGCGCTTGTTGCATTCACTCCAGTCAAGCCCCGGCTCCGCCATGCTTCCGCATTGTGCAGCTGATGCGCTGCCCGCCACTGCCAAGCCAGCAATAACTGCAAGCAATGCCAATAGACGACGCGCAATTTGAGGATTGGTGACAATACGCATTCATTCGCTCCCATGACCCATTTACCAGTCATATTATTTAAGTAGCGCTGAGTGTCACAGAATAACAGTGCAAATGGCAAAAAAGGGCGGGCAAGCAATGCCGAACCTTATTCCGCTTTGAAACTATACCAGGCTTTTGTGATTCCTACAGAAAATGGTCGGAGTGGCCGGATTCGAACCGACGACCCCTTGACCCCCAGTCAAGTGCGCTACCGGGCTGCGCTACACTCCGACATTTTCTATAAGTGCGTGGTGCAACCAAGCTTTGCTCAGATGCAAGATACGCAATCACGGCGAAATCCCTAGATTACTGAGCTTTTTATAGCAATACCTAAAGCCAAAGAAATAAGACAAACTCCACACAATGCATGCCATCCAAGGAGCTTGGCGCCGGATGCCCGGCAATTTTGCGTCAGTTCCGGCGCTGGTCGAGGATGGCAGGAGGTTCTTGACCGACATAGATATTGGCTTCAATTGCGGCTTCAACGAATATCGTCCGCGCGGCACTCACCGAGACAATGCCGGATTGCGCTTCATAGCACGCCACACGCGCTTCCAGATGCAAAGAAGATCTCTTTTTCGGCCAACCATTGAGCAAAAACGCAGCTGCCTCACTTATTGACGAAATAGTTTCGTTCCGACCGGTCTGATTATTTTCCAGGATGACAGGAAGAAATTCAAGGTTAACCATTGGGACCCCATTTAATCCCCTTCTTTTCAGTAAAGGGCTTCCATCCTTGGCAGATGGCCAAGACTGAACTGATTTTCTCATTGGTGAGTCGATATATCCGCCAATACGCGGGCCAGCGTGACGCGAGAGTGACGCGTAATTGTAATCAAATTGCCGGCCCATTTTCGTCCAATGCCACAACCCCAAACGCTTATTTTGCAAGGATTTTTCGCAGTAACCGGGTGGCTGCCTGACATTGCTCCTATCGAAACTTGCCAATAAGTTGATATCAACCTATTGTGGGCTGATGAATCGCATGACGGCCCAACCGGGTTTGAACTCACCTTTCCAGCAGACAGCAGTTTTTGACGCATGTGAGGAGATGCCTAATGAACAGCAATGAAACGCTCGTACCAGCACAGGAATTGGCCCTGAAAAATGGTGCACGCTATCCCAATGAAAGCGAAGAATATCGAAAAGCCCGCAATGCCCTGCTTGCGGAGGAGATCGAACTTCGCAGGCATATTGAACGCGTAGCTCAACAACGCCGGGCCTTGCCACTGGGAGGAACAGTGACGGGGCTCTACAAATTTGAGGGAGAAAACGGGCCTGCGGACTTCGCCGACCTGTTTGGCGACAAACAAACATTGATCATTTACAGCTATATGTTCGGTCCCCAACGCCAAAGACCCTGCCCCATGTGCACATCACTTCTGTCATCCTGGGATGGCGAGGCAAAGGATGTCGGCCAACGCGCTGCACTTGCTGTCGTCGCACGATCACCGATTGACCGGCTGCTCACTTTCAAGAAAGAGCGCGGCTGGCAGGGCCTCAATCTTTATACTGATCTGACAGGAGACTACAGCCGGGACTATGTCAGCGCGGATGACGAGGACGATACAGCCATCAACGTTTTTACCCGGCGGGACGGCACCATCCGGCATTTTTGGAGTGCCGAAATGGGCGGAGCAACAGCTGATCCGGGGCAAGATCCGCGAGGTGCACCCGATCCCATGCCGCTTTGGACCATTCTGGATATGACACCCGAAGGAAGGGGTAGCGACTGGTATCCCAAACTTGACTACAGAACCTAAGGCTCACAGGCCTTATCAACCGGTACAAACGGACCAGTAGCGCCATGGCGAAACATGGCCGCTAAAGCTATGCATTAATCCAGGTGATTAAAATCGGAACATTCGCCGAACCACACCGTTATAGCTCGTGTGTTAAACAGGAGCATTCAACTATGGCGATATTTTCCAAGAACGCAGACGATGTGCAGGGTGACGTAGAGGCGCAGATTGCTGCATTACGCAAGGAAATCTCCAAGATTTCTTCAAGTCTGTCGGATTTGGGCTCCGAGCGGTTTGACGAGGTTCGCCGCGTTGCGGCTAAACAAGCACGTTACGCGGCCGATACCGCAAAGCAAAACCCGGTTGCCACCCTCGCCATCGTAGCAGGGGCAGCATTGTTGATCGGTTTCTTCTCACGCCGTTAATTTGAAGGATCAGCATCATGGACGATATAGCCGATGCAATTCAAAGTGAGGCAGACAAGGCTCGCCTGAAAAGCGAGATCGCCCAGTTGAAACGCGATCTTGCTGCAATAACGAAAACGCTGGCGGATAAGGGAGCCAGGGTTTTCGATGACCTTACCGAAGATGATGACGATGAAGACTATTCCTCGACCGCGCACACAATCCGGCGGCGAGGTATTCAAGCTGCCGGAGCAATCGGTCATCAGGCCAAACGGATCGGTGACATTCCGACCCAAAATTCAATTTCGACATTGGTAATGATCGCCGGTCTCGGCGTTATCATCGGAATGCTGGCAACCCGGCCCTAGTGCCGGGTTCATATGACAGGCAAACTTTAACGAACCTGATCGAGCAGGCGCTTGCATTCAAGAAGATCAAACAATGTTTCCTGCAACAGAGCGCGATTATCTTTCGACAAGCGCTTGCCATCGGCGGCTACAGGCCCTTCATCATCGCCCTTGATCAATCCGAACAGGCGGCGCCCATGTGGCGCCGCTTTTGGCGCGCCCATAACAGCGGCTTCTTCATCAGCATCTGCCCTGCTCTGTTCCGCCGCCAAGGCTTCTTCCTGGCGTGCATGAGCCTGTTTCTGCTGACTGATCGTCTCTGCCGCTGCAATATCACCGCTGCCGAGAGCTATGATGAATTGCGTGCCATTCTCGCGCAGAAGACGCTGAACGCCCTTGATCGTATAACCCTGATCATAAAGAAGATGACGGATGCCCTTGAGCAGATCGACGTCGAGCGGACGGTAATAACGTCGTCCACCGCCCCGCTTCATTGGCTTGATATGCGTGAATCTGGTTTCCCAAAAGCGCAGGACGTGCTGTGGCAAATCCAGATCTTCGGCAACTTCGCTGATGGTTCTAAATGCGTCGGGACTCTTGTCCATGATTCCACCTTTGAGCCAAAGCGTTACTGCACCCTTTGCGCCAGATAGACCAAGCCTTGCTTTCGCAAGGTCCCAATCCATCCTTATTTTCGCATCGGCTTACCCGAAAACCGGATTCCACTTTTGGCCGATGCTACAGCGCATGGTGCGTTAAGGAGAATTCTGATTCGACGTGTATTTCAGCGGTTTATCAGCAATTTTTCAAGCTCAGTCCGAGATCGGCCCACAGCAATCTCGTCCAAGCATGCATGATAATACCGATCAGGCCGACTTTTTCTTCCGGGTTTGATGCGAACGCAAAATGCGCTGCTTCAACACATTGGACGCCTTAAATGTCATGACGCGACGCGGCAGGATCGGAACCTCCTCACCTGTTTTCGGGTTGCGCCCGATCCGTTCATTCTTGTCCCGGACCTGAAATGTCGCAAAAGACGACAGTTTTACGGTCTCGCCGCGGACGATTGCATCACAAACCTCGTCAAGAATGGTTTCGACAAGTGACGCTGACTCGGTGCGTGAAAGCCCTACCTTGCGATAGACTGCTTCAGCCAGATCAGCGCGCGTAATGGTTTTACCCCCCATACGATCTCAAAGCTCTCGTTTTATTGCAAAACTATCGGTGACAGCGGAAGTTATAGGATGAAAACTGATCGGGCAAGCAGGATGGGGAACTTCGTTACCTAATCTGCCAACCCAACCGGATTACTACCAACGTAGCAGAACTGCACCCCACGTAAAGCCCCCACCCATGGCTTCAAGCAGCACAACATCACCCTCTTTGATTCGACCGTCCGAAACAGCCGTCTCAAGCGCTAAGGGTACTGAAGCAGCAGAAGTATTTCCGTGTTGGTCAACAGTTATGACGACCTTTTCGGAAGGCAAATCCAGCTTCTTTGCGGTGGCATCGATAATGCGCTTATTGGCCTGGTGTGGAACAAACCAATCGATATCCGCTGCTGTAATTCCTGCATCGGAAAGCGATGCTTCAATAACATCCGTGACCATGCCCACGGCATGTTTGAAAACCTCGCGGCCCTCCATGCGAAGGTGACCAACAGTCTGCGTCGAGGACGGTCCGCCATCGACATACAACTTTTGCTTGTGGGAGCCATCCGACCGGAGATTGGCTGTCAGTATGCCACGGTCAGAGGTCAAGCCGCGTCCTTCATTGGCCTCAAGAATCAGAGCACCAGCGCCATCTCCAAAGAGCACGCAGGTGGTGCGGTCATTCCAATCCAGGATGCGCGAAAATGTTTCAGCGCCTATCACCAGAACACGCTTGGCCATGCCACCGCGAATATAGAGATCGGCTGTTGTGACGGCATAGACAAAGCCGGAGCATACAGCCTGCATATCGAAGGCAAACCCATGGGTCATGCCAAGACGGGCCTGAATGTCGACAGCGGAGGCTGGAAACGTATTGTCCGGCGTGGATGTTGCCAGAATGATGAGATCAATATCGTCGGGCGTCATTCCCGCATTGTCGAGCGCAGCACGAGCCGCTGCTTCGCCCAGCGTTACAGTTGTCTCGCCCTCGCCTGCAATATATCGCTGACGGATGCCTGTACGCTGTACGATCCATTCATCAGTGGTTTCGACAACGCCTTCAAGATCGGCATTTTTTACCAGACGAGCCGGCTTGGCCGACCCTATCCCTTTGACAACGGAGCGGATCATTTAATTTCCTGTTGGTCTATTTCAACGTCCGCCTCGGCATCACCCTCACCTTTGAAGGCAACACCGACCGGGCTCTTGTGAAAGTGGCTCAGATCGGCAGCAATCTTATCCAGCAACCCATTCTTGGCCATGTCGTAACCTACGTCTATGGCAGCAGCAAAGCCGAGAGCATCCGTGCCGCCATGGCTCTTGATAACAATTCCGTTCAACCCGAGAAACACGCCGCCATTGGTCTTGCGCGGGTCGAGCTTCTCCCGCAGGCGGTCAAACGCGCCCTTGGCGAAAATATAACCGATCTTTGCCATCAGCGTGCGGCTCATGGCTTCGCGAAGATATTGGGCAAACTGTTTTGCCGTGCCTTCCGCTGCTTTCAACGCGATATTACCGGTGAAACCTTCAGTCACAACGACATCAACGGTGCCCTTGCCAATATCATCGCCTTCAACGAAGCCGTAATATTCCAGGCTTGGCAAGGGTATCTCACGCAAGATGCGTGCTGCATCCTTCACATCGTCCTGGCCTTTTATCTCCTCAACGCCAACATTCAAAAGACCAATCGTCGGGCGCTTGATCTCGAACAGTGCGCGCGCCATGGCAGATCCCATGACGGCATAATCAACAAGCTGCTGGGCATCAGCACCAATGGTTGCACCAATGTCCAGAACAATGCTTTCGCCGCGAAGTGTTGGCCAAATGCCTGCAATCGCCGGCCTTTCAACACTTGCCATGGTACGCAGGCAAAATTTTGACATGGCCATCAGAGCACCGGTGTTGCCTGCTGAAACGCAAACATCCGACTCGCCCGTCTTGACCGCTTCAATCGAACGCCACATGGATGACTTCCAGCGGCCATTGCGTAAGGCCTGACTGGGTTTTTCATCCATCCGTACCGAGACATCGCAATGATGAAACGTGGACGCTTTGGACAAGGCTTGATGCTTTGCCAAGAGCGGCTGAACTTCTTCTTCGCGCCCGAAAATCACAAAGTGGATATCGGGGTGGCGCTCCAGCGCCGTCGCCATGCCGGGAACTACGATCTCAGGACCGAAATCGCCGCCCATGGCGTCAATAGAAATTCTAATCACTCTTGATTGTCCTGTCCTGTTCAGTTCTTAATGTTTTTTGAAAAGACTCGGCGAAAATAGCCATTTTGCTCGCAGACACAACCGGATTCTAATCGCAACCGGCTTGCTGGCGACAATAATCGTCAAGTTTCCCCTCACACCTTCATTGAATTTGCACGCGGGCGAACAAAATCGTCACGGATATGCCAATCAAGTTTTTTGTTTCCAGTCTTTCAAGCCAGCAAATGGATTGATGGGCTTTTCCTCGGTTCCTTCCGTGCCAAACGTTACCTCCACTGGCGGGGCGGCTTCCGCCTCGGGCTTACGTGGGTAAGGGTCGATTGCCAACTCGAAAAACTCCTCGGCGATAGCTCCAGCATCCAGACTATCGCCAGAAAATGTCTCCGGTATGTCCGGACCATCGGCGCTGATTATCAACTCACCATTCTCATCGAGCGGCAGGCGGGCCAGGCGCGAGTCCTGCGGAACGAAAAGGCTATCAATCTCCGCATCGATTTTTGCGTCGATAGGCTCAAGGGTAACCACGCAGGATTGAACAATATCGGCTTTAACCCTGCCGCGAATACGGATACCGTCCTTCTTCCAAGGAACGATCTGCAAATCTGCCTTGAAGGATTTTACATCCTCGAGTTCGTGAAAATCGCGCAACGCATCGCGCTCTTTGCTGTCCGCTTCGATTTTAATTGTCAGGCCCTTTTGCGGCAATCGCTTGACCTGAACCGGAAAACTCAAAGCCCCATCCATTTTTCTAGCCATTGAGGTCTCCTTAATCTCTCTGTCCGGGCAGCGTGGTCGCGGCATCGGGAAATATAACTTTTCCACTCGCCAAAACGTCGTCTGGCTGCGTTTCCAGCAGTAATACCACCTGTTCCACGTAATTTGCCAGCGCCGCGCCACCGCCAATCCAATCAGCACTATCTGGACGTATATTGCGCGCCAGGGCAGTTGCCAGCTCGGTCTGATCGTTGTTTTCGAGCGCCCTATCATAAGACTCGACACGGCCATAAAACATTCGCGCAAGTTTCTTCATGCGTTTTGGCACACCGGAATCGCCAATTCCGAGTTCTCTCAACGAATGATCAACATCGCGGAAGAACTCATCGGTGACTTCCTGCCCGATTGATTTCAACGCGTCATTCCTGCCCTTGATGCGCCGGATAAACAGGAAAATGTGCAGAGACAGCATTTCATAGCGGCCTAAGGGTGAATCGGGCACGCCAATGTCCGAATAAAAATAGGGCTGCCGCGCCGCCGCCACGATTGTTTCGTAGATGGCAATCGTTATCGCCTCATTTGCCTTGGCCTTGCGGCTGAATAAACTGAGAATCATTAATTGGGCTTTCGCTTGAACCGGGGACACAACACGAGTCGCGTGTTGCATCGGACTTCAAGGTGGTTTACCGAAGTTCTGCGGGCAGCGAAAGACTTGCGCCCACTTTGAAATGGAGATGTCGTTGCTGCAGCGGATTTTCAAGACCCATAGTTCACGCGGATATTTTCTCGCGGGAACTTTCGTTTTGGCTACAGGACTTGCCGGTTGCAATACCGCAAGCCTCAATCCTTCGGAAACATTGAGCCAAGGCTATGTCCTCGACGAGAAGACGCTTGAGTTCGTTCCTGTCGGATCAAGCCGCGAACAAGTCATTCTCTCGCTCGGCAGCCCGTCGACAACCGCGACCTTCGACAATGAAGTATTCTACTATATTTCACAGAAGCGGCACCGCAGCGTGGCTTTCATGCAGCCCAAGGTTACGGACCGGCGCATCCTTGCTGTCTACTTTGACAAGGATAGCAAGGTTTCCAGCATCGCCAATTACGGTCTGCAGGATGGCAAGGTTTTTGACTTCATCAGCAGAACCACACCGACAGGCGGTAAAGACCTGACCTTCCTCGGTCAGCTACTGCAAGGCGTAGGCAAGGCTCCGCCATCCCTTGGCGGTGGCGGACCAACCGGTCAATAGAATTTCAAGCAAACAAAAACCCGCGAAACAGCATGTTTCGCGGGTTTTTTATTATCAAGATTTGAAGCGTTTCAAATCAAAGCTAGCCGTGTGCGAGCACCGCAAGCAAAAGCAAAGCCACGATATTGGTGATCTTGATTGCCGGGTTGACGGCTGGACCGGCAGTATCCTTGTAAGGATCACCGACAGTATCACCCGTGACAGATGCCTTGTGGGCATCGGAGCCCTTGAGGTGCCGGACACCGTCCTTATCGACAAAACCGTCCTCGAAGGACTTTTTCGCATTATCCCAAGCGCCACCACCGGAAGTCATCGAGATGGCCACGAAGATGCCATTGATGATCACACCCAGAAGAGAAGCGCCGAGCGCAGCAAAAGCTGAAGCCTTCGAACCGGAAATGAGCAGCACGCCGAAATAAACGACGAGCGGCGCAAGAACCGGCAGAAGTGACGGGATCACCATTTCCTTGATGGCAGCACGCGTCAGGATATCCACCGCACGGGCATAATCGGGACGCTCGGTGCCTGCCATGATACCTGGCTTTTCGCGGAACTGGCGACGAACCTCTTCGACAACAGAACCCGCTGCACGCCCCACGGCCGTCATCGCAATACCACCGAAGAGGTAAGGGATAAGACCACCGAAGATCAGGCCGGCCACCACATAGGGATTGGACAGCTCGAACGATACTGCGCCGATTCCCTTGAAGTAAGAGAAAGCAGTTGATCCAGCCTTATCGGCCTCAGCAATGAAGAACTTCAAATCATTGGAGTAGGCAGCGAAGAGGACAAGCGCACCCAGACCTGCCGAGCCAATGGCATAGCCCTTGGTGACAGCCTTCGTTGTATTGCCGACCGCATCCAGCGCATCAGTGGATTTGCGAACCTCCGGGTCAAGTCCGGCCATTTCAGCGATGCCGCCAGCATTGTCTGTCACAGGGCCGAATGCGTCCAAGGCAACGATCATGCCAGCAATGCCGAGCATGGCAGTTACCGCAATACCCGTCCCAAACAAACCGGCCAGCTGGTAGGTCCAGATGATACCGCCAACAATAACCAATGCCGGCAGAGCAGTCGATTCAAGCGATACGGCAAGACCCTGGATCACGTTCGTTCCGTGACCCGTAACCGAAGCCTGAGCGATTGAATTGACGGGGCGTTTGTTAGTCCCGGTGTAATATTCGGTAATCACGACGATCAGCGCCGTGACGACCAGACCAAGAATGCCGCAATAGAACAGATTGAGCCCTGTAATGCTCTGGCCATCTACCGTACCAACCTCACCCCAACCGATAGTTGCCCACGTCGCCAATGCAAGACCGACAATCGACAGAAGACCTGTCACGATCAGCCCCTTATACAAGGCGCCCATGATGGAATTATTGGCTCCAAGCTTGACGAAGAAAGTACCCGCAATTGAAGTGAGTATACAGGCTCCACAGATCGCCAGCGGGTAGAGCATGACACTGCTCAATACTGGTGTTGCTGCAAAGAAGATCGCACCGAGAACCATTGTCGCAACAATCGTTACCGCATAGGTTTCAAACAGGTCAGCGGCCATACCAGCGCAATCGCCGACATTATCGCCAACATTATCGGCGATGGTTGCCGGGTTGCGTGGATCGTCTTCCGGAATACCGGCTTCAACCTTGCCAACAAGATCGCCGCCGACATCCGCACCCTTGGTGAAAATACCGCCGCCGAGACGCGCAAAGATAGAGATGAGAGAAGCCCCGAAGCCCAGCGATACCAGTGCATCGATGACTGTGCGGTCTGCCGGAGAATAGCCGAGAAGCCCGGTGAGCACCCAATAATAGACTGCAACGCCAAGCAGAGCGAGGCCCGCAACCAGCATGCCGGTGATAGCACCTGATTTGAACGCGATCTCAAGCCCTGCTGCCAGGCTGCGCGAAGCCGCCTGTGCCGTTCGCACATTCGCGCGAACCGAGACGTGCATGCCTATGAAACCTGCCAGACCCGAGAGCACCGCTCCAATGAGGAAGCCGATAGCGGCTGTACCTGTAAGCAGGAACCAGACCGCTATGAATACGACCACGCCGACAATGGCGATCGTGGTATATTGACGTGTGAGATATGCCTGTGCGCCTTCTCGAATTGCACCGGCGATTTCTTGCATGCGCGCATTGCCCTGGTCCGCAGCAAGCACCGATTTGGTAGCTAGAACCGCATAGACGATGGACAGCAGACCGCAGGCAATGACCAAAAACAGTATTGTCATGCCACTCCCTCAGATTTGACCGGAAAACCCCTCCCCGGGTCAGGTTCAGTACGGCACACGCAGCTGCCAGGCCGGCAGAAACGCGACCGCATGTGTAAGGAGTAACGAAGCAAATGCGAAAACGTCAAGGTCTTTCGTATCCGGATCAAAACGATAGACCAAAGTAGGGATTGCTGGCAGGGAAATGGCGCGGCAATCTATGTGGGGAAATGGCTAGGAAGGGTATCCATTAGCGTGATCTACAATGAACGGATCAAACTATTTGCTACATTCCTGAATAGTGTGGGTGTGGCGATATTGGCTGTAGGAGGATTGGCACCCCTGATAACCAGCCTCAACGGGCAAACCGGCCCGACATTATTTATTTCTTTTATGAGCGCCGTTAGTTTTCTGACTGCTATTGCCTTACATAGCAAGCCGCTTCCTGAAGAGGATGAAACAGTGACAACCTTCCAAATGATCTCATTTATGATTATGCCTGCGGCTGGCCTGTTGCTCGCAGGTGCTGTCTTTTTATATGACTGGAGATATCCGGCAAAGCATCAGCATCGCCGCGATATGAAGTAGTCAGCGTTTCGGGCTTTTGACGCCCTTGCTCTCGCCTCGAAGCTCAAAAGCAAGACGATCCAGAACGGCATTGACCAGCTTCGGCTCATCTTCCGAATAGAATGCCTTGGCGATGTCAACATATTCCGAAACGATAACGGCAGTTGGCACATCGGCCTTGCCGCGAAGTTCCCAAATTCCGGCACGCAAAATAGCGCGCAATGTGGAATCAAGCCGCGATAGCGGCCAGTCTTCGGTCAATGCCTGCCTGATCATGGGATCTAGTATCGTTTGATCGGCCACAACGCCGGATACAATACCTCTGAACCATTGCGGGTCAGCATCCAGATATTGCTTTCCGTCTACTTCCTTGCCAAGCCGATGCGCCTCATATTCAGCAACAACTTCCAGCACGCCGGTTCCGGCTACATCCATCTGATAAAGCGCCTGTACAGCTGCAAGCCGCGCAACGCCACGCTTGTTTGCGGTCTTTACCGCCGGGGTCTGTCCATCGTTAGAGTTGACCATGGTTCAGGCTCCGAGCTTATCCTTGAGGGCAATCATTGTCAGCGCTGCGCGGGCGGCAAAGCCACCCTTATCCTTGTCTTCGCGGCGCGCGCGAACCCAAGCCTGTTCCTCGTTTTCAACAGTCAGGATTCCATTGCCAATGGCGATGCTTTCAGCCACAGCCAGATCCATCAGAGCCCGGCATGATTCATTGGCGACGATATCAAAATGGTAAGTCTCGCCGCGGATAACGGTGCCAAGCGCTACGAAGCCATCATATTTCTTGCCGCCATCTTCGGCACCATCAAGGGCAAAAGAAATGACGGCGGGCACTTCAAGCGCGCCTGGAACAGTCACAACATCATAGGTCGCATTGGCTTCATCCAGCGCAAGCTTGGCGCCGTTCAGCAATGCATCGGACAGTTCTTCATAGAAACGTGCTTCCACAATCAGTAGATGTGGCGCACGCGCCTTGTTTTTGGACATGCTCGCTCCAGGAATTTTGATCGGCTAAGGCCGATTGTGTCGTCCCAGATCGCTATACGCCCTTACGGGCGCAAAGTGGCGATCTGGCTTTTGTTTGTCGCATCGGATGATCCGAAAACCGGATTCCACTTTTCGGTTCGATGCTTTAGGCTGATTTAGGATATTCTGCAAGTCGGGCAGCATATCGAGCCATCTGATCAATCTCGATATTAATTCTGTCTCCGACCTTACGGTCGCCCCAGGTGGTAACTTCCAGTGAGTGACGGATGAGGAGAACGTCAAACTCATTGCCATTCACCGCGTTGACTGTCAGCGACGTGCCGTCGAGCGCCACGGAACCTTTTGGTGCAATGAAGCGTGCAAGGTGTTCCGGGACACGCAAGGTAAAGCGAACGGCGTCGCCCTCCTCTTCACGCTTGATCAGGTCAGCCATGGCATCTACATGGCCTGAAACGAGATGACCACCCATTTCATCGCCAAGCTTTAGCGAGCGCTCCAGATTGATGCGCGTGCCAGTCTTCCAATCGGCAATGCTGGTCAGGCGTAGCGCTTCTTCCCACGCTTCAACCTCAAACCAGCGAGCATTGGAGCCTTTTTCCGGCAATGTTGTTACGGTCAGGCAAACACCCGAACAGGAAATGGATGCGCCGATCTCGATCGTCTCGGGATCGTAATTGGTTTCAATACGCAGCAATACACCTTCATTAAGTGGCTTGATCTGTCCGACCTTGCCAATATCGGTAACAATTCCCGTGAACATTCGCGGCTCCTTAAAGCGGTCTTACATACTCGCTGTAGCGGTCGTCGCCGAAGCGGGATTCGTACAACAGCTTGAATTCATGAGCCATATGGGAGCGCAGGTCGGGGGCTGCAACCCCACCCTCACCAAGCTCCACGGGACCTTCAAACAGCACGATGCGGTCAACCAGTTTTTCTTCGAGGAACGAGGCAGCCACCACTGCCCCGCCCTCGACGATCAATGTCGAAATGCCTTGCGCGGCAAGATCATCCATCAATTCCGGGAGAGCTGTTGTTCCGCAATCGGTTTCAGTTGCTAGAATTTTGCATCCTGCTGCAATGAGCGCTTGCCGTTTGGCAGGGTCCGCATCTGCTCTGGCGGCAATCCACACCGGTACAGTTGCAGCTGTTTTAACCAACTCGCTGTCCATCGGAATCCGCAGATGGCTGTCGAGGACAATCCTGATCGGCGAGCGATGTTCCAGCCCAGCCAAGCGGCAGGTCAATTGCGGGTTATCCGCGAGCACAGTTCCGATGCCAACCAGGATGGCGTCAGTCTCGGCACGCATGACATGCGCCTGTGCTCTGGAAATGGGACCACTTATCGCTATTTGACCCTCACCTTTCCTCCCGATGAATCCATCGGTAGAAAGCCCAAGTTTTAGAGTCGCTTCCGGGCGTTTCCTGGAAGATCGAATCAAGTATCCGGCCAGTTCATCAGCTGCTTCTTCGGCGAGCACACCCGTTACTACCTCAATGCCCGCATCCCGCAAAATAGCGTAGCCTTTGCCGGCCACCCGATCGTCAGGATCATTCGCGGCCGATACAACGCGGGTTATGCCCGCAGTGACCAGCGCATTCGCACAGGGCGGCGTTTTCCCGTGATGAGCGCAAGGTTCAAGCGTAACGTAAGCTGTTGCGCCGCGTGAATGTTCGCCTGCTTCAAGCAAGGCCTGCGTTTCCGCATGGGGACGTCCGCCAATTGCCGTGACACCGCGCCCGACAATGACATTGTCCTTGACGATAAGCGTGGCGACAGAAGGATTGGTGCCGGTCAGTCCATGATGGCGGCGCGAAAAACGAATAGCCGCAGCCATATAGCGGCGATCAAGTGCAGTTGCTGCCATGGGGATCAATCGTCCTCAATCGGGCCAGTTGCGATATCGCTCGCGGTAATTTCATCGATGACGTCATGGAAGTCCTTGGCTTCGCTGAAATTGCGATAAACCGAGGCAAAGCGGATATAGGCAATGTCATCAATGCCTTTGAGCGCGTCCATGACAAGACGGCCAATCTCGTCGGAGCTTACTTCCGGTTCACCCGAGCTTTCCAACTGGCGTACAATGCCCGAGACAGCCCGCTCAACCCGTTCCTGATCCACCTCACGCTTGCGCAAGGCGACTTCGACGGAACGCATAAGCTTATCCCGGTCGAATGGAACGCGGCGGCCGCTTTTCTTGATGACGGAAAGATCGCGCAACTGCACGCGTTCGAAGGTCGTGAACCTTCCACCACACACCGTGCAAATACGTCGCCTGCGAATGACAGCCCCATCCTCCGCAGGACGGGAATCTTTCACTTGAGTATCTTCAGACTGGCAATATGGACAACGCATCGAGGAACTTTCCGAAGATGATTCTGAGATCACCGCGAAGATAGTGTTTTTCGAAGCGAGATTAAAGCGCCTCGGCGAAACGCACTGTCAATGAAGTGCGTATCGCCAAGGCAAAACAGGCTTATTGGCCCAGATAGGAGTACATAGGGAAGCGGTCAGTCAGGGTAATAACCTTCTGCTGAACTGCCTTTTCCACAGCTGCATTGCCCTCATCGGAATTGGCGACCTTCAAACCATCAAGTACTTCCGAGATGAGATTACCGATTTCGGTGAACTCTGCTGCGCCAAATCCGCGCGTAGTGCCTGCTGGCGTTCCAAGACGGACACCGGACGTGACGAATGGCTTTTCCGGATCGAAGGGAATGCCGTTCTTGTTGCAGGTGATGTTTGCGCGGCCAAGTGCCTGTTCCGCCCGCTTGCCGGTTGCATTCTTTGGACGCAGATCGACGAGCATAAGATGGTTGTCTGTACCGCCGGAAACGATGTCGAGGCCGTTCTTTTTCAATGTCGCGGCCAAGGTCTTGGCATTGTCAGCAACGTTTTGGGCATAGACCTTGAATTCAGGCTTGAGCGCCTCGCCGAAGGCAACTGCCTTTGCAGCGATGACGTGCATCAAGGGGCCACCCTGCAAACCGGGGAATACGGCTGAATTCATCTTCTTCGCAATATCCTCGTCATTGGTGAGGATCATGCCGCCGCGAGGGCCGCGCAGTGATTTATGCGTGGTGGTGGTAACAACATGGGCATGCGGTATCGGCGAAGGGTGAACACCGGCAGCGACCAGACCGGCAATATGAGCCATATCAACCATCAGATAGGCGCCGACGCTATCGGCAATCTTGCGGAACCGCTCCCAATCCCAAATGCGGGAATAGGCAGTACCACCAGCAAGGATCAGCTTCGGCTTGGTTTCCTGTGCCTGCTTTTCAATGGCATCCATATCCAGCAAATGATCGTCCTGACGAACGCCATAGGAAACGACCTTGAACCATTTTCCGGACATGTTGACCGGAGAACCGTGGGTTAAGTGACCGCCAGAATTCAGATCCAGGCCCATAAATGTGTCGCCGGGCTGCAACAGGGCCAGAAACACGGCCTGGTTCATCTGGCTGCCGGAATTAGGCTGCACATTGGCAAAATTGCATCCAAACAGTTTCTTGGCGCGTTCGATAGCAAGTTCTTCAGCAATATCAACGAACTGGCAGCCGCCATAATAGCGCTTGCCCGGGTAGCCTTCGGCATATTTGTTGGTCATGATCGAACCCTGCGCTTCAAGAACAGCGCGCGACACGATATTTTCCGATGCAATCAATTCGATTTCATGGCGCTGACGGCCCAGCTCTTTGCGGATCGAGCTGAAAATTTCCGGATCGATATCTTCGAGCGATGCGTTGAAAAATGTATCTGCATTCGACATGGTGCCTGAACCCTCATTTGCCATTTGGATATTCGTGGGTAGTTGCCGCGCATTATCATACTTAAATGGCAGAGGCCAATGGCCGATGGACGAAAACCAATGGTTTGAAACCGCCATCATAAAAAAGACCGCTACTAGCGGTCTTTTTCAATTCTCAGTCAGACAGGATTAGGTGTTGGTGCCGATCGACAGGGCTTTCTGACCATCCATCTCGTAAATATCGTCACGCAGGTGAACAACGCCGTCACCCGTGGACCATGCCGACACATAGACGAAATGCACGGGAACAGGGTTAGTCACGGCAATCGGTGTGTTGACGCGGGAGGCAATTGTCGCCTCCATTGTCTGGCGATCCCAGCCCGGGGTGTCACGCAGCAGCCAGACATTGAGATCGCGTACGTTCTGAATGCGGACACAACCTGACGAGTCGAAACGCATCAGCTTGTTAAACAGGCCCTGCGAGGGCGTGTCATGCATATAGACCGCATAGGGATTTGCGAAGTTGATCTTGGTCGAGGACATGGCGTTAATCTTGCCTGGATCCTGACGGAACATCAGCTTGACAGCATCATCGGTTGACCAGTCAACGCTCTCCGGCGAAACTTCCTCGCGGGTGCGTTCGTCAAACAGGCGAATTTTGTTCTTCTCCAGATAGGTTGGGTCCTTACGCATCAGCGGAATGATATCCTTCTGGATAATCGACTTCGGCGCTGTCCAATATGGATTAAGGATGACCTCGTGAATCCTGGAGTCGAGGATGGGTGTCTGGCGATCAATCTTGCCGACAATGGCCGTGTGACGCTGGGCAACCCTGCCCGCTTCAACTGCTTCAATCTGCGCGGCAGGAATATTGACCATGACATAACGGGCGCCTTGATCCTCAGAAGCAAGCTTACGGACGCGCTCCAGATTTGTCTGCAACTGGCCGAGACGAACGTCAGCCGTAACGTTCATTGCTGCCAATGAATATTGGCCCATGACGCCGTCGGCGGGCAGACCATGGCGCGACTGGAAGCGCTTGACCGCCGCATCGACATACGTATCAAAAGAATTGGAAACGCCGGCGCTCTGCGAAAGATCACCCGCGATGATCAGGCGCTTGCGCATGACCGAAACGGCGGGATCGACCACGCCGAGCTGCATTTTCACATTGCCGGGGACGGTCGGCCAACCACCATTGCCGACAATCTGGCTATAGGTGTTGATGGCATTCTCGATGAAGGACACTGTTTCAGGACTGGCGATAGGCTGGAAGCTTGCGACCTTGCCACGGCTTGTCGAGCGCGCATCAAACTGATCATCCCAGTTGCCGCGTTTTGGAGCGGAGAGAATGTCACCAATATCGGATTGTTGCGCAAAGGCAGACGAAGCAACGGCCGCCATGCCTGCTGTTGCGACACCGGTCAAAAATGCGCGGCGGTCCAGCGCTGACGATCCAAATTTTTTCATGTTCTTGTCCAACCTGTTGGAAGCTTCGCAGTCAAGCTGCTCACAGCAATGCGCGCGAGCAGATATGGTTTCCAAAAATATCAGGAACATCGTTAACAAACATCAACTTTCCGCGAAGTATAGCGCGATTGTGATGATTACGCGATATGCGCCCATTGAGGCGATAATGATGCTGCACTGACTTGAGTATAGGATCGTGCAGTTGCATTCCATTATGGCGGATTAATGACTTGGGCTAGAGCAGTCACCGAGATGCAGAACCTGTCTTAACTCGGCCCAAAGTCGAATTGCCCCCGTGTGGACTTCAAGTATTGTGAACCAATAGACAAAGCCCGCCTTTGCTGCGCGCAAAGCCGGGCTTTTGTTATTGCAGCTACCCCAAAATTACATGCGGTAGGCGATGCTGTCGTTCCAGAAGCGATCAAGACGCTGAAGTGCCTTGTTCATGGACTGGAATTCTTCAGCCTTTATGCCTCCAACATGCTCGATCGATGCAACGTGGCGCTCATAGAGGCCGGCAACCAGTTCGGCCACTTCAGAACCCTTCTCCGTGAGGCTGACGCGAACCGAACGACGGTCTGTGCGTGAGCGTTCGTGGGAGATAAAGCCGAGTTCGACCAGTTTCTTGAGATTGTAGGAAACGTTCGATCCCAGATAATAGCCGCGACTGCGAAGTTCTCCGGCTGTCAGTTCCGCATTGCCGATGTTGAAAAGCAGCAATGCCTGAATGGCGTTGATGTCACTGCGGCCATTACGATCGAATTCATCCTTGACTACGTCAAGCAACCGGCGATGTAACCGCTCGACCAACTGAAGTGCTTCAAGATATAATGTACGCAATGCTGTGTCATTTACTGTAGAATGCGAGCTTGCGCCAGACTTTCTCTGTATGCTGTTCATAATACCTGCCTCACTGTTGTTTCGGTGTATTTTTCTCACCGTTGAGCAGACACTATCGAATACGCATAAAATTCGACTTAAAACATAGACTTAACAGTATCTTACCATCACAGAATCAATTTCTACCTTAATGAAGACTTACCGCCAGCATATTTTGAGAATTAGCGGATTGGCATGGCCTGCTGACGTTTCTGCAAAAACAGCACTATCCGGAAGACGATGTAAAGCAGTGCAACGCAGCCATGAATAATAGCAATTTGGGGCCTGTAAAAGAAGAACTCCGAGAATACTGTAAACATCAGCGTTTCGCCGAGTGCGGCGACAAACCAGATAACCGGCCCCCAGGACACCATCATCCAAAGACCGGTTGAAGCAACGGGATAAAGCATTGCCAGCGAAACGGAGGCGACTTTCCATTGCCATGGCATGAGGTCGAAGCGCCAGAGCAGCCCTTCATAATAGCCACTGATCTGCGCCCAGTAGCCTACCCCGGCGACAAGTGAGTAGATCGCTACAAGCCGCAGCAACCAGACAAAGCCTGTTTGGGCCATAGTCGGGTCGAAAGGCAAATGGGTGGGCTTGTCATTCATGTCAGTTGTAATTCCCGCTCGCCCAATGATGCAAAATAGGCATCGACCATTTCAGGCGTTATATCTTCGATTTTTGCGGGACTCCACACGGGCGAATTATCCTTGTCCACAAGAAGTGCCCTTACACCTTCATAAAAGTCGTGATTTTCAAGCATACGGCAAAGAATGCGGTATTCCATCTGCATGCACTGGTCCATATCAAGTTCGCGGCCCTCTTCTATCTGACGGAAACTGACATGCAGACTTGTGGGCGAGCGAGTCTTGATCAGATCAAGAAGTTTTTGTGCTTCTTCACTGCCATTCACCCCTGCGGCAGCAAGCCGGATGAGACAACCGCTTAATGTTGGCGAGTCAAAGAGAACGCTTATCATGTCGCGCATTGCTTCGGGTGTTTCAAAGTCAGGATTGATCGTCTTGCCCTTTAACGCCTTTTCAGGATCACCCGACCGGATCAGGCTGCGTTTGAGTTTTTCCTTGTCTTCCGCCTTGATCGCATGGGTGGCAATGCCGCTTTGCAGGCAGTCGCCCTGCTTGATTCTATTGCCGGTCAAAGCGAGATAAGTGCCGAAATGCTCCGGCAGATGCGGCAGGAAAGCACTGCCGCCGACATCCGGGAAAAAGCCGATGCCAACTTCGGGCATGGCAAAAGTGACGTTTTCCGTGACGACCCTATGCGAGCCATGCACCGAAATGCCAACACCGCCGCCCATGACAATGCCATCAATCAGCGAGATATACGGCTTGGGATAGTGTCTTATATAGGCGTTGAGTCGATACTCGTCGGCAAAGAAATCATAGAGCGGGGCACCGGAACGGCCCGCATGATAAACGGCGAGAATATCGCCACCAGCGCAAAAGGCCCGTCCCTCGCCTTCAACGATAATGCAATGGACCGCCTCGTCGGTAGACCAGGCAATCAGCGCACGATGCAATGCACTGACCATAATCCGCGTCAGCGCGTTAAGCGCTTTTGGCCGCGTCAGGCGAACCAGACCAGCTTTGCCGCGCCGCTCAAATGCGATTTCACCCATCCCGCCAAAATCGATTTCCATGCATTTCTCCGTTATTTGCAAGCGAAGGTAGGAAACTCCGGCGGGGCGCGTCAATGGATGACGTGGTTCAGGACAAAGGTAGAGCTGGCAGCTTGGGCATTTGGTCCAAGAACGAGCCGCAATTTTGGGGTTATGCTATTGTGGCGATCCTGTTAAAACTATTCCAAACAGCAGGCAGAAAACATGAACAAACATCCCGCATTTCAAAGGCACGCGCCAAGAACCGTTGATGAAATTACCCAGAGCCGCCGTTTGCGCCGCATGCGCAAGGCCGACTGGTCGCGTCGTCTGGTTCAGGAAAACCAGCTGACAGTCAATGATCTGATCTGGCCGATATTCCTTTGCGAAGGTGAGAACCGACGAGAAGACATTGCCGCCATGCCGGGCGTACAGCGTTTTTCAGTGGATATGGCTGTGCGTGAAGCAGAACGGGCCGCCAAGCTTGGCATTCCTGCCATAGCTACATTTGCCAATATTGCCGCTGATCTGCGCGACGATACGGGTTCAGGGATTCTTGACCCTGACAATTTGATCAACCGGGCTACGCGCGCGATCAAAGATGCCGTGCCTGAAATTGGCATGATTACCGATGTTGCGCTCGACCCGTTCACCAGCCATGGCCATGATGGTATTTTGCGCGACGGTATCATCATCAATGACGAGACTGTTGCTCAAATTACGCAAGGTGCAGTGTTGCAAGCTGCTGCAGGCGCCGATATTATTGCGCCATCGGATATGATGGATGGCCGCATTGGTGCCATTCGTGATGCCTTGGATCAAAATGGCTTTCAAGATGTCGCGATCATGGCCTATGCCACCAAATTCGCTTCGGCGTTTTATGGCCCCTACCGCGAAGCAATCGGCACGTCCGGTCGGCTGAAGGGCGACAAGAAAACCTATTATATCGACCCTGCCAACACCGATGAAGCGGTGCGCGAGGCAGAGCAGGATCTCGCCGAGGGCGCAGATTCGCTCATGGTAAAGCCCGGCCTGCCCTATCTTGATATTATCCGCCGGTTGAAGGACACATTTTCTGTGCCGACCTTCGCTTATCAGGTTTCGGGTGAGTACACGATGATCAAAGCCGCCGGCGCCAATGGCTGGATCGACGAAGAACGGGTGATGATGGAAACGCTGCTGGCTTTCAAACGCGCTGGCTGCGATGGCATTCTCACCTACTTCGCACCCATTGTTGCAGAACGATTGAAGGCTGGCGCTTGAATTTATCTGCCTGAATTCCCAATTTCAGGGTAATGGCCATTTGGCTATCACTTGAAAACAGGAAACAAAATGAACGCGAAAACCCTTGATGGCGAAATAATTACTGATCGTTTCGACGATTGGCGCTTGTATCAGGGCGTGCGCACCAGCCGCATATTTGCCTTCCTGATCGACTATGCGATCGTGTTTCTGCTTTGCATTCCGGTAGCTATCCTCGTTTTCATTCTGGGGATCGCGACGCTGGGCCTTGGTTGGATGCTTTACGGCATAATGTTTCCAGCTGTTGCCCTGATTTATATTTACGGCACCCTTGGCGGACCGCGTCAGGCTACCAAAGGTATGCAGATGATGGGGCTGAAGCTTGAACGCCTGGATGGCGGGAAAGTGGACGGACTGCTCGCAATCGTTCATACTGTGCTCTTCTGGGGCCTCAATGTCGTGTTGACCCCATTTATTCTGCTCGCAACCTTCTTCCTTGACCGCAAACGTACATTGCATGACCTTCTGCTCGGAACGGTTGTCGTCAGGGCATATAATTAAACATTGAAGGCTCCCGTCCGGGAGCCTTTCTTCTTCGGCATTGAAATGATGAACAGACACAAATCCGTTGCTGTAGCAGCTGCCTTGCTCGTTTTGTCAGGCGGCGTGAGCTATGCGGCTTCGCCTGCGGGAAAATTCTGCGGCGAAGTTATTTCCTATGGCGATTACCAGGATATCCAAACCAATCTGAGCGTGGACCGTGACGGGCGAATTACCGGGACGTATAAAATAGATGGGTTGGCCGGACGCACCGATGGCAATGTCATCGAAAAAGACCAAACCAGCCCGACAGACCGCACGCTGATTTGGACGGACAAGGATGGCACGGGCCTCGTCTCTTTACATTTCAGCAGCGATTATCAAAGTTTCAAAGCGGCGTGGGGTGGTTCAACCAATGGCCGTTTCGATCCGCCCATCCATTCATGGAGTGGGTCACGCTGCCCCGAAAGACCCGTGCACTGATACGACACACGCGACATTCACTCTGCAATGCAATATAATTGAATTGACGTTTTAGGCGGTCATACGATTCTATAGTTGTTACAGAGCGTGCCAGGAACTTGGATGACCCATCAACCGCAGCAATCACCGCAGTTTTTTCTGACAGCCCCCTCGCCATGCCCTTATCTTGAGGGACAGCTTGAACGCAAGGTATTTACCCACCTTGTGGGCGGGCGAGCCAGTGAGCTGAATGATCTGCTGACTCAAGGTGGCTTTCGGCGCTCGCAAAACATCGCTTACCGGCCAGCCTGCGAGAATTGCCGGGCATGTGTTTCCGTGCGCATTCTCGCCGGTGAGTTCACGCAGGATAAATCCATGCGACGTGTATGGAATCGCAATCGTGACCTGATCGGCAATATTCATCACGCCGAACCATCGACCGAACAATATTCACTGTTCAGGCATTATCTCAATGCGCGCCACAATAAAGGCGGCATGTCGGAAATGACCGTCCTCGATTATGCCATGATGGTGGAAGACACCCACGTGCCCACCCAGATCATCGAATATCGCCGGCGCGGCCCCGATAGCTTCATTACGCAAAAGGGCGAAGGTGAACTGATTGCCGTGGCATTGACCGATATCATGGGTGACGGGCTTTCCATGGTTTATTCATTCTTCAATCCGGACCATGCAAGCCGCTCTCTTGGCACCTTTATGATCCTCGACCATATTCAGCGCGCAGCTGCCGCAGGCCTGCCGCATGTGTATCTTGGATATTGGGTCGAGGGCTCGCGCAAGATGCAATATAAAATCCGCTACCAGCCGCAGGAACATCTGGGCATGAAAGGCTGGGAGCGCCGCGCGCCCTGATGGGTACGCTGGACGGCAGCCTGTTCTACCGCTAGACAACGCGGCATAATTCAAATGAATCCCCCCGGAAATCTGCCGCATGTCCCAGCTTCACCTCGACCATCGCAAAGGTTTGCTCATCACCGGCATCGGAGGTCTGGTGCTTTCGGCAGACATTCCTTTGTTGCGCCTTGGCCAAGGGGAAACATGGTCAACGCTGCTGCTGCGCAGCTCGACAACCTTCATCTGCGCGCTCATCATTTGGGCCGTTTGGAATCTCGTCACCGGAAAGCGCCGAAAAGTCCTTCCGGGCAAGATCGGGTATCTGGTTGCAGCGCTGTATGGCTTGGCTTCAATCGCCTTCATGACTGCTGTTTATAATACGAAAACAGCCAATCTTGTTTTCATTTTGGCGTTCAACACCGTATTCGCTGCGCTTTTGTCCTGGGTATTTCTGAAAGAACGGCCCAAGGCGATCACTTTCATTGCCATGTTCCTGATGCTGATCGGCGTCGGAATCATCGTGTATGAAGGCTTATCGGCAGGTCATGTCTTCGGCGATTTGATGGGGCTGTTGTCGACTTTCATTCTCGCATCGGCCATCACGGTCACGCGCGCATCCGGCAAGGATATGAGCTTTGCTGCAATGATGGGCACCGCAGTGCCTATAGCCGTTGCTGCATTCATGGTATCGCAAAATGGATTCAACGTCGCCGTTCCTGGCTGGATCATCTTCAACGGCGCGGTGGTCACCACAATCGCCTTCATCTGCCTTGCAACAGGTCCGCGCTTTCTTTCAGGACCGGAAGTCGCGATGTTTTATCTGCTTGAAACAGTGCTGACGCCCATCTGGGTCTGGCTGGTATTTTCCGAACGCCCAACCGACGCAACCCTTTTGGGAGGCATTATCATCATTTCAGCATTGATCGGTCATTCGCTGTGGCAGATGGTCCATTCACGCAGGCGAGCCCGGACGACGGCAATCCGCCATCCGATCTAGGGCCCGACTTACGAGAACTTGCCCGAGCGCGGGAAACCCTTTGGAACCATGCGGCCGGCCGTGGCGCGCGGGCCGACCCATTCCAAAAGCTCCAGTTTTCCACGCGTGAAGCTGCGGCCGGAAGCGTCCTGCCACGTCAATCCCTGCTCCATTGTGAAGATGCGGATATCGGAAACGCCACCATCCTTGTAGCGTTGCAGACGCACGCCCTTGCCGCGACCGAGCTCTGGTACATCGGCCAGCGGGAAGACAAGCAGCTTGCGGTTTTCACCAACAATGGCAACGCTATCGCCGATGACCGGCACGCAATGGCGCGCTTCGTCCGGAGACTTGACGTTCATCACCTGCTTGCCCTTGCGCGTATTGGCAATGACATCTGCTTCAGGAACGATAAAGCCATTGCCGACATGCGATGACAGGAACAGCTTACGCTCGGGATTGTGCACGAAAGCGGTGACAATATCCTGGTCGTTCTCCATATCGACGATGATGCGGATCGGCTCGCCATGACCACGCCCACCGGGAAGGCTGTTTGCACCGATGGTGTAGAACTTGCCGCCGGTAGTCAGAACGAGGATGCGGTCTGTTGTTTCAGCGTGGAATGCCAGCTTCAGCTTGTCGCCTTCCTTGAAGGTCAAGGTAGCAAAGTCTGCCAGATGCCCCTTCATGGCGCGCAGCCAGCCCTTTTCCGACACGACGACCGTCACCGGCTCGCGCTCGATCATGGCGTGATGAATGTCGGTCAGGTCATGTGTCGGCGCATTGGCGAAGGTTGTGCGACGCTTGCCAACCAAGGTCTCCGGTCCATACTTCTTTTGCATTTCAGCGATCTGCCACGAAATCGTCTGCCATTGTTTTGGCTCTGATCCCAGCAATTCCTCGATCTGCTTCTTTTCGGCGCTCAATCCGTCAAATTCTTTGCGGATTTCAAACTCTTCAAGCTTGCGCAAGGAGCGCAGGCGCATATTCAAGATAGCTTCCGCCTGATTATCGGTGAGTTCGAAGCGGCGGATCATCTCCTGCTTCGGTTCGTCCTCCTCGCGGATGATGCGGATAACTTCATCAATATTCAGATAGGCGATGAGCATGCCGCCCAGAATTTCAAGACGCCGCTCTATTTCACCAAGACGATGGCGCGAGCGGCGAATAAGCACTTCCTTGCGGTGTTCAAGCCACTGTTTGAGAACTTCACGCAAGGAGAGAACGTTCGGCACCTTGCCTTGCGACAGAACATTCATATTGAGCGGAAAGCGCGTTTCAAGTTCGCTCAGCTTAAACAGCGACTCCATGAGAATGTCCGGATTGACGCTTCGGCTCTTGGGCTCAAGCACAAGGCGGACATCTTCAGTCGACTCATCGCGTACGTCATCCAGCAATGGCAGCTTCTTGGCGATCAGGAGTTCCGCGATCTTTTCAATGAGCCGTGACTTTTGAACCTGATAAGGGATTTGGCCAATGACGATGTTCCACGTGCCTCGGCCCTGATCTTCCGTTTCCCAGCGGGCACGCAGACGAAAACCGCCGCGGCCGGTTTTATAGGCTTCAACAATTGCTTCCCAACTTTCGACAAGAATGCCGCCCGTCGGGAAATCGGGACCACGCACCTTGCAGGTAAGCAGGGCTTTAGGGTCGTCTTTCGCCAAAGCTTCGATGGCCGCCCATTCCTCCGGGGAAGTCATGAGCTCTTCCACCGTCGCGTCAGGATGCTTGATCAGATGCAGTGCCGCAGCGCAGAGTTCCGATACGTTGTGCGGTGGAATCGAGGTGGCCATGCCGACCGCAATGCCCGACGAACCATTGGCAAGCAGGTTTGGAAAGGCTCCGGGAAGAACGATTGGTTCTTCGTCTTCCTCATTATAGGTCGGGCGGAAATCGACGGCATCTTCGGTAATGCCCTCTAGGAGCAGCATGGCAACGTCGGTCATGCGCGCTTCGGTATAACGCATCGCTGCCGGGTTATCGCCATCAATATTGCCGAAATTCCCCTGCCCGTCGACCACGGGATAGCGTACGGCAAAATCCTGGCTCAAGCGAACGAGCGCGTCATAGATCGACTGGTCGCCATGGGGATGAAATTTACCCATCACCTCGCCGACGATTCGGGCGCATTTGGCATAGGATTGATCAGGCGACAGGCGCAGCAAACGCATGGCATGCATGATGCGGCGATGAACGGGTTTTAGCCCGTCCCGCACATCCGGCAAGGCACGATGCATGATCGTTGACAGAGCATAGGCAAGATAGCGCTCTTCCAGCGCTGCCTTCAGATCAACCGGTTCGACATTATCATCGCCATTGTCTGGCGGAATCAGGCTTTTTCCCATGTGAATGGACTATCAAGACAAGGATTCGCGGGCAAGCAATGATTCGCCCAGATCACAGGCTGATAGCCCCATAATCACCGTTCTGCTGAACAAAGCTTGCCTTCGAACGGCAAATCTGACTTTCTAGCGCCCGAATCGTAAATATTGCCGCTTGGTTGATGGCTGTCACAGTTTTGCCGCGCCTCATGCAATAGGTATGATCATTGATCTCAACAAGGAACAAATTATGCGTCCAAACCCTGTGAAGTTCGGCTTGCGTCTGCTGGCTGCAACCTCTGCTCTCGTTGTCGTATTTGCCGGTTCAGCCTATGCCATCGACGGAAACGCTGTCGCTGCGCGCCTGAAGGCTGTTTATACCGAACAGGGCGGTGTCCTTGAGTACAGCAATGTTGAAACCAACGGCACGACAGTCGTGTTGAAGGATGCCAAGGTTTCAACAACAGGCATTAAAGAAACATTCAATGCCGGTGACGTCACGCTTTCCGATGTGAGCGACGTTTCCGGTGGTGGCTTCAAGGTTGGATCGTTGACGGTCCCCGATGTCAGCTTTTCTCCTGAAGGCGAAGACAAGGGAACAATTAAGCTGGAAGGCATAGCGTTTGAAGGGATCACCCTTCCGGCGGAAGGCGCAACTGAGCCATTGGCAAAGTTTTTGCAGTATGAAAAAGCGGAAATAAAGCACGTCGCCTTTAATGCTAAAGGCAAGGATGTTTTCGTTGCCGACGCGCTTACCGCAACGATTTCCCCGCTGACTGAAACGTCACCTGTAGCTTTCACGACAAATGTTGAAAGCTTCAAAGCCGATCTGTCAGAAGTCGAAGATCCAAAGACCAAGGAAGCATTGACCGCTCTTGGTTATGAGACACTGACCGGGAAAATCGATATGAACGGCACGTGGAATGTTGCAGATGGCCGGTTGAACATCGAAAAGATGGATTTCATCACCGATGATGCTGGTACACTCGGCGTTAAGCTCGACATTTCCGGTTACACGCTGGACTTCATCAAGGGTCTGCAGGAAGCCACCAAGAATATGGAAGGCAAGCCTGACGACGCACAAGGCATGGCGATGCTCGGCCTTATGCAGCAGTTGAGCTTTACCGGCGCTTCGATCCGTTTTGAGGACGACTCAGTCACCTACAAGGCGCTCGACTATGTTGCCAAGCAGCAGAACGCCAAGCGCGAAGACCTGATCAATCAGGCAAAGGCAATCGTGCCAATGGCTGCGGCACAATTGGGCGATGCAGAATTCGCCCAGACACTCGGCACGGCAGTCGGCGAATATCTCGACGATCCAAAGACCCTCGAGATCAAGGCAGCTCCGCCAAAGTCAGTTCCATTCGCAATCATTGCAGCGGGCGGCATGGCCGATCCAAAGTCTCTGCTCAAGACACTCGGCGTTACGGTTATTGCGAACCAGTAATCCTGGCGATAAAACGAAAAAATCCCGGCAGCGATGCCGGGATTTTTGTTTGTCCAGAGTCGGTTAGAGAAGGTCTCTAAACTTCCTTCTTCACCGGGTTAAGACGGATATTCAGGTCGCGCAATTGCGCCTGCGAAACATCCGATGGAGCGTTCATCAGCAAATCATACGCCTGCTGGTTCATCGGGAACATGGTGATTTCACGCAAGTTCTTCGCACCGACCAGCAGCATGACGATGCGGTCAACACCAGCTGCCATGCCGCCATGGGGCGGTGCGCCATACTGGAATGCACGATAAAGACCACCGAAGCGTTCTTCCACGGTTTCGCGTGAATGACCGACAGCTTCAAATGCTTTGACCATTGTATCCGGCAGATGGTTACGAATACCGCCCGAGGCAATTTCGAAACCGTTGCAAACCATATCATACTGGAATGCCTTGATCGTCAGAGGATCCTGATTTTCGAGCGCATCCATGCCGCCCTGCGGCATTGAGAATGGGTTATGGGCAAAGTCGATCTTCTTTTCATCTTCAAGCCATTCGAAGAAGGGGAAATCGACAATCCAGCAAAGCGCAAACTGATCGCGGTCAACAAGGTTCAGCTCTTCACCAGCGCGCGTACGCGCAGCGCCTGCAAAGGACACGAACTTCTTAGGATCGCCGGCAACGAAGAAGGCTGCATCGCCGTCATCAAGGCCAAGCTGCACACGCAAGGCTTCCGTGCGTTCCGGTCCAATATTCTTGGCGAGAGGGCCAGCGCCTTCAAGGCTTTCGCCTTCCTTACGCCAGAAAATATAGCCAAGACCTGGCTGGCCTTCGCTCTGCGCCCAGGAGTTCATGCGGTCACAAAATGCGCGTGAGCCGCCGGTCTTGGCAGGAATCGCCCATACCTCGACCTTTGGGTCATTGGCGATCATGTTTGCAAAGACTTTGAAGCCTGAACCGGCGAAATGCTCGGTCACTGCCTGCATTTCGATAGGGTTACGCAAGTCCGGCTTATCGGAACCATATTTACGCATGGCATCGTCATAGGCGATGCGTGGAAATTCCTTGGTAACGCGCTTGCCTTCAGCAAATTCTTCGAAAACGCCGCGCAGAACAGGTTCCATGGTAGTCAGAACGTCGTTCTGTTCAACGAAGCTCATTTCAACGTCGAGCTGATAAAACTCGCCCGGCAAACGATCCGCACGTGGATCTTCATCGCGGAAGCAGGGTGCGATCTGGAAGTATCGGTCGAAACCGGACATCATGATCAACTGCTTATATTGCTGCGGCGCTTGCGGCAGAGCATAAAACTTGCCGGGATGAATACGGCTTGGCACGAGAAAGTCTCGCGCGCCTTCCGGCGAAGAAGCTGTCAGAATTGGCGTCGAGAATTCCGTGAAGTTGATCTCACTCATACGGCGGCGCATCGCAGCGATGATCTTCGTGCGCTGCATGATGTTCTTGTGCAGTGTATCGCGGCGCAGATCGAGGAAGCGGTACTTCAGGCGGATATCTTCCGGATAATCCAATTCGCCAAACACCGGCAAAGGTAGTTCCTTCGCAGCCGAGAGAACTTCGATCTCACGCGCGAAAACTTCGATCTCGCCGGTCGGCATGTTGGCGTTTACCGTATCTTCGGTACGTGCCTTCACCTCACCGTCAACGCGGATAACCCATTCGCCCCGTACGGTTTCGGCAAGCTTGAAAGCTGGCGAATCGGGATTGGCGACGATTTGCGTCAGGCCATAATGGTCGCGGATATCAATAAAGAGAATTCCGCCATGGTCGCGGACGCGGTGGACCCAACCTGAAAGACGAACTGTCGAACCAACGTCCGATTTACGCAAGGCGGCGCAGGTATGGCTGCGGTAACGGTGCATGATATGTGCCTCTGATTAAATATGGCGAAAAGACCGAGGATAAGCCCTCGACACGCCAAAGAATTTGGGCGGACAAGCGCATTTTGGAGCTGATTTGTCAAGAACCGAGACAAACCCATTCTCATTCGCTATAGAAAAATCATGACCATGATTACAACCACAGATCAGCTTGAACAGGCTGTTGCCGCCCTTTCCCAATCAGACTTCGTGACTGTCGACACGGAATTCATCCGCGAGACCACGTTCTGGCCGGAGCTTTGCGTTATCCAATTGGCATCGCCTGATCATACGGCGATTGTTGACGCGCTGGCCCCTGGCCTTGATCTTGCAGCGTTTTTTAAGCTGATGGCTGACGAGAAAATCGTGAAAGTGTTTCATGCGGCCCGCCAGGACATTGAAATCATCTTCCATCTTGGCAATCTGATCCCGCACCCGGTGTTCGATACACAGGTTGCGGCGATGGTTTGCGGCTTTGGCGATGCCATTGCTTATGACCAATTGGTGCAAAAGGTGGTTGGGGCACAAATCGACAAATCTTCACGATTTACCGATTGGCGCAGGCGTCCACTTTCCGAAAAGCAACTCGACTATGCTTTGGCGGACGTGACACATCTGCGCGATATTTACCTCCATTTGAAGGAAAGCCTTGAAGCCGAGGGCCGCACCGAATGGGTTCTGGACGAGATGAAAATTCTCACCGCGCGCGAAACCTATGACATGCATCCGGACGATGCCTGGAAGCGGCTGAAGATGCGCCTGCGCAAGCCGGTGGAACTTGCCGTCCTACGCAGTGTGGCAGCATGGCGCGAACGCGAAGCGCGCGAACGCAATGTGCCGCGCGGGCGTGTCATCAAGGATGACGCGATTTACGAGATCGCACAACAGCAGCCGCGCGATGCGGAAGCAATGTCACGCTTGCGAACGATTCCAAAGGGTTGGGAACGCTCCAGCATGGCAACAGGCTTGCTCAACGCTGTCAATCTGGCACTCGACCTGCCGAAGGATGAGATGCCCCGCTTGCCGAAACAAAGCGCTTCCCCGGAAGGCGCTGGAGCAGCTTCGGAGCTTTTGAAGGTGCTTCTTCGGCTTGTTACCGAAGAGCATGGCGTTGCCGCAAAGGTGGTGGCTACCTCCGATGAAATCGACAGGATCGCTTCGGAAGGTGATGTTGATGACATTCCGGCATTGCAAGGATGGCGTCGCGAAGTCTTTGGAGAAAAGGCGCTTCAACTGATCAATGGCGAGCTTTGCCTGAAATTCGAAAACAAGAAAATTCGGGCGCTGGTTCTTCCCAGTGAATGAGGGTTGCAACTGACTGCACTCATTTTGCAGCCCATAGTTACAAAAATTCAGTCAAAACAGCCGGTTTTTCTGTGAAGATCCGGCTGTTTTCCTGCAAATTACTCAATTCGGCCAATCAACCCTATTGAGTTTCGATAATTCGGCCATCATCGAAGCATCGGGCTGAGAATTCAGGACATTGATCATTGCTATGATCCATGCCGCGAAGGTTTAAACTATGACTGCTTCCTCCACTACAACGCCCGCTCTCGCCAAAGAGGTTGCGCTCCTTGCTGTACTCGCAACTTTATGGGGTGCCTCCTACACCTTCATCAGAATTGGTGTCGAAACCATCCCGCCGATCACCTTTATTGCTGCACGCACATTGATAGCCGGAGGGCTGTTGGTGGCGATCATTAAAATGCGTGGACTTTCGCTGCCTAAGGACCCGGCGATCTGGAAGCGCTTTTTCATTCAAGCCTGTATCAACAGTGTTATCCCCTTTACCCTGATTGCCTGGGCCGAGCAGACGGTAAATGCCGGACTGGCGACTATCCTCAATTCGACCACGCCAATTTTCGCCTTTCTGCTGACGGTGCTGATTACGCGGCATGAAGCGGTGACGATGCGCAAGCTTTTGGGAACAATTGCCGGTGTCATCGGGATCAGCCTGATTATCGGAATGGAAGCCTTTCAGGGGGTCGGCAAGGAACTGATAGCGCAACTGGCAATTGTGGCTGCAACAATCTCCTATGCCGCCGCTGCCATATTCGGACGGGGCTTCAAGGGGCTTGACCCGATGATGCCAGCCGCTGGTTCAATGGTTTGCGGCGCGGTGATACTTATCCCCATCAGCTTTATTGTGGATCAGCCATGGACCATTGCGCCATCGGCTGACTCGCTGCTAGCACTGCTCGGTCTCTCGGTGTTTTCGACCGCCCTCGCCTTTGTTATCTATTTCCGGCTTATCCACACACTTGGCTCGGTGAGTACGACATCGCAGGCCTATCTGCGCGTTCCGATTGGTGTAGGAATCGGCGTTATTTTCCTTGGTGAAACTTTGGCCTCGACCGCATGGATCGGACTTGTATTCGTTGTCATAGGCGTTGCCGCCATGACATTTCCATCGCGCAAGAAGACTGTGCCCGTCTGATCAACCTATGGCAGCTTCTGCTGCCGGGACAATTCGGGTGGCCAAAAGATCGTGCAGTTGGCGCACATAGCCGGAGCGACCGGAAGGCGCTGCGGTGTTTGAGGTCATCACCGCTACCACGGATGCATGGGGCACGACATAGATCATCTGGCCGCCATAGCCCCAGGCATAATAGAACGGCTTGCTATCCGGCATATAAGAGATGAACCAGCCCAGACCATAGCTATCGCCAGTAAATGGCGAGCTGGTTCGAGGCTTCCACGATTCTTCGATCCAGGCAGCTGGCACGATTTGCTTGCCGCCGCTCTTTCCGCCCTCAAGAAACATTTTGCCAAAGGCGAGCATGGCCCGCGGCGACAATTCCATGTCATTGCCGCCGAAATAAATGCCCTGCGGATCACGTGGCCAAGGTGGAATAGTGATGTCCAGCGGTTCGCCCAGCCAATCGCGCGCAATCTGCAATGTCGTTCGACCCGTCTTGCGGGTGAGCATTGCGGATATGAGATGCGAATTGCCGGTTGAGTAAAGCATGCGCCCGCCCGGCTCATCGACGAAATCTCGAGCGAGCGCATAACGAACCCAATCGGAGCTCTCGACCCAGCGGCCATAATTGGGGCCGGATGTACGATCAAGCCCCGCCTGCATGGAAAGCAGATTGCCGAGCGTTATTCGCGCCAGCCGAGGATCACGATCCTGCGGCAGCTTATTCGACAGGATTGGCGCGACAAGCTCGTCCAATCCGGAAAAAACTTTGCGCTCAATGGCTATGCCAGCCAAGGTCGCAATGATTGTCTTGGAAACCGATTTGACATTGACGGGACGATCTATGGCGGGACCATGGAAACGGTGCTCAATCTGGGTCTGCCCGCCGGCATATACGATCATCGTCTGGAGTGCCGGAAAAGACGAAGCCTGTTCAATGATCTGGCTCGTCGCAACATTGTCCAAAGCCACAGCTTTGTTTGGAACCTGCGCAAGAGAGAACGAAGGGGCCAAAGCGCCCGCTCCACCGGCAAGGGTGGCCAAGATGAAGCTGCGGCGATTAACCGGATAGGTTTTCATGCGACGACTTTGACGAGCATGAGGCGGTACGGCAACTCAACTCCGCTCACATGCGTGTGATCATACCGGCATATCGCAGAAACTGGATTGTCAGATATAAGGCGTACCCGCCAAGGCGGCTTGCAGTCCGATGGTCCCCTTATCGACAATACCGAGAAAAGTGGCTTCCGCTGCCTTGGTATCTCCGCTTTGCCGATAGGCCTTATGCGCCTCAATAAAGGCCACGCTCCAAACTGCCAATAGAAGCGCCGCGGCCAGATTGGCGTCAGCATCTGTGTGCCCGCGCCCTGCGCCTTCCGATAATTCTACGGCCACGACATGCGCAAGCTCGTCTCGTATTGCACGAGCGCGAGCTTTCAGAGTTTCGCTGCCCTCAATCGTCTTGGTAAAGCCCTGGCTCCTGCTCGAAAACTCAACATAAGGGCGCTGCTCGGCTACCAGCCGATGGGCCAGCAGGCGCAGAGCCTCAATCGGAGAAACCCCGGGATCGCGCTGTAGCAAGGCATTGCGCAAAATTTCGCGTCCCTCCTCGTCACGATCAAAGAACATGTCTTCCTTGCGGGGAAAATAGTTGAACACCGTCATCCTGCCCACATCGGCAGCTGCCGCAATATCGTCCACTGTGACGTTGTCGAAACCACGTTCGAGAAACAGGCGATCGGCCACCCGCGAGATAGCACGACGGGTGGCAAGGCGCTTACGCGATCGAAGATCGGGTTTTGATTCGGATGGCTGGTTCATGCCGCTTGATAACGCATTTTCTGTACTGAGTACATATTTCCGTTGACATATCGCAATTGCTTGTAGATTTATGTACCAAGTACATTTTTAATCTCGGTATAAATAGATGAATAGATCTCTTCTCATCATTTTTGCGACTGTAGGCCTCGATGCTGTCGGGATTGGCTTGGTCTTCCCCATTCTGCCGCGACTGATCCAAGAGGTTACACATGCCAGCAACGTGGCCTCCTGGATCGGGATCATGGCCGCCCTTTATGCCATGATGCAATTCGTCTTTGCCCCCATGCTTGGCGCACTTAGTGACCGGCTTGGGCGCCGACCGGTCTTATTGATTTCAATGGGTGGAGCCGCCATCAACTATCTGATTATGGCCTTTGCGCCGCAACTATGGATGCTCCTGATCGGTCGCGCCATTGCAGGGCTGACTAGTGCCAATATCTCCGTTGCTACAGCCTATATCACTGACATCTCGGCCGAGGACACACGCGCGCGCCGCTTTGGTCTTTTCAACGCCACCTTTGGCGCAGGCTTCATCATTGGGCCGGTTCTTGGCGGGATATTCGGCGATTACTGGCTGCGACTTCCATTCATCGCTGCTGCGATTCTCAATGGGAGCAATTTACTGCTCGCTTTTTTGATGCTGCCGGAGTCGCGCAAACCAAGCCGCCAGCCTATCGACTTTGCCGCACTCAATCCGCTTCGCCCATTCCGCTGGATCTTCTCGATGAAAGGACTGATGCCGATCATCGTAGTGTTTTTCATTTTCAGCGGCGTCGGCGAAGTTTACGGCACCTGCTGGGCCTTGTGGGGCCACGACGCATTCTGTTGGAACGGTTTATGGATCGGCCTCTCGCTGGGAACCTATGGTGTTTGCCAAGCATTGGCTCAAGCTTTTTTGCCTGGACCCGCCGTAAAACTTCTCGGGGAGCGGGCTACAATTCTGGTTGGCGTCGCAGGTACATCTCTCGCATTGATCGTCATGAGCTTGACGACACATCCTTGGATGGTCTTCGCCATCATGCCGGTGTTTGTCCTTGGCGGGATTGGCGTGCCGTCGCTCCAGTCTCTCGCCACTCGCATGGTCGATAATGACCGACAGGGCCAATTCCAGGGCGTGCTGGCCTCTGCAATAAGCCTCGCATCAATCATCGCCCCGCTTGCCTTTTCAAGCTTCTACTTTGTCGTGCAGAAACAATGGCCGGGCGCAATCTGGCTCTCCGCCATAGCAGTTTACGCAATCACGGTACCGTTGGTTCTAAATCTGCATATTCCCCAAGCAAAAATGGCCGCAGCCACTTGATCTTCAGCCATTGAGAAACGACGGTCCGGTAAAAGTCAAAAATGAAAGCCGCCTACTTGCCGACTTCCATTTTAAGCGGCTTGCCGATGAGCTTTGCCAATTGTTGCAAGCGTCCTTCGGTGACATCGCCGATGAGATCAGCTTTCGATTTATCCACCACAAGGCTGATGCCATCAGAGGTGTTTTTCCACGAAAGATACGGCACGACGCCGGACATGGAAGCCGAAAATGGATAGGTAATCCGCATGATGGCGGCCAGAAGACGCGAGAACTCCAAAAGTCGCGGGCTGGCAATCGCCGCAAGCTCCGGGTCCGGTACGCTATTGGCAACCCCTTCATGACGGAAGAAATTGGCAAGCGCTATATAGGCGCGGCCAGGATGATCAATGCCGACAAAAGCGGCATTGGAGATCATGTTCAGCGCCTGACTGCCGCGATAATCGGGATGCGCCCGCCAGCTTATATCTGCAATCAGGCAGGCCGCGCGCCGGTAGCGCTTCTCATCATCAGTCTCTTTATAACCCAGCGCCGCGAAAGCATCGCCGCTCCAGTCGGCAAGTTCACGCGCATAGGCAGGCGAACGTGCACGCAGTGTCGCCAGTTCCTCGGCGGCAGAAATGAGCGGGTCATTCAACTGCTCGCTCTCGGGCAAGAGCGAATAGAGAAAGCCCTCACGCACGCCAAGTGCCGAAAAGACTACTTTCGACGGCTTCATGATCTTGATTGTTTCAAGCAATGCAATGGCGCCGTAGGACAAGAGCGCCCGGCGGTTTTTTGAGACATCCTCAATGCCGCGCATATTGTCCACATCACCGACAGCAACGCGCTTGAGGAAGCGCTGGGCTTCTTCGAACGGAATTTCATAATGATGCATGACGTGGAGCGGATAATGTTCCGCACTCATATGCAGCTTGGCAAGGTTTCGCCACGTTCCTCCAACCGCATAAAAGGCCCTGCCCTTGCCATTGGCAAGAAGCTTGGCTGTGCCCAGGGTTTTTTGAGCGATGCTCAGCGCTTCGGTCAAATCGCCTTCAGACATATCCTGCAGGCGCAGACCACCAAGGGGCAAGGTTATGCCATCACCGATCTTACGGCCTTTGACGTCGACAAGTTCCAGACTGCCGCCGCCAAGATCGCCCGCAATGCCGTCAGGATCATGAAAACCGGAAATGATGCCAAGCGCCGAATAATAGGCTTCTTCCCGGCCCGACAGAACCTTGATGGGTTCTTCAAGGATGGCTTCCGCTTCGCGGATAAATTGCGAACCATTTTCCGCCTCACGTGCGGCGGCAGTGGCAAGCACATCCAGCGACACGGCACCGGCCTGCTCGGCAAGCGCGCGAAACCGGCGGAGCGCGCGCAAGGCGCTCTGCACGGCTTTGGCATTCAGCTTTTTGGTTTTGACCAGTCCCTTGCCAAGACCACACAATATCTTTTCATTGAAAAGAACCGTGGGCGAGCGCGTGACACCTTCGTAAACCACAAGACGCACGGAATTCGAGCCGATGTCGATGACAGCGGCCGGTCGGCGTCCCTGCACACGTCCCTGTGCTGCCGATATCATAAAGTCTGGGTTCCCAAACCGGTATATCGGCAGTCACCAGAGAAAGTCGCAATTAAATTCATTTTTCTTTCGCCGCTTTCCGCTTGCGATGGGCAATCAATCGAGGCGCAGAAGATTTCAGCGACTTGCCACGGCCTGAAAGGCTAGGATTGGTCATGAAATATTCCTGCGCATTAAAAGCATCCTCCCCATCGGCGGGAGCGATCCGCCGCGAGGTTCCATCTGCAAGTAGCTCATAACTCTGCTGGTTGTCGAGAAGGTTTGCCAGCATAATCTGTGAAAGAACCTGTTGATGCACAGTTGGATTGGTGATGGGCACCAAAGTTTCAACACGGCGGTCAAGATTACGGGTCATCATATCGGCTGAACCGAAATAGACCAGAGCGTTTTCCGATGGGAGCGGCTTACCATTGCCAAAACAGAAAATACGGCTGTGTTCAAGGAAGCGGCCCACGATGGACTTTGCGCGAATATTCTCCGAAAGCCCCGGCACCTGCGGACGCAGGCAGCAAATGCCACGCACGACGAGATCAATTTCCACACCGGCACTGCTGGCTTCATAAAGCGCATCGATAATCTTCGCATCGACCAGCGAATTCATTTTCATCCAGATTGCGGCAGGACGGCCAGCTTTCGCATGGGCGATTTCCTCGGCAATATGCTGAAGAATGCGAGGACGCAGCGTGATCGGGGAAACGGCAAGCTGCATTTCGCCGGAAGGCGGCGTATAGCCTGTGATGTAGTTGAAGATTTGCGCCACGTCGCGGCCAATTGAAGGCTCGCATGTGAAGAACGACAGATCGGTATAAATCTTTGCGGTGATGGGGTGATAATTGCCGGTGCCCAGATGCACATAGCTGCGCAACTTGTTTTCTTCGCGGCGCACGACCAGCGACATTTTCGCATGGGTTTTCAACTCGATAAAGCCGAAAACGACCTGTACGCCAGCGCGCTCCAGATCGCGGGCCCAGCGAATATTGGCCTCTTCATCGAAACGCGCCTTAAGTTCGATCAAGGCAGTGACGGACTTACCGGCATCTGCGGCATCAATCAGCGCACGCACGATCGGGCTATCATTTGAAGTACGGTAAAGTGTCTGCTTGATTGCAACGACATCCGGATCGGCGGCGGCCTGACGCAGGAATTGCACCACGACATCGAAGGATTCGTAAGGGTGATGGACGATGATGTCTTTCTCGCGAATCGCTGCGAAGCAGTCGCCACCATGTTCACGCACACGTTCAGGAAAACGCGGATTGTAAGGAACAAACTTCAGGTCCGGGCGAGCAATGCTGACAATTTCCGAAATCATATTGAGCGCAAGCAAACCGCCAAGCACGCTGATACGATTATCCGGCACACCCAGCTCCGTAGCCACAAAGCTGCGCAGGGATTCAGGCATTTCATCATCAAATTCGATGCGGATCACCTGACCGCGGCGACGGCGCTTCAGGGCGCTTTCGAACAGGCGAACCAGATCTTCCGCCTCTTCCTCGACTTCAATATCGCTGTCACGGATGATGCGGAACGTGCCGGCACCCTTGACCTCATAGCCAGGGAAAAGCCGCCCGGTGAAAAGGCTGATCGCATCTTCAAGAGATAAGAAGCGGTAGCGACCGCTATCATCCGGTATCTGGATAAAGCGCTTGAGCGCCTGCGGCAGGCGCAGGAGCGCCGTCATTGGGCGGTTATCCGTGCTGCGGTTCAGCAGCATGGCAATGGTGAAGCCGAGATTCGGGATAAATGGAAAAGGATGCGCCGGATCAATGGCCAAGGGTGTTAGCACAGGATAGATGGTTTCGAGAAAATGATCCTCCAGCCATTCCTGCTCAGCTTTGGTCAAACGATCAGGCCGAACAATCTCGATGTTCTCCCTGATCAATTCCTCGCGCAAGGCACTCAGACGCAGCTGCTGGGCGGCTTGAAGTTTGCCGACTTCCTCGAGAACGAATTCCAGCTGTTCCTGCGGCGTGCGTCCATCATCACTGCGACTGGAGACGTTTTCGCGCACCTGCCCGGCCAGACCGGCAATGCGCACCATGAAGAACTCATCCAGATTGGCAGCCGAAATAGACAGAAAGCGCAGGCGCTCAAGCAAGGGCTGATGGGTATTTTGCGCTTCTTCAAGCACGCGGCGATTAAATTGCAGCCAGGAGAATTCGCGGTTGACGAAGCGATCAACGCTGGTGTGCAGATCCGGCAGAGAGACATTCTCAACAGGCTGCGGAATGGTGGGCGATTGGTCGTTCATCAATATTCTCCAGCTAAAAAAATTTCCCGCAAAATGCGGACTTAAGAGCGCACCATAGACAAGTCTTTTGACAGTTTGATAGCAATCGTCTTGAAATCGTAATCAGGATGATACAAACCGAAGCGAAAGAGAAGTCAAATGCCAAACATGCGTATTTGACAAGACGATTCAGGAGCGAAAAATGGCTGGCCACAGCATCCCTCATTTCCAGAACAGCGCAGGACATGCGACCATTGCCATCGGCGTGAAGGAATTCATGTGCGTGGGTGCCAACCCGCCTTTCGACCATCCGCATGTGTTTCTCGATCTGGGCGATGACAATGAAAAAGTTTGCCCCTATTGCTCCACGCTTTACCGCTATGACGCTTCGCTGCATGCCGATGAGACCGTCCCAGCAGGTTGCACCTATGTGGACAGGGCCGCTTGAACGCATCGCTCATCGATTTAAAGACCGAACGAAACAGGCGCGATCCCAATCCTGACCAGATTATTATCGCCGGCGCTGGCATTGCCGGATTGACGCTGGCGCTTGCCTTGAGTGCCAAAGGTTTTTCAGTTCAGATATTTGAGAAAAGCGCGACGCTGGCCGAAGCCGGTGCCGGAGTGCAGCTTTCCCCCAATGCCACGCGGATATTGCAGCAGCTCGGTGTTCTCGAGCAATTGACGCCATCCTCGGTTGAACCGCAGGCAATTTGTCTTGCAGATGGTTCGAGCGGCAAAATGTTGCTTTCGCTTGATGTTGGTCATGTGGCCCGCACGAGATGGGGCTCACCCTATATTGTCTGCCACCGGGCCGATCTGCAAAATGCCTTGCTGGAACAGGCACGAAGCCAGCCCAATATAGCTATCCAGCTGCAATCAGCGGTGACACAGTACAAGCCTGACGCAGATGGCATTATCGTTCGCGTTCAATATCACGATCGTATCGAGGAACATCGCGGGGCTTTGCTCGTAGGTGCCGACGGCGTCTGGTCGAATATGCGCACTGCCATGTCCGACATGGAGCGCGCGCGCTATACATCGACGATTGCCTGGCGTTCGACCATCGCCGCTGACCAGTTGCCAAAGAGCTTCACATCCCTGCTGCCTCAGGGCATCAATGTTGTTGCCTGGGTTGGTTCAAACGCTCATCTGGTCGCCTACCCGATACGTTCCGGTGAAATGTTCAATTTCATTGCTGTTGCCCCGGATCGCCAAGGCGGACGGCGATGGGAGGCTGGGGCTGTGCCGGAAACGCCAAGCCAAAATTTTATCCGGGAATTCAATCTTTGGCATCCCGGTATTCGCGACATCATGCTGGCGGGAAGACCTTGGACTTCATGGCCATTGTTTGAGCAGCGTAAATGCCGTTACCGAATAAAGGATCGCCTGGTGCTGATCGGGGATGCTGCCCACGCGATGACGCCATATGCAGCGCAGGGAGCGGCCATGGCTATCGAGGATGCATGGGCGCTGGCATCTGCCTTGGGGGAAAATATCGCAGCATGGCCATCGGCTTTAGACGCGTTTGACAAGACCCGCAGCAAACGTATCAAAGCAGTGGTGCGGCGCGGAGCGATGAACCAGCTCGCCTATCATGCCAAAGGGCCAATCGCCATGGCGCGCAATATGATTATGCGCAAACGCCCTGCCGAAAAGTTTATCGAAGGGCTGGATTGGCTCTATGGATATGATGGCCAGATTTGAATGCAAAAACCCTCGCCGAAGCGAGGGTCATGAGCGCCCAAAAGGGCTTGCAGGCCAAATATAAGAAAAATGGATTGCAGTATCAAACAGGCGGCCATAAGGCCGCCGTTTGGTAACATTGCAGAAAACTATCTCAATGAAGAATCTGGCTGAGGAATAGCTTCGTGCGTTCGTGCTGCGGATTATCAAAGAACTCGGCAGGGGCGTTCTGTTCAACGATCTGGCCCTGATCCATGAAGATAACGCGATTTGCAACCTGGCGCGCAAAGCCCATTTCGTGGGTTACGCAAACCATGGTCATGCCTTCTTCAGCAAGCTGCACCATTGTGTCGAGCACTTCCTTGATCATTTCCGGATCAAGGGCCGACGTCGGCTCATCAAACAGCATGATGCGTGGATTCATGCAGAGCGAACGGGCAATGGCTACGCGTTGCTGCTGACCACCGGAAAGCTGACCCGGATATTTATTGGCCTGTTCGGGGATTTTGACGCGCTCAAGAAAGTGCATCGCAATTTCGTCCGCCTTCTTCTTCGGCATCTTGCGTACCCAGATTGGGGCCAGCGTGCAGTTTTCCAGGATAGTCAAATGTGGGAATAGATTGAAATGCTGGAACACCATGCCGACTTCGCGCCGAACTTCGTCGATCTTTTTCAGATCGTTGGTAAGTTCGATACCGTCAACGAGAATCTTGCCGCTCTGGTGCTCTTCCAAACGGTTGATGCAGCGGATCATGGTCGACTTACCTGAACCGGACGGACCAGCAATGACGATGCGCTCGCCGCGCATCACCTTGAGATTGATGTCCTTCAGAACATGAAAATCCCCGTACCATTTGTTCATATTGATGATCTCAACGGCAACGTCTGTCGTGGAGACTTGCAGGAGCGAATGGTCGACGTGGATTTCTTCCGGGTCGATAATGTTTTCAGTTGTCATATACGTATGCTCCTAACGTTTGTGGCCAGTGTCGAGACGATTTTCCATGAAGATGGAATAGCGCGACATGCCGAAGCAGAAAATCCAGAAGACGAAACCGGCAAAAACCAGACCGGACATGGGGGTTTGCGGCGATGACCAATTTGTATCGTTGAAGTGCTGACGCACCGTCCCGAGCAAATCGAACATGCTGATGATCGAAACAAGCGATGTATCCTTGAACAGACCGATAAAGGTGTTGACGATACCTGGGATTACCAGTTTCAACGCCTGTGGCAGAATGATGAGGCCAGTTTTCTGCCAGTAACCGAGTCCAAGCGAATCCGCACCTTCATACTGCCCTTTCGGGATGGCTTGCAGACCACCACGCACCACCTCCGCCATATAGGCCGAAGCGAACAGCGCAACACCGATCAGCGCCCGCAGGAACTTATCGAACGAAACGCCCGGCGGCAGGAACAATGGCAGCATATAGCTGGCCATGAACAGGACCGTCACCAGCGGAATACCACGCACCATTTCGATAAAAATGACGCACAGCATCTTGATGACCGGCATTTTCGAGCGCCGTCCAAGTGCCAGTGCTATGCCAAGCGGCAGCGAGACGGAAATACCAACGAAGGAAATAACCAGCGTAACCAGCAGACCACCCCAAACGGAGGTTTCGACATAGGGAAGGCCGAACCAGCCACCGACCAGCAGGAAGAATGCGACGATCGGGAATACGAAAAAGAAGACGATCGCATTCAGTACCTTGTAGGGCGCTTTTGGAATCAGAAGTGGAATCAGGAGGGCAACGAACATGATGCCCACAAGATTGACTCGCCAACGTTGGTCAATGGGGTAAGGACCATACATGAACTGGCCGAATTTGGCGTTCACGAAGGCCCAGCATGCGCCGGACCAGCCATCTGGCTGCAAACCGCCTTGTGCCACGGTCGCACATACCGACCTGTTCGGCCCGACCCACGCAGCTTGAATAAATAGCCAGTTGATCAGTGGCGGTAAAAACCATGCCAGAACGAGAAGTGCCAAGACGGTCAGAACAGCATCGACCGGCGTTGCAAGCAAATTAACCCGCACCCATCGCACAATGCCGCGTTCACCCAAGGGCGGAGTTTGACCCTGCAGCATTTCCTGACGAACGAAACTAATATTGGTGTCTGTCATGATCAGCGCTCCACCAGTGCCATTTTGGCGTTGTACCAATTCATGAACAGCGACGTCAGAATACTGAGGCTCAAGTAAACGATCATGAAAATAACGACCACTTCAAGCGAGCGGCCCGTCTGGTTCAGGATCGTTCCCCCGACGGCAAAGAGATCCGGATAACCGGCTGCAATCGCGAGTGAGGAGTTCTTGGTCAGATTCAGATATTGGCTGGCCAGCGGCGGCGTGATGATGCGCATTGCCTGTGGCACAACAACAAGCCGTGTTGTCGTGCCTGCACGTAAGCCTAGAGCATGGGCAGCTTCACTCTGTCCCTTGCCAACACCACGAATGCCGGCCCGGACGATCTCGGCGATAAAGGCCGCCGTATAGAACGACAGAGCCAGATAGAGCGAGATAAACTCAGGTCCGACCTGCGAGCCACCTTTCAAATTGAAGGCGCCAAGGATTGGATAGTCCAACGTCATGGGAAAGCCTTTGACGGCCAGCGCCAACAACGGCAGACCGACAATGAGGGCAATCGCTGTCAGACCAACCGGAAACGGCTGACCTGTTGCCATCTGACGCTTATGGGCCCAGCGTCGAACCAGCAAAGTCGCCACGACAGCTATCAGGAAAGCGACACCCGCCAGCCAGGCACCCTCACCCATAATCAATGACGGAACATAAAATCCGCGATTGTTCAGATATGTCCCAAAAGGCAGAGCTATACTTTGGCGTGCCTGGGGTAACACAGCAAGCACACCAGAATACCAGAAGAAAATAACCAGAAGCGGCGGAACATTGCGGAAAAGCTCCACATAAACCGTACAAATCTTGCGGATAAGCCAGTTATGCGAAAGCCGGCCAATACCGATAATGAAGCCGATAATGGTTGCAGTGATAATACCCGCAATCGCCACAGTCAGCGTATTCAGAATACCGACCAGAAGCGCCTTGGCAAAAGTGGAATCACTGGAATAGGAGACATACGGACTGCTGCTGATATCAAAACCAGCGCGGCCATCGAGAAAGCCGAAACCCGTAGCGAGCCGCGCGCGCTGAAGATTGGCGATGGTGTTGTTAACGATCCAGTACCCCAGCACAACGATGATAAGCAGTGCTAAAGCCTGAAAAAGATAACCACGGAATTTTGGGTCGTTTAAAAGCGAAACTTTGCCGCTATCTGTGCCAGGCGAAATATCCTGCGATGCCATTGGCCCCTCATTTCTGCTAAGTTCTTGTTCTTATTATTTTTATTATTATAGTAAATTGAGAGGAGGCCAGCGCCCCCTCTCCGATTTCATCATTAGCTATATGCGATTAGCGAATTGGCATCGCGTATTGCAAGCCACCCTTGGTCCACTGAGCATTGATGCCGCGAGCAATCTTGAGCGGGCTACCGGATCCGAGATTCTTTTCGAAAATCTCGCCGTAATTGCCAACTGCCTTGACGATGTTGATAACCCAATCATTGGTCAAACCGAGGTCTGTACCGAGCTTGGTATTGGCTTCCTGACCAAGGATACGCTTGACTTCAGGGTTTTCGCCATTCTTCAACTCTTCGACATTGGCCTGGGTGATGCCGAATTCTTCAGCAGTCAACAGGGCGTAATGAGTCCAGCGAATGATATCGGCCCATTGTGGATCGCCCTGACGGACAACCGGTCCAAGTGGCTCCTTGGAAATGATTTCCGGCAGAACAACATGGTCATCTGGAGCAGTCAGCGCCAAACGATAGGCATAAAGACCGGACTGGTCGGTCGTATAGGCATCGCAACGACCCGAATCGTAAGCCGCGTTAACCTCTTCAACCTTTTCGAACACAACAGGATTGTATTCCATCTTGTTGGTACGGAAGTAATCAGCAAGGTTAAGCTCGGTCGTTGTGCCGGCCTGAACGCATACCGATGCGCCCGATAGCTGAAGCGCGGAGTTGATTCCCGAAAGCTTCTTCGCATTGATCATGAAGCCCTGGCCGTCATAATAATTGACGCCCGGGAAATCAAAACCCTGTGTATCGCGGCTGAGTGTCCATGTGGTGTTGCGAATCAACACGTCGATTTCGCCGGACTGCAGAGCAGGAAGACGATCCTTTGCAGACAAGGGCGTATATTTAACCTTGCTTGCATCGCCAAACACAGCAGCAGCAACAGCCTTACAATAGTCAACGTCAAAACCAGACCATTCGCCCTTGTCATTCGGCGCTGCAAAGCCAGGAAGACCTGTGTTAACGCCGCACTGCAAGAAGCCCTTCTTCTTTACATCTTCAAGCACAGTTGCTGAAGCGACGTTGGCAAGAAGGACCAACGCCGAAGCCGCCAGTACGCCCTTCAAAACAAGATTTTTCATAATTAATTTGCCCTTTGGTTGTTGTAGTCGTTCCCAGAGAGGTAAGTTTACATCGGTTTATTTACCCCAGCCCCGAAAAGGGCCCCAATGCCTCTCCCATTCACCTATCTATCGAAGGGCATTCTGAGGGTTTGGTCAAGGGAGAATATTTGCTCAATTTTGAAGCAAGAACGTCAAAATTGCTGCACGCGAAGCGAAAAACCGCTGATTTTCTACTCAGTTTTTCTTTTTTCGATGAAAACGGGCGCAAAATTTTCAAATTCGCGGCCAAAGCCGGAAATTCGGACTCAGTAGATCAGCACTGCATATTGCAAGCTCTCATTGGACCGCAAAGCACTCATGCCACGATGTATTTCCATGATGTTGTATGGAATCACTACTGCCGCAAAGTATTCACGAGCCTATAACCGGGAAAAACCGGCCCCGTTCACAACGAAAAATGACGTGGCGGCGAGCAAGAAATCTTGCCAGTGTTATCGCGACGAGGAAGCCAATACTATAGCCCGCCACGGTATCAGTCGGATAATGCGCCCGTGCAACGATTCGGGTAAAAGCGATGAACATAGTGGCAAGGATGATCGGAACCCGCCAGCGGGGAAACCATAAAGCCAGTATCGCCCCGACAGCCCCCATGGTGGTTGAATGGCCGGAAGGAAAGCTGGCAAGATCATCACCACCTGCAAAGGGAGAAAAGTGACCCGTGCCAAGCGTATCAATGAAGGGTGGGCGGGCTCTACCGATAAAGAATTTGGCGATAGCGGTACATGTTCCGGCCAGAGAGATTGCCCAAAAGGCATAGGTTGCCTGCGTGTAAACGAGATGCAGCCGCTTTCGCCGAGGGACTGGCAAATGCTGCCAATCAATCGCGATCAGGCAGACAATGATAATGAAGGCCGGAATTACATACCATTTTGACAGTCCGATATCTGTAATCAAGCGCAGATTGCGTAGATCACTGTCCGGCGATGTGAACATGCGCGACAAATACTCGTCATAAGGATGCAGTGACAGTACAAGAAAGACGATCAACGCGACCGCCATGGACATCGATCTCGTCCAAGCCGCCGCTCCATCCGGATGTGGACGCGCGGTGACGACATGCAAATAGCGGGCAAGAGAACGATTCAATCGTTGCGCGATGGACGATGTATCAGCCAATCAAAAATCCTTCTCCTGTTGCAACCGTCATGCAGTGCGATTATCGACGTAACCCTACAAGCCTAAAATTAAGCCGATAATTTGGAGGACCTGTCATGGATAAGCAATCTCGTTCAAAACTTGGGATAAATACGAGACTTGCACATGGCGGCTATGATCCCACCGACTATCATGGTTTCGTCAACCCGCCGGTCGTGCATGCTTCAACCGTGCTGTTTCCGGACGCGCAGACCATGGCAACGGGGAATCAACCCTACACATATGCCACCCACGGAACACCGACCACAGACGCGCTTTGCCGCGCTATCGACGAGCTTGAGGGATCGGCTGGCACGCTGCTCGTTCCATCCGGCCTATTGGCGGTAACGCTGCCACTTTTGGCCTTCCTTTCGCCGGGTGATCATCTGCTGATGGTCGATAGTTGCTACGGCAATACACATTATTTTTGCAACACAACGTTGAAAAGACTGGGTGTTGAAGTCGAATATTACGATCCGCTCATCGGTGCCGGCATTGAAAAGCTGATTAAGCCAAACACCAAAGTGGTCTTCACCGAATCGCCCGGCTCAAACACGTTCGAGATGCAGGATATTCCGGCAATTGCCGAAAAGGCACACGCAGCCGGGGCCGTGGTTATGATGGACAATACTTGGGCAACACCGATTCATTTCAAGGCCTTGGACTATGGCGTTGATATTTCGATTCACGCCGTGACCAAATATCCCTCCGGCCATGCGGATATTTTAATGGGCACAGTCTCCGCCAATGAAAAACACTTCAAAACATTGGAGCAGACCTATACGGCGCTGGGTCTATGCGTCAGTGGTGATGATGCCTATCAGGTTCTGCGCGGCTTGCGGACCATGGGTCTGCGTATGGAACGGCACGCAGAAAATGCGCTGGCAATTGCCGAATGGCTGGAAAAGCAGGATGGCGTTCTGGAAGTTCTGCATCCGGCCCTGCCAAGTCATGCGGGACACGAAATTTACAAGCGCGACTTTACGGGCGGCGGCGGCGTTTTTTCGATTGTCATTGAGGGCGGCAAGGCCCAGGCGCACGCTTTTCTGGATGCGCTTGAGATATTCGGCCTGGGCTATTCATGGGGCGGTTTTGCAAGTCTGGCTGTTCATGTCCGGCTCAACGACAGGCAGATCACCGGCAAGAACTATGCAGGGACCGTTATCCGGTTGCAGATCGGATTGGAAGACAAGGAAGATTTGGTTGCCGATATTGCCAAAGGATTAGCGGCCGCGCGCGCCGCATAACCCGAAGTTGATTTCAATGTGATGAGCAACGGCTGTTATCAAACAGCGCCACTATCATTTAGATGAAAGACTGAATCATGACTTTGAAACTCATCCGAAATGCTGCCCTCATCTGCCTCGTCGCTTTTGCCTCGCCTGCTTTGGCGCAGGAGCATAGCGGGCACGAGGCCATGAAACAGGATACCATGAAGGCGCAGAAGGGTGATCAGTCCCCCTCCTCAAAAGCGTTCGTGGAAGCCAATACGAAAATGCACAAGGATATGGCCATCGAGTTCACAGGCAATGCCGATAAGGATTTCGTTCTCGGAATGATTGCCCACCACCAAGGTGCGATCGACATGGCAAAGGTTGAACTCGAATATGGCAAGGACGCCGAAATCCGCAAACTGGCGGAAACGATCATTGCCGCTCAGGAAGGCGAAATCAAAGACATGAAAGCCTGGCTGGAGAAAAATGGCGGCTAATAGCTGATCCTTTCAGCGACATAAGAAAACACCCGCTGGTCTGGATTGACCGGCGGGTGTTTTTACGCAAACTGTCGGTTAGCCTATTGGCGTATTTCATTGCTTGCAGCGCGCTTCTGCAGGCAGAGTTCCCAAAGGCTGTAGGCGGCATCGGCATAAGTCGATGTACCGGCTTTGAATTCGGCTGAACGCAAAGGCAAAAGATCCTCCACGACAGCCAGTGTGCGCGCTGGGAGTATGTCCGTACAGGTTCCCAAACGCCGGAACACAGTGCTGATAGCAACCTGTCTCTCATTGACGTCTATTACGGGTTCGTCCCTGCCGAGTTCCCAGTCTTCCAAGGCGTCAATCGCGTCCTGAAAGGCGTTATGCAAGATGATAGGCGCATGGCCTTCATGAAGTGGGTGCAGCAAACCAGGCATTCCTGTCTCCTCACTTTTGTGTTGCACTGCCGGGGGCTCCCGGAAACAGAATCATACGTGCGACATGCCATGGACCGCAAGCCAAAACTGTTAATCCATACTTATTCAATCGAGTTTTTTAATTAAATCAAACAATAGCACTGGGCTTACTGTTCATTATTAATCTGCACTCTTATTTAATTTTGCCAAAAGCCTAATATTATTGAGTTTTCCTTCTCGACCCGCCAAATAATTCAATCGTTTAGACTGAGTGTGACGATGTTTAAAGAAATGCGGGGGCTTTATACTCTTGAGTTGACGGGTAAGCGATCTGACCCAGCGAAGGATCAACCAGTGGCTTTCCGCTGCGGGATCGATTTATGCACCAAGCGAGATGGTGTTTCCGGCACATACGCAACCATAACTGGTAATTTGATGCAGATTACCCGCGTTTCGCCTTGCCAAAACAAACTCATTGCCCCATTCATGTCCCGCTGCCCACCATCGAGGATATTGGCATATGAGAACGAGGCTCTTTCCAGTAATCATGTTCACCGCCCTGCTTGCAGGTTGCGGGAATATCCAGGGACAGCTTGATAACGAGAAAATTTCGTCGCTGCGCTATGACACGGTTCAATGCCCGGCCCTGATTGCACAGCGCAGCCAGGCCATGGCGGAAGTCAGCCGCCTTACCAATGGCCAAGGCTATCAGGACCCGGACGTGATTGTCGGCCTTGGTCCCGTCCTGCCGGATTATCGTACCGAAAATCAGAAAAAGGCCGGAGCGCTGCAAGGTCAGATTGAGTCGATGAGCCGTTCGATTGATCGCAGAAAGTGCGGAGCGCCAGCCTAAAGCTTCCCAGCCGTGTCTGCCTATACCGCTATCACAGCATGTTGAATGTATCGGCAGGCGCTGATCGATCCCTTATGTCAAAATTTATTGTGCCAATAATTAATTGGGCGTATTCTGCTTGTTCGGGTGGAGAGTACCGGCTTAAACCGGCTAATATTTACTCTTCTTCAGGGAGTGACAAACATGGGAGAAGTGACCCTTCATACGCCCCATAATGCAAGCTGCGCGACCCCACAAATATTGCAGAAGGTTCGCTCGGAAATGCCTACCAAGCCGGCTAGCAGCAATAAGCTGTCGGATATATTGAAACGCGCCAAAGGTGGTTTCACTCACCGGCGTTTCAAGCAGCATTCTAAATAATTATAGGTGCTTGTGGCGCATACGCTTCAAGGAGCATTGTGATATATTATAGAAGCGTGCGCTGTGCGGCTTGGTTTGCGCGGCGCATCTTTCTATTTCGACGTATTTGTTAGCTGTAATACCTACGGATAGGCAGCTGAAGCCATGATGGACGAGGGTGACAAAGAAAAAGACGATTATGCGCCCTACCTGACGCCGGTTTGGGGCTATCTCATTCTTTTTCTTATTATCATCCCCATCGTATTATATCTGGGCCACCAATATGGCGGATACTGGAATTCTTTTAATCAGCCCTAACCTTTCGGTCAGCGCTTTGGTGTATATTCCGGAACGGTATCGTCCTCGCCAAAAAGCAACTTTTGCGGATCGTCCTGGAAGTTTGTAACGCCCCTCTCAATACGTTCAACGGCACGACGGCTTTCAGAAATCACTTTCTGGGCGTTGCGGAGCTTTTCACCGGTCAGAGTGTCAAGATTGCCTGCAATCGCTTGCAGGCGCGCATCCAGTTCCTTTGCCTGTTTCTGATAATCCTCAAGTTTGCCGCGTATTTCGCTAACCATGCTGTCCTTGTCATTGGAAAGCTGTTTATCAACCTTTAGCAAAGTCTCATCGACCTTCGTGGACGCCTTGTTGACGCGCGAAATTACATCGCGCGCATCATGCATTGTTGTTTCCAGCTTTTGCGCTTTGCGGCCGTATTCATCAATGGTTTCAGTGCTGCTGGCCAAATCTTCGGAAAAAGCCTTGGCGCTGCGAACGCTTTCAAGCAATGGGCCCCGCGCCTGTTCTATGTAGCGCTCGGTAACGTCAGTTGCCTTGTCCACACGCTCGATCCAGTCCTGCGCGGTCTGGACAAGCGTTTTCAACGAACTTGGATCGACATCGACGCGTGCAACCGTGTCCTCCTTGGCAGCTTCTTCAAGCAGCTTTGGCTCATAGGACTTGCCTCCGGTTAGCTCGATACGTGCAGCGCCAGCAAGTATTTCGAAAGCCAAGGTTGCCACTGTCGAGCGGGTGATCGGCGTCGTGGAAGCAATTTCAGTCTGAACGATAACCGCATCAGGATTTTCCTGATCAATAAAAAGCCTGCTTACCCCACCAACTTTCAGGCCATTGAAGAAAACCGGGCTTTTGACGGTAAGACCAGTCACAGAGCCTGGAACTCTGATTTCAAGCGTGCTCGTATCGCGCCGCTCGCCATAACGGCCGATCCAGTAAAAGAATCCTGCCGCCAGAAGCGCCACCACGACCGTAAAGACCGCCACGATAAAGTAATTGGCTTTGGTTTCCATGTATTATCTGGCAACTCCGTCATTCATCGGTCAGCATTACCGCTTTAAGCCGCGGCAAATCAATGGCGAAGGACACCGGAGCGCGTTCTTGCTCAAATAGTATCGTTCTGCCGGAGAGCTTGCGCACCCTGTTGAAGACTTCAATTCTCCCGATACCGATAAGTTCCGACATGGCGGCGCTGGTGGTTTTGCGAACAGGAAGCGTTGTGGCTGGCTTAATTTTATGTTGATGGCGGGCAAGAATGAGGTCACCATGTTCTGACGTATGGGGGATAGATGATGACAAGTTTGACGATTTTGGCTTTCGCATTGGTGGCGTTCATAGGCATAGCCACGCCGGGGCCGACAGTATTACTGGCACTGACCAATGGTTCGCGCTACGGCCTTCGAACGGCAAGCGTGGGCATGGTGGGAGCAGTTCTTTCAGACTTCGTGCTCATCGGGGCAGTGGCCCTTGGCTTGGGCGCGCTTTTGGCTGCATCCGAATTCTGGTTTTCCGTGGTCAAATGGATAGGCGTGGGATACCTGAGCTTCCTCGGGATCATGCTTTTGCGGTCCAGAGGAACGCTCGAGGTTACGAATTCGCATAGGGAGGCTGGCGGAGGCCCCTCTTCCCGCTCGGTGCTCCTCAAGAGCTTCTTTGTCGCTATTACCAATCCCAAGGGTTACCTGTTCTTTTCGGCGTTCCTGCCTCAATTCGTTGTGCTTGATCAGCCCCAATTTCCACAATATCTGGCGCTGGCACTGACCTTTGCAATGATCGACGCCATTGTCATGTTTGGCTATGCACTGCTTGGGTCACGCGCGGTCAAGCTGTTGAAGCAATCAGGCGCATTGTGGCTGGACCGGATTTGTGGCGGCGCATTGTTGGCCCTTGCCGGGTCTCTCGCCTTCTATCGACGCGCAAGCTGACGCGAAACGCCGTTTTCATGGTACTTCATAAAGGCGATTCCTGGGGAATGCGCTCTATAGCGCAGCAATGCAAGCGGCAGGACATTGTGAAAATGGGGTCAAATAAACCTCGACATGGAATGCATACAATTTTAAGTATTATGACAACAGCTTTCACCTCGCCTTGATATTCATCAAGGTACCCAGGAGGAAATTGTCATATCGAGGTGGGCGGGGGATCTGCGTTCGCAGGCAGACCGGTGCAATGACATCAATATCCGTGTCATGCGCAGAATCGATTATATTGGATAATGGATTTTCTCGGAGCCGTTATATGGGAATTATGCATAGCGAGTTTGTTGAAAGACTGAGAAAAGCCGTCCGGGAACACGAGGAGCGGATTATCCGTTTGGAAAGCGGCCAAGAAAAAGTATTTCGATCGTCTCGCGACGGGCAAAAAGAAGATATATCTTTACAGACAGCAGATCATTATCGGCGGCTATCGCATCATTTACGAGAAATAATATCGCGGCACGATCAGAAAAACGGCCTTATTGCCGAGCCCAAAGAAACCTGAACATCCATAAATATTGAATTTTGAAGAAGTGGCGATCCCGACTGGATTCGAACCAGTGACCGTCGGCTTAGAAGGCCGGTGCTCTATCCAGCTGAGCTACGGGACCAATCTGTTGTAAATCAATGCGTCCAAGGCTGCATGCGGTCGAATCGGAAGTTCTCCGAATAGGATACAACGCGACGGCGTGTTTCCTTGGGTTCCTGCACCGAATAGGCAATGCCATTCTTTTGGGCGTAAGCTATTGCCTCTTCCTTGGTTTCAAAGGAAAGGCGGATCTGGCTCTTCATATCGCCCGATGAGGTATAACCCATAAGCGGCTCAACCTTACGTGGTTGTTCCGGCTCAAACTCAAGCATCCAGGCCTCGGTTTTGGCCTTGCCGGACTGCATTGCGGTTTTTGCGGGGCGATAAATGCGCGCGGCCATTGAAGAAATCCTTTTGTCTGCAATTCCGATATATTACAGGCTTTGCTTCAGTTCCAGCAGCAATCGTCGTTGAAGTGGTCGGAGCGGAGAGATTCGAACTCCCGACCCTCTGGTCCCAAACCAGATGCGCTACCAGGCTGCGCTACGCTCCGTGTTCTTCAACGGTTGCCTGACTAGAGTTTCCGGAGACGAGAAGCAAGCTATAAATTCAACAAATCCAATAAAAAACTGAACCGTGCCGGAAGGTCGCAGGTTTGACAGCGGTTTTGGCAGCGCTCAGAGGTCGAAAGCCGCCTGCCCTTCGTCCAATGCTGTAACGACCTCCGCCGCCAGAGCGCGGGTTATCTTGGATTTTTTCTCAAGGGCGGCACGGTCGAGTCGCTCCACCACCCGATTCGCGGTCGAGAGCGACCGTTCAATGTGGCTGACCAGGAAACCAATAACATTCGGGTCCACGGCAATCTGGCGATCTGCGAAAAGCTTATAGAGTACGCCGGAGAGCAGCAGATCATCCGGCTCGCCAATCTCGACGGTGGTAGCGGCCTTCAGGCGCGATGCAAGATCCGGCAGGGTTACAGGCCAATTTGCCGGCCAGATGCGCGAGGTCATCAAAAGACTGCTGCCGCTTTGTCGGACATTATTGATCAAATGGAACAAAGCGGACTCATCGATTGGTCCTGTTCCGATATCATCGATCAAAAAAGGCCCTGTTTGACCAGCGGCGGCAGCAATATTGCGCGCATCGATGACCATTGCGTTCGATTCCGCCTTCCAGACAGCTGCAAGATGGGTTTTACCGGAGCCTGTCGGGCCCGCCAGTATGACGACCGGTGAAATCCAGTTTGGCCATCGATCCACAATGTCGACAGCGGCCATGTTGGTGCCGGAAACAATGAGATCGTCGCGGGAGTAGCCAGGCTCGTGACCAAGGTCCAGCGGCAGTTGGCGGGGCTTTGTCGTGTCATTCATGGCGCGAACAAATACAACCTAGCTCGGCGCACTGTCACCTGATTTGTTTTGTCTCGTCGGTTTTGCGGAAATCGCCTGTGTAGAGCGGGGATTGCTGATAACGATTGATGACAAACCGCACCAGCACACCAATAGCGGCGGCAGTTGGCACGGCAATCAGCATGCCTGTGAACCCCATGAGCGAGCCGAAGGCAAAAAGCGCAAACATCAGCCAGACAGGATGCAAACCAACAGACTGACCAACCAGCTTTGGCTGCAGGATATTGCCTTCGATGAACTGGCCGATACCAAATGCGATCGCGACACCGACGATACCACCCCATTCCGGCCAGAACTGCACCAAGGCCACGCAGAGGGCCAATACCAGACCAACCAGCGATCCAACATAGGGTATGAAGCTGATGAGGCCTGCGAAAAGCCCGATGAGCAGGCCGAAATTAAGACCAACAACAGTAAGGCCGACTGCGTAAATCATCCCGAGCAACAGACAGACGGTGCCCTGCCCGCGCACAAAACCGGCAATAGCCTTGTTCATGTCAGTAGCGATGCCGCGCACTGTATAGAGGTGATCGCGGGGCACCAGCTGGTCGATCTTCGAAACCATGCGATCCCAGTCAAGCAGCATATAAAAGGCCACCACAGGCGTCACCACGAAGAGTGCAACAACATCAATGAGCGTCTTGCCCGAACTCCAGATCGATTGCAGCAAGGTAGTGAGGAAGCCAGCACCCTGCTGAAGCAGCGAATCGAGGCTGTTGCGAATAACGGAAGCATCAACGCCTATGAAATCCTTGAGCCACTGCGAATCCCGGCTGGCGATCAGCTCCTGGAGCCGCGAGACATAACTTGGCAGCCGAGCGATGAAATCGCTCATCTGCGATGCCAGGACCGGAACGAGAATGATCAGCAATACCGTGAACGTGACAATGAAGAGGACAAGGATAACAACGGTTGCAAGCAGACGCGACAGACCGAGGCGCTGTAACCTGTCAGCGACGGGATCAAGAAAGTAAGCCAACACCATGCCAGCAACGAACGGCAACAGGATTGAGGAAAATACAAACAGGAACAGCGCAAACACGACCATCGCAGCAGTCCAGAAAACGGCCTGACGACGGAAACTGCTGGTAAGTGAATTTAGCTGCACCTCGACATGGATATCCTTGTCGGGAATCTCCACGGGAACGGGAGGTTTTTTTGTCGTTACAGCCTTGCCCGGAGTCTTGCTCATAACCGCCATTCTCGTTGTTCAGTCTGGAGATAGGCAGTCAGTAGAGGTGCGGTCAAGGCTCTAACTGTCAATAAGTGGCGTTTTATAGCCCCTTGCGGCACTCAGACCTTGCAGCTTGGTCAGAGTCGTGTCATTTCGCGGGCAATAATCTGGAGTTGACCATGAGCACCGAAGAACAGCCCGGCAAGAATGGCCTTACCTATGCGCAGGCCGGTGTCGACATCGATGCAGGCAATTTGCTTGTCGAAAAAATCAAGCCGCTGGTGCGTTCAACACGCCGCCCGGGCGCAGATGGCGAAATCGGCGGCTTTGGCGGTCTTTTCGATCTAAAGGCCGCGGGTTTCAAGGACCCTGTACTGGTTGCAGCCAATGATGGCGTGGGCACGAAGCTCAAGATCGCCATTGATGCGGGTGTTCATGACACTGTGGGGATAGATCTCGTCGCAATGTGCGTCAACGATCTGGTCGTACAGGGAGCCGAACCGCTTTTCTTCCTCGACTATTTTGCCACGGGCAAGCTCGACCCCGATCAGGGTGCAGCGATTGTCGGTGGTATTGCCGAAGGTTGCCTGCAAGCCGGATGCGCGTTGATTGGCGGTGAAACGGCGGAAATGCCGGGCATGTACCGCGATGGCGACTATGATCTTGCAGGCTTTGCTGTTGGCGCGGCCGAGCGCAACCAGCTTTTGCCGACCGGCGATATAGAAGAAGGCGATATTATACTCGGCCTCGCCTCTTCCGGCGTTCACTCCAACGGCTTTTCCCTGGTGCGGCGCATTGTTGAGCTTTCCGGTCTTGGTTGGGATGCAGATGCACCATTCGAAACCGGCAAGACGCTGGGGCAGGCACTGCTGACGCCAACGCGCATCTACGTGAAAGCGCTGCTTGCAGCGATCCGCGAGACCAATGCGATCAAGGCACTGGCGCATATTACCGGTGGCGGTTTTCCAGATAATATCCCACGCGTGCTGCCGAAGAATCTGACGGCGAGCATCGATCTTTCTGCGATTAACGTGCCTGCGGTATTTTCATGGCTGGCAAAGACCGGCGGCGTGGAACGCGATGAGATGCTGCGCACATTCAATTGCGGCATCGGCATGATAGTCGTGGTTTCGCCGGAACATGCCGATACTGTATTGGCCGCATTGAACGCACAAGGCGAAAAGACAGTACGGCTAGGCACAATGATTGCACGCACTGATAGCGGCGTTGTTTATCAGGGCGCATTGGCGTTGTGATCCAGGGCGCTGTGACCAAGAAACGCGTTGCAGTGCTGATTTCCGGGCGTGGCTCTAATATGAGCGCGCTTGTGGAGGCAGCCAAACGTGCCGACTATCCGGCGGAAATCGTTGCGGTCATCGCCAACAAGGCGGATGCTGGCGGCCTGGAAACAGCCCGGGCAGAAGGCATCCCTGCAATTGCCATTCCTCACCGTGACTATGCGTCCAAGAGCGAGCATGAAGCAGCTGTCTGCGCAGCGCTTGTCGAAGCCAAAGCGGATATTGTCTGTCTGGCAGGCTATATGCGGATTATCTCACCCGAATTTGTCGCGCAATGGGAAGGGAAGATGCTCAACATTCACCCTTCTTTGCTGCCACTCTTCAAGGGCCTGCATACGCATGAGCAGGCGCTTGAAGCAGGCGTGCGCGTGCATGGTTGTACGGTGCATTTCGTCACTGCCGGTATGGATGACGGCCCAATCATTGCCCAGACCGCAGTGCCTGTGAAAACCGGCGATACACCGGATATGCTTGCTAAGCGTGTGCTTTCCGTAGAGCACGAGACCTATACCCGCGCGTTGGCGCTGGTTGCACAAGGCAAGGCCGTGATGAAAGATGGGCGGACGGTTTTTAGCGATTAGAAGACCAAAGCTCTGTAGCAGGGCCTTATGTCGCCGCCTTCACCCAAACTTTGTTGTCGTGAAACGCCGCGCCGCCATAGGGTGCTGGTGCATCGGCGCCAGTGAGCACATTGATCCCTTCGCCGCGCTCAAAGGACGAATTGGCGAAGATTCCTTCTGAAATCACCACGCCGCGTTTTGTCAAAGGTTGAACACGCGCGTGAAGAATAACCTCACCGCGATCATTACCAATTTCCACACGGTCGCCCTCATGAATGCCGAGCATTTCCGCATCTTCCGGATGGATCAATAATTCAGGCCTGCGTTCCTTTTGAAGGGATGTCGGCGTTTCGGCAAAAGTCGAGTTGAGAAAATTATGCGCGGGCGACGTCGCCAGACGGAACGGATGTTTCTCGTCGGCCAGCTCAATGGATTGGAAATAATCGGGCCATTGCGGCAGGGTTTGGTAAGGCCCCTGCGGTCCCATGGATTGGGGTGGCCTGTTTGGCGATAGCGTTCCCGTCCAGTCAGGCTTGAAGCGGAATTTCCCATCGGGCCAGCTGAAGCCATTCTGATAATGCGCCGTTTCAAAGTCCGGCTGCACATCGAGCCAGCGCAATTTCTTGAGCATATCAAAGCCCGGCAGATTGCTGGAATGCATCATATTATCGATCAACGTCTTTTCGTCGAGGCCAAAGCCGGGGAGATCGCCAACGCCAAGACGATTAGCCAATTCATTGATAACAAACAGATTTGGGCGCGCTTCACCGGGTCCGTCAATCAGCTTTGGGCCAAGCACAATGTGCTGCTGGCCGCCGCCGCGATAAATATCGTCATGCTCCATGAACATCGTTGCTGGCAACACGACATCTGCCAGCTTGGCGGTGTCGGTCATGAATTGCTCATGCACAGCCATGAAAAAATCATCGCGCATCATGCCTTGACGTACCAGACGCTGCTCCGGGGCGACATTGGCCGGATTGGTATTTTGGACAAGCATCGCCATGACGGGCGGACCACCATAAAGCGCGCTCGGATCGCCGGTCAGCGCAGCGCCAATACGGCTTTGATCAATATGGCGGATGGAAGGGTCGGCAAAGGCGCGGCCTTCAATCTCCCGCTTGTCCATGCTGTAAATGCCGCCATTCGAATAAAATGCGCCGCCGCCTTCATATTTCCACGCGCCAGTGACGGCTGGAATTGACAAGGCGGCATGCATATTGACCGAGCCATTGCGTTGCCGGGTGAAGCCAAAGCCTAGCCGGAAGAAGGTCTTCTTGGTCGTTCCAACAAGTCTGGCGAATTCTTCAATTTCAGCGATTGCAAGCCCTGTGATGGCTGCCGCCCATTCAGGTCCGCGACTTTGCAAATGCCGCTCCAGACCTTTTGGATCATCTGTATAAGCGTTTAGATAGTCCCAATCCGCCATGCCATCGCGGAACAGAATGTGCATGACCGCGCATGCCAAGGCACCATCTGTGCCGGGTTTCAGCACAAGACCAAGATCAGCCTGCCGAACTGTTGCAGTTTCATAAATATCGATGGCAACGATCTTCGCACCGCGATCCTTGCGGGCACGGACGGCATGGGTCATGACATTGACCTGCGTTGCCGCAGCGTTCGTACCCCATATAACCACGCAATCGGATTTCGCCATCTCGCGCGGATCGACACCGGCTAGCTTCCCCGTTCCGGCATAAAATCCAGTCGTCGCGAGATTGGTGCAAATACTGTCGAATGTGTTGGTGTATTTCTTGGCGTGGCGAAGCCGGTGTACACTGTCGCGTTGAACCAGCCCCATTGTTCCAGCATAAATATAGGGCCAGATGCTTTCCGAGCCGTATTCGGTTTCAGCTTTGAGGAAGCGCTCCGCAATCAGATCAAGCGCTGCTTCCCAACTTGCCTCTTTCCAGATGCCCTCACCTTTTGCACCGCTGCGAACCAGCGGCTTCAACAGGCGATCCGGATGATGAATGCGCTCGGCATAACGTGCAACCTTGGCGCAGATCACGCCAGCCGTATAGCTGTTGTCCTTTGCACCGCGCACACGTCCAATCATGCCTGAATCGAGTATCTCGATGTCAAGAGCGCAGGTTGACGGGCAATCATGAGGGCATGCGGAATGCCCTGTACGAAGAAGGACTGGTTTGTTCATAGCACTAGGCATAGCGCAAAAATTCAACGACAGAAATGCAGCTTTTTGTCTTGGTGACAAACTTGCAATCACGGTGCGCGGATTTGGTGTAAATCAGGCAATCCGCATTACGGCGGCACCCGCAGCGATGAACGCCACTGCAGCGAGACGCTTGGGGCCGACACGTTCTTTCAGGATGAATGCGGAAATGGCGACAGCGAAGAGAATCGAGGTTTCCCGCAATGCCGCCACCGCAGCAACCGGGGCCATGGTCATTGCCCAAAGAGCGAGGCCATAAGAACCGAGTGTACCGACACCGCCGATTGTTGCCAGGCGGGTACGTTTGACAAAATGCGGCCAGAGCTCGCCGCGCCGCATGATAAGCGTCCAAACCAGAAGTGGAACAGCATTCAACACGAATACCCACATTGTATAGGCGGCGGGCGCACCGGAATGGCGTACGCCCAAGCCATCAATCAACGTATAGGACGCAATGACGACTGCGTTGACCAAGGCGAGAATAGTTGTGGCGCGATTTGCCCCTACGCGACGGCGCGACTCCAATGCGAGCGCAAGAACACCGGCGCAAATCAGGGCTATTCCTATCCATTTTTGCAAGGAAAGAACTTCCCCAACCAAAGGTCCGCTGGCAAGTGCAACGATCAAGGGAGCGGTGCCACGCATGATAGGATAGGCCTGGCTCATATCACCGCTGCGATAGGCAGCGGCAACCAGCGCAAGATAAATAACCTGTGCAACGCCTGACGCCGCCAAAAATGGCCAGCTTTCCGGTGCGGGGGCAGGCAAAAACGGCAGGCAGACAGCTGCTATCAATCCTGCCGAGGTGACAACCACGACTGTATTGAGAAATTTGTCGCCCTCGGATTTGACGACAGCATTCCAGCTTGCATGCATGAGCGCTGCAAAAAGCACAACGAGGACTACGGTTCCGGACATTTATATATTTACCTGCCGTATGCCGCATGATGGAGCACACGTTTCTGCTCTATGACAGAAATGCATACAGCAGCAAGTTGGATAATCTGATCTTTAACATCAACCATCTTGCGAGAGTGCGAACATCATGAAACAAGCGGCGCATGAACTATCGTCACGCCTATCATGCCGGCAATTTCGCCGATGTGGTCAAACACATCATCCTGACGCGGATTGTCCTTTATCTGCAACGCAAGGAACAGGCGTTTCGTGTGATGGACACCCATGCGGGCATTGGCCGATATGATTTGAAGGGCACGGAAGCTGGCAAGACCGGCGAATGGGTAAACGGTGTCGGGCGGCTTATGGGAGCCAAGCTCAATCCACAGGTAGCCGAATTACTGGCGCCCTATCTTGATATTATCCGCGCCGAGAATGTCGATGGCCAGATGCGTCATTATCCCGGCAGTCCGCTTATTGTACGGCATTTGCTGCGCAAACAGGACAGGCTTTCAGCACTGGAGCTGCACCCTCAGGATGCAAAACTGCTGGCAGAGGTTTTTGAAGGCGATTTTCAAACCCGTGTCACCGAGCTTGATGGCTGGCTGGCGCTTGGAGCCCATCTTCCGCCCAAGGAAAAGCGAGGATTGGTGCTGATCGACCCTCCCTTCGAGGTTGGCGGCGAATTCGACCGCCTGGTTGAGGGTCTGGCGCGGGCGCATAAGCGCTTTTCGGGCGGCACATTTGCATTGTGGTATCCTGTAAAAGATATCCAGCAGCTGCGACGCTTTACGGACATGCTGGCGGATACTGGTATTCCCAAGATATTGCGAACCGAGCTGATGATTCGAGTGCAGTCAGCAGAACCGCGACTCGATGGAACGGGGATGATCATCGTCAATCCGCCCTTTACACTGGAAGCCGAGTTGCAAACCATCCTTCCGGCGTTGTCAAAAATCCTCAGTGATGAACCGAATGCAGGGTTCAGGGTCGATTGGATAAGGGGTGAGCAAGTTGACGCTTGACCTGACGCTATCCCTGGTTGAAATTGCACACATAAAATATGTCCCGGAGAATATATCCATGTCACGCTTCTCGTCATTGATTGCTGCAAGCTTCGCCGTTGGTGTTGCCCTGTCATCTGCCGCCCCTGCCATGGCCGCAGATTACGTCGAAGGCCCGGCTCAAAGCTATGACGAGACCTGCGGACAGGCCCGCGTGCTTAACCGCATCGTCAACAAATTTTCTTATCAGGTAAGGCATGTTCCAAACCTGCCGCAGGTTGGTATCGACAATTTTACCGATGTGCAGCAGACACGCCACGAACCCAGTGCTGATCCTGAAATGGATGCGGTTGAACGGCATTATTGCCGCGCTACGGCTCATCTTTCCGACGGAAGCCAGCAGCCTGTCTGGTATCTCGTGGAGCACGGTCAAGGGTTTGTCGGTGTTGGAGACAATGTCGAATTCTGTCTTGCCGGTTTTGATCGCTGGCATGTTTATAGCGGAAGCTGCCGCACACTGCGCTGATTGAATTCAGCTGATGCCAGCTGGAAAGATTGCCCGCTATCTTCTGTTTGCGGCGCTGATCGGCATCAGTATTCTGACCTATTTGCGAGAACAGGAGGTTCCGGCACCTCGCCCTACAACGCAGGATAGGGAGAATGTGCCAGCCAGCCAGCCGCCCGAACAGCCTTCGGGCGAGAAATTGGCGACGGGAAGCGGATTTGATTTTTATGTTCTCGCGCTCTCCTGGTCTCCAAGCTATTGCGCGGCAGAAGGCGACCGCGCTAATGGGCAGCAATGCGCCTCCGGCAGACCTTATGGTTTTGTGGTTCACGGACTTTGGCCGCAATATGAACAGGGGTTTCCGCAGGATTGCGATACCTCGCAACCTCGCAATGTACCTTTTGCCCAAGCCAAGCAGCTCTCCGATATAATGCCTTCGACAGGCCTCGTCACTTATCAGTGGCGCAAGCACGGCTCTTGCAGCGGTCTGACGCAACGCGATTATTTTGCAACGATGCGTCAGGCAATGCAGCGGGTTTCCATTCCCTCCGCATATCGCCAACCAAGCCAGCGCAGTCCGATTAACCCGCTAGTGCTTGAACAGGCTTTCACAGCCGCCAATCCGGGTATGCAGAAAGATGGCATAGCAGTGACCTGCGATCGTGATTATTTGCGGGAGGTGCGCATCTGCCTGACAAGGGATCTGAATTTCCGTTCCTGCCCGCAGGTCGATAGGTCCTCGTGCCGTAGACGCGCTGTTGATATGCCGGGAGCGTTTTAGCTTGCACTAATGTTCTTGCATGGTTCGCCCTTCGACAAGGTATGTTTTGAAAAGAAAACACGCTTGCCGTCTTGCAACTCACTTTATCAATGCGCGCTTTTCATAATCCCACACGAAGTTTACCGTTTCACATCGAGTCGCAAAATCGGAGTTCATCGTGACTAAAGTTCTTTATTCACCCGCATCGCCCTATAGTACCAAGGTGCGTATGGCGGCGCATTATGCGGATATTCCGCTTGAAGCCGTTCTCGTTGACAGCAATGCGCAGCCGCCGGAATTGGTCAATGCCAATCCGCTTGGTAAAATTCCAACCCTGATCCTCGACGATGGCAAGGCGATTTTCGATAGCCGCGTCATTACGCAATATCTCAATCGCCTTTCTGGCAACAAGCTCTTTCCGCGCAACGCGGAAAAACGCCTTGAGGCAGAGCAGCTTGAGTCTATCGCCGATGGACTTTGTGATGTTTTGCTGGCGCATGTTTATGAGCGCCGTTTCCGCCCAGAAGAAAAAATCTACGAGCCGTGGCTGGATCGCCAATGGGTCAAGGCAGTGCGTGTGCTTGATGTTTTGAACGCGGCACCTCCCCGTCTTGGCAAGAAACTGCATGGCGGCCATATCGCGTTGGCGGCAGCCCTCGCCTATGCAAGCTTGCGGTTCGAAGGAAAATGGGAAAAGGGGCGCTCTAAACTGACACGCTGGCAAAAGCGATTCGAGGAATTGCATCCCGAACTGGCGGCATTGTTGCCGAAGTAATTTTGCGGAAGGCCTGAAACGAAAAAAGCCGGACAGTCTCCTGTCCGGCTTTTTTCGTTAAATCACCCTGGTATTAGAACTTGTAGCCAACACCCAGACGAATTTCATTCGTTGTGATCTTGTTCGATACATCGTCGATACCACCGAGATCGTAGTTCTTCTTGCCGAAATCGGTGTAACGATATTCAGCACGGCCAACGATATTTTCGGTGATTTTGGCTTCTGCACCAACACCGGCTGTCCAGCCGATATGTGTCTTGGAATCGCTGCCATCAGGACCGCTAAGCTTGCCTTCAGTCATGGCAACACCGCCTGTACCGTAAAGCAGGACCGGATCAAGAGCGACACCGGCGCGGGCACGTACTGAACCCTCTACGCCCTGCTTGGCTCTATAACCAAAACTGCGTTCCTTGGCACCGGAGTAACCAACGTCGCCTTCAACACCGTAAACAAACTGGCCATTCTGAAGGTTGTAACCGCCGTAAACGCCGCCCTTCATGCCATCGGCATCAAGCTTGCCTTCGGATGTCTTGTTCTTGTTCCAGCCATAGCCGCCATAAGCACCGACGTAAGCACCATCCCAGCCGCCAACTGGCTGTTCAAACGGTGCAGCCTCAGGAGCTGGCGCCTGTTCGACGATAGCATCAGCAGCGAGAACCGGGGCGGAGAGCGTAAGCACAGCCGCCGAAGCGAGGATCATTGTTTTAAGAGTGCGCATCGCAATCTCCTTTTTAAACTCTATTTACACGCAGCGGGCCTTTGGTCGGGGGGGAAACCAAAATTACGTCCGCTTGACGAGAATGACATTCGCTCTTCAATGTGGCGGGACTCGTGCCGGACTGTGAAAAGAAACTGTCAGGAAAATGGCCGAAATGCGATGTGGTTTTTCAGCAACAATTAGAATTTCCCTGCAAATTCAATCATTTATAAATAAGCTTACAAAATAGAAATCGCACACTATTTGAATCAAATTTCATTCAAAGTCATACAATATTGCCGGTCAATATAGTATACTTAACACTTGCTTAAGATTTACATTGGACTTGGCGATAATGATGATTTTCTGTCTCTATCAGAGTTTTCCGTGTTTGATTTCCAATCCGCGTTAAAGTTCGACTAGAACTGTTCATTGCTGACGTTAGCCCCTCGCGCTTTATCGGGCTCATGCCTATATTTAGCGTTGAATCACCCCATGAAGGAGAAAACTGTGACGCTTGATCGACCGATTGCCCTTGTAACTGGTGGTGCCAAGCGCATCGGCAAGGCAATTGTTGAAGATTTGGCCGGTCACGGGTTTGCTGTTGCAATTCACAGCAACCATTCGCGCGCTGAGGGTGAGGCCCTACTTGCCGCAATCGAGAGCAAAGGCGGCAAGGGTTGCGTTGTTGAAGCTGACCTAACTGATAGCGACGCAACTAGGCGGCTTGTTTCCCAGGTGCAGCACGAGCTTGGGCCAGTACAGCTTCTGGTCAACAACGCTTCGGTTTTTCAGGAAGACGCAATTGGCAATCTCGCCGATGATGTTGTTTGGAACAACCACTTTGCGGTGCATGTGAAGGCGCCGGTGCTGCTTGCGGACGCCGTTGCCTCGTTGCTGCCCGATGGACAGGATGGGCTGATTGTTAATATTATTGACCAGCGCGTCTGGAAACTGACCCCAAAATTCCTGTCATATACTTTGTCGAAGAGCGCCCTGTGGACTGCTACCCAAACGCTTGCGCAGGCATTGGCTCCCCGTCTTCGCGTCAATGCGATTGGACCTGGACCGACCATGCCGAGCGACCGACAGGACCAGCATGATTTCAATCAACAAGTCAGCAGCCTCCTTTTGGAGCGAGGCCCGGACCTTTCAGAATTTGGCCGTACAATTCGTTATCTTTGGGAGACACGCTCCATTACGGGGCAAATGATCGCCCTTGATGGCGGACAGCATCTGGCCTGGAAAACCGCCGATGCGACGGGAATCGCAGAATGATCGAACCAGCAAAACAAGCGACTAACCTCGAACGGGACGACCCCGATTTCGACATGGCGGAAAACACTGACGAAATGGCCAGAGTGGCCAATGAACCGGTGCGGAACGTTGCAGCGCTGATTAGCGCTATCGAATGGGATTCAGCAATTGTCAGCGACGGCAATAGTGGCGCCGATGTCATTGCCGAACTTGTCAAACGCCTGCCCAACAAACCTGGCGTCTATCGCATGTTCAATGAAGCAGGCGACGTGCTTTATGTTGGCAAAGCACACAGTCTGAAAAAACGCGTTTCAAACTATGCACGTGGACAGGGCCACAATAATCGCATTGCGCGCATGATCCGCGAAACCATGAAAATGGAGTTCGTGGTTACCCGTACCGAGACGGAAGCCCTGCTGCTGGAAGCGAATCTTATCAAGCGCTTGCGTCCGCGCTTTAACGTGCTGATGCGCGATGACAAGTCGTTTCCCTATATTTTGCTGACAGCGCCAAAACCGGGAGAGCGGCGCATTGCCCCCGGCATTTTCAAGCATCGCGGTGCGCGGTCGAGCAAGGGAGACTATTTCGGCCCATTCGCTTCTGCCGGTGCAGTGGGCAGAACAATCACCGCGCTACAGCGTGCCTTTCTGCTGCGCACTTGCACGGATTCATTTTATGAGAACCGCACGCGCCCCTGCCTGCTCTACCAGATCAAGCGTTGCTCTGGCCCTTGTACCGGCGAAATTGACGAGCGCGATTATGATGAGCTCGTTGCCGAGACGAAGGCGTTTCTTTCGGGCAAGAGTCAGGCGGTGAAGACGCATCTTTCAAATGCGATGCGGGATGCCTCTGCCGATCTCGATTTCGAACGGGCAGCAATCTATCGGGACAGGCTTTCGGCCCTATCCCATGTGCAATCCCATTCAGGCATCAATCCGCAAGGTGTCGAGGAAGCAGATGTCTTTGCGATCTACCAGGATGGCGGCGTCACCTGCATTCAAGTGTTCTTTTTCCGCACCGGGCAAAACTGGGGTAATCGCGCTTATTACCCCAAGGCGGATTCATCCTTGTCTGGTGCCGAAGTTCTGGGGGCATTCCTGTCGCAGTTCTATGATGACAAGCCCTGCCCTTCAATGATCCTGCTTTCCGAAGTAGTGGAGGATCAGGAATTACTGGGAGTTGCGCTGACAGCCAAATCCGAACGCAAGGTCACGATCCTTGTTCCACAACGCGGCGAAAAGAAAGATCTGGTCGAGCATGCCTTGAGCAATGCGCGAGAAGCTCTAGGGCGGCAATTGGCAGAAACATCGTCGCAATCGCGCTTGCTCAAAGGTGTAGCGGAGACATTTGGTCTGGAAAAGACGCCGCGCCGCATCGAGGTCTATGATAACTCCCACATTATGGGCACCAACGCGATAGGCGCCATGATTGTTGCCGGACCCGAGGGTTTCGTCAAAAACCAGTACCGGAAATTCAATATCCGCTCGACAGATATTACGCCCGGCGATGATTTCGGCATGATGCGTGAAGTGATTGAGCGCCGCTTCAGCCGATTGGTCAAAGAACATGGCACGCCCGAAAACAAGGATATGCCGGCACAAGACGTCGAAATCGATGAATTCGATGATGATTCAGATGCCTTCCCGGCTTGGCCCGATATTATTCTCATCGACGGCGGGCAAGGTCAGATGAGCGCGGTGCGCGGTATCCTCAACGAAATGGGTCTTACCGACAAGGTCACTGCCATTGGTGTGGCGAAGGGCGTGGACCGCGATGCAGGCCGCGAGCGCTTCTTCATGGAAGGCAAACCAGCCTTTACCCTGCCCCCGCGCGATCCGGTACTATATTTCCTCCAGCGGCTGCGTGACGAGGCCCACCGATTCGCGATTGGCACGCACAGAGCGAAGCGAAAAAAAGAGATGATAAAGAACCCGCTCGACGAAATTGCAGGCATCGGACCATCACGCAAACGCGCGCTGCTGCATCAATTTGGCACTGCCAAGGCCGTTTCCCGGGCTGCTGTCGAAGATTTGATGAAGGTCGACGGTATATCTGAAGCGATGGCTATTACAATTCGCGATCATTTCCGTACATAGGAAGGAAACTGGTCGGAGCGAACTTTGCTCTGCTATCAGACATAATTGCGCCTGACTTGGCCATGATGAGCTTGACGTAAGGTGCTTAAGTCCCTTTGATCGGTAATGATTTGAATGGTTGGAAATATGCCCAAGAACAACGCCTACTCACTACCGAATATCCTGACCTATGCCCGTATTATTGCTGTGCCGCTGGTTGTCCTGTGCTTTTTCATTGAAGGAAGCCTGCAATCAAGCGATACAGCCCGTTGGGCCGCGCTTGCCATATTCATCATTGCCAGCGTTACCGATTTTTTTGACGGCTATCTGGCGCGCATCTGGAAGCAAACATCAACAATAGGCCGCATGCTTGATCCTATCGCTGATAAGTTGCTCGTCTCCGCTTGCCTGCTTCTTTTGGCAGCAGATCAAACTATCGCCGGTTGGACACTCTGGGCCGCGATTATTATTCTTTGCCGCGAAATTCTGGTCTCTGGCCTGCGTGAATATCTGGCAGAGCTTAAAGTCAGCGTGCCTGTGAGCCGTCTGGCAAAATGGAAAACCACGATTCAGATGGTCGCGGTGGCTTTTCTCCTTGCGGGCCCGGCTGGCGACAAGATCGTGCCAATCATCACAATTCTTGGTATCGTGCTCTTGTGGAGTGCCGCACTGATAACTCTCTATACCGGCTGGGATTATTTCCGCGCTGGCCTGAAACATGTGGTGGATTGATCAATGACCAAACTCGTCTATTTCGCATGGGTGCGTGAGCGGATCGGAAAAGGCGAGGAAGTGATTGAGCTTGACCCGGCAATTGTCACAGTCAGCGATTTACTGGCTCATTTGAAAACCCGCGGCGAAGAATATGCCGCGGCTCTCGAATATGAGAATGTGATCCGCGTTGCCATCAATCAGGAACATGTGGAACACGACGCTTTTGTAAAAGGAGCAACCGAAATCGCTCTGTTCCCGCCGATGACCGGGGGATGATATGGACGCGGTGCAGCCACGGATCATAGTTCAGCGTGACGATTTCGATATCGCCGCTGAGATGAGCCAGATTTCCGGACAGAACCGGAATATAGGCGCTGTGGTAACATTCAGCGGTCTTTGCCGCGACGAAGCTGGAACGCTGGCGGCGCTTGAGATTGAACATTATCCCGGCATGGCGGAAGCAGAAATGGCCCGCGTTGCAGCCGAAGTGCTGGACCGCTGGACACTTACCGGCCTCACAATCATTCATCGTTTCGGGTTGATCAAACCCGGAGAGAACATTGTTCTTGTCATGGCGGCATCAATCCATCGCGAGGCGGCATTCAATGCCGCTTCATTCCTGATGGATTATCTGAAGAACACAGCCCCGTTTTGGAAAAAAGAACATTTGAATACGGGCGAAGAACGCGGCTGGGTCGAAGCCAAGACCAAGGATCAGGACGCATTCAAACGTTGGCACAGCCTGTGAACCGGCTCGCAACAGGTTCGCTGATTGTTGGGTTTATCGCAGTGTTGGTGCTGGTTATCCTGTCAATCGTGGCATAAGGCCAATAAAAAAGCCGGGCGAACCCGGCTTTTTTATTCATCAGCTTTTAAGAATCAGCCGACGATTTCTGTACCGGAAAACCAGTAAGCAATCTCTTCTGCAGCTGTCTCAGGTGCATCGGAACCATGAACCGAGTTTTCACCGATCGAAAGGGCGAAAGTCTTGCGGATTGTGCCTTCGTCAGCATTGGCTGGATTGGTGGCGCCCATGACTTCGCGGTTGCGCAGGATGGCGTTTTCGCCTTCAAGAACCTGAACGATGGTTGGAGCGGAAGACATGAATTCTACCAGTTCGCCAAAGAAAGGGCGATCCTTGTGCACTGCGTAGAAGCCTTCAGCTTCGCGGCGGCTCATCCAGACGCGCTTGGAAGCGATAACACGAAGACCGGCTTCCTCAAGCTTGGCGGTGATGGCGCCAGTGAGGTTGCGGCGTGTCGCGTCGGGCTTGATCATCGAGAAAGTGCGTTCAATTGCCATGGAAATGAAACCTTGTCATTTTGGGGAGATTGGATGGCGGGTCTATAGCGGCAGGCAGTGCGTTTGCCAAGAGACCTTTTACCCGATGCGCTTGAATGCCCCTCCTGAACTGCCCTCTTATGCCGCAGCCAATACCTTACGGGCTATGCCGCCATGCAGATCGAGACACCGCTCGAACCAGTCTACAACCGGATCTCCCTCATCAAACAGCTTGTAAGGCGTCAACACCCTTGCCCATTGGAATGCGCCGAAAACAATGTAGTCGCCAAAGAGCGGCGTTTCACCGCCAATGAATGGCTGCGAGAGCAGCATCTTGCGGATCGGAGCCAGGCTTTTGGTAAATGCGTCGCGCTTACTATCGCGATCAGCGGCGACATCTTCAAGCTTGCGGCCAAAAATCTGTTCGCGGCTTTCGCGAAAATAAGCCTGGTTTGGTGTGTCCAGCACATCGTGTACCGGCATCAGCACGACCAGATTGAGGAAGGGATGCAGGATCATTTGCGAATACCCCTCGACAAAACGAGCCATGGCGCGACCGCCCTCGCCTTTGAAAAGTGAAGGACGGTCCGGATAATGATCCTCCAAATAGAGCGCGATGTCGAATGAATCAGCAACGAGCTTCTCGCCATCCCTTACCACCGGGACCTTGGCGGAATAGCCGTTTTCAAGTTTCGGAATATCAATAAAAGAGACCGCATTCCTGTCAAATGGCAGGCCTTTATGAGCGAGTGACATCACTGTCTTCCAGCAATGAGGACTAAATGGGCGGCTCTTGTCAGTACCGACAAGCTCGTGCAGAACAATTCCCATGGCAAATTACCTCGCTCGATATAATATGTCAGCAATACTGACTCTTGTAATGGAGAAGTCAACGGATGGAACAGCATTTTCAAATGCTGGCGGCATATAACCGCTGGGTAAACGAGCGGCTCTATATCGCAGTGGCCGAGCTGGAGGACGAGGAATACCGCCGTGACATGGGCGCTTTTTTTGGCTCGTTGCACAGGACGCTAAACCACCTGCTGGTGACTGACCGCATCTGGATGTTTCGCTTTAGCGGCGAAGGGGATGCTCCCAAGGCTCTCGATGCGATACTCTTTGACAGGTTCAATGAGCTGAAAGCGGCGCGGGAGCAGGAAGATGCCCGCATTTTAAACTGGGTACGGAGCTTGGACAGCAAGGCAATCGCCTCTCGTTTCACCTATACAACCGTGAGTGACATGCGCACCATCAGCCAACGGCTGGCACCAGCTCTGGCGCATCTGTTTAATCACCAAACTCACCATCGCGGTCAGGCTCACGGTATTTTGACGAGTCTTGGAAAGACCTTGCCTTCGTTTGATCTCGCTCAATTTCAAAGGACTGAAGAAGGTAGGCCTTATTCTTGAACTCTTCCTTCAAACTATTGAAAATCTTTGCAAGAACGCAATAGCGCCCTTCGACAAACTCAGGATGAGGAAGGTGGTGGGTTGCAGGCATCAAGAATTGCAGCTTCAGTGATATTATTGCGGAGCATCAACCTTCGTCATGGTGAGCCATCCTGAACTTGTCGAAGGGCGAACCCCGCATAGCAGCCGTGCAATCTGACTTTTAAACACGAATACCTTGCGGAAATGAGATTTCCCGTGCAAAAGCGCGGCCATGCTTATTCTCGACGATATATCCGTGCGGATGGCCGGCCGTTTGCTGATCGATCACGCCAGTCTCAACCTGCCATCCGGCACAAAAGCCGGACTCGTGGGCCGCAATGGTGCGGGTAAATCCACGCTGTTCAAGGTCATCACTGGCGAACTCCATGCAGAGACCGGCGATTTCTTCCTGCCGAAGAATATCCGCATCGGTCAGGTGGCGCAGGAAGCGCCGGGCACCGAAGACTCGCTGATAGAAATCGTGCTTGCCGCCGACAAGGAACGTACGGAACTGCTAGCCGAGGCGGAGACTGCAACCGATCCGCATCGTATTGCCGATATTCACATCCGACTGGCCGACATTGACGCGCATTCGGCTGAAGCCCGCGCCGGAGCAATTCTTTCTGGCCTTGGTTTTGATGCGGAAGCGCAAAAACGACCGGCATCGTCTTTTTCCGGCGGTTGGCGCATGCGCGTTGCCCTGGCGGCGGTGCTGTTTGCTGAGCCGGATCTTCTGCTGCTCGACGAGCCAACCAACTATCTCGATCTGGAAGGCACCTTATGGCTGGAAGATTATGTGCGCCGTTATCCGCATACCGTCATCCTCATCAGCCATGACCGCGACCTTTTGAACTCCGCCGTCAACTCCATCATCCATCTGGATCAGACCAAGCTGACACTTTGGCAGGGCAATTACGATCAGTTCGAACGTCTGCGTTCGGAAGCGCTGGAATTGCAGCAGAAGGCGCGTACCAAGCAGGAAGCCCACCGCAAGCACATGGAGGCCTTTGTGGAGCGTTTTCGCGCCAAGGCATCCAAGGCCAAGCAGGCGCAATCACGCTTGAAAGCCTTGCAGAAGCTCAAACCGATTTCCGCGCACATTGAGGATCATGTGATGCCATTCCATTTTCCGGAACCGGAAAAGGTCGTGGCCTCTCCTATTATCGCGATTGAAAGCGGTGAAGTCGGCTATACGCCGGGCAAACCCATTCTCAAGCATTTGAACCTGCGCATCGATGCGGATGACCGCATTGCGCTGCTCGGGTCGAATGGCAATGGTAAGTCCACGCTTGCCAAGCTGATTAGTGGCCGCCTACCTTTGCAAAAAGGCAAGATCACGGTTGCTTCGAACCTGAAAATTTCCTTCTTTGCCCAACATCAGCTGGACGATCTCGTACCGGAAGACAATGCCATCGAGCATGTCCGCAAGCTGATGCCGGATGCACCAGAAGCGAAGGTGCGCGCGCGCGTCTCGCGCATGGGTCTTGCTACGGTCAAGATGAATACGGCGGCGAAAGACCTCTCTGGTGGTGAAAAAGCCCGACTTTTGATGGGACTTGCGACGTTTGAAGGGCCAAATCTGCTGATCCTCGACGAACCGACCAACCACCTTGATATAGACAGCCGCGAAGCCTTGATGCACGCGCTAAACGAGTTCGACGGCGCTGTCATCCTGATTGCCCATGATCGCCACCTGATCGAAGCGACAATGGACCGGCTGTGGTTGGTGCGCGATGGCGCAGTTGCGCCTTACGATGGCGATCTTGATGCTTACCGCTCACTGGTTCTGGCTGATGCCAAGGCCGAGCGCTCGGGCAACAAGATCGTGGTCGAAGAAGGCCAGAAGCTCAGCAAAGCAGAACAGCGGAAGCTGGCTGCCCAAAAGCGCGAGGCATTAAAGCCGTTGCAGAAAAAGATTCAGGAAGCCGAAGCACAGGTTCAGCGCTTCCAGAAGAAGATCGACTCGCTGCAAGTCCAACTCGCGGACCCGATCATCTATTCCCGCGAACCTGCAAAGGCGACGCAGATCGGCAAAGAGATTGGCTATGCCAAATCTTCACTGGCGCGTGCCGAGGAAGAATGGCTGGCGCTCTCCAGCGAATATGAAGAGGCCATGGCTGATTTATAATTAAGAACATCGCAAGAGAGGGAACGTGCAGGTCGAAACCGTCCCCTCTCCTGGATATTTCAGAGTTTCAGGGCCAAGACCCTAGCCCTCCGAAAGTCTGTCAAAGCTTGGGCAAATCGATTGCAAGCATTGTCTTTTTGCGCAGCGGCAAAGCATAGCCGGCAAGCAGTGCGCCGAGGCCGATAATCGTCGATACGGCGAAGATGATTATCGATGCATGCCGTAAGGCATCTGGCGTCGTTGCGAGCGGATAGCCGACAGCATTTGCAGCCAGCCCCGCTATGGCGGCCCCAATCGCATAGCCGGCAGATTGCAGGGTTGGCAGCAAGGCAGAAGCTCGATCACGCTCGCCGCTCTTGGCAGCTTCCATCACCGTTTGGCTGAGGAAGCCCCAGCTTATGCCAAAGCCCGTGCCGATCAATATTTGCCCGAGCATGACCACCAGAGGTTCGTCCAGCGAGAAACCAAAGACGATGATCGCAAGACCGCTGACGAGCAGCGTTGGTCCAAGGCGGATCATCCAGGCACGGCGGCGCGGATCCTGAATATTTGCGACAAGAATGGCAAAAAGGCTCCATGCAATTGCAAAAGTTGCGCTGAATGCACCAGCTTTGGTTGGACCATAACCCCAAAGGTTTTGTAGGGTCATAACCAGATAGACCGAGGTGGAAGCTTGCGCGACCGGCATAAGCAGCACAATCCAAAGGCCAATGCCAACCGTGGAATTGAGCGAAAAGGCATCTGACGGAAAGAGTGGTGTGTCGCTGCGACGATCAATTAGGATGACCGAGGCAAGGACTATGGCTGCACCGGCCACGAAAAGCACTTCCATGGGCACGCTCTGCATGATGCTGGCTAACGCAACGAGCATGATACCGGCACCGATGGCGGATAGGCGAAAAAATGGTACGCTTAATCGCTGTATCTCGCCGGAAAAGCGCGGAACGATGCGGAATGTCAATGCGATGAAGATCAGCCCCAAGGGAACATTGATGAGGAAGGCTGCGCGCCACGAAAGATGCTCGGTCAGCATGCCGGACACCAACGGACCACCGAATGCCGCAATAGCCCAAACGACCGCTTCAGCACCAAACACTTTGGCGACAAGCCGGGACGGAAAGAGTTCCGGGATCAGCGCGTAACAGGTGGCAGCAATAATGCCCTCGCCCACGCCCTGAAGGGCCCGGCCTATCAGGACTTCGGTCATGGATGAGGCAAAGGCCGCAATCAATGTACCAGCCAAAAATACCAGGGCCGAACCGACAAGCGCGGTACGAGAGCCGAAGCGGGCTTTCAGCAAGGCACCGCTGGCGCCGCCGACAATAGAAAACACCAGATAAAGGGTAAACGCCCAGGATATCAGCTCAATACCGCCAATTTCGCCCACGGCAGTGGGAAGCGATGTCGACACCAGAAAACCGTTAAAGGCGAAAAGGGCAACGCCCAGACAAAGTGTCGTTGTGGCTGCCGAATAGTCGGCGGTTAGCAGTTCCGACCAGCGGGCATCGCTGGGTTGAGCATGGTCACTCATGGCATTTCCTCAATTTAATTAGTTTTATGTTTTTATATTCCGCTTTATAAAACAAGCAATAGCTTTTTTAATTTTTATGCCTATATTGGCACCATGCAGGATCGCACGACAAATCGCATGCTATATTCCTTGAAAGTGACCGGGGCTCAAACAGCTGCGGCATTAGCGGAACGTCTGGATATTACCGCGGTGGCTGTTCGCCAGATGCTGGGGCGACTGCATGAAGCCGGCCTTGTCGATTATGAAGACAGCCGTGAGAGCGTGGGAAGACCCAAGAGGTTTTGGCATTTGACTGAGGCAGGAAACGCCCAGTTTCCGGATAACCATGCCGGGTTAACCAGAGATCTCATCGCTTCAATCTCTGCGGTTTTCGGGGAGTCCGGACTGGATCAACTGATTTCTCATCGCGAACAGGCGACGCTTAATCAATATCAGCTTGCACTTGAACCAATTGAAACCCTTGAAGCCAAGGTGGAACAGCTTGCAGCCATTCGCTCAGCGGAAGGATATATGGCCACCAGCACCCGCAACGCAGAAGGCAAACTCGTCCTTGTCGAGAATCATTGCCCTATTTGTGTTGCTGCAAAGGCCTGTCAAAAACTCTGCCGCTCCGAGCTTGAAGTGTTTCAAGCAGCACTTGGGCCTGATGTTGAAGTTACACGTTTCGAGCACATCCTCAAAGGTGCGCGGCGTTGTGCTTATACAATTGCAGCAAGGCCACAACAAAGCGATCAGCTTGCGATGAAGCTGTAGACCATCGGACTGATGAAACGATCCCCTACCCGCCAATAATCGCGAAGGGGTCCGCCTTCGAGTGCAAAGCCCAGTCTCGCCGCCAATCGGATTGAAGGTGCATTATCCGGATGGATAATCGCCGCAATGCGCCGCGTTTTCAGCTCATCAATGCAGTGGTTCATGATTTTTCGGACAGCCTCCGTCATCAGGCCTTGGCCGTGATATTCGGCCCGAAGAATATAGCCAATCTCAAGCTTGCGGCTGTAGGCTTCGCGATGGTGATAATTGACCATTCCGATACATTCATCTGTCTTGATATCGGCCACGGCCCAAGCAATGGCTGTTTCCGGCTGGGCTCCCTTCGCAAGAGCCCGTACCCAGCCCCGCGTTTCCTGGATATTCCTACAAGGCGCGAAATCCCAATACTGCACCAACTCCTGATTGCCGAGGCAAGCATGAAGACCCTTATCGTCCTTCGGCTCAAACTGACGCAAGCGCAGTCTTTGCGTGACCATAACAGGAAATTTTGTGGCCTGACTGGCCATCATCTTCCCCATTTCGACTGCGGCGGAACCGAAACTGGCGTTGCCTTGCCGCGGCGACGCAAAAATAAAAGCCCGGCTATGCTGATTACGATCAAGGCAATGCCAGCGGGCATGATACGCCAATCGACAATTGAAGCGTTTTTTCGCAAAACCAAATCGACATGAGCCACTTCCAACCCGTCAAAATCGCCTGGCCCTATCGTGAAGAGATAGTCTCCATCTTCGGCAGGGTTGATATCGCCAATTTCATCGCGATAGATCTGCTGCCCTTGTGGCGAACCTTTATTGGTGGCTTTTGAGCCGGTATAGTTCAATGTTTCAACAAGAACGTCTTTGCCATTATGGGTCACAACCGCGGTTAAGGCGGTGCGGCTTACCGTCGGGATAAAATTGCGAAGTGTTTGCATATCGACAAAGGCGCGCACGGGCGCATCTTCAGCTTTCAAGGTAACCGTGACAGGCTTGTATGGGCCGGGCCGGTCATAAACACGCCAGGTTCCGATCTCCTCTCCAGAGAAATTCAAGGCTGCCCAAGGTCCGCCAATGCCGAAAACTACACCTAGAACAAGCAGAAACAGGAAAACGAAACGCATCGGCGCCTCCCCTCAAAAGCAATTCCAATTTACGCAATTCCGGACGGATAACCGGTGTCCACTTTTCCTGAAATTGCCTGTCTTTGTTTTACGCAATTCCGGACGGAAAACCGGTGTCCACTTTTCCTGAAATTGCTTTAAGCCTTCTTTTCCCAGCGCCCCTCGGCATTCTGCTGCCAATAGGTCAACGCATGGCCCTGATCTTTCAGTAATTTCCATTGTGCCCGAGCCTGCTCAAGCTGCTGCTGGTCATGGCCATCAAACATCAAAATAAGGCGCTCATAGTTTTCGGCATCACTTGGGACGGCTCCGTCAACGAGAAACCGGACCGTTGCCGCATTGGGATTGGCATCCGTTGTCGTCAGGATAACCGGCTGTTCTTCAGGATTGGCCTCCTGATCCGTGCCATGGGCAAGAAATGACGAATCCGACCAGGTCCATAAATGATTATCCAGACTGTCGCGCCGTTCCTGCGAGCCAGTCTGGATGACAACTCTCCACTTCCGGTCAAGCGAGCGCTCAACGAGCCCGGGCAACGCATTTTCCAGGGTCGATTCAGTCAAGTGGTAGAAGAGAATTTCAGTCATTTCATTCCGTATGTCAGAATTTCATGCAGTCCGGTCGTGTCTCGACCATACTGGCGGATACACGCATCGAATCCCACCATTCCCGCAAGCGTGGCCTCTCGTCAATCAGCGCGGCCCCTGGTTCCACTGTATCGGCAGCGGCAAGAGTGCTCATCATATAGAATGTGGCAAGTGTTGGCGTTGTGAAGCCGCAGGCAGGTGACTTGTCAAGAATTCCCTCGATAACACCCAGCACCTGTCGGGATTGGGTAATTGCCTCGTCCGTCGGTGCAAGTCCATCACGCCAATAGATCGGAACATAAAGCCCCCAGACCAATGGCCGGTAGGCATATGCATCAACAATTCGCATGAGCTGCCGCATGCGTGCTGCATCCTTTACAGATGACGGTATCAATGCAGGCTCGTCAAAAACTGCGTCGATATAATGCACAATGGCATCGGTCTCATAAAGACCGAAACCATCTATTTCTATCGCCGGGATTTTTCCGAATGGATGCAGCTGGTCATAGTGAGCCGGGAGCTTTCCTCCCTCGAAAGGGTCAGCCTCCACCATTGAAAATTTGGCTCCCTTAGTGAGGAGGACAAGTCTGACAATGCGTACATATACGCTCTCAAACGTTCCATAGAGGTTGATCTCCACGGTCAACCCTCAAAATTATCCTGAACAAATCTGTCCAGAAGCCGCACGCCGAATCCTGAAGCCCAGGACTGGCTGTATTCATTGGTGGGAGCGCCTATCGCCGTGGCAGCGATGTCCAGATGCGCCCAAGGCGTATCGCCGACAAAGCGCTGCAGGAATTGTGCAGCTATGATCGCGCCGCCATAGCGCCCGCCAATATTTTTCATGTCGGCATTCTTGGTATCGAGAAGCTTGTCATATTCCGGTCCAAGAGGCATGCGCCAGAGTTTTTCTCCCGTAGCCTGTCCGGCCTCCAAAAGTTGCCCCGCAAGCTCGTCATTATTGGAGAATAGACCCGCATGATGAAGACCGAGCGCTATCATGATCGCGCCGGTTAGCGTGGCGAGATTTATCATGAGCTTTGGCTTGAAACGATCATTGCAGTAGTAAAGCGCATCCGCCAGAACAAGACGTCCCTCGGCATCGGTATTGAGCACTTCTATGGTTTGCCCCGACATAGAGGTCACGATATCGCCCGGACGTTGTGCATCGCCGTTGATCATGTTTTCCACGATGCCGATCACGCCGACGACATTTACTTTTGCCTTGCGCGTGGCCAAAGCATGCATCAGACCGGTGACAGCAGCAGCGCCGCCCATATCGCCCTTCATCTCCTCCATGCCACCCGCGGTTTTGATGGAGAGACCGCCGCTATCAAAGGTGACCCCCTTGCCGATAAATGCGATCGGCTGGTCCTTGCCCTTGCTTCCGTTCCAATGCATCACGGCCAGACGCGCCGGGCGGGTAGAACCCTGTGCAACACCGAGAAGCGAGCCCATGCCCAGCTTTTTCATATCTTTCTCGGACAATATTTCGACCTTCACGTCGAGCTTCTTCAGCTCCTCAATGCGTTCAGCAAATTCGATGGGTCCAAGCATATTGGCAGGTTCGTTCACCAGATCACGCGCCAGCACAACGCCTTCTGCGACCGCTTCGGCTTGAGCAAAAGCTTTTTTTGCCGCTTGAGGATCTGCCACGTGAATGGTTATGCGGGCTGAGCGATAATCCTTTTCGCCGTCCCTGTTCTTTTTCGTTTTGTATTTGTTGAAACTATAGGAGCGCAGCAATATGCCGAGTGCAAAATCAGCGGCGCTTGTGGCCGAAATTTGCGTATCCGGAAGCGCCAGAACAATCGATATGTCTTTCACACCGGCCACTTTCGCAAGAGCGGCACCGCCCATTTTCAGCCAATCATCGGCCTTAAGTTTGTCTGGATCACCCGTTCCTATCAGCACCAGCCGATCAAGTTGAGTATCCGCAGGAGCGATTGTGGAAATACCCGAAGCCAGTTTACCTTTAAAATCCGAAACATTGATGATACGCGACAGCGCATCGGCACCGATAACAGATTCGGCCTCTGCAGAGATCTTACCTTCAGCATTGGCCAGCAAAATGGCAGTCTTGCCTTCGATTGGCGCGTGCTTCGCAAAACTGATGGATGGGCGTTTGGACATGATATCTCCAGATTGAACAAAACGTGATTTTCTTATTTATCAAACGTGATGAAATAAGGGACTCAACGAAGTATGTGGACTAACACCTTGTTAACCAGCTTTCTTCGCCTATTTTTAGCCAAGCCTGACTAGATTGAACTAAAGTCGATATATAGAACACGTAACGGGTTCGTCCCAAAATTCCATGGGCTTCATGGGATAAACTGAACAGCCGGTCTTTCCGGTCCGGTGGTTAAACAAGGTGGCGGAACTCTTCTTGCGAAACATGACATGCGCCTGATTGAGATATATATCTTGCGACGGATCGTCGTCATGTTTTTTGCTGTGCTGCTTTCGGCAGTCGGCGTGACGTGGATTGTCCAGGTGCTGGGGCGCATCAATTTCCTGACGACCAGTGGGCAAAGCTTTTTCTACGTTCTCAAATTCAGTTCCAACCTGCTTCCATCCGCCTTCCCGCTTGTTATGCCATTTGCGCTGGTGATTGCTGTTACGCAGACGCTTTCGACAATGAACCAGGATTCAGAGCTTGTCGTTATCAATGCCGCGGGCGCGCCGCGCTCAGCGGTGATCCGCCCCGTTCTGCTTTTTGCCGCCTTCGTTTCGATATCGTCATTCGTGATCGCAAATTTCATTGCGCCGTATTCCACGCTCAATATGCGCCAGATGATTGCCGACGCGAATGCTGACGTCGTTAATCTTGTGGTGCAGCAAGGCGCTTTTCAGGAACTGGCGGACAATCTTTACATTCAGATCGAAGCACGCGATTCCAACGGCTCCATCAAGGGACTATTTGTTTCCGATTCTCGCGATCCAACGACAGACCTCATTTATTACGCCAAGGAAGGACTGGTCGTCGAAACGGGAAACCAGAATCTGCTGGTCATGAAAGACGGTGAAATCGATCGTCGCGATGTCCAGACCGGGAATGTTTCCATCATCAAGTTCAATACATATGCGCTTGATCTTGCAGCGTTTTTGGCGGCAGATGAAAAAGAGCCGACCATTTTTGCGAAAGACCGCCCTCTGGATGAACTGTTGAATCCCGATCCGAACGACAAGCAATATAAGAGCAACCCACTGCGCTACACGTCTGAACTATACAAGCGTTTCACTGAGTGGAGTTATGCCTTTGTATTTGCGTTGATTGCGCTGGCGGCGGCTGCCGATTCGCGCTCCCATCGCGAGGCCCGGATTTCGGCCTCGTTTACCGCCATTACGCTCAGCCTCATCGTATTCTGGATGGCCTATTCGACGGGGCAAAACACCAATAAAAATGCAGACCTGCTGCCACTGCTGGTCGCGATACCACTGTTTGCGGGTCTGGCTGCAACCTATGCTTTGGTCACAAACCGGCAAATCGGTTTGCCTGATAGTTGGACGAAGTGGCTGAAATCAAACCTGGCAGCCCGGCAGGAAGCTTTTGCCGGCGTAGGCACGAAGCTGTTCAGTCGCAAACGCGGAGGCAACCGCAAATGATAGGTTGGACTCTGGGTCGCTATTTCTTTTTGCGCTACGTGACAATCACGGCATATTTTTTGCTGGGCAGTTTCGCGCTGGCACTCATTCTCGATTTTACGGAGCTGTCGGGCAAATTATCGGCATTACCCGACTATTCGCCACTTGCCGCATTCGGCATATCGGCGATGCGCATCCCTTTCATCATGCAGCAGGTCTTTCCATTCATCGCCCTGTTTTCGGCAATGGCAACGTTGATTTCCCTGAATCGCAAGTACGAACTTGTTGTCGCTCGTTCAGTTGGGGTTTCAGCGTGGCAGTTCCTGTTGCCAGCCTGCGCAGGTGCCCTGCTTTTTGGTCTTATTGCCATATTACTGGTCAATCCCCTCGCCGCTCACGGCTATGAGCGAAGCGAGCAAATCACCTCCGCCTGGCGTTCCGGCAAAGCCAATGATGTTGGCACGAACCGCGTTCCGTGGCTCCGCCAAAAGACTGAAGATGGCGAAACCATCATCGGTGCCAAATCTATCGTCAATCGTGGTTTACGATTGGTTGACGCGACTTTCATTCGGCTGGACAAGAATCAGGACATTCGGGAACGGCTTGATGCGCGAACCGCTGACTTGAAAGATGGCTATTGGGAACTGAACAATGTGACCAAATTTGTGCTTGGCGAAACCCCGGCTCCGTTGGATTCAATACGTATTCCGACGCATCTTCGCCCTGAATTCGTTGAAGAAAGCCTCGCCAAGCCTGAAACAATTCCTTTTTTTGAGCTGCGTAACAAAATTGCCGCAGCCCGTTCTTTTGGTTATTCAGCCAACAGTTTTGACATGCATTTCCAGTCTTTGCTGGCTTTACCGGCTTTGTTGATGGCGATGACTTTGATCGCCGCGACAGTTTCGTTGAAATTTGTTCGCTTTGGACAATCCGGAACGATGATTCTGGGTGGCGTCCTGGCGGGCTTCGTGCTTTATGTCGTCACTGTTGTGGTCAAGGCATTTGGCAATGCGGGATTCGTCCCGCCTTTCATAGCCGCATGGACACCCGTGTTGATTGCAACATTTTTTGGGGTCTCCTTTCTGTTGCACAAGGAGGATGGTTAGAGTGGGATTGAATGTAACGCGCTCGGTGTTACCGTCGTGGCTCGCACGTTTGTTGTGCGGGACGGCAGTGCTATGCCTAGCGGGCGGGATTTCGCTCCCAGCCTATGCCCAGACAAATGATGCACTTGTGGGCACTGTCCAGACTAATCCAAATGCACAGCTTCTTCTGGAATCAGACGAGCTTGTCTACGACATCAATGCCAAGACGATTTCCGCCGTTGGTGGTGTGCAGATTGACTATGATGGAAACCGGCTTGTCGCGCGTCAGGTCACGTATGACCAGAATACCGGCCGCCTGAAAGCCATGGGCAAGGTTGAGATTGTCGAAAAAGACGGCAATCGGATTTATGCCGAGAATCTCGATGTCACCGACGATTTCCGCGAAGGCTTTGTCAATGCCCTGCGCGTTGAGTCCGCTGACAATACGCGGTTCGCAGCCGAAAGCGCCGAGCGTATTGGCGGCGAAATTACAACCTTTAACAACGGTATATATACTGCCTGCGAGCCTTGCCGGACAAAGCCGGACAAAGCTCCACTCTGGCAGGTCCGTGCGCAAAAGATCATTTGGAACGGCAAGAAGAAGACCATTCGTTTCGAGCGTGGCCGTTTTGAAATGTTCGGCATGCCATTGGCGTTCCTGCCAGCCTTCGAAATTGCAGATCCGACAGTCAAGCGCAAAAGTGGCTTTCTCATTCCAAGCTACAAGCATGAAACCAACCTCGGATCAGGCGTTTCCGTGCCGTATTTCTGGGCCCTTGCACCCAATTATGATCTGACGCTTACCGGTACTTATTACAGCAAGCAGGGTTTCCTCGGTGAAGCTGAATGGCGCCATCGCCTGAATAATGGCGAATATTCGATCAAGGTCGCCGGTATCAGTCAGCGCGATCCGGAGGCGTTTAAATACAATGACTATCGTGACAATCTAGACGACTTTAATGTCGATCGCGATAATCACGGCCGCGGCATGATCGCGACGAAGGGGGCTTTGCGTATCAATCCGCGATGGACTGTCGGCTGGAATGTTATGGCCCAATCGGACAAGGCGTTCGCCTATCGATATGGCATTGATCAATACGACAATTACAATATCACCAATGAAGTATACCTGACAGGCATCAATGATCGAAACTTCTTCGATCTTCGCTTCTATAATTTCCTTGTTCAGGAATCGATTGGTAATGATAATTCCCGCGCCCAAGAAACGAAGCAACCTTGGGTAATGCCAAGTTTGGATTACGCTTTCACGCCCACACAATCAGTTGCAGGCGGCGAACTGAATTTCGATGTTAATTTGCAAGCTCTGCATCGTGATAGGCAAAGTGGTACCGGATTCGACGATGTTACCCGCGAAGGTTACATTTCCGGCATCAAAGGCAATGATGGGCGTCTGACCGCTGAAGCGGAATGGAAACGTACATTCATCGCGCCTAACGGCCTGGTTATTACACCCCTCCTCGCTTTGCGCGGCGATGGAATGTATGTGGACTCCGACACGGCCGCTGTGGTGCGTTCTGAAGCCTTCCGCGGCATGGCGACAGCAGGTCTTGAGGCCAGATGGCCTATCCTGTTCTCAACGACCAGCTCGACGCATGTGCTTGAGCCGACTGCTCAGCTATTCGTTCGCAACAATGAGCCCTATGCGGGCGAGATGCCGAACGAAGACGCACAGAGCTTTGTTTTCGACGCATCCAGCCTGTTCGAGCGTGACAAATTTTCCGGTTATGACCGGGTTGAAGGTGGCACGCGCGTCAATCTCGGCGTTCGCTATTCCGGTACATTCAGTAATGGCCTGTCGCTCAATGGTATTGCTGGCCAGTCATTCCATATCGCCGGGAAAAATTCGTTCAATACGAATGACTTCGTGAATGTTGGCGCAGAGTCTGGCCTTGAAGATGACCGTTCAGACTATGTTGCGATGATTGGTGCCAATTATGGCCGGTTCAACGTGACAACTGGCGGGCGCTTCGACAAGGACACATTTGAGGTTCGCCGCGCCGAAGTTGCCAGCACTGCGGATGGCAAGTATGGCTCAGCCTTTGTCAAATATGCGTTCATTGACGCCCAGAAAACCTATGGTTTCAAAGATGACCGTCATGAAGTGACGGTGGGCGGCTCTGCCAAGATAACGCCAAACTGGCGCGTTCTGGGATCAGGAACTTATGATCTCGTATCCGAGACGTTGGTGAAGCGCACCGCAGCGCTGGCCTATGATGATGAATGCTTCACATACAGCATGTATTATCAGCAAGAGCAGCCTGTGACCGTTAATGGCGCAGAGGGCGACAAGACGACGAAATTCGGGTTCAATATCTCGTTCAGAACGCTCTGGGGCGTTGGTGAGCCAGTTGATATTGGCGGCATCTAACCATCACGTTTGACGACCGCTCTTGCGGTCAGTCACGCTTTTGCCTTAGTAAAGCGACAGTAATTACGCTACTACACCAAAGCACTAAGGCTACAGCCCGCTTATTACATGCGGACAATGATTGGATAATTAGGAATGATGGCGAGGAACCATATTATTGCAGCGGCTTTGTTTGCCGTAATCGGCTCGAGTCTCACGGCGGGAACAATTCTACCTGCAGCCGCAAGCGAAATCAAAGTTGTTGTCAATGGTGCTCCCATCACCGATTACGATATTTCACGGCGCGCCGCCTTCCTGAAGTTGCAGCGTAAAAAGGGCGATGCCAAAGAGGAATTGACCGAAGAAGCATTGAAGCGCCAGGAGTTGCGACGGCTCAACCTTCTTGTTGGCGATGGCGAAGTCAACGATGCTTTCGCCCGCTTCGCAACCAATAACAAGATGACATTGGCTCAGCTTAATAGCGTCCTGGACAAGGCTGGCGTTACCGCCCAGCACTTTAAGGAATATATCCGCATTCAGATGAGCTGGGGCCGCGCATTGGCGACCCGCAATCGTTCGCAGGGCGGCGCTAAGTTTACCGAGCAGGATGCAGTTCAACGCATGCTCAAAGATGGCGGCAAGAAACCTGTTTCTACTGAATATCAGCTTCAACAGGTGATTTTCGTTGTACCGGCAAACAAGCGCGACAGACTTGCAAAGCGTCGCGGCGAAGCCAATGCAATGCGCGCCAAGTTCAACGGCTGCGATGGCACGCGCGATATTGCAAAAGGTACGCTTGACGTGACCGTCCGTGACCTTGGCAAGTTTATCGAGCAGGAACTTCCCCCTGAATGGGCAGCTCAGGTAAAATCGACATCAGTTGGCCACGCCACCGCTACGCTTGATACCGATAAGGGCGTTGAATATCTGGGTGTCTGTGCAACACGCCAGGTCTCTGATGACCGCGTAGCCCGTATGGTATTCGCGCAAGAACAAAATAGCGGCAAAGGCGATGCGACAGCAGAGGCCGTTGATAAGAAATACCTTGATGAACTGCGCGCCAAAGCCAAAATCACCAACGAATAGCAATACTCGCCTCCGGCACGATGCCGCGTCGAATAAACAAGACTTGCTCTACCTCATAGAAGACGGGGCGTGCCCATGACTGCCATCGCTGTAAGCTGCGGCGACCCTTCGGGCATCGGTCCTGAAATTGCCATTGCCTGTTGGTTGAAGCGCAAGCAATTGGGTCTGCCGCCGTTTTTTCTGCTCGCCGACCCGGCGCTGATTGAAGCGCGCGCAAAGCTTACAGGGCAGAATTGCACGATTGCTATTTCAACGCCGGCGAAGGCCGAAGGCCTATTCGCTGATGCGCTCCCCGTCGTGCCTCTTGAAAACGAACAAATTGACCAGCCGGGAACACCGCTGGCTGAGAATGCCCCGGGAACGATGGAGGCTATCGAGCGCGCAGTTGCATTAAGCCTGTCAGGCGAAGCGCGCGCTGTCGTTACCTGCCCCATTGCAAAGAAACCGCTTTACGATGCTGGATTTCGTTTTCCGGGCCACACAGAATTTCTTGCACATCTTGCCGCTCAACATCTCGGACATGACGTCACGCCCGTCATGATGCTTGCCGGGCCACTGCTTAGAGCGGTTCCCGTGACCATACATATAGGCATTGCTCAGGTTCCGGTTGTTCTGGATATCCCAACCATCGTTGCAATATGCCGTATCACCGCCGCAGCGCTTAAAAACCAGTTTGGTATCGCCGAACCTCGGCTTGCAATAGCCGGGCTTAACCCGCATGCGGGCGAAGGCGGCAGCATGGGTACCGAAGATGAAATCATCGTCGGGCCCGCTATCCAGATTCTTCGTGCCGAAGGTATTGACGCACGCGGGCCCCTGCCAGCCGATACGATGTTCCATCCGGCAGCCAGAGCAACATATGATGTTGCGATATGCATGTATCACGATCAGGCACTGATACCGGCAAAGACGCTTGGATTTGACGACAGCGTCAATGTTACGCTTGGTTTGCCCTTCATACGCACCTCGCCCGACCACGGCACTGCATTTAATATTGCGGGGACCGGACAGGCCAAGCCCGACAGCCTGATCGCGGCAATCCGCCTTGCCGATGAACTCGCATCGAACAAAGAAGAAAAGAATATCGCATGAGCATCGACGACCTTCCCCCCTTACGCGAAGTCATCGAACGTCATGAACTGATGGCGAGAAAATCACTCGGCCAAAACTTTCTGTTCGATCTGAACCTGACCGCAAAGATCGCCCGTCAAGCCGGGGATCTTGAAGGGCAGACTGTTATTGAAGTTGGCCCCGGCCCCGGTGGTTTGACGCGCGCGCTTTTGGCACAAGGCGCCAATGTCATCGCCATCGAACGCGATGAGCGCTGTCTGGCTGCTCTTCAGGAAATTGCCGACCATTACCCGGGCCGTCTTCGCGTCATCCCGGGCGATGCAATGGAAACCGACTTTGCGGCTCTGGCAGGCGACAGCAAGATAAAGATCGTCGCAAACCTGCCCTATAATGTTGGAACACCCCTGCTGGTCGGCTGGCTATTGGCAGAGCCCTGGCCGCCATTCTACTCTTCGCTGACCCTGATGTTTCAGCGCGAAGTGGCCGAACGCATCGTCGCACGACCGGGATCGGACTCCTATGGGCGACTTGGTGTGCTTGCAGGGTGGCGTACAGAGGCGAGAATAACCTTTGACGTGCCGCCGCAGGCCTTCACCCCGCCGCCAAAGGTTACCTCATCAGTGGTGCATCTGGTGCCACGGGAGGCACCATTGTCCTGTGATGCTACGGTTTTAGGCAAGGTTACGCAGGCTGCCTTCGGTCAGCGCCGCAAAATGCTACGGCAAAGCGTCAAATCGCTGGGTGGCGAGGCTCTGCTGGCAAAGGCGGGAATTGATCCCACCCGGCGCGCCGAAACATTGTCTATCGATGAGTTTGTGGCGCTTGCAAATTCGCTCTAGTCCAGCTTTTCTTCCAGTAGTCCGTTGACGAAATCAAACAGGCCGGGCGAGCGATCACGGCGCAGACGCTCCGCGGTGACGATAGACTGGACCTGATTATAGGCACGGTCGAGGTCCTTATTGACGATAACGTAGTCATAAGAACGCCAACGCTCGATCTCATTGCGCGCATTTCGCAAGCGCATCTCGATCACTTCTTCCGTATCTTCGGCGCGGCGATGCAGACGTTGCTTCAGATCGGCCATGGAAGGCGGTAAAATGAAAATGCTCACAACATCCCCCTTCATCTTTTCCTGAAGTTGAAGAGCACCCTGCCAGTCAATATCGAACAGCATGTCCTGACCATCGGCGAGCGCATTTTCGGCAGCCTCGCGAGGCGTGCCGTAAAAATTGCCGTGAACCTCTGCCCATTCGATCAACTCGTCGCTGTCACGCAATCGTTCGAACTCACGCACCGAAATAAAGTGGTAATGGACACCCTCGATCTCACTTGGGCGGCGTGTTCGTGTTGTAACGCTGACTGACAGCGCCAATTCGAGCTTTTCTTTATCGTTCAGCAGCAGGCGGGCGATCGTCGATTTACCGGCACCGGAGGGCGATGAAAGCACCAGCATGAGGCCGCGTCTTTTGATAGCGTTGAGCATATCTACTCCAAATTCTGTATCTGCTCGCGCAATTGATCTACAACGGCCTTAAGGTCAAGACCTATGGTTGTAATTGATGCGGCGTTTGCCTTTGAGCAAAGTGTATTTGCTTCCCGGTTAAATTCCTGTGTCAGAAAATCCAGCTTTCGCCCAGCGCCGTTTCCATCCGCCAAAAGAAGCCGCGCTGATGTCACGTGCATTTCAAGACGATCAAGCTCTTCCTGAATGTCCGCCTTTGTTGCCAGGAACGCCGCTTCCATATGCAACCTTGCCTCATCGAGCGCTGGTGCGGCATCAAGCAGAAGGGCGACCTGTGCGGAAAGCCTGCCCTTTATCGCTTCAAGCGAGCGGCTTGGATCGCGCTTTGCCCGTTCAACCAGCGCTTCAACGGCAGACACTTGCCGCGACAATATCTCGCCGAGCGCGCTTCCCTCTGCCCGGCGATCCTGCTCAAGCCTTACAAGCGTCTCTTCGAGAACCGCTAGCGCTAAATCATCCAGCTTTGACTGATCTTCCGGTGTGACTATATCCTGCGGCACTTCAAGCACGCCGCGCAGCGCCATCAACCCTTCCGGCGTTGAGGGCGCGAGATTGAATTCTTCACGCAACCGCCCGGCAATTGATGCCAATTCCTCAAGCAATGGCCGGTTAACCACAGTCCTGGCAGAAGCGCCTTCCGTTTTGTCGACAGTCAATGCGGCCTGAAAATTGCCGCGCTTGAAATGCTGTCCGAAAAGAGCCCGGGCTTTTTGATCAATCGCTTCAAAGCCTTGCGGCAGACGAAAGCGTACATCGAGCCCTTTGCCATTGACCGATTTGATTTCCCACGAAATCTGCACTCCGGGAAAGGTCCGGAGGTGACGGGCAAAACCCGTCATACTCTGCAATGACATATGCTTCCCCCTTGGCCCGGCATTCTTTCCGGTTAATTTGCGACGCCGCCCTCAACCGGCACGGCATTCTCGTCCCCCGTCGCGGCTTTTGCGGCTTCATCAAGCCTGTTCTTTTCGACTTCGCGCCACCGCTTTACGTTCTCATTATGCTCTTCCAGCGTCGCGGCAAAGACATGGCCTCCAGTGCCATCGGCAACGAAATATAGATCTTTCGTCTGCGAAGGATGGGCAACAGCCTCAAGAGCGTCACGACCCGGATTGGCAATAGGACCAGGCGGGAGACCATTAATTGTGTATGTATTATATGGCGTGGGCTTTTCGATATCCGATTTCAGGATCGCGCGGTCCGCAGGGCGGCCCTTTCCTCCAAAGAGACCATAGAGGATCGTCGGATCAGATTGCAGGCGCATGCGCTTGTTCAGCCGGTTGATGAATACGGAGGCAACACGCGGGCGCTCGTCAGCTTTGCCCGTCTCTTTCTCGACAATAGAAGCGAGCGTGACAAACTCTTCAATGGTTTTTAGCGGCACGCTTGGATCGCGGCGCTCCCAAATATCTTCAACCAGCTTCTTTTGGTCCGCCTGCATTTTCTTCACGAGTTCTTCGCGGGTAGTGCCACGGGAAAACCGCATCGTATTAGCAAAAAGCGAGCCTTCCTTTGGCATAATAGCTGGTAGATTGCCGGTCAGAACGTCATCCTCGCTGATACGCTGGAATATCTGCTCGACAGTCAGACCTTCCGGTATGGTGAGAGAGTGCAGAACAGATTTTCCGCTGCGCAGCAGGTCCATGATCTCGCGCATGGATGCGTGCGCCTTGATCTCGTATTCGCCGGCCTTCATGTTGCCCTGATGGCCATAGGCCTGTACGCCATATTTGAATATGCGTGCGTCAGAGATAATCCCACGGCGCTCAAGTCCGTCGGCTATTTCAATAATACCGGAGCCACTCTTGACCACGTAATTGGTGGTCACATCATTTGGGCCGGGTTCGTTAAATTCGACCTTGCCAAAATAAACAACAGCAGCCGCGGCGAGCACAACCAGCACAACCAATGACAGCATGAAGTTTGCAAAAACGACGATCTGGCTTCTGGCGCGGCGTGAGCGGCGTTTCGGCGCTGGTGGAGGCGTGCCTGGTTCTGGACGCAAAGCTTCAGATGCCGACTGCGGGACAATAGGCTTACGCTCCGGCGTACCGGAACTATTTGTCTCTCCAGACTGCTGATCTGAACTCACGCAAGCACCTCGGGACGAATTAGCGGTTATTTTGCCGTTCACCCAGTGGATGAAGGAACGGCAACTTTGCAGATGGCGCATAGTACAGCTCAAATCAAAGCTGATTCAGCCACTATGCGGTAAAATCGACTGTAATATGGCGAAAGCGCCGAGCGCCCTCGCCATAAGTCCGATCACTGTTGATAACGCCGCAGAACAAGCGAAGCATTGGTTCCGCCAAATCCGAAAGAATTGGACAAGGCGATATCGATTTTCCGTTCGCGTGCTTTATGCGGAACCAAATCGATTTTGGTTTCAACAGATGGATTGTCAAGATTAAGCGTCGGTGGCGCGATGTTGTCGCGAATCGCCAATACGCAGAAGATTGCTTCCGTGGAACCTGCAGCACCGAGAAGATGCCCAATCGACGATTTCGTTGACGACATCGAAATTTTTGACGCAGAATCGCCGACAACCCGCTCCACCGCACCAAGCTCAATGGTATCAGCCATGGTCGAAGTGCCATGCGAATTGATGTAATCGATATCCGACGGGGTAATGCCCGCACGCTTGAGCGCCATTTCCATTGAGCGCTGTGCACCCTCACCGCTCTCGGAAGGCGCGGTGATATGGTAGGCGTCGCCCGACAGGCCATAGCCTATGACTTCGGCATAAATCTTGGCGCCGCGAGCCAATGCGTGATCCAGTTCTTCAAGAACAACGATACCCGCGCCCTCACCCATGACAAAGCCATCGCGGTCTCTGTCATACGGGCGGGAAGCAGCTGTAGGATCGTCATTTCTTTCCGTGGAAAGCGCCTTGCAGGCCGCAAAACCGGCAAGCGAAATACGGCTGACTGGAGATTCCGTTCCACCAGCGACCATCAGATCTGCATCGCCAAAAGCAATCAAACGGGCCGCATCGCCAATGGCATGCGCACCGGTAGAGCAAGCGGTGACGACCGAATGGTTTGGGCCACGCAGCTTGTGTTTGATGGAAACTTGACCGGAAGCGAGATTGATCAATCGTCCGGGAATAAAGAAGGGCGAAATGCGGCGCGGGCCTTTGTCACGCAGGGTGTAACCTGCTTCGACAATCCCTTCGAGACCACCGATACCTGAACCGATGAGCACACCAGTGCGAATCTGGTCTTCATCGCTTTCAGGTGCCCATTTGGCATCAGCAAGCGCCTGATCGGCAGCTGCCATTGCGTAAATAATAAATGGATCAACCTTGCGCTGTTCCTTCGGCTCCATCCAATCGTCAGGATTGAAAGTGCCATCGGACCCGTCGCCCACCGGAATACGGCATGCGATCTTGCAGGGCAGATCTTCAACATCAAATTCTGTAACGCGCCGGGCACCGCTCTGGCCGGCCAAAAGCCTTGACCAAGTGAGCTCAACACCCGATGCGAGAGGAGAAACCAGCCCAAGGCCGGTTATGACAACGCGCCTCATGGCCGATCCTTAATTATCATATGCGACATGGTTGTATCCCTCGAACGCATGAATGAGAAAGGCGTTACGCCACTTCATTCACTCATGCGCCGCCAGGCATAACAAAAATTAGGCTTGTGCTTTGTCGATGAATTTGACGGCATCGCCGACAGTCAAAATCGTTTCAGCAGCATCATCCGGAATTTCAACGCCGAATTCTTCTTCAAAAGCCATCACGAGCTCGACAGTATCAAGGCTGTCTGCGCCCAGATCGTCGATGAAGCTCGCACCATCGGTGACTTTCTCGGCATCAACGCCCAGATGTTCAATAACGATTTTCTTGACGCGTTCTGCAGTATCACTCATGTGGAAACCTCAACCTGTTTGTTTTTCCCTATGCCTTGGTTAGCGGCACGGATGACTCTAATCAAGCAATAAGATGATGGTTCAGTGCTGTTTAACAGCTAAAACACCAACCCCTGCGGCTTATTCCTTGCGGAATTTCTTGGGCATCTAATCGATTTGGCAAATCCATTTGATGTCACAACTGGTGCGCGACTTATCACGCTTTATTCACGGCCTCAATCTCATAAATGTGATTGTTTCCTATACTTCACTCGATCGCAGGATGCGTGAGTGATTAATCAGATCATCGCCATGCCACCGTTTACATGGATCGTCTGGCCAGTGACGTAGGCAGCCTCACTGCTGGCAAGATAAACCACTGACGACGCGATTTCCTCGCCTGTGCCCATACGGCGCATAGGAATGGCGGACATGATGCCTTCCTTCTGCTTGTCATTGAGCTTGTCGGTCATGGCTGATTCGATGAAACCGGGCGCTACACAATTCACGGTAACGTTGCGGCTGGCGATCTCCTGCGCAAGCGACTTGGAGAAGCCGATAAGGCCGGCCTTCGAAGCCACGTAATTTGTCTGGCCGGGATTTCCGGTAACGCCAACGATTGACGTTATGTTGATGATGCGGCCATAGCGCCGGCGCATCATGGGATGGGTTAATTCGCGGGTGAGACGGAACACGGCGGTCAAATTGACCTCCAGAACATTGTCCCAGTCGGCGTCGCTCATGCGCACAAACAAACCGTCTTTGGTGATACCGGCATTGTTGACCAATATCTCCACCCCTTCAAGATCCGCTTCAGCCTTCTCACCCAGCGCCTTGACTTCATCGCGATTGGAAAGATTTGCCGGGAAAATCTTGACGCGATCGCCAAGTTCGCCTGCCAAGGCTTCCAGCTTCTCGATGCGCGTACCGTGCAAACCGACAATTGCACCCTGGGCATGCAGCGCGCGGGCAATCGCTTCACCGATACCACCTGTTGCGCCCGTAATGAGAGCCTTGCGGCCAGTAAGGTCAAACATTGCGCGTTCCTCTATTCCAGTGTTTATCAAGCATTCAGGGCGGCTACAGCCGCTTCAATATCTTCCGGCGTCCCAACTGCTACACCGGAAATGTCTTTATTGATACGGCGCGCAAGCCCTGTAAGCACTTTGCCTGCGCCAATCTCATAGAGCGTCGATACCCCATTGGCACCAAACCATTCAACAGTTTCGCGCCAGCGAACCCGTCCGGTCACCTGCTCAACTAGCAAGGCTGCAATTTCATCGGCGGAACTAACCGGCGCCGCTTTGACATTGGCAATAAGCGGCACGATGGGATCATTCTTGGCAACGGCTGCAAGAGCTTCCTGCATCGCATCAGCAGCAGGCGCCATGAGAGCTGAATGAAAAGGAGCGGAAACAGGCAGCATGATCGCACGCTTTGCACCCTTGGCAGAAGCCAGCGCAGCGGCCGCCTCGACCGGAGCCTTTGCACCCGAGATAACCAGTTGTCCGCCGCCATTATCATTGGCGATCTGAACCGATCCTTGCGCCGAGGCCTCGGCGCACACGGATTCGACGTCCGCATATTCAAGACCGATAATGGCAGCCATAGCGCCCTGACCCGCTGGAACTGCTTTTTGCATGGCGTTGCCGCGAATACGCAAAAGCCGCGCGGTATCGGCCAAGGAGAACGTACCAGCCGCGCAAAGCGCAGAATATTCACCTAGCGAGTGGCCAGCTACAAAGGAAACCTTGTCCTTAAGCGAGATGCCCTGGGATTCCAGCACGCGGATCACCGCAATGGATACGGCCATCAAAGCCGGCTGCGCATTGGCAGTAAGCGTCAATGTCTCTTCAGGCCCTTCCCATATGATGGAGGACAGCTTTTCACCCAAAGCCTCGTCCACCTCATCAAAGACGGCCTTGGCTTGTGCAAAATTGTCGGCAAGCGCCTTGCCCATGCCGACGGACTGACTCCCCTGTCCGGGAAAGGTGAATGCTATGGACATAGAAATGCCTCCAAATGAAACCGGGCTCAATGTGCCGCGCGGTGTGCCTATCAGCAAGCGCGAAGTCAAGCTCTCTCATGGGCCTTTGAAAAAACTGACTTGCATATCACACCACTGCAATGCACGATGTTGCCAATATCGCAGGGTTCAATCCCACCTTACATATTATAACGCAATACATTTTCAGCCAACCATTTCAACCTCAGACGCCCCAATGCTACTCCGGAATTCAGCAAGCTTTTTCGGCTGTAGACGGTTGGTTCGGTTGCCAATTTTTTGAAGCCAATGTCCATCACCAGATCAATAAAGAAGATCGAATATTACTCCAGAAACATTATCAGAGACCTGTTGCCTCAGCATTTATTCCGCAGGCAGCTGAATGTTCTATGTGAAGATTTCCAGATATGCGAACGGGACCATCTCAGATCCCGCCTGAATTACTACAACAAGATTGGAGAACGATCACCGCGCATTGAAGCAAGCTCCAAAATCTCCAATTTACCGAGAAACCAGAGCATGTACTATTACGACCTGAAGGAACATGCCCGGTACTTCCCTGCTGAGTTGGAAATAGCACATGTTTTCGGCGATGTGACTTCCGTTCCTCCCGTACCGTCCATTGTGAAAAGCCGCCCGATCCACGGAGACAATAAAGAATCGGTTTTACTGAAGCTCAACAAGCTTCGCCATTTTCAAAAATTGGATGTTCCCGTAACCTTCGCCGAAAAACAGCCATTAGCAGTATGGCGAGGTGGCAACAATAACGAAAAACGCTCTTTCTTGGTTAAACGTTATTTCGACCATCCACTGTGTGATGTTGGAATGGCAAGTCATGATGCCTCCTCCCCCTGGGGCAAGCCATTCATGTCGGCGGTGGAGCAGATAAGGCGATTCCGCTACATAATTTCGGTGGAAGGGCATGATGTGGCGACAAACCTGCAATGGATAATGGCGTCCCAATCACTATGCATGATGCCAGACCCTGTCTACGAAACCTGGTTTATGGAAGGGTGCCTGATACCAGGACATCATTATGTGCAATTGCGCCCTGATTTTGCGGATCTGGAAGATAAGATTTGCTATTATAACAAGCATGCCGACGAAGCAGTTGCCATTATCCGAAATGCCAATGCTCATGTCAGCCAATTCGATGACCAGACACAAGAAAAATTGTTATCACTCCTTGTGCTCTACAAATATTTCGCAATGAGTGGGTCATTGGAGCCAACTCCAAAGATCGCGACCCTATGGGACTAATTTTCCCAAGCCGGGCTTGAAGCCAAACCATTAAAATTGGCGAACGGGTTGCTTCTTTCACGTTTTGCCCGTATAGAGCGCCCGTTCATTGCTCGGCGTCAGCTGGGGGCTGAACGGAGGGCCGGATTTCAATCCGTCGGAGCGAAAAGCTTCAGCCTCCCGTGTCTCCTCTCTCGATCGTCTCCATACGCGTCCTTTCTTCGCCGTTCACCGGCCTGAGAGATTCGCAGAGGTTCATCCGTTGATCCGGGCAATACTAACGAAGAAAGGCAAAGACAAATGGCTCTTTATGAACATGTGTTCCTTGCTCGACAGGACATTTCGCAGCAGCAGGTCGATGCGCTTGTAGAACAATACAAGGGCATCATCGAGACCAATGGCGGCACAGTCGGGCGTATCGAAAGCTGGGGGCTCCGTGCTCTCACATATCGTATTAACAAGAACCGCAAGGCGTATTACTCGCTGCTCAACATCACTGCTCCTGCAGCGGCTGTTGCAGAGCTCGAGCGTCAGCAGCGCATCAACGAAGACGTCCTGCGTTTCATGACGATCCGCGTTGACGAACACGAGGAAGGCCAGTCGGCCATGCTCGCTCGCCGTGACGATCGCCGTGATCGCGATGACAACAAGTTCGGTGGCCGTGATGACGACCGTCCGCGTCGCCCACGCCGTCCACGTGACGAAGCCGGTGAAGGAGCAGAATAATGGTTGACATCAATCAGATCCCGACCCGCCGTCCGTTCCATCGCCGCCGCAAGACCTGCCCGTTCTCGGGTGCGAATGCGCCGAAGATCGACTACAAGGACGTAAAGCTTCTGTCGCGCTACATTTCCGAGCGTGGCAAGATTGTTCCTTCGCGTATCACAGCTGTGAGCCAGAAGAAGCAGCGCGAACTCGCTCAGGCGATCAAGCGTGCACGTTTCCTTGGCCTTCTGCCATACGTCGTGAAGTAATATTGATTAAGGCGGCGATCTGATCGCCGCCTTACTCTACCGTTTAGTACACCAGTCGCGATGGGCGCGGAGTTGGTGAAAAATAAAACCCAAGTTGAGGCATCGGTTTAAAAACCACCTCTAACTGCTTATGCAAGCAGGACAGCGAGCGAAATGTTACCTACAGCAAAAGATTTTGGCGTTGGAGTATTAGCAGGGCTTGCAGCCGCGCTGCTCTCGATTGGCGTTATCGCGCAGTCCACCCTTGCCATGACATTGCTGCTGTTCTCCCCCCTCCCCATTTTTGTCGCTGCTCTCGGCTGGGGCACTGCCACCGGCTTTATCGCAGCGCTATCCATGGCGGTGATCGTATCGGTGCTGGCTGCCCCTACGGCAGCACTCGTCCTCGTTCTGATTATTGCGCTTCCGGCGGCCGCTGCAGCCTATTTTACAGGACTTGCGCGCCCTGCCTCCGAAGTTGGCGGTCCCAGCGACGCATATGTCTGGTATCCGCTGGCAGATACACTCCTGCGGCTTACGCTGATTGTAGCGGCGGCATTCATCGCAATCGGCATGTTGATTGGCTATGGCGACGAGTTTGCCCAGGCTTTGATCAAATCCTTGGGGCAGCAACTTGTAGCGACCAACCCCCAACTCGCACCCAATGCGGAAGTTGCGCAGGGACTGGCCGAATTTGTTGTGCGCGCGCTTCCCGCAATTCAGCCTGCAATATGGGTCATCCTCATCGTCGGCAATCTCTATATTGCCCTGCGGTTGACAGCAGCATCAGGCAAGCTTCGCCGCCCGAAAGATGATTGGCCACGGGCATTACGCATGCCGCGCCCTGGCCTTTTTGTGTTTGCGATTGCATGCGCCGCGTGTTTTCTGCCAGGCGGCATCGGATATGCGGCAACAGCAATTGCCGGGGCACTTGGTGCCGGATTCCTGATGGCGGGCTTTGCAATCATGCATGCCAGGACGCGCGGTGCAACTTGGCGGCCGGTCGCTTTGTGGCTGGCTTACCTTGCCGTCATCATTTTCACTTTCACACTTTTCTTCTTTCTTGTAGCCGGATTGTTCGACACATCGCGCAGCGCACCGGTTTCGAAGGCAGGAAATAATACCCCACCCAGCAATGATAATTGAAGACACTAAACTATAAGGAAAAACTCAAATGGACGTCATTCTACTAGAACGCATTGGCCGCCTCGGCCAGATGGGCGATACAGTCAAGGTCAAGGACGGCTTTGCCCGTAACTTCCTTCTGCCACAGGGCAAGGCTCTTCGTGCAAACGAAGCCAACAAGAAGAAGTTCGAAGGCCAGCGCGCACAGCTTGAAGCCCGCAACCTCGAGCGCAAGACAGAAGCTCAGGCAATTGCTGACAAGCTTGATGGCAAGTCATTTATTGCCGTTCGCTCCGCTGGTGAGACCGGCCAGCTATACGGTTCAGTTTCGACCCGTGACATTGCCGACCTGATCACAGCTGAAGGCTTCTCAATCAATCGCAACCAGGTTGAATTGAACACACCGATCAAGACAATCGGCCTGCACAAGATTGTTCTGTCGCTGCACCCTGAAGTTGAAGCAACAGTAACCATCAATATTGCTCGTACAGCTGATGAAGCTGAGCGTCAGGTTAAGGGCGAAGACCTTACTTCTGCCGAAGCAATTTACGGCATTGAAGAAGCTCCGCTTTCGGACGAATTCTTTGATGAAGACGAAGACGGCGAAGAAAACGCCTGATTTAAAGAAGATACAAAGCACTCGAAAGAGTTGTTTTCATTTGGTAAAAGTACCCGGTAGCAATGCCGGGTACTTTTTTGCTTTTCAGATTGAAAAAATCAATTAAATTTACTGAGTCCACCCACGCCCGACCAAGACTCCCTTTGAGTCGCCTTATGGCCGAGCTCTATCGTCTAAGATGGAGATTGTTCATGAATGCACTTCTACGCGCCGCCCTTACGCGCATGATTCACACTGGTACTTTGAAAATAACCGATTCCGGCGGAAAAACCCGCATGTTTGGCGACGGGACCGGCGAGGAATATCACTTCCGCATCAATACTGCCGCGGCAGAACGCAGGATCGCGTTCGACCCATCCTTGCACTTTGCAGAAGCCTATATGAACAGCGAGATTGATGTTCTGCAGGGCGACATCTACGATATTTTGAAACTTATCTTCGAAAATACGGGAGCTACGGCAGCCAAGGAACCCTGGATGCTTGCGCTTGAGGGCATACGGCGCGCTACCCGGCGTTTACACCAGATGAACAATCTGACCCGTGCATCAAGCAATGTGCAACGTCACTACGATCTGTCGGAGGATTTGTATCGGCTCTTTCTCGATACCGACATGCAATATTCCTGCGCTTACTTCGAAAGGCCAGATGCGACCCTCGAAGAGGCTCAGCTTGCAAAAAAACGTCACATAGCTGCAAAACTGCTTATCGAAAAAGGTCATAAGACCCTCGATATCGGCTGCGGCTGGGGTGGCATGGGACTATATCTGGCAAGGCACCTTGAGGCCAATGTCACAGGCGTCACCCTCTCGCAAGAACAGTACGGCATTGCTAATAAGCGTGCTTTTGAGGAAGGACTGTCATCACAGGCTCAATTCAACCTGCAGGACTATCGTACAATCGATGACAGTTTCGACCGGATTGTTTCGGTCGGCATGTTCGAGCATGTAGGCATTGGTCATTTCTCCGAATATTTTCAGCATACAGCGCGCCTGCTCAAGAAGGATGGCGTCTTCCTGTTGCATTCGATCGGGCGTTCAGACGGGCCGTCCTACACCAATGCCTTCATTCAGAAATATATCTTCCCGGGAGGTTATATCCCTGCCCTTTCGGAAGTCATTCCACATATCGAAAAAGCCGGCTTGGTCATTACTGATATCGAAATTCTGCGTCTGCACTATGCTGATACATTGCGCATCTGGCGCGAACGTTTCATGGCAAATCGCGATAAGGCAAAAGCGATCTATGATGAAAGGTTTTGCCGGATGTGGGAGTTTTATCTGGCGGCATCAGAATCAGCATTCCGCTGGCAGAACCTGATGGTGTTCCAGATTCAATTGGCTCATCGACAGGAAGCCGTGCCGTTCACACGCAACTATATCGAACAGGAAGAAAAGCGACTAAAGCGCCTTGAGTGTGAACGCAGCTCGGCTAATAGCCAAGTGAACGCAAAGGAATCGATTGCCGGGCGGTGATTGGACCTTAGTGCGATGGTACTTTAACGCATACTTCTCCGTCATCCTCGGGCTTGACCCGAGGATTCAATCTTCATTGGCGAGCAGTGGTCCTCGGGTCAAGCCCGAGGATGACTGAGAAGCGGTTGTGCTGCATCGCCTTTTCCACCCGACTCGGCTTATAGTCCGCCGTGAGAGTCAAGCAGGAGGTTTTCTTATCCGCAGTTGTGTGAATTGTGGTGATAAGGACAAATCTGCCACGCCATAATTATCTGTGCTGGGCCATAGTGGTGGCGAACAGGAAAATACAAAATGGCTGAAGCTACGGTACGCAAGATCAACGAAGCGCAGGGCACGCTCTATCGCGAGGCCCCCAACAATATTGAGGCCGAACAGGCTTTGCTTGGCGCAATTCTGGTCAATAATGATGCGTTCTATCGTGTTTCCGACTTCTTGAAGCCCACCCATTTCAATGAGCCTCTGCACCGGAAAATCTTCGAAGTCGCATCCGACATGATTCGGATGGGCAAGATGGCCAATCCCGTGACGCTTAAAACATTCATGCCCGCCGACGCGAAGATCGGCGACATGACCGTCATGCAATATCTGGCACGTCTTGCAGCGGAAGCTGTGACCGTCATCAATGCCGAAGACTATGGCCGCGCGATTTATGATCTGGCGACACGCCGGGCGCTGATCACCATTGGCGAAGATATGGTGAATATCGCCTATGACGCGCCGGTCGATGTAGCGCCGCAAGGCCAGATCGAGGATGCGGAACGACGCCTGTTCGAACTGGCTGAAACCGGGCGCTATGATGGTGGCTTCCAGACATTTACCGATGCGGTCAAGAATGCTGTGGATATGGCCAACGCTGCATTCATGCGCGACGGACATCTTTCCGGCGTATCAACGGGTATCCGTGCGCTCGATGCGCGTATGGGTGGATTGCAGCCTTCAGATTTGATCGTTCTTGCAGGACGTCCTGGCATGGGCAAAACCTCGCTTGCAACCAATATCGCATTCAACATCGCCGCAGCCTACGAGCCTGAACAATTGGCCGATGGCAGTTTTAAAGCCAAGAATGGCGGCGTTGTCGGCTTTTTCTCGCTGGAAATGTCGTCTGAACAGCTGGCAACGCGTATCATTTCCGAGCAATCGGAAATCAGCTCTTCAAAAATCCGCCGCGGTGAAATCAGTGAAGCTGATTTTGAAAAGCTCGTTGCCTGTTCGCAGCATATGCAGCGTGTGCCACTCTATATCGATCAGACGGGTGGTATATCCATTGCTCAATTGGCGGCTCGTGCACGCCGCTTGAAGCGCCAGCGTGGCCTCGACGTGATTGTGATCGACTATATTCAGCTGATGCAGGGATCGTCCAAGCGCGCATCGGAAAACCGCGTGCAGGAAATTACCGAGATTACCACTGGCCTGAAAGCTCTCGGCAAGGAGTTGAATACACCGATCATTGCTCTCTCCCAGCTCTCGCGCCAAGTGGAAAGCCGCGAAGACAAACATCCGCAGCTTTCTGACTTGCGCGAATCCGGTTCGATAGAGCAGGACGCCGACGTTGTATTGTTTGTGTATCGCGACGAATATTACATCAAGAACAAAGAACCGAAGCCCGGAACCGAAGAGCACTTCAAATGGCAGGCTGAGTTGAACGAAGCAATCGGCAAGGCAGAAGTCATCGTTGCCAAGCAGCGTCATGGCCCGACAGGAACAGTGCGGCTCGCTTTCCAGGCGGAGTTTACCCGCTTTACCGATCTTGCCGAGGATTCGCATCTTCCTGAACGTTTCGAGTAAGGATGACTGCTAAAATGCAACATGTTGCTACGACGGGCGCTGATCCACGGCTCGCTGGCGGACGTTTAACCATTGATCTTGATGCCTTGGTTGCAAACTGGCTTCTGCTTGTCGAGAGGTCCAAGCCTGCCCGTACGGCGGCTGTGGTCAAGGCTGACGCCTATGGCCTTGGTATTATCCATGTCGTCCCGGTTTTATGGAAAGCTGGATGCCGTACATTTTTTGTGGCTCTGGCCGAGGAAGGATTGCGTGTAAAGGCTGTCGCGCCTGATGCGCAAGTTTTTGTGCTTAACGGCTTCTTCGCTGAGGCTTTTCCGGTCTACGAACAATCCAACCTCACTCCAGTGCTTGGGTCGTTGCAGGAACTTGCAAGCTGGAAGGCACTCAATGCCGGTCGCACCGAAAAACTGCCCTATGCTCTGCATGTCGATACGGGGATGAACCGCCTCGGCCTCACCGTTAACGAAGCCATCCGTTTTGCCGGTGAATCCAAAGATGACAAGCCGATCCTGCTGATTACCCATCTGGCAACGGCAGATGAACAAAAACATGAGCTTAGCCAACGGCAATTTGAATCATTTCAAAAGCTTCGCGAACATTTCTCTGGAATTGAATCAAGCATCGCCAATTCACCCGGCATCTTTCATAGTTTGAACGCTGGCTATGAGTTGAGCCGTCCCGGCGTCGCCATGTATGGCGGCGAGCCTGTTTCGGGCATTGCCAACCCAATGCGGCCGGTGGTCACGTCAGAAGCACGGATAGTTCAGATTCGCACAGGCCTTAAAGGCGAGACGGCGGGCTACGGCGCTACAGCGAGACTGACCCGTGATACGCGTATTGCGATCTGCTCTGTTGGCTACGCAGATGGCTATTTACGCTCGGCGTCGGGCAGCGGCGTCCCCCTGCGGCAAACGCTCAATAATGGTGGTTGTGGTTTCATTGCAGGCAAGAAAGTTCCAATCATCGGGCGCGTGACAATGGATCTAACCTCGTTCGATATTTCCGAACTGGACGAAGGCGAGGCCAAGGCCGGTGACTATATCGAACTGTTTGGCAGCAATATTTCGCTTGATGATGCTGCACGCGCTGCAGGCACAATCGGATATGAGTTGCTTACCAGCCTTGGAAACCGCTATCACCGCCGCTACCTTTACAGCGGAAATGAGATTTAATGGCCAAGGCTAGAATTCAATTCATCTGCCAGAATTGCGGTGCCGTTCACACACGCTGGGCCGGCAAGTGCGATGCATGCGGCGAATGGAATACACTTGTCGAAGAAGGCACATCTGGCGGCATAGGCAGCGGACCCGGTAAGCTTTCTAGCCGCAAGGGCCGTGCCGTTGCGCTGACCACCTTATCGGGTGAAATCGAAGACGCCCCACGCATCCAGTCGGGAATTGGCGAGCTTGATCGTGTGACGGGCGGCGGCTTCGTACGCGGATCGGCCATTCTGATCGGCGGCGATCCGGGTATCGGCAAATCGACCTTGCTGACACAGGCCGCCGCTGCCTTATCGCGTCAGGGACACCGCGTTATATACGTATCAGGCGAAGAAGCAGTAGCACAGATACGTCTGCGTGCGCAGCGGCTGGACGCCGCCGATACAGATGTGCTGCTGGCGGCAGAAACCAATGTTGAAGATATACTTGCGACCATCTCCGAGGCGAAACGCCCGGATCTGATCATTATCGATTCGATCCAGACGCTTTGGACAGATGCCGCTGATTCTGCACCCGGCACAGTGACCCAGGTTCGCGCCGGAGCACAGGCCATGATTCGCTATGCCAAGCAAACAGGTGCAGCCGTTGTTCTCGTCGGACATGTGACCAAAGAGGGCCAAATTGCAGGACCGCGTGTCATCGAGCATATGGTCGATGCCGTGCTTTATTTTGAAGGTGAAGGTGGCCACCATTACCGTATTCTTCGCACCGTCAAAAACCGGTTTGGGCCGACTGATGAAATCGGCGTGTTTGAAATGTCGGATAAGGGCTTGCGTCAGGTCGCCAATCCCTCCGAGCTGTTTCTTGGCGAAAGGAACGATAAAGCGCCGGGCGCCGCTGTTTTTGCCGGTATGGAGGGAACGCGGCCTATCCTCGTTGAAATTCAGGCCTTGGTCGCTCCCTCAACGCTCGGCACGCCGCGCCGCGCCGTTGTTGGTTGGGATGGAAACCGCCTTTCGATGATTCTCGCCGTGCTTGAAGCCCATTGCGGCGTTCGGTTTGGACAGCATGATGTGTATCTGAATGTGGCTGGTGGATACCGGATAACCGAGCCCGCCGCTGATATTGCTGTTGCATCTGCACTGGTTTCCTCAATTGCTGGTATTGCCCTTCCCGCCGATTGCGTCTATTTCGGCGAAGTCAGTCTATCTGGTGCTGTTCGCCCTGTGGCGCATGCAGTGCAAAGACTGAAAGAAGCAGACAAGCTTGGGTTCAAGCAGGCTGTTCTTCCCAAGGGAAGCAACGATGTCGCAAAGAACGGCAATGCTCGTCTGACCGAGACCGCATCACTGCCGGACCTTGTGGCCCGCATAGCAGCATCCGGACCGGGCAAGAGACAACGCGAAGACTGATCAAATGGTTGGTTTTGATATGAGGACCAAATAAAATGCCGATAACGTTGCTTGACGGAATACTATTGGGCATAACCCTTGTCTCGGCGGTCCTGGCCATGGTTCGTGGCTTCTCGCGCGAAGTATTGTCTGTCGTATCATGGGCAGCCGCTGCCGTTGCCGCCTATGTTTTTTACAAGCCAGTGGTTCCCTTTTTAGCCCCTTACATCAGCAATGACACAATTGCGCAGATTGCGGCTGCCGGTCTGGTTTTCATCATCACGCTCATCGTTGTTTCCATTATTACGATGAAGATCGCCGATTTTATCATCGATAGCCGCATCGGCGCGCTGGATCGCACACTCGGCTTTCTATTCGGAGCAGCACGCGGTGTTCTGCTCGTCGTGGTTGCGATGTTGTTTTTCAACTGGCTCGTTACCGAAAATCAGCCGGCATGGGTGGCACAGGCCAAATCAAAGCCGATGATCGACGAGCTAGGTGCAAAACTGGTTGCGCTTTTGCCGGAAGACCCGGAATCAACCATTCTGAAGCGTTTGAAGCCCGGTACGCCTGCGGCAACGGATACTGCGCCAGACGGAACGACAACGGTTGAACCGAAGGAAGACATTCCTCCGGAAGGCACAACACCAGAGTAACCGGACAATAACATGAACTGCGTCAATACCGCTCTTGGGGTTTCCTTGGTAATACCCCATATAGTGTGGCATAATACAACTAGGCACAATTGACTCGATCCCAATGAACTTGGGGCGAAAGGGCTGGCGGCAATGACCGACATTTCTCGTGACGATAACCAATTGATGTCCCTTGACGATGACACACTGCATGAAGAGTGCGGTGTGTTTGGCATTTTGGGCCATCCTGATGCGGCCACACTGACAGCGTTGGGACTGCATGCATTGCAGCATCGCGGCCAGGAAGCTGCAGGTATAGTCTCATACGATGGCAACCAATTCTGCTCAGAGCGCCGTATGGGCCTTGTTGGGGACCATTATACCAACCCGGCTACATTGGCTCAGCTGCCCGGTGACCGCGCTATAGGCCATGTCCGCTACTCCACAACAGGTGACGCTGCTCTCCGCAATGTGCAGCCGCTTTTCGCCGAGCTGGAAATCGGTGGCATTGCCATTGCCCATAACGGCAATTTCACCAATGGCCTTACCATGCGCCGCAAGCTTATTGCCGATGGTGCTATCTGCCAGTCCAATTCCGATACGGAAGTTGTGCTACATCTCATTGCCCGCTCGCGCAGCACATCATCGAGCGATCGCTTCATTGACGCGATCCGCCAGATGGAAGGCGGCTATGCGATGCTCGCCCTCACCCGCACAAAGTTGATCGCTGCACGTGACCCGATCGGCATTCGTCCGCTTGTGATGGGCGACCTCAATGGCAAGCCGATTTTTGCTTCCGAGAGTTGCGCGCTGGACATTATTGGTGCCAAATTCGTTCGTGATATCGAAAATGGTGAAGTCGTGGTTTGCGAGATTCAAGCTGATGGTTCCATCAGCATTGAGACGTTCAAGCCGCAGAACCCGAAACCTGAGCGGCTTTGCCTGTTCGAATATGTATATTTTGCCCGTCCTGACTCAGTTGTTGGTGGCCGCAATGTTTATACCGCCCGCAAGAATATGGGTATCAACCTCGCCAAGGAAGCACCGCTTGAGGCTGATGTTGTCGTGCCCGTTCCCGATGGCGGTACACCGGCTGCGATAGGTTTTGCGCAGGCGAGCGGCATCCCCTTCGAGCTTGGTATCATCCGCAACCATTATGTCGGCAGAACCTTTATCGAGCCGACGCAATCCATTCGTGCGTTCGGCGTCAAATTGAAACACTCAGCCAATCGCGCAGTCATCGAAGGCAAGCGCGTTGTTCTGGTGGACGATTCCATTGTGCGCGGAACGACATCCGTCAAGATCGTGCAAATGATCCGCGATGCTGGCGCAAGCGAAGTGCATATCCGCGTTGCCAGCCCGATGATTTTCCACCCGGATTTCTACGGCATTGATACGCCCGATGCAGATAAGCTGCTGGCAAACCAATATGCTGATCTTGATGCGATGTGTGCGTATATCGGCGCGGATTCATTGGCGTTTCTGTCGATAGACGGGCTCTACAAGGCCGTAAGCGGAGCTCCGCGAGACCCGCGTTCGCCACTCTTTACCGATCACTATTTCACTGGCGACTACCCGACGCGCCTTCTCGACAAGGACGGCCCGGACAATGTCCGTCAGTTCTCACTTCTGGCAAATAACGGTTGAGTTCACTTCATGATTTCTGACGGCAGTTTTCGGCTGGATGGCAAGCTTGCGCTTGTCACCGGCGCTTCGCGCGGCATTGGCTATCACCTTGCAAAAGAACTCGCTGGACGCGGCGCGCATGTTATCGCTGTTGCGCGCACGGTGGGCGGCCTTGAAGAACTGGACGACGAAATTACAAAGGCTGGTGGCTCGGCAACGCTGGTTCCACTCGACCTGACCGATCTGCCAGCCATTGATCGCCTCGGCGGCTCAATTCACGAGCGTTGGGGCAAGCTTGATATAATGATCGCCAATGCTGGTGTGCTCGGTACCATTTCGCCTATCGGCCATGTCGAGGCAAAGGTCTTCGACAAGCTGATGACTGTCAATGTTTCCAGCGTTTGGCGCCTTATTCGGACCACAGACCCTTTGCTGAAGCTTTCCGACGCTGGCCGTGCATTGCTGCTTTCGTCGAGTGTTGCCCACTCTGCCCGCGCCTACTGGGCTCCCTATGCCGCTTCGAAAGCTGCCGTGGAAGTTTTCGCGCGCAGCTGGGCGGAAGAGACCAAACAGACAAAGTTGAGGGTGCATTCGGTCGATCCCGGTGCAACGCGTACTGCAATGCGTGCTCAGGCTGTGCCGGGGGAAGATCCGGAGACATTGCCAACACCGGCAGAAGTGGCTGCGAAGATCGCCCTGCTCTGTGACCCCGCTATTGATGAAACCGGAAAGCTGTACAAAGTGCAGTCAGGCAAACTGCTGAGCTATAACAACCCCAGTTAAACGGCGAGACGAATGACGTTTCTCTCGTCCACCTTATTGTTACGCGTGCGCCATGCTTTCGGACTCATGCCGGTGACACGCAGAAACTCGCGGTTAAAGTTTGATTTGGTCTGAAAACCAGCGTCGAACATGATGCGCGTGATTGGCTCATCGGTCTGCGTGAGAAGGTTGCAAGCGTCCCTCACCCGGTAATCATTCACATATTGTGAAACGCTCATCCCTTTAGCGCGGTTGACCGCATTGGATATCTGCCTGACTGAGAGCCCCATTTTTCGGCCCAGTCTGTTCAAATTGAGATCCACATCGCGATATGGCTGACGCGACTGCATAAACTCATCCAACGCCAAGGCCACTGCAGCATCGTCAGAGGTAGGCTGGCTGGACAATGCAGGCTCATCGCTGCTTTCATCCGCCAAAGGTTGGCTGGCACCAGCCACAGTAGCCGCAGTTCCAAGAACAAGAAGGCCGATAATATTGGCGATAGCGACAATACGGCCCGAATGAAGTCCGCCCGTTTCCGCGAAATCGAAAGTTACCAGCAGGTCGATCACCGCAGAGCCGACAGTGGAAATCGCGGTAAGCTGCAAGGCCCGATAAGACGTGATAACGCCATCCAGCCGCGATGCGCCCAAGATATTGGGGCCAGCCGAAGCGAGCCGGGCAAGTGCAAACCCGTACCCGAGAAAAATGAGAATGATCGTCAGTGAGATGGGGTCGGGCCAAAAGGCGACAAAACCGGCGACCGCCAACGTCGGAAGGAGATGGAGCAATAGAAAAGGCCGCTCAGACGGTGGTCGTTCAGTTCGCAAACTATCAAAACTGAGCCATGCCAATGTGGGAGCTGCGGCCGCAAGTATTGCCTGAAGCGGCAATATCTCAAGGAAGTCATAACCCCAGCGCACGCCTATAACCACCGCTTGCACGGCAGCAACAATCAGCCATGCGAAGAAGAACGTATTTGACGCTCCCTCTTCCTGCCGCCGGATCATTTGGACGAGCAGGATAAAGAGCAGAAGCGCAACGACGAAAGGTAAAGGCACAAAAAGCATTTTCAACATTATCCGAATGAGTTTGAGGCTCAATATGTCCTCAATCGTGATCGCGGACGACCTGAATTGTGATCAAGGTCGAAAATATCTGAACAATGCCGCTCCCTGATGCTGGCGCTAATCCAAGCGCCGCATTTCAAGGAGATCAACATGCCAGGATTTTTTGCTTCGCTTATTCTGCTCTTTACCACTCTTACGCCTGTCGCCGCAAAGGCCGAGACCGCAGCTCAGCTGGATATGACGAGGATCAAGCAGGTGACGATAACCGGCGAGAGCAGCCGTTTGGATTTCACCACTCTAGACACGGTTCCCTATGCGGCGACTATCACAGGGACCAGGACAAGCTGGCTTGCAAGTTGGTATTCGAATTGGTTCTCGAACCGCTGCGAAACGAAAACGACCACTGAAATCAAAGATCAGACATTAACAATCGACGTTACAGAATCTCCTCTTCTCAGCCTTTCTGATTGTGAAGTTGGGATTATCGTCAATCTGCCCAAGGGCGCTGATATCAGCATTGAGCAACACGCTTTGCTTGCGCGTTTTTCCGGTGAGTATCGCAGCATTCGCATCAATGCAAATGCAGCCGATTTTTCGCTGGATGGTTATGCCTCCAGGCTCGACATCAACGGCGATGCAGTGCGCAGCGACGTTCGCTTTGAGCGAAGCAGCAATAACGAGACTATCCGTCTGGAGTCCCGCGCGCTTGATGCCGCGTTCAGTTTTTTGAAGGACACGCCGATCAGCTATGCGGTTGATGCCAAAGCATCTTTTATCGATAGCAAACTTATGAACACCCCCGGTGCAAAACCCTCCATCGATATCAAGAGCGATTATGTCCGCGCGACAATTCGCTGAGGCCCGAAATCATTTTCATATATCCAAAACAAGGAGTTTCACTATGAAGAAATTTGCGTTTCTCACCGGGCTCGCTCTCGTTACAACACTGCAAATCGCTCATGCTGACGACATGAATGTCGGGGTACGTGAATTCTTGTCCCCGTCAAAAGAACGAGGCATCAATCTTCATGTTACAATCTGGTACCCGGCACAGATTGGCGGCGAGGAAGCGCTGCTTGGCAATACCCCGTTTTTTAGCGGCACCACCAGCATGCGGGATGCGCCAATACTGAAGGGCAAATTTCCACTCATTCTGCTTTCCCACGGCACAGGTATTGCAGGGAATGCAGGAGCCACAAGCTGGATTGCCGCTTCGTTGGCGAAACATGGTTACATTGTTGCCGCACCAAATCATCCCGGCAACCAGAGTGGAAATAGATCGGCGGGTGAGGCAATGAAGCTTTGGCTACGGCCCGCGGATTTTACGTCTACGTTGGATGTCCTCAAAATAAGTACAGCGTTTCAGAATAAAATTGACTGGGAGAAAGTCGGGGCGCTTGGTCTCTCCATGGGCGGATATACGGCCCTTGCAGTAGCCGGAGCCAAGGTGAACCAGCAACGGCTGGCATCTTATTGCGACAACGGCTCGAGCAACAACTCTTTGTGTGAATGGATCAAACAAAGCGGCGTCGACCTTCACACGATGAATCTGCAGCCCGCAGGCCAAAACTACCGAGACAATCGAATTCGATCAGCAGTCGCAGTTGATCCCGCAATGGTGGGGACGCTAACCACCGAAAGCATTGCCAGCATCACAATTCCGGTCGATTTGATAAACCTGGGACGTAGCGGAGAGGTTCCACCAACGGTAGATGTGTCACAAACGGCAAAGCTCATCCCTCATGCACGTTACTCGACGATTGATGGCGCTAATCATTTCAGTATGTTTGCGGAATGCAAAGCCGGTGCGTCCGAAGCTTTGAAAGCTAAAGGTATCACCGAAGCACTTTGTGACAATGTCGAAGGACGACCGCGCGGCGAAATTCACTCGCAGTTAATCAACATGGTTGCTGCCGCCTTCAAACGGACTTTTAACACTGAGCAGTAGAGGTGAGTGGCTCCGACATCAGGATTGGATTTCGGAACCATCCTTTTCGGCATCTGTGCTGGTACTGGCAGCATCCGCCGCTTCAAAACGTTTCCATGCCCTGTAGCTGAACGGCAAGGTCAGGAAGAAGGCGATTGTCGTCAATGTCAGCGTTTCCCATGTGTAACTCATCAGGAATGCCACATAGACCACGATAAACAGGAAGGTCGGCATGACCCAGTCTGAACGAAGCTTGGTGCCTGCTGCCTTTCCGCTATAGACCGGTAAGCGGCTGATCATCAGCACCGCCACACCCACCGTATAGGCTGCTGCTATAAAGGCGAATGTACGCGTGGGAACAAGACCGAGGAAGCCCAGATAAACCGGCAACATGACCAGCATGGCACCTGCAGGAGCAGGAACGCCCGTAAAGAAGTTATTCTGCCATAGCGGTTTGCCGACGACGTCAAGCATGACGTTAAAGCGGGCGAGCCGCAAACAACAGGCAATGCAATAAAGCAGCGCCGCAATCCAGCCGAAGGATCGCGCCTGATCAAGCATATAGGCATAAAGGACCAAAGCCGGTGCAACGCCGAAATTGACGATATCAGCAAGCGAGTCCATCTGAGCGCCGAACTTGGATGAACCCTTCATCATGCGGGCGATGCGTCCGTCTATGCCGTCAAGGAACGCAGCCAGCAGAACCATTGAAACGGCCAGCTCGAATCTGTTTTCAAATGCCAGCCGGATACCGGTCAGCCCCGCGCAGATGGCCAGAACTGTGATGACGTTGGGCATGAGGTAACGCAGGGGAATGCGCGTGCCTTTCGGTTCGGCATTTTGATGTTTCTCGTCAAACAACGGGTCTGTTTCTTGCTCCAACGGCATTGATTAGCTTATCCGGACCAGAGGTGCGCTTGGCGCGCCACCAAATTCAGCAACAACCGTTTCGCCGCCAACGGCCGTTTGGCCGACTGCAACACGCGGCACAAATCCCTGCGGCAGATAGACATCGACGCGAGAGCCAAAGCGGATCAGGCCAAAGCGCTCGCCGATTGAGATTGAGTTGCTTTCATCGACCCAGCACACAATACGGCGGGCAACCAGACCGGCAACCTGCACAACAGCAACCTCGCCATTGGGGCTTTCGATAACCAGACCATTGCGCTCATTTTCCGCACTGGCTTTGTCGAGTTCGGCATTGAGGAACTTGCCGGGTTTATGGACGATAGTGGAAATTCGACCGCGAACCGGAGCGCGGTTGATATGGCAGGAAAAAACATTCATGAAGACGGAAATTCTGGTCATTTCCGTATCGCCCAATCCAAGCTCGCGCGGTGGCACTGCAGGCCCAACAGCCGAAACGAGTCCATCCGCCGGGCTTATAACCAGCTTGTCATCGGTGGGAGTTACGCGCTGGGGATCACGATAGAAATAAATGCACCAAGCGGTTAGTATCAGGCCGATCCAGAACAATGGGCCCCAAAGATAACCAAGAATGAGTGTGGCAACGGCGAAACCCGCAATGAAGGGATAGCCTTCCTTATGGATGGGCACAAAAGTATTACGGATCGTATCAACAAGGCTCATTCATCTATCCCTGATTATGCCAGCATCATATGTCGCGAAACGCCGTAGGCTATGTCGTTACATGACGGCTATTTTTCAACGAGTTTTCGCGTTCTTATCGGAGATTGGCCGCCGGGGCAAACCATTCACGCGGGCATTGCAGGCTTTCCACGGACAACCACTCCAAGATCGTCCTCGGCCTGTACGCGGCGCAACCGCTCTTCGGCCTCGGTTGCCTCGCGTTGGCGATTCCACATTGACGCATAAAGGCCTTTAATTTTCAGCAGCTTGGTATGTGTACCACGTTCAGCAATCACGCCATCCTTCAAAACAATGATTTCATCTGCGCCGATAATGGTCGATAGCCGGTGGGCGATAACAAGGGTCGTCCGGTCACGACTGACCAAATCAAGTGCCGACTGAATTTCATGCTCGGTGGCGCTATCCAGAGCAGACGTCGCCTCGTCAAGTATGAGGATGGGGGGCGCCTTGAGGATCGTCCGAGCAATGGCAACACGCTGCTTTTCGCCGCCGGAGAGCTTTAGCCCGCGTTCACCGACCATGGCTTGATAGCCCTCAGGCAAAGTGTTGATAAATGGCCCGATCTGCGCAAGCTCGGCGGCATTACGCATTTCCTCGTCGGTAGCGCTAACTCGGCCATAGCGGATGTTGTAGGCAATAGAGTCATTAAAAAGCACAGTATCCTGCGGCACCATACCAATGGCTGAGCGCAAGCTTTCCTGCGTCACATCGCGGATATCCTGCCCATCAATGCTGATCGAACCACTTTGTATATCGTAGAAGCGGAATAGCAGGCGCGACAGCGTTGATTTGCCCGCGCCCGATGGACCGACGATAGCCACCGTCTTGCCCGCTGGCACCTCAAAGCTGACACCCTTCAAGATCGGGCGCTTTGGATCATAGGCAAATTGCACATTGTCAAAGCGGACCGTGCCACGATCAATCTGCAAGGCCTTTGCATTAGGCTTGTCTTTCACTTCCTGCTCGACATCAAGCAGATCAAACATCTGTTCAATATCAGTCAATCCCTGACGAATTTCCCGATATATAAAACCAATAAAATTCAACGGGATGGAAAGCTGCATCAACATGGCATTGATGAAAACAAAATCGCCTATTGTCTGGGTGCCTGCCATGACCTCCCTGCCCGACATGATCATCATGACCGCCATGCCGATACCGAAAATCACCGCCTGACCGAAGTTCAACCAACCGAGCGAAGTCCAGATGCGCGTCGCGGAAACTTCGTATCGCGCCATTGCCCCATCAAAGCGGGTTGCTTCCATGGTTTCATTGCCAAAATATTTAACGGTCTCGAAGTTCAACAGCGAGTCGATCGCCTTGGAATTGGCATCGGTGTCGGATTCGTTCATGTCGCGGCGAATATTGATCCGCCAGTCACTGGCGCGCACTGTGAACCAAGTATAAAGCCAAACAGTAGCTACGACGACCGCCACGTAAGACAGGCCATAGGTGAACGCAAATATCACTGCGGTCATCAGGAATTCGATGATCGTCGGGGCTGTATTGAGGATTGTAAAACGGACAATGGTTTCAATGCCCTTTGTTCCACGCTCGATGATACGCGACAGACCACCGGTGCGGCGCTCGACGTGGAAACGCAGGGATAGTTCGTGCATATGAACAAACGTCTTATAAGCGAGTTTGCGCACGGCATATTGACCGACACTGGCAAAGAGCGCATCGCGCAACTGGTTAAGCCCAGCTTGAACAATACGCGCCAGATTATAGGCAGCGACCAGCATCAGAGGGCCGATGAGCAAGACTGGCAAAAGTTCGGAAACTTCCAGTTTGCCGTTCAACGCATCGGTTGCCCACTTGAAAAAGTAAGGAACCAGGATCAATACAATTTTGGAAATGATGAGGTAGACCGTAGCCCATACGACCCGCATGCGCAGATCTGGACGTTCAACCGGCCACATATAGGGCCAAAGGTTGCGGATTGTCTGGAAAGTTTTTCCAGACTCGGATGATACGGTCTTTTCGGGCACGTCTAATCCTCAAGCATGTTTTCGCGCCAGACTTGCGGCTGCGGTGGAATGATTTTTTGTGGTGGACAGCAGAGCTCTGCCATTTTGTTTACAAGCATTGCAACGTGAGCGAACGCTGCCGGGTCAATGCTGTAATGCGAGCTTTGACCGGACTGGCGATAACGAACCAATCCAGCTTCAACCAAAATCTTGAGATGCTGCGAAACCGTCGATTGAGCAAGGTCGAGACCAGCGACAATATCCTTGCAGCACGATGCATCCAGACATGACAGCTGACGGACAATGCGCAGACGAGCCGGATGGGCAAGCGCGGCCAGGATACGGGCGTTCTCAATGTCTTCAAAAGATTTTTGGCAAGTCATCGTATATCGTCGATAAACGATATATATCGCAAACGCAATCCTACCCGCAAATCTTTTGCGTAAAACCGCCAGAATACAGCAGATATTTTCTATTGGACGGCGGGTTTATCCGTTTCAGGCAAGGCGAACACTTGTCCAGGAAAAATCCGGTTTGGATTGCGTATCTGCTCTTTATTGGCAAGATAGATGGTGGTGTAACGCATTCCCTCGCCATAGGTCCGGCGCGAAATCCGCCACAGATTATCACCCCGGCGAATAATGACCGAGCCCTCAACACTTTGCAGTGGTGCGGCAGCATCACCTGTTGCAGCTTGCGCTGTCGCGCTCTCGGCCTGTACAGGCTCATCGGCTTTCGGCGCAGCTGCGACGGCCGATACTCGCTCGCCTGCCTCACGTTTGAAAGGTACGGCGGATCTGGCAAGAACGGTAACACCGTCAGCCGCAAGCATATCGGCGCGAACGATATAGTCGCCAACTGCCAGCTCCTTTACGGTCTGAACAAGAAAACGCCCTTCCGGCGTTGTCATTGTTGATCCCAGCAAATCGCTGTTTGCGTAAACCTTCACGGTCAAGCCTGCTTCGGCAGTGCCAGCGATGAAGAGCTTGTTGCCTTCGATCTCGACAGCTTCCACAGCAATACGGGCTTTAACGGCTGGCTGAACAACGGGCTTGTCGCCCTTCGGGGCAGCAGTGACCACTGCCTGTGCGGCATCGGGCGCGGGCGTGGCCGCTGGTGTCGTGATCATGCGGCTTGGCTGGCCCGATTGCTCGACAAGAGCCAACACCTGTCCGGTTTTGGATTCAGGAATTGATACGATTGCGGTTTCAATCGAAGTCATGGCTGTCCCGCTGGCTCCGGTTGAACGCAGCACAAGCTGATAATCGCCGGGCTTCAACGGATCTTCGAGAACAATAACAAAGTCGCCACTTTCATTGGATTTTGTAGTGCCAATGACTTTAGAGCGTGAGAGCAGATCAACAGTGGCATTGGCCGACGCCTTGCCCGCAATGACAATCGACCCGGTCGGCTCGACACGCAATACATCAAAAGTGGGTGCGCCAGAGCTTGGTGGAACTGTTGTCAGTTCCGGTTGCGGCATTGCTGCTTGCTGTGTCAGGGCAGTGCCCGTGGAAGGCACCGAAGCAGCCGGTTCGGCCGCTGGCTCTGTTGGTGCCGCAGGCTTCACCGAAGTGTCAATATTAGCAATTGCGGCTGGTTTATCAGCGTCTGTCTGACCCGAAATATCTGCCAGATAAAGCGCAACCAACCCCGCGGCAACAACGGCGCTGACCCCCAATAATGCAATTCGTGTGCTGAGCATTGTTTTTCTACCCTCTTGTTCTTTTTTGCTCTAGCGCCTTTTATGCTCCTCTACAAGAAACGACGCAAATCCGGCCTACTATACTTTTAATTCAGCCAAAGCGGTAGGGTGTCCCGATTTGTCGCGCTTGACTGTCAGCAAAGCAAAAGGCACCAAGAATATATGAGCAAGATTCGATCCATTTGTGTTTACTGCGGTTCCTCGCCGGGCCGTGATCCAATTTACAAACAGAGCGGCAAGCTGCTTGGAAACTCTATAGCCGAGCATGGCCTTGAGTTGATCTATGGCGGCGGCACAAAAGGTATTATGGGTGCAGTCGCCGATGGCGTCATGTCGGCAGGCGGCAAAGTGACAGGCATTATTCCGAAATTCCTTATGAACAAGGAAGCCACCGAGCATTCACTGCAGCAGCTGTCAGAGTTGATCGTCACTGAGGACATGCACCAGCGCAAACACAAGATGTTCGAGCGTTCCGATGCTTTTGTCACCCTCCCCGGTGGTATTGGAACTGTCGAAGAAATTGTCGAGATCATGACCTGGGCGCAGCTTGGCCGTCACAAAAAGCCGATGGTTTTTGCGAACATCAATGGATTCTGGAATCCGATGCTGGCTCTACTTGATCACATGAAAGCCGAGGGGTTCGTACACACGTCACATTTGGTCAATCCAATTGTGGTAGACAGGCCCGAAGATATTGTACCCGCAATCCTCAGCGCTGCGTCGAGGGGGGATCGGGAAGGCAATGAAGCGATCATCGAACGCCTCTGACGGAATGAAAGGGTCAGCATCATCGACACGCTCGATCCCAAACATTTATCGCCTCGAACCGACGATTTTGTCATAGTCCATGATTTTGATACCGGCGGCTGCCTGATTACGAAATCTGCTGTGGATAGTAGCTGGTCATGGAAAAGTTACGCGCTGGTAGATGTACGCGCCAAACGTAACTTGGAAAACGACGATGACCTGCCGGAAGCGGTCAAGGAAACCTTGCTCGCTGCGGGCGACCAATATCAGATAAGCTATGAAGACGGCTGGCTTTTCGGCGAACTTCCCGACCTGCAGCACGAGCATTATGGCGATGCACGCAAACTGGGTTATTTCCGCTTCGCTTTAAACGAGAAACTATTCATTAGCGGGCGCAGATACCCTCTGCAATCGGTCGATGATGTCCGGCAGTTCATATTGCGGGACAAGATCAGACTTGAAACTCCGCTGGATCTGTTCCACGTCATATTTCGGCGTTTTCTTGAATTGTTGAAAGCTGAAATAGCAAAACTTGCCGAGACGCTCGACTCAATCGAAGATCATATCGTCGGCGATAATTGGCAGGGCGAACGGGAGCGGCTTGTACCCGTAAGGCGCCAGATTGTGCTGTTTCATCGCCATTTAACCGCGGCCACCGGCATTTTTCGCCATATCGACCATGCTGACCGGCGTGCATTTCCCGAGAACCTCGATGATCTGATCGAAGGTCTGTCTCGCAGAGCCGAAACGTTGCATGCAGAGGGAGAGCAATTGCAACAGCGGGCGCGGCTTTTGCAGGACGAACTGATGGCAAAGCTATCCGACCAGTCCAACCAGTTTCTCTATATTTTGTCGATCATGACCGCCGTCCTGTTGCCCACAACAGTGATCAGCGGCTTGTTCGGCATGAATACCGGTGGATTGCCATTTCTGGAAAGTCCGCACGGTTTCTGGATCGTGGCTTTTGTAGCGCTGTTTATTTCAGTGATGGTTTATCTGTTTGTTCGCAAGATTGGCGGTTCGCGGCGCTAGGCCGCCGTAGCCGGGCGAGCTTTGCGCGCTTCGTGCAACATGGACCACGTATAGATGGCCAAAGCCGACCAGATCAAAGCAAAAGCGATGAACTGGATGTGTGAAAATGGTTCGCCAAATACAAAGATTGCACTCAGAAACACAATGGTCGGCGCAATATATTGCATCAGGCCAATCGTGGTGTATCGGAGCAGTTTCGCACCAAAGGCATAAAGGATAAGTGGAACGGCGGTTGCCGGGCCGGCGAAAAGCAACAGGGCGATATCATGCATATTGCCCTGCATGAAATGGCTGGTGCCCTGAATGATGGTCCAGCCGATCAGAGCAAGCGATGGGATCGACAAGATCAAAACTTCCAGCATGAATCCCTGCGTCGGGCCAATAGGTAGAGTTTTGCGGAAGAACCCATAGAATCCGAAGCTGAATGCGAGGACCAGCGATATCCACGGCAAGCCACCTGAATAAATGGTGAGGAGCAGCACGGCGCAAGCTGCCAGCGCAACGGCCACCATTTGGGGCTTGGATAGACGTTCGCCGAGAAACACTGCACCCAGAACGACATTGACCAGCGGATTTATATAGTAACCCAAGGCCGTATCGATCGCATGGCCAGAGCCGATGGCCCAGACATAAGTGCCCCAGTTAACAGTGATCAGACTGGCGGTTAGTGTAGCCATCGCCAGCATGCGCGGAGTTGTCAAAGCGACCTTGAGATCGCCAAACAGGCCAAGCCACCAGAGCAGGATACCGGCAATTGGCACAGACCAGACAATACGATGTGCGACCACTTCCAGCGCAGGAATATGAGCGACGGTCTTCAGATAAAACGGAAGGACGCCCCAAAGAAGATATGCTGAGAGAGCAAAAAGAAAGCCTTTCTTGCCATCGGACATTCCCGGCAAAGGCACGGATTGCATTGCATCATTCATTTTTGCTTGTTCGCTCATGGAGCGAAGTCCTAGACTTCAGCCTGCACTGCGTCCATTGAATTCGAATGATCGTAACATCAAGCCATTTGATGTTTTGGCTCTTTCTAGTCAAATCAATCTATTCCGCGGCAATTTTTCCTGCAAGATCGCGATTTTTCATCAATTTATAGACCACAGAGTCCATTAATGCCTGAAAAGACGCATCTATGATGTTGTCGGAAACCCCGACTGTCCACCATCTGACATTGGTCGAATCTGTCGATTCTATCAAAACCCGGGTAATCGCTTCCGTACCACCATTGAGAATACGGACCTTGAAGTCCGCCAATACGAGATCGTTGATCTCATGCTGATAGCTGCCCATGTCCTTGCGCAAGGCAAGATCGAGAGCGTTGACCGGCCCGTGCCCTTCGGCCACCGACATACGCATTTCGCCGTCGACTTCCATGCGAACCACAGCTTCGGAGACAGTTTTTATATTTCCATTGGCATCGAAGCGGCGCTCGACCATACAGCGGAAGGAATCCACTTTGAAAAACTCCGGCACTGTGCCAAGCGTGCGCCGGGCCAATAGCTCGAAGCTGGCATCGGCACCCTCATAGGCATAACCTTCAGCTTCGTGTTCTTTGACGAGCGAAATCAGCGTATCAAGACGCGGATCGGTTTTGCTGACAGAAATGCCGCGCCGCTCCAGTTCGTTGATGAAATTGGACTTGCCGCCTTGGTCGGAAACCATGACCTTGCGGCGATTCCCCACCGTTTCCGGCGGAACATGTTCGTAGGTCGCTGGCTCCTTGATCAGGGCAGAAGCGTGAATACCCGCCTTTGTGGCGAAGGCGGAAGAGCCTACGAAAGCGCCCTGCGCGTTTGGCGCACGGTTAAGCAGTTCGTCGAAACTGCGCGACAAGCGCGACAGCCCCTTCAGCTTTTCGAGGCTGATACCGGTCTCGAAGCGATCCGCCCATGCGGGCTTGAGCATCAATGTCGGGATGATGGTGATTAGATTGGCATTGCCGCAGCGCTCTCCGATACCGTTAAGCGTGCCCTGCACGTGGCGGACGCCAGCATCAATGGCAGCGAGCGAGTTTGCGACAGCTTGTTCCGTATCATTATGCGCGTGAATGCCCAGATGGTCACCCGGAATGATTTTCGTGACCGCCTTGACGATCGCCGTCACTTCAGCAGGTTGCGTACCGCCATTGGTATCGCAAAGAACCACCCAGCGAGCACCAGCATCATAGGCGGTCTTGGCACAAGCCAACGCACAGCCAGGATTTGCCTTGTAACCATCAAAGAAATGTTCGCAGTCGACAATGGCTTCCTTGCCCGCGCTGACAGCGGCTTTCACTGACGCGTCGATGGACTCGAGATTTTCTTCGTTCGTGCAGCCGAGCGCAACGCGAACGTGATAATCCCAACTCTTGCCAACGAAACAAACCGTATCAGCCGAAGAGCCAATCAGCGCTGTGACACCAGGATCATTTGAAACAGAAACGCCGGCGCGTTTTGTCATGCCGAATGCGGCAAACTTTGCATGGTTTGTGCGTTTTTCGGCAAAGAATGCTGTGTCGGTCGGATTCGCTCCGGGATAGCCGCCTTCAACATAGTCGAAGCCAAACTCGTCCAGCATAGCCGCGATTACTTTCTTGTCTTCCACCGAGAAATCAATGCCAGGTGTCTGCTGGCCATCGCGCAAGGTGGTGTCGAAAAGGTAGATGCGTTCTTTGCTCACTTGTGCGTCTCTTCCGCGGGCCATCTGTCTGTATCGAAATCCGGATGCTGATACGAAATCATGGTTTTCAGGAAATCGATGGATTCCGGATCACCTTCGGACGTATATCCGGGCAAAGACGAGAGATCATCGACATAAGGCAATTTGCCTTCGAGTCCCCATTGAACAGTCGGCGCTAGTTCTTCCGGCTCATCAAAGGCACCGATGGCAAGAGCTATACCATCGGGCGCTTCATAGGTCAGCGGTGTTCCGCAGTCGGCGCAGAATCCCCGCTTGACGTGGTTGGACGACTGAAACCGTTTTGGTTCGCCTCGCGTCCATGTCAGATCGGTATCCGTTACCGAAACCAGCGGCGCAAAGAAATTGCCGAATGCTTTCTGGCACATGCGGCAATGACAGATCGATGGGCTCCCCAACGCGCCAGTAGCGCGAAACCGTACGGCCCCGCATTGACAGCCTCCGGTGTAGACTGGCTTGTTATCCAAACTCACCGCTTCACCTCCCAGCTTGTCACACGTTCACCCGTGACCGCATCCTTGCCATCTTTGAGCTGAATGCCCTTTTCCAGCAATTCATAACGGATAGCGTCTGCTTCAGCAAAATCGCGTGCACCGAGCAGTTCTAGCCGTTGCATTACCTTAGCTTCAATCTCTGCGGCGAATTCAGACGACACTTCGTCGGCATCACTACTCAAATCAATGCCGAGTAATGCAAATATTGCCTTGTAAGCTGCGGGATCCAGTGACCGGGATTTGCGGACTGTAGCCAGCCAGTTGATGAGGCCCGGTATTGCAAGATCATCAGACAATATCTCCAAAGCCTCATCGGGCACCCATCCGACAGCGGCAGAGCCTGCATATTCCCGCGCTTTGGCGAGGATATTCTCAGCTTCTTCTAGCCGATTGATGGTGAAATCAATCGGCTCGCGATAATTGGTCATGAGCATAGCCAATCTCAAAACATCACCCGGCCATTTGCGATCGCCAAATGTCGTCGTCTCCAGCAATTCGTTGATGGTGAAAAAATTTCCGACGCTTTTCGCCATCTTCTGGCCCTCAACCTGGAGGAAACCATTATGCATCCAGATATTGGCCATCCGATCCGTGCCGAATGCGCAGCATGACTGGGCGATTTCGTTTTCATGGTGAGGGAAAACGAGATCAATGCCACCTCCGTGAATATCAAAGATATTCTTCATCGGATCATCGCAGCGCAACCCACCGCCGAAGGGCTCAAGCAGCTTGGCCATAGCCATGGCAGAGCACTCTATATGCCAGCCGGGACGACCGAGACCATCAATCCCCGCCGGTGACGGCCAACCGGGCTCACCTTCCCTGGAAGGCTTCCACAAAACAAAGTCCATCTCGTCGCGCTTATACGACGCAACGTCGACGCGTGCGCCTGCGAGCATGTCATCTGCGGAGCGCCGTGCCAAAAGCCCATAGCGCGGGCCCCTCGCCGCATTCATCGCAGAGGGTGAGAACAGCACATGTCCGTCAGCAACATAGGCAACGCCGCGCTCTACCAGCCGGTCGATCATCGCCACCATTTCGGCAATATACTCGGTCGCCCGCGGCTGCGCCGATGGCTCCAGATTGCCAAGCGCTGTCACATCGGCCTGAAACTGAGCGTTCGTAGCTTCCGTCACCTTTCGAATAGCTTCGTTCAGTGGCAGATTCGGAAAATCCCGGGCGGCACGCGCGTTAATCTTATCGTCGATATCCGTGATATTGCGAACGTAAGTGACATGATTTTCGCCGTAGGTGTGACGCAAAAGCCGAAACAGCACATCAAAGACAATGACAGGTCTGGCATTGCCGATATGGGCGTAGTCATAGACTGTCGGGCCGCAGACATACATGCGCACATTTTTAGCGTCGATTGGCTCGAACTTCTCCTTCGAGCGTGTCAGCGTATTGTAGAGGCTAATGTCATGCGGCATGGGTCATCTCAATTTCAGGTTCAAGGATGTACAGAATATCAACAGACGGGTCGCTTGACCGGCATATTTGCATCTTTGGTACTGGAAATTTGAGATGAAAACGACCGGGCCAGCAGGAGCTAGCTGATAATGGTCCGACAGGTGATAATAATCGTAACTGACAACGTTTTCATGATGTCTTTATGATTGAGCGCAAGCCAATCGTCAAGCACCGGCAATTGGAAGCTGGTGTGGCAAATTTGTCGGGATCACATTGGTTAATGCAAATTAACCGGAAAGCCTAAAATCCTCCCGGAAAGTGCCTTTTTTCCGGCCAATTTGAACGGGATTCCTATCTCTTGTGCGAAAGGGGAATAGGCCCCGCCCAAAAGGACCAGACCCATGATACCGACACAACAGACTGCAAAGCCGCGAGAGAGTATCTTTGCCGACCACCTTGCCCTGCAATACCGCGCCATCGGCCCGGCAGCCATTCAAGCCGCAGTACTCAACACTGTCCGTCAGCGTCCGCCTTTGAAGCTCGCTTCAATTGTTCAGGAAACGGACTAAAAGACTAAGCGCGATCCCCGCCATGACAAGGCCGATGATAACATCGAGCACGCGCCAGGCAGCCGGACGGGCGAACACCGGTTGCAGCAGCCTCGCACCATAGCCGAGGCCGAAAAACCAGACGAAGGATGCAATCGCCGCGCCAGCGCCATAAGCCGCGCGGTTAGCCCCTTCGAAGCGGGCCGAGAGGCCCCCAAGCAAGACAACTGTATCCAGATAGACGTGCGGATTGAGGAATGTTAGCGCCAGTACGGTGCCAATAGCAGCCTTCAGCGAGCTACTGCCAAACCGTGCAGCCTGCATTGCCTCTGGGTGCAATGCACGCCGGAATGCTACCGAGGCATACCAGAACAGGAACAGAGCGCCTCCAAGCGTTACAAATGAAATGAGTTTGGGCGACTGGGCGATCAACGTGCCAAGACCCGCAACACCTGCGGCAATGAGCAACGCATCGGACAATGCACAGATCAGGCTGAGAATAAACACATGCTCGCGCAACAATCCCTGACGCAGTATGAAGGCATTTTGAGCGCCGATGGCAATGATCAGCGATCCGCCAAGAAGAAAACCGGAAAGTGCGGCTGAAAGCATTCGAAGATATCCTGATAAACCTGGGCGAATTAAAAAAGCTTCATCTGCGTATCAGGTTCTTCGGGTTTGTTGCGAGCGGATTTTTTGGGCTCGCTCAAATTTTCAAGCACCCTTTCCTGAATATCCGGCCCGGTATTGGCAACTTTATTGACCTTGTCAGATACAGGAATGGCTTCAAAAAAGTCCGCTTGCGCCGGCTTTAACAAATCTGAAACATGGCGCGGCTCCTGTGTCTTGCAATCGAGCCAGCGAGCAAAATCCTTTTGCTCGATGATCACAGGCATACGATCGTGAATGTGACGAATATCGTCATTGGCACGCGTCGTAAGTATGGCTCCAGTGTCCATTTCCGAGCCTTCGGCATTAGCCCAAGGCTCATAAAGTCCGGCAAAGGCAATGATGCCGCCATTGCGCGGTCTGATCCAGTAAGCTTGGGATTGTTTGTCCCCGCTGCGACGCCACTCATAAAAACCTGATGCCGGAATGAGAGCCCGGCGATGGCGCATAGCGGTCTTGAAAGAGGCCTTCTCGATTGCAGTTTCCGACCTCGCATTGATCATCAATGGGTAATCGGCAGTATTTTTCACCCAGCCCGGAATAAAACCCCAACGGACAAGCAGCGCTTTGCGATCCGAACGATTGCTGCCGGGGGGCGGAGTTTCGCCGCTCATCACCATGAGGATTGGCTGCGTAGGGGCAATATTGAAACGTGGCGGAAAATCTTCAAGCTCCATGAGCGCAAGATAGGCCGCTATTTCTTCAGGTGTCCCAAGGAGTGAAAAACGTCCGCACATATTAACCTGCTTCCACGCTGCCGCGACCTTCGTCAATGCACCACTTGCTCAACTACCGCCATCTTGTCAAACGGACTTGCAAGGCTTACCGCTTGGATATGGACCAAATTCCACTTTCCCCAACTGTCGATGGCGTATCGGTTGTATGCATCCGCGACGGTGCATTTCTCCTGGTTGAGCGTGGGCGCGATCCTTCCAAGGGCTGGCTCGCCTTTCCCGGCGGAAGACGAGAGGATGGTGAGACGCCGCAGGAGGCGGCAATTAGAGAATTGAACGAGGAAACCGGCCTCGCTGCGGCGATGGTCACCTATCTTACGACAGTGACATTCGATTACTCCACGCCTGAATTTCCCTCCCCCAGACCATTCCGCCTTGCTGTTTTTCGAGCCCATGATGTTCTTGGGGAAGCAATTGCTGCCGATGACGCGGCAGCAGTTCATTGGTTGCGGTATGAAGAAATGGCCGAATTTGACGTTACGGAAAGTGTGCTTGACGTTGCGCAGGAACTTGCACGAGACTTCGAAAGCTGAGGGTATCCCACCAAACTGCCTTGAAGATGCCTTGCTTTCAGGACACAAGGGTTTGGGGAATTCAGCTCAAGGCAATTTTGTGCGTCGAACAGCGTTTATCATATTGGCATTGATGGGAATTTCGTGCGCTGTTCCAGCCTATGCAGTCGATCCTCTTTATGAAACCAAATTGATAAGACTGGCGGAAGTGCTGGGCTCGATCCACTCTTTGCGCAATATATGCGGCGAGAACAGCAGCCAATGGCGCGACAGAATGGATGCACTGCTTCTGGCCGAAAATCCAGATCCAGTGCGAAAGGCGCGTTTGATTGCCAGTTTTAACCGGGGATACAGGACCTTCAACGAGACCTATTCGGCCTGTACAAGCCAGGCGATTGCGGCGATTGACCGCTATGAACAGGAAGGAACAAAGCTTTCTTCCGAAATCGTATCGGGATATGGAAATTAACCGGGCTTTAACTGTTGAAGCCAATGAACCGCATTTTAAGCAAAACCTATGGTATTGTTTAGTGGCACTTTAAGAATTGGCTTCGGCCAAGGATGGTACATCATGAACATGACCTCGACAGATATTGATAAATTGGTTGCTGAAGAGAAAAAACTCGTAGCGATCGAATATCAGAATGAAGTCTGGGCTGATGGCACGCTTGAAGGCATCGAACCGGAGATCATGGCTGAAGCAGCATTTGCCACGGCGCTGATCGAACTTATCCGCGATAACGGGGAAGTGTCAGCGTTGGCCTTGCTCGAAGCCTTGCGCGAACGTATCTCTGCTGGCGAGTTTTCGACGAATCGCATTCTGCAGTAGTTAAATTCCGGGTGACATTCATGCTTGAAAAGCATCTTTCCGCTTATCCTTTCGCCAGAACCATCATGCTGGCGACAGCGGTATGCGCATTGAGCCTACCCGCATGGTCTGCAAATTCAGGTGCGCCGGTGCAACTTGCATTGAGCGAAATCAAAAAGGAAGAACTGCCCAAGGCGGCAGAGCCTGCAAAGCCTGACGCGAGCCAGCCAACTGGCGAAACACAGACACCCCCGCCCGCATCATCAGATACGCCAGGTGCAGCGCCCACCGAGCCTACGGCGGAAGATGGCGCCGAGGGTGCCAAGGCTACCAATCCAGCAATGCCCAATGCGAAGGATGGAGCGGAAACACCAGAGGTCCAGTACGATCTCACCAAGCTACCCTTCCCCGTACAAAAGATGCATCAGCTTATTCTCGAGGCTGCGAAATCGGGCAATATTGAAGCGCTGCGGCCACTTATCGGGTCTGGTGACGATGTAACCATGCTTTCGCTGGCCGAAGTCGACGGCGACCCGCTGGCCTATCTGAAAAGTCAGGCAGGCGATCCGGATGGGCAGGAAATACTTGCAATTTTGGTTGATGTGCTGGAATCCGGCTTCGTGCACATCGATGCAGGCACAGCAGACGAATTATACGTTTGGCCCTATTTCTTTGCCTATCCGTTGGATAAGCTGGATGCAAAACAAAAAGTTGAGCTCTTTCAAATCGTTACTGCTGGCGACTATGATGAAATGAAGCAGTTCGGCACGTATGTATTTTATCGTCTGGGTATCACTCCGAAAGGCCGCTGGCGCTTTTTCGTGACCGGCGACTGATTTTTCAGATTTATTTTCATTGGATGTCACATCCGGCAATGCTGTCTCGTCTCGTATTCAGGCAACTGAATGCCACACAGGAGATAGATGATGAAAGCCAGATTAAATCCTATAAGTTTTGACGCTCTCCAGCCGATGCTTGTCATGAGTGAAGGCGTTGAAGGTAACGGCCTTGAAAAAAGCCTGCAAGAACTCGTCAAGATGCGTGCATCCCAGATCAATGGCTGCGCCTATTGCCTCGATATGCATTCCAAGGATGCGCGTAAGCATGGCGAAACCGAGCAACGCATTTATTTGCTGAACGGCTGGAGAGAATCTCCATTATATAGCGATCGTGAGAGGGCTGCCTTGGCCTGGACAGAGGCGTTGACTCTGGTCTCGCAAACCCATGCGCCCGATAGTGATTATGAAGCCCTGAAGCTGCACTTCACTGAGGAGGAAATTGTGAAATTGACGATGCTCATTGTCACCATCAACGGTTGGAACCGTATTGCCATCGGGTTCCGCTCCATACATCCGGTAGCAAAAGCCAGTGTCGCAGCCTGACGACACGCTAGAAGCGTTCAACCGCCTGAGGCCTCGGCTGACCCGGATTGCATATCGCATGCTCGGGTCAGTCGCAGAGGCAGAGGATATTGTTCAAGAGAGCTTCATTCGCTGGCACAAGACCAACAAGTCGAGTGTTCGCAGTGAAGAAGCTTTTCTTGTCAGCATAATTACGCGCCTTTGCCTTGATCATCTGAAATCGGCGCGTGTGCGCAGGGAAAGATATGTAGGAGATTGGCTGCCGGAACCGATATTCAATCCGCTCGAAGAAGAGACCGAAGGTGACATTACGCTAACCCTTATGATGGCACTAGAACGGCTGTCGCCCCTCGAACGTGCCGCTTTTTTGCTGCATGACGTGTTCGGCCAGGATTTCAAGCAGATTGCCCAGACTATCAATCGGGATGCTGCGACTTGCAGGCAGCTCGCAAACCGGGCGCGCAATCATATACAAAAGGCCAAGCCGCGGTTTCCAGTTTCGGATGAACAAGGCAGTAGAATTGCCGCCGCGTTTTTTAATGCGTCACGCACTGGCGACACACAGACACTTCAAACCCTTCTGGCAGATGACGTCGTTATGTATGCTGATGGCGGTGGAGTTAGGCTTTCGGTGGTCAAGCCAATTTACACAGCTGAGAACATAATGCGCTTTTTCGAGGGCGTTTCACGCCGTGCAGATTTCGAGCTTCCAACTCTGCTATTTGAAGGCCTGATTGATGGCTTGCATGGCTTTGCTACGATGGAGTCTGATGACCTGCCACAAACAACCGCTCTGGAAATCGAGAACGGGAAGATCAAGGCCATCTATGTCATGCGCAACCCGGAAAAACTTGGACATTTGCAGTTTGCGAAATTCCCGGCAAAGGGTACAGCTTGAGGCCACTCTTTTTGAATTCACAGGTGCCCAATGAAGACGCTGACAATGTACCAGGTGGATGCATTCACCACCGAGCTTTTTCGCGGCAATCCGGCAGCAGTGCTTGTTCTTGACGAATGGCTGCCGGTTGAAACCATGCAGAACATTGCCGCCGAGAATAATCTTGCAGAAACTGCCTTTGTCAAACGCAACGCAACTGGCTGGGATTTACGCTGGTTTACGCCAGTTCACGAAGTGAATTTCTGTGGTCATGCCACCCTTGCCTCATCCCATGTGCTGCTGCATGAGCTGGGCATAAAAGGCGAATTGGTTTTTGAGACAAGGGTCGGAGCCCTGCGCGTCAACAAAAAGCAATCAGTCTATCAGCTCGATTTTCCAAGCTTTCCGCCAGAGCCAGTGACCAATCTCCTCCCCGCGCTAAAAGATATTACCGCACGGGAAAATATCACGGCATTTCAGAATTTCGAGAATGTCTTCATTGAGCTTGAAAATGAGCAGGCGGTGCTTGATTTTGTTCCCGACCTGCCGAAAATTACAGGACTTGACCCGTTCGGACTGGTGATTACCGGCAAAGGTGAAGAGCATGATTTCGTATCGCGCTATTTTGCACCCCATGCCGGCATTCCGGAAGATCCGGTAACCGGATCAATACATTCAACGCTTGTGCCGTATTGGGCCGCGAAGCTTGGCAAAAATCATTTGTCCGCGTTTCAACGCTCAAAGCGTGGCGGACACTTGCTCTGCGAGCTTGCTGATGATCGTGTACTGATCAGCGGTGCAGCGGTGACGTTCATGAAGGCAGAGATTTATCTGCCTTGAAGTGCCTCACCAAATAGGACCGGCTCGCCTTGTGAGGGAGTGACGATCTCCCCCTCCCACATGACTTTAATGCCGCGCACAATAGTGCCTACAGGCCAGCCTGTGACGATCTTGCCGTCATAAGGAGTCCAGCCAGCCTTTGAACCCACCTGCTCATTGGTAATAGTCTTGCGGCGCTTCATGTCGACAATTGTCAAATCCGCATCATAGCCTACGGAGATGCGACCCTTGCGAGCCATACCGAACAGGCGATTTGGACCATGCGAGCTAAGATCGACAAAGCGTTCAATGGAAAGGCGTCCGGCATTTACATGATCCAGCATGATTGGAACAAGTGTCTGCACGCCGGTCATGCCGGATGGTGACGCAGGATAGGGTTTGGACTTTTCTTCCAATGTGTGGGGCGCATGATCTGAGCCAAGCACGTCAACGATTCCCTGCCCTATACCTCTCCAGACACCATCGCGATGACGGGCGTCGCGCACTGGCGGATTCATCTGAAGCAAGGTTCCAAGCGTTGCATATTGGCTGGCATCAAGCGTCAGATGATGCGGCGTTGCTTCACAGCTCGCCACATCCTTGTGTTGAGCAAGGAATTCAATTTCCTCAGCGGTGGAGATATGCAAAACATGGATACGGGCACCGGTTTCACGGGCAATCCGTACCAGACGCTCGGTGCATTGAAGAGCTGCAATCTCATCGCGCCAGACCGGATGCGAGGACGGATCATTCGGGACGCGGAAGCTTTCGCGCTCACGCAGCCGGAACTCGTCCTCGGAATGGAATGCAGCGCGGCGGCGGGTATTTCTGAGGATTGAACGAACACCCTCATCGTCTTCAACAAGAAGATCACCGGTAGAGGAACCCATGAAAACCTTGATGCCTGCGGCACCTGGCAGACGCTCCAGTTCAGGAACATCATGCGCATTGTCACGCGTACCGCCAACCCAAAAGGCGAAATCGCAATGCATGCGATGCTTGCCGCGACGGACCTTGTCTTCGAGGGTTTCGGCTGAAGTCGTCAACGGCTTGGTATTGGGCATTTCGAAAACCGCCGTGACACCGCCAAGAACGGCCGAACGGGATCCACTTTCCAGGTCTTCCTTGTGTTCGAGGCCGGGCTCACGAAAATGCACCTGGCTGTCGACGACGCCGGGAAGAATATGCAGGCCAGTCGCATCGATGATTTCGCCCGCCGATGCGGTGCCCAGATTGCCGATGGCCGCAATTCGCCCATTGATGATACCGATATCGCGCAAACCGACGCCATCCTGATTGACAACCATGCCGCTTCGATAAATCGTGTCGAATGTTTGAGCCATTTGCATCTCCTTCACCTTGCGAACCCGTCCCGAGCGGATTACGTAACAGGAACAGATAAGGCAAGGATAATGCAATGCCATCGGCACTTTTAAACGGAAGAGCGATCCTCAACGTTACAGGCGAAGAAGCAGAGAGCTTCCTGCAAAACCTGATCACCACAGATCTCGATAATCTGCAAAGAGGCAAACTCAGACCTGGGGCCCTTCTGAGCCCTCAAGGCAAGATCATGTTCGAGTTTCTGATTTCACGATCGGCCGATGGCTTGCGTCTCGACATTTTGCAGTCTGTGATCGATGATTTTGCCAAGCGTCTGAGCCTCTATAAGCTGCGCGCCAAAGTACAGATTTCCATTGATTCTGAATCGCTTGTGGCCGTTTCATGGGGAAGTGAGTCAAGCGTCTCAGAATCTGATTCTACGGTTCGGGATGAGCGCTTTCCTGGCGACCTCAACGTTTGCCGCCACTATGGCGATACCGCTATCAATGGCGATGTCGACGCGTGGACGCGTCTGCGGATTGCTCATGGTGTGGCCGAAGCACCTATGGACTATGCGCTGGGTGATGCCTTTCCGCATGACATCAATTTCGATCAGATCAATGGTGTTTCGTTCAAGAAGGGCTGCTTCATCGGCCAGGAGGTCGTTTCCCGGATGCAGCATCGCGGAACTGCACGACGGCGAATCCTTATTGTCGACAGCCCGGTGGACCTGCCCCCAACAGGAACATCCATAACGGCAAATGGACGTGAGCTTGGTACTTTGGGAAGCGCTGCCGGACGAAGCGGGCTAGCCCTTGTCCGTATCGACCGCGTTAAAGATGCGATCGATAGTGGAACTCCCATTTTGGCAGGAGATATTGCTATCGACCTTGCCATTCCACCCGAACACCGGTTTACATTTCCCGTGACTGCGCAGGAAGCGTAACCAGGGAATTATAATGTCAGAAAGGGCCGCGCCCAGACAGGACGATTCAATCGAGCCGGAAATGCGGGCTTGGCAGCGCATGTTGTCGGGCCGACGCCTAGATTTGCTTGATCCATCGCCACTGGATATCGAGATTGAAGACATAGCACAGGGCCTCTCACGGGTAGCCCGCTGGAACGGCCAAACGACAGGCGAACATGCTTACTCCGTCGCTCAGCACTCGCTATTGGTGGAGGAAATATTTGGCCGCCTCTTCCCACAGATAACAACCGAGCAAAGACTGATCGCACTTTTGCATGACGCCCCGGAATATGTCATTGGCGATATGATTTCGCCGTTCAAAGCCGTGGTCGGAGGCGATTACAAGGCCGTTGAGTTGCGATTGCAGCACGCCATACATTTGAGGTTTTCGCTCACTCCGATCATCAGTCAGGAGCTTCGCAGGCAAATAAAACGCGCCGATGCCGTGGCCGCATATCACGAAGCGACACTGCTCGCGGGTTTTTTGCCCGATGAAGCAGTCCAGTTTTTCGGACGCCCGCGTGGTATTGACCCGCAAGGTCTGGACTTGACACCACTTCCCACACAAAATGCCCAGAACGCGTTTTTATTGCGCTTTGCTGCGTTAGATCAACAGCGCATCAAAGGATAGACTATGCCGCATCTCATTGTATCACCCGTCTCGCGTATCGCTGAAACAGCGTCACGTTTTGGTGTTAGGGATATGCTCACTCTCATGAATGTCGGCTCGCAATTCAACCGACCGGTAGAGATTGAGGAAACACGCCATTTATTCATTGGTTTCAATGACATCACAGAGCCATCTGATGGAATGATTCATCCCTCTGTCGATCATATCAGTCAGTTTATCGAGTTTGGGCGGCGCTGGGATCGAGAAGCCCCCTTGCTCATTCATTGCTATGCCGGGATCTCGCGTTCTACTGCTGGAGCTTACATTACTGCACTCGCACTCAATCCGGATTTGGACGAAACCAAATTGGCGCAAACACTCCGCCGCAATGCTCCATCTGCAACGCCGAATGCTTTGCTGGTTGCGCTTGCTGACGATCTGCTGGATCGCAGAGGACGCATGGTGGACGCGATAAAGGCCATTGGCCGCGGCGAAGACGCCTTTGAGGGCACCCCCTTCATTCTTCCGCTAACGGTAGACACATGACGACCGCGCTCAATGCAGTTGAAATCAATCTGAGTGCAGCAATCGCTGCTGTCGCCAATAATGATCCTCTTATCTTGACGACCTCTTCCAGTGGCCAACCGGAAAGAGATGAATTGCCCTTCGGTCCATTCAACCCACTTGAACATCGCACTTTTGAAACCGGCTTGCGCGAATGGGTGGCCGAGCAAACGCCGCTCCAACTCGGATATGTCGAGCAGCTTTATACTTTCGGCGATCGGGGCAGGCACAAAACGGTCGAAGATCGCGGATTGCACGTTGTTTCTGTCGGATATCTTGCACTTACCCGCATTTCCGAAAATAGCAGCGAGCAACTTCGCAAATCAGGCGCACGCTGGCGAAACTGGTATTCCTTTTTACCGTGGGAAGACTGGCGCGGCGGCAAGCCCGCCATGATCGACGAAGAAATTCGCCCTGCCTTGCAGGAATGGGCGGAGGCAAACGCATTGCCATCTCGGCTAAGCCGTTTTCGCATGGCCTTTGGTGATGAGAATATAGCTTGGGATGAAGAACGCGTGCTTGAGCGCTATGAGCTTTTATATGAGGCGGGACTTATCGAGGAAGCGATACGCGACGGGCGGGCTGACAGAACTCCTGCACGCTGCCTGCCCGGCCTCGCCATGAGCTTTGATCACCGCCGCATCTTGGCAACGGCGATCTCCAGACTGCGTGCGAAGCTGAAATATCGTCCGGTCGTCTTTGAACTGATGCCGCCCGCCTTCACCTTGACGGCACTGCAAGAGACCGTTGAAGCTATTTCCGGACGTCATTTACACAAACAGAACTTTCGGCGGCTTGTCGAAACTACCGAATTGGTGGAGCCGACCGGTGCTGAGCAGATACAAGCACGGGGGCGTCCCGCCGCACTTTACCAGTTCCGGCATAACGTTCTTGAGGAGCGAAGTGTAGCGGGCCTCAGGGTTGGTAACCGGTCATAGGAGCTGCAAATGAATGACAAGCCTACATCCATGAACGCCGACGGCATTTTCGAGCCATTTTCCTCGGAGGACGTTCCGGTTGAAGAGTGGTCGCAAGGCACACGCTTCGGCAGCACCTATCGGTATTTATCAGGATTTGGCGGCTCAATCCATGTCGGGGTTCAGCTTGAAGAACTTTCACCGGGAATGGAATCGAGCCTCAACCACTATCACATGCTTGAGGAAGAGCATGCCTTCGTTCTCGAAGGTGAAATGACTTTGAAGCTTGGCGATAAGGCATATGTCATGAAGGCAGGGCACTATGTCTGCTTTCCCGCCGGTCAAAAAGCTGGGCATTCATTTTACAATCACAGCGATGCACCCTGCCGTTTCCTGATGATCGGAGAGAAAAACCCTAATGAGGTGTTGTTCTATCCGGAAAATCAACGTGTCGGCGTCCGCCTTATGGGCGAAGGCTATGTGCGATCCTCCCAGGTTGAATACTGGGAGGGTGTCGATACGGATAAGCCGGGTTAGGCTTTGGCCGGAACAATACGGATAACATTGCCCCAAGGGTCAATGATCTCACGCTCTTCCTTTGCATCCGCCGAGCTGAACTCAGCCCAGGCCAAGCCGGATCGATCATTGTCACGTCGTCCGGCTCCCCGGCTCTGCCAGGCATTTGCAGCCACGTGGTGATGATAGCCGCCTGTGGACATGAACACAGCACCGGCACCATAGGCAGCAACGGTTTGAAGACCAAGCTCCTTATGCCACCATGCTTCAGCTTCCTTGGCGTTGCCGACCCGCAAGTGGAGATGGCCGACCATGGTTCCATCTGGAGCAGCTGTCCAAGGCTGGGCTGTGGCTTCGGTCAGGAGATTGCCGACATCCAGCGGTTCCGTTGCCATTGTCACAGCAGAGCCATTCCATGTCCATTTTTCATGCGGGCGGTCAGCGTAGATTTCAATGCCGTTACCTTCAGGATCGGTCAGGTAGATCGCCTCGCTGACCAGATGGTCCGATGCACCGACAATAGGTGTGCGCTGATCAATCGCGCGCCTCGCCCATCGCGCCAGATCAGCCCGCTCCGGCAGCAGAAAAGCTGTGTGATAAAGTCCGGCGCTTTGCGGATCATCGGCACGGACGGTGGCCTGTTCTATTTCAAGCAGCGGCGTTTCGCCGGCACCCAGTATGATCGATTGTCCCTTGCGTGAGATTTCGCGCAAGCCCACCACATCCTGGTAATAGCTTGAAAGCAGATCAGCATCCTTGGCTTTGATGCCAATCTTCGACACATAAGTCGGGGCTGTTGCAGCAAAAGATACGTCCGTCATTTTTGCCTCCGCGCGCGTACTGGCCACCGTTCCGACAAGGGCTAAAGTTCCACCAACCAGTTCCCGGCGTGTAAATTGCATCGTACTTCGCATTGTTCGTTTCGTTGTGATGAAAATCGGCTTTCACCACCTACTGCACAAGAGCCGTGGCGGCGAACAGGCTGTTCGCAAATAATGAACTATGAAGCGAGCATTGTTTACCGGATCGAGAGGGATCCCGTTGTGTTCGATATTGCGAAATAGGCGCAACTTTCCTAAATACGGCACATGAAAGTTAAAGATACCGATATTCTTATCATTCCCGGCTACACAAATTCCGGTCCTGATCATTGGCAAAGCCGTTGGGAAAGCAAGCTTTCCACAGCGCGCCGGGTCGAGCAGGCCGAATGGTCAAAGCCGGTTCGTGAAGATTGGGTTGCAGCAGTTGCCAAGGCAATAAATGAGGCAACACGCCCCGTCGTGGTGGTCGCTCATTCTCTCGGCGTGCCTACATTTATCCATGCTCTTCCTCATGTCGGCGATAAGGTCAAAGGCGCATTTCTGGTTACGCCTCCAGATGTTTCCAATCCGAAAATCCGTCCGAAGCATCTCATGACCTTCGGCCCCTACCCTCGCGAGCCCTTCACATTTCCGTCGATGGTGGTTGCAAGCCGGAATGATCATTATTGCAGCTATGAAGTTGCCGACGATCTGGCGGCGGCTTGGGGATCAGTGATTGTGGATGCTGGAGAGTCCGGTCATCTCAATTCGGAGTCCGGTCATGGGCCTTGGCCGGAAGGAACGATGGTCTTTGCGCAATTCCTCTCCAAGCTTTGATCAATGAAACGACCTATTGCCGATCATCCTAAAAATCGATCAGCGTCGGATGGGTCGGGCGCGTAGCAGCTATTGCGAATGCCGAACCAGTTGAGGCGATTTCGGGCAATATAATCGTAAAGCCAATCGCGAAACAAACGCGGGGCAATTCGGGCAGCACAAGCCATCGACCAGGGAAATCCCAAGATCTCTATTGCTCGCAGCGATCCATCCGACTTGATCCGGATCATCCCCTTCTCGAGCAAAATGTTTGACTCATAGTCCTGAGAAACGAGCCCATAGTGCCGAAAAAGAGCACTGCCAAGCGAAGATTGCGCCGACAGGAACCGGAAACGCCGCTTCTTGTCGGCACGCAAAAGGAAATTGACGAAGCCGGAGCATAGGACGCAGTTTCCATCGAAGATCAGGATGGGGCGATCGTCAGGGAAGTCAGGTACCGAGGGATCTGCGCGATAGCTGAAGGCCTTGCGCATGGCTTGGTTTACACTTCTATCTCGTTCAATAGGCTTTGCACCCCATCAGTTAGATAGGTTGTGTCCACAGCAAGCGGCAAATAGGTAAATCCCAGACCGGAAAAACGTTTCGCCAATGCTGCATTGCCGGCATAGATTCCGGCAAGTTTACCAGCGGCTTTGGAGCGCCTTGCGATTTCGGTCAAAGGCTCAATGATCGCTTCGGAACCAGCATTGACTTCCGTGCCATTGCTCCACGCAATTGAAAAATCCGAGGGGCCAACGAAAATACCGTCGATTCCGTCGACAGCGAGAATATCGTCCAAGGCTTCATATGCTGCGCGGGTTTCGATCATGGCAAAGGCCAACGTGTCCGTGTTGGTCTGTTCGAGGTATCCGCCGGAACCGCCCGAGACATAGCCACCTGGGCGACCGCGCAATTGGCCCCAGGAACGTTCGCCCAATGGCGGATATTTCATCGCTGCGGCAAAAAGCTTTGCATCAGCCACTGTGTTGATCATGGGCGCAATAACAGCTTCAGCGCCTATATCCAAAGCCCTGCTTGCCATGTCAAAGCGGCCAACCGGCACGCGAACTGCGGTGTGCTTTCCGGCACTGCGCAACACGCCGGTCAATGCAACAACGCTGGCGGTGTCATGTGCGCCATGCTGCATATCGAGCAGGACAGCGGAAAGCCTTGTGCGGCAAAGGGCTTCCATCACCAGGGTATCGGTCATGCTGGACCAGCCGGAATAGATTGTTTCTCCGGCTCTGAGACGCGACGCTAATGACATGATTCTTACCTTCCCTGTGACCATTCATATTGCAAACGCAGAACAATGCCGGTCAAGGTCAAAGAAAACAAAAATCCTTCGCGGATTGTCGCAATTATCGCTGCAATAAAAAACCGCCCCGTAGGGCGGCTTGTATAAATAATCAGTATCGGCTCGGCTTACGAAGCGCTTTCGATCTGGCGAATAGCCTCGATCATCAGTTCTTCCATCGTCCGGCGGATACGATGATCGGACTTGTCGACGCCTGCGGCATCAAAATCTGCCCGGATCTTGCGGAACACATCTTCGTCACCAGCTTCATGAAAATCTGCAACGATGACTTCCTTGGCATAGGCTTCGGCTTCCTCGCCGGTCTTGCCCAGCTTTTCCGCAGCCCAAAGGCCAAGCAGCTTGTTACGCCGTGCTTCTGCGCGGAATTTTACTTCGGCATCATGCGCGTATTTATTTTCAGCTGCGTTTTTGCGATCTTCCATGCTCATCTTTTATTGCTCCCGCAAATGGTTGGGTAATCCCTATATATCTGGTCTTGCGGCGTTTTTCAGGCAGAACCACATATAGATCGTGTCCAAGTCTCCTATAAACACTTCGCAAAAAATCGAAAGTCTCAATTCAACTTCATTGCCTATAGCGTCTTAGCAGCGCTTTATAACCCATAAAACAGGGGAGCTCTACAATGCATCATTGTGAAATGCTTGCTTTTGCGATAGTTAGCGCGCCAACATGACGGCTTGGACCAAGGCCGACCGATAACTCCAATACCAGAGATTTTAAATGAACCGTCGCCGCCGTGTCTACGAAGGCAAAGCCAAAATCCTTTATGAAGGACCAGAACCAGGCACTCTGGTGCAGCACTTCAAAGATGATACAACAGTGCTCCATCCGAAGAAAAGCGAAGTGATTGACGGCAAAGGTGTCCTCAACAACCGCATTTCGGAATATATCTTCACGCAATTGAACCGTATGGGGATACCGACGCACTTCATCCGCCGCCTTAACATGCGCGAGCAGTTGATCAAGGAAGTCGAGATTATTCCGCTGCAGGTCGTTGTGCGCAATATCGCCGCCGGATCGCTCGCCAAGCGTCTGGGCATCGAAGAGGGCACCGTCCTGCCGCGCTCGATTATCGAGTTCTATTATAAAAATGATGAACTCGACGATCCGATGGTTTCCGAAGAGCACATTACGGCGTTCGGTTGGGCAGCACCGCAGGAAATTGATGACATCATGGCACTGGCCATTCGCATCAATGACTTTTTGAGCGGATTGTTTCTTGGTGTGGGAATTCAGCTTGTCGATTTCAAAATCGAATGTGGCAGGCTATATGAAGGCGAAATGATGCGCATAGTTCTCGCCGATGAATTTACGCCGGATTCCGCAAGGCTCTGGGACAGCCAGACCGCCGAAAAGATGGATAAGGATCGGTTCCGCCGCGACATGGGCGGACTTATCGAAGCCTATCAGGAAGTGGCGCGCCGTCTGGGCATCATGAATGAAAACGATCAGACGCGCCCGAGCGGGCCGGTTCTGGTTAAATAGCACTCGACGGAGAAACAGGTAATGAAGGCACGTGTCACTGTAACCTTGAAGAATGGCGTTCTTGATCCACAGGGCAAGGCAATTGTTGGCGCGTTGGGCAGTCTGGGCTTTGACGGCATCGGTTCCGTGCGTCAGGGCAAGGTATTTGACGTCGAACTCGATGGCAGCGACAAGGCGGGTGCTGAGACAAAACTCAAGGCAATGTGCGAACAGCTGCTGGCCAATACTGTGATCGAAGATTATTCGGTGGAGCTTCTTTAATGAAATCAGCAGTCGTTCTCCTTCCCGGCCTCAATCGTGACCGCGATATGATTGCGGCGCTGACAAAAATCTCCGGCGTTGAGCCTCAGACGGTCTGGCAGACAGATACCGAAGTGCCAGATGTCGATCTGATCGTTATCCCAGGCGGTTTCTCCTATGGCGATTATCTGCGTTGCGGGGCAATTGCAGCGCGCATGCCTGTCATGCAGGCTATTCGTGAAAAGGCCAACAAAGGCGTCATGGTAATGGGCGTCTGCAACGGTTTCCAGATTCTCCTGGAAGCAGGCCTTCTGCCGGGAGCCTTGATGCGTAACGCTTCGCTGAAGTTCGTTTGCCGTCAGGTGAAGCTCGAAATCACCAATGCCAATACGCCATTTACCCGCGGCTATTCGCATGGTCAGATCATCAGCAGTCCGGTGGCGCATCATGACGGCAATTATTTTGCCGATGCAGAAACGCTTGCCCGCGTCGAAGGCGAAGGCCAGGTGGTTTTCCGCTATGCCGAAGGCACCAATCCAAATGGCTCCATCAATAACATTGCCGGCATTATCAACAAACAAGGCAATGTTCTGGGCCTGATGCCTCATCCGGAAAATCTGATTGAGGCCGCCCATGGGGGAACCGATGGCCGTGCGTTGTTTGCTGGTATTCTCGGGGTTGCCGCCTGAGTAGAATCCTATACGTTTGGTGAATGCTGTTTCAGCGGGGAGTGCGTTGAAACAGCGTTTCAAACGGAGGAACCAGACATGAAACTTTATTCGCGGCCGCTATCCCCCTATTCCTCCATCGTACGCTGCATCGCCTACTACAAGAAGGCTCCAATCAAGGTTGTCGCCCCGCCCCCGGGTTTTCCAATCCCGGAAGAATTCCGGGCAATCTCGCCCTTTAATCGTATTCCGGTTTTGATAACCGGTTCGGGGCTTACAATTGTTGAGGCCTCCGTCATTGCAGAATATCTGGAAGAGCATTTTCCCGAACCATCATTGCTACCTGCCGATTCGCGCGATCGCGCCATCGTGCGCATGACGACACGCATCGCGGAACTCGAAGTTCTGGCGCCAGTCATGGAATTGTTCGAGTTGTTCCACCGGAAGTCCAAAGACGATGCCCGTATAGCCAAGCTGTTCAAACAGATGGAAATCGGTTTAACCGAACTTGAGAAGTTCTTGAGCGATGGTCCTTATGCACTCGGCAATGAAATGACATTGGCAGATGCCTGGCTGACCCCGACCCGGTTTGTCTTCAACAATTTCCGGAAAGTATCGGGCCGGGAAGATCTTCTCAGCGATTTTCCAAAGTTCGATGCCTATCAGCAACTGATTCTTCAGGATTCGGACCTATCACTGGTCTGGTACGAGATGTCGGATGGCCTCAAAGTTTTCCTGAAAGAACTTGAGCCTGCCTGAATCCACGAGAATTAGACCCATATCCCGCCCGTGAGCGGCAGCCGGTACATGACCGGGTACTGGAGAATGAATATGAAGATACCGGGATTCGGCGTTGCCGTAGTTGTCACCCTTGCAGCACTCGCCGGATGCCAGTCCACCAGCAAGCCCGGTCCAGGCGGCTTGGCATTCTCCTCCAGCAAGGCAGCGCTTCCAACAATGGAACGCGTTGCGCTTGCCGCAAACAGCTGCTGGTTTAAATCCGGCGATTCAAGCTTCAAGCCTTATCGTCTTGCTCCCGAGCTTAACTCGTTTTCTGGCCGCCCGCGCATTCTGGTTGTACCCGGCAACAATCCTGGCGGACGCCCTCTGCTGGTGGTTCATGCAGAAGGAAATCCTGCCAAAGTGGAAGCATTTGGTCCGCTGATGAGCAATTCGCTTGGCAATCGTATCGCATCGGATGTTCGCCGCTGGGCCGATGGACAATCGGATTGCAGCGCCAAAGGCTAGCCGCGCTATTTCAGCGGATAGACGTTTTCATCGCCCGGGAACTGGCGTGAGCGAACGTCGTCCGCATAGGCCTTGACCGCTTGGTCAATTGCATCACCCACCGCGCCATAGACTTTCACGAAACGCGGTGGCTTCGGGTTATAGCCAAGCATGTCTTCCAATACCAGGATTTGGCCATCGCATTCGCGCGAGCCGCCAATTCCAATCGTAGGAATTGCAATCTCGCGGGAGATTTCGGCAGCAAGCGGCTCAACAACGCCTTCAATAACGACCGAAAATGCTCCGGCTTCAGATACGGCCTGTGCGTCTGCCTTGATAAGCGGCCAAAGCGCGGTATCGCGACCTTGAGTTTTGAACCCGCCAAGAGTGTTGATTGACTGCGGTGTCAGACCGATATGCGCCATGACCGGAATGCCGCGCTGGGTGAGGAAGCGGATGGTCCCAGCCATTTGCACGCCACCCTCAAGCTTCACCGCACCACACCCGGTTTCCTGCATGACGCGTGATGCGCTACGAAAAGCACCTTCAGGGCTTTCCTCATAGGAACCGAACGGCATATCGACAACAACCATTGCCTTTTTCGAGCCGCGCATTACGGCCTTGCCATGCATGATCATCATGTCGAGCGTCACGCCGAGCGTCGAATCCATTGCATATAAAACCATGCCAAGGCTGTCGCCGACGAGAAGGATATCTGCATGTTCATCGGCAATGCGAGCAGTTGTAGCGTGATATGAGGTCAAGGCAACGATGGGTGTCGCACCCTTACGGCTCTTGATTTCCGGCGCAGTTATGCGGCGTGTGATGACTTGCTGGCTCATGATAATCCCCCCAACCCGATTTCAGCCGATAACCTGCTGATCGATTAACCGCACTTTGCCAAAGCGAACGGTTAAAAGCACAACGACGGGCTGCTTAAACTTGCCTGACACAGGATCCAGTGTTTCGGCATCGCGAATATCGACTGATTCAACGATCCCGCGCTTTTCCGTCTCAAGTACCGCGCGAACGGCATTGCGTATTGCCGGCACTGAGCGCTGGCCCTGCGCCACCATCTCTTCTGCTTTTGCAAGCGACTTTGCCAAGACAACCGAGGCCTTGCGATCTTCCGGTCTCAGCATTGCATTGCGGGACGAGCAGGCCAGTCCGTCATGTTCACGCACCGTTGCAACACCTGTAATTTCAATCGGCATATCCAGATCAGCCACCATGCGGCGTATAATGGTCAGCTGCTGATAGTCTTTTTCACCGAAGAAGGCGTGATCCGGCTGCACGATGTTGAACAGCTTCGTGACGACTGTCGTTACGCCACGGAAATGTCCCGGGCGGATTTTCCCGATCAGGATTCGGGAGAGCAGCGGATTATCAACAATCGTGTGTGCGCCCGGCCGATAAATTTCAGCAACTTCCGGGGTGAAAACATAATCCACACCTTCCGCTTCAAGCTTGGCGAGATCGCCCTTCATGTCGCGTGGATAGGCAGCGAGATCTTCGTTCGGGCCGAACTGGGTGGGATTGACGAAAATGGACACAACCGTAATGTCACAAGCTCGCTTGGCCTCATGAACCAGTGCCATGTGACCGACATGCAGATATCCCATTGTCGGGACCAACCCAACGGATTTTCCCTGCTGGCGTTCAGACTTCAGCGCAGCCCGAAGCTCCGCGGTTGTAGCAATGACTTTCATGTCAGTACAATATCCAGTCCAATATCCAGCGTTGGCGCTGCCATAGTGATTTTTGATGTCGATATGTAATCAACACCGGTTTCCGCAACAGCTTTGATCGTGTCGAAGGCAATATTGCCGGAAGCTTCCAGCTTGGCACGCCCTGCGTTAATTTTCACCGCCTTTTCAAGCAGTTCCGGCCGCATATTATCAAGAAGAATCACATCGGCATTCACGCTGAGCGCTTCCTCGAATTGATCGATGCCGTCTACCTCCACCTCAATTTTTACCAAATGTCCCGCATAGGCCCTCGCCGCGAGAATTGCCTTGGCTACGCTACCAGCGACAGCAATATGATTATCCTTTATCAAAACGGCATCGTCGAGACCAAAACGATGATTTGATCCGCCGCCACATTTCACCGCATATTTAGCAAAGGCACGCATGCCCGGAATGGTCTTTCGCGTGTCGCAAACCTTTGCATTCGTGTGAGCAATGAGATCGGCAAATTTGGCCGTATAGCTGGCAATACCGCTAAGATGCATAAGAAAATTCAACGCGACACGCTCGGCGGAAAGAATGGATCGCGCATTTCCCTCTATCCGCGCAATGTCCTCACCGGGCTTTACACGCGTACCGTCCTTTGTGAGAATTATAAAATTCAACGAAGGATCAATCAGCGCAAAGGCCGTGCGGGCAAAGCCCATGCCGCAAATGGTTCCTGCCTCACGGCTCGACAGAACTGCTCGCGCAGTCGCATCTTCCGGCAAGGTAGCATTGGTGGTGATATCGCCCGCCCTGCCCAAATCTTCGAGCAAAGCAGAACGCACGGCTTCGTCCACCAGCAATTGTGGCAGCGATGGTGGATAGGCGAGCTGCGAGACCATCAGGCGAACTCCATCAATTCATTTACCGTCAATTCGGCATCAGCAAGCGTCAGAAACGTCCTATGCTGCCATTCAGGACGTTTCTCGGGGAAATCGGTACGGAAATGCCCGCCGCGGCTCTCGTGGCGCCTGAGGGCGCTTACGGCGACGAGCTTGGCCGTCGCGAGCACGTTGCGGAAAGCGGCATCCCGATTGGAGCGCTCCAGTTCTACGATGATCCTCAATCCTGCCAGCATGCCGTCTCTGTCGCGGACCACCCCAAAACTCTCGCTCATTGCCTTGCGCAGGGTCGTCATCGCTTCCGTATCATTTTCGGCAGTCAGATCGTCGCGATCAACTGACCCCTTAGACCAATCCTGCGACTTCCCATCATTGACTGCACCAATCTTGGCGGCAATGCGTGCAGAAAAGACTACAGCTTCAAGCAGCGAATTGGAGGCAAGCCTATTGGCACCATGCGCACCCGTGGACGTGCACTCGCCACAGGCCCACAGACCATCAATGGATGTTTGCCCATCCGCATCGGTCAAAATTCCGCCCATGAAGTAATGGGCTGCGGGAACAACGGGTATGGGCTCCGTTACCGGATCGATACCGGCGTCGCGGCAATATTTGTAGACGGTGGGAAACTCCTCAGCAAACGAAGCACCAACGGCCTTGGTGCAATCCAGCCAAGCGCCTCGCCCACTCATGACTTCGGCGTATATTCCCCGCGCGACAACGTCGCGCGGCGCAAGTTCGGCATCTGGATCAATTTTAAGCATGAAGCGCTCGCCATTACGATTGATCAGCGTGGCGCCGTGACCGCGCAAGGCTTCAGTAGCCAAAGGCGCCGGGTCTTTGTTCACATCCAAGGCAGTCGGGTGGAACTGAACGAACTCCATATCGGCCATCATTGCACCGGCGCGGGCAGCCATACCAATGCCCTCACCCCGTGCTTCTGACGGATTGGTTGTCACAGCATAAAGGTGCCCGATCCCGCCCGTGGCAATGACCACTGTTCGCGATTGCAGCTTAACCTGTGCACCCCGACCGGCCTCTGTGCGCGCTATGACCCCTGAAACTGAACCGTGGCTGACCATGAGATCTTCCACGACATAGCCTTCCATCACGCGGATCGAAGGCGTGTTTTCAACGGTCTTGACCAGAGCCTGCATAATAGCGCGCCCTGCCATGTCGCCGCGAACCCGAACGATCCGGCTTTCGGAATGAGCGGCCTCGCGGGAAACCTGAAGCTTCCCTTCCAGATCGCGATCGAACGGCACACCATATCCGAGCAAATCATGAACGCGCGAGGCGGCTTCGCTGGCCATCAGCGAGGCGATGACCTCATCAACGATGCCATCACCTGCCGCAACTGTATCAGCGACGTGCTTATCCTTGGTGTCTCCTTCCGATACGGCAGCGGCGATACCTGCCTGTGCCCAGGCAGAAGATGCCCCCCGCCCAATCGGCGCCGCCGCAAGAATCGTGACTGGCCGGGGTGCCAGCTTCAACGCGCAAAACAAGCCCGCTAGTCCGCCGCCAATGATGATGACGGGATCGGATTGAGTTGACATGGGTGTCGCCTCCGGCGTCAGTTGTTCAGATTGACCATGCGTTCGACAGCAAGCCGCGCACGCGCGCCTATCAGCGGATCGACATGAATTTCGTCACGCATATAGACAAGGCTTTCAAGGATATTGGGCAGGGTGATGCGCTTCATGTGCGGGCATAGATTGCATGGCTTGATGAACTTCACCTCCGGCACTTCCGACTCGATGTTGGACGCCATTGAGCATTCCGTAACGAGCAGCACTTTGGCTGGACGATTATCCTTGACGTATTCGATCATACCTTTCGTCGAACCGGTATAATCCGCAATCGCAACAACTGATGGAGGGCATTCAGGGTGAGCTATGATCTGGATTTCCGGATCAGCAGCGCGATAGGCAAGAAGTTCGTCCGCTGTGAAGCGCTCATGCACTTCGCAATGCCCTTTCCAGGTGAGAATCTTTACATCAGTTTGCGCTGCTACGTTTTGCGCCAGAAATTCATCGGGAATGCAAAGAACGCGGTCCACGCCGAAGCTTTCGACAACCTGCACTGCATTTGCCGAGGTGCAGCAAATGTCGCTTTCCGCTTTCACCTCAGCCGAGGTGTTCACATAGGTAACAATCGGAACGCCTGGGTAAGTTTCACGCAATAGCCGCACATCGGCACCCGTGATCGACTCCGCCAGCGAACAACCCGCCTTCATGTCGGGGATCAAGACTGTCTTGGAAGGATTGAGCAGTTTCGATGTCTCGGCCATAAAGTGGACGCCGCATTGGATAATGATTTCGGCGTCGACCTTCGTGGCTTCCTTGGCAAGTTGCAGCGAGTCGCCAACAATATCCGCTACGCAATGGAAAATTTCCGGCGTTTGGTAATTATGGGCAAGGATTACTGCATTGCGCTGCTTCTTCAGCCGATTGATTGCAGCCACGTAGGGCGCATAGACCGGCCATTCGATGCGGGGAATGTGATGCGCCACACGGGCATAAAGATGCTCAGTCTCGGCAGCAACCTCAGGCGTGTAAGTAAGGTCCGGCATTTCGAGGATACCAAAGCGGTCCGCTGCGGACTGGCTCACGGAACTGCTTGCTGCAGCTTTGGTGCGGATAGTGTTGGTCATATCCATATTCCTCCTGGACATCCAATCCGGCGTAAGCCTCTCGGCACCGCCACCGATCATTTATACTCAATATGAGCATATTTATGATCAAAAGAAAAACGGCAAGGCCGCTGCGTTCTAGATAGTGGATTATTTTGTCGGCTTCAAGTGCATGATTTTTGAACTTTAGTCGAAAAACCTGCGGCGTATCAGAATATCGTCTCATACGCCGCGCAATCGAACGTTCTAACTGGATGTTTTATAGTAACGATTATTGTAATAGCGTCGGCTTTCCCGCTCACGCTTATATGGGCTATCGCCACCCACACGCTGCGTGCAATTGGTGAACACAGTTGGGTTCATGTCAGTCGGTCTATCGCACCATACGAGCGGACTTACACTACCCGAATTGGCACAACCTGTGAGGGTGATGGCTCCCAGAACCAATGCTGACAGAGCTAATTTCATTTCATTTTCCTCGGATACTTATAATGTGCAGAACGTTCGGGATTGATACATCATCCCAATTTAGAACCTAATCACTTCTGTTCAACTGCTTGGGATCATTATTACGCATCAGGGTTGCAATCGTTTGCGAATGGGTTCGAATTCGGCCGTTGGTTGTCGTTTTAATGGATCAGGCTTGTTTGCTTCGATGGCATCCCAGTATTTCCAGTTTACTTTTCCGGATCCCAGCTCGTAATCCATGCCGTCCCAGCTATCCTCTCGAAAGCTATAAAATGCCCAGTGCAGCTTGTTTGCTTCCAAAGCAGTGAGAACATCATCCAAATAGGATTTGCAGCCCGCAAGGCGTCGCATACAGCCAAACTCTCCAGCAACCAACCGATTGAGCGGTACCCCTCGCGCCTTTGCCCAATCTACCGGCAGTGCGAGATATTGCGATACTTTTTGTGCGTTCCATTCAACTTTCTCGCCACCAAACGGAACCGTCCCCGGATAAGAATAGGGTTTCTCCCGCTTCATATTGGGTGCGCTGGTTGCTTCATAAGGTTCATACATGTGAAAGCTGTAGAGCACCCTCGTGTCGGCAAGTGCAGACGGCCAGTAGCCGAAAGCATCCGCGGCGCCATACCAACCCGCATCCACCATTATAGGCGTAGCAGGATCGACCTTTCTGATTTCTTTTATCAGGAACTCATAGAAGGCTGGCAAATCGCGAGCACTACCCTTTTGTTGATCGTACCAAGCTTGCATCACATTTGCAGGAGCATGCTCACCCACACCGCCCATCTTTTCCGGAGCAGGTTCGTTGATCAGATTATAGGCCGCTATGGATGGCTCGTCTTTCAGCGCCGTAGCGAGTTCCCGCCAAAAACGCGCGGCATCCTGCCACTTCGCTTTGTCCTGCCAGAGACGGTCATCAAACTTTCCATCATTATTCTGCGCCCATCGCATCCAAGGCAAAGACAGTGGCGCAATGACAACCTTCAGCCCGGCCTTATGAGCGCGAGATAATGTTTGTTTCAGATTTGCCAAATCTTCTGGTGGTATCCCCTCGTAATGATCAGCATTTCCAATGAGAACGTCGCGCTGGGCGGGTTTCCACTTGTCATAAGACAGCCGAACCCAGGTCGCCCCATACTTTCGCAAAGCATCGAAATAGGCTTGGTCCGGAGGAAGACGATTAAAGCTATTGCCGCCATGCTGGGGATGATCCCAGAAGCCAATGAGATCGGCAGCTCTCGAATTGCCCGCCAAGCTTAGAAAAAGCAAAATTGCCGCCAGAATACGCATACAAACACCGCCTCCATAATCAAAAGCGTCGATTGCGCGAAGAGTGAGGCTTTATTTTGCCGAATACTCGCAAAACCACCGCCCGGATTAATGGGCGGCTACTCCGATTGCGTTAGAATCAAGCTTTGAGAATGGCTTCAATTTTGTCGAGGACGTCGTCCTTGCCAATGCCCGTGAGGAACGCCAGTGTTGTAATGGCTGGCTTACCCAAGTCTTTTGGCAATTGCGCTGTCGATACGACAAGATCGACATCTGCGACATGACTGGCAACTTCGGTGGTTTTGCATTGCCGCGTTGCGATGCTTATGCCGCGCTTTTTCAATGCGTCTTCAACCGCATGAGCAACAACGGTCGACGTGGCAATGCCGGTGCCGCAAGCAAATAGTACAGTCTTTGGTTTAGTCATTTATGCCCCCCTGATTCACGCCTGCAACTTAGCCGAGTAAGCGCGAAACGTCTTCCACGGATTTCGATTGGATCAAAGCTTCAATGGTCTCGGGCGATTGAATTGCACCGGCGATTTCCTGCAGCATTTCCACCTGCTTGTCCTTATCATTAAGAGCCATGAGAAAGACCAGCCTGACGGGCAGCCTCTCATCCGGATCTTCCATATTGGCGAATGCCACAGGTTGGATCAGTGTCGCAAATGCCAAACCAGGCTTCAAAACATGTTCTGGATCTGTGTGCGGAACGGCGACATTGTTCACGCCGCCAAGCGGGAGCCCGGTCGGCAACTGGGATTCCCTGGCCAGCACGGCATCTGCAAAGCTCGGTTTGACATATCCCAGGGCATGAAGTCGCTCGGCCAGAAGGCTGATAACCTCACGGTCGGTTTCGGCCCTGACCCCGAGTATAATTGCCCCGGGGTCAAGATAGTTCATCAAGGCTTGCGCCATTTGGTTACTCCACTCAATGCAGTTCAGTTGGTGTCCGGGATATCGTCTTCCGCTCCAGCGGCCCGTTCCCAGGCAGCTGTGTTGCGGCGGTAAGCCCAGAATGCACCGGCGATAATCAGGGCCAGAACCGCAAGGCCGATTGCACCCAGATTGTTGATCAGCGCCATGACGACATAGGGTATCCAAAGGAACCCATCGACCACGCTTGTGATCTGAACAGCGTTTGCGGGCATTTGGAAACCAGACGACTGTGCCGCTGCTGTAAAGAGCGGCGCCAGCGCATTGGCAACATAGAAGCCGACTGCCAGCGTGAACGTGCCAACAATGACCATGCGGAAGACATTCCCCTTCAACAGCGGGGCTGTCATCGCAACGATAAAGGGAATGACCGCCAGATCAGCAAACAGAATCACGCGGTTACCGGGCAAAATAACGGAAAGGATGATCGCGATCGGCACAAGGATCAGCGACGATGAAATTGCCGCCGGATGTCCGATCAAAATTGCCGAATCGAGGCCAACAAGCAATTCGCGATCGCCCGTCCGCTTACGAACAAACTCCTGCGCTGCATCTGATACAGGGAGCAAGCCCTCCATCAGGATTTTGACCATACGGGGCAAGAGCAGCATCACCGCTGCCAAAGTCATTCCTGTCTGCAAGACCTTTGTGAGAACGACGCCAAAATCACCGGCATTGTAGTACGCGATGATACCGAGCACCAAACCAATGATCAGGCCGAGAATGACCGGCTCACCGAAGACGCCAAAACGCTTTTCGAATGTTTCAGTATTGAGTTCAATCTTGTTGATCCCCGGAATGCGATCCATGATCCAGTTGAGCACAATAGCGATTGGCAATATCTGCGCAGATGCGAGATGCGGCACGGAAATGCCTGGAATGCCATAGAATTTTTGCACGGCCTTTGCCGACCAATCAGCAAATAACAGGCAAAGCGCAACCATGAGCGCAGCTACGATCAACCCATAAACAAGGCTATTCGTGGCCGCGACAGCAAGTGAGCCGATAAAGGCAAAATGCCAGAAATTCCACACATCGACGTTCAATGTTCGCGTCATGCGGGTCAAAAGCAGGATGATGTTGACGGCAATTGCAATCGGAATCACCCAAAGTCCCACCGACGATCCAAAGGCGATGGCCGCAGCCGATGGCCAGCCCACATCAACGATATCCCGCTGAATACCGGTATTGGTCACGATAGCCTTTGCTACGTCGCCAATGGATGTGAGCATAAGCCCCAATACGAGATTGATACCGATGAAAGCCACACCGATGGTGACCGCAGCGCGAAAAGCTCTGCCAGGCTTGGCGCCCAATATCAAAGCGATAATAAATATCACAATAGGCAACAGGACTGTTGGCCCCATTGCGTCGACCGCAGCCTTGAGGCCGCTCAAGAAACTGTCCATTTATTTCCTCCCCCGCGATCCTCCTCGACCGCTCCCCAATAGAACTTTTGCATTCTATAATGCATTAATGTTCAGCACAGCTGCATTATCAAGTCAATGACTTCATCCGGGCACATGTCTGCCACGCGTCATTTGCTAAGAAAAAGTTGCCGATTTTCAACAAATTTTATTGAAATCAAACGGCTAACTTGTCCGAACAAGGTTTTCGAGAGGAAAAATTGAACATGTCTCGGTGCCGTGCGCCAGCAATTTCCCGTTCTGATCTCTCAAGAATGCTTCGGATGTAGCTAGCGTCCGTCCGCGGTGAATAAGCCGTCCTTCGCAGAAAACCATCCCCATGTTGGCACTCAATGGGCGGACCAGATTCACCTTGAATTCTGCGGTCGTATAGGCCTCGCCCGGCTTCAGCGTAGTCATGACGCAGCAAGCCAGGGCAGAATCCATCAATGTTGCGATCCAACCACCATGGACGCCGCCCATCGGATTAAGGTGCTCGATAGAAGGCAGTCCTTTGAACACCACACGATCCTGCGCTACTTCGTGAAGCGTGAAAGATAGTGTCTTGGCAATGTACGGCGCTGGATATTCACCGCGCAACATTGCCTGCAATATCTCCAGTCCGCTGCGTATGGCCAAGTCGCCAAGCGGAAGCTTTCCCACTCCGGCCGGAAACTCGATAGCGTCCATAATATCACTCCCCATGAGGAACCGGCCTTTCTTCGGCGGACACGACATGTCCTTCGCTGTTTTTCAATGATCTGGCGATAGCATTCAGAAAGCCGTCGCGGGCTTCAGGCGGCTTTTGCGCGCGCGGCTCCCACACATGCCGCATGAAGAAAAAACTGGTCAAACGAAATGCGTCGCTGATCTCTGCCATCGACATGGCCCGAACGCTCGAGTTGACCATGAAAGGCGGCATGACCAGCAGCTTGTCCGCCCATGGCGCACCCGCATCCCGGGATACTGCCCTACCCGACTTGGGTGACACGTAAGTCAGATCGCTGGCAACACCCGTCGCGGCGCAACTTTTCAGATCAAGGCCAAAGCCGAGCTCCTCCAGCATCAGCACTTCGAAACGCAAAAGCAATTCGCCAGCGATCATGGTGTCTTCGCAATGTTCAAGAATGACAGCGAGAATTTCGAAAAGGTTCTGGTGGGGATCACGTTCCGGCAAAAGGCGCAAATGCGAGGCAGCAAGTTGCAACCCATAAAGCGCGACGGGCTGTTCAATCAGGCGTGCAGCTGAAAAGCTGACAGGCTCAACCTGCATCATGCCAAGATGTTCATCCATACGGGCCCGCCAGATGACATCAACGCGGTTTCCGGCCTGCAACAAGGGCTGCATACGGCGTGATCGCCCACCGCGCACGAGGCCGAGATGGCGGCCATGATCACGGGTCATCAGTTCAAGGATAGCGCTGGTTTCCCCGTGCCGCCTCGTTCCGAGGATAATGCCTTCGTCTCGCCATTCCATAGCCGAGACTTGGCGCTATTATTGCGGAAATTCAAGTCCCATTTCACGGTAACGCTCGGGATCATTGCCCCAATTGTCACGAACCTTGACGAAAAGGAACAGATGAACCTTCTGCTCCAGGATTTCCATCAATTCCTTGCGTGCTGCCTGACCAATTGATTTTATCGCCTGGCCTTCATGGCCAAGAACGATCTTCTTCTGGCTATCGCGCTCGACGTAAATGACCTGCTGAATGCGAACTGAACCATCCTTCTTTTCTTCCCAGCTTTCGGTCTCAACTGTTGAAGAATATGGCAGTTCATTATGGAGGCGCAGATAAAGCTTTTCGCGGGTGATTTCAGCAGCAAGCATGCGCATGGGCATATCCGAGATCTGATCTTCCGGATAATACCACGGACCTTCAGGAAGGTTTTCCGCCAGATATTTCAGCAGATCCTTACAGCCATAGCCCTTCAGCGCGGAAATCATGAAAGTCTGATCGAATTTGACCTTTTCATTGGCTTTCTTGGCGAGTTCAAGCAGCATTGGCGCTTCAATACGGTCGACCTTATTGAGGACCAAGATCACCTTGCGCTTTTTATCCCGCAGACTATCGAGGAGAATTTCGGCCTCGTCATCAATGCCCTGTTCAACATCAATAAGAACCAGAATGAGATCGGCGTCCTTTGCACCGCCCCATGCGGTCGTCACCATGGCGCGATCCAAGCGGCGCTTCGGTTTGAAAATACCGGGCGTGTCGACCAGCACCATCTGCGTCTGATCGTGAATAACAATGCCGCGAACCAGCGCCCGCGTCGTCTGCACCTTGTGCGTAACGATTGAAACCTTACTGCCAACAAGCTGATTGACCAGCGTCGACTTGCCGGCATTTGGGGCGCCTATCAGGGCAATGAAGCCCGAGCGTGTCGGAACAGCCTGTTCGGCTTCATTCGCAGGCGTTTGATTTTGTTCAGTCATTTCTTGTTTCTTCCTGCGTCTTCTGACGAACGCCTTCGCGATAAAGCAATGCGATGGCAGCTTCTTGCTCCGCCAAGCGCTTGGAACGGCCTTTGCCCACCGCCGGTTCAAAGCCTTTTACAACCACCTGAATCGTAAATTGCGGATCGTGGTCAGGTCCGGTTCGTTCAACAACGCTGTACAAAGGTTGAGCACCATCTTGCTGATGTGCCCATTCCTGCAATTCAGTTTTAGGATCGCGCTGAGCGGAATTGCTTCCCTTCGAGCGCGCATCCCAATATCGTTCGATGAAAGGTTGCGCCGCTTCGAGGCCGCCGTCCAGATAAATTGTTGCAATCAGCGATTCAACGACGTCTGCACGCAGACTTTTGAGCCGTTTATCCGCCAGCCCTTTTACATCAGAACCTGTCTTGATGAATTCATGCAGGCCAATTTCATCGGCAACAGCGGCGCAGGTATCAGCGTTCACCAGTGAATTCAGCCGCAAAGACAATTCGCCTTCCGCAGCTGTCGGGTAAGCGCGGAACAATAAGTCCGCAATCACCAGACCGAGCACCCGGTCGCCAAGGAATTCAAGCCGTTCATAGTCCGAGCCTGCCGATGACCGCGCACTGGAGTGCGTTAGTGCGCGCTCAAGGCGTCCGAGATCACGAAATACATGTTTCGTTTTTTCTTCCAGCTTATGAACAGCGTCAGTCGAAAGGCTCATCGTCGGATCAATTGTTCTGCACGGAATTTGGTGCCGCATTGACGCTGTGCAACAAGCGGTCGAACCTCAGTTCAGACGGCCAGCGCCACAGTTCCAGCGGGCTTGCCTTGCCGGCGATTGAGAAGAAGATGATGTTCGCACGTCCGATGAAGTTTTCAAGCGGAACATAACCCACATCAAAACGGCTATCGCTGGAATTATCGCGATTGTCACCCATCATGAAATAGTGTCCGGCAGGTACAACAAATTCGCGCGTATCGTCACCAACACCATTGGGCGTCAGGTCGAGCGTGTCGTAGGTTATGCCATTGGGCAGAACTTCGCGGTAAACGTCCACCGGACCCTGCGCCTCGGTGATATCCGGATTGTCGATCTGGCCTACCTTTTCGCGAGGTACGGCAACATCATTGATGTAGAGCACGCCGCTGCGCATCTGAATCTTGTCGCCCGGCAGACCGATAACGCGCTTGATGAAATCGAGCGAGGTATCATTTGGTTTGCGGAACACGGCAATGTCGCCGCGCTTGGGATCACCGCTCCATATGCGACCGGAAAACAAATCAGGCGCAAATGGGATCGAATATTTCGAATAACCATAGGAGAATTTCGAAACGAAGAGATAATCGCCTTCCAACAAGGTCGGGCGCATCGAGCCGGAGGGGATATTGAATGGCTGGAACAGCAATGTCCGGATTACCAGCGCAAGCAGAAGCGCCTGCACGATGACGCTGACCGTCTCGCCAAGACCACCGGAATTTTTCACAACAGCTTTATCGCTCACGCTTCTCATATCTCCAAAACAAAATGTGCCCCCTCTTAACCGCTGAGGGCTCGGGGGGCAATGCTGCCCATTGCCCTTTGAATGCGGCTATTCTTCGATTTTCAACGCCTCAATAATCACGAATGCTTGTGCCAGGGGGAAATCGTCAGTGATCGTCACATGAATGCGCGCAGAAAACCCAGGCGGAATAAGCTTCGCCAGACGATCCGCTGCACCATTGGTCAGTTTCATGGTCGGCGCACCGCTAGGAAGATTAACGACGCCCATGTCGCGCCAGAACACGCCCTGCGCCAGGCCGGTGCCGAGAGCCTTGGCGCAGGCTTCCTTGGCGGCAAAACGTTTTGCGTAAGATGCAGCCCTTTGTTGACGCCGCTCGGATTTCGCTTGTTCAACAGGCGTATACACCCGATCGATGAAGCGTTTGCCATGGCGCTCAAGAGTTTTTTCTATTCGCCTGATATCGATCAAATCGCTTCCGACGCCAACAATCATGTGGTTTCAGTAATCTTTTGCAGTTGAGCAACCGGACGCCTGCTTTGAAAACTCGCAACCGCCCAACGGATGGGAAAATAGGCGAGCGCTGCCGCTGCCAATCCAAGCGGCACTGCTCCAATCAACATCGGTTCAATGAGTGGATGCCACAAAACGCCAAAATCCAGATGGCGCAACATGCCGCCAAGATGCGGCGGCAATGGATCGCCACTCAGGCTACCGGTCATCACGAAACGGCCAACTTCGAGCGTTGCAGCCCAGATGAAAGGCAAAATCAAAGGGTTGCCTAGAGTGGTTCCAATAACGGCCGCAGCAATATTTCCCCCTATCAACCAAGCGATCGCAAGGGCTATGGCAATATGAACACCGAGAATAGGAATGAACGCGGCAAATATCCCGCAGGCGAAACCTATCGCGATGGAATGCGGCGTGGCACGCAATCGCAGTACTCGCTTGCCAAAATAGCGCAAAGACCTGCCGATCGAACGGCGCGGCCATAAAGCGAGACGAAGCCGTTCGCGAAAGCCGGGAACATTGCGCTGCCTGAAGAGCATTTTGGTTTGGTTCCTTTTATCCGACAAGAATCCTCAGGATCCACGTTGGATAGTTGTTCGATCAAATATTGCGGCTACCCGGTTTAACGGGCGGAATTGCGGCAAGTTCCGGTGGAAGCTTGTCAGCAGGATAAGCCGGAACTTCGTACTCCGCCAGCGCAATCAGCGGTACGCCGACATCGCTCTTTCCGGCAGACCTGTCGATAATACAGGCAGCAGCCACCACGTCGGCGCCCAATTCCTGCAGGCAGGCTACGGTTTCGCGAATGGAAAGGCCTGTCGTTACGATATCCTCGACGATAACAACACGGGCACCCTTGGCAATTTCAAAGCGGCGAAGCTTGAACGTTCCGTTCTCACGCTCAACCCAAATTGCGGGAACGCCAAGATGCCGCGACGTTTCATAGGCAGGAATAATACCTCCTATCGCGGGGCCAACGACGTAATCAATGTGACCGAGATCTGCGGTTTTAATCTTTTCAGCAAGCCCGCGACATACGCGTTCAGTCTTATCCGCGTGCATGAACACACGCGCCTTTTGCAGAAAGACAGGACTGCGTAGTCCCGACGTCAGGATAAAATGACCTTCCAAAACCGCACCGGCTTCGCGAAAAACGTCCAAAACTTCATTCGTGTTCATGCTTTCCCCGCTAATTGTTGGGCTTCGATGGAATTGCTTATCCGTTGACGCGTTGGGCATCACTGACGCAATTGCTCTCTTTCAGCTTCGACAATATTCGATTGAGGTGTTTCAAATTCCAGACTTCCAGATCAACGATCATCTGGGTAAAATCCGGTGCTGTACGAACCATCGAAAGATTGTGAATATTGGTTTCATTTTCGGCGATAATCTGCGCGATTTCCGCCAATGAACCCGGCGCATTGATCGCCGAAATATTGATGCGTGCCGGAAAGCGGTCGCGGCGGCTCTCATCCACATCCCAGCGCACATCGATCCAGCGCTCTGGCTGGTCGTCATAGGCCATGAGGGCCGAAGACTGGATCGGATAGATCGTCATGCCGGAACCCGGCTGGAGAATGCCCACAATACGGTCACCGGGCACCGCGCCCTCAGGCGAGAAATGCACTGGCATATCATGGCTTGCGCCCCGGATCGGCAGTGCTTGCGGCCCGCCCGGTTCGGCGCCTTCCGGCATTTTGAAGATCATGCCGGAAGTATTGCGGAAGTTGACCCAGCCCTCTTCACGCTCGATTGCGCTCGGCTTTACCTTCGCATCCTGATATTCCGGATAGACCGCCTTCATCACGTCAGAAGAAGGCAATTCGCCGCGACCTACTGCCGCCAGCACATCGTCGATTTCCTTGCGAGCCAGACGTGGCAAGCCCTTCTTCAATTCATCGCGTGAATAGACCTTCCCTGCCCGTTCGAAGGCGCGCTCCAAAATCTGCATGCCCAATCCGGAATATTGTTTGCGTACCGCAAGTCGGGTAGCGCGACGGATGGCGGCCCTGGCCTTGCCGGTTACAACAATACCTTCCCATGCGGCGGGCGGAGTTTGTGACTTGGAACGGATGATGTCGACTTCATCGCCATTGTGCAGCACGGTCATGAGCGGCATGATACGCCCATTGACCTTCGCGCCAACACAGCTATCCCCGATATTCGTGTGAACGGCGTAGGCAAAATCAATTGGAGTTGCCCCCCGAGGCAGGGCAATCAAGCGGCCCTTCGGGGTAAAGCAGAATACCTGATCCTGAAACAATTCAAGTTTGGTGTGTTCAAGAAACTCTTCCGGATTATCACCTTCCGCCAGAGCTTCGATAGTTTGCCGCAGCCACGCATAGGCATTGGTTTCAGTAGAGATGACGTGCGGATTTTGCGCGCTACCACGATCCTTATAGATCGAGTGCGCTGCAACACCGTACTCGGCGATATCATTCATCTCGCGGGTGCGAATCTGCAATTCAACGCGCTGACGCGACGGGCCAACAATGGTTGTATGTATCGAACGATAATCGTTCTGTTTTGGCGTTGAGATATAGTCTTTGAAACGTCCCGGAACCATTGACCAGGTCGTATGAATAATGCCCAACGCATTATAGCAATCGGCCACGGTATCTACGACTACGCGAAATCCGAAAATATCGGACAATTGCTCGAACGAAAGCCCCTTGCTTTCCATCTTGCGGAAAACTGACCAAGCCTTTTTCTGACGGCTTTTAACGCTCGATTTAATACCGTTTTTCTCGAACAGGCTGGAGAGATCCGACTCGATCTGCTGCAGCGTTGCGCGGTTTTTCTCCATCAGCTCGGCAAGGCGGTTGGTGACCGCATTGAAGGCTTCAGGGTTGATGTAGCGGAACGCTAATTGCTCGAGTTCCTCGCGCATATCTTGCATACCCATGCGACCGGCCAGCGGCGCATAAATATCCATTGTCTCTTCAGAAATACGCAGACGCTTGTCTTCAGGCACATGGTGGAGTGTGCGCATATTGTGTAAACGGTCGGCAAGCTTGACCAGAAGAACGCGTACATCGTCTGAGATGGCGAGCAAAAGCTTGCGCAGATTCTCCGCCTGAACAGCTTTTTTGGAAACAAGATCAAGCTTTTTAAGCTTTGTCAGCCCCTCAACGAGCTTCCCGATATCCGGTCCGAATAATGTATCAATCTCTTGGCGGGTCGCCGAAGTGTCTTCAATAGTGTCGTGAAGAAGTGCAATCGCGATGGTCGCCTCGTCCAGATGCATGTCCGTGAGGATAGCGGCGACTTCGAGTGGATGAGAAAAATAGGGATCTCCCGACGCGCGTTTCTGGTGCCCATGTTTCTGCATGGCATAGACATAGGCTTTATTAAGCAGCGCCTCGTTGACGTCAGGCTTGTAACGCTGGACACGCTCGACAAGCTCATACTGACGCATCATGGACGGGCACCTCACACACGGGAATTCAAATACATACCGAACAGTATGCAACCTATATGGTAATTACATTACCAAGACGCAAAAATAATGCGCCGCAGAAGCTGCGACGCATCAAAAGCCGAAACTGGCTGATTATCGCGCTTTTGCGCGATATTTGATTAGTAATCGTCGCTTTTTTCCGGGGCTACGAGGCCCTCGATGCCTGCCAGCAATTCTTCTTCCGACATTGAGTCGAATGAAACATTGTCTTCGTCAGCAGATGCAGTCTCGGCAACCTGACCTTCAATGGCGGCAACCGGTGCAGATGCAGCAGCTTCCGGCTCGTCAACTTCAACATGCTTCTGCAAGGAATGAATAAGATCTTCCTTGAGGTCGCCTGGAGAAAGTGTCTCATCTGCGATTTCGCGCAGAGCAACAACCGGATTTTTATCGTTGTCGCGATCAATAGTGATCGCAGCGCCTTGCGAAATCAGGCGGGCGCGATGGCTGGCAAGCAGAACCAGTTCAAAGCGGTTCTCTACCTTGTCAACGCAATCTTCAACAGTGACACGGGCCATGGACTGCCCCTTTCATTTTTAAACGAATTAGCGGATTAATGCCGACATAACGCGGTTGCCGCTAAAAAACAAGCAAAAGCGCATCGAAGATTAATTGTGAGAATTTGATACTAAACGGAGTTTGAGCACTTCTGTCTAGTTATGTGTACAAAATTGCAAGCAGGGGTATTGGCTTTTCTGCGAACTCGACGTACTTAATATATTAGACTTTCGTATAAGATCAGATCGGGCTACTTTACAAAACAAGCTCATTTGAAATTGACGCTCAGATTTTCGAAATGGAACCTTATTATGTTTGACCCCAGAGAAAAGATCGTCTTGTTCATTGACGGTGCAAATCTCTACGCAGCCTCCAAGGTACTGGGATTTGATATTGATTACCGCAAGTTGCTCACAGCTTTTCAAAAGCGCGGATACTTACTTCGGGCTTATTATTACACCGCGTTGGTTGAAGATCAAGAATACTCTTCAATTCGCCCATTGATAGACTGGCTGGACTACAACGGATACAAGGTTGTAACAAAGCCTGCTAAAGAATTTACTGACTCTGCTGGCCGCCGTAAGATCAAGGGTAATATGGACATCGAACTTGCTGTCGATGCTATGCAGCTTACTGATACGGTAGATCACTTTGTTATCTTCTCCGGCGACGGTGATTTCCGCTCTCTTGTTGAAGCGCTACAGCGTAAAGGCCGCAAGGTAAGCGTTGTTTCAACACTTTCCACACAGCCGCCGATGATCTCTGATGAATTGCGCCGTCAAGCGGATCACTTCATCGACCTGACTTCCTTGCGCAATGAGATTGGCCGCGAAGCTTCTGAGCGTGCGCCACGTCAGCGCGTTGAAGAAGAGCAAGTCGAGTATTAAGCCTTATCAACACAGTCATGAAAATGCCGCATGGAAATCCGTGCGGCATTATGCTTTTTAGCGGTTATGAGTGTTGAACCCTCCCCCGATTGCCCGATTTGCCAGCGTTTACATGACTTTATCGCCGAGTGGCGCATAAAGGAACCGAGCTGGCACAATGCGCCTGTGCCGACATTCTTACCCGTCGGCGGGATTGATTCCGTAAAGCTTCTGATTGTTGGTCTGGCGCCCGGGGTGCGCGGCGCCAACCGCACAGGACGGCCATTTACCGGCGATTATGCCGGCGATTTACTGTATGGCACATTGTCCGAATTTGGCTTCTCCCGTGGGACTTTTGCAGCGCGTCCCGATGATGGGCTCGAACTTGTCAATGCCTCCATCACCAATGCCGTTCGATGTGTGCCGCCGGAAAACAAGCCTGTTGGCGGCGAAATCAGCAATTGCCGCAGGTTTTTGACGCCAACCATAGAACAATTCACCAATCTAAGAGCGATTGTTACACTTGGCACCATTGCGCACCAATCCACGATCCGTGCATTTGGGCGGCCCGTGGCCAAGTTTCCTTTCAGCCATGGCGGTCAAAACGACATCGAGAATGTTCGTATTTTTTCGAGCTACCATTGCTCGCGCTACAATACCAATACGGGGCGGCTAACAACCGAAATGTTCAAGAGCGTCTTTGCCGATGTCAGACGCTATCTTGATGATATTCCTGAGTAATTCAGAACAAACCTAGCCACGATCACGCAGGAGCCGGGACTTTTCACGATTCCAGTCGCGTTGTTTCTCCGTCTCACGCTTGTCATGCAGCTTTTTGCCGCGGGCGACGGCAAGCTCCAATTTCGCTCTACCCTGATCATTGAAATAGAGCTTTAGGGGAACGATTGTCATCCCTTCGCGATCCACAGATTGGCCGAGCCGCGACATTTCACGCTTGCTAATCAATAGCTTACGATGGCGTCGTGGTTGATGATTGAAGCGGTTCGCCTGCAGATATTCTGGAATGTAGGAGTTGATGAGCCAGAATTCCCCATTCTCAAAGCTAGCATAGCTTTCGGCGATGTTGGACTGGTTGTTGCGAAGGGATTTAACCTCCGTGCCAGCCAGAACAATGCCAGCCTCCAGCGTGTCGAGAATCTCGAAATTGAAGCGCGCTTTACGGTTTTCAGCAATTATTTTGCGAACCGTGATGGGTTTTGAGGCGGATTTTGGCTTATTCATGCAATTTATATGGGATTCCGTACCTTAATTAACCAGCCCTGCATGCCGCATGGCCTGATCGAGACGGGCAGCAGTTGCAGCCTCAATCTGAACCATTGGCGAACGAAGAGCATTTTGCATCTTTCCAAGCTTGGACAGAGCATATTTGGGACCGCTTGGGTTAGGCTCAATAAAGAGAGCCTTGTGCAAAGGCATCAATTTATCCTGTATTTCCAAAGCCTTGGCGTAGTCACCGCTAAGCGTCGCCGCCTGAAATTCAGCGCAAAGGCGCGGCGCAACATTAGAAGTTACAGAGATGCAGCCGACGCCACCATGAGCATTGAAGCCCAAAGCCGTCGCATCTTCACCCGATAGCTGGATGAAATCCTTGCCGCAGGTAATACGCTGCTCAGAAACACGCTCAATCTTGCCAGTGGCATCCTTGACCCCGGCTATATTCTTGAAATCATTGGTCAACTGACCCATGGTTTCTGGCGTCATGTCGATAATGGAACGGCCCGGAATATTATAGATGATGATCGGCAACGATACGGATTCGGCGATTGCCTTGTAGTGAGCATAGAGGCCGCGCTGACTGGGCTTGTTGTAATATGGGGTAACAACCAGAATTGCGTCAGCACCGGCCTTTTCCGAAAACTGAGCCAATTCAATGGCTTCACGGGTATTGTTTGACCCAGCGCCCGCAATAACAGGAACTTTTCCAGCGGCCTCCTCAATGCAGACCTCGACAACACGCTTATGTTCGGCATGGGAAAGCGTGGGAGATTCACCTGTGGTTCCGACTGGAACCAGACCATTCGTGCCCTCGTCTATCTGCCAGGAAACGAAGCTGCGAAAGGCTTTTTCGTCAAACGCACCATCATCGAGAAATGGCGTGACGAGTGCGGTGATTGAGCCTTTCAGCATGGGGAAACTCCAGAATAATAAACATTGTCCCCTTTCCGCTACCGGAAAGAAGGTGGCGCACCATAGTCGGACGAGCCTTATGGCACAAGTTCATTTGCGTTATGTAAATGATCAACCTCGCGCAACTATTTTGCACGCGTGGATTGATATTTTTCGGGACAATTCGGGGTTTTTTCCAGAGTTTTTTGTTATTTTTGCGCAGTTATTTTTGAAAAACAGTTCAAGCCCTGTCAAAACACGGATTTGTAGGGGCTTTTGGCCTGTTTCACACTCAAAAACGGATCAAATTAATAGAACGAGCGTTCAATTAAATGATCGCTCATATGTAAGCTGACGCTTTTTTGTTTTAATTCCGTTCACTCTTGTGTGAATGAACGCGCGTCTTTCATCAGGCAGCACATGCCAGGCGGGCCATTCTCTACGCCTGTTCAAATGCAAGCTTTGCAGATAACCTTTCGTTAATATCCCCTTCATACGTCCGCCATTATTATCTGATTTACAGGTCTCTGGATCAGGGGCCATGGATCCAACCTTTAAATAACCGGTAGTCTGTATGCTGAGAACTTCTGTTTTGCGTCTCGTTCTTTTCGGCTCCGCCTGCACTCTGGCGGTAACGACGGCTTATGCTCAAAATGCTGTTCCAACCCCGACCTTGCGCCCCTTTGCGCCCAGTCAAACCCGTGCCAATCCCGCCATGCAGGCGATGACGCATCCAGATCCGGTCACAACGTCTGGAATAGCTCAACCTTCAAAGCCATCGGCTATAGCAGGGAGCCTGAAAAGCGGACTTGATGCCATCGCTTCAGGCGATGTGCAGCGCGCTGTCGGCATACGCAATGGATTGCCTGCGCAGGCTCTGGACCGCCACATTTTGACATGGGCCATCGGGCTGTCAAATGCACCGGGTCTGCCCTCTTCCGAAATTGCCAATGCTGCTGCCGAGCTCCCGGGCTGGCCGGGCATGGCAACCTTCCGCAATAATTCCGAGCGCGCACTTTATAAGGAAAATCCGGCTCCATCCGTTGTCATCAAGGCTTTCGGCAATACCGCGCCTCAAACTGTCGAAGGCGTGATTATTCTTGCACGCGCCCATGTCGCCAACGGCAATGCCCGTGCGGCTCAAGCCGTGCTTGGGCCATTCTGGCGCGACAAGAAGCTGGATGACAATCAGGAAGCGATGATCTTAAAAGAGTTCTCGCAGGTCATATCGCGCACGGATCATCTGACACGCATGCTGACCATGCTTTATGAGGGCAAGGTCAAATCGGCCGGACGTGTTGCCAAGCTTGCCAATGCTTCCTCGCTCTATCAGGGCTTTGCTGCTGTGTTGCAAAAGTCTCCCGATGCCGCAAAAAAACTGGCAGCGGTCGATGACTCGTGGAAATCTAATGCGGCCTATATTTTCGCCAAAGCGCAATATTTGCGGCGCGCCGAGAAATATAAGGAAGCGGCAGACGTGATCAACACAGCGCCGCGCGACGCAGCCTCGCTGGTTGATCCCGATGCATGGTGGACCGAGCGCCGCGTCCTCTCGCGTGAGTTGCTGGATATTGGTGATGCCAAGCGCGCCTATCGCGTAGCCGCCATGCATAGCGCTGAAACGCCAACAGCTGCTGCCGACGCTGAATTTCATGCGGGATGGTATGCGCTGCGCGCGCTGCGCGATCCTAAAACAGCACAGCGCCATTTCGCACGGATTGCCGAGATCTCCTCGCGACCAATGTCTGCTTCGCGCGCCTATTATTGGCTCGGCCGTGCAGCCGAAGAAGGAAGCGCAGGCAGCGCACGCGATTATTACGCACGCGCCTCCCGCTATGGCACGACATTCTATGGACAGCTGGCTGCCGCCAAGCTTGGACAAAATGGCCTGCAACTGCCCTACCCCAAGCCGACCGATGCCGACCGCAATCGCTTTGCAGAGCGCGAAGCCGTGCGCGCCATACAACGGCTGGAGCAAACCGGTTATGACAGCAGGGCTGCATTGCTTTACACCAGCCTTGCACAGGAAATCGACAGTCCGGGCGAGCTGGCGCTTCTCGCCGTGATGGCCGAACGCAAGAACAACCATTTTGTCGCCTTGCGTGTAGGCAAGGCCGCTGCGCAACGCGGGATTGATGTTGGTGCGCTTTCGCACCCCATCGGAGCGATCCCCGGCAATGCCAATATCTCCGGTTCGGGCACCGCATTGGCCTATGCCATTGCGCGACAGGAAAGCGAATTCAATCCAGGCGCCGTATCGAGCGCCGGGGCACGCGGGCTATTGCAGCTGTTGCCCGGAACAGCAAAGGGCGTGGCAACCCGCGCCGGGATGAGCTATTCGCAAGCCCGCCTGACCACGGATGCCGCTTATAATGCGACGCTGGGAGCAAAATTTCTTGGCGAGCAAATTGCCAAGTTTGATGGCTCGTATGTGCTTACCTTTGCCGGTTACAATGCAGGTCCCACCCGCGCCAATGAATGGAAAGCCAAATATGGCGATCCCCGTGGCAAATCGGTGGACGAGGTTGTCGATTGGATTGAGCGGATCCCCTATACCGAAACCCGTAACTACGTGCAGCGGGTAATGGAAAACTATCAGGTCTATAAGGCGCGGCTTACTGGCAAGGCGCAGATCGAAAGCGACCTGACAGCGGGTCGTCGCGGCTGAGTTTTGTTGAGCTTGAAGATTGCAAACCCCCTCTCTTGCGATTTCTAGCACTTAGCAAAAGCTAAGATCTTGAAATCGCTTTCTCTCCCGCAAGGGAGAGATAACCGGCATCAGCTTTTAGATCTTCTTACAGCTTTAGCAGGCTGCTACTCAGGGAGGGGCTTTAAATGGGGCGATTATCGTGAGCGAAACTTTCACCGAGGTCTTTTACGACGCACCTGACAAGTTGACGCTTTATGGCCGGGTCTATCAACCGGCCTCCGAAACCGAAAATCTCCCGCTCATTTGTTTACCCGGTCTGACGCGCAACAGCCGCGATTTTCACGAATTGGCGTTGATACTTGCCAATCACCCGGCGACACCGCGCAAGGTCGTGACTTTCGATTATCGCGGTCGCGGGCAATCAGCCTACGACCATGAGTGGCAAAACTACAATATCCGCGTTGAAGCCGGCGATATTCTTGCCGGACTGAAAGCGCTCAATATAGATCAAGCGATTTTTCTTGGTACATCGCGTGGAGGCTTCATCATTCACGTGCTTGCTGCTGTGGCGCCGCAAGTCTTGAAGGGTGTCATTTTCAACGATATCGGACCTGAAATTGTGTCTGATGGCCTGCGGCAGATCAGCGATTACCTATCCAAATCCAAGAATCCCGCCGATTGGCAGCATGCAACAGCGCTGCAAAAAGCAGTTCATGGCAAGGCTTTTCCCGCGCTTGGCGACGCCGACTGGGACCGTTTCGCCCGAGCCATCTATCGCGACGACAATGGAAAAATCCGTTCGGACTATGATCCCAACCTATTGAAAACACTGGAAGGAATTGACTTCAGCGTCAAACTTCCCGATCTCTGGGCGCAGTTTGAACTCATGAAAGACTTGCCATTGCTGGTAATCCGGGGGGAGAACACGACACTTCTGGCACAGGAAACCGTTGATGATATGATGCGCCGTCACCCGGCTTTGCAGTTCATCAATGTTGGCGGACAGGGCCATGCGCCATTTCTGGAAACGGGGCAACTGCCTCAATTGATTGCTGCGTTTTTGGCCGGTGTGGATCTGCGTGCTGATTGAACCAAACAGCATCATGTATTGTGCATGTTTACAGTTTCTTGTTACGAAGTGGCATTCGCGCTGTGCGTGGTTCGCCCTTCAACTAGCTCAGGAGGGCTCACCATGAGAAAGGTTGGCTCTCGGCAGTACCATTCTGCAATCAGCGAAACATCCTCATGGTGAGCTTGTCGAACCACGCAAGGTTTTTTTTGCCGCTTTTTCAGGCGTCTTTTTCACCAAAGCAGCCGCCTGTTTGACCCAATTTTCACGCAGTGCCCTACCCGCAAAGCCGATTTCCGTACTGACCCAATTAGCTTGTTCGACAGTCCATGCGGCGATCTGGTCATAATGGAAAATACCAAGGGCGAAAAGTTTGGCTTCGATGCTGGCACCAATTCCGTCAATCTCACTCAGTTTGTCAGGTTTGCCACGACGCGCGCTCTTAAGAAGAGTCGGGCGATGATCATCATTCTGATTGGGGTGGCGCGTTATAACCTTGGGCTCTGCCTTCCGCGGCGATTTTTGCGCTGTCTTGACCGGTCTCGGGGGAACCGGCTCTGCCGGAGGTATCATCGAGGCAGCCTCAATAGCTGATTTTTTTACATCATCATTGACCGCCACCAGAGTGGATTGAGATGCAAGCCGCGCATCGGCAGCGCGGGTGGAGCTTTCGGCGACTGAGGGTTTTCGCGGCGACAACCTCCTGAAAACATTACCTAAAACCGCGCCAACAACAAAAGCTGCGGCGATAAGGAATAATGATTGAAGGATAAAACTCATCATCGCCGACTATCTCCTGCCCTCAAGCCTGCTCAACTTATTTCACCCTCATGAGTGGACCAGCCGACATAGAATCCCACGAGAACAGCGACAAGCAGGAAGAACCAGAGCTGCGAAATCATGTACCACATTTACAAAACCCCCTCGCCCCGGATTCAGTTGTCAGCCACCTTGACCGACGGGTGGGACCAATTTGATCTCATTTAAAGCCGCATCCCCCGGAAGCGGTTTTTTCAACGCATCATTTATAGCAGCATAATCGGCAGAACTGGCCGGAGTGCCTCTGATCGTATAGGTTTTTCCCGAGATTTCCACTTCACCATTGATCAATTGTGCAGCCTGTCCCAAGGCAAATTGCACAAGTTCAAAGAACGCTGGCGGAGCGCCCCGCGCCACGGCCATCTCATCAAGAATCTCAATACCGGGCATGGCAAGTTCTGCTGCGCTGAGGATTTTTGCCCTTGTATCTCCATAAGGAACATTGCCCGAAAGCAGAATTCCATCATCCGATTTGGTGATGACAAAGGAAAAAGGCTCGGCCAGAGACAAAAGGGTCGTCTGATTATCGACAATTCGGACACCGGGAATCTCATTGGTGATCTTTATGGCGTCGGCCAGAGCTTCCTCCGATGGTGCCACACCTTTCAAGATAAGATCGCGGCCATCCACTTCGGCACTGGCCCAGTCATTTTGCGCTGAAAGTGCTGTGTTGGCAGCTTCTGTTATGCGGGCGTCAATCGGGCCTGCAAGAAACCATCCAGCCAGAACAGTCAGAAGCGCGACGGTAATAATACCTGGCCAAAACCAGTTCTTCAGGGCGCGCATTTCAAACCTTGTCCTTTATCCAGCACATTGAACCAATGTTCTGCCTGATGTGGACAGCGATATCAACATGCAGAGCCCAGAGAATCAGGACCTGCAAACAAAGAAAAACCCGACAGCTTGCGCTGCCGGGTTTCAATCAACCAATCCAGTGAAGGATTAGAAGTTACGCTGGAAACGTACGATACCTGTGAAAGCGTCGTCGCCTGAACCACGGCTTTCGTCAAACGAAGCGTAGTTTACTTCTGGAGTGATTACGAAGCCTGGTACGATTTCGTAGTTCACGTTCAAAGCAGCAGCGAATGTGCCAGCTTCTTCGTAAGCAACCTGTGCATTGACAGTTGCCTTCTCGGAAACCTTAGCAGACAGACCGCCCCAGATTGCGTAGTCGCCGTTCCACGAACCGTAGTAGTTACCGCCTTCGGAAACTACATCCAGATCGTCTTCGTTAGACTGGTAACCACCCATTACGAAAGCGGATACTGTGTCTGTGAACTTAACGTCCAAACGAACCTTACCAGCGAATTCTTCAACAACTGAGTCGTAAGCTGCAACAGCGGAGATACCGCCCCAAGCCTGCTCAAACTTCACACCAGCAACAACGTGTGGCATGTAGTCTTCGATCAGGTGAGAAGAGTCACCCTGTTCCAAACCGACCATTGCAGAGAAACCATTGCCACCAGCAAAGGTGTAGCTGATCTGGTTTGTACGGCCGCCAGCATAAGCAATAACGTCATCGGAGATTACGTTACCAGCTGAACCGGTCCATGTATCATACTGCGAGTCGGAAACACCAACGCGGAAACCACCGAGTTCGATGTAAGCGTGTGAAATGTAGCCACCGTTGCTGTAGTAAGAACCGATGTCTTCGTTGTCACGGCCGCCGTATGCCTTGTGATCGAAACGTGTTTCGATGAACGAACGCAATGTGCCGAGTTCAGTTTCGCTACGAGCGTCGAAACGGACAGTAGCACGTGCCTGCTTTGCCCATGTGTCCAGCTCAACGCCGTTGTATGGATCGTCGCCAGCAACTGCGTCGTAACGAACGTAACCGCTGATCTTCAAGCAGGTTTCGGTGCCTGGGATGTAGAAGAAGCCAGCGCCGTATGTGTCGCAAACGCGAACATATTCGACAGGCTCTGGTTCAGCGACAACAACTGCGTCTGCAGCGCGTGCGCCTGATACTGCAACGAGGGCTGCAGCGGAGCCGAGAAGTAGGCTCTTAATGTTCATTTCTGACCTCCAGTCAAAGTTAAAAATGGGTCTGGGCATTCCAATTTGGCTGAAGGACAACCTGTCCCCATCCCCTAAGTGCAAGAAGAAATGCTGTAACGCCCTTCCTCTCGACAGACCATACTCGCCAGCGCTCGCGTTTCAACCACGAATGTCCATCGGCGGGCCTTGTGCAGGCTCTATGACCGGGGGCTGTTGCACAAAAGCCACGAAATCGCCGTTCCATCTTCAATATCTTTACCACTCATTAATATAGGTAACCCGAATTTTAATAAATTCCGCATGTTCCTGCCGATATTGGAACGGCATTTGAACACGGAATCAGCCATTACTGGGCCGTGCAAGGCGAGTCACTGAATCGAATCAAGCCTTTAACCGGCAAATCCGCCGGTCGCCACTTGAGGGCTGCGAATCATTCTTTGAGGCGTCTGTGCGTTGCCATGCGTTCATTTGATGGTCCCCACATGACATATGTTTACCTCGTTGCTGCCATAATTTTTGAAGTCATCGCCACATCCGCGCTCAAGCAGGCTGAGGGCTTTACGCGCCTATTGCCTTCGCTTGTATGCATCTTCGGCTATGGCGCCGCATTCTATCTGCTTTCAATCCCGATCAGAACCATTCCAGTCGGCGTGGTCTATGCCATCTGGTCCGGCGCGGGCATTGTCCTTATCGCAGCTGTTGGCTGGTTCTGGTTTCGGCAACCCCTGGATCTTGCCGCGATCATTGGCCTGACACTCATTATAGCCGGTGTTCTGGTGGTTAATCTGTTTTCAAATTCGGTTGGCCACTAAAGCCTTTCGCGCATCCCCTCCAGCGAATCTTGACTGGAGGTCAGAAATGAACATTAAGAGCCTACTTCTCGGCTCCGCTGCAGCCCTCGTTGCAGTATCAGGCGCACGCGCTGCAGACGCAGTTGTTGTCGCTGAACCAGAGCCTGTCGAATATGTTCGCGTTTGCGACACATACGGCGCTGGCTTCTTCTACATCCCAGGCACCGAAACCTGCTTGAAGGTCGATGGTTATGTTCGCGTCGATGTAAAGGGTGGCGATCTCTGGGGGCGCAACACCGACAAGAATCCCGACATTGACACTTACAAGTTCCGTTCGCGCGGCGTTGTACGTTTTGATGCCCGTTCGGAAACCGAGCTTGGTACACTCAAGTCGTATATCGCAACCGAATTCACAGTAGATGAAGGCGCCGACAAAGCAGCAGCACTTCCTCACGCCTATATCGAACTTGGTGGCTTCCGCATCGGTGTAACCGATACAACATTTGGTAGCTGGACAGATGGTGGAAACGTCATCAACGACGACATGGTTGATTATGACGGCGATAAGACTAATCAGGTCAGCTACACCTTCGCTGGCGGCAACGGCTTCTCGGCTATCATCGGTCTGGAACAAGGTGACAAGGATCACCTGATCAACGATTACCTGCCACACGTTGTTGCTGGTGCGAAGTTCGAACAGGCCTGGGGTTCAGTTTCCGGCGTTATTGGCTATGATTCCGTTGTTGAAGAATTCGCTGGCAAGGTTCGTTTGGACATCAAGGCGACTGATCAGCTATCCTTCTTCGTCATGGGCGGCTATCAGTCTGACGTTAAAGCCGATGATTACTACGGTGCGTGGACCGGCGATTATGCAATCTGGGGCGGTGTAACTGCCAAGGTTTCCGACAACGCAAAAGTTAATGCCCAGGTTGCCTATGATGAAGCAGACATTATCGCAGCATCTTTGAATGTTGCATATGAGCTGGTTCCTGGCTTCGTTGTTACTCCAGAGATCGACTATAAAGATGCCAAGGGCTCTGATGATGCGTTCGGCGGTGTGATCCGCTTCCAGCGCAACTTCTAATCCTTCGATTATCTTCTACCAACGCCGGGTTTTCCCGGCGTTGGCTTTTCCTCTCAAAATATAAACCAACAAGCCATTTTCAGCGCTCGCGATTTTGAATGGTGTAAGAACCCCGCTCAGAACCATTGTGGTTTGGGGTCTGCACCAGCGACGCACAGACATTAAGCGAAGAAAGGATTCCAGACCGGCCATAGGCCGAGGAGATGAGAAATGGTTGGACAGAGACCTCAAGGGTTGAAACTTGATACGGCCGGTTATGGCTTTATCAAACGAAAGTCTATTAGCCTAAAGAGGCACGGCTACACGGATTGCGCTTTTCATGAAGACCGCTACAACTCGGCATATATTTCCCGGTTTAGTGTTTTATTGACCAGAGCGCGATTTTCATGACGATTTCAGCAGCCGCTATTGCCCCGCCTTTTTGTGACTCCGCATTTGGATCTGCATTTTCCGTCCGCTTTGACTATGATCTCAACTATTCGGCAGCCGATAATGGCACCCGGAAGCTGGTCAGGGAACATTCGTTGAGTGATTTGACTGCGCAATATATCAGCATCCTTTGGGATGAAGGCTCGCACAAAACCAATGTGCGTTCGTTCCTCGGGGAGATGAGTGAAATATTGAGCGGCCAGCGTTTCAGCGTTTTTACGCAAGAAATGCTTGATTCTGTGATCGGAACCCTGCGCGAACGTGGCAATAGCAATGCGACCATCAATCGAAAGATGGCCGCTTTAAGCAAGCTGCTCAGGAAAGCGTCAAAAATGGGCGACATCTATAATCTGCCGGAATTCCGGCGGCAAAAAGAACGGCAGGGCCGAATCCGCTTCCTCGAAACCGATGAGGAATCGCGGCTATTCTCCGCTGTAAGGTTGCGTTGCGAAGACAGCTACCGGTTGAGCATATTCCTTGTTGATACCGGGTGCCGGCTCGGCGAGGCTATCGGCCTTTCATGGAATGATTTGCAGGATGCCCGTTCGACATTCTGGCTAACCAAATCAGGGCGCAGCCGCACGGTTCCCCTCACCGCTCGCGCACAAGAAACCGTCCATATCCCGCATGGCAGACTAAAGGGCCCTTTCGCCATGCTCAATCAAGTGCGGTTTCGGGCAATCTGGAATGAGGCAAAGGCAGAAGTCGGGCTTGGCAGTGACGATCAGATTGTTCCGCATATTTTACGCCACACCTGCGCATCGCGTCTTGTGCGCGGCGGAATTGATATCCGGCGTGTCCAGATTTGGCTCGGCCATCAAACCTTGTCGATGACCATGCGCTACGCACATCTGGCAACCAATGATCTGGATTCCTGTGTGGCTGTGCTGGAACGTGGATAGGGATTCGCTATCCCGTTATCGAATTATGTTGAGGGCTATTCCTAATCATGCGGATTCTATTTTAGGTCCTGTGTTCAAGCTCAGAAAATTGCGAGAGAGTAAACCCGCATCTCAAAAGCTGGGTCGATCCTCATAATGCGGTGATACGTGCTCTTGGAAACAATCGTGATAAAGTGCGTCACACCTGCGCATCGCGTCTTGTGCGCGGGGATATTGATATCCGGCGCGTGCAGATTTGGCTCGGCCATCAAACCTTGTCGATGACCATGCGCTACGCGCATCTGGCAACCAATGATCTGGATTCCTGTGTGGCTGTGCTGGAACGTGGATAAGGGGTTCGCTGTGCGGTTATCGAATTATATTGAGGACTATTCCTATTCATACGGATTCTATCTTGGGGCCCGGGGTTCAATCCGGAAAAATTGTCGGAAAGCCTCGGTTCGATCATCGGATGCAGCGATTGCCATTGATATATGCCGGTCCAGCTGATTTCATCAATGCTGGACCGGGCAGAACCGTTTTGGTTGGCGTTTGGAAGACCTCCCGATGCTGACCCGCTTTTATCAAACCTGAGTTTGCGGCGCCCCAAGGGGAGATTGGTGAACGACGATTCGCGCGTGATACGGCACACGGTCATATAGATCGATCACATCCTGATTGATCAGGCGCACGCAACCAGACGACGTAGCCTTGCCAATCGAGCGCCATTGCGGTGATCCGTGAAGACGATAAAGCGTGTCCTGCCCGTTCTGGAATATATAAAGTGCGCGCGCACCGAGTGGATTTTTGACTCCCGGCTCCATTCCGCCATTTTCGACGGAGTATTTTGCGAGCTCCGGCTGTCTTGCAATCATGTCTGCCGGCGGCTTCCAACGTGGCCAATGCTGCCGCCAATGAACAATCCCCTCACCTTGCCAGGCAAAACCATCGCGGCCGATACCAACACCATAGCGCATTGCTGTTCCGCCCGGTTCCACCAGATAAAGGAAGCGCCCGACCGTATCGACAACAACCGTCCCTGCGGGTTCGCCGGTGGGGTCTGTCACGCGCTGACGATAATATTTCGGATCCATCTGCTGAAAGGGTATCGCAGGAATTGAATGTCCCCCATCTTGAAGTGCGGCATATCGCAGTTCAAGTTCCGATGGGGAAGCTAATCCTGTCGGCAAGGATTGCTTTACGGGACGCGGCTTGGGCGGCGCGATTTCGGCATGCTGCGTTGTCGCTGTCGTTGTGCATCCGCCAAGAGCAGCGCTCGCGGCCATGGAACCGAAAACAAAAGTGCGGCGGGATAATTGAATGGATCTGGTCATGTTCCAACACGTTCACGGGATGAGATTCGAACGCTAAATAGTTGCGTTGCGGCCATCATGTCTAAACATATAGATGTGATCGGGACCATGCCCCAAGTCATGCTAGAGCAAGTTTTGCCCATCGAATTGTTCTGCCGGAGGGATTGGCCGGCAAGGTCGAGGGATTTAGTCAGGAACCGACGAAGGAGTGACGGCGTGGTTGCCAGCCTGTTTGGTTGGCAAAAGCTGCCGCATGGTCAAGGTTACAGCAGCATTTTGAGGACTATACGGTTTCATTCGGAAGCCGAAGTTGCTTTTCAACTTGTGGTGGAACTGCGCCAGGTCGCCGCCGTCCATTATTGCATTCCACCATAGTTGTTTGCGTGTAAAGCGTGTTTGCTTGCGCAATTCCGGACGGAAAACCGCTTCGCACTTTTCCTGGAATTGACCTTTGTCTACGCAATTCCGGACAGAAAACCGCTTCGCACTTTTCCTGGAATTGACCTTTGTCTACGCAATTCCGGACGGAAAACCGCTTCGCACTTTTCCTGGAATTGCTTTAGATCGGCTTGAATTCCGGGTCAATTTCCAATGCCTTTTTGGTCCAGATATCGCCATAGTCGACATTCTGCCAATCTTTGAACCATGGACCGCCATTGGTAAAATGCACGGCATGCGGATATCCGCTTGCTGGCTTCTCGTTCCAGCCTTCCAACCAGTTCCACTCTGTCGGGATTTCACCGATTTCGTCGTCCTGCGCCCATTGCATCCTGTGCAAATATGCGCCGCTTTCACGGTTGATCAATTCGGGTGTCAACTGGCGCGTCGAAGGATGTTCGCAATTGAACAGCATGAAGGATGACCAGTTTTTGCGTGGGTAGGTGGTCTGCACCTTGCCGTCCATCTTGACCCCGGCCTTCGGTTGGTAGTCATGCTTGACGCAGGCTACAGCCTTGCTCTCGTCGCGATACTGCAAAAGCTCTGCCACATCGGAGAAGAACAGAAAATCGCAATCACAAAACAAGGCCCAGCCCTTATAACCGGCGAGATAGGGCGTAAAAAAGCGCGAATAGGTGAATTCCGTTGAAGCGAGCGGGTCGACATCGCGCGTATAAGCGCCCTTATCAACGAGATCCTGCAACACGATCGGGTGTACATTCACCGGGATCGATGCGTTTTTCAGGATGGTGGATTTTGCTACCTCATATGCGATGGGCTCGCGGGAATCCCAGCCTATGTAGATATCAAGTGACCTATCCATGATGCTTCCTTTGCATGTTTGGTTTTAGTGCCATGCTGCGTTTGGCGAGAAAATTGTTTATATGACCGAAATAGTCAAGTCATGGTGTAGTTCGCGCAACATGCAACTGTGAGTATGTTTTTTTCATGCCATGAGCCCAACCGGCGGCTTCCGGGCATGAATGAAACCTGTTTTGAGGAACGCATGAAAAATCTGGCTGGTCACATTCTGATTCTAACCGGGCCTCCGGGTTCCGGGAAAAGCACTGCCGCAGAGCTGCTTGTTACCGCATCCGGCATTCCGGCCGTTCATCTGCATTCAGATGACTTCTGGCACTATATAAAAAGCGGCTTGATACAGCCCTACCTGCCAGAGGCACATGCGCAAAACGAGACTGTCATCAAGGTCCTGGCGGGCGTGGCTGAGGGTTATGCCGAAGGCGGCTTCTTCGTCGTTGTAGACGGCATCATCGGCCCCTGGTTCCTGCAAGCATTTCGCAAGGTCACTGCACCGCTCCACTATATTGTTTTGCGGCCTCTTCTGGATGAGGCGATCGAGCGATGCCGGCTGCGGGGCGGCAATACGCTGACCGACCCCGGGCCGATCAGCGCTTTGCATCAGCAATTTTCATCGCTGGGTGATCTCGAAAACCACGCTATCGATATGGCCGGGCTGAACCGCGTCCAGACGCTGGAAGCTATCAAAGCAGCGCTTCTCGATAGTAGATATTATTTGGAGTCCAGCTTGGTCAAAACTTCATAAGCAGCATTGATACGCTCTTCGTTCGGGTAATATTTGTTCGCCAGAATGACAATGCCGATCTTCTTTTCGGGCACGAATGCGACATAGGCACCAAAACCATTGGTTGAACCAGTTTTGTTGATCCACACATCAGAACGCGGTTCCGTGGGTGGATTGATCTGTTCAACAGGCACCGGCTTTGAAGAAATTTCTCGCGAATTACCCAGTCGCAAAGCACTTAACGAAACAGGATAGCTATATTGTTCCCATAATAAATCCTGGGTCATTGCTCCAACCTTGAAATAGCCCTTATGCGTATCCGCAATCGCCAGCTGCAGCTTGCTCTCCAGCTTGACCATGTTCATATTTGCTTGCATGAAACGGACCATGTCTGGCGCAGTCGTCTTCACCCCATAGGCTTCCGAGGACAGAACAGCCTTGTTTACACGGGCAGGCTTGTCTTTGCTCGTATAGCCTTGCGCGTAATCTTTCATTTTGCTTTTCGGCACGTCAATATAGGTGCTGGCGAGACCGAGCCCCGGGAATAAAGTGCCTTCCATGAGAGAGGTGAAATCTTTGTTCATGGCTTTGGCAGTGATCACGCCGAGCATCCCGATGCTTGGATTCGCATAGGTCCGGGTCGTGCCAAGCTTATAGGCAGGCTTCCAGTTCTTCAGATAAATCATCATCTGATCGTCATTCTTGACGTTATCCGGCACCTGCAAGGGAAAGCCCCCTGGCGTATGCGTACCCAGATGCAGCAGCGGAATCTTGCCAAATTCGGTGCCCTTAAACGCAGGAAGATAGTTGCTGGTGGGGTCGGACAGCGAAATCTGGCCATTGGCTTGCGCATAGGTTGCGAGGGTCACGACGAATGTTTTGCTGATTGATCCGATCTCGAAAATCGTCGAAGGCGTGACCGCTGTTCCGGTGTCTTTGGAAGCAACGCCATATTCAAATATATAGGACTTTCCGTCAGCAATGACGCCGACAGCCATGCCTGGTATAGCGTTCTTATCCATAACGGGACGGATTGCGGCGTCTACGAGAGATTTAATCCTGTTGGCATCATCGGCCGCATGGCTAAGCGTAGCCGAAACGCCCGTGATCAAGAGAGAGCCCGCCAAAGCTGTGGCAATTTTCCGTTTCATAATGCAAATTCCTTGTGCCGTGATCGCTACCAGGCAAATCTCTATTGGCACTGTAATCTGAAAACAAACGATGATATCTGGTATCTGACATAAGAAAAACTAGGTCAGATATGGTTCGTCCCTTTCTTCCCCTGAATGGTCTTCGGGCCTTTGAAGCCTCTGCAAGGCATCTGAGCTTCACACGAGCAGCAATCGAACTTTACGTGACGCAGGCTGCTGTCAGCCAGCAGGTGAAAAGCCTTGAAACGCGGCTTGGCGTACAGCTTTTTCAACGCCTTCCGCGTGGACTAAAAATCACTGCCGAGGGAGAAGCGCTCCTGCCCGTTGTAACGGGGTCCTTTGACCAGTTGGCCAATACGCTTGAACGCATAGAGGGCGGCCATGTGCGCGAGCTGCTTTTTCTTGGCGCTGTCGGAACATTTGCCGTGGGGTGGCTGCTGCCTCGATTGCCGGATTTCCAGCGGCAATTTCCCTTTGTCGATGTGCGGATATCAACCAATAATAATCGCGTCGACACCGCCGCAGAAGGGCTGGATTTTGCCATTAGATTTGGCGACGGCTCCTGGCATGGAACAGAGGCAATTCGCCTTTTTGAGGCGCCGCTATCGCCGCTTTGCATTCCGGAGCTGGCGGAGAAACTGCAGGAGCCGGGAGATATCGCCAATCAGCCCCTGCTGCGAAGCTACCGCAAGGATGAATGGAGCCGATGGTTTGAGGCGGCTGGGGTGGCTGCCTCGCCGCAACTCAGCAAAGGGATCGTATTTGATTCCTCGCTCGCCATGATGGAGGCCGCGCTCCAAGGGATCGGCATTGCGTTGGCTCCCCCGTTAATGTTTTCGCGGCAACTTTCATCCGGCGCAATCAAGCAACCTTTCCAGACTTCGATTTCACTCGGAAGCTATTGGCTGACGCGGCTGCAATCGCGCCTCCCTACCCCGGCCATGGAAGCATTTTCAGGGTGGATTACGGCGCAGGTTTGAGGGCAGCGTCGGGCACTGAATGGCCGGATCTGCGCTATAGCGGGCTGCTTGAACCATAACCTGCTGAAACGGCCAAAAGCAGGGGCAAACCACCGCCCGCCTTGGTCGCAAGTATCAGATATGGCGAAACATGTAGGTGGTCGCGTGTTTCGCCTTTCCGTCCGGATTCCACGCAAAGTCCGGGATTACACCTGCAACCTTAAAACCAGTGGAGGCATAAAGGGGTTCAGCAACATCGCCGGTTCGTGTGTCCAGCGTGACAAGCGTTTTTCCAAGCTCACGAGCCCTGCTCAAGGCATGGTTCATAAGAGTTCGGCCAATACCAAGCCGGCGAGCTTGCGGGTGGACGATCATCTTGGCAATCTCACATCGATGGGGCTGATTATCAGGCATGGCGGTGAGAAGTTGCACGGTGCCAAGAAGATTTCCCGCACGTTCTGCACCAAAGAGGATTCTTCGTCCGGCGACGACTTCGGGTTGGACATTTTTGGACCAGAACAGGCTCGCATCCTCGACGGACAGCGGAGCCATGAAGCTGACCGCTGCGCCTTGCCCCACGGTCAGGGCGAGAATTTGTGAGAGGTCTTCTAACCTTTCCTCGATCGCGCGAGCATCAAGTTCGATAATCTGGACTTCCATTCCGAGGCTCCTTAAGCCATAGCGATAATATAATGGGCGGGTTGATCGCCGGTCGCGAAAGACGATCCGCCGCGCAATTGATAGCGAAGACAATCGCCCTTGCTCAGTTCATACCGAACGTCATCGACGATCAGCGTGAGCGAACCAGCCAAGACGACAAGATGATGTTCATGGCCCGGAAAAGCCGGGCTGTCATAGACAATGTGCTGATTGGGCGCGATTTCGCACTCGATCATTTCCAGCTTCAGCCGCCCGCTTGGAGGCGAGAGGGTGCGGCGGGAGAACCCGTTTTCGCGGTCCAGCCAAATACTTTGATCAGCACGGCGCAGTAGCGGAACGTAATCCGGCTCGAGCGGCGTCAAGAGTTGTGATAGTGGCAGCGCGAAGGCGGAAGCCAAGCGGCCAAGCGTCTCCGCCGTCGGACTGACCTCGCCCTTCTCGATCCTCGATAGAGTGGCCCGGCTGACACCGCTGCTCAACGCCAGATCCTGCAATGTCAGGCCGCGTTTCATCCGCAAACTGCGCAGGTGCTCAGCAAGAGCGTGATTTTGGTCGCGTATGATAATTCCCATATTTGAGATTTAATCTCATTTATGGACAAACGCAAATGCAAAAATGTTGTCTCGTCTGGAAGGACAAAGTCGCTCGGGCGAGTAATATCCATGCCCATAGATTTCTATTGGAACATTCCCGTGTTATGATCCTGGTCCTGGCGTCGTCCGCCGTGGGTTCTGCAGACGGAGACTTGTCTAATGAGCGAAGTGGACGTACTTTTTGCGACCCTGCGACAAGCGGCTGACCCGCAGACGGTCAAATGCATCGAGAACGTTGTCAGACACGGCTCGGATCGCGATCTCAATCGCATCAATGCACTCGCCTTCGCCGATACGCACCATCTTGATCAAGAGAAAACCATTGCAGCGCTTCTCCATGCAGCCCGCATAGGCGCGTTCGAGATGACCTGGAACGTGCTTTGCCCGGGATGCGGCGGCGTCCTTGACAGCGGCGCATCCCTCAAAGGGGTCGTCCACGAGACTTACCATTGTGCGCTCTGTGCGGCCGGATACGAACCTACCCTCGACGAGATGGTCGAGGTCACGTTCACGGTCAGCCCGAGAGTACGCAGGATTGCCGCCCACGATCCCGATCGGCTGCCTCCGCTCGAATATTACCGCCAGATATTCTTCAGCTCCGGGGTTGACCTACCGGAGGACCTCGAAGCGCGGTTCGCACGCATTCAGCTGGAGATGATCGAGCTTGCTCCGGGCGAAAAGGCTTTCGTCTCGCTGCAACTGCCGGCGCAATTCGTGATCATCTTCGATGCGGTGACGCACTCAGCGCAGTTCATCGACGTGAAGGGCGAGCCGACCGACGAACGTCAAACCCTGTCGATGGTCATCAGTCGGGCGCATGCGCTGAACGAAACGATCACCCTCCGTCCTGGCTTGCTACGGCTCACGCTCGAGAACCATACCGATCGCCGAGTGGTACCGAATGTCTGCGTCGCAGGCGATGAACTGCACGATCTTTTGGGCCGCAGGCGACCTTTTCTGACAGCCAAGCGTCTGCTGACAAACCAGAGTTTCCGCGACATATACCGGATCGATACCCTTGATGTCGACCAGCGTCTCAAGATCACCAGCTTGACGTTTCTCTTCACCGACCTGAGGGGTTCGACGGCCCTCTACGAACGCGTTGGAGATCTGGCAGCCTTCGATCTCGTGCGGGGGCATTTCCGGGTTCTTCACGAGATCGTCGCTACGGAGACCGGGGCGGTCGTCAAGACCATAGGAGATGCCGTGATGGCGACCTTTCCGAGCCCGGACCGCGCGGTGGCGGCTGCGCTCAGGATGCGAGAGGCGATGCTTCGGTTAAACACCGAACACGGCAGCGACGATCTACTCCTGAAGATCGGCATCCATGAGGGACCATGCCTCGCAGTCAACCTGAACGACCGGCAGGACTATTTCGGCCAGACCGTCAACATCGCCTCCCGTGTCCAGGGCCTTGCCGATCCCAATGTGATCATGACGACGGAAGCGATTGTCGGGGATGCCCAGGTTTTAGAGATCCTCCGTGAGAGCGGAATCACATCGGCCTCCAGAATGGCGGAGCTTCAGGGTATCGGCAGAGAGGTCAGAATTTTTGCCCTGTCGTGAGCTTCATCCGCTCTTCGGCATCAAATCAACTTGAGCCGTTTAATGGCGGAGAGGAAGGGATTCGAACCCTCGAGACCGTTTAACGGGTCTACTCCCTTAGCAGGGGAGCGCCTTCGACCACTCGGCCACCTCTCCGAGGACGCTGACTAAAGATGAAACCCATTGTTGGCAAGGGTTTTGTTCAAATGCTCCTCAAAAATCGAAATCCTGCGCTGCAACGGGTTTTGAACAGAGCAAATTTGTCTCGTCCCTCGACATCGCCCGATCAGATGAATAGCCTGCACTTCTGGATGGGGGATGGTATGAGATTTTCAGGCAAGATCGTGATGGTGCTGCTTCTGACGGGCATCTGCGCCTGCACCACAACTGGCGCAAGCAAAGGTCAGGTCACCGCCGACGCAAAGGCACTGGTCATAACATCCTACCAGTGCCAGGCATCGCTTGGACGTGAACCCCATTATTCAGCCATTGAAAGCAGCGAAACTGTACTCAAAGCCATTGGCAAGTCGTCTGAAGAGGCTGATCAAACCGTGCGCGGCTGGCTTAGAGATGTCATCGCATCACCAAAGCAGCCTGGCGATCTTGATTCGAAAACATGCAAGGACAAGTTGCTCACTCTCGCTGAAAAGGTCCGGATTGGCTATGAATCTCTAAATCGGTTGAAAAAACAGCCGTGATTTTTCGGCCAAAAAATCGAGTGTTTTTTGTAATTTTACTGCGCGGCACAGGCGATTTTCGCAACTATGCGGAGTGTAAATGAAAGTCGCAAATCTTGAATTGAGAATTAGGAACCGGCGCCCTATCTCCAACATTATAGGGGCTACAGACCTCAATTGGAGAGTGCAGAATGACGACACCTACCGTTCCGCAGGACATTTACCTCCGTCACGAAAGAGAGTGGCAAATGCTGCGTCAGGCTATCGCCGAAAAGAAGCCTTCCGTTGAAGAGAAGCAGCAGATGGAAAATTTGGCTCCCCGGCGTAAGGTCCCATTGAAAGAGCAGCATCAGTAAAATCTGAATCTCATCAAAGTTTAAAAAGCCTCGCACGGATATCCGTCAGCGGGGCTTTTTGTTGGGCGGGTTTGAGGAACCGGAAATACAGGGGCTTATTGCAAAACAAATAGTGCGTGGAGCAATATTGATGCAGCGGTCAATTAGACCCCGGCCAGGACCGCATGGCAATATCGACAAGGCGATGGATTTCCTCACGCCCTATGCCACTGGCAGCCTGTACCGCAGTTCCCTGCGACACGGTGAGGATATAGCGGGCCAGGTCTTCCGGATTGCTATCGGATGGCAGGTCGCCCTCGCGCTTGGCGCGTTCGAACCGCCTCGTCAACGCCTTCTGGCCAATCTGCCGCCGTTCAATAATTGTTTTTTGAACCGCCTCGGCGGCCTCGCTGCATCCCATGGCAGCATTTATTCCAAGGCAACCACTCGGATTGCAATCACAGGTCTGCGCATTGGCGAAGCCAAACAAGACGTCGCGCGCTACCGAGCGCGCATCAGGTTGCTCCAGCGCTTTCCAGAAGAAGGCCATGTAATTCTGCTCATAGCGCTCAAGCGCCATACGGAAAAGTTCTTCCTTATTGCCAAAGGTCCCATAAAGGCTGGGTTTGGTTATACCCATGCCGTCAGTCAGATCGGTGATCGACGTACCTTCATAACCTTTGCGCCAGAACAGTTCCAAGGCCGTCTGCAGAGCATCGTCCGCATCAAATTCCCTCGGGCGTCCCATGGACAATACTCCCTAAAAGAATTATACCGTTCGGTATAAAATTCCATTGACAGCTACTGTACCGCAGCCTTATATCGCTGTTCTATACCGATCGGTATGGAACGTCAATGAAGAATTCGGTCAACCGGATTCCCGTTCACCATCCTCCCAATGGTGAAAAATTCAAGCAGGATGACCACGATGTCAATCAGCACACTCAAAAGAAATCTCGCCATTGGCGGCCTCGTTCTGGCGCTTGGCGTGGCCGGCGGCACCCAGATATTCGACTTTAGCAAAAGCCATGCGGAAGGCGAGCAGGCGGCCCCTGCGCAGGCGACCCCCGTTTCCGTTGCGATAGTACAGCCCAAGCTTGTCAGCCAGTGGAACGAATTTTCAGGCCGTCTCGAAGCGGTTGATCAGGTCGATGTGCGCTCGCGCGTTGCTGGTGCTGTTCAATCCATTCACTTTAAGGAAGGCTCGGTAGTCCAACAAGGCGATCTGCTCGTCAAGATTGACCCGGCTCCCTATGAGGCAGAAGTTGCACGGGCAAAAGCGCAGGTAAGCGCGGCTGAATCGAGACTGGCCTTTGCCAAGAACGAGCTGGAACGCGGCAAACGCCTGATCGATTCCCGCACTGTTTCCCAGAGTGATTACGATCAGCGCCGGAATGTCGAAGCTGGCGCGCTCGCCGACCTTGAAGCTGCGCGGGCAGTGCTCAAGACAGCAACGCTCAATCTCGAATATACGGATATCCGCGCGCCGATCAGCGGCCGTGTTGGACGCATCGAGATTACGCAAGGCAATCTGATTGCCGCCGGACCGGCTGCGCCATTGCTGACGTCTCTGGTCTCGATCAGTCCCATCTATGCAAGCTTCGAAGCCGATGAAAACGTTGTGGCCAATGCCCTTGCCGATCTTCCTGAAGGGTTGAACAACCGCGATTTCGTCGACCGCATTCCTGTTCAGATGGATGTGCAGGGCAAGGCCGATGTTCAAGGCAAGCTCCAGCTCATCAATAACAGTGTCGAAACAAACAGTGGCACGGTCAAAGTGCGCGCCGTTTTCGACAATGCCAATGGTCGCCTCATGCCCGGTCAGTTCGCCAAGGTTCGCATGGGTCAGGCAAATGAACGCCAGGAATTGCTGGTGGATGAGAAAGCTGTCGGCACAGATCAGAACAAGAAGTTCGTGATGGTGGTCAACCCGCAAAATGTCGTTGAATATCGCGAGATTTCTTTGGGCGGCAAGGCTGACGGCCTTCGGATCGTGACATCCGGCCTGCAGGCGGAAGACAAGGTGGTCGTCAATGGACTGCAGCGCATACGGCCAGGTTCTCTTGTAGCACCTGAAATGGTGGCCATGGGCGCCAATGCATCCAACCAGTTGCAGGCGCAGGCCGAGCAGGCCAACGTCAAACAATAAGATCTGCTGCGCCGTGTGCTTAAATTGAGGCACGGCATGGCAGTATTTGAAATGCGTGTAGCACCGGCCAGAAACCGAAAACGGTTTTTGGCCTTACGCGCTCATCGGCAGGCGGAATCGCTATGAACATCTCCAATTTCTTTATTGATCGCCCGGTATTTGCGGGGGTCCTGTCCTTCATCATCTTCCTCGGCGGCCTTATCGCGCTGACGACGATGCCGGTTTCCGAATATCCGGACGTGGTTCCGCCATCGATCGTGGTGCGCGCGCAATATCCGGGCGCAAATCCGAAGGTCATCGCAGAAACAGTTGCAACGCCAATGGAAGAATCCATCAATGGCGTTGAAGGCATGCTCTATATGGGCAGCCAGGCAACATCTGACGGCCAGTTGACGCTGACAGTGACCTTCGCTCTTGGCACCGATCCGGACAAGGCACAGCAATTGGTCCAAAATCGCGTTTCACAGGCAGAGCCTCGTCTGCCGGAAGAAGTGCGGGCGCTTGGCATCACCACGGTAAAAAGCTCGCCGGACCTGATGCTGGTGGTCAATCTGATTTCGCCGAACGATCGCTACGACATCACCTATCTGCGCAATTACGCATTGATCAACATCAAGGATCGCCTAGCCCGCATTGACGGTGTTGGCGATGTGCAGCTGTTCGGATCAGGCGACTATTCCATGCGCATCTGGCTCGATCCGCAAAAGACCGCGGAGCTCGGTCTTTCCGCGACTGATGTTCTGAGCGAGATCAGAGCTCAGAACGTGCAAGCGGCAGCGGGTACGATCGGTGCTTCTCCAAATGAGAACGACGTCAATCTGCAACTCTCAGTGAATGCACAGGGGCGTTTGGCCACTGAAGAAGAATTTGGCCAGATCATCGTCAAAACCGCGCCGAACGGCGCGATTACGCATTTGCGGGATATTGCGCGTATTGAACTGGGTTCAGCGCAATATTCCTTGCGTTCCCTGCTTGATAACAAATCGGCAGTGGCAGTCCCTGTATTCCAGGCTCCGGGCTCCAATGCGATCCAGATCGCCGATCAGGTTCGTGCTGCGATGGAAGAGGCCAAGCTGACCATGCCGGAAGGCGTGGACTACAAGATCGTTTACGATACGACGCAGTTCGTTCGCGCCTCCATCGAGGCCGTTGTCCATACGCTGCTTGAAGCCGTTCTGCTGGTCGTTCTCGTGGTCATTCTGTTTTTGCAGACATGGCGCGCTTCGATCATCCCGCTTATTGCGGTGCCTGTATCGATTGTCGGTACGTTCGCTGTCATGCATCTGTTTGGTTTTTCCATCAACGCACTGAGCCTGTTTGGTCTGGTTCTGGCTATTGGTATCGTCGTCGATGACGCCATCGTGGTGGTGGAAAATGTCGAGCGAAACATTGAAAATGGCCTCGCGCCGCGTGCCGCAACCATACAGGCCATGCGCGAAGTTTCCGGACCGATCATCGCGATTGCACTCGTGCTGGTTGCCGTGTTCGTTCCGCTGGCTTTTATCACCGGTTTGACAGGGCAGTTTTACCGCCAATTCGCGCTGACAATTGCCATTTCAACCGTCATTTCCGCGTTCAACTCGCTTACGCTCTCTCCTGCCCTTGCCGCCTTGCTGCTCAAAGGACATGACCAGCCGAAAGATGCTTTGACGCGGTTCATGGACAAAACGCTGGGTTGGCTGTTCCGTGGCTTCAACTCCGTGTTTACGCGTGGTGCAAACGGCTACAGCAAGGGCGTACGCGGCGTGATTTCGCGCAAGACTGTTATGATGGGCATTTATATCGTGCTCATTGGTGCAACAGCGCTGATGTTCCGCACTGTACCTGGCGGTTTCGTGCCGCCACAGGACAAGCAATATCTGGTTGGCTTCACGCAGCTGCCAGATGGCGCAACGCTTGACCGGACAGAATCTGTTGTCCGCCGTATCGGCGACATGGCTCTGTCAATCCCGGGTGTGGAAAGCACGATTGCCTTTCCGGGCCTATCCATCGCCGGGTTTACAAATAGCTCCAATGCCGGCGTGGTTTTCGTCTCGCTAAAACCATTTGAGGAGCGGAAAACACCTGAGCTGAGTGCTGGCGCCATCGCCATGCAGCTCAACCAGAAGCTGGCAGGAATTCAGGAATCGTTCAGTGCGGTGTTCCCGCCTCCCCCGGTTCAGGGTCTTGGTTCTATCGGCGGCTTCAAGCTGCAGATCGAAGATCGCAATGGTCTCGGCTATGAGGCGCTGGACGGTGCAACCAAGGGATTCCTTGCCAAGGCTGCAACTGCTCCTGAATTGACCGGGCTGTTCACCAGTTTTCAGATCAACGTGCCACAGCTTTACGCCGATGTTGACCGCGCCAAGGCGCGCCAGCTCAACGTATCCCTGCCGGAGATTTTCAATACGCTGCAAATCTATCTGGGTTCGGTTTACGTCAATGACTTCAACAAGTTCGGACGCACCTACTCCGTCCGCATGCAGGCGGAGTCGAATTTCCGGGCCAAAGCAGAGGATATTGGCGATCTGAAAGTTCGCTCCGGCTCAGGAGAAATGATCCCGCTTTCGGCGCTGATCAAGGTAACGTCAACAGCCGGACCAGACCGCGCCCAGCGCTATAATGGCTTCCTTGCTGCCGATGTAAACGGCAATGCTGCGCCGGGATTCTCTTCCGGTCAGGCTCGCGCCGCCGTGGAGAAGATCGCAGCAGAAACATTGCCCGCAGGTATTGGCTTTGAATGGACAGAACTGACCTATCAGGAAATTATTGCGGGTAATTCTGCCTATCTGATCTTCCCGCTATCGATCCTCCTGGTCTTCCTGGTTCTTGCCGCCCAGTATGAAAGCCTCTCCCTGCCGCTTTCGATCATCATGATCGTGCCGCTTGGACTGCTTGCCGCTCTTAGCGGTGTCTGGCTGACGGGTGGGGACAATAATGTCTTCACACAGATCGGGTTGATCGTGCTTGTGGGGCTATCGGCCAAGAACGCCATCCTGATCGTGGAATTTGCACGCGAACTGGAATTTGCCGGATCGACACCGTTCAAGGCGGTGATCGAGGCAAGCAGATTGCGTTTGCGCCCCATCCTGATGACCTCGCTGGCATTCATCATGGGTGTCGTCCCTCTGGTCACTTCCACAGGAGCGGGCGCGGAAATGCGCAGCGCGATGGGCGTGGCCGTGTTTGCCGGGATGATCGGTGTGACGCTGTTCGGCCTTTTCCTCACGCCGGTATTCTATGTTCTTGTTCGTGCGATGACGGGCAACCGTCCGCTCAAGAGCCATCACGCCAGCACCTTCGAAGGCGACTCCAGCCATGATTCGGGCGCAATTGCGCCTGCAGCAACCCCGGCTGAGTAACAAAATATACGGTGGCGCAGATAAATTTATTTGCCTGCGCCACTTCCTCTAAGCCTTTGGAATGACGGTCTTTATTCAACCGAAGTTTTTATCGAGGCTACGAGACAGCTGCTGGAATTCGTTTTTGTGCGCTTTTAGGGGTGACAAAAGATTTCAGGATGTTACAGTCTTGTGACCATGCCGATGTTCGGCCCTAACGATCATGACTTCAGTATTTTGAGGCCATCAAATCGGGAGATGCACATGACAAGCGCTGCCAATGACAACCGCAAAATCAGTGACGGTTTTATTCCTCTGGTTACATTTCTGGTGGTTACTCAAGTAGCTGCCACCGTTCTTCTAGCTTTGCCAAATTGGTATTGAAACCTCAAACCACTGCATCGAGTTTTTCGCTTCTGCCAGTAATGGCAGGGGCGATTGTCATTTTGATGATTATTGGCCTGCTATTTGTGTAGAGCCCTTACCGCGATTGCTGTTCCAGTCTGGCACGACCTCTGATCGCTATTCGTTTCCCTAACACAATGATATAAATCTACTGCAAGAATGACTGCCATTTGCAGTGGAGGATATTATGAGATTGTTGATTGGATCGGTACTGCTCGCCGCATTTGTGATAACCGGTTGTACCACGATGACACCTGAAGAGCGCCGTGCAATCGATAGCCAAACCTGTTCATCTTATGGATTCAAGCGCGGCGGAGATGGCTTTGCCTCCTGCCTGCTCAATCTGGAACTGGATCGTCGCGCTGCATCACGCGCTCAGTTTGACGAGATGCGTTTCAATAATCCGCCTATCATCTTCTATGGCAATAGATATCATCGTAGGTGGCGATAAAAAGCGCCGCCGGAACTAACCGGCGACGCTTCTCTCTCCCACTAAAATCGAGCCTTAACGCACCCAGACAACCCGGCGCGTTTCTCTTTCGACCAATGCCGGACGGTCATCCACATAGATATAAGAGTAACGAGGCTGATCCGGCACTTCAACGAGCGGAACGTCAGCAGGGACAACCACACCTGTTGTCAGCTCACCTTCGATGACAACCGGATCACTTGGATGTTTTTCGACATAGGTGATTACCTCGTCCGGAAATGCGCTACCAGCGCTTGGGCCGCCTGCATCAGACAAATATACGACACGGCGGTCGTTCATCGACACGATGACGGGGCGACCTTCCACATAAATATAGCCATAGCCCGGACTTTCAGGAATTTCCCTGACTACAACATCTTCCGGCACAACATAGCCTTGTGACAGTTCATCATCGATCACGACAGGATCGGACGGGTTGGCAATCACATAGTCCCGTGCACTTTGTGGAACTTCAACAACCACTGTGTCCTGCGCAAATGTGAGACCGGAAGTGGCAAACAACGCCGCTGCGGTCAGTACAAGAATCTTTTTCATTTCGTGGCCTCTCTGTTATCTTCATTGTCCCACTGGCTGCAAAACCTTGAAGAGACAGATTTGGTTCCAAATTTGCGGCACACGTCGTGCGACAGGCTGAAACATAAGCATGCCAAACAGATGTCGGCACAACGAAAAAATTAGCGGATTTCCTGGGATTTCAGGTTAAGTTTTGCTGGTTTAGCTCAGGAAAACTGCTATCGCTTTGCTTATGAACCCGAAGCTCGTTCCCCTCATAGATTCACTGCCCTCAACAGTGCCCTTTGTTGGGCCGGAAGCGCTTGAGCGCAAACGCAACGGCCTGTTTCGTGCTCGTCTCGGGGCGAATGAAAATGGCTTTGGCCCTGCCCCATCCGTCATCGCTGCCATACAGAAACATGCCGCCGAGTCCTGGAAATATGCTGATCCGGAAAACTTCGACCTGAAGCATGCATTGGCAAGTCATCTGCATGTTGCCCCCTCCAATATTGTCGTGGGCGAAGGCGTTGATACTTTGCTCGGGCTGGCTGTTCGTCAATATGTCAGCGAGGGTACCCCCGTGGTAACGTCGCTGGGTGCCTATCCTACGTTCAATTTCCATGTGGCTGGATTTGGCGGGCGCTTGATAACTGTTCCCTATCGCGACGATAGAGAAGATTTGAGCGCGCTTCTCGATGCAGTAAAGCGCGAGAATGCGCCGCTCGTCTATTTTTCCAATCCCGACAATCCCATGGGGACCTGGTGGGACGCAGACGACGTTGAACGTTTCATAGATGCACTCCCGCCAACGACAATGCTTATCCTCGACGAAGCCTATGGTGAGACTGCTCCTGCCAGCTCCAAACCCGCAATCGATATATCGCGGAGCAATGTTTTGCGGATGCGCACCTTTTCCAAGGCCTATGGTCTTGCTGGTATGCGCTGCGGCTATGCTATCGGCGCGCAACAGCAAATCACTGCTTTTGACAAAATCCGCAATCATTTCGGCATGAACAAGCTGACTCAGATTGCAGCGCTTGCAGCGCTCAAAGATCAGGATTATCTGCGACAGGTCGTGGGCAAGATCATAGCGGCAAGAGACCGGATAAGCACAATAGCCGAAGCGAACGGATTGAAGGCCATCCCGTCAGCCACCAATTTCGTTACCATTGATTGCGGAAAAGATGGGGCTTACGCACTTTCCGTATTGAACAGACTGATCGAACGGGATGTCTTCGTGCGCAAACCAATGGCACCGGGGCTTGACCGTTGCATCAGGGTCAGCGTCGGTCTTGATGCTGAACTCGATATATTCGAGCAGCAATTGCCGCTGGCATTGCAGGCCGCAAGCTAGACAGGGAGAAGAGCGTGGAAATAAATCGGGGTTTTGTGGGTTTGGGCGGCCTGTTCGGCGCGGCGGGCATTGCAGCCTATGCAGCGGCGGCCCACAGCACCAGCGGCCATATGGCAACTATTGCGCCGATCCTTTTGATCCATGCACCGGCATTTCTGTCGCTCTCTTTGCTCGGAAAGCTCAGCCGCGCTTCTTATTTAGGTGGACTAATCCTGATTTTGGGGCTGCTTTTCTTCATCGGCGATCTGGTTTCCCGGGATTTGAACGGAGACAGGCTGTTTGCCTTTGCCGCACCGCTTGGAGGCTCGCTGCTTATCCTTGGCTGGATCGTGGTGGCCGCAACAGTCTTCAAGGCGCTGGATTTCAAGTCACCGCGCTAACGCTCAAACACGCAACGCCAGCCCTATCCGCGAATACGTTACGATCTACGTCAAAAAATCGCAGCAATAATGGCTGGCCAGTTGTTGATAATCGCGATCGAACCAACTGCTATGGCAAGCATACTGGCAAGTTTACCAGTGGTAGGGAGGCTTTCAACACGCCCGCGTAATTCTCCCCACTCCTGGGCAGACGGCAGACTATCGACTTTTGCTGAAAGCTCACCAAAGGCTATTGCCGAGGGGAGCGCATCAACTTTGGCTTTGAGATATGCCATGTCAATTCTGAAACTGGTAAAATCGCCTTTCAGACCACCAACATCATCTTTGAGCCCTGAAAAATCGTTTTTCAGACCAGTTACATCACTTTTCAGACCGGTTACATCACTTTTAAGGCTGGAAACATCGATTTTAAGACTGGAAACATCGCTTTTCAGGCCGGAAACATCGCTTTTCAGTCCAGCCACGTCGCTCTTTAAAACGATAACATCGCCCCTCAAATCTGAAACATCCCGGATGACGGTGTCGAGCTTGCGATCCGTCTTCTCAAATGATTTTTCCAGAAATGCGACACGTGTTTCCATGCCATGGAATGTGCCACCGCCATCGCCGGACTTCAAGCGACCTAAACGTGCAGCAGATTGAGTCATGGCTTGGCGCTTTTTAATCTGTCATTGCACTGCTTGTAGTAACCACCACCCTTTTCAATCCAGCTTGTTCCGCCGAGCGTATTGGCGGCTTTGTTTGCGCGGTATTGCTCCAGGCATGTATGCATTCGCGCCTTTGCCGGCTTTTCACTGGCAAATTTGGCGGATATGGCGGGCGGGAAATTCATCTCGCCAGACACTGCTTCGGTTTTCTTTTCAGCTTTTGCTGGCTTTTCTTCCGCAACCTTCTTTGAATTTTTGTCCGTCGTTGCGGCGGCATCTTCATTCGAAGATTTCAAGCACTGGGCCTTGCGGAATTCGCTCCACGATACGCCCTCCGCCTCGCCAGCGCTTTGCGCCGCCTTATACTTGACGCTGCATTCTTTCATTGTGATCGCACTTGCAGGCGAAGCGAGAACAAGGGAGGCAAGTGCCGTGGCCGAAATGGCTAGGACACCACGAGAAAGGCGCGCATTTATCATTAAAAATCAACTCTCTGGAAATGAGGTTTCGTTCGCAATGAGTCCAATCCTATATGCATCAATGCGCCTTCTCCAATTGGACGAAGGTCTAATATGACCCTTGAATTAATTGAACGTTCGTTTTATTAATTCACCATGGCACGCACGACCGGATCAGATGGAGAGAAAACCCGCAGCGCTATTGATGCCGCAGCCAAACGCCTGATAGCGCGTATTGGCTATGAGGCCATGTCGATGCGCCAGCTGGCGGAAGAAGTGGGCGTTCAACCTGCCGCCTTCTACCGTTATTATCCCAACAAGCAGGAATTGCTCTTTTCAGTGATGCGGGATCATATGGAGCGGCTGCTGGGCGCATGGCAGCAGGAAAACGGAAAGGCGCAAGGAGTGCGCGAGCGTTTTGCCGCCTTTATCCGCTTCCATATCCAGTACCATGTGGAGCGCCGCGACGATGTTCACATCGCCAATATGGAACTGCGCAGCCTTTCCCCCGATAATCTTGCAATAATTGTCAAGCTCCGCTCCACCTATGAAGGCAGTCTGCGTGATATTCTGGATGAAGGGATTGAGGCAGGCGTGTTTGACATTGCCGATATAGCGCTGACAACCCGGGCAATCATTGCCATGACCACGGGTGTCAATGTGTGGTTTCGTGCCGATGACCGGCTGACGGCCAGCGAAGTTGCCGAAAATTATGTCGAATTGGGATTGCGCCTTGTTGGTGCCAAGAAGATCGAAACAATCGCAAAGGGAGGACGTGATGTACCAGTCGGGCCTAAAATTCGGAGTTTCTGACGAGATCGAAGCATTGCGCGAGACTGTGCAGCGGTTTGCGCAAGCAAAGGTCGCGCCTTTGGCGGAAGAAACGGATAAGAGCAACCAGTTTCCAATGCATCTTTGGCAGGAGATGGGTGCGCTTGGTCTGCTTGGGATGACGGCTGACCCGGATTTCGGTGGCTCGGGTCTTGGCTATCTGGCCCATGCCATTGCCATGGAAGAAATTTCCCGCGCATCAGCTTCAATTGGCCTGTCCTATGGTGCTCATTCCAACCTTTGCGTCAATCAGATCAATCGTTGGGGCACCTCTGAGCAGAAAGAGCGATATCTGCCAAAGCTATGCTCCGGCGAGCATGTGGGCGCGCTGGCTATGTCCGAACCCGGTGCTGGCTCAGATGTGGTGTCCATGAAGCTGCGTGCTGACAAGAAGAATGACCGCTATGTGCTGAACGGCAATAAAATGTGGATCACCAATGGCCCTGACGCAAATACGCTTGTCGTCTATGCCAAGACTGATCCTTCTGCCGGCTCGCGCGGCATGACCGCCTTTCTGATTGAAAAAGGCTTCAAAGGATTTTCGACGGCACAAAAGCTCGACAAGCTTGGTATGCGCGGCTCCAATACCTGCGAACTGGTGTTTGAGGATTGCGAAGTGCCGTTTGAAAACGTGCTCGGCGAAGAGGGCAAGGGCGTGAAAATCCTGATGTCCGGCCTTGATTACGAGCGCGTTGTTCTGGCTGGTGGCCCAATCGGCATTATGGCTGCCTGTCTCGATGTGGTTGTTCCCTATGTGCATGAACGCAAGCAATTCGGCCAGCCAATTGGCGAATTCCAATTGATGCAAGGCAAGCTTGCCGACATGTACACGACAATGAACGCATCACGCGCCTATGTTTATGCGGTGGCTTCGGCTTGCGACCGCGGCGAAACCACACGCAAGGACGCTGCCGGGTGCATCCTCTATGCAGCCGAAAAAGCAACATGGTGTGCGCTTGAGGCTATCCAGGCGCTTGGCGGCAATGGATATATCAATGATTACCCGACCGGACGTCTGCTGCGCGATGCCAAACTCTACGAGATCGGCGCAGGCACCAGCGAAATCAGGCGCATGCTAATCGGGCGGGAAATGTTTGCCGAAAGTGCTTAATCAATTTCGGCAATCATCATTGATCAATCAAGTATTGATATGAGGACCGGCAGAAAGAGATGATCTTATCTCAGCCATATCAATTGAACCATTCCGGACACCGTCTGGAATATGCACCGTTCAGCGTTTATTTTGCTGGGCGGAAGACTATATTTTTTCGCTTTTTATTACCTATTTTCAGATCGGAATTTTTCATGAAAATCTTACTTAACCGAAGAAAATTACTGGCATTTGTTCCAGCATTCGCCTTCCTCTCATCATCAGGCGCGACTTTTGCCAAATCGCGAAAATTCTCCAGCATGGAAGAACTCCGCCTCTATGTGATCGAGATATTGAAGAAAATGCCGGGCATGACCGATATCACTGCCGATAAAACAATGGCTGCGCTTATTACCGGCAAATATAAGGACAAGGAATTCGGCTTTGATCTTGCCAATCTTTATGGGCGGATACAGGCGCAGGGCGACCCGGATGTGTTGGAGGCCATAAGACAGCGCGTGCAGATCTTAGATTCCGGCAAATCGACGCCGAATGATATCAACGACCTTGTGATTGTTCTTCGCTCACAGGAATATGTAGAAGAAACTGCAAAGCTCGGCGTTAAGATAAAGCACGAGCAAATCGCCGGTAAGCTTCATGCCGTCTATATGGTCGATCTTCCCGAAGCGATGTCTCCTCTTTCCGTTCAGGATTTACCCGATTATTCCTTGGAGGAATTGCGCGATATTTCGCTTGAGAATGTAACGCAAAAACTATCAGCAATTCAGAAAGACAATGTTGCAGGTGTGGTAGACCGCTTTCAGGTGGACAATAATACTTTTCTTTCCACCTCGCTTGTACTGCTCGATAGTTTTTGGGATTCTCTCGACAATAAATATCCCGAGGGCGCGATCTTTGTTGTACCGCGCATGGACGAATTATTTGTCATTGACGCAGCAATTCCGGGCGCCGCCAACATAGCCCGTGACGTTATCAGGATTACCTTCAAGGAAGGTTTCAGCCTGCTGTCTGACGAAGTCTACACACGTCGCAATAACAGAATTCAGATTTTTAGGCCGTTGAAATAGCACCCTAAAGGAAACGCATGAGCATTCTGACCTCGCAAATCTCTACCGACACCGAAACCTTCAAGGCCAATGCACAGCGGATGCAGATACTGGTCAATGATATTCGCGCCAAAGCGGAAGTGGTCAGCAAAGGCGGCACCGATGAGGCGCGCGCGCGGCATAGCTCGCGCGGCAAGCTTTTGCCGCGTGAACGACTTGCGCAGCTTCTGGACAGCGGCTCACCATTTCTGGAGATCGGTCAGTTTGCAGCGTGGGATATGTATGGCGACAACATCTCCTCGGCTGGCATGATTGCCGGGATCGGGCGTGTCTCCGGCAAGGAAGTCATGATCGTCATTAATGATGCGACGGTCAAAGGCGGCACCTATTATCCTCTCACAGTAAAGAAGCATTTGCGGGCGCAGGAAATCGCCATGCAGAATAATCTGCCATGCCTCTATCTGGTCGATAGTGGCGGCGCCAATCTGCCTAATCAGGATGAGGTGTTTCCTGACCGCGAGCATTTCGGTCGCATCTTCTACAATCAGGCCAATATGTCGGCGGCAGGCATTCCGCAGATCGCTGTGGTGATGGGCTCATGCACGGCGGGCGGCGCCTATGTGCCGGCCATGTCGGAAGAGACAATCATGGTGAAGGGACAGGCAACGATTTTTCTGGCCGGTCCTCCCCTCGTCAAAGCAGCCACAGGGGAAGAAGTTTCAGCAGAAGACCTAGGCGGAGCGGAAGTCCATACGCGCGACTCCGGCGTGGCCGATCACTATGCGATGGATGACGCGCATGCGCTTGCCATTGCCCGCCGCATTGTCGGAAACCTGAATCGAAAGAAAGAGATAGGGCTCGACCTTCGCAAAGTGATTCCGCCGCTTTATGATCCGCATGAGCTTTACGGCATTGTGCCGACAGATCTGCGCCAGCCTTACGATGCGCGTGAACTTATCGCGCGGCTTGTCGATGGCTCGGAGTTTGACGAGTTCAAGCAAAATTACGGGACATCGCTGATTACCGGCTTTGCCCATCTTTACGGCATGCCGGTCGGGATCATCGCCAATAATGGCGTTTTGTTTTCGGAGAGCGCGCTCAAGGGTACGCATTTCATCGAGCTTTGCACCCAGCGCGGCATCCCGTTGGTTTTCCTGCAAAACATTACCGGTTTCATGGTCGGGCGCTCTTATGAGGCACGCGGTATCGCCAAGGATGGCGCAAAGCTTGTGACGGCGGTTGCTACTGCCCGGGTGCCGAAAGTAACGATGATCGTTGGCGGCTCCTTTGGCGCTGGCAATTACGGCATGTGTGGACGCGCCTTCTCGCCGCGCTTCCTGTGGATGTGGCCGAACGCACGCATTTCCGTTATGGGCGGCGAACAGGCGGCAACGGTTCTGGCACTGGTCAAGCGCGAGGGAATTGAGCGCAAGGGGACTGAATGGTCCGCCGCAGAAGAGGCAGCCTTCCGTACGCCTATCCTTGAAAAATATGAGCGCGAAGGCCACCCGCTCTATTCCTCGGCACGGCTGTGGGATGACGGCATCATCGATCCGGCAAAGAGCCGCGAAGTGCTGGCGCTATCCCTATCCGCCGCACTGAACGCACCAGTGGAAGAAACGCGCTTTGGCATGTTCCGGATGTGATGGGATGGCAACTCCAATGCTCATAATAAAGCCCACATTAGCAATCCGGTCCAGCGTGGTTCGACAAGCTCACCATGAGGGAAAACTGAGGATTGCAAAGCCCCAGATACTCCAGCGTGCAGGCAAAGCGGCAACCTCCCTCATGGTGAGCCTGTCGAACCACGCAAAATGCACATGCCGAACAAGCGAGATGCAAGAATGACAAAAATGTTTTCCAGAATTCTCATTGCCAATCGTGGTGAAATCGCCTGCCGCGTCATTCGCACGGCGCAGCGCATGGGGATCAGCACCGTTGCGGTTTATTCCGATGCGGATGCGCACTCCCTGCATGTCGCCATGGCGGACGAGGCGGTCAATATCGGACCCGCGCCGGTCACGGACAGCTATCTGCGGGCGGACCACATTATTGAAGCGGCGCTTGCCACGGGAGCCGAGGCCATCCACCCCGGTTATGGGTTTCTTTCGGAAAATCCCGGATTTGTCGATGCAGTGGTGAAAGCAGGACTGGTTTTCATCGGCCCAAGCGCCGATTCCATTCGTGCCATGGGGTTAAAGGATGCCGCCAAGCGCCTGATGGAAAAGGCCGGGGTGCCCGTTGTTCCAGGCTATCACGGCGAAGCGCAGGAACTGGTGGTTCTGGCCTCCAAAGCGCGGGAAATCGGCTATCCAGTGCTGATCAAGGCCCGCGCTGGCGGCGGCGGCAAAGGCATGCGCAAGGTCGACAATCCCGACGATTTTGCCGAGGCGCTGGGTAGTGCGCGGCGTGAGGCAAAAAGCGCTTTCGGCGATGACCGTGTGCTGGTTGAAAAATATGTTGCCAAGCCGCGCCATATTGAAGTTCAGGTTTTCGGCGATAATCACGGCAATGCCGTGCATCTTTATGAGCGTGATTGCTCGCTACAGCGCCGCCACCAAAAGGTGATTGAAGAGGCCCCTGCTCCGGGCATTACCGCCGAAATGCGCGCGGCAATGACCAGCGCTGCGGTGAAGGCTGCTTTGGCGATCAATTATTCCGGCGCGGGCACCATCGAATTCATCGTCGATGCCAGTGAAGGTCTAAAAGCCGACCGTTTCTGGTTCATGGAAATGAACACTCGCCTTCAGGTTGAGCATCCCGTTACGGAAATGATCACCGGACTTGATCTGGTCGAATGGCAATTGCGGGTGGCTGCCGGCGAAAAACTTCCGCTCACGCAAAAGCAAATCGCACTGAATGGTCATGCCGTTGAGGCGCGGCTTTATGCGGAAGACCCTGCCCGCAGCTTTCTTCCGGCAATCGGCACGCTGCACCATCTGGCATTCCCCGACAACGTGACCAATGGTGATATTCGCATCGAGACTGGCGTGCGCGCAGGCGATACGATCTCGCCGTTTTATGACCCGATGATTGCAAAGGTTGTTGTCCACGCAGCCGACCGGACAGCAGCATTGGCAGCCATGGAAAGCGCGCTGGTGCAAACCGAGATTGCAGGCACAACCACCAACCTCGCCTTTCTCGCAGCCCTGATCCGTCATGAAGGTTTCGGCAGCGGTGATGTGGACACCGGCCTTATTGATCGCGATCTTGCCAGCCTCGTGGCGCCATCAGCCACAGCTGCCGGTGCAAAAGAACTGGCAATCATTGCGGCAAGCGGATTACTGGAACAGCCAGCCTCGGATGACCCATGGGCGACCCTGCGCGGCTACAGCCATCTCAGTTCCCCCGCCTATCCCGTAACACTCATTGAGGAAGAAAAGCCCGTGCGTTATGGCGTGGCTATACTCAACAATGAGCGCTTCATGCTTTCCGGGCCAGCAGGAAAAATTGAAGTGAAGGTTCGGCGTGATGCAAGCGGCTGGCATGTGACCGGAAAAGGCATCAATCTGCGCGCCAAGACAGCGGCTATACCCAATGGCATCGCCGTGCTTTCCAAAGGGGCGGTTTCAAGCTTTGCCGTCACGGACCCGTTCCTCCTTGCGGAAGCAGCGGGCAATGCCGCAGACCGTCTCAGTGCCCCCATGCCTGGTCTGGTAAAGTCAGTGCGCGTTTCAGCAGGCGATATGGTCAAAAAGGGTCAAATATTGCTGGTGCTCGAAGCGATGAAGATGGAACACACTATCACCGCGCCGCATGACGGCAAAATTGCCGAAATCGTAACGGAAAGCTCGCAAGTCAAAGAAAAATCATCGCTGGTGCGATTTGAGACGAATGAATAGCCGCCTCGTGGAGGCAGCGCCGGAGTCGAACCTATCCGGACTGTTTTGGCAGGTTGGCAATAGCAGTTTCTACAGCCGCAATGTTGAGCTCAAGTGTGGCAATCTTCTGCAAAGTATTGTTGTCAGGAAAAGATTTTGATTTGGCACACATCGTTATGAGTTGTGTTTGAGCGTCAATTAAACTTGATAACAACCTCTCCAAATCGTCCAGCATATGTTTTCCGTCTTCATTATCAATCGCGCACACGCGCAGGTTGTAGCACTTCACCGCATCTTCAATACGCGAAAAGCTTGAAAATTGTCAAAGCACTATGTCGGAAATATACCATTTATTTTACCAGTCGAACAAAATATTCGACCGAACCAAGCGCCCGCTAATTAATTTTGATTATTTTCCACAAAAATCGCCAATAAACGGAATTTGATTAAAGTTTTATACTTTTATTGCTTTGTGAAACGAAGTCAGTGAGTGGTCATCCATTCGCGCGCTTCACGAAGAGCAACGGCGATATCAGCCTTTGGCATTTTTGCCCCGATCTCAGCGCGCAGCTTGGCGGCACGATCACAACCTTTGATTGCAGCGATATTGAACCATTTATGGGCAGCCACAAGATCGACGGAACAGTCGCGACCGGTCGCATACATGATGCCCATTTCAAAAAGAATATCTGTCTGAGCCGCACCAGCAATGTGGCCATTTTCCAGATTTTGAAGATCAAAGCGTGCCATTTTACCAAACCCCTGTTGAACCTATTTCGTATGCGTCAAACGAAAGCCCTGTCAGACTTCTGAGAACCGCCTGTTTGTTTTTGGCGTGCTCTTTTGATGCTTCCGATAATGAAGGAGAGGCTTGAAATTGCTGTTAAAGGGCATGATTAACCGGGATCAAACAAAACAAAAACAATTGGTAAACTTCGGAATTCGTTAAATATAATGCTCCAGGCAATACGGGCGTTTGTCAAAAATTCGCCTAAAATGCGCCAGAGCGATTTCAAGCCTTTGCTAACCACATATCCGATTGGAATATTGAGTTCCGATTTTCGGGGCCCGCCGAAGCCCAAGTCAAACCTTCTTATAAAAGCCATTGCCCCGGAGAAAATTGCCGTTTGGACATACTTCCCTTCCTTCGCATTTTAAATTACCTTTACGTGCGCGTAAGCACTATTGCGAACAGGCGGAGAGCTGGTTCGCTTCACCGGGAGGATATTATGAAGCTCAAAATTTTACTGGCCTGCGCCAGCTTTGCCCTTATGACTGGATCAGCAATGGCTGACGAGCCTATCGTTGGTTCCTGGAAGCGCCCTAACGGCACAATTATCCAGTATTCATCCTGCGGCGGGGACAAATATTGCGGTACAGTGATGACCGGCGAATATAAGGGCAAGTCCATCGGCTCCATGGCAGGCAAGGATGGCTCTTATAAAGGCACCGTCAACAAGCTTGATGAGGGCAAGACTTATAATGGCAAGGCCAGCGCCAAAGGCGACACGCTTTCGCTGTCCGGATGCGTGATGGGTGGTCTCATCTGCAAAAGCGAGAGCTTGACGCGTCAGTAATCTGTGGGCCGGGATTGAAAAGGGGCAGGCAAGGTAAAGAACCTGCCTGCCCATTCTTTTAAACCCAGTTCATTGAGAGCAAGGTCCCCGCATTATTCCTTTATGGGTGCGTAAGCTCCATCATGCCAAATATTAATATCGTATTTGGCATCCTTGATATCGCCCTTTTCATCAAAAACGACAGGGCCAATGACGGTATTCACGGGCGTGCCGTCCTTGAGAATTTCCGCGACCTTTGCCGGATCATCACCGCCTGCACGCTCAATTCCTTGTGCGAAAGTTTCAATAACGGCGTAGGAAAACAGCGTAAAGCCATCAGGTACAAAACCGCCAGCCTTGATCTTTTCCACTGCTGCTTTGGCTTCAGGCCGAACTTGCGGATTGGCTGGGAAGGTGAAGATAACCCCCTCAGCTGCAGGACCGGAAACGGCCCAGAAGTCTGGAGATGCGATGGAGTCGCCCATCATCAGCTGAAATTTGAAGTTCTGGTCTGCCGCTTGCCGCAGGATGAGCCCTGCTTCCTGATGATAGCCACCGAAATAAACGAAATCGGCCTTCAAATCCTTCAGCTTGGTAATAAGCGCAGAATAATCCTTTTCACCGGCATTGATGCCGTCATAAAGAATTTCCTTCAGCCCCGCTTCATTCATCTTGCCCTTGACGGCATCTGCAAGTCCCTTGCCATAGGCGCCCTTGTCGTGAAGAACCACGACGTTTTTGCCCTTGTACTTCTCGGCAATCCAAGGTCCGACAAATTCGCCCTGCGCATCATCGCGCGTGTAGAGGCGCATGATCGTCGGCCAGCCATTCTTTGCAGCGGCGTCGGTCAATTCCGGATTTGACGAAGCGGGCGTCATCATCAATACGCCAGCTTCAGCATAGACCGAAGAAGCCGGAATGCTCGAACCCGAGCAAGCATGACCATCGACGAACTTGATACCGGCAGCGACAATGCGGTTGGCGATGGAAACGGCCTGCTTTGGATCGCAAACGTCATCCTCCATGACGAGCTTGATCTTGCGGCCCATAATGCCGCCCTTTTCATTGATCGCGTCGGCAGCGGCCTGAGCACCCTGTTTGAACTGATCGCCAATATTGGCAAGTTGGCCGGTCATCGGGCCGGCCACCGCAATCTCGATATCTTCGGCCATAGCCGATGAGGCGCCGAAAGCAGCGGTAATCAGACCCGCATAGAGAATTTTCTTGAAAGGCATGGTTCCCCCTTTTTCTAAAGAAAAGCGGTTGGAGCCTACATGCAATTAGAATGTGCGCCAGCAAAATTTACAGATCATGGTTGAAATGAACCTATGCAGGGCTGGCTGCCGTTCCGATATCGATCGATCGGCGTCTATAAAGCAACCGCTTTATAAGCATTTGCGCATCAAACACTTTCATCCAGCATCTGAAATGCCAATTCATTAAAGTGGCAGTCTTAGACTAAGGTATAATTGCGCGTGAAATCCAAGTGAAGTATAGATTGGCTACATTTTAAATGTTGCTGTTTTAGTATCAATTATAAAGATTATTTTATTCTGCGATCGATATCTACGAGGCCATAATTTTTACGCGCATCCTCCCAGCGCGTAATTGTTAAAAGTTTCAGGGTGGCTGTGCAGCGATATTTCAAACATCGCTAGCGCTGATGGCTTCATCCGGATGTATTTTATTCGGTTGACCGAAGCAGAACCAAGGGTCTGAGCCAGTATTGCTGGTTACGGGCAAAAATTATAGGAATGCAAAGCAGTCATGGATACCCTCCATGACTGCTTTTTATTGCCTGGCATTATTGGCCGCGGACTTATTGGCTGCCCGGCCGTATTGGCTCGGCTACTGCTGCCAGCTCAGCGCAGTCTTACGAGTTGATCTCGGACTTACCTGCCAACCAGATTATGGCTAATGCTACCAGTCTGGCACAGCTATCAGCTTTGCCGCAGACTTATCGGCCCGGCTATAGCCTTATCAGCTCGGCTACGGCCACCCGCTTGGCGTATCCCACCCGTCTGACTGCGGGCTCGTTGCATCGGCTTTACGGTCGGCGCAGAATTAATAGGCTCTCTGCCCAAAAGAGCCTATTTTGTGCCTCCTTGGCCACGGCAAGCTACGGCTACTTTTTGTTATTGTCAGCGATTAGCGGGCTGTTTGACCGAACAGAATCTTTTGCGCTTCCTTATCGTCCGCAAGATTACGGCGCTCTTCCTTACCAACGGCTACGCCACGCTCGACCGCCGGACGCGCGCGGATCGCTTCAAACCAGCGCTTCAGATTAGGGAAATCATTGAGATCCTGGCCCTGGTTGGCGTGAGAAATCGTCCAGCCATAGGAGGCGATATCAGCAATGGAGTATTCGTCTGCAAGAAAATCCCTGCCTTCAAGGCGGCGATTCATCACTCCATAAAGTCGATTGACCTCGTTCGTGTAGCGATTAATGCCATATTCGATCTTTTCGGGCGCATAATTACGGAAATGATGTGCCTGACCTGCCATGGGACCGAGTCCGCCGACCTGCCAGAATAGCCACTCTTCAACAGCGACCCGCTTACGTTCGTCCAGCGGATAGAACTTGCCAAACTTCCGGCCAAGATATTGCAGGATCGCTCCAGATTCAAAAATGGAGATCGGCTGACCGTCAGGCCCTTCCGGATCGACAATGGCGGGCATGCGATTATTGGGAGCGATTTTCAGAAATGACGGCTCGAACTGATCGCCCTTGCCGATATTCACCAGCTTCACGTCGTAAGGAACACCAAGCTCTTCAAGCATGATGGAAATTTTCCATCCATTGGGTGTGGGCCAGTAGTAAAGCTCGATCGGCTTGGTTTGGCTTGTCATATCCGTCTCCATGAGTGGGTCGATTGGATTTTAAACATAGGCAGCCATTGTCCTTTCACAAGGGGCTCGCACAGCGCTTGTTGAACAGTTGATGAACAACAAGATCAGCACCAGTTCAGCTAATCCGGAGCAAAGTCGTTCTCAGACATTACTAGCCAAGCCGCTTTCGGGGAAACGACCATGTTAAATACAACTGCCAATTACTCGCTGCTGTTTTTAAGGGCATTGATATTTTCAGCCATTCTTGTCGGTCCTGTCATTGCTTTTGCCGCAAGCTATGAAAGCCGGTCGCCCTCAAATGGTGGGATAGGTTTGGTTTTGCTGGTCAGCCTGCAAAGAGTTTAAGCTGACCGCTTTTCAAATGTCGCACTGAATCACTATATTGGGTGATGGACAAACGAATCGGAACCAGGAAAACAGCCTCCATCAGCATGCCAGCCCATGTTGAGGCAGAGGAATTTACAGATGCCAAGGCCGCCGTTCAGGCACTCAGCGCGCTTTACGAACGCAATACCCAATTTTTGCGGGATGCTTTCGACAGTGTAGCAAGAGGTGAAGCGGGAGATGCAACGCATTTTCGTGCTTTTTATCCTGAGGTGAGCCTCTCAACATCAAGCTATGCGCAGATCGACTCGCGGCTTGCCTTTGGCCACGTGTCGGCACCTGGGCAATATTCAGCAACGATAACCCGGCCGGATCTTTTCGATAATTATCTCGAAGAACAGATCCGCCTGCTTATCCGCAACCATGGCCGTCCCGTTACCGTGCAGGAATCAACAACGCCGATTCCTATTCACTTCGCATTTCTGGAAGGCACACATGTCGACTCCTCAGTCGCCGACGCTTTTCTATTGCCGTTGCGCGATCTGTTCGATGTGCCGGATTTGGCTGCGACCGACGACCGGATTGTCAACGGCGAATACGAAACCGATGATCTCGATAGTATCATGCCGCTTTCGCCATTTACCGCGCAGCGCGTAGACTATTCATTACATCGCTTGTCGCACTATACGGCCACGCGCCCGATGCATTTCCAGAACTATGTCCTGTTCACCAACTACCAGTTTTACATTGATGAGTTCTGCGCCTTGTCGCGGGGGCTTATGGCGGCTGGCGGCGGCGGATATGAGCGTTTTATCGAGCCGGGCAACCTCATCACAGAAGCGGGCGATGAGGCCCCCACATCCGGCGTACCAATCGGCAGGCTACCGCAAATGCCGGCTTATCATCTGGCGCGCGAGGATGGTTCCGGCATTACCATGGTCAATATTGGCGTAGGTCCCTCCAACGCCAAGACTATAACCGACCATATTGCTGTGTTGCGGCCGCATGCCTGGCTTATGCTTGGCCATTGCGCCGGTCTGCGCAATACGCAGGCTTTGGGCGATTATGTGCTTGCCCACGCCTATGTGCGCGAAGATCACGTTCTCGACGATGATCTGCCTGTATGGGTGCCGATCCCTGCTTTGGCTGAGGTGCAGGTTGCGCTGGAACAGGCAGTAGCGGAAGTTACCGGGCTTGAAGGCTATGATCTGAAGCGGATCATGCGCACCGGCACTGTTGCCACAATCGATAACAGAAACTGGGAACTGCGTGACCAGCGCGGCCCGGTAAAGCGGCTTTCGCAATCACGCGCGATAGCGCTCGATATGGAGTCCGCCACAATCGCTGCAAACGGTTTCCGCTTCCGCGTGCCTTATGGAACGCTCCTTTGTGTTTCGGATAAGCCATTGCATGGCGAGTTGAAGCTTCCGGGCATGGCGACTGAATTTTACAAGCGGCAGGTCGCTCAGCATTTGCAGATTGGTATTCGCGCACTGGAAAAACTTGCTGAAATGCCGCCAGAGAAGCTGCACTCGCGAAAATTGCGCAGCTTCTTCGAGATGGCTTTCCAATAGGGATTATTTACGCGGTCCGGTAAGAGCAAAATATGCGCCCTGCGGATCGCGGCCCTCGATAATCCAGGCATCACCCGGAACAGCCATGGGCTCGGTTGTCACCTGGCCGCCTTTCTCCTTGATGCGCGCGACCGCTGCGTCGATATTGTCGACGATGAAGTAGAACCGCCAGAGCTTTACATCGGCAGCGTCGGTGCTGGTCATCATGCCGCCATACATCTGGCCGTCGACATTGAATATCTGATAGGTGCCCATTGGCCCCATATCCATGGCTTCACCCTTGGTCCAGCCAAACAGCGTGGAGTAGAATGTGAAAGCCTTGTCAGCATCGCCCGACACAAGTTCATGCCAGCCAATGGTGCCAGTTGTAAAAAGCGCAGGATAATTATCGGGGGCCTGCTTGGATGGCTTGAATAGCTGGAAGGGAGCGCCCAGCGGGTCGGCGACAACCGCGAATGTCCCCACGCCAGGAATCTCCACAATATCGGTGTGAACTTTGCCGCCGGCCTCCTTCACACGCTCCACATAGTCAGCCACGTCATCAACCATGATGTAACCTGACCACATGGGCGGAACGCCCTCCACCTTCGCATCCTTTGCCGACATCAGTCCCGCTACGGGAGCCTTGTCGACGGTCAGCAATGTATATTTCACAGGAGAGTTGGCAGAATCCTCCGCTCCCCACCCTACGACATGGCTATAAAAAGCTTCGGCAGCCTGCGTATCGCTCGTCAGCAATTCGTACCAGATAAAGTTTCCGCTCATGATAATTCCTCCCACCACGATCTGTATCTGAATGTTGACAAATATGTTGATATCAACATAAATAAATCATGTCAAAGACGATCTCTGTTACTTTCGAAACCACTATTCACGTTCGCGATCACTGCATGTGCCTGACCGTTCAGCGGGCCGCTCGCTCTTTGGCGCGAATGTTCGATGAAGCGCTTCGCCCCCACGAGCTGACCAACGGCCAATTTTCCTTGCTGATGTCATTGAACCGGCCAGAGCCGCCAAATCTCAGTTCTGTTGCTTCTTTGCTTGCCATGGACCGCACGACACTTACTGCCGCGCTAAAGCCAATGGAAAGACGTGGTCTGATCACGACCATGGTCGACCCAAGCGACAAGCGGAGCCGCCTCCTGACTTTGACGGATAAGGGATTGCATTTGCTCGCTGCCGTGATGCCCATATGGGTGAGTACGCATGGCGAACTTGAACAGGTCTTGACGCCCGGCGAACAAGGGCGATTGCTCAACGATCTGAGGAAGTTGCTTTAGAGAAGAATGCGGGACTAGCTCTGCTCCAGCACATTTATGATCGCGCCGGATGGATCGCGAACATAGAAGCGGCGAACACCCCATGGTTCGTCAGTTATCTGGTAAACGATCTCATGACCGGCAGCTTTGACGAGATCGTAGATCTTGTCCACATTGTCGACTTCTATTGATATCCGGGGGACGATCGTGCCGGAGCCGCCTTGGCTCGCCACGCTCAATTGAGGTTTTGTTCCTTCCGGCGAGGCAAAAGTCAAAATCCAACCATGATCCATGACAACTTGCAGATCGAACAAAGTTTCGTAGAACGAGCGCAAGGCCTGCGGGTCTTCCGCAGGCAGGTTTGCAACAATACGTTTTACAGCCATGGCAATTCTCCATCATCGCAAGACCTAATGGATAGGTTTGCTGAGCGAAAGTCCAACCACAAGTTGCTTGGAAATAGTTCCAATGATGCTATATTTGGAAGCGGAGTGAGGGGCGGATTTCCGCCCACCCCTCTATATCTTACTATTTGAAATGGACCCGGATGCTGAGCCACCAGCTAGTCCGGGTCTTTTTCACAGTAAGAGTAACGCTAAACGGCATGTACCGCATAGTTTACCTCCAGTTTTAACGGCAAGGCTGATGCCCAGTCGGGAAGCCCATCTTCCCGATGGGCCGGTTCGCTCGGCCACACTGTTTCTGCCCTCAAAACTACCCGATATTTGGCTGGAAACCCGATGGAGGACAACGAACGCACAGTTGTATAATTTGTGCCGTCAGCAGTGCTCAGGTTGTTATTATCCAACGAAAATCGCATCTTGATTGCGTCGCAATTGCCGGGTTAATGCGGAATGATGATGACGAAGAACAAGCAATCCTGGATCAAGCTCGCAGCCGTATTGATACCGGTTCTGTTTTCCATACCTCTGGTGCTTGGTTTTTTCGGTGCTGCACATCCAGCGCTCGATTCTTTTTCGCATTTTCGTATGCATCTTGCCGTGCTCATGGCTCTGTCTGCATTGCCAGCGCTGTTTCTTCATCTTTGGCGCGAAGGAATAATGGCAATCGTTTTAAGCATGACTGCCCTGGCTACAATACTGACACCGCCGACCGCCCCCGGCGCAGAGGCTACGCCCACACCCCTTGCGCAGTACAAGCTGCTGCAACTGAATCTGCGCTATGACAATGAGCAGCAGGCGGAGGTTTTCCGGTTGATCGGTAGAGAGTCGCCCGATGTCATTGCCTTGCAGGAGGTTTCCGACAATTGGCGCCCCCGACTTAAAGCCATAGAAGCGCGTTATCCTTATACGTTTTACTGCTCTAATCGCAGCCCAATAGGAGGCGCAGCGATCCTTTCGCGGCGTCCCTTCGCATTGGGCTCAACTCCGATCTGTATTGATAGTCTCGTCGCTATTGCGAGGATCGACTTTGGCGGACGCAGCGCCATAATTGCATCGTTGCATCTGGATTGGCCATGGCCTTTCGCGCAGGACTGGAATGTCGAGGAAATCCGGCCCTATTTCGAAAATCTCGAAGGACCGTTGATTGTTTCAGGTGATTTTAATGCTGTACCATGGAGCCAAACGCTAAGAAACATCACACAATATAGCAAGACACGCATTGCAGAGGGCTTGCGCCCAAGCTGGCTGGTCAACGGAACCCTGGCGCGCGCGGCCAAATGGATTGGCCTGCCGCTGGACCACATACTGGTCTCAGACAGGGTTGTCTCGACACAGGTCGAAACTCTTGAACCTGTAGGCTCGGACCACCTGCCGCTTCTGCTGCGCTTTTCAATTGCCGGTGTCGATGACGGCAACGAGCCAGAGCAGCAGACAGTGATGCTTGAAAAGTCTGAGTAGCGGCTTTCAGCATCACCGTAGCGCGTCGTTGCAGTTCTACATATTGGTGTAGACAGGACCCTCGCCACCCTGCGGCGGTACCCAATTGATATTCTGGTTTGGGTCCTTGATATCGCAAGTCTTGCAGTGAACGCAGTTCTGCGCATTGATCACGAATTTCGGGCCGGTTGGTTCCTCAACCCACTCATAAACACCAGCCGGACAATAGCGTGTTGATGGTCCGGCATAAATATCGTGCTCGGAAGTCTTTTGAAGCGCCATGTTCTTGACGATCAGATGGGCTGGTTCGTTTTCTTCATGATTTGTATTGGAGAGGAATACTGAGGAAAGACGATCAAAAGTCAGGACGCCATCTGGTTTCGGATAGGCAATCGGCTTGTAATTTGCCGCTGGCTCCAGCGATTCCGCATCATTCTTGCCGTGTTTCCAGGTACCAAAAGGCGACCAGCCGCCAAAAATTGTATTGAGCCACATATCGAGACCACCGAGGGCGACGCCGCCAATGGTGCCAAGCTTTGACCACATCGGCTTGACGTTGCGGACACGCTTGAGGTCCTTGCCGATTTCGCTGGTGCGCCAGGCATTTTCGTAAGTAATCAGTTCATCATTGGCCCGGCCTGTCGCCAATGCTTCTGCAACATGTTCTGCGGCAAGCATGCCTGATAGCATTGCATTATGCGAACCCTTGATACGCGGAACATTGACGAACCCGGCGGAGCAACCAAGCAGCGCACCGCCCGGGAAAGATAGCTTCGGTACAGATTGCCAGCCGCCTTCGGTAATCGCACGCGCACCATAGCCAAGACGTTTTCCACCTTCGAAAATACCACGAATGGCTGGGTGGGTTTTGAAACGCTGAAATTCTTCGAATGGCGACAGATAGGGGTTCTTGTAATTGAGATGCATGACAAACCCGACCGCGACCGTGTTGTCCTCCAAATGATAGAGGAACGATCCGCCACCTGTTTTCATGTCAAGCGGCCAGCCGAATGAATGTTGCACAAGTCCAAGTTTGTGCTTTGCAGGATCAATCTGCCAGAGTTCCTTCAAGCCGATACCGTATTTGGCTGGCTCCTTGCCCTCATCGAGCTTGAACTGGTTGATAAGCTGTTTGGCAAGAGAGCCCCGCGCGCCTTCAGCAATAAGCGTGTACTTGCCCAGCAGTTCCATGCCACGCGTATAGGCTGGGCCGTGCGAACCGTCTTTTTCAATACCCATATCGCCCGTCGCAACGCCAATGACAGCACCGCTATCATTGTAGAGCACTTCGGTTGCGGCAAAGCCCGGGTAAATTTCGACGCCGAGCTCCTCGGCCTTTGTGCCAAGCCAACGGCACACATTGCCCAGTGAAACAATGAAATTGCCATGATTGTTCATCAGCGGCGGCATGGCGAAATTCGGTAAACGCACAGAGCCCGCTGGTCCGAGCACAAGAAAATGATCCGCGGTCACAGGCGTCTTGAAGGGATGCCCCTCCTCTTCGCGCCAACCCGGCAAGAGCTTATCGACACCGATCGGATCAACGACAGCACCGGAAAGGATGTGTGCGCCCACCTCGCCGCCCTTTTCAAGGACGACAACTGAAAGCTCGGGGTTGATTTGCTTGAGCCTGATGGCAGCAGAAAGGCCGGAAGGCCCGCCGCCGACGATCACGACATCAAACTCCATGCTCTCGCGCTCTGGAAGTTCAATTGTCTCGCTCATGCATTCCTCCTGCAGTAAATTCCCTTATGCGCCGGTGGCGCGTCGTTTTTTTGATTTGTAGCGCAACAATAACTGTTTGCCACAATGAGTCGCGCCTATCAGATGCGGCCAATTGCCCTCATTCCACGACTAGCCAGCATATTTTTATACTTACTTTAACGTAAACGTCAATATATCTACAGGAGAGGTCGCTCGCTAGTTCCTTACAGCTGTTGCGCCCCCGCTCTTTTCCGTCATAATCCTGCAATCAAATTGCCGACCACGTTGAACGCAATCGCTTGGGAGGGCCGGATGAGGTGGATGAGTCTGCGCTGGCCTTTAAGCCTGATAACCGGTTGCGTTCTGTTTTTCGCGAGCATCGCAGCCCAAGCTGAATCTGGAAAATTGTGGAGTGCAGGCCGCTATACTTTTTCCGATGAAATGGGAGGCTTTACGATTATCGGCGTAAGCGGAAAAGGCACAAGGCAAGACCCAATTATCCTGACCGAAGAGTTTCACTCGACAACGCCCACAGTCCTGATCATTCGAACCGAACAGACCAATCTTAAAGATCCTGCCGAAGATATCGGCATCCTGTTTCACATGCGTGTCGAAGTAACCAATGGCAGTGGTCACCCTTGGGTAGAATTTGGCTTCGAGTTGCAGGAGCAATTGAATGTGCCAAGCGACTATGGCGATGGGCTGTCCTTCTATCAGCCGGGCGACAAGAAGGACGCTATCGACTCATATGGCTATGCAAGTTTCAGCGATGATTTCGAGCCCTATGACCGGATGATATTCCGCGATGGAAAGATTGATCCCGGCGAGAATGCCAGCTTTGGCTTTCCGATAGCCGACTTTACGCCCAAACGTACATTTTATCTTGTGCAGGACCCACGCATTCCCTCCTCTTAAACGTCTTGAGCTTGCAATGCACACTGCAATTTGCGACTTCAAGGATGAGAAGGATTATCCATTGTCGACGTTAAGCGAAATCTTGCACTATTATGCCGAGGCGGGAGTCGATACTCCGCTGGTCGACACGCCTGTCGACAGGTTTTCGCAGGTTGATACCAAGCGGGCACAGACTCAGCAGGCTCCTGTTGCCACTCGCTCAAATGCGCCCTCACCCGCCGGCTTAAAACCGCCCATCGATGCAAGCGCCTCCGCACCATCAACGCTCAGCAAGGCATCCGTGCCCGATGATGCCAAGATTGCCATGGCCCGGCAGATGGCGGCGAACGCGACGACATTGGAGGAACTGCGCGAACAGCTGGCAGCATTTGATGGTTGTAATCTTAAATTTACAGCAAAGAATCTGGTCTTTGCCGATGGCAATCCGCAAGCGGCGATCATGTTTGTCGGTGAAGCGCCGGGCCGCGAAGAAGATCTGGAGGGCATACCCTTCATTGGCCGCTCAGGCCAGTTGCTCGACCGCATGTTGGCTGCAATCGGTCTCGACAGGCAAAGCGTATATATCGCCAATACAATTCCATGGCGTCCGCCCGGAAACAGAACGCCAACGCCTTTGGAAACTGAAATTTGCCGCCCCTTTTTCGAGCGGCAAATCGAGCTGGCAAATCCGAAATTACTTGTGGCGCTCGGTGGTCCTGCGGCAAAGGCATTGACCAATGCTCCTGAGGGCATTTTACGCCTTCGTGGAAATTGGAAAACCCATTTGACAGGGTCAGGAAATCAAATTCCCGTCATGCCAACGCTCCACCCGGCCTATCTGCTGCGCAATTCAGCGCAGAAAAAGTTTGCTTGGCGGGATTTCCTCAGCGTCAAATTACGGCTACGTGCCCTTACCGATTAAAACCTGCCGCAAAACCGGAGATGCAGTGTCGTAATTTCCGGCGCACCAAGCTGTGCTGCGCGATAAGGTTCATTGTAATCAGGATAACATCATGTTTCGCCAGCTCTTGCCCATCACGGCATTATTGACCAGCACGTTCTTGATGCTGACAGCAGGAGGGCTGGCAGGCATTCTTCTGCCGCTGCGTGCCGGCATGGAGGGCTGGTCGCCCACGACAATCGGTTGGATGGGCACGGGCTATGCGCTTGCCTTCACCGGTGGGTGTATCGTTGTGCCGCGCCTTGTGCGGCGCGTCGGCCATGTCAGGGTTTTTGCGGTACTATTGACGTTGCTGGGCATGTCTATGCTGATGCATGGGCTGATCATGGACCCATGGGCCTGGACATTATTTCGGGCACTGGCTGGTTTTTCGCTGGCCGGAAGCTACATGGTCATCGAAAGCTGGCTCAATGAGCGCGTGACAAACGCCACACGCGGCATGGTTTTTTCCATCTATATGATCGTATCCATGCTGGGGTTGCTGGTGGGTCAATATATCCTGCCCTTCGGAAATCCCGCTACCCATGTGCTTTTTATGGTCGGTGCGCTGATCTACGCAGCAGCGCTTGTCCCCACGGGCCTATCCAATGCACAGTCCCCTCGTCCACTAACGCAAGTTTCGCTTGATCTGCCCGGTCTTTACCGAAAATCTCCGGCTGCCATGGTCGGCTCCTTGCTTGCTGGCATCATTGCCGGGGCTTGGAACTTTCTTTCGGCGGTCTATGGCCGGGATATCGGCCTTTCCACATTCGGCATAGCAACCATGATCGCAAGTTCGATGATCGGTGGCGCATTGTTCCAATATCCGATTGGCCGGATATCTGACTTCGTTGACCGGCGTTATGTCATGGTTGTGGCGGGAATTGGCGGCGTGCTGATCTCAATTACGATGATCCTTGTCCAACCCAACACCCCATGGGTGATCTACACGCTGATGTTTGCATTCGGGACCGTGCTATTTCCGATCTATTCGCTCAACGTCGCCCATGCCAATGACTTTGCCGAGCCGAGCGAATTCGTAAAGATTTCGAGCGGACTGCTGATCGTTTATGGCATTGGCAGCATGATCGGCCCGCAAATTGCCGGCCGCCTTATGGATATGAACGGTCCATCCGGCTTCTTCGTCACCATGGCAATCACCTATGCTGCCTATGGCGGCTATGCGTTCTGGCGCAGTTTGCGCCGTGCTCCGCAAGCTCCTTCCGAGCGCCCGGACTTTGCCATAGGCGCCCATGACAGACCGCAAACGCCAGAAACATTCAACCTTCATCCACTTAGTGAAGGCGTTCCTGACGAATGACACTCAACCCTGTGGCGTCGATGCCTTTTTGGCCCGGGCGCGCGCAAGCCCAAGACGATGCTCGCGGTAGATGATGAAAATACCAGCGCCGATGACGATCGTTGCGCCGATGATCATTTCCCAAGTGGGAATATCGCCGAACAGAAGATACCCAATGGCAAGGCCGAGCAGCATTGATGTATATTCGAACGGCGCAATGGCCGACATATCCGCATGGCGGTAGCTCTCGGTCAAAAGGATCTGCGCAACGCCACCGGCAATTCCCGCCATGATAAGATAAGTTGCCTGCAAGCCAGTAGGCCACACCCAGCCGAATGGAAAGCTAACCAAAGCAATCAGGCTCGAAGCGATTGAAAAATAGACAACAATGGTTGGCGTTCGCTCTGTCTGTACCAGCTTTCGCACCAGCAACATGGCGATAGCCGCGAGCCCCGCCCCACCCAAAGTTGCCAAGGCACCTATGGCTTGATCCCCGCCAAACTCGCTTTCCCCGGTAAAGAACGACATGCGCGGCCAAAGAATAATGAGTACGCCAATGAGACCGACACCAACCGCCGACCAGCGATAAAGGCGCACTGTTTCTTTCAAAAAGATCGCGCTGCACACGACTGTCAGAAGCGGCGTCGCGTAGCTGATGGCAATTGCTTCCGGCAGGGGCAATTTTGTCAGACCGTAAAAGCTCAAACTCATGGCACTCACGCCGACAAAGCCACGCCAAAAATGGCTGAAAGGCTCTTTGGTTTTGAACGCCACAGCAAGTTGCCCCTGCCAGGCGATGAAGGCGATGACCGGAAAGATCGCAAAGAAGGAGCGAAAGAAGACAAGCTGCCCCGCGGGAATACCATCGGAGGCTTTAAGAAGGCTCGACATGCCCACGAAGACGCATACTGATGCGATCTTCAGGCCGATTCCGAGCATGACATTCATTGTGCGAACGGTGGTGTTCGCATTGAGCGGTTCACCTTCTTTAGGGTGAACTATCGTGGACACAGTGGAATAATCCTTGGGAGCTGGAGCATTTGTAGCGAGGGTATGGAAATTTAACTGATATATCTTTAGGACGGTTTCCAAGGCGGCGCCAGACAAAAACCAATCACGTTGCGTTTTTGCGCCATATATCGGGTGAACATCCGCATTTGTTGTGCGCGATGCAAAACACGGTTAGGGTCCGCCGCAATGAAACGGTCTGTTTCTTCATTGAAGCCCCAGTGCCGTTCCATCTTTTTATTATACGCAACTCCGGACGGAAAACCGGTTCCCACTTTTCCTGGAATTGCTTTTGAAGGACAGTTATCTATGCGTACCGATACCGGCCAGGTTTTTCATCTGGAAGACTATAAGCCAACCGATTTTCTTATTCCTGAGACACATCTCGATTTTCGTCTGCACCCGGAGCGGACAATCGTTAAGTCCACGCTGAAAATCGAGCGCAGGGAAGGCGTCGCACTTGATACGCCGCTCATTTTGGATGGCGACGAGTTAAAGCTCGAATCCATTTGCATCGATGGCGTGGCGTTGGGCGATAATACCTATGTGGTTACACCCGACAGACTGGAAATTCGCGGACTGCCTGAGGCCGAGACTTTTACGCTGGAAATTACAACCGAAATCAACCCAACTGCCAATCGGCAGCTTACCGGGCTTTATCGTTCAAGCAATGTCTACTGCACGCAATGCGAAGCAGAAGGCTTCCGTCGCATTACCTATTATCTGGACCGGCCTGATCTGCTTTCAGTCTACACTGTTCGCGTCGAAGCCGAGACAAGCGCAGCTCCACTGCTGCTGTCCAACGGCAATCCGGGTGAAAAAGGCACGCTTGACGGCGGCCGCCATTTCGCCATCTGGCACGATCCGCATCCAAAGCCGGCCTATCTCTTCGCTCTCGTTGCGGGTGACCTTGGCGTTATAACCGACACATTCACCACAGCGTCCGGACGACCAGTCAATCTTGGCATTTATGTTGAGCATGGCAAGGAAAGCCGTGCGCTTTATGCCATGGATGCGCTGAAGCGTTCCATGGCATGGGACGAGGAAAAATTCGGGCGTGAATATGATCTCGACGTGTTCAACATTGTTGCCGTTTCGGATTTCAATATGGGCGCAATGGAGAACAAGGGACTTAACGTCTTCAACGATAAATATGTTCTTGCCGAGCCGGACACTGCGACCGACGTCGATTATGCCGGTATTGAAGCTGTCATCGCCCATGAATATTTCCACAATTGGACAGGAAACAGAATCACTTGCCGCGACTGGTTCCAGCTTTGCCTCAAGGAAGGGCTGACCGTCTATCGCGATCATGAATTCTCTGCGGATATGCGCTCGCGCGCCGTTAAACGTATTGCCGAAGTCAAAGGCCTGAAGGCCCATCAGTTTCCCGAAGATGCAGGTCCCCTCGCCCATCCGGTGCGCCCGCGCCAGTTCCGTGAGATCAATAATTTCTACACGTCCACTGTCTATGAAAAAGGCTCGGAAGTCGTACGGATGATCCGTACAATCCTTGGTGCAGAGACTTTCCGTAAAGGCATGGATCTATATTTCGAACGCCATGACGGCGATGCGGCCACCATCGAAGACTTTATCAAGGTATTTGAAGACGCTTCGGGGGAAGATTTGAGCCAGTTCGCGCTCTGGTATGATCAAGCCGGAACACCGAATCTTGCAATCACCTATGATTACGATCAGGCAACCAAGACTTTCGAGATTGAGATAGAACAATCTTTAAAGCCAACACCCGGTCAGCCCTCCAAGAAACCAATGCACATTCCAATCCAATTTGGACTGTTGGGCACCAAGGGCCGCGAGATTCGGCCACGCGCAACAAAGGGCGGATTGGTCAAGGACGATGTTATTCATCTACGCAAGCGCAAAGAGCGCTTTACCTTTTCCGGGATTACAGAGCGTCCTGTTCCCTCGCTGCTGCGCGGTTTTTCCGCACCTGTGACGATGACCAGCGAGCTGACACGTTCTGATCTTGCCTTCCTGGCACGCAATGACCGTGATGAGGTGACGCGTTGGCAGGCTCTGACGCAACTGCTCAATTCCAAGCTCACCAGCAATTCGAAACGCGTTCGAGGCGGTAAGCCAGCGACTATTGAAAGCTCATCGATCCGGCTTCTGGGGGAACTGGCCTTTAATAATGCCTTGGACGAAGCCTTCCGTGCCCTGTGTCTCAATGTTCCTTCCGAAAGCGATATTGCGCGCGAGCTTGGCGCCAATATTGATCCGGAAGCCATTTTGGGCAGTCGCGATGCACTTATTCTTGCCGTGGCTGAAGCCCATGGGGAGAAGTTTGAACGGCTTTATAATGAGCTGGAACATCACGGCGCGTTCAATCCGGATGCGGCAGGTGCGGGTCGCCGTTCCTTGCGCAATGTCCTGCTGGATTATTTAAGTGTTGCCGATGGTAACCCGAAGCGTGCATCCAAACAGTTTAAACAAGCAAACAATATGACTGACCGCGCTGCGGCGCTCAACGTTCTCGTCCAGCGCTTTGGCACAAGCACTGCGACCAACGACGCTTTGCAAGCCTTTGAAGCGCGATATGGAAATGATGCGCTGGTGATGGATAAGTGGTTTGTTGTGCAGGCTATGCAACCGGGTGAAAGCGCGCTCGGCAAAGTCAATGAACTGATGAAGCACCAGCTCTTTTCGCTCGACAACCCTAACCGCACACGCTCGCTGATCGGCGCATTTTCGAGCGGTAACCAGACAGGGTTCAACCGTGCAGATGGCAAAGGCTACCAGTTTTTTGCAGAGACAATCCTGACAATCGACAAGAAAAATGCCCAGCTTGCAGCCCGGCTTTTGACTGCGATGCGTTCATGGCGGTCCTTCGAACCGGAACGCCGCGAACATGCTCGGGAAGCCCTCGCCAGCATCGCCTCTGTTGCCGGTCTTTCGACGGATGTGCGCGATATTGTCGAGCGCACGCTGGCCTAAACGGTTGCGAAAAACTTATCCACCGGCCCACCACTTTATTCCCTCTGGACAATCTCCGGAGGGAATTTGAGTCTTATCAAAGGCTTATAAGCTCTTCTTTTGATTGTGATTCCGGCTGCCACAAGTGTTGATGAATATTTAACAAAGGGACTAGACACGCGGAATCAGTTTTGATTCACTACGGGTGCTTCGAATGTGCGGCGTGTCGAAGCAAATCACTGAATATAAAGGCAAATGAGGGGGCCATTCGATGGCAAATGCGGACGCGTATCGCGCGCCGACGGGGAAGAATTATGCCGGAAGCAAGTCTGGGGTGCAGTCCTCGAACAAGCTTTCAGGGCACATAAAACTTCTCGCTGACCCTGCCTATGGTAAGCTCCTTGCAGCTGAGCCCTATCTGCGCCGCGCCATTCCACCGCTCATTATTATTTTTCTTGTTGTACTTGCGATCGTCCGTTCCATGTCATTGCTGGCGTGGCGTGACGATGCGGAGCGCACGGCTCGCGCGACATTGTCAATTGCCGCCAGCCATGTCGCCAGTGTCATCGATAACCGGATGAACAAGGGCGAGACGCTCAGCACGGGCGACCTGCAGAATATACTGAGCGATATGCGTACCAACGACCTTATTCCGGATGGAATGTGGTTCGCCATCGCGACGCCGGAAGCCAATATCGTTGCCGCTTCGGACGGCGGCGACCACTGGCGTAACAGGAACCTTGAAACATTCATAACAGAAGGGCAGCCGCTCTTCCTCTTTGGGGCAAGAGCGGGCGTCATGCCGGTGAAGGTTGAAGGCACGCCCTCCCTCGCCGCCTTTTCACGCTCCGGAAACAATGCCTATTCCGTTTTGGCTGCGCATCCTGTTGAAGCGATTTTCGCCGAATGGCGCAGCACTGTTTCCATGAATGTCACCATGTTTGCAGGCACGGCAACCATCATGCTGATCGTGCTCTACGCATATTTCAGCCAATCGGCACGGGCACAGGACGCCGACGCGCTTTATCAACACGCGCAAGCGCGGGTCGACACGGCGCTTGCACGCGGACGCAGCGGCTTGTGGGACTGGGATATGGCGCGAGGGCGCGTGTACTGGTCGCGCTCCATGTATGAGATGCTGGGCTATGAGGCCTATGATTCCATTCTGTCGCTCGGAGACATTTCGGCAATCATTCACCCGGACGATGACAAGCTCTACAGCGTCGCGGCACAGGTCGCAGCGGCGGAAATTACCCAGATGGACCGGGTTTTCCGCATGCGGCATGCAGAGGGTCACTGGGTCTGGATGCGCGTTCGCGCTCAGGTTGCCGATACTGACAATCTCGGTGATCTTCATCTGGTGGGCGTAGCTGTCGATGTCAGCGAACAGCACCGCTTTGTTCAGGCAACTGCCCAAGCGGATCAACGCATTCGCGAAGCAATTGAAAGCATCTCCGAAACCTTCGTGCTGTGGGATGCCGAAAACCGGCTTGTCATGTCGAACGGCAAGTTCAATGAATATTCAGGTCTCGCCAATGAATGCCTCTTGCCTGGTATCAGCCGAGAGGAACTGGAACCCCGTATTCGCGCCGTCGCATCTGAAAAGCGTATGGCGAATGAACATGGCCGTAATGGCGCGCTTACCTATGAGCGGCAACTTGCGGATGGGCGCTGGCTGCAGGTCAATGAGCGGCGTACGCAAGATGGGGGACTGGTTTCCGTCGGCACCGATATTACTCAGCTGAAGGTCCATGAAGAGCGCTTGATCGACAGCGAACGACGTTTGATGGCCACGATCCACGATTTGAGCCTTGCGCGTAAATCGGAAGTGGAACGCACGCTGGAATTGACCGAACTCAACAGCAAATATGCCGTGGAGAAGGAACGGGCCGAGGCTGCCAACCGCGCGAAATCCGAATTTCTCGCCAATATGTCTCACGAACTTCGCACCCCGCTGAATGCCATTATCGGTTTCTCCGAAATCATGCATACGGGAACATTTGGAGCGCTGGGATCAGACCGCTATGTCGAATATGTTCAGGATATCCACACCAGCGGCAATTATCTGCTGAACGTCATCAACGATATTCTGGATATGTCGAAGATCGAAGCCGGGCACTTTACACTCGACCGTGAGGAAATCGATCTCTGCCCGCTTATCCGCGAGACGGTACGCGTTGTTTCACTGCAAGCGCAGGCAAAAAATGTGAAGGTGGAGACACGCATCGACGAATGCGTCACACTTGATGCTGACCGCCGCGCCATCAAGCAAATCCTGATCAACCTGCTCTCCAATGCGGTGAAATTCACCAGCACGGGCGGGCGCATCTCCGTGCGCGCCCGCAAGGTTTCCGGGGCACTGGTTTTAACCATTGAGGATACAGGTTGCGGTATTCCGAAATCCGCCATGAAGAAGATCGGCCAGCCGTTCGAGCAGGTGGAAAACCAATTCACCAAATCCCATGCAGGCTCTGGACTCGGCCTCGCCATTTCGCGCTCGCTGACACAGTTGCATGGCGGCGCGCTGAAAATCCGCTCACAGGAAGGCGTTGGAACAATTGTGTCCGTGCGTATACCAACGCGTAATATTGCCGAGGCAGCGTAAGACGAAGACGCTAAATCTGCCTGGATCGCTTACGCGCTTCACCCATAATGCCGTCAAAAATCTTCCGCACCGATTTTGCACTGTCTTGCAACTGGCTTTCCAAGCGCTGCAAATCCGGCAGATCGCAGGATCGGCAAAGCTGCTCCACCAGTCCTGGCGGAAAGTCTTCACGCTTCACATCACCATTCAGGCAAAGGCGAATGAGCTGGGTCACACCCGTATAGAGATTTGCCGCTTCAATCAGAGTGTCGACAGTTGCAGGCTCAGCCAAAGCCGGGCTGATCTTACCCAGCACCTCCGCAGTCGACTGCGCGATGACCGGGCCTTTTACATTGCCGGTCAGTACAGCAAATTGCGCGATAAATTCCAGATCGATAATGCCACCTGGAACCAGCTTCAAATCCCAGTCATCACGGGGCGGCTTTTCTGCTTCGACCATCGCGCGCATCTCGGCAACATCCTTGGCGATTTTGGAGATATCGCGGGGAAGTGCCAAAATTTCTGAAATGTCTTTTTCGATCTCGGTGAAAAAAGTGGGATCACCAGCAACAGGACGCGCTCGGCTAAGAGCCATATGTTCCCAGGTCCATGCTTCGGTCCGCTGATATTTGCGGAACGAGTCTATGTGAGTGGCAACGGGGCCCTTATTGCCAGACGGTCGCAGGCGGAAATCAACTTCGTAAAGAACGCCCTCGGCCGTTGGAGCAGATAATGCGGCAATCAAACGTTGCGTCAGTCGCATATAATATTGCGAAGATGCCAGGGGCTTTGCACCATCTGATTCATCGGCGTCCACATCATGATCGTAAAGCAGAATGAGATCTATATCGGAGCCTGCGGTCAATTCGCGGCTGCCAAGCTTGCCCATGCCCAGAATGGCGATGCGTCCGCCGCCGATCTCACCATGTTTGCTTTTGAACTCGTCAATCACGGCGTGGAGCGCGCTATCAATAACCAGATCAGCCAGATCGGAAAAAGCTTTGCCCGCACGTGCGCCGTCGATGGCACCAGTGAGCAATCTTATTCCGATCAGAAAACGATGTTCCGCTGCAAAGATGCGCAGCCTGTCCAGTACATCCTCATAGACCTTTGAGGGTCCGAGAAAACTCGTCAATCGTTCCGCAAGATAGGCTCGCGTCGGGACATCGGCAAAAATCGCGGGATCAAGCATGCCGTCGAAAATATGCGGCTTACGCGTGATGATATCCGCCAGCCGCGGTGCAGCGCCCATGATCAGAACCAGCAGATCGAGCAAGCGCGGATTGGATTGAAGCAGGCTGAAGAGCTGGATGCCGGCTGGCAACCCCTTGATCATTTCGTCAAAACGCATCAGCGCTTCGTCAGCACGGCTCGTTGCCCCAAATGCCTTGAGCAAGACCGGTGTCAGCTCGGTCAGCCTCTCCCGTGACTCTGCTGACTGCGTGGCACGATAGCGCCCGAAATGCCATGTGCGGATAACACGGCAAATATCGCTTGGCCGCTCAAAGCCGAAATTGGCCAAGGTTTCCAGAGTGTCTGGATCGTCGACATCACCGGTAAACACAAGATTTCCGGCCTCCCCGGCCAAATCCTGCGCCTGCTCAAACAAAGCTGCATAATGCGTTTCGACGGTTTTAAGAGTTTTTCGAAAATCTTCAGTAAATGTGTCCGTGTCCCGGTAGCCCATCATATAGGCGACGCGCCGGAAGTTTTCGTCATCTTCGGGCAATATATGCGTCTGTTCGTCGGCGATCATTTGGATGCGATGCTCGACATCGCGAAGGAAGCCATACTTCTGTGCCAGCGTGTCGCGTGCTTCAGCATTGATCCAGCCCAAGCCCTGCAATGCGCCAAGCATAGCCACAGTGCTCGAGCCTCGAAGCTGAGGAAATCGCCCGCCCGCAATTAATTGTTGGGTTTGCACGAAAAACTCGATCTCACGTATACCGCCGCGACCAAGCTTCACATTGTGACCGCGCACCGCGACTTCGCCATGACCCTTATGGGCATGGATCTGCCGTTTGATAGAATGAACATCGGCAATGGCAGCGTAATCGAGATATTTGCGCCAGACATAAGGAGCAAGTTCCGCAAGGACCTGCTTGCCAGCCTCAATATCTCCGGCCACAGGGCGCGCTTTGATCATGGCGGCTCGTTCCCAATTCTGACCCCGCCCCTCATAATAATTCAGCGCTGCACCAACAGGGATAGCCAGCGGCGTTGATCCTGGATCGGGTCGCAGCCGCAAATCGGTGCGGAAGACATAGCCGTCTGCGGTGCGATCCTGCAGAATCCGCACCAGCCGCCGCGTCAAGCGTGAGAAAGTTTCGACACATTCATAAGGGTCGGTAATTGCGGGGCTTTGCTCGTCGATGAAAACGATCAGATCAATATCAGACGAATAATTCAGCTCGAATGCGCCAAATTTGCCCATAGCCAGAATAATCCAGCCACAATTTTTATCTGGATGTTGAACATCCGGCAACTTTAGCTTGCCCGCATGATGCGCGTCCCGCAGAAGAAAGCGCACTGCGGCTTCGACACAAGCTTGGGCCAGTTGAGAAAGAAAAAGTGTCGTGTCTTTGGTGTCAGACTGACCAGACAGATCACCCAAAGCGATTAAAAGGTGTCCCTCAAGTTTCTTTTGACGAAGAGCCGTCATGATTGACGTTTCGGTAGCATTTTCTACTTCGGTGACCCTCGCAATTTCCCGCATGAGTTCCTGCAGGCGAACATCGAGTGGACGATCGAAAAGCGGGTCAATTATTGCTGGCAAGCGCAAAAGAGCGTTGCGCAAATAGGGCGAGAGATCGAGGACCGATGATAAAAAAGCCGCTGCTTTCTTGTTTTTCTTTAAAGCAGAGGCGGCCTTACATGTTTTTTCATCGGCACTTTCCACAAACTCCAGTAGAAATGCTGCAGCCTGCTTTTTGTCGAGTGGCGCCAGTTCACGAAGTTTTCTATCAAAGAACGGCTCTTCAGCAGTGCCCGCATCTTTCAAAATCATCCATTATCCCCTCCCGTTGGAAACGCCAGCACCGCACGCAGGCCCGGCGCATTGTCGTGCAGTTCCAATGTACCACCGTGCAATTTCATAACCGCCTTGGCAAGGCTTAGTCCAAGTCCCGAGCCCGGTTGAGAGCGGCTTTCCTCCAGGCGCACAAACCGCTCTGTAGCGCGTTCAACCTGATCAGGGGGAATGCCCGGACCATTATCGCTCACGACAATCGCGGTCCCCCGATCGTGCTTTTCGACCGAGAGCCTGACTTCGACCGGCTTATCCCCGGTCGCATATTTGATGGCGTTGTCCACAAGGTTTGAAATCGTCTGCCCGATAAGCTCACGATTGGCTTTGACCGGCGTTGCGTCCATCGCACCGAGAGACAAGGTAATTCCTGCCTCTTCGGCCAGCGGCTCGTAAAGCTCAAAAACGTCTTCTACGATCACTGACAGCGGCAAAGGCTCCATCGTCTCGCTGGAGTAACCGGACTCAAGACGCGATATCATCAAAATGGCATTGAATGTGCGGATCAGAAGATCGGAGTCCGCTATCATGTCCTCAATAGCAGCGCGATAGGCCTTTGTGGTTTTCGCGTTGGAAAGAGCCGATTCAGCACGGTTTCGCATTCGCGTCAGCGGCGTCTTCAGGTCATGGGCGATATTATCGGAGACATGCCGGACGCCTTCATTCAATTCCTGTATGCGCGCCAGCATTCCATTGAGATTTTCGGAAAGGCGGTCAAATTCGTCTCCCGAACCATTGACCGGAAGCCGCCCCGCAAGATCGCCGCCCATGATGCGTTGTGAAGCGACCGAAACTTCATCTATCCGGTGCAGCGCGCGCCGGCCAACAAAGAACCAGATCAGGCATGCGCCTATGCCCATCGTACCCAGCGCGGCGAAAAGCGCCCGTCTTACCACAAGGCGCACTTGCTCCGGCTCGCCGAGATCACGCCCCACCATAACGCGAATTCCGTTCGGCAATACAATGACGCGAGCTATTGCCGTGTGCGTTTGCGGGTCAGTGCCCTCATTATAGCGCTCATAGCTTATGGGCCGGGATATCCAGCCATCGGTTTGCAAGACACCAACTTCGATACTTTGCACATTGCCGGCAACAATGCGTCCTGCCGGATCCGCCACGAGATAGAGAAAAGCACCCGGCTGACGGCCCCGACGATCAATCGCACGTACGAGACTGGCTATACCGCCCCGCTGATAGGCTCGCCCAATCCCTTCGACCTCCTCATTAATTGCTGTTTCCGTTTGACTGGTAAGCAGCTTCACAGAGGAGCTGGTCATATAGAAAACCAGCCCAAGGGCGCAGATTGTAAAGAGTAGAAGGTAGAGTGCCGACAGCCTCACCGCTGTCATTTTCAGCATGGAGCGAAAGCGGCTCATCCATGGCTTCCGGCTGTAGCTTCAGTGAGGCTGGCTTTTAACATATACCCGGCTCCACGCACCGTGTGCAGCAAGGGCGTGTCGAATCCTTTTTCGATCTTGCCACGCAAGCGCGACACATGAACATCGATCACATTGGTCTGGGGATCGAAATGATAATCCCAAACATGCTCAAGCAACATGGTGCGGGTGACAACCTGACCGGAATTGCGCATGAGATATTCCAGCAGACGAAACTCGCGCGGTTGCAAAATAATAGTCTGCCCTGCCCTTTTTGCCGTATGCGATAGTCTGTCCAGTTCAAGATCACCGACGCGATAGACAGTCTCGGCTTCCTTTGGGCTGGAGCGCCGCTGCAGGACTTCAATTCGGGCAAGCAATTCCGAAAAAGCATAGGGCTTGGTGAGATAGTCATCTCCGCCCGCCCGCAAGCCCGTGACGCGATCATCAACCTGTCCCAAAGCGGAAAGGATCAGCGCTGGCGTATCGTTTCCCTGGGCGCGCAGTGCGGCCACCACGGAAAGCCCATCGCGGCGCGGCAGCATGCGGTCAACGACAAGAGCATCATACGCCCCCTGTTCGGCGAGCGCATAGCCTGTCTCTCCGTCACCTGCAATATCAGCGGAATGTCCGGCCTCGTTGAAGGCCTTTTCCAAATAGCGGGCAGCTTCGCGATCATCTTCAATAACGAGTATTTTCATGATCTTACTCTAATCGGATTGCTTCGATGAAACCAGAAAGAAAAGGGGCAACAGGTTGAAGAGACCTGTTGCCCATGCGTCAGCGCTTACGGGTGGGGTCCAGCGCCGCAGCATTTCCTTCCCACCTGTCAGCCTTGGCTGATAGGTAGGGCGACGAACCGCGATTGGTCCTTTGTCTGCACTTGCAAAAGCACAGCTTTACGGCCGCTTTTCGTGGCATCTGCGATTGCCGCATCTATATCGCCGCCGCTCTTGACCGGCTGGTTGTTGACTGAGACGATAATGTCGCCTGTGCTGATACCCTTGTCTGCAGCGTCGCCCTGACGATCAACATCCGTGACAACAACACCCTGGCCGTCATCGGCGGGCATGACAGTCAGGCCATAGTCATCAAGAGCGGATGACTTTTGCTCGTCTTCCTGCTGTGGTGTTGCCGAAGCAAGCTTCTCATCACCGGGCATTTCCTTGATCGACACTTTGACGGACTTCGCCTCGCCCTTATGCCAGACGGTCAGATCAACATCCTTGCCAGGTACGACAGCCGCAATCTTTTTCGCCAGATCGCGCGGATCACTGACCTTTTCGCCATTGACAGCCGTGATCACGTCACCGGCCACGATACCGGCTTTTGCCGCAGGGCCGTTCGCTTGCGGATCAGCAACGAGCGCTCCCTTCTCTTCGGCAAGACCAAGAGATTCGGCGATTTCCTTGCTGACGGGCTGAATCTGTACGCCAATCCAGCCGCGCGAGACTGTACCGTTCTTGATCAGTTGATCTACGACCTGCTTTGCAGTCTGTGCAGGGATAGCAAAGGCAATGCCCACGCTGCCACCAGAAGGTGAGAAAATAGCTGTATTGATACCCACCACTTCACCATTCAGGTTGAAAGCCGGGCCACCAGAATTCCCTTTATTAACCGCCGCATCAATCTGCAGGAAGTCATCATAAGGTCCAGCGCCAATATCGCGGCCACGAGCCGAGACGATACCCGCTGTTACAGTTCCGCCGAGACCGAACGGATTACCCACTGCAACAACCCATTCGCCAACGCGAACTTTGTTGTCATCGCCGAAATTGACATAGGTGAACTTGCGCTTGTCATCGACCTTAAGCACGGCCAGATCGGTCCGCTTGTCCTTACCTATCAGCTTCGCATCAAGCTCGGTGCCGTCATCAAGGACGACACTATAGGCAGAGCCGTCTTCAACGACGTGATTATTGGTGACGAGATAGCCATCTTCGGAAATGAAGAAACCGGATCCCTGCGCTGTTGGGCGGACTCGTTCAGGGCGATTCTGGTCACGCGGGGATTTGCGTGGCTCCATGCCGCGACGACCATCTTGGTCTTGGCCGCCAAATTCGTAAAAGAAGCGCTTGAGCGGGTGGTCATCCGGGAGTTGATCCATGCCCGGGAAACCATTGCCATTATCGGCAGTTTCCTTCACGGCGCTTTTCACCCGAACACTGACAACTGCGGGGCTGACCTTTTCGACGACGTCAGCAAAACCGGGCTGCTGGGCAGTTTCAACACGAACTGCTTCGGCCTGCGCCGGGACAATAGCGCTGAGCGGGCCCGTCGCCAAAAAGCCACCGACCAATGCCGACGACAATAGGGCCGCGGCAATACCCTTACGGTAACGGGAAGATTTGATATTGTTAGACATCGGGATGTTCTCCTTAGGCAATGCGATCGGCTAATGATCGTTCGTACCATCAGTGATACATATAAGAAGGTTACCCCACCATTTCCGCAACATGACAAATATTTAAGGTTTGCCCGGTGGAAACGCCGGTCCGTGCCCTTATTCGGTGCTTTATATAGCGCAAAGCCTCTAGCTGTTTTGGTTCACAGCATGAAGTGACTGCCACAAATCATGGACAGTTATATTTCGTCTAAACCACGTGACGGGTATATTAGAGCCGCCTCAAATCGCACCCAATGCCTTCCCGAGACCATCTAAAGGCAGTTGAAGGTCTACCGCCGTCGCATCAGTTTTAAACGAAATGCGCGCTGCGCCGCCTTTGCTTATTTCCTGCCGCAGAACTGGCCCCACTGGAAGATAGGCAAGGCAATTTGTGGGGGTGCATCCCCTGACCGTCATGGAAACTTTTTCTTTGCGCGAAGGAAATGCAAGGGTAATCTCCTTGCCTTCGCCTACCGTAGCAGGCACGCGCATGATCATGGCAGGATTGCCCTTATCGTCGGCAGCCAGCGACCAACTAAATACAAAGTTGCTTTCGCCATCGAGAAGGCCCGCAAGCTTCGTCGTTGCTGCATCCGCACCAACCTTGGCTGCATCCGCCGTCGTCTTCACAACATCAAGCTGGCCCTTGTTGACCGCATCATTATTGGCAATACCATCGCCAACACCAGTGACTCTACGGTCGGCATCAACCAGTACCTTCGGCAACATTGCTGATCCGGCTCTTCGTTCCACCGTGGTTGGCATTATAGGTCGTGCCGTCAAATAGCAGCGCATCCTGCTGTAGCGTGCCGATCTGCTTGCCTTGACCAGCAAGGGTCTCGCCTTGCGTCTTCAGCGTACCTTCGGCTGTCACCAGCCGCTCGCCCTGGCTTTTGACAACACCATCAATCGCCTTCAAGCCGCCAAGCATTGTCACCGGCTGCGCAATGTCCTTGCCAGTGGCATCCTTGCCAAGGCTCGTCAGACCGAAGTCGGGCAGAACAAGCTTGCCATCCTTATCCAGCGTCGTGCCTTCACCAAGTGCTGTGGCAACAGACTGCCCGACCTTCGTCGCAGCCGTGTTGATCGACCCCTGAACCGTCGCATCCGAAAGGCCCGCAAGCTTCGTCGTTGCTGCATCCGCGCCAACCTTGGCCGCATCCGCCGTCGTCTTTACTGTCGCAAGATTGCCGGTGACTGTCTTGACTGACTGGTCAACCGT
>NZ_JBBCBK010000002.1:0-630274 GCF_037203905.1 Phyllobacterium sp. CCNWLW109 | reverse complement strand
CCAACCTTGGCCGCATCCGCCGTCGTCTTTACTGTCGCAAGATTGCCGGTGACTGTCTTGACTGACTGGTCAACCGTGTCACCAAGCTTCTTTGCAGAAGCGTCAATGCTCTTTTGAACCGTATCATCCGAAAGGCCCGCAAGCTTCGTCGTTGCTGCATCCGCGCCGACCTTGGCTGCATCCGCCGTCGTCTTTACTGTCGCAAGATTGCCGGTGACTGTCTTGACTGACTGGTCAACCGTGTCACCAAGCTTCTTTGCAGAAGCGTCAATGCTCTTTTGAACCGTATCATCCGAAAGGCCCGCAAGCTTCGTCGTTGCTGCATCCGCGCCGACCTTGGCTGCATCCGCCGTCGTCTTTGCTTCGGTAGCTTTCTCTACAACCTTGTTAAACTGCCCCTTGTTCACCGCATCCGTATCGGCAGTACCTTCCGCAACATTGCTGATTTTCGTACCGTTGCTGCCCTTGAGCTGAAGCTTGGTATAGTCAACAGTTTCATTGCCAGCCGCATCCTTGGAGACGCTATATTGCACTGCGCTATTGCCGAGCCGGTTAATGCCGTCATAGGCAGCATTGAGTTGGCTGCCGTTAACAGCATCCGTGCTGGTCGCGCTCACCTGCCCCGGTGCAACATTGATGATCTGGCGTTTGACATCTGCTTTACCAACACTGACAACGGCCGTTGCTTTGGTGCTGTCAAATGCGTAGTCCTTGCCGTTCAATGTAACGCTATCCACCTTATGCACATCTTCGGTTTCCGCATTTGAGCCCAGCGCAACACTGTTCTTCTTGCTCGCTTTGGACGAAGCACCAACTGCAATGGCGTATTCCTCTGATGCTTGCGAACTAGTACCAATGGCAATTGCTTTAGAGTTATTTGCCCCAGACGTATCGCCGATAGCTATAGAAGATTCGCCGTCAGACTTTGCTTGGGGGCCTATCGCCGTGCTCTTTTTCTTTGTCGATTTCGCTTCCCAGCCTATTGCAGTCGATGCCTCTTCCGTTGCCTTTGTGTCAGTACCAATGGCAGTTGCTCTCAGTTGATTTGCCTCAGATGAAGCGCCTATAGCTACAGAATATTCGCCGTCAGAGTTTGCTTTTTTACCAATCGCCGTGCTATTTTTAGCAGTCGCAGACGTAGACGCCGCCCAGCCTATTGCAGTCGATCCCCAGCCCAATGCCTTTGAGCCAGAACCAATGGCACCTGCATTATAACCTGCAGCCTCAGATGCATTGCCGAGAGCTATAGAAAATTGGCCGTCAGACTTTGCGCCAGAACCCAACGCAGCGCTCGAAGCACCACCCGAAGACGCTAGGATACCTACCGCCGTGCCGTGTTCAGCACCTGCAGACGCCGACCAACCTATTGCAGTCGATCCCCAACCCAATGCCTTTGAGCCAGAACCAATGGCACCTGCATTATAACCTGCAGCCTCAGATGCATTGCCGAGAGCTAGAGAATAATTGCCGCTCGACTTTGCACCAGGACCAAAGGCACCTGCATTCAAACCTTGAGCCTCAGATGCATTGCCGATAGCTATAGCAGAATCTTTGCTTGCTTTTGCAGCCCAACCTAATGCCGAACTGTTAAGTCCACTTGCATCACTCCCTGAACCAAAAGCAGAACCACCTACACCAGCATTTGAATTCGGGCCCACTGCAGTGCCGCCAGCGCCCGCCGCCTTGGCGTTGTCGCCGATAGCTATTGCGGGTACAGTGATTGTCGTTACTGTAGGCGCAGCAGCACCTGCTACTGCGGGTACAGCGGCACCTGTTGCTGCGGGCGCAGTGGCACCCGTTGTTGTGGGCGTAGAAGTAGCTGCTGCGGGCGCAGTGGCATCTACTGCTGCGGGCACAACAACCGTCGTTGTGCCACCTTTTGCCCCTGCATTAGTGCCGATGGCGATGTCGCCAAGAACGGTCGTGCTCGTGGTCGCTGGCTGACTGTTTGCATCGGTGTTGATCTTGATCTGCGCAAAGCGAGTTTCCGGAATAGCCGAAAGTGCGATTGGCTTGGGAAACCGTATGGAATTGCCCATGCCAGCCACCTGTGGTGTAACAAATTCTTCAGTTGTTGGAACGCCGAGCACCACCGTTTTTGGCACACCACCACTCGGAAATATGGTACCGATTGGAAAAACCGTACCGACAGGGAAACGAAGAGGAAAAGACGTATCACTCGCTGCCATGACAACAGGTCCTTTAAAGAAAGTGCCTTTGTAAAACTCCCCCAGCGATGCAGGGAAAAAGTAATCTTTATCGAGTGGCACGTTAAGCGGCACAACTACGCCATCAGCCTTAACCACGCCGTTTGGCGAAGTAACAACTGTCCCTTTGAGTGCAGTGAACGATAAACCTGAGTGATTTATGGCTTGCGCCTCAAAACCAAAGCCATTTTCTAGCCTGACAAACCCCGCCGGCACACCGGCCACGCCCACAGCCGGAGAAGAGGCAGTTACGGATTGAGCCAGCACGGGCGAAGCCAGAGAGACAACCAGCGCAGCCGCCATCATCCCCAAACCCTTACGGCGCTTGAAGCCCAGCACCATGCAAGCAAGACGCAGGATAGCATTGAGACGGCGACGGGCGGAACGGCTCTCAGCCGAACCGGCGAGCCAATTACCGGCAAAACGAGCAGGCATGCTGGAGGAAACAGGTGCTTTGACTTTGGTCATATCAATCTCGCTCAAAAATAATATAGCAAATACTGAGGTAAATATCGGATATGCTTACAGAAATGCGTTCACAGAAGTTTATTACTGTGATGGATCAATAAAATTTAAATGCGGGAATATTTTTTACTTGGAAAGGCTAATGTGCCAGACCGGAACTTAATCATTGCCGCGATTATCAACGGCTGATTAACGTGTAAACAAGCAAAATACAAGAGTAAAAACTAGTTTTCAGTGTGTTAAATTCTGTTTTATGGAAAAATTTTATTATACTTTAGTATAGTAAACCCATACTAAAGTATAATACCTTGTCGCAATTTGTTAATTATCGAGCGTTCCGGCCAGTTTTTTGAGTTGCTGTTTTTCAACGTCGGAAAGAGGTCCCGATTCTATTGAAACAGTGCGGCGGCGCCTCGCCGAAACGACAAGAGCCAAAGCACCGATGAGCAAAGCGCCTATTGGAAAACCCCAGAGCACGACCGTGCTTAATCGCAGCCGGGGCTTGAGCAAGACGAATTCGCCATAGCGGGCGACGAGAAAATCCAGCACCTGCTGGTCAGTATCGCCAGCCATAAGCCGCTCGCGCACCAGGACGCGCAGATCGCGGGCAAGATCCGCATTGGAATCGTCAATGGATTCATTCTGGCAGACCATGCAGCGCACCTGCGCAGAAATGGTGCGGGCACGTTTTTCAAGGACCGGGCTTGTCAGCATCTCGTCGGGGGAAAGCGCAAATGCGCTACTTGCGCCGAAACAAAGCAGCAGGACAAGGAAAGTTGCAATTGCGTTGCGGGTGCGGCTCATTGGGACACGCGGTTTTTTGCGGGGGCAACGCGGATTTTTGCGGATTGCATCAGAGCTGCTTTACCCTTGGCGGGTGCACCGACACGCAACCGGCGGTCAAGCAAAGACAGGCAGCCGCCCGCCATCATGAACACGGTTCCAAGCCAGATCAATGTTACCAGCGGCTTCCACCATATCCGCACGACGATGCCACCATCGGCAGCCGCATCACCCAGAGCCACGTAAAGCTGGCTGAAGGCGAAGGTGCGGATACCGGCCTCGGTTGTCTGCATATTGCGAACAGGGAAGAAACGCTTGGCCGCCATGAGCGACGTTACCGGCTGTCCCTCATCGCTCAAAACGGTAAACCGGCCTTGCTCTTCGCTGAAATTGGAACCTTTGAAGGGCTCGATTTGATCGAAACGCAGCGTATAGCCGCCCGCCCGGATGCTTTCACCCGGTTTCATGACCAGAACGCTTTCGGTTGCGAAGGTGGTGGTTGCAACAATGCCCAGCAAAGTGACGCCAAGACCGAGATGAGCAAACGCGGTGCCGAAAACCGAGCGTGGCAGGCCAATGAGGCGCTGAAATGCGACTTTCAAAGAGGCTTTTCCGATACCGGCTTTCAGCGCAAGGTCTGTGAGCGCGCCGAGCATGAGCCACACGGCAAGCCCTATGCCGAAAGCCGCCAGAACGCCGGACGCCGAAGTTTGGTAAAGCACGGCAGCGACAACCAGCAAAGCACCGAGGAAAGCAGTCATGAGGCGCTGTGCCACGGCCAGGAGATCGCCGCGCTTCCACGCCATGAGTGGCCCGAATGGTACGGCGGCCAAAAGCGGGATCATTAGCGGGCCGAAGGTGAGATTGAAAAAGGGCGCGCCGACCGAGATTTTTTCGCCCGTCAGAAACTCGAGCAGAAGTGGGTAAAGCGTGCCGATCAGAACGGTCGCTGCAGCCGTGGTCAAAAACAAATTGTTGAGAACCAACGCACCTTCACGCGAAATCGGCTGAAACAGGCCGCCGGGTGCCAGACTTTGGGCACGCCATGCAAAGAGCGCCAAGGACCCGCCGATAAAGATAACAAGTATGGCAAGGATGAAAAGGCCGCGACCGGGATCGGTGGCGAATGTATGGACGGAGGTCAGTACGCCGGATCGGACAAGGAATGTCCCGAGCAGTGACAGGGAAAAGGTGAGGATTGCCAGAAGCACAGTCCAGATTTTCAGCGCCGAGCGCTTTTCCATGACCAGCGCAGAGTGAAGCAGAGCGGTGCCTGCGAGCCAAGGCATGAAGGACGCATTTTCAACCGGGTCCCAGAACCACCAGCCGCCCCAACCCAGCTCATAATAGGCCCAGTAAGAGCCCATAGCGATGCCGCCTGTCAGGAATGTCCAGGCCACGAGCGTCCACGGACGGACCCAGCGCGCCCAGGCCGCATCTATCCGGCCATCAATCAGCGCAGCAACCGCAAAGGAAAAGCACACGGAGAATCCGACATAGCCCAGATAGAGCAGCGGCGGATGAATGGCGAGACCGATATCCTGCAGGATCGGGTTAAGATCACGTCCTTCGACCGGTGCCGGGTTAAGGCGCGCAAAGGGATTTGATGTGACAATAATAAAGGTAAGAAAGGCAGTGCCGACCCAAGCCTGAACCCCAAGTACATTGGCTTTCAGCGATGGTGGCAGATTGTTGCCAAAGAAGGCGACAAGCGCGGTGAAGAAGCTCAGGATCAAAACCCAGAGCAGCATTGAACCTTCGTGATTGCCCCACACGCCGGTAAATTTGTAAAGCAGCGGCTTTTGCGAATGTGAATTCTCAAACACATTCTGAACGGAGAAATCGGAAAGCACATTGGCGCTTGTCAAGGCCGCAAACGAAATCGCGACAAGGGCAAGTACAGTGAAGGCGGCGGGAACGGCAACTGCCATCATCTGGTCGTCATTGCGACGCGCGCCCAGTATCGGCAGCACGGATTGAACGATGGATAAAGCCAGAGCGAGTACCAGCGCGAAATGTCCAAGTTCGACAATCATGGCTTCTTGCCCTCTTCCTGCCAGACACCTTTGGCCTTCAGGCTATCGGCAACTTCCTTGGGCATATAGTTTTCATCATGTTTTGCCAGCACGCTGTCGGCGATAAATTTGCCCGTGGGTGAAAAGCCACCCTCGATAACAACGCCTTGATCTTCGCGAAAAAGATCCGGCAATATGCCTTCATAGGTGACGGGAATGCTTTTTATCTTATCAGTAACTGAAAAGCTGATCTTGGTTCCCTCGCCGCGAACCACTGTTCCTTTTTCAACCAACCCGCCAAGCCGGAATCGCGATTGCGACTGAATGTCGGAAGCTTGAATATCGGAAGGCATGCGGAAGAATGCGATTTTCTGTTGCAGAGCAAAGAGTACGAGCGCAGCCGCCAACCCCAAAACGGCCAAACCGCCACCAATGACCGTCAGTCTTTTTTGCTTGCGCGTCATCAATCGTTCTCCGGCTCGTAAGCTAAACCGAGATCATCCGCCACGGCATCAAGACGGGCCATCTTTTCAGCGCTCAACGCTTTTTTGGCACGATCCAACGCTTCAATGGCATCATTAGGCCGGTTAAGAACGACATAGGATCGCACGAGCTTCTCCCAGCCCTCAACATCGTCCGGAGCTTTTTCCAGTTTCGCAGCGAGGCTGGTAACCATGCCTTCGATCATTGTCGCACGGCTTTCGCTGTCGGCATCCATCATTGCCTGCACCTGAGCCGCATCCGGCGCGGTCTTGTCGACATCGCTGACATCTGGCGCATCACCATTGATCTCGGTGTCCAGCCTGGTCAACGCTGCTTGCGCCTGATCGCGCCATGGTACATCAAGTGGCGCCTCCACCAGCAGCTTGCGGATGAGATCACGCGCTTCGGTCAGGCGGCCTTGCTGCATCCACCCATCAATGATGTAGAATTGCGGGCGCATGTCTTTTGGATCCAGCGCCAATGCCTTGTTGAATGCTTCTTCGGCGCGGACCGTGATTTTACCGCCCGCTTCCGCGACCAGCGCCTGGCCCAAACCAAGCTGCCGCGCGGCGCTGTCGCCATTCAAGCGTATTGCATTTTGATACGCGGCAACTGCATTTGCAGGGCGGCCCATGCGCGTATAAATCGGCGCGAGGACCTCCCAGCCCTGACCGTCATCAGGGTTCAGTTTCAAATGCGCTTCTGCACGGGCAACCAGCTCGTCAGGCGTGCTTTGATCGGCAGGGCGCGCAAGCCTTTCCGCCAGTGGCTGGCCGGGCAGATCCGGATTACCCGTACTTGCATAGACAGCCCATGAAATCAGGGGAATTGCGATGACCGTTATAAGTGTCATCCACTCACGGGTGGCGCTCTTGGCTGGGCGAACCACCTGTCCGTCTATTGCGGCGGCCTTGGCGGATTTCAGAAGCCGGCGCCCGATTTCCGCACGTGCCTGTTCGCCTGCAACTGGATCGATCAAGCCACGCTTTTCGTCAGCGTCTAGTTCACGCAATTGGTCTCGATAGACCTCAACATCATATTGATTGTCCGACACTGAAGCCGTGGTGCGCCGTGTTAACGGCAAAAGCACCAGCAACGTTGCGACAACGGTCAGAAATGCGGCAGAAATCCAGAAAATCATGCGTGAGACATAGACTCTCGCTTATCCAAAATCCAAACGCAATTTATTGATAGGGCAATTCGCCGCAAATGCACTTCGTTGACCGATCCCGATCACAGCCGCGTCCAGCTGCCGTCCTCATTGCGACACGCCGTTCCACGCGCAGATTGCGGCGTGCCATCAATACGGATGGTATGGGTATATTGGCGGCAGTTCTGCGATCCAACTTGGTAGGGCTGAGCCGCCACAACCTCGCCAGAACGATTGTTGCTGCTTTTCCACTCTACAACCTTGCCGGCCGGAGAATATTCCAAGGTCTGATACTCAGCCTGCAATGCCTGCTTGCGGTCTGCCGGTTCAAGCGATGCATTGCCGACCAGTCCATTACCGAGGGCGGCAAGAACGCTCGTTTTTGCAGCTTGTTTCGAGCCGCCGGTCCAGGAACCTAGAACCGCGCTATCGCCCTTGCCGCCGGATGTCGTTGAACAACCGGCAAGCGCAGCAATTGCGAGAAAGGGAATAGCGACATGAAATTTCATCACAAGCTCATTTTCAGATAAATCTTCAGGCCTTTATGACCTGATTGAATGGCGGCTTGCAAGCTTCATTCAGTTCGCAGCCGTTGGTAAAATCAGTCTCGCATGTAACCCGCCGAGTAGAGAACTGCGTTCAAGCGTTAGGGTTCCGCCATATTCGCGCACAGTGTCGTTCACAATCGACAGGCCCAAACCTGTGCCCGGCTTTGTTTCATCAAGCCGCTTCCCGCGTGCCAGCGCGTCCTGTATCTGCTCGGCAGCAAGACCCGGCCCGTCATCCTCGACGCTGATCTCAAATCCTTGCTCGACGCGGGCAAGTGTCAAGGTGATAATCCGGCGGCCCCACTTTCCAGCATTCTCCATCAAGTTGCCGACGATCTCCTCAAGATCTTCCTGCTCACCAGCAAAGATTGCATCGTCCATGTAATTGTTGAACTTGATGTCCATGTGGGGATTGAGCTTGGCGGTAACGCGCACCAGCCGCTCCAGTATTGGCGTTACGGGAGCGCGGAAGACAACACTATCACGCTGTGCGGCAACGCGGGCACGTTGGAGATAATGCTGCACCTGAATTTGCATAGCGGCAGATTGTTCGGCGATAAGGCGGCCTTCCGTGCCACCGATTGTCCGGCTTTCATTCACCAGAACCGATAAAGGCGTTTTCAGCGAATGGGCAAGATTGCCGACCTGCGTGCGTGAACGATCCATGATACGGCGATTATTGTCGATCAGCGCATTCATCTCGCGCGCCAGGGGCGCGATCTCGTTGGGCAAGTCTTCGTCAAGACGCGTAACCTTGCCCTCGCGGATATCGCCCAGTGAACGGCGCACACGATCAAGTGGGCGAAGCCCGAATAGAATAACGGCAGCATTGATCAAAGTTCCGCCCAGACCAAAAATGCCGAGATAGAAGTACAACGTATAGCGGAAATCTGCGATTTCTCCCTCGACTTCGCTCAGATTTCCCATCACCCTGAAACGTGCGACCCGATTATCCGCGTCAAGCACCACTTCGGTTTCAACGACCGACAATTGCTGGCCGTTCGGTCCGGCTTCCGTATATTGGCGCTGGAATGATGTATCGAAGGGAACATTGAGAGTTGAGGGTGAATCGATGTTTCGCTCTCCCAGAGAAACGGAGCGCAGCGAGCCCTTTAAATTATCCGCCGCAGGCTCGACTGACCAATACCAGCCTGAAAGCGGGCTGGAATATCGCACTTCACCGGGGTCAGGACGTCCTGCCAACGTGCCATCATTGACACTGACTGATGCGATAACACTGAAAAGATGGGCTGAAAGCAATTGCTGAAAGCTTTTCAGGCGTGCTTCGCCATAGAGCGTCGAGATGATAGTGGCGATGGCAATGAATGAGATGATGGTCCAGAGGGTCGAGAGCGAAATGACGCGGAACGACAGAGATCGCAAGCTTGGGAGATAATTTCTCAGCCGGATTGCCACGCAATACCCTCTTTAAAAGGCTTAAGACCCTAAGCCTTGCTGTCTTGCGACTTGATACGATAGCCCATACCGCGAATGGTCTCGATCAGGTCCATGCCCATCTTCTTGCGCAACCGGCCGACAAAAACCTCAATAGTGTTTGAGTCCCGGTCGAAATCCTGATCGTAAAGATGCTCGACCAGCTCGGTTCGCGATACGACTTCGTCCATATGATGCATGAGATAGGAAAGCAGGCGGAATTCATGGGAAGTGAGTTTCAGCGTGTTTCCATTGACAGTGGCTTTTGACGTTTTCGTATCCAGACGCAACGGACCGCAGGAAATTTCGGACGAAGCATGTCCCGCCGCGCGGCGGATCAAGGCGCGTAGGCGCGCAAGAACTTCCTCAATGTGAAAAGGCTTGGCGACGTAGTCGTCGGCACCCGCATCAATCCCTGCCACCTTATCGCTCCAGCGATCGCGGGCTGTCAGCAAAAGTACGGGCATGATACGGGAATCCTGGCGCCATTTTTCAAGCACGGTCAGCCCATCCATCTGCGGCAGGCCGATATCCAGGATAACAGCGTCATAGGGTTCGGTATCGCCGAGAAAATGCCCTTCTTCGCCGTCAAAAGCCTTGTCGACAACATATCCAGCCTCCGTCAGCGCATCCACGAGCTGACGGTTAAGGTCGCGATCATCCTCGACGACAAGTATTCTCATGCAGTATTTCCTCGCGGACTTATGAGATCAGTTTGCTGGAACAGCAACTTCCACACGCCGCGGTCGTTCGCCGTCCTTACCGGGAACCAGAACCACCACTACGCAGACCTCTTTGCCGTTTTGGACAACAGATGTTGCACGCGCAAGGGTCCCCCCTTGCGAGTCCGCTACCTGCTGCCCCACCGACGAACAATCCGCAGCTAAAGCAGGACCGGCGAAGACGACGCCGGCGCCCGAGATCAGACCCGCTAGGGGCAAGGAGAAGAGTAAGTGTTTCATCATGTTGTCATTAATATCGATTGCTGTCTGAACGATGAATGAACAGTTGGTGTCTCGCTGCTACAAATGCCACAGGTTCACGTCTTTTAACATCATATTTCTTTACGTGAAATGAGAGTTGTCGCGCTGATGCGTCCAAATAGCGCTACAACGCCGCTAATGGCGGTTAGGAATTGGACTATCGTATCTGCAAGAGATGCATGATCGGCCCCTTCAAGCGAGCCATTGAAGAAGCCGGAGCACGACAAGCCAATTGTTACTATCGATGCCCAGATGGTCTTGGAAGCAAACCATGATTTTTCGTTGGTCATTAGCAAATTCCTTTAAATAATTGTCGGTTCAAAAAATATTGGAGAAAATTTACAGCGGGCCTCCTGACCAAGCCCGACTGAGGCGGAATTCATCGCTACTTTAAAGTCAAAAGCGGCGGACGCATTGCCCAGATCCTTCAGCCGCTTACGCCCAGCGCTGTCCAGGCTGCGAGGCTTGCCGCTGCAGAGCCCATCAGCATCAGTTCGCCATCACCAAGCTGGCCGCGAATATCGAGTTCCGCAGCGATCTTGATTCCGGCAAGCCCCGCGGCTACGATCCCGCAAGCATCGGACTTCTTCGTGGCGCTTGCGGGTGGATCAATGGCAATGACAATGCGCTTCAATTCCGGCACGTCCGGGCAGAATACCTCCTCCATCATCAGCCGCGACCAAAGCGCGCCTTCGCTCTCTTCGATGAGTTCGCCATCAAGTTCCTGTCTGCCAAGGCGGGTATCGCCATAAAGCCCGCTAATATGTTTGACAAAACCGGGAGCGAGAAACTCCGCATTCTCGCACATCTTCATGCGGCGCACCGGAATGCTCGGATCAGCCAGCATCTTCTTTAACAAAGGCAGCGGCTTCGGTGTGGTTGTGATCACTTGCTTCGGGTTTCGGCCAAGACGCAGCCCGAACTGCAACATGTCCCATGTCGCCTGCACATTTTTCCACTTTGCCAACTCATCGCCCCAGCCAGCATCAAATTGCGGTCCGCGCAAGCTTTCAGGGTCTTCTGATGAAAACATCGACGCCGTCGCTCCACTGTTCCAGAGTAGACGACGCCTTGTCATTTCAAAGCGAGGGCGCTCGGCCCGTGAAACCGACATGATGCCGGATGGGCCGTCGATCATAACCTCGCGGACATCGGCCAATGTTTCGCCGACCAGAGCGATATGCATGGATTTCGATGTATCAAAGGGCGCAAACCCAAGGGCCATGCCATTGACCCATTCCGCCCCCATTCGTGTCTTGCCGGAGCCTCGCCCGCCAAGGATCAGCCATGTATGCCAATCAGTTCGCGGCGGCTGTTGTGTTGTCCGCCCCTGAAAAAGCCATTCCGGATGGGCCGCCAGTATCTCCCGCATGCTTAAATTTTGTTTCGACCAGCTCGCTTGCACGGATGTTGGCAAGTTCATCGATCCTCTCATCAATTCGTTTTAGAACCGCCGCGACCTCGTCGGGCGAAAGACCGCTGGCGCTTTGTGCTCTCGCCGCATCAAACCTCTCTTGAAGGTCGCTCACCTTGTCGATAGTGCGGGCCAGCAAGGCCAATGCGTCGAGCCGTGCCTTGCTTGGAATTTCGTTTTCAAAACTGGACAGTGTTTCCAGCTCCTTGCGCAAAAGCTCCATGATTTTTCTCGCAGCATGTAACTGGCTGTTACCCTGCTGTATCTCATCAAGCGAATAGCCATCGCGATAAATGCCGTTTAGAAACTGCTGTTCGTTAACGCCCAGCAATGGTGCAATCTCGTGGGGGGCAATGCAGTATTCGCGGCACAACGCAAAGGCGCTGCGCCGGCGCATGGCCATCGCATAAATAGCAGTCATAAAAAATCCCTGAAGTATCGCGGCTAACCGGCGAGGAAGCCTTGGTCACAATTCCGACGATGACTAATATCTACAGCAGGACCGTTACGCAGTCAAGGACTATTTTCCTAATTATATACATGACAAGGCATCCTAGCACCACACTCCAGTAAACTATCGTCAGATAGCAGTGGATGCACAGGGGTAAACCGTGAACATAGACTCGCGATTTTTCCGAGAATCCGGTAAACATCGAATCTGCTAGAATTCATCGGCCAAAACGACCGGCAAAGCGTCCTGATACAGGGCGGGGCGCAATCCGGCGTTTCGGTCTACCGGGGAAATCCGGCAGTGATGGAGGACAACGACATGGTGACATGTTCGTGGCCTAGAGGCGTACACGTCAGGTGGTACTGGCGCGTACGATTCGGACGACTCGAAATCGTCCGAGAACATTGCAGGAGTTACCCAGCTTAGTTGGGTATCGCCTAAGGAGCTTGGCCCCGCTTAATAGGCGGGGTCCTTTTATGCCCACCGTGGTAGGATTCGCCCCATTATGCAATCTAATCTGTTTTCTGTCTGCTGGTTTTGTTCAGATTGTTTTAACAGACTTTGAATTCTGGTTTTTAGCGTCATTACTCGTCTTTGGTTGAGGCGGCGTTGTCAGCAACTTCTGTAGTGTCTCTTGAAACTTCTTGTCTTCGGAGTCGGACATGGAAAATTACTCTTGGCCTAGTCCTCGTACATTACCAGACTACCCGGTCAAAACGAAACCACTGCCACGTGAACTGATCCACGCTGTCGGCGTTGTCGTCATTGCTTGGAATGAAATTGAGGAAACGCATCTTGATATATTGCGAGGACTGATGGGCTTTAACGTAGGTTCCTACAAGTTTCGCATGGGAAGTCGGATACTCGAACCAATGGGCAATAGACAACGTGGTGACCTCTTGCGCGGGCTGGTCAGCGAAATGGAAATACCTAAAGCCACCAGCGCAATGCTCCTAGCATTCCAGTCTCATTATGATATTTGCCTAGGAAACAGAAACCTAATCGCGCACTCCCAGTATATAGAAGAAGAACACGGAATCCTAATTTCCTCCTTCAAGGCGACTCCACACATTAGCGCCCGGTATATCCCCGATGATGCCGAGTTCTGGGAGTTAACTATATCGGACATGCGCCGTCTGTCAGATTTCGGGGCTGGGATCGTTGATTTTGCGTTCCCCCTACACTCGCCAGAACCATTGCCAGATATACCTCCGCCACCACGTGATCTACTGAGGTTCCTTGAAGTTCATAAAATAGAGAGGCTCCAGCCTCAATCATCTAAGGAGTGATCTCAATTTCGGTACCGGCCTGTCCATTTTTATCTACCGATTCTGCTTTGCCATGCAAATAATTAGGGCCATTTTCCTATAAAGGTAAATTTTCTTATGCCGCCTTTTTCCATGTGGCAGCCAGCAACCCCGCACCTATCATCAGCGAGCCGCCAGTACGATTGACTACGCGCTGGACGCTAGGCTTGCGAATTGTCTGCCGTGCCATTGACGCCATCAATGCATAGGCCCCGGCATTCAATGTTGCCAGCACGAGGAATGTTGTTTCGAAAATGATCATCTGGGTGAGGATCGGCCGTGTCGTATCGAGAAACTGCGGCAGGAACGCCACGAAGAAGATAATGCTTTTCGGGTTGAGCGCAGTTACGACATAGGTATGCAGGAATATACGCAGTGCCTTTTCATTTTTTGCTGGCGTCTCACCTGTCACAGCATCCGCCACGGGCGCACGCCATAGTTTGATGCCGAGATAGATCAGATAGGCCGCGCCGATCCATTTCAAGGCGGTGAAAATCGTCGCTGACGCGGCAAGCAGCGCGCCCAGGCCGAGCATGGAAGCAGTCATGGCGGTGAAATCGCCGAGCGCAACGCCCGCGACAGTCGCCATTGCAAAGCGCCTCCCATGGCCAAGCGCATAAGAAATTACCAGAAGAATGGTCGGCCCGGGGATAGCAAGAAGTATTGCCGATGCTGCGACAAATGCCAACCAATGTTCAATAGCCATGTTCCCGCTCCTGTATATCTGGCGCTCAGAAATCCATAAGAAGCAGCCATTTGCAAATGAAAAATTCAAGCGGCATTTCGATGCTCAAAAGGCAAGTTTTTCAGGCTTCTCTTGTCGCAGGACATAAAAAAGAGCTAATCTGTCCTCTGGGGTGAAATGACAGGGCAACGCTTCAAAATAGCGAACTTCAGAAGCTGTTAAGCGTAATCGGATACACCATATTCTTTATAAGAATGTGGATATAGGGCAGGCACAGAGTTTCGATGAAAGAGACCAAGCCAGACAAGCGTAAACGTTTCAGAGTCTCGCCATTGCTAGGGCTTGATGCATGGATCGATTCAACGCTTTATGAGTTGCGCTTCCGTGCCGCCGAAACCTGGGAAGATCTGACGATATTTTTCCGCCGGTTCCATGTTTCCGGCTGGCGGCGCGCCATTATTGAAGTCTTGAGCGAAGGGTTCACCTGGGGCACGGCTGGCTCCGTGGTCATGCTAACGCTGGCGATACCTGCCTTTCACGAAACTGATAAGAACTGGCGCACGCGTGACGATTTCGCCGTCACCTTTCTTGATCGTTATGGCAATGAAATCGGCCAGCGCGGGATTCTCCACCGCAGTGCCGTTCCGATTGACGAATTGCCGGATCACGTCATAAAGGCTGTCCTTGCCACGGAAGACCGGCGCTTCTTTGACCATTTTGGCATTGATTTTCTTGGTCTTTCCCGCGCAATGACGGAAAATCTGCGCGCCAATTCGGTTGTGCAGGGCGGGTCGACAATTACCCAGCAGCTGGCGAAAAACCTGTTTCTGACCAATGAGCGCAGTCTTGATCGAAAGATCAAGGAAGCCTTTCTGGCTCTTTGGCTTGAGGCCAATTTGAGCAAGAAAGAAATTCTTCAGACCTACCTCGACCGCGCTTATATGGGCGGTGGCACATTCGGCATAGCTGCCGCATCGCAATTTTACTTCAACAAAAGCGTCAAGGACGTGAATCTTGCTGAAGCGGCGATGCTGGCCGGACTGTTCAAGGCACCGGCAAAATATGCCCCACACGTCAATCTGCCTGCGGCCCGTGCTCGTGCGAACGTGGTGCTCAGTAATCTCGTTCAGGGTGGTCTGATGACGGAAGGACAGGTCGTCGGGGCCCGGCGCAATCCTGCGACAGTGGTTGATCGCGGACGTTTGGAAAGCCCGGATTACTTCCTCGACTGGGCCTTTGACGAGGTTCGCAAGGTCGCGCAGAATTTCAGCACCCATACATTGGTTGTGCGCACCACACTTGATACCGGCATCCAGAAGGCCGCCGAAGAATCCGCCGAGTATCATCTGCGCCAATATGGCAAGGAATATCACGTCGCGCAGGCTGCGATTGTTGTTCTGGAAAACAATGGCGCCGTAAGGGCGATCGTCGGCGGGCGCGACTATGGCCTCAGTCAGTTCAATCGCGCCACCGCCGCCTTGCGGCAGGCGGGCTCGTCCTTCAAGCCCTATGTCTATGCTGCCGCCATGGAAAAGGGCATGACTCCGAAAACACTCGTTTCGGGAGGCGCAGTGTCTTGGGGCAATTGGTCACCGCAAAATTATTCCCGCAAATATCTGGGCAAGATTGATCTCACGACTGCTCTGGTCAAATCGATCAACACGGTGCCCGTACGTCTTGCCAAGGATTATTTGACCACGGCTCCTATCGTCGCATTGGCAAAAGCCATGGGCGTTGAATCACCGATCAGCTCGCATAAGACCATGGTGCTCGGCACCTCCGGCATGACAGTCATGGATCAAGCCACGGGCTATAACGTCTTTGCGACCGGCGGCATTGTCGGCATGCGCCATGCGTTCACGCAGATATTGAGCCAAAATGGCGACATGCTTTGGGACTGGCGCAAGGATGGCCCAAAGCCCCACCGGGTTCTGACCGAGACTGCCGCAAATAACATGAACATTATGCTCTCGCAGGTGCCGGAATGGGGTACAGCACGGCGCGCCGTGCTTCCCATGACGCGTGTCGCGGGCAAGACGGGAACGACCCAGAGCTATCGCGATGCCTGGTTCGTCGGGTTCACCGGTAATTTCACGGCGGCGGTTTGGTTTGGCAATGATAATTTCACGCCAACCAAGGAACTGACAGGCGGCATTCTTCCCGCAATGACGTGGCAGCGTTTCATGAATTATGCGCACCAGAATATCGATTTGAAAGCGATTCCCGGCATCGATCCAACCATGCCCAAGCAGGAAAACGTAGTGGCTGAAAACAGCACCACCGATGCCGATAGCGAAATTATCAAGGCTGGCGAGCGTCCGCGCGTTCTTTCGAATGCGACCGTGCAGGTGCTTCGCGAGATTGATCAGGCCCTGAAAACATCACCGAAGCTGAAATTGCCTTTGCTTCCTACAAAAGTTTCCGCGCGCTAATTGCACGCAGCAGCGCCGCCGTGTAGTCATCATTCATGCTTCGTAATGTCTTCCTCGCCCTTATTGCGCTTGTCATTGCCGTCGGCGGCGGAACACTGAGCGCATGGTATGCGGTGAATCGTTTCGATGGCTTCAACGCGCTCGCCATTGGGCAATGGACTGCCCATCCGGATGCAGGCACGCCGCTTTCCGACCCTTACGCCAAGGCGCGCGCCGCCCGCGAAGGCGCTTTTCCGCTGGGTTCAGCCGAAGGTCTGGCGTTTTACGCTTACAATGATGATACGGGCGCAGCGCTTGACCGCCAATGCACCTACAGTTTGAGCGGAAATAGCCCGAATTCACGCTTTTGGACACTTTATGCGGCAGATCGTACCTTATTGCCACTCGATCCCGGCGCCGGCCGCCTGCCTGCATTGCATTCACGGCAAATCCTGCGCGGTGAGAATGGCGCATTCGTCGTTTCCGTTTCGCCGAAGGCACAGCCTGAAAACTGGCTCGCCACCTCGGGCAGCGGGCGGATGACCTTGGTGATGACATTGTACGATACGCCGGTGGGCAGCAATTCCGGTCTTGTCGACATGACCTTCCCGGCAATCACAAGGATTAGTTGCGATGGGTAAGCTATTGCGCGCCCTTCTGTTCGGTCTGGTCGGTGCGGGTATTATTCACATCGCCGTCGTATTGCTTGTCCCCTATTACTCGGATCGAAATGCCTGGTCGCGTATTTCAGCCTATGGCGAGGATTGGCAGTTTCATACGGCAACCGGCGAACCCAGGCCCGGTATGGCACGGCTCGCATTTGACCCCTTGTTTCAAGCCGCCGCCTGCCGTTTTGATATTACAGATCTGCCCGCGCATATAACTGGTATCGGCACACTGCCCTACTGGTCGATCTCGGTTTACAATCGCCAAGGCGAAAATATCTACTCGATCAACGATCGCACAGCGATCGCCGACCAGTTGGATCTCGTCATTGCAACACCTCTGCAAATGATTGAACTCAACAAATCCAAGCCCGTAGCCGCTGAAAACTCCGTGCTGATCGAAGCCGATATGGATGAGGGTTTTGTTGTTATCCGTAGTTTCGTTCCCGATGAATCATGGGGCGAACAGGTTGCGTCCTTCCTGAAAAATGCCAACTGTTCGCCGCTGCTCTAGAACCCGGTTTTGCGTCTGGGATAGGCAATTTTTTTGGATTGTAGCTTCGCTGTTACAGAATATGTGTACGACCAACCGGACCCGATAAAGAGAGTGGACACTATGAAGAAGATTGCTGCTGTAACCCTTGCTCTGACGCTAAGCACTTCATTTGCCTTTGCCTATGACGCGCAAAACGCCGAGCGGATCAAAACTTTGGTCGATACCGGCATGCAATATTACTGGTCGGGCGGTGACGTGAAAAAGGCCGAAGCTGAGATTTTCAAGGGCATCACCCTGCATGGCCGTTACGATGTGGTTGAGCAATCCTTTGCAGAAGCTTCCAAGCTGGCGCCCGAACGGCTGGATTTCCGATTTGCAGTCGCGTCATCGCAAATCCTGCAGAAAAACCTCGACGGAGCCCGTGCGACCTATGAGGAAATCCTTGCCAAGGACCCAACCTCTTTTGATGCACAGGCATGGCTGGAGGCTCTGGGTCGTATACGCAATGACGAAACCGAAGCAAGCCTAGCGCATCAGGCGTTGGCCGGTCTCGACCGCGAGCGCGCCGAGGCATATCGCCAGCGTTTTGTTCGTGCCGAACAGATCATTGCTGAAAAGCCGAACACCGATGTGCCTACCCTTCCAGGTAAAGTCATGATCGTCACCTTGGGTTATGCTTTGGCCAAGGATGGAACAGCTGAAAAACCCTTGCTGGACCGGCTTGATGTAGCGCTGAAAGCCGCGCAGGCCAATCCCGAAGCGCGTATCATGGTGACAGGCGGCCAACCGCAATCCGGTGTTACCGAAGGCGACGTCATGATGAAGTGGCTGGTGGAGCGCGGTGTCAGCCGCGATCGCATTCTCATTGAAGACAAGTCAAAGGACACCGTCGGCAATGTCCTGAATGTCGCCAATCTTCTTAACCGCCACAGCGCTGACAGCGTCGTCCTGGTCACAAGTTCAAGCCACATGCGCCGTGCCCGGACATTGCTGGAAGATGCGCTCAAGCAATATGATCTTGACGCCAATGTCGTACCGGTTGTGGCTCTGGATGCCCCTTCCGTGGAAGAAGCAGCGAAGGTTTCAGCCGATGAGCGCCTGGTGATTTACAGGGATCTGATGCGGGTATCCGGCCTTTGGGCCTATCCGGGCGTTCAGCAGTAATATTTGCATCCACCGCTTGGCACGAATGACATGCGTGGTTCGACGAGGCGAACCACGCACTATGCTACTGCAAGCCCCCAGAAAGAGGGATTCAAAGCAATCCCTCAAGCCCCGGCTGCACTTTTGACGGCGCGAACTCCTGCACGTCAATATTGGCGAGCTTGCGTGTGTAAAACGGGTCTTCTTCAAGCACTTTGCGCAGGGCTGCTTCACTCTCAACCTTGGCGAGAATGATGCCGCCGGTACGCGGTATTTTCCGGCCCGAGGCTACAAACATTCCGGTAGCGTAGTGCTTTTCGAGGAAGGCGACATGATCTGCCATTGCGGCATCGAGGTCGGCTAGCGGCGCGATGTAGGTAAGGGAAACGATGAACATTAGGGACTCCTGATATGCGAGTCCTGATAGTTCCATAGCTGCATTTACAAGAACAGGTTCAAATCAACCCGGCTGGGGCAAATTGTCGAAAAACTGACGGCGAAGCTTTGCCTTGTCACGTTTTTGCGGCTGGGCTGAATAATGTTCATAGCGCACGCCGGGAAAGATTGTGATCTCGGCTGTCGCCTGACGTTTCTTCTGATCCCGGTTGCTTCGCGTTCTGGCGCTTCCCGGAAATGCGATTACAAATCCCATTTGGTCCATCCGTAAGGTTCGTTGCTCTCCTGAACTCGAATGCTACGCAGATGCCTATTGGTACTTATGCCGTATGCGCGTGATTTGCGCCATTATTTAATAAGACACGTCGATGGTTAACGACTTGCTAACGCTTAGCGGCTAATTTTAGAAGCTGTTATTGCGTTGCGTGCAGTGTTGGAGTTTGTTCGTGAAGTATCCTGAGTTTCGGGCGCTTGAAGACCGCAGCGGCGGCAGCAAGGCTGACGATCTCCTGACCGCGTCCATTACTGCGTTCTGCAGCGTCGCAAGACCGGCAAAAAGCGATGCGCAGCAGCTTGAAGACCTCGCTGTTCCTCTCCTGCCCCTCACCTCTCCGCGCGTGCGCCGGCATGCGGCAGCCGTACTTTCCGAATTACCCCATGCGCCCCACCGTCTCATCATGGCTCTTGCCGAGGATGATGTGGATATTTCTGCGCCCATCCTGCTGCGCTCTCCCGTGCTGAAGACCGGCGATCTTATTGACATCATCCGGCGCAAAGGCCTTGGGCATGCCCGAGCGATAGCACGCCGCACAACATCTGATCCATTATTGCTGGATGCGCTGCACAGTTTCGATGATCCCGCGCTCGAACGCACATTGGCATTTCAACTGTCGACCGATGTTGAAACGGTTGCGGCTCCAGAGTCCGAGCGCCTTCGCGAAACGCGGCAGGCACTGCGGGAACTGATGCTTAGCACTGATATCGGGCAATCCGACGATCAGGCGCTTGCCGACCGATTGATCGATGCAGCCCTGCTGGACCAGACCACTCAATTCCAGGAAGAATTTGCCCGCGCGCTTGATCTTGGCATGGAAAGTACAGTGCGCATCATTGGTCACGGGCTCAATGCTGAATTGACAATCGCCTTTGCCTCGCTTGGCCTTTCAGCGGAAGCGTCACACCTCATCCTTACCGGTCTTTTCGGGCTGGTGCATAAGGATCTGCATTCACTGCGGCTGTTCATCCAGTCTTATCGCCAGATTGACCAGGAAAAAGCCCGGGCTACAGTCGCACGCTGGAAGATTCAGGAAAACTCTGCGGCACTGCGCCAGAAATTGCGTGAGATGGCCAAGGATGTCGAGAATACAGCCCGAAAGGTTTCCTGACCGCTGCAATTTCCCCACATTGGCAAGGACGATCATTGCATTCAGCTTTTTAATCTAAACATCAACCACCGAAAACAACTCAGACCTATCCCCGCGATAATCCTCAATTTCAACAATCCAAAGATCGCGGTCCCAGCGCTTCTGCTTTTCCAGATCATCATTGATGTCCATCTCAGCCGAGCCTGATTTCAGTCGTGTAAACAAGCGCTCGTCGGGCTTTGTCTCATCATAGACCATTTGCGGAGCCGGACCGAACAGGTCATATGTGCCATCGGAATTGCGAAGTTTGATGAAAATCGCTCCGGCTTCCATTGCTCCCCTGTTGCTTAATGCAGCAAATGCGCCGGTGTCATTGACCCTCCGCACCAGTGCTGAAACCCAAAAGTCAGATGTCAGGCGCATGGGCACAAATCCTTGCTGGGACGGAAATTTGCGTCCTGATGAGCCGAAAATGGTGGATTTCAAGCACCCGAAGCAGTGAACTTTTGGGTTCAGGAGCACCGAGCACAGAAAAACGACATTTGCAGGCCATCAGGGCGTGAATTAGTTGATAAGGCCGATTTCCTGCATCTTGGCCAACAACTTCGCGTCTGGCTCGCCCGTTACTGGCAGGCGGAAGAGTTTCTGAAATTCACTGACGGCTATCTTCGTGGATTCACCGACCTTGCCGTCGATTTCCACTTTGTCATTGCCGAATGCGCGCAAACCGGCCTGCACGCGTACGATTTCCGGTGCGGATAGGCCGCCTGTTGCGGCATCGTTCACCTCGGCATTGGCCGACGAAGCAGAAATTTTCTGTACCGTTGCTTTTTCAGGAGCAGAATCCGGCTTCTTGGCCGGAACAGCAATGCTTGCCGTCGTGTCGTCCACATTGCCAACTGGAGCCTCGGCCTCAACACCGAGCTCAGCGCTGGCCTTGCGGTAAGCCTCGATAGCCGCGCGTGTGCCTTTGCCGGAAATGCCGTCCACGGTTCCATTGTAAAAGCCGAGGGCCAGCAGTTTCTGCTGAAGCTGTGCCACTTCCGGATCGCCGCCCGGCCCCAATACCGGGTCACCATTGATGGCAGCGGCAATTGCATCCTGGCTTTTCGGAACCGGAACAGAATTGACCTTGCGGATTGGTGCATCCACAGATGTCCGTTTTTCTCCCGATAAAGCAGGCTTTTCCTGCTTTATCGGCTTGAACACCAATTCGGGCCGCGTCGAGAAAAAGACGCCCTCATGCACATGCGGCTGATACCACAGCGCATTGGCCGAGATGAAACCAAGCGTGACCAGAAAGGCGGTTGTGCCGCCTGCGATGCCAGGATTGCTGGCGATCAAACCACCGGCTGCAATCAAAGCCCGCAATGCAGGGCTTCGTTTAGGTGCGCGGCGCTTGGCGGTCCGGCTGCTAGGCCGACTTGCGGGCTTCCCCATGGGAACCTCCCTTTACATCGCTGATCTCTTTGAAGTCGACAATATTGGCGGCAGGCTCTTCGCTGCGCTCGTCGCTGGCGATAATACGGCCAGAGCGGGGGATACGGACGTCAACAATTGTGCCCTGCCCTGGAACGCTCTTGATCGTCAGTTCGCCGCCATGAAGACCTATCAGCCCTTTTACAGTGGCAAGACCCAAGCCAGTGCCTTCCTGAGCGCGCGTATAGTCATTCTGCACCTGGCGGAAAGGCTGGCCCAAAGTCTTCAGATCTGCTTCGGCAATACCGATGCCCGTATCACTGACCGAGAACATCAGCGTGTCATCTTCAACCTGCGCGTCGATCGTCACAACGCCGCCAGCTTCGGTGAATTTCACCGCATTGGACACAAGATTGATCAGAACCTGATGGATGGCGCGATTATCGGCAACGACATTGCCAATACGGGGGCTGACGCGATCGCACAAGGTGACGTTCTTCTGCAAAGCCTGATGCGCCATCATATCGTGCACCATTGTCACGGTGTCTTTGAAGGCGAAGCTTTCCGCATGGATCGGATAGGCTCCCGCTTCAATCTTCGAAACATCGAGAATGGCATTGACCACTGAAAGCAGATGATTGCCGGAACGATGCACCAACTCGACATATTCGCGCTGGCGGCTATCGGGCAGCTTGCCGCAAATTTCCTGCAACAGGATGTCGGAAAAACCAATGATGGAATTAAGCGGCGTGCGCAGTTCGTGGCTCACTGTGGACAGAAAACGGCCTTTTGTAATTTCGACTGTCTCAACTTCGCGGCGCGCTGCAACAAGTGCGTTGCGATCCGCGACGGCCTGCGAGATATCCGTTGCGACTATAAGAAAGCCCTCGGCCTGGCTGTGAGGCACAGCGCTCAAATGATAAGTTGCGAACCTGACAAGGTGTGGCTGGCCGCAAGTCTCTGCCGGCGCAACACAACGCAGCTTGACATCGACATGGGCTTTGGCCGCGCCGCGCTTCATGTCGCTGAGGAAACCAAGGAATTGAACACGATCGGCCACGTGCACCCGCTCGAACAGCGGCGTGCCGATCAGCAGATTGCGTGCAATACCAAACTGTTCTTGGGCCTTGGATGAAAGTGATTTCACCAGCCCGTCGCTGCCAATACTCATAACCACGCCATCAATGGCGCTTTCGAGATCGGCAACGCGATCATCGCGGCGAGCGGCAGCAACGCGCTGAACAAGTCCTTTCGTTATCCGCACAATCAATGTTGCAGAATAGGCCAGAGAAGCCAGCAAAGAGATCGGCGAAAGGCCAACTTCTGCATTCTTGAGCAATGACACGATAAGCAGAACAGCCAGCATCGCCGCCGATATCGCGCCAGCCAAACGCAGCGAACGCTCGCTTCTATAAATGAACCAGGCTTCAACAGGCACAGCGGCAGCCAGCAGCCAAAGCAGCAGATTTGGTGCTGATGAAGCAATCCCGATAGCGCAAATAGATGCGCCATAAGCGATAAGTGCACCAAGGCCGATCTTCAGGCCATCCTTGGATATTGCCAGAGCACCGCAGAAGATCATCGGCAAAGCCAGAACGCCAATAACTATGCTTACAATACCGGCCATTTCGCCAGCCAACAGGTGATTGGTGAACACCGCCATTGCAAGCACCAAAGGCATGGCAAGAAACGCGCCCGCCATCCGCGTATCGCGCTCACGGGTCACCGGGCAGGCAACGGATGTATTGACCCAACGCCTGCACAAATCGTGGAAGCGACCGGCAATATCAAGCCGCCGGCGCGAGCTGGCATCGGCAAAGTCATGCCGCCGGTGGGCGTCAGCCCCGGCAAAGTCAGAATGTGTGACGGAATGAATCGGCACCAATTTTTTCCTGCTTTCCGCAAAACCCTGGTTGTCGCCCGGATAAAGCGGTCATTTCATGAATGCTCTTTCAAGCACTCTTGTCAGCGTTAACTTTTGCAGACGAGGCTTTAAGGAAAGGATAAAACTGGGGGATCGAATGAGCCGTAAACCCGGTTTCGAGCGATTGTGACTGGCATGGTAAATGAAGAGTTTCGGTCAAACACAAATTGGCGTGTCGAATCGTGCAATCAACGATTTGCGCCTCAACAGTTGTTAATGCTTGGTTTCTATAGTGGCTCAAATTGAGACGCAGGCTTCAACGCTATGTTGCTAAGCCTGTGTCACAGTCTTCGCGTAGGTCGTCTTGGGACGGTGGGTTTTGCGCCAAAGGGTTGGGCTATGTTCTTTTTGATCAGATTTGCGATCAAGTTCTGCTTCTGGATGACAGTCGTGTCATTATTCATGCCTTCGCTCTCCAATGAGAAGGGCGGACCCAGCCCGCTTGAAGCCCTGCTGGCAGCGCAAGACACAATCAGCGATCTGTCGGATTTCTGTACCCGCAAACCCCAGGCCTGTGAAACTGGCAAGGCGGCGATCGCAAATGCTGGCGTACGTGCCGGTGAAGCCGCCAAAGTCGGATATGAATATCTCGATGCCCAGCTCGGCAAAAAATCCGATGATCCGGACTCGGTGGTTGCGAGAGCGCATGGCGATGCGCCAGATACCAGCGATGCTGAAGCAATCAAAGCAAAACTGCGTGAAATGGCTTTACGTGAGATTATCAACGCCGCCACCCGCGAGCGTGAAGAAACAAGCAAAATAGACGCCAAGGCCCATACGGGCTCAGTCAGTAAGAATTGAATTGCATAAAAACGGTGACGTTCGCAGTTAGGAACACTATATGTGCCCTGAACAGGACAATACCATGGCACAGACTATTGACGACATTATTGGCGATTTCGACTTCATCGACGATTGGGAAGAGCGCTATCGCTATGTCATCGACCTTGGTCGTGATCTCAAACCCTATCCGGAATCAGCCCGCGACGCCGTGCATAAGGTCAATGGCTGTGTCAGTCAGGTCTGGCTCAAAAGCACGCTTTCAGCAGGACCAGATCCCGTTATCGAATTTGTCGGCGACAGCGACGCACACATCGTTCGCGGTCTGGTTGCTATCATGATGGCGCTTTACTCAGGCAAAAAAGCTTCGGAAATTCTCGCTATCGATCCGGAAGCCGTTTTGCGGAAGCTAGGTCTTAATGAAAATCTGACGCCGCAACGCTCGAACGGTCTGCGTTCGATGGTCGCCCGCATCCGCCAGGAAGCCGAAACAGCGCTCGGCTCGGCGGATGCAACGCAGCATTAAGCCAAATTCGTCAGAGCAAAATCATTGCCCTTAGCTTATTGAGGGACGGTAACCTTCCGTGCCCCAGTGAATAACGCTTGAAGTGCGGCGCGTTGGCGCTGGCGGATTGTAATGTCTGTCTAGCACAGCCAGTGCTGTTTTCAGGATCAGTTTTGCTGAACGGACCGGCCATTGCCGCTCACGCTCGACTATTTCCAATCCCTTGAGAAAGCAGCACACATCGACCAAGACGCCCGCAAGTTCAGGTCCGACCGCATTGAGCGCCTGCTCCACACGCTGGCGAGCAGCCAAGGCCGCGTCTGTAATTTCGAGCACACCATTGGAGCGCGAACCACTGCCAGTCACATCCCAGTTAACACTGATCGAGGGCATCAGATTGCCAAGGGTGAAATCCCGACGCAATTGCTCTCCCGCCTTGAACGCCGCTTCGTTGATCAGTGGCCGGCCCGTGCCATCCTTGCGTTTACGCAGATTTGCCAGCGGCGACTCGGCCTCATTGGTGCGAACTTTGCTTGGGCCATGTTCGTCCGGGAGCGTTATGAACGCCTCGTTTCTATGCTGACTGGCAAAGGCATCAACATCGGTGGCGCTCCGCAGCAGCCATGCCTTACCTGCATCGGAAATTTTCAACTCCGACTTACAGGGCACCACGAGTCCCGTCATTGCTGCATGGGCGATAACATCTCTTTTAACGCTCAACACACCATATGCGGCGCTTTCAAGCATCAATTTTTCCGGCGCTGCCGCTTCAGCGAGTTGCACTGAACCCTTGGCGAGAAATCGTAAAAGGCGCGCAATCATGGCTTGATCGATTGTGGAGTGCCCGTTCATCGACGCACCCTCCCACTTTGAGCAAAGGCTGCCCGAATAACTGTTTCAACCATATGAACGATGCGGTCGAAATCTGTATCCTCGCGCATATCCTCAATCAGATGACAGGCATGGGCCACCGTACTGCGATCTCGCCCGAAGACACGACCGACCTGCGTCATGGACATGCCGAGTGTGACATGCACCACATACATGCCAATTTGGCGAACGCGCGCAACAGCTTGTTCACACCGCGAGTTTGATCGCAAATCGCAACCTGAAATGTTAAAGAGAGCGGACAACACGTCTAGAACATGTTCACATATCTGGAAATGTTGCTCGCCTAAGACGTCATTCCGAGTAATGACAGCCAGAATCGGCGTAGTCCCGTCGCGACGCGCGCGCAGGGCTTTGACTATTTTTTGCGCATCCGCCGCTGACCTTATCGTATGGTTGAAATTCGGAACCATTACTCTACTCCACCTCTTTAATAGGAATATCTTCTTATACTCCCACCATCAAGAACGTGGATAAGTTTTTGCCAATACAACCATTATCCATTTGTTTTAATTATATTATTTGTTTTTCTACTCATTATAAATAGGTCTTTTATCCTACATCACTGCCAATCCATCATAATACCGGCCACACTGAAAGGAGTGGTCCAATGTCGATATGCGAGTTGAAGAAAGAGCGTGGCGCGTTTCTGGCGGCCAAGGAAATTACCGCGGGCGAGGCCCGGCAACGTTTAGCCCTGCAAATATTTTGTAATATTGATCTCGACCAATTGCCTGGAAAGGATGAGGCGAGCCGAGTTCATATGTGCCGGCGTCTGATACGGCTCATAGAGCGCGAACGGCTCAAGGGAACAAGTGGGCATTGGAGTTATGATCTCAATCGCCACATTGGTCTGAAACAGGCATTGGACAGGTTGCAGGGTCAGGCAAAGCCAAAAATGGCCATTTAACAAAAACGGCGCCCAAGGCGCCGTTTTTCAAATCCAAATAGTCAGTTCCAATAGTGGGATTGCAATCTAGCCTCCCGCATCCGCTTGCCATCAGACCCATTCAAAAAATGTGATCTATTGGCTTTCCGCAGGAGTTGAACTCTTGCCACCCGACCGAATATCGGTCTTAAGCGGCCTTCTTGCGCTTACGACCAAGACCCATATTCTTGGCAAGGCGCGAACGAGCTGCTGCGTAGTTTGGCGCAACCATCGGATAGGAAGGATCAAGATCCCACTTCTCACGATACTGTTCTGGCGTCAGGCTATAATGAGTCATCAGGTGACGCTTCAGTGATTTAAACTTCTTGCCGTCTTCGAGGCAGACAATATAGTCATCTGCAACGGACTTCTTTGGGTTGATTGCAGGTTTTGGTTTTTCCTGAACAGCAACAACCGCCTCTGAGCCACCGTTAACGCGACCAAGCGCTGAATGTACCTCGGCGATGAGCGTCGGCAAATCGCCGGCCGGTACAGAATTATTGCTGACATAGGCAGCAACCAATTCAGCCGTCAGCTCAAGCAAAACATCGCTGGCCGTGGAGTTTGAATTGTCGAATGTGGTCATAAAGTCCAATTCCTTCGTCTAATTTGAAATATCGGGAGGGGAGTTAAAAAACACCAATATAAAGCTCTAGGGCGCTCTGTTTTCCGACGCCTTTGGCGATCCTCTTTTTCGGATTTTGGTGAATTTGTCAAATCAATACTTCATTTACAAAAGAAATATTTCAAACGACATCAAATTCAGAGATTAACCACCAATCGCGCCAAGAAGCCATACTAACTCCACTCAACGAATGCACGCACCTGCCGACGACGCGCATTCGAGAATTTGCCTATATAACTAATACATAAAATGGCAAAAATGAGGAATATAACGTTTCACGCAAAGCATTCTATAATAACGGATGTTGTGGAGTGCAGTGTTCATGCTTACATTTGCATTGAAAGGAACATAAAATGAATACAAAAACGTTCAAAGTGGTAAAAACTGATGCAGAATGGCGTGAGCAGTTAACACCGGAACAGTATCAAATTACGCGAAACCATGGAACGGAGCGCGCATTCTCCAGTCCGAACTTCGATAGTAAACTCAAAGGTGTTTATAAGTGCGTTTGCTGTGATCGCCCGCTTTACAAGTCAGAAGCAAAGTATGAGTCCGGTACAGGTTGGCCAAGTTTTACAAATCCAATCGAACCTGACGCAGTGATTGCTGTGGAGGACCGGTCCTATGGCATGCTCCGCACGGAGATTAAATGCTCTGATTGCGATGCCCATCTTGGTCATGTTTTTCCGGACGGACCCGCTCCCACGGGCCTGCGTTACTGCATGAATGGCAATGCCTTGGTCTTTGACCAGGCCTAGTGCGAACCACTGGGCCGAACGCTTCCATTTAATCTGTCCAACTATCAACTAAAGCCGCATTGACGCGATACCGGCTTATATGAAATCTGCGTTGCAGCCCGGAAAATCGTGCCGGGCTGCGAGATGGACCTTATCGCCAACCTTTGAAAGTTCTCCATGACGAATTCGCCACGCTTTTCCGCTCATCCCGTTCCAAAATCCGAAAAGAAGCCTGTTTCTGATACCCGTCATGGCATTACCCGTGTGGATGATTACGCTTGGATGCGTGCGGAAAACTGGCAGGACGTCTTCCGTGATCCATCGACGCTGGAACCGGAAATCCGCAGCCATTTAGAGGCGGAAAATGCCTATCAATCGGCGCTTATGGCCGATACCAAGCCATTGCAGGCCAAGCTGTTTGAAGAAATGAAAGGCCGCATCAAGGAGGATGATTCGTCTGTGCCCTCCAAGGACGGTCCCTATGCCTATGGAACCTCGTTCAAGACCGGCGGCCAGCATCCACGCTTTTTCCGCACACCACGCGATGGCGGCGAGCAGACAATGCTGCTCGACGGTGATATCGAAGCGCAGGACAAAGCCTATTTCAGCCTTGGCTCTGCCGATCATTCGCCCGACCACACCAAGCTGATCTGGGGCGTCGACGACAAGGGCTCTGAATATTATACGCTGAAAGTGCGCGATCTCGAGACAATGCAGGATAATGCCGAAACTGTCAGCGATACGTCAGGCAGCGGCGTCTGGAACGCGCAATCGGACGGCTTCTACTATACGCGCGTTGATGCCAATCATCGCCCTTCCCGCCTGTTCTTTCACAAGCTTGGAACGTCGGAGAGCCAAGACCGCCTGATTCATGAGGAAAAGGACCCGGGTTTCTTTCTGGGTGTTGGGGGCAGTTCCCTTGATGATTTTATCTTCATTGATATTCACGATCACGAGACCTCTGAAGTTTGGCTGATTCCGGCAAATGATGCTTCCGCTGAGCCAAAGCTTGTCGCGGAACGTCAACCCGGCGTTGAGTATAGCCTGACCGAAGGCGGCGACGTTTTCTACATCCTCACAAATGCTGATGGCGCCAAGGATTTCAAAATCATGAGCGTTCCGGTGGCAACGCCGGAAAAAGCCAATTGGAAAGAAGTCGTTGCCCACAAGGCGGGACGTCTGCTGCTTGGACACTCAGCCTACAAGAATCACCTGGTTTGGCTTGAGCGCGAAAATAGTTTGCCTCGAATTGTTATTCGTGACCGCCAGACCGGTGAAGAACATGCCATTGCATTCGATGAAGAAGCCTTTTCGCTCGGCCTTTCCGGCAGCCCCGAATATGACACCGAGGTGATCCGCTTTTCCTATTCGTCGATGACGACGCCGACGCAGCTTTACGACTATAATATGCGGACACGCGAGCGTTCATTGCTTAAAACGCAGGAAGTGCCATCCGGCCACAATCCGGACGACTATGTAACCCGCCGCCTTCTCGCGCCCGCTCATGATGGCGAAACTGTTCCGGTTTCCATCGTTTATCACAAGAACACCAAGCTGGATGGCTCCGCCCCTGCGCTGCTTTACGGCTATGGTTCTTATGGCCACAGCATTCCGGCCAGCTTCAATACCAACTGCCTGTCACTGGCAGATCGTGGTTTCATCTACGCCATTGCCCATATTCGCGGCGGCAAGGATAAGGGCTATGATTGGTATGAAAACGGCAAGCGCCTCAATAAGCTGAATACGTTCAAGGACTTTATCGCTGCCTCCGAACATCTTGTTGCGGAAGGCTTCACCAGTCATGACCGGATCATAGCGCAAGGTGGTTCTGCAGGCGGCATGCTGATGGGTGCCATTGTCAACATGGCACCACAGAACTTTGGCGGCATCATCGCCGAAGTACCCTTTGTTGATGTGATCAATACAATGCTTGATGACACCCTGCCCCTCACCCCGCCAGAATGGACGGAATGGGGCAATCCGATTACCTCGGCAACCGACTACTCCTATATGGCATCCTATTCGCCTTACGATAATGTCACGGCACAGGCTTACCCGCCGATCCTTGCCGTGGCAGGCCTGACAGATCCGCGTGTCACCTACTGGGAGCCAGCAAAATGGGTTGCCAAGCTACGCGAGCTAAAGACCGACGATAATCCGGTGCTTTTCCGTATCAATATGGATGCCGGGCATGCAGGCGCTTCCGGGCGTTTTTCAAGGTTGGAGGAAGTTGCCTATACGCAGGCCTTTGCCTTGAAATTGGTTGGTAAGGTCGAAGCTTAAGACCAAAGGCAAACCTGGATACGCCACATGTGAAGCCTTGCCGATACCGGCTGCCTTCACATGGGCGGCATCCGTTCGAATTTCGTTAGCGAAGGATCGATCGTGTCCCACGCAAGGCCGCGGATGGCGTAAGTGACCACCTGCGGATTGAACCGACTTGGATCGTCAAGGCTGGTCGCGGGGACAGCGACCATGTCCGGCGTTGCTACCGAGTTCAAGTAGACAAGCGTTCCGCAGGTCGGACAGAAGGCGTGAATCTTTTCGATCCCGCTATCGCCTGCGACATTCCATGTGCTCGCTTTGCCGGTGATTTTCATAGCGGCTCTATTGACGAAAGTCAGGTAAGAGCCATGCCCGGTTCCACTTCGTTTCTGGCAATCATGGCATTGGCAGTGGTTTTCGAAGATGGGTGCGCTGCTTATTTCATAGCGAATTTCGCCGCAGGCGCATCCGCCTGTGTAAGGTTTGCTCATAACTCTCTCCCAATAAGCACTAGATCGATGACGACGCGGTTGCGTCAGTCCTTCCCGTCGACAATGCTGCCGATACTCTCGACCACTTTCTTCCAACCTTCGCTCATGCTCTTGAACGCGCTGTCGTTTTTCGGCAGGACGAAGCCGGAATGGATGAGACGCAGGCGCGTGCCGCTTTCACCCTTGGACAGCATGAATGTGACCACGGTGTCGAGCTGTGAGCCATATCCGGAATTACTGCTATGCCCGCCTTTCCAGGCATAAGAAAAGCGCTCATACGGCTTTACCTCAAGCACTTCGCAGTGGATGATGCCATCCCAAGCGCCCGCTGGCGTGGTTTTGTAGGTGAAGTGTTTGCCTTCCACGGGCTCGAACCCGGACGGAATCATCAACCAGCGTCCCATCAAACTCGCAGTGGTCAATGTTTTCCAGATTGTTTCCGGCGAATGCGGAAAAATCTCGTCCACCACTATTTCTTGCGTATCAGGCTTTAATGCTGCTTCGTTCATGGATCGATTTCCTTCAGCAATGTTCTAAGATTGGCAAAACGCTCGCGCCAGAAGACACCATAATGGTCCATCCAGTTGACGAGTGGCTCAAGCCCTTCCGGCTGAGCGCGGTAGTAAACTTTTCGACCTTCGGGACGCTCAGCAACCAGACCGGCCTGCTTGAGTGTCTTGAGATGTTGCGAAATAGCGCCTTGCGTCACGCCGCTGCCGCGCGTGAGCTCGACAACAGTAATTTCCTGGTTCTCGATAACCTGTTCAAATACGGCCCGCCTTGTGGGATCGGCCAATGCGCGCATGACGGCGTTTATAGGATCTGCTTCTATCATGCCAAAGAATTAGCGTATACTAATTCATTAGTCAATACTAATTGAATAAGATGCAGGCATAAATGAATTGGCTGTAGTCTCGCCATGAATGGCATATAGTTGAACCCTGCCCGCAGCGGGATCGACTGGTTTCGCATAGGAGGAATTAGAATGAAGCGCATGACTCAGATTTTGATGTTTGGAATGGCCGTCGCCATTCAGCCTGCACTTTTGTCCGCAGGCATCACGCCAGCACAAGCTGCCATTCGCAAGAATGTCAGCGAATATGCCGGTGAACGCTGCAACGCGCCGCCGATTGGCTCGGGTATAGTCTTTGGCCGTTATAGCGGGACCACAGATAATCCGATGATTTCCTTTGGTGATGACCAGACAACGGTATCTTTCCAACGCTGCTTTGGATCCATGGAGGAATGCCAGGGCTGGCTCTACACGATGCGCAGCAAATATACCGATGGAAATTCCGTGCTCATTGGTTGCAAGCGGCGATAATCATCCCAGCCAAATGTCGCCGCGACTTATTATTCTTCGCGTGAGGCAAGGCACGGATCGAGGACGATATGGGTTTTATCCAATATTCTCATGCCGCCGCGAATGAGAATATTATCTCCAAGTTTCATCCCGTTACCTGAATAGGTGATGCACATCACCTGCACGCCCGATTGCGGACATATCGCCAGATACCAAAGCGCTTCATCGCTATGAATATAGGTGAGAGGCCCCGAAGCCCATAGATCGATGCGATTGCCTTCAGGTGTTTCAAGCCCGGCAATTATTGCCGCCAGGCCTTCGCACGATGCATTTTGTTTGGGCATCTCCTCCGGTCCGGCCAAGCCTGGACGTTCGGAAAATACGGTACCCTGCGCCAACGCTGCAGAGCTAAGACCGCTGAGCATAAGTAAAACAAGGCAGTAATTACGCGCTGATTTGTAAAACATTGCTCTGGCTGCCGCTCCTATCACTGTAGAAGCCGCCAATGGATGACACAATTAGGCACGCTGCAAGCAACGAATTCCAAGGCCTGGCATAAGTAAATCTTATGTCGCCGGCAAATCACTGCGCGGCGGGATAGCCATTCGCATGGGCCGGAATAGCTTTCAGATAGGCGGCAATCGCATCCCGGTCAGACGGTTGCAGATGGGACATGTTCTGCACCACATCGGCCATAGATCCACCCAGCGAATCAAAATCAGGCGTGAATCCACTTTCGAGCGAATAGGCGATATCCTGCGCCGACCAGGAATCAATACCGCCCTCGCCGCCGGTAATATTAGGCACGACACCCTTGCCTTCCGCCGCCTTGGCACCCGCAAGCCACAATGTCTTATCTGGTCCGCCAATGGCGTTGCGCGGTGTATGGCATTCGCCGCAATGGCCAGGGCCTTCGACCAGATATTGGCCGCGCTTGATCGCATCAGTTGCATTGGCAATCGTCAGCACCGGCTGATCGGACAGATAAAGCCGCTTCCACAGGCCAATGCCGCGCCGCACGGTAAAAGGGAAGCTCAGCTTATGCGGGCCTGCAACATTTTCCGAGGGCGGCAAAGTCTTCATGAAGGCATAAAGATCGGCAATGTCCTGCAATTGCATGCGAGCATAGGATGTATAGGGAAAGGCAGGATAATAGTGTCTTCCGTCCGGTGAGACACCATGGGTCATCGCATTGGCAAAATCAGACAACGACCAGCCTGCAATTCCCTGATTGGCAGGCGAAATATTCGGCGTCACAAAGGTGCCAAAGGGCGTGACCAATTCCTCGCCGCCACTTAAAACCAGTCTGGCATCACCAGTCGCGCCCGGAGCGGCGTGGCAGGAAGCGCAGCCGCCTTGCCAGAATACGCTCTGTCCACGTGTTGCATCGCCCGGCGTGGTGGCTGCCAGCTTTGTCTCATCAAGTCGAGTTGGCGCAGACAGCAACCAAAAACCTGCGCCGCCAAGGATCAGGAGGCTGAGTAGGAATTTGAAAATCCGGCGCATCACCGGAAAATCAGTTCTTTTTTATGCGGAAAGCCTGATGACAAGTGCCGCAATTCTGCGTCACCTGATTGAATGCAGTCTTGAAGCTTTCAAGGTCTTTCGGATCAGCGGCAACGGCGGCAGCCACATCGGCTTTATATTTGTCGATAGCAGCAACAAAGGCCGCATTATCTTCCCAGATTTTCGGCGAAGCCGTTGTATCGCCCGTATCACTGCCTGCAGGGAAAAGGGTGGCAGGATCAAGCTTCTGCGCATCATCATTGATCTTTTTCAAAGCTGTCATGACGGTGGCGGCATCAAAGGGTTTTTCTCCCTTGGCGATGGGAGCGATGCTTCCGACTGCCTTTCCCTGATCCTTCATGAGTGCTTGCCTGTCGGCTATGGGATCGGCGCTTGCCGTGGTGGCAAAAACTGCAAGTGCCAGCAATGGCGCGGCAGACAAAGCAATCAGTCTTTTCATCGAATAGAGTCCTACTCTTGTGGCTAATAAGAACTTGGCTTCAAGGGCTTGGGATCACTCTAGTCAAAAGTTTTCGAATTGCACGGGCACAGCGCAATCACATTTTCGTTTGCTGGCGGTTTCAGTAAAAACCCATTTATGCGCTGGCCGAAGTGGCAATCTCGATTTGTCCGTGAAGAAACTCTTTGAAGCTGATACCTTGCGCCGCCAGAGCTTTAGGAAAGAGCGAGGCGTTCGTTAGGCCGGGCAGAGTATTGATCTCAAGGAAGATCGGACCGTCGGCAGCGATGATGAAGTCGCTTCTCGAATAGCCGCGCGCTCCAATGGCTGAGTGCGCTTTTAAGGCCAATGTTTGCAGCGATGTATTGGTCTTCTCGTCAAAGGTGGAAGGGCAAAGCTCATTTGTCTGAGACGATAGATATTTTGCTGCGTAATCAAATACGCCATCGGCGGGCCGGATTTCAACCGGCGGCAGCGCGATCAGTTCTCCCTCATGCTCCAGGATACCGCAGGTGGCGTTTACCCCCTCAATGAATGGCTCTATCAAGTAGGCTTCTTTCTGCATCACCTGTTCGAGCTCATGAATGTCTTCTGGGTTGTTCACAAACAAAAGGCCATAGCTCGATCCGTCTGCTACCGGCTTTGCTACGAGCTTTCCATAAGTGCCAAGATCGTTGGCAGCAGATGCGAGCGAGAGGGTTGGCGGAGTTGCAATGCCAAGCACGGCAACAGCTTCCTTACTGGCAACCTTGTCAAATGCCAGTCGACTGGCCTTGGACCCGCAACCGGTAAATCTGGCGCCGCGTGTCTCACAAAGAGCGGCGAATTCCCCATTTTCTGCCATGCCACCGTGCAAACCAAGGATAAGCACGCGATGCTCCTGAGCGGCGCGATCAATCGCGTCTTCAATGGATCCAATAACTTCGCCAATGGCTGGCAAATCGACCTCAAAGGGGCGCGAATGCCCCATAAGATGGTCCCGCTCGCAGCTTCGGATAATCCCGTCGCTGCCCCAGAACCAGAGGTCCGCTTCCGGAAGCGTAGCGGCGATGGCTTGCGTACTTGCAACTGAAACGAGGCGCTCACGATTTTCGCCGCCGAAGAGGATTATATTGCCCATGCAGTTGAATTCCCCAGATCTTTACAATGGGCCCACCTCTTATGGATTTGATGGCTTTTTCAAGGAGCGGCCACGCCCACAACCATTCAACCGGCTGCCTGAAATTGCCTTCGAAAAGCAGGTCACACAAAAAAGCCCCTCCATCTTGTGATGAAGGGGCTTTTTTCATGTTGCCGCAGCGAGCCTGGTTACAGATCGAAGATGATCTGCGCGTTGCCTGTCCGGTAATAATGCGGACGATAGTGGCGCGGGCGATCATATCGACGGTCCCAACGGCGATAATGTGGCCGGTCCCAACTGCGGTAGTACGGCCGATCATATCGACGATAATGCGGGCGGTCCCAACGGCGATGATGGCGGCGCTCCCAGCGATCGCGGCGATCCCAACGGCGTTCGTAACGATCGCGACGATGCCACCTGCGGTGATCAACCTTCTGAACCAGCGTGTCAGCACCGGTTCCAGTCGCTTCAATCGATCTTTGCACCGTTGCAGGTGCGGCGCTGGCCGATCCCGCAGTTCCCAGAGTACCAACCGATATCAAAACAGCACAAATTGCTGAAATCAGCTTTCTCATTGTTCCTCCAGTGAACACCTCTCAGAATGAGGGCATCCAGCGTGTTAAAAGTCCCTAAGGTATTAGACTTAAGTCTAATCCTCTGAACGACAGATGAACAACCAATATGGCAAGGCGAAGGCGTAAAATTTTTGCCGGATGACTCGCTGGCCACTGGGCATTAAAAATGCCAACCTGCCTCGAATAATCGCGTCCGAGGCTGGCTACTCATGGAAAATATGCCCCCACGGCAAGGTCCGCTTGCAGGCATTAAGGTACTGGAATTTATAGGGCTTGGCCCTGCTCCGCATTGCGCCATGCTTCTGGCAGATCTTGGTGCAGATGTTGTGAGAATTGAGCGGTTGGGAGGCAATGGCTGGCCCAATCCCGTTCAAGATCGTGGACGCCGCATTCTGCAATTGGATATACGTGCTGATTCGGGGCGCACTCGGTGTCTCGAACTAGCGGCAAAAGCGGATGTGCTTATTGAGGGTTATAGGCCCGGCGTGATGGAACGGCTTGGCCTTGGACCAGATATTTTGCGAGCTCTCAACCCCCGTCTGGTTTATGGCCGCATCACGGGCTGGGGACAGACTGGCCCGCTCGCTCAGACCGCCGGACACGACATCAATTATATCGCTCTTGCGGGGGCGCTTGCTTCGATGGGCACGAGCGGCCCTCCTCTGCCGCCACTCAATCTGGTTGGCGATTATGGCGGCGGGTCGATGCTTCTGGCCTTCGGTGTTCTTGCTGCACTGATCGAGCGGCAAAGTTCAGGCAGAGGACAGGTTATCGATGCCGCGATTATAGATGGCGTCTCGTCCCTGATGAGCCTTTTTACCGGGCTTGCAGCGACGGCAAGCCTTTCCATGGAGCGTGACAGAAATCTCCTCAACGGAGCGGCGCCCTATTACCGCAGCTATGCCTGTTCTGATGGACGCCACATTGCTGTTGGGGCGTTAGAGCCGAAATTCTTTGCCGAATTATTGGAAAAGCTGGGCATGGATACACGGTGGCTGGCATTGCAGAACGCCTATGAAAACTGGCCCGAACTTGAAGCGGAATTTACCCGAATCTTTGCCATGCGAACGCAGGCAGAATGGTGCACATTGCTCGAATCCACGGATGCCTGTTTCGCACCGGTGTTGACGTTAAGCGAGGCACCGCATCACCCGCATATGCAGGCGCGCAAGACCTATATTCAAATGGATGGCCAGCAGCAATCTGCACCGGTCCCCAGATTCTCCCGAACACCGGGCGAAGCAAGGTCTTCGGTTACGCTGAATCCGGAAGATGATATTTGGTAATTTCAGGCTTGCGCTGAATTGCCGTTGCGGTTCGCCAAACCAAAACAGACAGCTCAAAATAAAACGGCCCCGATAAACGGAGCCGTTTCAGACCGTTTATGAAACTGGTTTATTTGGCTTTTTCGTAAAGCTCGGCAACATAGTCCCAATTGATCAGGCTATCGACAAAGGCTTCCAGATATTTTGGACGGGCATTGCGATAATCGATGTAATAGGAATGTTCCCACACATCGACGCCTAGAATTGGCGTTGCGCCGTGAACCAGCGGGTTTTCGCCGTTTGGTGTCTTGGAAATTTCGAGCTTGCCGTCTTTGACTGAAACCCATGCCCAACCCGAGCCGAACTGTGTTGTGCCAGCTGCGATGAAATCCGTGCGGAACTTGTCATAGCCGCCGAGGTCGGATTCAAAAGCCTTTTCCAGAGCGCCGGGAAGCTTCTTGCCGCCGCCGTCTTTCTTCAGCCAGTTCCAGAAATGCAGATGGTTGTAATGCTGACCGGCATTGTTGAACAGGCCAGCGTTCTTTCCATAGGATTGCTTGACGATTTCCTCAAGGGAAAGGCCCTCAAGACCGGCTTCGGCAGCCAGTTTGTTGCCGTTATCGACATAAGCCTTGTGGTGCTTGTCATGGTGATATTCGAGCGTTTCGCGGGACATAAAGGGTGCGAGCGCGTCATAATCATACGGCAGTGCGGGCAATTCGAAAGCCATGGAAGTCTCCTCTTCGATCTATATCTGTGACGGGATAGGCTGCCCGTTCGGGTGATGACCTATCCTGACAAAACCTGCCTTGGTTACATAGGTCCGTATTTGTTCGGGAGCAATGCGAAACGGATCAATATTTCGGCTTGAACGCATTATCGGGTCAAATTTTCGGCCCGGCATGGGCGAACTCCCAATAAAGCTCTCTCGCCTTGCGGGCTATCGGACCGACTTGCAGCTCACGGTCCTCAATTTTGATAACGGGCACAACCTTCGAATGGTTCCCCGTGGAGAAAATCTCGTCCGCCTGAAGGAAATCCTGAACCGTCAACGTCGTCTGCGTGGTACGGAAACCATAGTCAGCCAGAACATCGATAATACGCGAACGGGTAATGCCTGAAAGGAACGTGCCGTTTGGTGCCGGGGTGAAAATATGCCCGTCCTTGACCATGAATATATTGGAGCTGGCCGTTTCAGCCACATTGCCCAGCATGTCGAGAACCAGCGCATTGTCAAAACCGCGCGAACGCGCTTCCAAAATGGCCCGGCCATTGTTCGGATAAAGGCAACCGGCCTTGGCATTGGTCGGCATGGTTTCAAATGTGGGGCGGCGGAAGGGCGAAACGCTTAGCGAGAAGCCGGTCGGTTCAAGCATGGGCGCTTCGTAAATGCTCAGGCAAAAGCGGGTGGACTCAGGATCGGCCGGTACGCCCATATAGCCGCCATGTTCGCCCCAATACATGGGCCGGATGTAGACCGCTGTCTTGCCATCGAATTTTTTCAGGCCATCATGGGTCAATCCGACGATTTCGTCGGCACTCATCGTCGGCTTCAGCCCCATGGCAATGGCTGAAGTGTTGACGCGGGCGCAGTGCAGATCGAGATCGGGCGCCACGCCCTCAAACCAGCGCGCGCCATCAAACACGGTAGAAGCCAGCCACATGGCATGGGTGCGCGGACCAATCAGCGGCACGTTTCCCTCATACCAATCCCCGTCGACATAGGTCCAGGTTGCGGTTTGCGCTGCTGAATTAACTGCCATGATGCTGATTCCGTTCATGCTGATTGTGTTGAAGCAACGAAAAGCCATTTAGCGCTGAGGTCAATAGCCGTAATCGACTGCCCCACCAATAAACGGACTGCATTGATGTGATGCGTGGTTCGCGAACCACGCACAATATTAATGCAGTCACCTTTCCTCACGAAGTGTTTATCATCAGACAGGTTTAGAAAGCAGCGGATGCACCGCGTTTCTGTTGCCCGCGCGCAACAGTTGTGAGCTTGCCTTGTTTATGCCCTATTGCTAACGGTTCATCGCCATATTCTTTGTGCGTTTAGAGCATGTTACCAATAGTGACTGCGTGCTGAACTTTCCCGCCACCAACCTGGTTTAATGATGCAAAACACACTTACACGTCGCGGCTTCCTCACGGCAATGACTGCAACTGCAGCAGCCGGCCTCGCAGGATGTGCACAGATCCGCGGTGATATGCCGGTCATCAAGGTCGATGATTATGGCAATCCGCTAAGACCCGGAACTGACGTTGATCCGGCTTTGGGCTCCTATGAGGCCATGTATTCAGCACGCGAAGATGGCGGCTTCCAGCTACCGGCCATACCGGTAAAAAAGATGGACCCGCGTTATCTGCGCCAGATCGTGCGCGATCCCACGGGCGAACAGCCGGGAACCATCGTCGTCGATACAAACACAAAATTTCTTTATCTGGTGCGCGAAAATGGCGAGGCCATCCGTTACGGCGTTGGTCTTGGTCGTGAGGGTTTTGCATGGTCAGGCCGCGCCATTGTTCAGTGGAAGCGCCATTGGCCCAAATGGACTCCACCGGATGAGATGATTGCCCGCCAACCGGAATTGGCTCAATATAGCTCTGCAAATGGTGGCATGGCGCCGGGTCTGAACAATCCACTGGGCGCGCGCGCGCTTTATATTTTCCAGAACGGCGTGGACACGCTCTACCGCCTGCATGGATCACCGGAATGGTGGACAATCGGCAAGGCGGTTTCGTCAGGCTGCGTGCGCTTCATCAACCAGGATATCATCGATCTTTATGATCGCGTTCCAAACAAGACGCCGATTCTCGTTATTTAAGCTTATGCCGCTCAAACAAAGGCTGATGGAGCAATCCATCGGCCTTTTGGATGCTGATGACAGTACTGTTACGCTAAGGTCCTGCCTCGGTGTTCAGCAGTTAAAAAACTGCACTACTGCAATCGAGCATCATCACAGGCCCAGGAGGGGTTCGCGGGAGGGGCGCAATCGCCACTCACCATCTTTGCGCGTGTTCGGAATTCCGAAGGCGTTGAAACTAGCGTTTGCTGAGGCTTCCCAAAATCCCTCGGACCAGCGCGCGTCCGAGCGAGGAGCCGACGGAGCGGACAACGGATTTCATCGCGGCTTCCGCTACAGTTTGGCGACCACGGATCTGGCCACCGCGCGGACCGGTCTTGGTTTCACCGCCGAGAAAATCGGGAAGCTTCCAGCCGCCTGTACTATCAGCCTCTGCCTGCTGCGTTTGCGCCTCTTCTTCGGTTTTCGTCTGCACTGCCTTCTTCTGCAAAAGCTCATAGGCGGATTCGCGGTCGACCATTTCATCATAGATACCGGCAACTGGGCTGGCATTGATGAGTTTCTGACGCTCATCAATATTCAACGGACCGATGCGCCCCGATGGCGGGCGGATCAATGTCCGCTGGACCATGGAAGGCACGCCCTTTTCAGCCAGCGTGGAAACCAGGGCTTCGCCCGTGCCGAGATTGGTGATTGCTTCGAATGTGTTGAAGTCCGGATTGGCGCGGAATGTATCGGCAGCTGTCTTTACGGCATTCTGCTCGCGCGGCGTATAGGCGCGCAAAGCATGCTGCACGCGGTTACCAAGCTGTGCCAGCACCGTTTCAGGCACATCCAGCGGGTTCTGCGAGATGAAGAATACGCCGACACCTTTTGAGCGGATCAGCCGCACAACCTGCTCAACGCGTGTGAGCAGAGCTTTGGGCGCTTCATTAAAAAGAAGGTGGGCCTCATCGAAGAAGAAGACCAGGCGCGGCTTTTCCGGATCGCCGATTTCCGGCAATTCTTCAAAAAGCTCCGAGAGCAGCCAAAGCAGGAACGTCGAGTAAAGGCGCGGATTCATCATGAGCTTGTCAGCTGCAAGAATGCTGACCTGCCCCCGCCCATCGGTTCCGGTACGCATAATATCGGTGATTTTCAGTGCGGGTTCTCCGAAGAACTTCGTGCCGCCCTGCTGTTCGAGCACCAGTAGCGAACGCTGGATCGCTCCAACCGAAGGCTTGGTCACATTGCCGTAGCGTGCCGAGATTTCTTCAGCCCGCTCCGCAATATTAACCAGCAGCGATTGCAGGTCCTTCATGTCGAGAAGCAGAAGCCCCTCTTCGTCGGCGATCTTGAACGCGATATTCAAAACGCCTTCCTGCGCTTCCGTCAGATTCATCAGGCGCGAGAGAAGAAGCGGACCCATTTCAGAAATAGTCGCGCGGATCGGATGCCCCTGCTCGCCGAAAATATCCCAGAAGATAACCGGCGACGAAGCCATTGTGTAAGGATCGAGTTTTACGTCAGCTGCGCGTTTGACGAGAAAATCCTTCTCCTCGCCTTTGGCTGCGATCCCCGACAGATCGCCTTTGATGTCCGAGCAGAAAACCGGCACTCCGGCTGCGGAGAAGCCTTCAGCTAAAACTTGCAGCGTGACGGTCTTACCAGTGCCGGTTGCGCCCGTGATCAGACCATGGCGATTGCCGAATTTGAGCAATAACGACTCGGCCTGATTATAGCTGTCATCCGGCTTGCGGCTTGCACCAAGGAAAATACTGTCTGCGGCCATGTCGTTCTGTCCTCGTCACTGTCGTCACTTGACCCATGGTATAAACAGCCAAATCCCGTGCGACAATGGCAGAACGTCGATGTTACAGAAAAGCACAAAATGGTGAGCGTCCCCTTCAATGCCGATGCGATTACGGGAAAACAGGCGCTGCAAGAAAATCTTCACCTGCAATTGCATTTTAGTTGTGGAGGGTTGAAAACATGCGCCAGATGAAAACGAACACTTGTGTGATATGAATTTCACGCATATTACGTAAACGTAATTCAAGCCAGTTGGGAGATTGCACTTATGGATGAACTTATCGCTCGTATTACCGCCAATGTCGGCACCGACCCTGAAACCGCGCGCAAGGCGGTCGGCCTCATTCTGGCGTTTTTGCAGAAGGAAGCCCCTGCCGATAAGGTTGATCTGCTGATTGCTGGCGTACCCGGCAGCGAAGAGGCAATTGCTGAAGCCAAGGGTAGCGGCGGGTTACTTTCCGGCCTTATGCCCGGCGTTATGGGCCTTGGGTCGAAGCTGATGGGCATCGGTCTCGGCATGGGCGAAATCAGCGGCATTTCCAAGGAAACCATTGCGTTTGCACGTGAAAAGGCTGGAAGCGGCCCGGTCGACGAGGTCGTCAATTCAATTCCGGGTCTTAGCCAGTTCGTTTAAAACGGTCATTTTCGGACGCCGTGAAAACGCGCGCTTTAAAGCGCGCGTTTTCGTTTTTACGTGCGGTTGATCGATACGCCGCCATCAACAAGCATGGCCGAGCCTGTTGTAAAACTGGACGCATCAGAAGCGAGATAAAGCACAGAGCGAGCGATCTCCGCTGGCATTGCCCTTCGCTTAAGCGCATGCAGCCCTTCCACAAAGGAGAGTTTTTCCGGCGTATCCACCCAAGCTTCCGCCATTGTTGTTTCTGTGCCGCCGGGCAGAATCGCATTGACGCGAATACCTTGCGGTCCAAGTTCAGCAGCCAGCGATTTCATCAAGCCAATGACGCCCGCCTTGCTTGCGCCATAAGCAGCCGTTCCGGGAAATCCCACGGTGTAACCGACAAAGGTCGACGTAAAAATCAGCGAACCAGCCCCACGTTTCTGCATCGCCGGAATTTGGTATTTCGCACCCAGAAAGGCGCCTGTGAGATTAACGTTCAGCGTGTCTTGCCAGCCTTTCAATGTAATGTCGGGGGTCGCTCCCATCTCGCCATTGATACCCGCATTATTAAATCCGATATCCACCCCGCCAAATGTGTCCTCCGCCAGCTCCACCAATGCCTTGGCATAGGGTTCGTCTGCAACGTCTCCCGCAAGAGCAACCGCTTTGCCGCCCGCAGCTTCGATTTCCGCAACAAGCTTATCAAGCTCGTTTTGACGTCTTGCCGCCACAACAATATTCGCGCCTTCGCTCGCCAGGAGCTTTGCTGTTTCATAGCCGATGCCGGAACTTGCACCTGTGATAATGGCCGTTTTTCCGTTGAGGATTTTCATAATTTAAACCTTTCGCCTGTTCGTGACGGCCAAGCTTTCATGGATCACCAATGCCAGCCACCCGAAACCGGCGGCGAGGAAAATTCATTTTATTTTCAGTGCGTTGCGCTAGCGGCACTTTGCTTTGTTGCGAAGCAGCATGGTTCCACCTAAAGTCACAAACAAAGAACAGACTGCCGGGAGAAAGCATGGACGCGTCACTGCTCAAGGAAACTGAATTTGCGCAGACGACCCACGAAAAATGGGTCAAACTTGCGCAGAAAGCCTTGAAAGGCGCTGATTTCAACGAAACCCTGGTTTCCCGCACCGATGATGACATTGCTGTCGGCCCATTGTATCAGCGCGCCAGTAAGGCGCAGCTCACTCCGCGCAAAAACCCCTCCCAAGTCTGGCACATCGTACAGCGCATTGATGATCCAGATCCCGCTCGGGCAAATAAGCAACTATTGGAAGATCTGGAAAATGGCGCGACGGGAATCGCACTGGTTTTCGAAGGCGCACCTAATGCTTTCGGGTATGGGCTGCCAGCCACCCGTGAAGCTGTTGATCAGGTTTTGCGAGGCGTCCATCTCGACATGATTCACCTGCGGATGGACGTTCATCCAAAAAGCCGCGCCTGTGCTGACTGGTTCGTCGACTATATGCGGCCACGCGATATCAATCCGAAGACACTGAGCTTTTCCTTGGGTATCGATCCGGCGGCAACTTTGGCGGGAACGGGGCGTTTGCGCATGAGTATCGCCGCGCTGAAAGCTTCGCTGCCGCAGGCACTTGCCGGATTTTTCTCCGATGATCTCCCCGGTATTGTGCTGGAAGCCGATGGCCGCGTTTATCACAATGCCGGAGCCACCGAAGCGCAGGAGCTTGGTGCCATGCTCTCCATTGCTGCGGGGCATTTCCGGTTGTTTGAGGAAGCCCGCCAGCCCATTCACTATGCCGCGCCGCATATCGGTTTTGCGCTGTCAGTCGATCAGGATCAGTTTATTTCTATCGCTAAAATACGCGCGCTGCGCCGTCTCTGGGCGCGCTTGCAGGAGGCCTGCGATATCACCCCATCTGCGGCGATGATCCATGCGGAAACCTCGATGCGCATGATGACGAAGCTTGATCCGGAAACCAATATTCTGCGTACCACCATAGCGTCCTTCGCCGCTGCTATCGGCGGTGCAGATACGATCGCCATCCTCCCGCACACCATTACGCACGGGCTGCCGGATGGCTCTGCGCGCCGCCTTGCCCGTAACACCCAGCTCGTTCTTGCAGACGAAAGCAATCTTGCTTTTGTTGCCGATCCTGCCTGTGGTTCCGGTGCAGTCGAAAGTCTGACCGAAGCGCTATGCGAGGCAGCATGGAAAGAATTTCAAACCCTCGAGCGTGAAGGCGGCATTCTGCAAAGCCTTGTTGACGGCAAGCTCCAGGAGCGCATCGTCAATGCTCGCCATGCTCGGGCCGAGCGGTACAAATCCGGCGAGCGTTCGATCATCGGCACAACCGTCTTCCCGGCCGCCACCGAACGCCCTGTGAAAGTGCTGGACGCTCCGCACATGCCATTGCCAACGGACGGCGTGGTGCACTGCGAACCGCTGACATTTCCGCGCATCGACGAAACACTGCAGGCTTGAACCGATGAGAATTCCCGATTTTACCAAGATCGATTGGCAAGCACCGAAAAGCGCAGCCGCAAAGCCGGATGCTGCTGTCTGGAAAACGCCGGAAGATATCAAGGTCAGGCGCTCTTATGGCGATACGGCCTTGCGTGGCCAGCCACACCTTGATTCATTTCCTGGCGCTGCGCCCTTCATACGCGGCCCCTACCCGACCATGTATGTTCAGCAGCCCTGGACCATTCGGCAATATGCTGGGTTTTCGACGGCAGAAGAGTCCAATGCCTTTTATCGCCGTAATCTGAAAGGCGGACAGAAAGGGCTTTCCGTTGCCTTCGATCTCGCAACACATCGCGGGTATGATAGCGACCACCCTCGTGTTGCGGGCGATGTTGGCATGGCGGGTGTGGCCATCGATTCCATTCTCGATATGCAACAATTATTCGACGGCATTCCGCTTGGCGAGATGACTGTTTCGATGACCATGAATGGCGCGGTGCTTCCCATTCTGGCGCTTTACATCGTTGCTGCGGAAGAACAGGGCGTGCCACAGGAAAAGCTCGCCGGGACCATTCAGAACGATATTCTGAAAGAGTTCATGGTGCGCAATACCTACATCTATCCGCCCCAGCCATCCATGCGGATCATTTCCGATATTTTCTCCTACACATCGGAGAAGATGCCGAAATTCAATTCGATCTCGATTTCCGGTTATCATATGCAGGAAGCCGGAGCGACGGCAGATCTCGAGCTTGCCTACACCATTGCCGATGGCATTGAATATGCCCGCGCTGGCGTCGCTGCCGGTCAGGACATTGATACATTTGCGCCAAGACTTTCATTTTTCTGGGCAATCGGCATGAACTTCTTCATGGAAGTGGCCAAGTTGCGGGCGGCACGACTGCTTTGGGCTGTTTTGATGAAGAAGAACTTCAATCCCAAGGATGAGCGTTCGCTATCGCTGCGGACCCATTCACAGACATCAGGCTGGTCGCTCACGGCGCAGGACCCGCACAACAACATCATGCGCACCATGATTGAGGCGATGGCTTCAACGCAGGGGCATACGCAGTCTTTACATACAAATTCCTTTGACGAAGCCTTGGCTTTGCCAACCGACCATTCCGCACGCATAGCGCGTAATACGCAGCTGATCCTGCAAAAGGAGTCCGGAACAACCCGGATTATCGACCCGTGGGGTGGATCGGCCTATGTTGAACGGCTGACCTATGATCTGGCGGGGCGCGCCCTTTCGCATATTGAAGAGATCGAAACACTGGGCGGCATGGCCAAGGCCATTGAACAGGGCATTCCTAAAATGCGTATCGAAGCAGCGGCAGCCCGCACACAAGCGCGTATCGATAGTGGCCAGCAACCGGTGATCGGCGTCAATTCCTACCGCCCTACCGAAGACACGCTGGTCGATGTGCTCAAGGTCGACAATGCCGAGGTGCGCGCGCGCCAGCTTTCCAAGCTTCAGCAACTCAAAGGCACGCGTGATGTTGCAGCCGTCGATGATGCACTTTCCGTGCTGACTTCGGCGGCTAAATCAGGAAGGGGCAATCTGCTTGATTTGGCGGTTAAAGCCGCTCGTGCAAGGGCAACAGTGGGTGAGATCTCACTGGCGCTGGAAAAAGCCTATGGCCGTCATGTTGCAACCATTCACACGATTTCCGGCGTTTACCGCAAGGAAGTTGGAAAGAGCGAAGTTGTTGACCGCGTTCAGGCCAAGTGTGCAGCCTATGAAAGGCGGACCGGTGAAAAGCCCCGCATTCTCGTTGCTAAAATGGGACAGGATGGGCACGACCGCGGCCAGAAGGTTATCGCCACAGCGTTTGGTGATCTTGGTTTCGATGTGATCGTTGGAGCGATGTTCCAGACGCCTGAGGAAGTTGCGGAACTGTCAGCGGAAAGCAATGTGCATATTGTTGGCGTTTCATCGCTTGCTGCCGGACATCTGACTTTGGTGCCTGAACTCAAGGAGTCATTGAAACGTCACGGCCGCGAGGACATATTGGTCATCGTCGGCGGGGTTATTCCGCCGCAGGACTATGAAGCTGTTCTGCAAGCTGGCGCTGCTGCGATTTTCCCTCCAGGGACTGTCATAGGCGAAGCCGCAGAGAAACTGATTGATACGCTGTTGGATTCACTTTGAAATGATTACAATTTATACGCTTGATGGCGACCGTCTCGTCTCTCACATTGCGCAGGCTGGCGATCCGGCACCGGACAATGCGGTCTGGATCGACCTTTTGAATCCAACCCATGAAGAAGATGTTCAGACCGAGAGCTGGACCAAGGCCTCCATCCCGACCAAGGAAGACATGATCGAGATTGAGGAATCCAGCCGGTTTTATGCCGATAATGGCTCGCAATATCTTACAGCATCGATTCTTCACTCAACTGAGAATAAACACCACAGCATTGCGCCGATCACCTTCATACTGACCGGCCCTATGCTCGTCACAGTGCGTTACAGTGAGCCAAAAGCCTTCGCGCTTTACATCAGCCGCGTCAGCAAAGCTGGCAATGGGCTGATCAATGTCAAGTGCAGCGGCGTCACCATTTTGCTCGGCATCATCGAAGCTGTAACGGATCGCATTGCCGATATTCTCGAAGGTGTTGCGGGTGATATCGACCACAACTCATTTGCAATTTTCCGCCGGTCGGAAAAAGACCGGCCAATGACAACCAAGAATTTTCGTGACAGCCTCACCCGTATTGGCGGGCAAGGAGCGTTTCTTTCCAAAATTCGAGAAAGCATAGCGGGTGTAAGCCGTTTGCTGGTCTACATGACGGCAATCACCGACCAGAACACCTACAAGAAAGAAACGCGAGCCTGGATCAAATCACTTGAACGCGATACGCAATCGCTGAGCACCTATGTAGATTTTCTTTCCAACAAGATTACCTTCCTGCTCGACACAGTGGTTGGCCTCATCTCCATCGAGCAAAATGCCATCATCAAGATTTTTTCCGTCGCAGCAGTGGCTTTCATGCCGCCTACGCTGGTGGCCTCGATCTACGGCATGAACTTTCACTTCATGCCCGAACTCGACAAGGTTTGGGGCTATCCCATGGCGCTTGGCGTTATGATCGCCTCCGCCGTTATTCCACTGCTCATTTTCAAGAAGAAGGGCTGGCTTTAGATAATAGCGGTTGGCTTGACGGTTTGATGTATGGTCGCTGTAATCGAGCTTATATGACGGGGCCAAATTTACGTTGTTGCAGATGGAGGATGAGGTAGGTTTCATCTTTCCTGCAAAAATTATTGCCCGCTATAATTTAAAAGTGGACGACGAGTTGAGATTGATTGAGACGAAAGAAGGGTTTCAACCTACGCCCGTTGCCCCACCTTCAAAAGAAACGGAATAGATCCCTCTTTGAGAGGGTAGTTCGCGGCTCGCCCATAGTCATTCGTTTATTTGAATTTTCACAATTTCCCACTCATGACCATTCAGCACAAAGCTGTCGCCGATTGATTTGCCAAACATCAGATTGGCAATAGGGGATATATGCGAGATTTTTCCGTGACTTGCATCGGCTTCGTCCTCACCGACTATCTTCCAAACCTGCTTCTTGTCGTCCTCGTCGGCAATCGTAACCGTCATGCCGAAGCGCACAACATCGCTATCCGGATCAGGAATTGAGAGTTCAGCCGTTTCGCGCCTGGCCGACCAATAGCGCAGATCGCGGGATGCGCGGGCAATCATATTACGGTCTGCCTCGGCGTTTCCCTTTGCCAATTCGCCATGAGCCGCCGCCAGTTCTGCATCAATCATTGCCAATCCTTCGATTGTCACCAGATTACGATGCGTACTTAATGGGCGCTCGCCTAGATCAATCGATGAATTGCTGTCATCTTCTTTGGTAAAAGCTCTACTCATGAGGTTAAAGTAGGTACTGCGAGGGCTACCGACAAGTACGATGAGATAAGCCACCAATCCGTTGGCAAATCTCATCAGTTAGGAAAACAGATCAGTTGATCATCGCATCGGTCAGTGCTGGCGTTGGGCTGACCACACCAAAAGTCACGCCATTCCAGTTGCGCATTTCACGGTCAGCGAAGCGATCGAGCTTCGATTCCAGTTCGCTTTCATTGCGATAGATGCGGGCGAGCACTGTGGCAATGATTGCCTCGGAAGCCCGCGTCGTACCATCATCGCATTTAACGGCGATACCAAGTCCCAGTTCGGGCAGCGCGCCCACAAACACGCCTTCCGCACCAGTCTTGACGAATATGCGGCCCGGAGCCATTTCCATCAGTTTTGTGCAGGCACGCCCGGTTCCGGCAACGTAAAACGGCGCGGCCATCGCGGCGTCGAGCAGCCGCTTTGCAGCCTGTGCGCGGCGGGGCTCAAATCCGGTTCCGGTCGCCATGCGCGCAAACCCATGCGCCAGATTACGCAATGGAATTGCGTAAGTCGGGATGGAACAGCCATCCGTTCCACAATGATCCAGCGTGTGGGCTGCGCCAGTCACGCTTTCCATGGCGTCGCGTACCATGTCCTGCTCAGGCGAACCCAAAGCGGAATAACCTTGTGTTTCGATACCAAGATGCTTGCAGGTGCACAAAAAGCCCGCATGCTTGCCGGAACAATTATTATGCAAAGGCGTCGGCTGTTGCCCGCTTCTGGCAAGATCAATCAGCACGGATTGTTCAAATGGCCAGTGGGAACCACACTCAAGCGCTGTCGAATCAAGCCCGGCGCGGGACAGCATTTCGCCAGCCTTTGCGACGTGCAATTGCTCACCAGAATGAGAGGCACAAGCCATGGCGAGTTCCTCATTCCCAAAGCCATAGGCGTCCGCAGCACCACTCTCCACGAGTGGCAAGGCCTGTATCGCCTTGATTGCCGAACGTGGAAATGTGGGGCGCTCAATATCGCCGAGCGAGAACACAACCTTGCCATCCCCATCGGTGACAACAACTGCGCCGCGATGGCGGCTTTCTGACGTTTCGCCCCGAAAAACTTCCACCAGAACCGGATTGCTCATGATACCTAAATTTTCCCATCAATAGGGCTGAAATCGGCCCGAATTTATGCCGTTATAGATTGCTCCGTGTATCTTTCCAATGGAGAAACTGCTTGCTGAAGCTCTTCCGCCGTCTTGCGCTGTTTATCTTTGTAATGTTTCTAGCGCCGGCCATGATGGCAACAGGGTGGTGGATGACGCAGACCCACGCGGCGAACTGGCGTGATGCCGACTGGAGTTCAAGCGGTGTTCTGCTGGCTCAGCCTGCCGCCAACGATGCTGCAATCTATATTATGGCGGCGCGGACTGGCGGTCTCAAAGGCGCCCTCTCCCTGCATAGCTGGTTGGTACTGAAGCGGCCCGGGGCTACCAATTATGATCGTTACGATGTCGTTGGCTGGGGTAATCCCGTACGCAAGAACGCCTATGATGCGGACGGAAACTGGTATTCCAACAAGCCCACCATTATTCATGAGATTCACGGCGAGGAAGCGGCATCCCTCATCCCCCGGATTGAGGCTGCTATTACCAACTATCCTTACGCCGCGCACGGCAATTACGTTATCTGGCCCGGCCCCAACTCAAACAGCTTTGTGGCGCATGTCCTGCGAGCCGTGCCGCAAATCGGGATCGTCCTGCCTCCTAATGCAATTGGTAGGGATTTTCCTACGGAAGGCAGGCTTTTTGCTATCGATGATGACTGGCAAAATTTCCACGCAAACCTTTTCGGCTATGCAGGGATTTCAGCTGGCGCTCGCAGCGGTTTCGAGATTCAATTCATGGGCTTAGTTGCAGGTCTGGATATTTTGAATCCGGGACTTAAAGTTCCTGGATTTGGCAGAGTGGGCTTTTAAAGCAACGGGTTTTTTGCAAGGCAATTATTGTCCTCAAAATTCATGCGTCTTGAATATCAACTTATATGTAACATATATAGTTACATGATTTAGAGTACATTCCTCTTGGCTCTGCTCCCTAAGGAGATTTTGAATGGCATCCTTTTCCGACCCCGATATTGTTTCTGGATATGCGGCAAGAACCGAACAGCTCGTGCCGGGCCTTCGCCATCTGCATAAGATGACCGGCCTGCTTTTGGCGGAAAGGGCTCCTGCCGATGCGCGAGTGCTGGTGCTTGGAGCTGGCGGAGGAATGGAGCTGAAAGCGCTCGCGGAGCTGCAACCGGAATGGCGCTTTGATGGCATTGACCCGTCAGCGGAGATGCTTCAACTGGCCGAAACGAATCTCGGTTCTCTGACTTCCCGCGTGACATTCCAGGAGGGCTATATCGATAATGCGCCGGAAGGCCCTTTCGACGCTGCGACCTGCCTTTTGACGCTTCACTTCCTGCCGCGTAGGGAGAGGCTGCAAACATTGCGCGGCATCCAACGTCGACTGAAGCCAGGGGCACCTTTCGTCGCTGCGCATCACAGTTTCCCCACGCAAGGAGCGGAACCGGACAAATGGCTGACGCGCTATGCGGCTTTTGCATCCTTATCTGGGGTGCTTGCCTTTCAATCTGAAAACAATATCAGGACCATGAAGGAGCGGTTGCCGGTCCTCTCGCCTGAAGAGGATGAAGCCCTGCTTCGCGAAGCAGGGTTCTCCAATATCGAGCTGTTTTATGCTGGACTGACGTTCAAGGGTTGGGTTGCCTATAAATAACCCGCACCCCTATTTGATCCGCTCAAGCACCGAAACGTAGTTTGCCACGGCAGCACCGCCCATATTGAATATGCCGGCAAGCTTTGCGCCCGGCACCTGAATGCCGCCTGCTTCCCCGGTCAGTTGCATCGACGAAAGCACATGCATTGAAACGCCACTTGCGCCAATTGGATGACCTTTGGCTTTTAGCCCGCCAGATGGGTTGACTGGCAAGCGGCCGCCCATTGCGGTCTGGCCTTCGAGGGCAACCTTCGCGCCCTCTCCCGGTTTTGCCAGCCCCATCGCCTCATATTCTATCAGTTCAGCGATGGTGAAGCAGTCATGGGTTTCCACAAAAGACAGATCGTCAATCGTGACACCGGCCTGATTGAGCGCACGTTTCCATCCTTCCGCACAACCTTCAAACTGCAATATGTCGCGCTTGGAGATTGGCAGGAAGTCCTGCACATGGGCAGCGGCACGGAATGCTACGGCACGGCGCATCTTCAAGGCCGTCTGTGTGTCGGTCAGCACCAGCGCCGCGGCACCATCGGATACCAGTGAGCAGTCCGTGCGTTTCAACGGACCGGCGACAAACGGGTTCTTGTCACTCTCCTGACGGCAGAAATCATAGCCCAAATCCTTACGCATCTGCGCATAAGGGTTATTGACACCATTCTTGTGGTTTTTGGCAGCGATAGTGGCAAGGGCATCGGACTGGTCGCCATATTTCTGGAAATATGCCGCTGCAATCTGACCGAACACACCGGCAAATCCCGCTGGAATATCACCTTCTTCCGGCAGGTAAGAGGCCTTCAACAGGTTCTTGCCAATCTCCGGCCCCGGCGTGGAGGTCATCTTCTCAACACCAACAACCAGAACAACTTTTGCAGCACCGGCGCGAATGGTCTTGATACCTTGATGGACGGCCGCGGAACCTGTCGCGCAGGCATTTTCTACCCGTGTAGCCGGTTTGAAACGAAACGCATCGCTGGCTTGCAGAACCAGACTCGCGGTGAAGTCCTGCGGTGAGAAACCCGCATTGAAATGTCCCAGCACGATTTCATCGACATCTTCGGGGCCGATGCCCGCATGATCCAGCGCGCCCAGCGCCGCTTTGACGATCAGCGTTTCCACAGTTTCGCCTTCGAGCTTGCCAAACGGCAAGTGCGACCATCCAACGATGCAGGCTGTCATTTCATTCCTCCACAAAATGTCATGTACTTCAGCTAAACATGGACCTCCGGTCCTTCAAGGTAAATGTCGTATAAACACGTAATATCTGCATAAATTTTTTATTGATTGATCAGTCAATCAAGAATAGTCTTTCTTTCGAACGAGGACACTTTCATGCCAAAAGTCGGAATGGAACCACTGCGAAAACGCGCATTGATCGATGCTGCTATCCGCACGATCGGCGAGCGCGGTTCTTTGGATGTAACGGTGGCCCAGATTGCCCAGGAAGCTGGCGTTTCGGCGGCATTGGCGCATCATTATTTCGGCGGCAAGGAACAGTTGATCCTCGCCACCATGCGGCATTTGCTGAACGAGCTTGGCCAGGACCTTCTTGGCGCGCTACACAATGCACGAACGCCATCGGCACGCATCGCAGCTGTTATCGCTGTCAATTTTTCTGCGGCGCAATTTGCGCCGCAGACTATCGCTGCCTGGCTGACATTCTACGTTCATGCACAGCAGTCCGATGAGACGCGCCGTCTCCTACGGGTCTACGCGCGGCGCATGCATTCCAATCTTGCTTATGCCTTGCAGCAACTGACAGACAAGGAAACCGCGCTCCAGATAGCTGAGGGAACAGGCGCAATGATTGACGGCCTTTACATCCGCCACGCGCTACGCAATGGCGCGCCTGAAGCAGCCAAAGCCATAGCCCTCGTGGAAGATTACGTTACCACCAAGCTTGCCGCCTCCGAACGCTCAAGAGCCGCCCTATGAAGCCCAATATTCTTGTCATCATGGTAGATCAACTGAACGGAACGCTGTTTCCTGACGGCCCAGCCGATTTCATCCATGCGCCGCACCTGAAAGCCTTGGCACAGCGTTCGGCACGCTTTGCCAATACCTACACGGCTTCCCCGCTTTGTGCGCCTGCTCGCGCCTCGCTGATGTCTGGCCAATTGCCATCGCGAACCCAGGTCTATGACAATGCGGCTGAATTTGCCTCTGACATTCCGACCTATGCCCACCATCTGCGCCGCGCCGGCTACTATACGGGTCTGTCCGGCAAGATGCATTTTGTCGGGCCGGATCAGTTGCATGGACTTGAAGAACGGCTGACGACGGATATCTACCCTGCCGATTTCGGCTGGACGCCCGACTATCGCAAGCCTGGAGAGCGCATTGATTGGTGGTATCATAATCTTGGCTCCGTCACGGGTGCCGGCATTGCCGAGATAACCAACCAGATGGAATATGATGACGAAGTTGCGTTTCACGCACGCCAGAAACTCTATCAGCTATCGCGCGAGTCCGATGATACGGCCCGCCGTCCGTGGTGCCTGACCGTCTCGTTTACCCATCCGCACGATCCCTATGTGGCGCGGCGCAAATATTGGGACCTGTACGAGAATTCGCCTGCGCTTGATCCGCAAGTCGCAGCGATCCCTTTTGACCAACAGGACCCGCACTCGCAGCGCCTGTTGCATGCCTGCGATCACACGGCATTTGATATTACCCCTGAGCAGGTGCGCCGTGCGCGGCGGGGTTATCTCGCCAACATCAGCTATATTGATGACAAGGTTGGCGAGCTTATCGAAACCCTTGAAACCACCCGGATGCTTGACGATACAATCATCGTCTTCACCTCCGACCATGGAGATATGCTGGGCGACCGCGGCCTGTGGTTCAAGATGAACTTCTTCGAGGGCTCCGCCCGTGTGCCGCTGATGATCGCGGGCAAGGGCATCAAGCCTCAATTAATCAAGCAGCCTGTATCGACCCTCGACCTCAATCCGACTTTGGGCGCCCTTGCCGGCATTGATATTGCTGAAATTCTCCCCTGGACCGATGGCGAGGATTTGACCCCGCTGCTCAGCGGCAAGGATCGCAGCGGACCTGTGCTCATGGAATTTGCTGCGGAAGGTTCAAACGCGCCGCTCATATGTATTCGCACCGGCAAATATAAGTTCGTGCATTGCGAGATCGATCCGCCGCAACTCTTTGATCTTGAATCCGATCCGCATGAATTGACAAACCTTGCCGATGACCCGGCCTTCGCTGCCACAGTGGCAAAATTCATGGCTGACGTGCGGGAGCGCTGGAATCTCAAGGCCTTTGACGCTGCTGTGCGCGAAAGTCAGGCGCGGCGCTGGGTTGTCTATGAGGCGCTGCGCAATGGTTCTTATTATCCGTGGGATTATCAGCCGCTGCAAAAAGCCTCCGAGCGCTACATGCGCAATCATATGGATTTGAACGTTTTGGAAGAGAACGCCCGCTATCCGCGCGGCGAGTGAGACAGTCGTGGAAGCAGATTTCATTATAGTCGGTTCGGGTTCGGCAGGTTCCGCCATGGCATATCGCCTGTCGGAAGATGGAAAATATTCAGTGCTGGTCATCGAATTTGGCGGCACTGATATCGGCCCGTTCATCCAGATGCCTGCAGCGCTCTCATTCCCGATGAATATGAGCACCTATGATTGGGGCTTTACCTCAGAGCCTGAACCGCATCTGGGTGGGCGCACGCTCGTCACCCCTCGCGGCAAGGTCATCGGTGGATCATCCTCCATCAACGGCATGGTATATGTGCGGGGCCATGCTCATGATTTTGACCACTGGGCCGAAAGCGGCGCAACGGGTTGGTCCTATGCCGATGTGCTGCCCTACTTCAAGCGCATGGAACATTCCCATGGCGGTGAAGCCGGATGGCGCGGAACAGATGGCCCGCTTCATGTCCAGCGCGGACGCCGCGACAATCCCTTATTTCATGCCTTCGTCAAAGCAGGGCAAGAAGCAGGCTTCGAGGTTACTGAGGACTATAATGGTTCCAAACAGGAGGGCTTCGGCCCGATGGAGCAGACCATTCACAATGGCCGCCGCTGGTCAGCCGCCAATGCCTATCTGCGCCCAGCCCTGAAGCGCAAAAATGTGAATCTGATCAATGGCTTTGCCCGGCGCGTGATCATTGAGAATCAACGGGCCGTTGGTGTCGAAATCACGCGGCGCGGCAAGGTTGAAACTATTCGGGCACGACGCGAAGTTATTATTGCGGCCTCATCCATCAATTCGCCAAAGCTACTCATGTTGTCGGGCATCGGTCCAGCCGCCCATCTGAAAGAACATGGTATAAATGTCATTGCAGACCGACCGGGCGTCGGCCAGAACCTGCAAGATCATATGGAAGTCTATATCCAGCAGGAAAGTCTGAAACCGATAACTTTGAACTCCAAGCTTGGGCTGTTCTCAAAGGGATTGATCGGCGCGCAATGGCTCTTCTTCAAGACAGGTGACGGCGCGACCAATCATTTTGAATCCGCAGCTTTCGTGCGGTCCAAACCCGGTATCGATTATCCGGATATCCAATATCACTTCCTTCCTGCAGCAATCCGCTATGATGGGAAGGTCGCGGCCAAAGGCCATGGGTTTCAAGCCCATGTTGGTCCCATGCGCTCCAAATCGCGAGGCAGCGTCACGCTCCGCTCCTCCGATCCATTCGAGAAGCCCAAGATTTTGTTCAACTACATGTCGCATCCTGATGATTGGACGGACTTCCGCCATGCGGTACGGCTTACGCGTGAGATTTTCGGCCAGGATGCTTTGACGCCCTATCGGGGCCGGGAAATTTCTCCCGGCGCTCATATCCAGTCGGATGATGCAATTGACGATTTCCTGCGCGAACATGCGGAAAGCGCTTTCCACCCATGTGGCACTTGCAAGATGGGTGCGATCAGCGATCCAATGGCGGTTGTTGATCCGCAATGCCGTGTGATCGGCATTGAAGGTCTGCGCGTTGCGGATTCGTCAATTTTCCCGCGCGTTACCAATGGCAATCTCAATGGCCCATCGATTATGACCGGGGAGAAGGCCTCAGATCATATTCTTGGCCGCGATCCACTACCCCGTTCCAACCAGGAGCCTTGGATCAATCCACGGTGGAAAGTGAGTGATCGATGATCTTGCAGTACCATTATGGGTGGTTCGACAAGCTCACCATGAGGAAGGTTGATACTTTGCAAGGCGCCGCCGAGTTTTGCTGGTGCCATCATCCACCTTCCTCATGGTGAGCTTGTCGAACCACGCATAACGCCTATGCTACTTTTTAATTCAAGGAGAACATCATGCGCGCGCAGCCAAAGGCATCGCATTTCATCAATGGCCGCTTTGTAGAAGACAAGGAAGGCAAGCCGCTCGACGTGATCTATCCGGCCACCGGCGAATTCATTGCCAAACTGTATGGAGCAACGCCAGCGCTCATCGAACAGGCGGTACAAGCCGCTGCCGCTGCCCAGCCCGCATGGGCTGCTTTAAAACCTGTTGAGCGTGGCCGTATCCTTCGCCGCGCCGCCGACATCCTCCGGGAACGCAATGCAGAAATTGCGCATCTTGAAACCTTGGACACCGGCAAGGCCATTCAGGAAACGCTGGTTGCTGACCCTGCATCTGCTGCTGATGCGCTGGAGTTTTACGGGGGCATCATTGCTGGTTTCAATGGCGAGATGATCGAGCTCGGCGGGTCCTACGCCTATACACGCCGCGAGGCACTGGGCGTATGCGTTGGCATTGGGGCATGGAATTACCCGATTCAGGGTGCAGGTTGGAAATCCGCCCCAGCCTTGGCTGCGGGCAATGCCATGATTTTCAAGCCATCGGAAAATACGCCGCTTTCGGCCTTGGCGCTTGCCGAGATTTACAAGGAAGCAGGCTTGCCAGATGGTCTGTTCAACGTCGTCCAGGGCTTCGGCGATGTTGGTTCACAACTGGTTGATCATCCGCTGGTGGCGAAAGTCTCCCTTACCGGCTCGGTACCGACAGGCAAACGTGTGCTCGCACAGGCTGGCTCGCATATGAAACACGCCACAATGGAACTGGGCGGCAAGTCTCCCTTGATCATCTTTAACGATGCAGATGTCGAAAACGCTGTCGGCGGCGCGCTCTTGGGCAATTTCTATTCAACAGGACAGGTTTGTTCCAACGGCACCCGCGTTTTCGTACAAAGCGGTATCAAGGATCAGTTTCTCGACCGTCTCACCACACGCACAAAGGCCATCCGCCTCGGCGACCCGCTTGATCCGGAAATCCATCTCGGCCCGCTCGTCAACGCTGCACAACGCGACAAGGTTGTGTCCTATATTGAAAAGGGCAAAGCTGAAGGGGCCACATTGCATTTCGGTGGCGGCGTGCCTCAGATGCAGGGTTTTGAGGGCGGCTGCTTCGTCGAGCCGACCATTTTCACCAATGTGACTGATAATATGATCATCGCGCGTGAAGAAATATTCGGCCCGGTTATGACGGTGCTGGACTTCACTGAGGAAGAAGAGGTCATTGCCCGTGCAAATGACTCGGAATTTGGCCTTTCCGCTGGCGTTTTCACCAAGGACCTTTCCCGTGCCCATCGAGTGATAAGCCAAATCAAAGCCGGTACCTGCTGGATCAATACCTATAATCTGGCGCCGGTGGAAATGCCCTTTGGCGGCTTCAAGCAATCAGGCGTCGGACGCGAAAATGGCCTGGCAGCACTGTATCACTATAGCCAGATCAAGTCGGTCTATGTCGAGACCGGAAATGTGGAAAGCCCTTACTGAGGATCGTTGCGAGAACTACTAACCTCGCCGTCATCCTCGGGCTTGATCGAGGATGACGGCGAAGTGAGCGTTTAACTTACTGAGGGCGCTTTCCAACATAGTCGACATATTGCGTCAGGGCGCTGACCAGATGATAGAAGATCGAAGCTGGAACCTCTTCGGCTTTGGCTCGCCCTTTCTGATCAATAAGATCAATCCACAACCCCTTCGGCGCAGGCTCAATATGCCAGCGGAAGAGCCGTCCAACACGGGCCTCCACTTCAGGTTTCAGATCGGGCCCGCCATTTCCGTCAAGCGCGATAGCGGCCTTAACGGCTTCCGTTTGCGGCCAGCTGCGAGAGTTGGTGTCAAGTGGCAGGCCATGCCGTGAGACCGCACCATAGGCAAGTTCCGTCGAACGGTTCAGGCCATTGGCAATGGCTGAGGCGTAGAGCTTGCGGGCATAACGGATTGCATCCTTTTGGCCCGAAGATGCAGCGAAGGCCGAGAGCAAATGTGCCCATTCAAAGTGATGGCCCGGCTCGGTCCACTCGCCCTGCTCGCCCGGTGCTCGGTCCCAGTCATTGCTGAAATACTCGCCAAGCGTCCATGTTTCCGAATCGAACATGTGATGACGGAAAAGATCGACGATACGCGCGGCCCGTTGCAGATAATCGCGATTGCCGGTTGCACTATACCAGGCAAGGAAAGCTTCAAGCAGGTGCATATGCGGGTTGGAACGCCGCAGCCCCTTATCGTCAGGCATTTCCAAAAATCCGGTCATGCGCGAATCTGCGAGATATTCGTCGATGAACGCGAAGGTTTCCGTCGCCAGCCTCAATGCTTGCGGATGCCCTGCCTTATGCGCATGGGCCAGCGCCAGGAGAACGAAGGATTGGTCATAAGTGTCCTCCGAGGCATCAAGAATGCTGCCATCCGGATTGAATGTCTTGACCCAGCCGCCCCGATCCGTGCGCCCTTTGGTAATGAAACTCAGCCCGTGCTCGATAAGGTCATGCGCCGGTCCATCCCAGCCCATTTCCTTGGCCACGGCAAAGGCATATATCTGCCGCGCCATCGTCCGCATGCGCTTGGTCTTGTTGATAGGAATTGCGTCAAACGACATTGCTTCATGAAAGCCGCCATGGCGCGTATCGACGCCCACCGTTGACCAAAGCGGCAATGTTTCGTCAAAAAGCCAATGTCTCACCCGGTTTCCATAAGCGCCAACTTGCGGCAACCGGTCTTGTGAAGGCGTGAATTTGGTTTCCAATCGGCCAGTTTTTTCAAGCTGTTCGACGATTTTCCTGACATTTTGACTCTCATTGACCGGAGCGACGAAGGTCGCGTCGGCGGTTGCTACGACAGCCGTATCGCGCAAGCCGACGGCCGAGAGCAAGCGGCCTTCGCTGCGCAAATAGCTGTGCTCGCAATCAATGGCCACGACATCGCCGACCAGCACATTGCCATTGCCGTCAACCGAGCCCACTTCCAGTAAAGATTGCCAGGAACCAAGATCATTCCAGCGAAACTTTGCTGGTACCAATGCGATATCTTTCGCGTGTTCCATGATTGCGTAATCGACGGATATCGACGGTACGGCGGCATAAAGATCATGCGGCAAATAAGTGCCCGATATATTGGTGCTCGCCTCATTCAAGGCTGCAACAGCCTTGTCCCAAATCTCCGCTGCATGTTGCCGGAAAGCGTCGCGCATCACGCTGGCGCGGAAAAGAAAGATACCAGCGTTCCAAAGGAAGTTTCCCGACGCAAGATATTTCGTTGCAGTCTCCTCGTTCGGTTTTTCAACAAAGCGCACGACATCGCGTGTCTGTGTTGTCTCAGGAGCCACTTCAATATAACCGAATCCGGTTTCCGGGCGATCCGGCTTGATACCGAACACAACAATGCGTCCCGCCTTGGCCGCCTCGACACCGGCTTCAACAGTGTTCCAGAAATCGCGATCGGTTGTTATTTCATGATCGGACGGCACCACAAGCACAAGCTCATCGCCATGTTCGCGCAAGGTTATTTCTGTCGCCAGCACCACTGCGGAGGCTGTGTTACGCCCCATTGGTTCAAGAATGGGGCGCCCGCCCGCCAGATCCGTTCCCGCCAGATCCTGATTAATGCGGTCCGAATGACGCTCCGATGCCAACAAATAAACGGGAACTGTCGTGTCGCTGCGTGCCGCCATGCGCTTGATTGTGCGCAGCAGCATGGAGCCCTGACCCGACAAATTGTGAAACTGCTTGGGAAAATCTTCGCGCGACAATGGCCAAAGCCTTGAACCTACACCGCCGCTCATAACAAAGCTGATGATTGTTGCTTTTTCGATTGTCATTTATGCCCCGTTATTTCAGCATTTCAGAACTTCTTGGTCAACGAATACAAGACTTATCCTAATGATCACAGAACTAAAGTCTTAACTAATCACGCCTCACGAATTTCGCGCTTCTATAATTAAAAAAGTGCTTCTGAACCATCTTGCAGCGCTTTAGTGACGGCGTTATATACCGCCCTTACTGGTCGCGGAGTGTAGCGCAGCCTGGTAGCGCACGTCGTTCGGGACGACGGGGTCGGAGGTTCGAATCCTCTCACTCCGACCAGAAAATCGAATGAAATCTTTGACGTCTTAGCCCAGATCACGCTTGGAACGAGACGTAGAGCCAGAGTAAAAGCGGGGCGATCAATGAAATTGCCAACACGCTCCAGAAAACCCGCCAGCCAGTGTTCCGCGTACCGAACTTAGCTATAAGCAGAAAAATCAGGATCACTGTCAGAGTAACAGGCCAGAAGTGTCCAAGGTAGAATACAGCTATTACCCAATACGATATCGACATGTTGCCTGATTACCTTAAGCTGAAAGTTGCAGCAACACGCTGTCGCGGCATGGAATAAGCGTCTTCAGTTTGCAATGAACCTGTAGCCCACACCGGGCTCGGTACGAATGAAATGCGGTTGATTGGGATCCTGCTCAATCTTGGCGCGCAATTGCCCTACGAACACGCGCAGATAATGCAAATCCTCAAGATGCGCCGCGCCCCAAACTGACGCCAGCAGCTGGCGGTGCGTAACAACCAGACCCGGGTGCAAAACCAGATGCACCAGCAACTGATATTCTTTGCGCGTCAGATGAACCTCTTCCCCATGGAGCGTAACCGCGCGCTTGACCATATCGACAACGAGGCCATTGCTTTCAAATATCGACGGCACGCTGGCACCCGCCGCCTTCTGCCGCAAGGCTGTGCGGACACGGGCTAAAAGTTCGCCAATTCCAAAGGGCTTTTCGACGTAATCATTTGCCCCAAGATCAAGCGCTGCAATTTTTTCCGCCTCCCGATCGCGCGCCGATAAAACAATAATCGGCACTTCGGAAAAGGCTCTGACAGTCCGAATGACTTCCTTGCCGTCCTTGTCCGGCAGACCAAGATCCAGAATGACGAGATCCGGCGCGCTGGTCGCGATCATCCGCTCTGCATCAGCCGCCGTTGCTGCCGTCATGACATCGTAGCCGGACGCCGTCAGCGCTGGATGCAGGAACCGCTGTATTTGCGGCTCGTCATCGACAATCAGAATGCGGTTCTCGTTCATCGGCTTGCTGTCTCGCCTCCCGCTTTTTCAAATGTTGGAAGACTGATGACAAACCGCGTACCACGCTTGCGAATGGCCGGGCTTTCCGCCTTGATTGTTCCGCCCATTGTCTCGACAAATCCACGGGCGATGGAAAGTCCAAGCCCCGTCCCTGCTGCCCGGCCATCACTTTTTACGCGCCGGTAGAACTTTTCGAAAATACGATCGAGATCTTTTTCAGGAATACCTTTTCCTTGATCAGTCACACTGATGACGACCCGCCCCGCATCGTTCTTGGCATAGACCGCAATCGGGCTGTCCCCGCCATATTTTGCTGCATTGTCTAGCAAGTTAAACAGAACTTGGCCGAGCAATCCGGAATCGCCGCTGACAACTGCAAGGTCCGTAGCAATGCTTGTGTCGATTGCGATCCCGGGCTTGAGCCGTTTCATTCGCTCAATCGCCGAAACAATGACGTCCGCCGCGTCAACCGGACTACTTTTGACTTTCAGCGTTCCAGCTTCAATACGTGTCATGTCGAAAAGGTTGGACACAAACCGGGTAAGACGGCCCGCTTCCTCCTCAATGGAAAGCAACAGGTCATCGCGGCTGCTTTGCTTCATTTTGCCGCCGAGTTGCCTCAGTGTTGTCACTGCGCCGGTAATGGAAGCAAGCGGCGTTTTCAAATCATGTGACAATGACGAGAACAGAGCTGTATGGAGCTTTTCACTTTCCTGTAACGCCGCTGTCTTGGCGTTTTCGCGCATCAGCAAAGCGCGGTCGATAGCGATGGCAGTCTGGTCCAGAATGGCCATCAGCTTACGATCTTCGTTTTCACTCAGTGAGCCCGAATGATCCGCCATGGAAATGCCGGTTACGCCGGCAACGCCGTGTGACGTGACGATGGGCAGAAATTGCCATGAAATCTGCGGCAGCGTTGCCGTATCGTGGCCGGCACGCTCATTCTTGTCGAAAGCCCAACGTGCGGCTGTCATATCCGTACTGTCGAGAGCCATATCGGGCGGCCACGCGGCCTGAAGGAGTAGTTCATCATCTTCCGGCAAAAGGATCACCACGCCGGTTTCCAGCGTCGCGTGAAGATGCGTCGCACCGGCCACCAGAACATCGTCAAGCCGCGCTGTGCCGGAAAGTTTCCGCGAGAACTCGTAAAGCGCCTGCGTGCTTTTCGCCTGATTGCGCGAACGGGCGACCTGATCGCGAAGCCGTCCCGCAAGATCGCCTATCATCAGCGCCACTGCGAGGAAAATGATCAATGAAAACAGCTGGTGCGGCTTGGCAATGCTCAAATTGTGGATCGGTTCAATGAAGAAATAATTGTACAGGACGAAAGACAGGCAAGCCGCAATGATGGCTGCAAAGCGTCCGCTCGACATTGCCGAGAGAATGACGGCAACCAGATAAAGCATCGACAGGTTCTGCAGATGGACAATATTGCTCGCCCCAAGTCCGAGCAGAGTGGTCGCACCTGTGGCCAGAACCGGAATGGCAATGGATTTTGCCAATTCAATTCTTGAGCGTCGTTGCGGAGGCGGCGCGACATAGGCTGTATCCTCCTCACTGCCGGTGACGATGTGTACGCCGACATCGGTAAGGCGCTTCATGACCTCATCGGGCAAGGAGCGCCGGAAGGGATTGGAGAAGGCCTTGCCTCTTGGGCGTCCCAGCACAACCTGCGTGATATTTTCGCGCCGGGACAATCGATAGATTTCTTCGACAAAATCCCGGGCGATGACACGGCGGGTTTCAGCGCCAAGCCTTTCGGCCATATCCAAAATCTTGTCGATGCGCTGGTTGGCGGCAACGTCCATGCCTGCCGTACTTGCATTGGTCAATGAAACAACCAGCCAGCGCGCATTGAGACCTGAAGCAAGACGGCTCGCCGTGCGTACAACCTTTTCCGACAGACTGTCAGGCCCGACACAGACCAGCAATCGCTCTCCCGACGCCCATGGCCCCTCGATCGCATTTTGCCGCAACAGATCAATCATCTGGTCGTCAACGCGATCCGCAGTTCGGCGCAGCGCCAATTCGCGCAGCGCAGTCAAGTTTTCGGGCTTGAAAAATCCTTCGGCAGCACGTTCCGCATTGCCCGGGAGATATATCTTTCCTTCCTTCAACCGCGCGATGAGTTCAATAGGTGAAAGATCGACCAGCAGCACATCATCTGCCCGCTTGATGACGATATCGGGCACGGTCTCCCGCACTTTCACGCCGGTGATATTTGTCACCAGATCAGACAGGCTTTCCAGATGCTGGACGTTCATCGCCGTCCAGACATCAATGCCATGCCAGATCAGCTCTTCAATATCCTGATGCCGTTTCGGATGACGGCTGCCGGGTGCGTTTGTATGGGCGATCTCGTCGAGAACAAGCACGGTTGGCTTACGCGCCAGAGCTGCATCCAGATCGAATTCTTCCAGCGGGCGACCGCGATAGTCGATCTGTTTGCGCGGAAGAACTTCAAGTCCTTCGAGCAATTCTGCGGTTTCGCTCCGTCCGTGCGTCTCGGCAAGGCCGATGACAATATCGACGCCATCTTCCTTGAGCCTACGCGCACGCTGGAGCATCGTATAGGTTTTGCCGACGCCAGGAGCCGCGCCAAGAAATACAGTAAGCTTGCCGCGCTTTTCACGCGCGGCAAGCTCCAACAATTTATCAGGATCAGGTCGGTGACCATATTCGGCCATAAATGCCTCGGGTTTATTTCTTCAGATCATCGAGTGCCAGGTTCAGCGCCAGAACGTTTACCCCAACTTCACCGAATATACCAAGCACAGCTTGCCGCGTATTGGCTTTGACCTGTTGAGAAACTGCTTCCGGGTCCAAACCACGGGCCTGAGCGACACGCGCCACTTGCAGCATTGCGTAGTCTACTGAGATATCCGGATCGATCCCCGATGCGGAACTGGTCACTGCATCGGCTGGAATGGCCGTCGTTACACCGGCTGACTTGAAGGATTCGACCGATGTTTTTACCCGCTCAACCAGTGCTGCCGATGTTGGGCCAAGGTTTGAACCGCTTGAGGCAGCAGCATTATAAGGGTCGGGGCTGGTGGCGGATGGGCGCGGCCAGAAATAGATATCGCTGGTAAAATTCTGGCCGATCAGACTGGAGCCGACAATAGTATCGCCGCGCTTTATCTGGCTTGAATTTGCCTGTGCCGCAAACAGAGTCTGGCCGATTCCCGTCATGGCAAGTGGATAAAGCAATCCCGTGACGACAGTCAAAATGAGCGTGAGTACGATTGCTGATCGAATTTGGTTTAGCATCGCAATTTCCTTTAAACGAGGTTGAGTGCGGCGACGATCATGTCAATCGCCTTGATGCCGACAAACGGCACCAGCAGCCCGCCGAGCCCGTAAACCAGAAGATTACGCCGCAAGAGAGCAGATGCGCCGACTGGCTTGTATGAGACACCTTTCAGAGCCAGCGGTATAAGCGCGATAATGATCAAGGCATTGAAGATGACAGCCGAAAGGATTGCCGATTGCGGCGAGCTCAACCCCATGATGTTGAGTGCGCCAAGCTGCGGATAGGTTACAACGAACAGCGCCGGAATGATCGCAAAGTATTTGGCTACGTCATTGGCAATTGAAAACGTTGTCAACGAACCCCGCGTCATCAGGATCTGCTTGCCGATTTCGACAATCTCAATCAGCTTGGTCGGACTTGAATCGAGATCGACCATATTACCGGCTTCACGCGCAGCCTGCGTACCAGACTGCATCGCAACCCCGACATCAGCCTGCGCAAGTGCAGGCGCATCATTGGTGCCGTCGCCGCACATGGCGATAAGCCGTCCGCCCTGTTGTTCCTTGCGGATATAGGCAAGCTTCTGTTCAGGGGTGGCTTCCGCCATGAAGTCGTCAACGCCCGCTTCAGACGCGATCGCGGCGGCAGTGACAGGATTATCGCCCGTGACCATGACCGTCCTGATGCCCATGGCACGCAGGGCGGCAAAGCGCTCCTTGATATCCGGCTTGACCACATCCTTCAGATGGATCACGCCAAGCAGTTTTCCATTATGTGTCACACCAAGAGGTGTTCCGCCTACGCGAGCGATGGAATCGACCGCCTTCTGGAAACTTTGTGGGGCAGTGTCTTTTGTCAGACCTGCAACATTCAAGATTGCATCGATCGCACCCTTGCGGATTTGCTCCTTGCCAATATCCACCCCGGAAATACGTGTCTGGGCGGCAAAAGGTATGAACGTTGCCTGCTTGCCATCCAATACTGTGTTGGAGAGCCCGTAATCGGCTTGAGCCAAAGCCACGATGGAGCGGCCCTCTGCTGTTTCATCAGAGAGCGAGGCTTGAAGCGCTGCATTTGCAAGCTCTTCTTCCGCAATACCGTCAACTGGGATGAACTCGGTTGCCATACGATTGCCGAAGGTAATCGTGCCGGTTTTGTCGAGCAAAAGAGTGTCCACATCGCCAGCGGCTTCTACCGCGCGCCCAGATGTTGCTATGACGTTGAAGCCGATAAGCCGATCCATGCCGGCAATGCCGATCGCAGAAAGCAGGCCGCCGATTGTCGTCGGAATGAGCGTTACGAAAAGCGCTGCAAGCACGGTAACAGTCATGATCGTGCCGGAATAAGCGGCAAGGCCTGAAACAGTCACAACTGCGATAAGAAACACAAGTGTCAGACCGGACAGCAGGATCGACAAGGCTATTTCATTTGGTGTCTTCTGCCTCTCCGCGCCTTCGATCAGTGCGATCATTCGATCAACGAAGGTTTCGCCTGGCTTGGTTGTAATACGCACAATGAGCCAGTCGGATAAAACCTGCGTGCCGCCTGTTACCGCTGATCGGTCACCGCCGGACTCGCGGATAACAGGTGCCGACTCGCCAGTGATGGCACTTTCGTTCACCGAAGCCACACCTTCAATGATTTCACCATCGCCGGGCACAAGATCATTGACCTCGATATAGACAAGGTCGCCGACTTTAAGGCTTGTGGCGGGCACGACATCATAGTCCTTGCCATTGGCAGACTTCAGCCGTTTGGCCACAAGGTCCGATTTCGTGCGCTTCAAACTGTCCGCCTGCGCCTTGCCGCGTCCTTCGGCGATCGCTTCCGAGAAGGTCGCGAAAATAACGGTGAACCAAAGCCAGGCGGCAATCTGCCCGGAAAATAATGGTGTTCCGCTTCCGCTTATCATGTCGCGCAACCAGAGAAGCGTCACCATAGCCGCGACGACTTCGGTGGTGAAGATGACCGGATTATGCACCAGCTTCATCGGATTGAGCTTGATGAATGATCCTTTCAGTGCCTGAACCAGAATGGCACTGTCGAACATGGATATTGATTTTGCCTTTGAAGACATTTTGCTGATCCTTAGAACGTCTGACCGGAGAGCATCAGGAAATGCTCGACGATGGGACCAAGGGCGAGAGCAGGAAAATACTGCAAGCCGCCGAGAATGATGATGATACCGATGAGCAGACCAACGAAGAGCGGGCCATCGGTTGGGAATGTTCCTGCGGAAGCTGGAACCTTCTGCTTGCCGACAAGTGATCCCGCAATTGCAAGAACCGGCACGATATAGGCAAAGCGGCCTAGCAGCATGGCAATGCCAAGTGTCGTATTGTACCAGATCGAGTTAGCCGTGAGCCCGGCGAAGGCAGAGCCGTTATTGCCCGCAGCGGAAGAGTAAGCATAAAGGATTTCCGACAGACCGTGCGGACCCTTATTAAGCAGTCCGGCAAGACCTACGGGCAATATTGCAGAGATTGCAGTAAAGCCGAGGATTGCCAGCGGCAGTACAAGAACGGCCAGCATCGCAAATTTCATCTCTCTCGACTCAATCTTCTTGCCGAGAAATTCGGGGGTGCGGCCAACCATCAGCCCTGCAACGAACACTGTGAGAATTGCAAAGATCACCATGCCGTAAAGCCCGGAACCGACACCGCCCGGCAATACTTCGCCAAGCTGGATAAGGAACATCGGAATAAGACCGCCAAGCGGCGTCAGCGATGCGTGCATCGCGTTCACGCCGCCATTGGAAAGGCCGGTTGTCACGGCGGCGTAAAGGGCGGTGCCTGCCTGACCAAAGCGAATTTCCTTGCCTTCCATGTTCCCTTGCAAGGAGTCCACTCCCAGTTGGGTCAGGATAGGATTGCCGCTTGTTTCCGCCCAGTAGACCGCACCAATGCCGATGATGAGCAGGATCGCCATTGCTGACAGCAGCGCCCAGGCTTGGCGGCGATGGCCGGCAATCTGCCCGAATGCGTAGACCATTGCCGATGACACGACGAGCATCGAGAACACGCCGAGATAGTTCGAAAAGGCGTTCGGGTTTTCAAACGGATGTGCGGCATTGACGTTGAAGAAACCACCGCCATTGGTGCCAAGCTGTTTGATAGCTTCCTGGCTGGCGACCGGCCCTGTTGAAATGATCTGCTTTGCGCCTTCCAGCGTTGTGGCTGTAAATGAACCATCAAGCGTTTGGGGCATGCCGAGCGCGATAAAGAGCAGTGCAACAATGACGGCCAGTGGCAGCAGCACATAAAGCGTCGCTCTGGTCATATCGACCCAGAAATTGCCAAGCGTGGTCATGTTTGAACGCACGAATGCCCGAGACAAGGCAACAGCGATCGCCATCCCAGTTGCAGTAGAAAGGAAGTTCTGCACGGTGAGTCCTGCCATCTGGCTAAAATGACTCATCGTGGTTTCACCGCCATAGGACTGCCAGTTGGTGTTGGTGATGAAGCTGACCGCCGTGTTGAAGGCGAGGTCAGGTGCAACGCCAGCAAATCCCTGCGGATTGAGCGGCAAGATGTTCTGTAGTCTCAATATGCCATAGAGAACCAGAAAGCCCGCAGTGCTGAAAAGCAGAACACCGAATGCATAGGAAATCCAGTTCTGCTCGCGAGTTTTGTCTATTCCGGCAACAGCATAAAATGCCCGTTCAACAGGATTGAGCACCGGCGAAAGAAGCGTTCTTTCCCCGGCAAAAACATGGCTCATATAAAGACCAAGCGGCTTGATCGCCAAAAGAACGGCGAGCAGCGTCAGGCTGATTTGCAGCCATCCGACAAGTGTCATTGGTAGTCTCCGAAATGGAAAATGGGGAATTCAGCGAAAGCCTGACAATCGTTCAGGGTGAGCCGAAAATGGTAGGGTTTGAGAACCGGAGCGGAGCGTACTTCTTTGTAGGTGAGCACCGGATCGCAGATCCCTGCCATTTGCAGGCCACCCTGAACGATTTTCAAGCCGCTAGAAGCGCTCGGGCGCAACAAGGGTCACGACCAAATAAGCGCAAAGGCCGGCAGCAACGCCAAGGCCGAGAATAAGCTCAAACACGGCTTAATGCCTGTGCGTAGAGGCCCAGAAGCAGCAAGATACCGCAACCGAGCGCAACGAAGATAAAGTCCAGCATGTCAGTTATCCATTTGGTTTAGCTGGACCCAACATGCGCTTATCGGCGTCAGTTATCGATTGTGAATAGAGATGCTGCACATAAGGAAAACATAAGGAAAATGACAACGGGAATGCGATTACATTCCCGTTGTCCTCAACGTTACTTGGACTTTTTCGCGCCCACAAGTTCATCCCACTTCCTGAATGCAATGACCATCTTGTCAGGCTTCAAGGGCAGTTCGATTGGATTATTGGCAATAAGGTCAGCATATTCCGGCCGCCCGAATTCCTTGATAACATCCTGGCTGCGTTGCGGCGCCATGGATAAAGGCACGTTTTTCACCGCAGGTCCGGGATAGAGATATCCCTCATCATAGGAATAAGCCTGTGCTTTTGGCGTTAGCAGAAACGCCATCAGGTCGAGCACGACTGCAACCTTATCCTCAGCTATTCCCTTGGGAACACACATGAAGAAAGCATCAGAAACCCAATGGAAGCCCTTGAGTGTGCCGATCTTTGCTGTTTCCGGGACAATGCCAAGAGCACGCGGATTTATGTCCCAGCCGGTTGTGCTGATGATGATATCGCGCGAACCCTCGCCGAATTCCTTCATCGTCACGCCGGTTCCTGCCGGATAATAATCGATATATTGACCGATCTCAGCCAGATAAGCCCAGGTTTTGTCCCAGCCATCCACCGGATCGGAAGGATCCTTATCGCCAAGGAGATAGGGCAATCCCATCATGAATGTGCGGCCCGGGCCTGAATTTGTCGGACGGGCATACATGAAGCGGCCTGGATTTTCCTTGGCATAGGCAAGGAGTTCCTCGGCGGTCGTGGGAACTTTCTTCACGCGCTCCGGATCATATTCGAGCAAAGGTCCGGACGGGTAATAATTGATGACAACACCATAGCCATCGCCCTGCGCCTTCAAAAGATTCAATGCAGCAGGTTCGTAATTCTCTTCAAGGTTTGGAAATGTCGAAGAGAAATCGGGTAGAATTTTCATCCAGGTTTGATTGACGAGACCCGCGGCAAGCCCGTCACTTCCGGTCAACACAAGGTCAATATCAACGCGATTGGCGCTTTGTTGTGCCTTTAGTTTTCCGGCAAGTTCAGTGACTGGGGCTTTGGCGAAAATGATCCGCGATGCGCGCTCAGGATAAGTCTTTGCATATTCCTCAAAAGCCGGCTGACTCAAAGCCAGCGCACCGCCAACATCCATAACGGTGATGACAACCGGCGATGCAGGCAGCGCTGGTGCGGCCGCCCGTGCTCCGGTAATGCCTGTGACAACAGTGGCCGCCATGCCACCCAGCACTGTGCGGCGATTCAATCGAAAGAAGTCGTGTGTCATTCCATTCCCCTTTTTGTTTTTGGATCGATTATCAGAAAAACCGTTCTTCGTTGCCGATACGAACCCGCGTCACATTCATGGATTGAGACCATTCAAGTTCGCTTAACGCCAAGCTCACCCCATGCGCCTCCAATACCGGAGCAAGCGCTTGCAGCAGCCTAGTCGAAGCCATTTCCACAGCCTGCTCAAAGGTGGCGATGTTCCAGCGCACAAGATTGCGCACCGCATCGTCCAGGCAAAGCGAAGACCCGGCCAAGCCCGAAGAATCGCTCTGGCTGACCACGCCGTCTTCCGACCGATCAACCTGCATACCGGCAAATGGATAGGTTCCAGCAGGGGCAGCAGCGGCGGCAACGGCGTCAGTAACCAACGCCGAGCGCTCAAATCCTTTGGCTCGGATCAGGCTTTTCAACACATAAGGCGGCATATGAATGCCGTCGGCAATGAAGGTTGCGAGCAAACGGTCCTCTGCCAGCTGTGCGAATAGCGGATTGTCGAGCTTGGGCAATATTTGCGGCAAGCCATTGCCAAGATGGGTGGAAAGCCCCGCACCTGCATCTGCCGCCGCCGCGATAATATGATTGTCGGCTGACGAATGACCAATGGAAACGAGCCTGTTGCTGGCACGCATCGCTTTTATAAACTCGAGCCCGCCATGAATTTCAGGCGCGACCGTCACCAGCAGAATTGGCCGCTCGATTATTTCCTGCAATGCAGTGACAAGCGCAGGATCGGCTGCCGTCATGGCATTGGCTGGATGACATCCGGAAAAACCATCGGCAGGATTGAGAAATGGACCTTCAAGATGATAGCCGGGACACATGAGCGGTCCAAGGCGGCTTTCGCGCACAGCCCTGTCCAATGCCATGAAACGGACTTCAAGTTCATCACGGTGTGCAGTGATTATCGTAGGCAGGCAGGTCGCAACTCCCGAAGCCAACATGGCTTCAAGAGCAAAGTCCAATGTCTCAGGCGTAATGCCGGGATCGTTGAAATCAACCCCGGCAAAGCCATTTACCTGAATATCGACAAGGCCCTTTGTAATCATGAAAGTTTCGATGCTGATGCGGGATCAAGGAAGAGCACGGTATGAGGGTGCTTCTGCACAATGGACGCCGGGTGCACCGGATCAATCTTGCCTTCCACTGCATCCTTCACCGCCTGCGCCTTACGTTCGTCCGGCACGGACAGGATGATGAGTTTGCTCTTCAAAATCTGTTTGATGCTCATGGAAATGGCTTTTTCAGGCACGGCCTCAAGGGTCGGAAACCACCCCTCCCCCATTTGCTGTTTGCGGCAGGCTTCATCAAGCGTCACAACAATATAGGGCTTGTCCGTCTCAAAATCGGCAGGCGGATCATTGAAGGCAAGATGGCAATTCTCGCCGATTCCAGCAAAGCAAACATCAATGTCATGGTCGGCAATCAAGGCGCTCATGCGCTCGGCTTCTGCTGGTGCATCGACCTCGGCATTAATTGGATGAAATGCAACGACACCGCCCAGAGGATCGACGAATCGCTCCTGCAGAAACTTTCGGAAACTTGCCGGGTGGGCAATGTCCATTCCAACATATTCATCGAGATGAAATGCCGTCACCTTGGACCAATCGATACCTTCAGCAGCCACCAGATTCTGCAAGACCTCGAACTGGCTGGCTCCTGTGGCCACGATAATGGACGCTTTGCCTTTGGCTGCAATTGCTGCGCGGATTGCTTCTGCACCCAGTTTGGCCGCCGCTTCACCCAAAACAGCCTTGTCGGCTAATTGTCTTATATCGATCATATTTTATCCCTTGTGGACGTGTCATCGGCTTGCTCTCATAGTAAGCACAGCTTTATATGACACAGCAAGGTATTTTCGAATATTGAAGTTCAAAAATAGAAACGGGCAGAAACTCCATGTTTTTGACGATTGACGAAACCGCATATGACGACGCGCACCAACGCGATTGCGCGCGCGTCTCGGCCCTGCTTTCCGGCCCGGGCCCACATTCGCGAGCCAGCGTCGCCGACCAGTTGAAAATGACATCGACAGCCACCTCTCATGTGGTGAGCGATCTGACGGAGCGCGGCCTGGTTAAAGAGCGGCCGGGAACGAAGATGGGCCGGGGTCGTCCACCAGTAGAAATAGGGCTGAATTTTCAGCGTCTGGGTGCCTCTGTCATCCACATTTCCAGCCGCACTTTGCTCGGCTTTCTTCTGGATCTCGGCGGCACCACCCTTGAACATAGGGCCGTGGAAATCCCCGCCGATGCGGACAATGCCGTCATGGCTGATGCAATGCGCCAGCTGGTCAAGTGGCTGATTGCACAATGTCCGGCTGGGATGATTCATATGGGCACTTCCGTTGCCGTGCCCGGCGTTGTCGATGTCAAAGCCCGAACATGGCTCATAACCTCCCGCTGGCCAAAAGTGCGCAATCTCGACATTGGCAGCGCGCTTGCTTCGGCGACACCTGTTGCAACTGTTTGCAGACACCTTGATGCAGAACTTGATGCACGAACGACGCAGGAATCGGCCTATCGTAGCGGCAATACGCTGCTGATGCACTGGGGATGGGGCATTGGTCTTTCCTGCAGTATCGCTGGTCAGCCATTCCTGCAAAATGGCGGTCCATTCGGAGAGATTGGCCATTGGCGTTTTAACGCCTTGAGCGAGCGCGAATGCGATTGCGGTAATCATGGATGCCTGGAAACGGGGGCCGCTTTATGGGCTCTTCTACCGCGTCTGCGGGAATTATGGCCTGACCTTTCGGACGAAGAGGAGTTGTTGGCCGGGCAATTGGCAGGCCTGCCCCTGGTCGATGTTCCTGAAGTGACGGAAGCCATAAAACTCATGGCACGCTCGCTGACAAATGTATGCCGCCTCCTGTTTCCCTCACGTGTTATCGTAACGGGCCCGTTTGTAGCCAATGAGGATGTGTGGCAGGCATTCACAAGCGCATTCAAGACGGAGGGGCTTATCGGTTCGCTGGAATTGCCAACCTTGATCGCCGACAAGTTCAGTCAAGACTATGTTATTCATGGTGCGTGTCTGCCGCTGTTGAATGCAGGACTGGAAACATTCATCAGGCAAAACAAGCGCGCCGCATAAGGCATGTTCATAGCCGGGTGCGGAACAAAATCTCTTACCAGCTATTGTTCTTTGAAATCCTCTGCAAAGGAGTTTCCCAATGGGCCTGCCCATCACCATACATGCGTTTCCCGACCCAGTGACAGTGCGATTTCTTGATGTCGTTATAGCATCCACAGACAGGGCTCTGGAGCTGCGTGAAGCCGGGCATGAACCGGTGCTCTATATCCCCTTCGACGACATCTACTTCGTCCATCTCGAAAAAACGCAGACGCGAACGCACTGCCCTTTTAAGGGGGACGCCTCCTATTGGCGGATAACCGGTCAGGGTGAAGCTGCCAATGATGCTATGTGGGCTTATGAAGAACCCAAGACCGAGGTGGCTCAGATTGCAGGACACGGCGCATTCGACCCCCGCAAGGTAACATTTGAAGGCGTGAAGGCCCGGCAGGTTCTGTCCTGATCAGGGTTAAATCACCAAGCGCGGCACTGCATGTATCAATACTTGTGTCGCATTGGCTTGTGGATTTGCCAGCACCTCTTCCGTATAGCCCTCTTCGGCAATACGGCCCTCTTCCATGACAATCATGCGGTTCGCGAAAGCGCGGACCACAGCCAGATCATGGGAAATAAACAGGTAAGAAACGCGGGTTTTCGCTTGAAGGTCCAATAATAGATTGAGGATTTGAGCACGCACCGACACATCAAGCGCTGATACCGGCTCATCCAGCACGATCAGTTGAGGCTTGGTGAGGATTGCGCGCGCAATGGCAACCCGTTGGCGCTGGCCGCCGGAAAGTTCCAAGGGCAGACGTTGCAGATATTGCGTGCCGAGCCCAACTCTTTCCAGCGTCTGGGCGAGAATATCGCCATATTCACTCTTGCTCGCAAAGCCATGAATGCGCAGTGGGTCTTCCAAAATGCGCTTCACATTTGCTCGCGGATTGAATGCCGCCAAAGGATCCTGAAACACCATCTGGAATCGTGGCCTCATGCGGCGCAAGGCGCCGCCGCCCATATGCGTTATATCCTGCCCCAAGAGGTGAATGCTTCCCTCGTCAGGCCGCGTTAACCGCATCACCAGCCGGGCTAATGTCGTTTTACCCGAACCCGAGCTGCCAGCAATAGCCAAGGTTTCGCCGTGCATGAGCGAGATATTGATATTCTTCAATCCGTCATGGCTGCGGTCGCCAAAACGCTTGGCGACATTCCTTAGCTCCATAAGGGGAGATGATGAGCCATCCATCATGGCAAATCCGCCATGTTCAATTCCGGAAGGCGGGTGCTGCGTGGCCTGTCCAGCGAAATATAGGTGTCAATCAATGCCTTGGTATAGGGGTGCTTCGGCTCCCTCAGCAATTGGCTCGCCGCCCCAGTCTCCACTAGTTCTCCCTGATAGAGCACAGCAATTTCGTCAGCCTGCTCCGACGCAAGGGCAATGTCATGGGTCACGAACAATAGCGTCAAACCGCCATCTTTGACCAACTCATCCAGCAGATCGACAATGTGCCGCTGGATAACCGTGTCCAATGCGCTGGTCGGCTCATCCGCGATCAAAATTGAAGGATTTCCGGCAAGCGCCGCTGCCAAAGCGATACGTTGTTTCTGACCGCCCGAGAATTCATGCGGATAGCTGTTGAGACGCGATAATGCCTTTGGAATTTTTACCCGGTCCAGCAATTCGGCGGCACGCACCCGCGCGGCTATCCAGCTCATGCCAAGATGCGTCGCCACAACTTCAGCGATCTGATCTCCAACCTTCATAACCGGATCGAGGCTGCCGCTGGCATCCTGAAACAAGACACCAATTTCACTGCCAAGTTTCGGGCGGTGACCGGCAAAGTCAATTGTACCATCGATACGTGCCTGTTTTGGCAAAAGACCAGCGACAGCCATGGCCAAAGTCGACTTGCCCGACCCGCTCATGCCGATCAATGCCAGCCTCCCACCCTTTTCCAATTGCAGCGAGACATCTTTGAGCGCTGTTGTGCTGCCATAGCTCACATTCAGATTCCGCACATTCAGGTAACTATCTGTCATGGCTGCAACCTTTCCGTGCGAGAAAGCCCGCGCCCGATCAGATGAACACCCAGAACAGTGACAACCAGCGCGATACCGGGCACGATTGAGAGGTAGGGAGCCGCCCGTAAAACCGTGCGGCCTTCTGCAATCATGCTGCCCCAGGTCACCCGGTTCGGATCGCCGAATCCGAGAAACGACAAGGCTGCTTCAATGAGGATCGCAGTAGCAACGGAAATAGCTGCTAGCGATGCTGTCGGCCCGAATGCATTGGGGAGTATTTCCCTGAAGGCAATCTCGAACGGGCGCATGCCGAGTGTCCGTGCAGCCGCTACGAAATCGCGTTCACGCAATGATAGGACTTCGGCGCGCGTGACCCGGGCGGCTTGCGTCCAGTTGCCAAGGCTGATGGCCAGAACAAGGGTGGGCACACTTGGCCCGGTAACGCTGATCGTGGCAAGCGCCAATAGAAATCCCGGCACGGTTTGAAACGCTTCGGTGATCCGCATCAGCACAATATCGGTAATTCCGCCGAGAAAACCGGAAACGGTTCCAACAATGCTGCCAATGATGAGGGCGGCTGCGGCCGAAAAGAATGCCACAAGCAACGTCGTGCGCGTTCCATGCACCAGCCCTGCAAAGACATCCCGTCCAAGCCTGTCGGTGCCAAGCACATGCGCCTCCGATTCAAAAGGACGCAGCATAGCCTGCCCGCTGATTGCCAGCGGGTCACCCGGCGCAATCACCGGCGCGAACAATGCCATCAGCACGAGTAGCAAAAGCAGGGCAGCGCCGATCCGGAACGAACTCATCGCCCGATCCTCACGCGCGGATCAAGTTTGCCATAGGCCAGATCAACGAGTAGATTGGCGATAATCACGGTAATGGCGCTACACAGCAGGACTCCGAGCAATAAAGGCGTATCGCGGCGCGCCACAGCTTCCGCTGCCAACCGGCCAAAACCGGGAATGTTGAAAACGCTTTCAACCACGACGCTGCCACCGAGCATCGCAGCCGATTGCCAACCAAGCATCGTTATCGCCGGCAAGACCGCATTGCGGGCAACGTGACGCCAGACGATACGGCGGCGGCTCAACCCCCTCGCCGCAAGGCCTTTCACAAAGGGATCGCGCCAGATCTCCGCCATGCGATCGCGCATCAAGCGGAGGTAAAGCGCGAGATAGACCATCGCCAGCGCGCAAACGGGCAAAATGAGATGCACCGCAATGTCGCCTAGTCGTGCAAGGCCGGTTTTGTCGGAAGCAATGCTCTCAATTCCGCCAATTGGCAGCCAGCGCAGATCAACCGCAAAGACCACGATCAAAACCAGCCCCAGCCAGAATCCCGGTACGGCATAAAGTGCCAGGGAACCCGTCGACAATATCCTGTCGCGCAACGATCCAGGCCGGGCACCCGCCACCACCCCCAGCAATGACCCTAAGAAAAATGCCAGGCCTGTCGCGATGCTCATCAAGAGCAATGTGACGGGCAGCCTTTCCGCAATGACTGATGTTACCGGGCGCTCAAATGCTGTTGACCAGCCAAGGTCCCCATGGGCGAGCGTTGATATATAGGCCCCAAAACGATAGAGCGGCCCTTTATCCAGGCCCCACTCCGTGCGTAGCTGCGTTATTTGCTCGGCATCCATGGCGCCGGAACGCGCTATATAGGCATCCACCGCATCGCCTGAAGCTGCCTCAAGCAGCAGAAAACTGCCCACCAGCACGATGAACAAAACCGGCAGCGCAGTGAGCAGGCGTTTCAGGAAAAATGCGGCAAGAGGCGGCAAAGGGTATCCTTCAAGAATTATCTGGTTGCTCCAAACTTATGCGTGGTTCGACAAGCTCACCATGAGGGAAGTGGTAGCATTGCAAATCGGAGCGCACTCCGACTGCGATGATGCAGCCAAACCACTTTCCTCATGGTGAACTTGTCGAACCACGCATAACAGTAATGCAACTATATAATCAAAACTCGAAGTTATTTTGCCAACCAGACATTCGACCAGTTCGATACCGCCCAGCGCGGATTATCCGATACATTCCGCACCGTGTCCCTCGCCACTGTAATGAATGAAAACTCCGCCACATTGATCAGCGGCAGGTCGTCCGCCACTTTCTTTTGAAGTTCTTTGTACAGGTCGGCTCGCTTCGCGCCATCAAGCTCGGAAGCCGCGCTTTTGATAAGCTTGTCGATTTCCGCATTGGCATAGCCATACTGATTGGAGAAAGGCACGCCGGAAGGCAAACCGCTTTCAAAAAGGATCGTCGTTGAAATTGCCGGATCAGAACGATAGACCGGCGTTGCGACCGTGATATCGAAATCATGATCAGTATAGACCGCCTTCAGGTGCGCAGGCGTATCATTGCTGACAACCACCGCATCAATGCCGATCTTACCCAGAGCCTGACGAAGGTAATCGCCGAACTGCTTGGTTTCGTTGAAGAATGGCGCTGGAAGCAGTTTCAATTTAAAGCGGTTGCCATCGCTGCCGCGCTTATAGCCAGCCTCGTCCAGCAAAGCTTCAGCCTTAGCCGGATCAAAAGCATAGGTCGCCGTTCCCGGCTCGTAAAAGGTCTGGTCATAGGCAGGAACGGGTCCTGTCGATGATTTGGCAAACCCGAGGAAAATGGTTTTTACGACAAAATCGTGATCAATGGCATGCGCAATGGCTTGGCGCACTTTCACATCCGCCAATTCCTTGCGCCGATGATTGATCTCGACAATCAACTGATAAGTCAGGCCCTCATAGCCGTTCGCATAGACCTTCAGGCCTGAAGATTTTGAGATACGGCCAAGATCAGCAAGGGGAACTGCCGAAAATGCCGCCAGTTGAATTTCCTCTGCCTCCAGCGCATTTCCGGCTGCCGCCCTGTCAGGAAGAAACTGATAGACGATCTCATCAAGCAGCGGCTCATTCTTTTCCCAATAGGCGTCATTGCGCTTCAGCAGGAAATACTCACCCGGCTTGTATTCGCCAAACTTGAACGGGCCGGTTCCGACCAGCTTCTGATTGGCCGGGTTCTTGGCAATATCCGTGCCTTCATAAACATGCTTCGGTATAACTGACGTTACGACGGGTAGCGCGTTGCGGATAAGCTGGAAAGGCGTGGGCTCCGAGAACCTGAAGATCGCAGTATGTTCGTCCGGCGTATCAACGGCCGCCAAATTCTTGAACACGACGCGCCCGAGATTTTGCAGTTTCTTCCAGACCTCCAGGGCAGAAAAAGCAACGTCCGCCGAGGTGAAAGGCTTGCCATCATGCCAGGTCACCCCTTCCCGCAATTTGAACGTCACCGACAGCCCATCTGCAGATCCTTCCCAGGACGTAGCGAGCCGCGGATCAAGCCCGTCCTTTCCCTCGTAGGATTGTTCAGCCAAAGGTTCGATTACCTTGCTGGCGACGAAGAAAACACCATTTGATGCGACGATGGCCGGATTAAGATTGGCAGGCTCGCTATCGCCTGCAACCACAAGCCGTCCACCCTTGACAGGCGCATCCTGCGCGAAGGCCAGTTGCGGCGTCAGCATTAGAGCGCCAGCGCTGGCGCTTATCTGGAGAAAGTTACGACGATTCAACAGGATGCGGGACATTGTTGGAATCCTTCAATCAATGGATTGGGACAGAATGGAGCTTAATGCTTCGATTGTCTTGCGAGCAAAGTCGGGTTGCGCAGATGCACCCATATGTGCAATGCGCAAAACTTTTCCTGATGTGTCGCCGCGCCCGAGCGAGAGCAATATGCCGTACTCATTCAAAAGCCGGTCGCGCAGTTCCACATCGGTAAAGCCGTCCGGCAGCCTGAAAGCCGTCGCCGTGGGCGCGCACCATGCCTCTCGTTTCGGCCATAGCGCAATGCCCAGTTCAAGCAACCGCTTGCGGGCGATGGCAGCCGTTTCGGCGTGACGCGCCCAGACGTTTTCCGGCCCCTCTTTGGCATATCGGTCGAGCGCGGCATCCAATGCATAAATTTCGGCAATTGACGGCGTCACGGGGAAAGTCCTGCCGGGTATTGAAGCATCTTTCCACGCGGCAAGACTGAGAAATGATCCACGCGGAGCATCGCTATTGCGCTCAATTTTTTCCCACCCCCGCTTGCTCACACTGATCAAGCTAAGACCGGGCGTACTACCCAGACATTTGGATGGTGAAGTGATGAAAATATCTGCATGAGCACTCTGCGGGTGCGCGTCCATGCCGCCAAAGGACGATACCGCATCCACAATAAGATAAGCGCCATGCTCGGCAGCTATCGCGCCGATTTCATAAAGCGGATTGAGCGTGCCGGATGGCGTATCGTGATGGCACAGTGAAACCACGGAAATATCGGGCCTTTGGCGAAACGCATCCCTCACGGCTTGCGGGTCGATAACCTCATCGAAGGGAACCGCCAGTTCAATCACTTCCTTGCCATATCTTGCCACCCAACCTTCAAATCCCTTGCCATAAACGCCGGATACAAGATTAAGAACCACGTCATCCTTGGCAATCAGAGCAGCAGCGCCGGCCTCAATGCCAAGGATTGCTTCTCCTTGCATGATTACCGGCGCTATATCGGTTCGAAACGCAAGCCGCAGCTTCTCGACAACAGCCGCATAGAACTCTTGAAAGGTTGGATGGTAATCATAAAGAACGGGCGCACCCAGCGCCTTGAGCACTTCCGGGTAAACCGGCACAGGTCCCGTTGTCAGCATCAATGGTGGAACAGAAAGAGGCAATAGCACTTTGGAATTTCATCCCGCATTTTGAACGCTGACGGCTCAGAACATGAACCATATTCCGCAGCCTACCGAAACCCAAGAAAAACCATTCCAATAATCTTGTCACGGATGCAAATCTGTTGTGAAAACCAGAGTTATAATGTTTTCGCAAAAACATTATAACTCGTGCGCTTATTCCAGCGGGATGACATCCACCGATTGTTTGCCCTCTTGTGAGCCGCTTGTCTTCAAAACACCGACAATGGGCGAAACATCGGCATAGTCACGGCCGCAGCCGATCGTAATATGATCATTGCTGGCAGCCATATTGTTGGTCGGATCAAATTCCAGCCAGCCCGCTTCCCGTCCACACCAGGCACGTACCCATGCATGCATGGCGTCAGCGCCTTCAAGCCGTTCCTTGCCCGGCGCCGGTATGGTTCGCAGGAAGCCGCTGACATAGCCAGCCGGAATGCCCAACCCTCGCAAGCCCGCGATCATCACATGGCTGAAATCCTGGCATACACCAGCCTTGAGATCGAAGGCCTGACGAGCATTCGTGCGCACATCCGTGGCTGCGCCATCATATTTGAAATCCGCGTGGATTCGGCGGTTCAAATCGCTCACCGCTTCCGTAACGGTTCGGGTACTGGTGAGGCTCAACGCAGCATAGGCAGTAATATCCGGATCAATGGCCGCATATTTGCTTGAAGCGAGAAAATGATGCGGCGCGTCAGCCGCTATCGACCACACACTGCGAACTTCTTTCCTCAGCCCTGCAATATCGGGTGAAACATCAAGCATGACCGGAGGGCGCATGACATTGACGCGCGCGGTCATGTTTACGTCAAGCGTCTCGTGCGGATTGCGATAAACGATGGACGTAACCGAATTGGAGAAGAAATCGATGAACTCCGAGCGCTCTGCCGATACGGGATCGAATGACAGACTGGATGCAATAACACGCTGAACACCCGGCAATGTCTGCGGCATGACCCGCACATGATGCCGCCCGGCAGCCGCTGACCGCGCATAATCATAATGGAGATGAAGGCGGATATTATACAGCATCAGTTCTGGACTCGCTCACGCAAAATATGTCTCGGAAATTGCATCGGCCAAAGCACCAATATCATAGGCGACCTTGTGAAGTGTTTCCGGCGTCAATTCATGCGGTTCTGAAATGGCCAGTTGCGTGTGCAATCGCAACACATCCTTGGAGAACATTTGCATGCCCGCCGGTTTATTCCGGCCCATCTCACGCGTTGGCAGCAAGCTGAATTCCGTTTTCAGCGCGTCAAGCTGAAAGATGATCGAACGCGGATTGAGCGGGTCCAGCGCCAGAAGATCCAGAATGCTGATCCGCCCGGAATAAACACTATACTGCCGGCGATGCGTCATCACGCTATCGCCGATCTCCAACAGCATTTCCAGCGAGCCTTCCGCGGCATCATGCCGGGCAAGGCGGGCAAGCATGCTTGCCATCTGGATGCCGCGCTCAATCCTGCGGCCTATTTCGAGAAAGCGCCAGCCGGTAAACCGGTACATGTTTTCGTGTACGAGACCGGAAAATCCGGCAAGCTTGCGCAGGATAATCGTCATGGCGCGGGTGGTGTCATCGCCCGGTGACACCACATCGGAAAAGCGGTGCACGGTCTTTGACAGATCGTGCAGTGCCAGCCAGCCATCGGGCGAAAACCGGTCGCGAATGCGTCCAGCCGAAAGCATCGCGCCGTCGATTGATCGTTGCAAGCCCTTGGGAACCGCCTGATCCAAATCAACGCCAAGTGGTTTGAGATAGGCGCGCATTTCGGTCAGAAGCGGCAATTCCTGATTGGGTGCCTCGGCAAAGCGCGCATGACAGGCGCGCAGTATGCGTGCGGTTCCTTCGGCGCGCTCAATATAACGGCCCATCCATAGCAGGTTTTCAGCAGCACGCGCAGGAAGGGTTCCCGGCACATTGCGCTGGAAAACATCATCTTCGCGGGGAAGCAGCGTGTCCTTTGCAACCGGTCCCTTGCTGGTGATCCAGACATCCGCCGCCTGCCCGCCACGCTGCATGGCAATTGCCGCCGTGTCGAGCGTAAAGCCGACGCGCGCAAAACCACCCGGCATAAAGCTCCAGCCATCTTTGTGACGCGCCGCAAAGACACGCAGCACAAAGGGTCTGGGTTCCAGCTTGCCATCGACATAGACGGGGGTTGTCGAAAGCTTGACAGCTTCCTGACCGACCAGCCCGCGCCCGTCATTCTGCAATCGGGCAAGCAGTTCGCTGCGTGCTTCAGGATCAAGATTTGATCCCAGCACAGTTGCCTGCTCGTCCTCAAATGGCAAACGTGTTGAAAGAGCCGGTCCCACCATCATCTGGTCAAACCGGTCCATGACATGCTTGCGCTCTTTTTCCTGCCCGCACCACCACGTCGCTATGCTTGGCAGCGCCAGATCCCGCTCATGCAGGGCTTTTGAAATGGCTGGTAGGAAAGCCAGCAAGGCGCGGGTTTCAAGAATGCCCGAACCAATCGCATTGACCAGCGAGACAGAGCGTCTGCGCAAGGCACCCACCATGCCCGGCGTACCGATCCACGAATCTGATTTAAGCTCGAGCGGGTCCATATAGGCACCATCCATTCGGCGCCAAAGCACATCAACCGGCTTCAGTCCTGAAACGGTACGCACCATCACCCTGCCCTTGGCAACCGTCAGGTCGTCGCCTTCAAGCAGCATGAAGCCAAGATAGCGGGCGATATAGGCGTGCTCGAAATATGTTTCATTGTTGGGACCGGGCGTCAGGATCGCAGCACGGGCCTGCGGATCGGTGACCAGCGACTGCATCGAGTCACGGAAATCCTTGAAGAAGCCCGCCAGCCGATGCACATTCATTGAGGCGGAAATATCGGACAGAGCGCGGGTGGTTGCCACACGATTTTCCAGCGCAAATCCTGCGCCCGACGGTGCCTGTGTCCGGTCGCCCAGCACCCACCATTGGCCATTTGGAGCGCGACCCAATTCAAAAGCACAAAAATGCAGGAAGCGTCCGCTTGCCGGTTTTATACCGGCCACCGGGTGCAGAAATTCCGGGTTCGATGCAATCAGGTCAGGCGGCAGCACGCCATCGCGTACAAGCTTTCCTTCGCCATAAATATCGGAAACGATATCTTCAAGCAGATCGGCGCGCTGGGTCAAACCAGCGGTAATCGTATCCCAATCTTCCTGATTGATAAGCAGGGGAATATGGGCAAGCGGCCATTGGCGCTCCTGCGTGCCCGTCTCGTCATAGATGCGGTAGAATACGCCAGCATCCAGCAGATATTGATTGGCGCGCGCAAAACGTGTCGCCAATTTTTCCGGGCCGATTTCATCCAGCGCATGCAGCAGCGTTTCCCAGCCGGGCCGAACGGCACCCGCAGGATCAATCATTTCGTCGGCAATTCCCGGCAAGGGCTTGTAGCCCGCCAGCAGGCTGGGAATTACGGGTGCCTTGGTTTTATTCACTTGCGACATCATCAATCTATAGGGTGTTTCATATCCGCTGCATACTTATTGTGCGTGGTTCGACAAGCTCACCATGAGGAAGGTTGAGGATTGCATTGAGTAGTTCTACGATCTCACAGCTACCTATGAAGCCAAACCACCTTACTCATGGTGAGCTTGTCGAACCACGCACAACTCAACCACGCGGCCTTCTTAAATCCAGCGTCATCGGGAATTCCGGCGATGCCTGTTCTTTTCGCAGCTCATAGGCTCCAGCCGTGTGGCCGCGGGGCTCGAACCGCGCGAGCCTGCGCGCCTCCGCTTCATTGGAGTTAACCGGGAATGTGTCGTAGCTGCGTCCGCCCGGATGGGCGACATGATAGGTGCAGCCTGCAATAGCCCGTCCCGACCATTGATCGTAAATATCAAACACCAGCGGCGCATTGACCGGGATCATCGGATGCAGGCCGGAGCGCGGCTGCCAGGCTTTGTAGCGAACCCCTGCAACAGCAACACCATTGGTCTCAGTCATTTTCAGCGGCACTTCGCGGCCATTGCAGGCAACGCTGTAACGCGCGGCATTATAGCCTTCGACCCTCACCTGCAAACGCTCGACAGAGCTGTCAACAAAACGCACCGTGCCACCAATAGCGCCCTGTTCGCCCATCACATGCCAAGGCTCAAGCGCTTGCCGCAATTCCAGTCTGACGCCTTCATTGACGATTTCACCGCAGAAGGGAAAGCGGAACTCCAACTGCGCCTCAAACCATTCCGGCCGGAAATCAAATCCGTTCTGACGCAGGTCGGCCAGCACATCGAGAAAGTCCGCCCAGACGAAAGCCGGCAGCATGAAGCGGTCATGCAATGTCGTACCCCAACGCACGAAGCTGCCTTCGATCGGGTTGTTCCAGAAGCGGGCAATCAATGCCCGAACCAGCAATTGTTGTGCGAGACTCATGCGGGCATTGGGCGGCATTTCGAAACCGCGAAATTCGACGAGGCCAAGCCGTCCGGTTGGACCATCTGGCGAGAAAAGCTTGTCGATGCAAATTTCCGAACGATGCGTATTGCCGGTAACGTCCACCAGGAGATTGCGGAACAGCCGGTCCACCAGCCAAGGCAGAGGCGGCGTACCACGACCTGGCAGAGGCACCTGCGCCATGGCGATTTCCAGTTCGTAAAGACTGTCGTGCCGCGCCTCATCGAAACGCGGCGCCTGACTGGTCGGGCCAACGAACATGCCTGAAAACAGATAGGACAAGGATGGATGTCTCTGCCAATGCAAAACCAGACTTTTCAGAAGGTCCGGACGGCGCAAAAACGGGCTGTCATTGGGTGTTTCGCCGCCAACCACCACATGATTGCCGCCGCCAGTGCCCGTATGCCGCCCGTCAATCATGAATTTATCAGCGCCGAGCCTTGTCTGGCGGGCTTCCTCATAAATCGTCTCGGTTGTTGCCACGCATTCGCGCCAGTTCGAAGCCGGATGGATATTTACTTCAATCACGCCAGGGTCGGGAGCAACGCGTATCACGCTGATGCGCGGGTCCTGCGGTGGTCCGTAACCTTCGATATGAACCGGCAAGCCGAGTTTGGCGGCAGCAGCTTCCGCCGCCCCGACAAGTTCAAGATAGTCCTCAAGCGCCTCAACCGGCGGCATGAACACGCTCAACCGGCCATCGCGCGGTTCAACCGAAATGGCTGTACGCACCGCGCCGCCAATCTCTCCCAGTTCCTGCTCCACACGCTCTTGGGCATTACCTTCGGCGGCGGTGAACGAAGCAACCGCTTGCGGCTCGTCTCTCACATCAATGCCGGTTAATGCCGGCGAATCCGGCAAAGGACCCCGCTCTACGGAAGGGTCAACCGGCACGATGAAGGGAAACTCGGAAGGCGGCACATGTGGCAGAGCGCCCAGCGGCAGGCGGTAACCGACAGGAGAGTCGCCCGGAACCAGAAAGAGCTTGCCGCGCCGCGTAGTCCATTTTTCACTGCGCCAGCGCGGACCTTGCGCAGCCTGGCTGTTCCAGCGCTGTACCGGCAATACAAATCCTGTTGGCTCTGTCAGTCCCCGTTCGAAAACACGCGCCATGCGGCTGCGCTCTTCCGGGTCTTTCAGCATGGAGTTTGAAGGATCAACATTCTCCGGCAAATTGCCTTCTTTGACGATCCATTCTGCGGGGTCCTCATAGGCGGCGGCAACCATATCGTCTTCAACGCCCAATTCGCCAGCCATCTCCACCAGCAGTTTGCCCGCATCTTCCGGTTTGACATCCGCCTTGCTGTTTTCCGCGGCGATAAGATCAGGATTGACCCAGATGGGCTGGCCGTCTTTTCGCCAATAGAGTGAGAACGTCCAGCGCGGCAGGCTCTCCCCCGGATACCATTTTCCCTGCCCGTAATGCAGAAATCCGCCCGGCGCGAAACGATCACGCAAGCGCCGTATCAGCTTGTCAGCTTTTTCCCTCTTGGTTGGGCCAACGGCATCGGTGTTCCATTCGCCGGATTCGAAATCGTCAATTGAAACGAATGTCGGCTCGCCGCCCATGGTCAGGCGAACATCCCGTTCCTTGAGCAGCGCATCGACTTTGTTGCCAAGCGCATCGAGCGCGTCCCACGATTCATCGGAAAATGGCTTGGTAATGCGTGGATGTTCCGAGACGCGCGTTACCCGCATGTCAAAACCGAATTCGACATTGGCCGGTTCAGCCATGCCTGAAATCGGTGCAGCATTGCGATAATGAGGTGTTGCGGCCAGCGGGACATGACTTTCGCCAGTCAGCAACCCCGATGTCGGATCAAGGCCAATCCAACCGGCACCCGGCAAGTAGACCTCGCACCAGGCATGTAGATCAGTAAAATCCGTCGTTGTCCCGGCAGGACCATCCAGCGCCACCAGATCGGGCTTTAACTGGATAAGGTAGCCGGAAACAAAACGCGCCGCCAGGCCGAGATGACGCAAGGTCTGCACGAGAAGCCAGCTGGTATCACGGCACGAACCTGTACGGACATTCAACGTGGTTTCCGGCTCTTGGACACCGGTTTCCATGCGGATAACATAACCAATCTCGCGCTGGATGCGTGCATTAAGGTCCACGACGAAATTGACTGTATTGGTGCTTGAGCGATCAATCGTTGCCAGAAAATCCGACAGAAGCGGCCCAATCGGCTCCGGCTTCATATATATGGAAAGATCGTCGCGTATATCTTCAGGGTAAGCGAAGGGCCAGATTTCTCCGGCAGGTTCGACGAAGAAATCAAACGGATTATAGACGGTCATATCGGCAATGAGATCGACTTCGATCTTGAGCTCCGTGACGGGCTCAGGAAAGACAAAACGGGCCAGAAAATTACCGTAAGGGTCCTGCTGCAAATTGACGAAATGGTTGGACGGACTGACCTTCAACGAGTGACTCAGCACTTTGGTTCTCGAGTGCGGAGCTGGTTGAAGGCGGATGATCTGCGGCCCGAGCATGATGGGGCGATCATATTTATAGTGAGTCAGGTGATAGACTGCTGCGTGAATTGCCATGTCGCCCCAAAATTCAATAAAACATCGATGTCGCCAAAGGCTACATGCGAAGCCTAGCCTACTCCATCGGCTTGTTCACGCTTAAAAAACTTATTCTGCCATTTATTTTAGCACGTACTGAATCTGCACCTTAAACGGGCTGGCAAAATGGACGACACAACCAAATCCAAGAGAGGGGGTAATATAATTTGCATTAGGCTTGCTGCGTGGTTCGACGGGGCTCACCATGAGGGAGGTTATTATTTGCAGGAAGTCACTTCCTGCAAGGTTATCGACCAATGTGCAATCAAACCACATTCCTCATGGTGAGCCCCGTCGAACCACGCAGAAACTCAATGCCAACAAAGGGTGGCTGCTGATTATCACCCTGGAATTGAAAAAGACCCGGACGAGCTGGACACTCACTATCCGGATGTCCATTCATTAAACCAGAAAACGGGAGGTGGGCGAAAGCCTCCCTCTCACTCCTGAGGGAAACATGGCATTCTTCTATTTTTTCCAAGTGCTATCTCTTTTACCCCATTTCATTTTCACTTCGGTTCAACTACTAATCATCGTGATGGTTTCTCCGGCTAGACAATGCTGGAGATGAAAAGGGAACACGGTGAGGCGTACCCAAAAGGGACCGAAACCGTGGCTGCCCCCGCAACTGTAAGCGGTGAGCGACGCCTGATGATGCCACTGATCGCAAGATCGGGAAGGTAAGGCTTTGCCAAGACCCGTGAGCCAGGAGACCTGCCATCATAATTGAAATTCGAACCGGACGGGGTGTGCCGGGAGCGATGCGATGACCTCTGTCCGCATTAGCGGCACCCGAATGCTTTGAATAGCTTCCGGTTCATCGTCTGCGTTCTCTGTCCTCCCCTTGAAAGTTGGCAGGTATGAACGTTTCGCGCATCGTCACTTCGACCCAGCATCATATTATCTACCCTCTCAAACAATCGGCATTGACGATTGTTATAACATTACGCTATCTCCTACCCATGTCGAAGTCCTCAGAATATTTCCACGGCATGGGAGCGCGCCCGTGAGCCATATACAGCTTGATGCAACAGCCGTGAGCTATAAAACCGGAACCCATACTTTGGTTGATGCTGCGTCGGTCGGCATAAGATGTGGCGCAAGGCTCGCTATTATCGGGCCGAATGGCGCTGGAAAATCCACCTTGCTGCGCATGCTGGCCGGGCTGCTGCCACCGACGTCCGGCGGAATAAGCTTCAACGGCAAAATTATCGGTACAATGTCGCCGCTTGAGCGGGCCCGGCAATTTGCCTTTGTCGGTCAGGCCGATACCCCCGATCAACAGCTTCTTGTCGAGGATTATGTATCTCTTGGCCGCATTCCCCATCTGGGCGTCTTCACACGCACGGTCGACCGGGAAATCGTCGAAGATTCCATGGAGCGCGCGCGGATCAGCCATTTCCGCCGTCGTGCATTGGGTTCATTGTCAGGCGGCGAACGGCAGCGCATGCAATTGGCGCGCGCCCTCGCCCAGCAACCGGCCATCCTGTTTCTTGATGAACCGACCAATCACCTCGATCCAAAGGCGCGCAGCGAACTGCTCCTGCTCGTTGCCGGACTTAGTGTCACGACCATTGCCGTTCTGCATGATTTGCCGCTTGTTGCGCCCTTTGCAACCCATGTAGCAGTCATGCACAGCGCTCAGCTTGTAGCGTCAGGCACGCCCGACGAAACGCTGACCCCGCGCATTGTCAGCGATGTATTTGACCTTGATGTGCTGCGCCTCAGGCACCCATCCCGCCAGCGCGACCTTATGGTGTTTGAAGCACCCGAACCGATCCATGACGCCCATTCTCATTCACGGAGCATTTGATGAAAAAATCCCTTTTTGCCCTCGCATTTACTCTTCTGTCTGCGCCTGCCTTTGCTTTCCCTGTAACCGTCGATAGTTGCGGCAAACCTTTGACCTTCGACGCCGCTCCCAAACGTGTCGTCGTCAACGATATCAACATGAGCGAAATGGCTTTCGCGCTTGGCCTGCAATCTTCAATGGTTGGCGTGACCGGAATCACCGGCTGGTACAAGCTCGATGATGCCTTCATCAAGCAGCAGGGTTCCATTCCGGAACTTGCACCAAAAAATCCGACACTCGAGAATATTATCGCCGTGCAGCCTGATTTCTTCTTTGCCGGATGGAATTACGGCATGCGCATCGGCGGCGAAGTTACCCCCGATACACTTGCGCCCTATGGAATCAAAACCCTCGAACTGACCGAGAGCTGCGTCCATCTCGATAAAAACCGCCCTGCCGCTTCCATGGAACTTCTCTATGGCGACATCGAAAAGCTGGGCAAAATTTTCGGCAAGGAAGCAGAAGCTGAAAAACTGATTTCCGGCTGGAAGACCCAATTGGCACAGATCAAAAAGAAGGTCGGCACCAACAGCGGTACCCGCGTGTTCCTTTATGATTCCGGGGAAGACAAACCATTCACCGCTGGAAAGTTCGCCATCCCTTCAGCGATGATCAGCGAAGCTGGCGGCGTCAACATCATGGATGACCTGGAATCCAGCTGGGCCACCACCTCTTGGGAAACTGTTGCATCGCGCAATCCGCAGTTTCTCGTACTCCTCGATTATCAGGATGATGTTGGATATAAGAAGCTTCTCGATTTCCTGAAGAGCCATCCGGCCATGAAGGAAACCGATGCAGTAAAGAATGAGCGCTTTGTCGCCCTTCGTTATGCGGAACTTACGCCGGGTCCTGCGAATATCGAAGCCATCGAAAAGATTGCCAAGGCAATGCATCCGGAAGCATTCTGAGTGCATTTTCCGGCGGGAACAAAACTGACTTTAGCGGTAAGCACGGTGTTGGTCATCGTGCTTGGGCTCCTTTCCATTGCCTATGGCTCAACATTTATCGCGCTTGGCGACGTGTTGAATGCCTTGGCGCATTTTGCAGGGCTCAGCGATCTGGCCACGACTGTGCCCATAGAAAGAATTATTGTCGACCTGCGTTTGCCCCGCGCTATCCTCGGCCTATGCGTCGGTGCTGGCCTTGGCATCATTGGCGCAATGTTGCAGACCGTTACCCGCAACGATCTCGCCGACCCCTTCCTGTTTGGTCTTTCCTCGGGGGCTGCTGCTGGCGCGGTATCGGTTATAAGTCTTTTCGGCGATCGCTTCGGCGTATGGACGCTGCCCATTGCTGCGTTCAGCGGTGGCATGCTCGCAGCTATTATCGTTCTGCTGCTGGTGCGCCGCGTACAAGGTCAAGGTCCCGAGCGCATGATCCTTGCTGGCCTTGCCGTATCCTTCATCTTCACGGCGCTTGCCAATTATATGGTGTTTTCCGGCGATCAACGCGCCGCCCATTCGGTATTATTCTGGACGCTTGGAGGACTGGGAATTGCGCGTTGGGATAATCTGCCGCTGGCATTGATTGGCCTCGCCTCGATCCTCGTCTTCGCGCTTTATAACCACCGCAATCTTGATGCGTTTTTGGCGGGCGAAAACACCGCGGAAAGCCTCGGCGTCAGGGTCAATCGAACCCGGAATATCGTGTTTATTGTTTGTGCCTTTTCAACCGCGATCTTTGTTTCAGTATCGGGCGTTATCGGCTTTGTCGGGTTGATGATTCCCCATATTGCGCGGCGCTTTTCCGGCCAGCTCCATGCCGGACTGATTGTAACTTGCGCGCTTTTCGGAAGCATACTGCTCCTTTCAAGCGACCTCGTCGCAAGACTGCTGCTCGCGCCGCAGGAATTGCCGATTGGCGTCGTCACCAGCTCCATCGGTGCGTTCTTCGTCGTCACCTTGCTGCTGCGCAAAGGATGAGATGATAATTTACTGCAGACCAAAGCCAAATGGCATTTGTTAAAGCATATGCCTGTGCGAGAGGCACTATTCTCGTGACAAACAATCTAAAGGATTTCAGCCGAGTTCCAGGTCTTAAAGCTGAAAACTGGCTATAGTCTGCCCCGAGCGACGAATCCGGGATTGGCAAAATCAGCATCATCCGCCTGATTGCGGCGACCATAGCTCAGCAACTTGCCATCCAGCGTGAGCGTCGTTCCACCAGCGGCGCGAAGCACTGCATCCCCGGCAGCCGTATCCCATTCCATCGTCCGGCTCAGGCGTGGATAAATATCCGCCTCGCCCCGTGCCAACAGGCCGAATTTGATCGACGATCCAACAGAAACACATTCTTCAATATCAAAATCTTCCAGATGCGCATCGGTTTCCGGCGTACGATGAGAGCGGCTGGCGACGGCGATCATCTGCTGCGGTGCCTTGCGGCAGGAAATTTGCCGTGCCGAAACAATGCTGCCCTCATGATCCAGCGTTATTTCCCTCGCGCCATCCGGGCCACCTGTAAACAGCCAGCCACGAACCGGAGCATAGACAACGCCCAAGACCGGAATACCATATTCGATAAGAGCAATATTGACTGTGAAGTCGCCATTGCGATTAACAAACTCGCGCGTTCCGTCCAGCGGATCGACGAGATAAAACCGGTCGCCGAGATCCCCCGGCACATGTCCGCCGGAAATTTCCTCTTCCGCAACAATGGGTATATGCGGCGTTGCCCGGCGCAATGCTTCCAGGATAATTGCTTCAGCCGCATGATCCGCAGCAGTGACTGGCGACTTATCGTCCTTAAGCGCGACGTCGCAACCTTCTTCGTAGATGCGCAGGATTTCGAGGCCGGCTGCAATCGCGGTTTTCTCGAATATGGATAGCAACGATGCGTAGTCGATCGTTGTAGGTACTGGATTTACTGTCACGTTCAGCCCTGCCTAGATCGACCACGAACTATGATCGAAATTGAAGATGATTCCGCGATCAGTGAGCAGCTTTTCCACTTCCGAGGCAAGCTCTTCGGTTGTCCGTCCCACGGTTTTCAGATGAAGCTCCGGATTCTCCGGCACTTCATACGGCGAATCCACACCGGTGAAATTCTTGATTTCACCGCGCAGGGCCTTCGCATAAAGACCCTTTGGATCTCGCCGCGCGCATTCCTCAAACGGCGTATCAACGTAAACTTCCATGAACTCGCCATCGCCAAGCAATTCGCGGACCATGCGCCGCTCGGCGACGAATGGCGAGATGAACGAGACCAGCACGATCAAACCCGCATCAACCATCAGCTTGGCAACTTCACCAACGCGGCGGATATTCTCCACGCGATCTTCTTCGGTAAATCCGAGGTCACGGTTAAGACCGTGGCGGACATTGTCACCGTCAAGAATATAGGTGTGCTTGCCAAGTGCAGCCAGACGCTTTTCGACAAGGTTGGCGACTGTCGATTTTCCAGAGCCCGACAGGCCGGTAAACCAGACGACCGCAGGTTTTTGATCCTTCTGGTTTGCGCGCGATGCCTTGTCGACATCAAGTGCCTGCCAATGGACATTGGAGGCGCGGCGCAGGGCAAAATCGATCATACCCGCACCGACCGTCGCATTGGTCAGCCGGTCTATCAGAATAAAGGAACCGGTCGAGCGGTTGGATTTATATCCATCGAAAGCAATCGCCTCCTGCGTCGAAATATTGACGACACCAACCTCGTTCAGATCAAGCGATTTGGCCGCTTCCTGCGCGAAACTATTGATATCGACTCGATATTTCAGATCAGTGATGGTTGCCGTTACCTGATCGGTCTCGGTACGCAAAATGTAAGAGCGTCCGGGGATCAATGGCGCTTCGGAAAACCAGACGAGATGCGCGGCAAACTGATCGGCCACTTCGGGGCGATTATCCGGCGAGACCAGCATATTGCCACGGGAAACCTCGACCTCGTCCTCCAGCACAATGGTGACGGCCTGCCCTTCTCCCGCTTGGTCAAGGTCGCCGTCCCACGTCGCAATTCGTTTGACGCGCGAAACTTTGCCGGATTTGGCCACCACAATCTCATCACCCGGCGAGACTGTGCCGGAAGCTATGGTGCCTGAAAATCCGCGAAAATCGAGGTTGGGGCGGTTGACGAACTGAACAGGAAAACGGAACGGACGCGTTGCATCGGCATCATCCAGAGCCACATTTTCCAGATGTTGCAGAAGCGACGGGCCTTCATACCAGCCCAAATTTTCCGATGGGCCGATTACATTATCGCCAAAGCGAGCGGATAGCGGAATTGCCTGTATGGTTTTGAATCCGAGTTCGCTTGCAAACTCCTGATATTGTTTGACAATCGTCTCGAATACGTCCTGCGAATAATCAACGAGATCGATCTTGTTGACCGCAAGCACGATGTTGCGGATACCAAGCAGGGACGCGATGAAACTATGCCGCCTTGTTTGACGCAAAATCCCTTGCCGCGCATCGACAAGCACAATAGCCAGGTCTGCCGTGGAGGCGCCTGTTGCCATATTGCGCGTATATTGTTCATGGCCGGGCGTATCTGCAACGATGAACTTACGCTTTGGCGTCGAGAAGAAGCGATAGGCAACGTCGATTGTGATGCCCTGCTCGCGCTCGGCCTCAAGCCCATCGACAAGGAGAGCAAAGTCGATATCTTCGCCATTGGTGCCATGTTTGCGGCTGTCATTTTGCAGCGCTGCAAGCTGGTCCTCGAAGATCAGCTTGGTGTCGTATAAAAGCCGGCCGATGAGCGTTGACTTGCCGTCATCGACAGAGCCACAGGTCAGGAACCGCAACAGCGACTTCTTTTCCTGCTCTGCCATGTAAGCGCTGATTTCCTCAGCTGCGGATTGTGCAACCGAAGTTTCGATATGGGCCAGCTTACTCATCAGAAATAGCCCTCACGCTTTTTCTTTTCCATCGAACCGGCCTCGTCCCGGTCAATCATGCGCCCTTGGCGCTCTGACGTCCGCGAGATCAGCATTTCGCTGACAATTTCGGGAAGCGTTGCCGCTTCGGATTCAACTGCGCCCGTCAGCGGGTAACAGCCAAGCGTACGAAAGCGCACCATTTTCTCCTGCAATACCTCGCCCGGCAAGAGCTGCATGCGCTCATCATCGCGCATGATCAGCATTCCGTCACGCTCGACAACGGGGCGCTTGGCGGCAAAATACAGCGGAACAATCGGGATATTCTCCTGCATGATATATTGCCAGACATCCAGTTCGGTCCAGTTGGAGATAGGAAACACACGGATCGACTCGCCTTTGGCAACGCGCGTATTGTAAATTTTCCACATTTCAGGACGCTGGTTTTTCGGGTCCCAGGAGTGCTGTGCATTGCGAAATGAGAAAATGCGTTCCTTGGCGCGGGCCTTTTCCTCGTCGCGCCGTGCACCGCCAAAGGCTGCGTCAAATCCGTATTTATCGAGAGCCTGACGCAGGGCGACGGTCTTCATGATATGGGTATGCGTGTTTGATCCATGCACGAAAGGACTGATGCCCTGCTCAATGCCTTCCTGATTGCTGTGAACGCGCAGATCAAATCCGAGACGATCAGCCTCTGAATCACGAAACGCGATCATCTCCTTGAATTTCCACGTACTATCCACATGGAGAAACGGAAAGGGCGGCTTGGCGGGATAAAAGGCCTTCATCGCCAGATGCAGCATAACGGATGAATCTTTGCCGATGGAGTACATCATCACCGGATTGGCAAATGTAGCGGCAACCTCACGAAAAATATGGATCGCTTCGGCTTCAAGACGCTGCAAATGCGTCAAATTCTTGGTCATGAAAGTCATTACCCACTCATGTCGCCAGGCATCATACCTGTAACAAATATCGCCTGATCCCAAACGCAGTTCAACACGTTTGGTCAGCGACCGCAAACATAGTGTAGCGCCCTGCCTTAGGGAAAGGATAGTTTCTCAGGCCAACCCAAATCCGCGCCAATTTGTTGCCTCGATCCGTTGATTATCAGAACATATTTCCACTCTTCCAATTGCGCGCCGTCAGCATGTTTTAAAACAACCCATCCCTAGAAAATAAATCCTTTGGGAATCGATCCACAATTGCAGAGCGCGTAATTGACGAATGAAGCGCCCCGCCCTAGATGAGCAGATGATAAAGGGGCCATTCGCATGGATATTTGCACATTCTGGTATGGGCCGCGATTGCGCGAAGTCGATCGTGTCTGCCTCGCTTCGATGGCCATGACCGGTCAACGGGTCAAACTCTATGCTTTCGAAGAGATCGAGAACCTGCCAAAATCCATCGAGTTGCACGATGCTTCCGAGATATTGAGCAAGGACTATTTTTTCCGGCTTGATCCCGACTTTCCCGATATCCCCAAATATACGCGTGTCATAGGCCAGTTCAGCGATCTGTTTCGCGTCACCTTGATGAAAAAACAGCAAGGCCTGTGGCTCGACACCGATATCTATCTGACCAAACAATTCCACCCCTCGCCCGATCGTCCTTATCTGGCCCGCGAAAACTTCACCCGCCTTGGTGTTTCGGCCATGTATCTGCCGCCGGACAATCCGGTTATCAGGGAATTCGACGCCTATCTGGAAAGCACGCGGATCGTGCCGCCTTGGCTGGGTTTTCGCCGCCGTGTCCTGCGCCCGGCATGGTTTCGGCTAACCGGCCAAAAGGTTTCGCCAGCAATGGTGGGCATTACTGTTTTCGCCAATGACGGCATTTCCCGGCTGGCTAAGCGCTATGGGTTTTTCAAAGATGGCGCCCCAAAAGAAAACTTCTATTATTGGACGGGACGGGATGCGCTACGCATTTACGATCCGGCCTTTGGCCTGGAACCGTTGAAGCATCCTGATTTCATTGGCTTCCATATCCACAAGAAGGGCCCATCAAACGAACCACCGCTCGAAGGCAGTTTCTATCATTGGGCGGTTGAGCGCGTGCAGCACCTTCTATAAGCATGGTTCTGGAGTTCACGAGCCAATTTGCTTCCCCTCAGCTTAAAACTTGCAGGCCATGCTTTTGCACCACCGCCAGCAGTTTCAGGGCCATGCCGCTGGGCCGCTTCGCACCGCTTTCCCACTTTTGGATGGTCGATTCGCTGGTATTCAGATAGCTGGCGACCTCAAATACATAAAATATGCGTGCGATAAAATCTGATCTCGAACTGGAGATCAATTAAAAGGCGCTGCTGAAATTCACAATTATGGTTTGGCTGGGGCGGGAGGGTTCGAACCTCCGAATGACGGTATCAAAAACCGTTGCCTTACCACTTGGCGACGCCCCAACATGTCTGCATCGGATGCGAAATCCTCATGCGACAGCGCGGCTTATAACCGTTGGTTTCAGCTTGTGCAACGTGAATGATCGGCCAGTTTGTCTCATCCCACAATTGTTTCGGCATTATTTTCATGACAAGGGTGCTGTATTGCACATATGACCGGGGATCAGCATTGACCATTATCATAATTCCATTTTTATCCGTCGCCATAGCGAGCGCAATTCTGCTCTGGGCTACCATGCGGATGCTGCCGTCAAATTTTCTGGGCGCAACAATTACTGATCGATCGAATCACACCCAACCGGCGCGCCAGCTCGGCGGTCTTGCCCTTGTTCCTGCCATACTGGTTTCGCTTTGGGTTTTTGGGGCTGAGGCAGGCCTTCCGTTGCATTTCCTTATATCGGCCAGCCTTGGAGCCACGGTTTTATGGATCGTCGGCTTCCTGGACGACCGTCATCATCTGCCTGAATCCATACGTCTGGCGGCACAATTGATTGCGTCCGTGGTTGCTGTTTATGGATTGGGCGATAATTTCCGCCTGCTGCCGGATTTATTGCCGTTTCTGGTGGAGCGGGCCTTGCTGGTCGCGGCTCTGGTCTATTTCATCAACATTACCAATTTTATGGATGGCATAGACCTGATGGTTGTTGCAGGACTCGGCGTCCCGCTAGCCCTGATTGCCGGTTTCTCTTTATTTGGTCTGGTGAACTTCGGAACTGGCAGTCTCGCCATGTCCATTGCGGGTGGATTGGCCGGATTTTTCTTTTTCAATCGCCCGAAAGCAACGATATTTCTGGGCGATTCGGGCAGTCTTCCAATCGGCCTGCTCTGCGGCATCACTTTCTTCATGGTCGCTCGCGAAATGACGATTTTGGCCGGGCTGATATTGCCGCTTTTCTTCATCGCCGATGCAACATCAACCCTGTTTATGCGATTGGCCGCGGGCGAAAATATTCTCAATGCCCACTCAAAGCACGCCTATCAAATTGCCAAACGTTCGGGGTGGTCTGTCTGGCTGATCATTTTGAGCGTGGTGGCGCTCAACTTCATCTTGGCAGCCTGTGCACTATTCACCATGCAGTCAGGCTGGCGCCAAGTGCTTGCCATCATCATAGCGCTTGCTGCCGTGACCCTGCTGCTCAGACGGCTAAGGTCAAGCAAACCGTAATCGAGGCGATCTTCAGGAAGCTGCGATCGTATACAGCAACTTCCTGGTGCCCTCCGCATCTTGCTTTTCTATCAGGCTGCGCAACTCATCAATTGAGCCGGGCAGATGATCCAGCCCGTTAACGCGGCGCTGTGCCCGCAAAATTTTCGGGTGACGCGTCGCCGAAACACCTTGCGGATCGTAGAACAGTTCCTCGTGCAGCTTCTCGCCATCGCGAATACCGACGGTGACAATCTCGATATCCCCATCTGGATTATTAGCGTCTTTGACGGACAAGCCTGCAAGAAGAACCATGTTTTCGGCCAGATCGCGGATGCGTACGGCTTCGCCCATTTCAAGCATCAAGATATCGCCGCCGCTCGAGAGAGCACCGGCCTGGATGATGAGTTCCGCAGCTTCGCGCACCGACATGAAATAACGGGTCATATCATCATGAGTCAGCGTGATAGGCCCGCCGCCTGAAATCTGCTCGCGAAACAATGGTACAACCGATCCGCTCGATCCGATGACATTGCCAAATCGGACGGATGCGAACACCTGGCCGGTATTTTTCGCCTGCGCCTGATTACCGTAATAGCGAACAATCAATTCCGCCCAGCGCTTTGTGGCTCCCATCACGTTGGAGGGCCGCACCGCTTTGTCAGAAGAAATAAGCACGAAGTTACGAACACCTGCTTCGCACGAATTTCTGGCCAGAACCTCCGTGCCGATGACGTTGTTGCGTGCACCTTCGACAGTGTTTTCTTCTACAAGCGGCACATGCTTGTAGGCAGCGCAGTGATATACATTTTCTACCCTATGCTCAGCCAGAACCCTGCGGATTAGGATCGCATCGCTGATTGATCCGAGCACCGGTATGACGACGCAATCGCTGATTGCATTCAGCTCGCGCTGCAATTGGTAGATACTGTGTTCATTGACATCGAATATGACAAGTTTCGCGGGTGCAAGCTTCACAATCGTGCGGCAAAGCTCAGAACCGATGGAACCGCCGGCACCCGTGACAAGCACGACACGGCCTTCCACGGTCTTGTCGAGCAGTTCAGGATCAGCGGGAACCGGCGAGCGGCCAAGCAGATCGTCAATATCAATATCGCGCAGATTGCTGACAATATATTTTCCGGCGGTAAGATCGGAAATTGCCGGAAGAATGCGCACTTTCACATCGAGCGCCTTGAGACGGCCGACAAGTCTGCGCCGCTCGATTCCGGTAAGCGCGGAGGTCGTGACGATCATCTCCTTGATGCCGAAATTCTCAACGAGATATTCAATTTTCGCCGGTGGATAAACACGTATTCCGAGGATATCCATGCCCTGCAAGCTTTTATCATCGTCGATGAAACCGGCGACAAATACGTCCTTTTGCGAGCGCAAGGCATTGGCCAATTGCCGCCCTGCATCACCAGCACCAAAGATAACGCATTGGCGTTCCAGAAATTTTTCGCCTAAGGGGCTCCATAGAAGCCATTTGGCGGCAAAACGGCTGCCACAAATGATTGCAACACCCAGAACCCAATAAAGGAAGGGTATGGCACGCGGGACACCTGCGGCACCCGTCATCTGCGTGAGGAATGCCAGACAGACCCAGATAATGACCGAGATGGTCACCGCTTGAATCATCGTCCAGATCGCCTTGTCAGGCAGATAGCGGATGACAGCGCGGTACAGGCCGAAGCGGATGAATATGGGCAATGCGATGAGAGGAGCAGAGATCATGAGCATGATCTGTTCGCCGTTTGGCATAAAAACTACACTGAACCTCAGCAAATAGCTAAGCCAAACCGCAAATGTCAGTGCAACCATGTCGAAAATGACAAGCAGGGACTGCTTGTAACGACGCGGCATCATGGAGATGCTTTGCCGGAATGTTTCCAAATCTTTATTCCTCGGTATTCGCAATTGCCAGAGCAGTAGCATAGGTCATTATAATTGCAATCTTTGTGTTAAGTGCCTGCAACTTATCCAACAGCTCTCATTCGGCTTTAGAGTCCTGCATTTTGGTGCATGGAAAAAGGATTACCGAATGGAACAGACGACCAACCTCAAGCTTCCTTATATCGCTCCCTCGCAAGCGCAGAAGCATGTGACTCATAATGAAGCAATAAGAGCACTCGACGCGCTCGTACAGCTATCGGCGATCAACAGGAGCACCTCTTTACCGCCCGAGGAGAACCAGGAGGGCGACCGTTACATTATCAACACGCCTGCAAAAGGCCTCTGGAAAGGCCGCGAGGGACAAATTGCAGCTTGGCAGGATGGCGCCTGGGCTTTTTTCTCCGCCTTGGAAGGTTGGAATGTCTGGATTGAAAACGAGAAAAGCTTCGTCGTTTTTCACCAGAAAAAATGGATCAAGAACGAAATCAGCACCAACCCGGTATCCCGTCTCGGGATTGAGGCGACGGCGGATGATACAAACAGGCTATCAGTTAAAAGCCCTGCCGTGCTGTTCGATCATGCCGGCGCCGGACATCAATTGAAGATCAACAAGGCTGGTGACAATCAGACAGCCTCTCTGCTGTTCCAGTCGAACTATCAGGGCCGTGCTGAAATGGGAACCATGTGGGGCCGTGACTTCCGCATCAAGGCCAGCGCCGACGGCTCCAAATGGTTCGATGTGATGGTGGCCGATAGCACCACGGGTCTTGCCTGTTTTCCTGCGGGCATTGCCCATGCAACAACCGGCAAAAAGCAGTCCGGAATGACGCTTGTTCCCGCCTGGGCTGGTACGCCCACCATTTTTGAAGCGCCCATGGTCCCGTCCAGCGCAACAATCGCTTCGGTGTCAGCCAATCTTTTAAACCTGAACAAAGGTGGCGCAGCGGCGATTTTTGCAACAAGTATGCGCGGTATATCCATGATTCGCGTCTGGAATATCACCCGCTCCCCCGCGCAATCAGCTTGGGTGAAATGGGATACGACCGCCGATCAGCTGCAGGTTTCCAATCCGGAACACATCAAGCAATGGCTCAAGAATGACGTGATTCAGATTACCGATCCGCTCCGGAACAATATTGCCATTGATATCTCTCCGCTCATGCAGAAGGCATTGAGCGCAGTATTCCCGCAGGATGGCGTCCTGCTCAATGCAGGTTCGACGGGGGATATCACCATCGCCTGCAATGAGTCCTCCCCCGTTTCATCAAGCAATCTGGTTTATTTCAAAGGAGACGAGAAACGCAGTTTCACCGTGACCGGGATTTATGGATAGGCACTGGTGGTGAGCAGCAACAGCGCTGTGCGTGGTTCGCGCCCTTCGACGAGCTCAGGAGGACGAACCACGCACAACGCCTAAAACATCTCAGAACAGACACCCTGCAGCTCACCCACATTCCTCATGGTGAGCTTGTCCAACCACGGCACCATAGCTTTCAACCCCTAACTCCCCCGATAAGTCGAATATGACCACGGCGTCACCAGCAGCGGCACATGATAATTGCCCTGCACATCGGAAATTGCGAAACGTATTGGAATGTCGTCAAGAAATGCAGGTTCGGGCAAAGCTACGTCTTTTCCCTTGAAATAGTCGCCCACATGAAATGTCAGCTCATACTGCCCGGCCACCATATCCGCCGTTGATAGTAAAGGCGCGTCAGTCCTGCCATCGGCATTGGTCATTGCGGTGGCAAGCAGGTGTCGCCCGCCGGCAGCGTTTATACGATGCAGCGTCAGGCGCACGCCCTCAGCGGGTCGTCCGTCAGCCGTGTTCAGAACATGTGTCGATAGCTTGCCCATCAAGAGCCCCTTCTCATGAAATCAGATCATCAAGACGAAAACGCGCGATCTGCCCGATCTGCCGCAACGCTTCCAGAACCTCCTCGCCCGAATTGTTCTCAAGCCGCTGGCGGAAGGCTGCCATGATGGAATGCTTGTCGTGGCCGCGCACTGCAAGAATGAAGGGAAACCCGAATCTGCTCTGATAGGCATTGTTCAGGGCGTGAAACTCATCGAATTCTCCATCGGTCAACCGGTCAAGACCTGCACCCTTTTGTTCGGATGTTGAACTTGTCGTTAGCCTGCCCTGGCGCGCGGCTTTTCCGGCAAGGTCCGGATGAGCGCGGATCAATCCGAGCTGCGCCATTTGTCCTGCCTTCGCGACAACAGCCAGCATGGCGCCATGCAATTGGTCGACATTTGCAAAGGGGCGCATATCTGCGACCCCTTCCGGCACCCAGGGCGAATGTTCGAAGATGCTGCCCAGCGCCTCAATGAATTTCTGAGTGCTTGCTTCGTTCAGTTCATCAAGCGTCATTGTGATCCAATTCATCTGCTGTTGCCGATCCAACCAGGCATGGTTCAACAAGCTGAGGCATGATGCTATTGCGATCAAGGTTAAAAACGAATGCTCAAATCTGCCTTGACTGAATTGTCCACACCTCGTTCAGATATAAAGTCGTTATAGGAAACGCCTATCAAGCCGGGTTTTGCTTATCGAGAGCCGGAGGGGGAGCTTTGTTTCACCGCCCGCAATACGGCTTCGGGTGTTGCGGGACTATCCAGTTGCGGCACTGATCCGGCTATGGAAGCGATGGCATCGCGGATTGCCAGCCAGATGGAAATTCCAAGCATCAAAGGCGGCTCGCCAATGGCTTTTGAGCGGAACACTGTTTCCTCGCGGTTGGGCATATTATCAAGAATGCGGACATTGAAAATGGGCGGCACATCGCGTGAGCCGGGTATTTTGTAGGTTGATGGGCCAACAGTCCTCAATCGCCCCGTCTTGTCCCACCAAAGCTCCTCGCAAGTTACCCAGCCCATGCCCTGCACGAAGGCGCCTTCGATCTGGCCAAGATCAATTGCCGGATTGAGCGGCGAACCCACATCCTGCAAAATATCGGCGCGCAGGCAGCGTGTCTCGCCGGTCAGCGTGTCAATCGCCACCTCCGCCACCGCCGCGCCATAGCTAAAATAAAAGAATGGCCTGCCCTTCATGGTCTTGCCATCCCAGTGGATTTTAGGCGTCGCATAGTGCCCCGCCTCCGAAAGCTGCACCCGTTTCGCCCAGGCCATTTTTGCCAACTCGCCGAAGGAAACGGATCTATTATCCGCGTGAACCCGGCCCTCGCGGTAGATGATCACCTCTTCCTCAACGTCGAAATGTTCGGCAGCAACAGTGGTCAGACGGGCCTTGATCGCGGTCGCCGCCTTGAAGGCTGCCATGCCATTGAGATCAGAACCGGTAGACGCGGCGGTTGCACTGGTGTTTGGCACCTTGCCCGTCGCAGTGGAGGAAATTCGCACCATGTCGAGATCAACCTGAAACACTTCCGCCACGACTTGCGCCACTTTGACGAACAGGCCCTGCCCCATTTCCGTGCCACCATGGTTCAGGAAAATCGAACCATCCAGATAAACATGCACCAGCGCGCCCGCCTGATTGAGCGAGGTCAAATTGAATGAAATACCGAACTTGACTGGCATCATTGCCAGCCCGCGCCGGATAATTGGATTGGCGGCATTATGCGCATCGATTTCGGCCCGTCGCTGCTGCCAGTCCGCCGAGGCAAGCACTGCCTCTGTCACCTCGACAAGCCGATTATCCTCAACCTTCTGGCCGTAAGGCGTGGTATCGCCTGTCCCATCACCATAATAATTGATCGCCCGCACAGCATTCGGATCAAGCTTTAATTCGCGCGCAATCGTGTCGATCACCGCCTCAATGGTGATGATCCCTTGCGGTCCGCCAAAACCACGAAACGCTGTATTGGAAACCGTATTGGTTTTGCAGGCATGTCCCGCAAAGCGCGCATTGGGAATGTGGTAGGAATTGTCCGTATGGGTCAGCGCCCGCGTAATGACCGGCCCCGTCAGGTCCGGCAGATTGCCCGCCCGCGCAAGATATTCCGCATCAAGTCCAAGGATGCGCCCGCGCCCATCCACGCCCACCTTCCAGTTGACAACGAAATCATGGCGCTTGCCGGTTCCGGCCATATCGTCACGGCGTTTGAGCCGCATCTTGCATGGCTTGCCGGTCTTGGCAGAGATCAGCGCCGCAGCGCCAGCGATAATTGTCGGCTGGCTTTCCTTGCCGCCAAAGCCGCCCCCCATACGTCGCACCTGGCATTCCACGGCATTAGCGTGAATACCAAGGATACCAGCCACATGATGTTGCACTTCGGTCGGATGCTGTGTCGAGGAATGCACCAGCATTTCGCCGTTTTCACCCGGAATGGCATAGGCGATATGGGTTTCCAGATAGAAATGATCCTGACCGCCCATTTTAAGTTTGCCGGAAAAGACATGCGGCGCACTTGCCAGCGCCGCATCGACATCGCCGTCAATGACCTCCTGCACCGGCACCACATAGTTCTTGCGGCGATGTGCTTCCTCAATATCAAGCACGGCTTCCAAAGGCTCAATATCCAGCTTGACCTTTTTGGCAGCACGATAAGCGGTTTCAAAATCGCTTGCCGCTACAACAGCGATCACGCGGCCTTCATGGTCGACAATATCTTCGGCAAACAATGTCTCGCCGGTATGGATCGGCCCGACCTCATTATGGCCCGGCACATCTTTCGCCGACCAGACACCCGCAACACCGGGCATTGCCAGCGCTTCGCTTGCGTCAAAACCATTAAGCTTGCCATGCGCCACTGGAGACAAGACAAAGGCTGCATGCAGCGTTCCCGGCAGTTCGGGCATATCGTCAATGTAATTGGCCTCACCTGCCACATGGCGCGCCGCGCTGTCATGGGCGATACCCTTGCCGACAATGCTGCGTTGGACAATTTTAGGGTCAATGTTCATAGCGCCATGACCTCAACTGTTTCACCTGCCACATCGCGCCGGAAGCGCTCTACAAGATTTGCTGCCACCTGCAATCGATATTCCGAGCTGCCGCGCCAGTCGCTCAATGGCTTGAACAGCGCCGTAATGGCAGCAGCGCAGCTCTCTGCCGCGCGCCTGTCAAGCGCGGTTCCGACCAGCGCTCGCTCTGCCTCTATTGCCCGCACGGGTGTTGCCGCCATGCCACCAAAGGCGATACGGGCGCTGCGGACCTGCCCCTCTTCTCGGAAAACTGAAAAAGCTCCGCAGACTGTCGAAATATCCTGATCGTAGCGTTTGGATATTTTGTAGACTCGAAATGCTTGGCCCTCTTTAGGCTTGGGTATGGAGATCGAAGCAATTACCTCATTGGGTCGCAATTCTGTTTTGCGGTAATCGAGAAAGAAATCCTCAAGCGAAAGGAATCTATGTCCGCTCAGCGATGCCAGTTCAATCTCTGCCCCAAGCGCAATCAAGGCCGGAGGTCCATCGCCAATGGGGCTGGCCGTGCCAATATTGCCGCCAATGGTACCCATGGACCTTATTTGCGTTGACCCGAACCGGCGAATAAGCGTGGCTAATGAGGGGTAATGCGCGCTTACCCGCGCCAGTACCTCTTCCCAGGTTACCGCCGCGCCAAAGCTCAAATGATTGTCCGTCTCGCGAATCTGGCGAAGTTCGCGCACCGATGCGAGCGCTATCACCTCATTCCAGTCCGTATGATAATCCGCTAGCGCAACACCAAGATCAGTGCCGCCCCCAAGCAGAATTGCTTCGGGCTTCTCGCTTCGCAGTGCCAAAAGTTCGTTCAGGGATGCCGGTTGATGAAAAACCGCCCCGCCATCCGATAGCATTGATTGCGGTTCGATCTCGGCAAAGGCAGCCACATGCGGCCCGGCAATCGCCGCTCCTCCGGCAGCAACCACCTTGCGCGCCGCCTCGACAATTGGCCGATAGCCGGTACACCGGCAAAGATTGCCTGCCAGCGCATCATGAATGGCCTCGTCGTCGGCCTGCGGATTAGACGCCGCAAGCCCGGCTAAGGACATGACAATTCCGGGAGTACAAAAACCGCATTGCGACGAACCGTTTTCCGCCATTGCCGCCTGTATCGGGTGTAGCTCGCCGGTTTTCAGCCCTTCCACCGTAACCAGCGCGCGCCCATCGATCTGGCCCATGGCAAGGATGCAGCTATTGGCCGCGTGATATTTCACCTGATCGCCGTCAACATGACCGATCAGCACCGAACAGGCACCGCAATCACCCTCTGCACAGCCTTCCTTTGTGCCGGTCAGCCGCGGCTCATTGCGCAGCCAATCCAGCACCGTAGTATCGGGCCGCACATTGGCTTCACGAATTTGACCATTTAGAAAAAAACGAACGGAATTTGACATGATATCAGCTTCATCCGCCAATGTGATCGCGTCAAGAGGGCGTGAGCAGAACCGGGTGGATGATTTAGCTGCAATAACAGAGTGCGTGGTTCGACAAGCTCACCATGAGGAAGGTTGGGGCTGCGAGATAAACTCGGAGCGGCAGGATTTAGCTCCTTGCAATCAACCACCTCCCTCATGGTGAGCTTGTCGAACCACGCACAGCGCAGGAGCAATCAGTCACCTCGCTCATGGTGAGCTATGCTGAGCCTTTCGAAGAACGAGCCACGCATTATGAGGTGCGCAGGTGCTAAACCGCTTCAATCCGAAAAATACGATCCGGCCAAAAATATTCTTCGAGATTATCGCCTTGGCCGCCGCGATCCACCACCATGAAATCCGAGCTCTGCTCCAGCGATATCAGCGGATGGTGCCAGACATTGCGGTGGTAGTTCACGCCCTGGTTGCCCTGCACCAAAAATGCTACCGGATTTGCGGGTTTGCCGCCCGCATCTTCGCCCACGACGACTAAAAACGGCCTGTTCTGCAATGGATAGAATGCCTGGCTGCCGAGTGGATGCCGCTCCAGCATATGGATATCGATGGGAGGGGTAAAAGCCTGTCCGCGAAAAATATTGATCAGGACGCGCGGCTGATCACCGGCCACGTCAACCTTGGCAAGGTCATGATAACGTTCAGTCGTACCACCATTGATCAGGCGCAGCTCCGCGCCCGCCACTTCAATCACATCGCCGAATGGCCCAAATGCTGCCTTGGTCAGCGGCTGAACATCAAGGGTGATGATGTTCATGCCAGTGCCTTGCAATATCGATGCGGCGCGCCACCCAGACATCGCTGTGTTGCTGAACATAATCGAGAAAGCGCTCCAATGCGGCAGCGCGTCCCGGACGTCCAACCAGACGGCAATGCAGGCCGACGGACATCATCTTGGCCGCTCCTTCCTGTCCCTCTTTATAAAGAACATCAAACGTGTCCTTCAGATAAGAATAGAACTGGTCACCGGAGTTGAAACCTTGCGGCGTGGCAAAACGCATATCATTGGCGTCAAGCGTATAGGGAACAATGAGATGGGGGCCTTTCGGACCTTCCACCCAATAGGGCAGCTCGTCCGCATAGCTATCGGCGGAATAGACAAAGCCGCCCTCTTCCATAACGATCTTCAGCGTATTGTCCGACGGCTTGCCTTGATAAATCCCCAGCGGCCGCGAGCCCGTAATTTCGGTATGCAGGCGCACAGCTTCCAAAATGTGCTCGCGCTCGCGTTCCTCCGGAAAATCCTTGTATTCCAGCCAGCGCAGGCCGTGGCTGGCTATTTCCCAGTCAGCCTCTTTCATTGCGGCAACGGCGTCTGGATTGCGCGCCATGGCGAGCGTCACGCCATAGACCGTGACTGGCATGTTGCGGCGCGTGAACAATCGCCATAGCCGCCAGAAACCAGCGCGCGATCCATATTCGTAGATGGATTCCATATTGAGATTGCGCTGGCCCGGCCATGATTGCGCGCCAACGATCTCAGACAGAAGGTTTTCGGATGCGGGGTCCTGATCGAGGATGCAGCTTTCGCCGCCCTCCTCGTAATTCACCACAAATTGCACGGCCAGCTTGGCCCCGCCCGGCCATTTCGGGTCGGGCGTGTTACGGCCATAGCCGATCAGATTGCGCGGATAATCAACCAAGTGAGATCAACGACGCTTGAGCAATGATCCGAGGGCAGGAACTCCGAATGCTGCCAGCGCCAGCTTCAGAACATCGCCGATGATGAATACGCCAACGCCATAAGCGAAAGCCTTCTCGAAACCGAACAAATATGCCATCCATAGGAAGCCCATGGTGAGAATAATGACTTCGGCAACGAGCATCGACAGGCCGATGGAAATCGCGTTGCGGGCAAAGCCCTTATCGGCTGCGCGTCCGACAATCCATGCAGCTGCGAGGTAAGACAAGAGATAACCGCCTGTCGGTCCAACCATATAGGCAAGACCAATGCCCTTTTCCGGTGTTCCGGTGAATACGGGCATGCCGAGAGCGCCTTCAAGCAAATAAAGCGCCATGGTTGCCACGGCGAGACGCGAGCCATAGGCGGCGGAGATCGCAAACACGGCAAATGTCTGCATCGTCACGTTGACGAAGACCATGTCCACTTTCGTCTTGGCTGAAAGCGCCATCAGGGCCGAGCCAACGAGAGCAAGCGTGACAAACCACACGGCTTTGGCCAATTGGCCTTCCGGCTGGAACGTTTCGGCGAGAGAGCGGGTTTTTGCAGTGATCATGGTCTATCCTCCATATTGGCTTTCGCCACTTCTTGAAGAGGTATATTAAGCTTCATCCCGCACTGCAATAGGCGCATAAAGGTCAGCCCACATCAATGTCCCTGAGTTTCGATATTAAATTCGCGCCGCATTATGGCGAGGCCGTGGATGTTGCCCCGCAGATTCAGCGAATCACGGTGAACAATCCGAGCCCCTTCACCTTTTACGGCACCAATTCCTATCTGATCGGCAAGGATACGCTGGCGCTGATTGACCCAGGTCCGCTTGATGATGCCCACAAGGCAACTTTGCTGCGTGCTATTGCCGGCCGCCCTGTCAGCCACATTTTTGTCAGCCATACGCACCGCGATCATTCCCCGCTCGCCTCGGTTCTGAAAGACGAGCTTGGCGCTGTGCTTGTGGCGGAAGGTCCGCATCGTGCAGCCCGCCCACTGCATATTGGTGAAGTCAATCTGCTCGATGCCAGCGCGGATACGGAATTCGTCCCGGATATTATTGCGGCAAATGATACGGTCATCAATGGCGACGGCTGGGCTTTGCGCACAATCCATACGCCGGGCCATACGGCCAATCACGCGGTTTTCGCACTGGAAGACACCGGAATACTGTTCTCGGCCGACCACATCATGGCGTGGTCCACCTCCATTGTCGCACCGCCGGACGGTTCCATGTCCGATTATATGGCGTCGCTTGATGTGATGCTGGAACTGGATTCGCGTGTCTATCTGCCCGGCCATGGTGGGGCGGTCACAAAACCTAAGGCTTTCGTGCGTGGTCTGCGCGGCCATCGTAAAATGCGGGAACGTGCCATTCTGGAAAGGGTTCGCGCCGGAGACCGTACGATTGCCGCCATGGTAAAGGCAATCTACCGCGACACGGATCCGCGCCTGCATGGCGCTGCAGCCCTATCGGTACTGGCCCATCTGGAAGACATGGTTACGCGTGGTCTTGTGCAAACCGAAGGCAATCCCGCGATCGACGGTGTTTACTGGGCCTAGAGCCTTTGCGTTTTGGTCGAATCAAAACGGCGCACCAAGCCTTTGCCTTTACGCAATTCCGGACGCAAAACCGCTGCACACTTTTGCTGGAATTACTTTTAGGAAGCGTCGGCGGGCGGGACTTCTGTCGTTTCTTCCTCGGGCTGCACACCCTGCACTTCCATATCGAGAGCCGTCATGAAAGCCGCAATCCGGTCAGCATTTTCACCAAGATCATGGGTTCCATAACGCGAAACGGAGCGCATATCGACATAGGTCGTTTCACCTTCATCGCTAAGGCGGATCACTACATCGCTGGTAAAGCCCAAAAGCCAGGTCCTTGCCACGACATCAACCAGAATCTCCTCAGTCTCACCGGGCTCGCCTTTTTGGCTGATAATTACCCAGCCATTGTTGGCGATAACCGTTTTGACCGCCGTGAGAATCCTGTCGGGCGAACCCTCATAGCGGCGTCCCGTGACTTCAGGATAGGCCTTCGCCTGCAGCCCGCGACTATCCGGATCATTGATGACGGGATTCATATTGACTGAACGGCGGCCCGTTTCCAACAAAGCGGGTGGATCGGTTAAATCGGTCGAAACATCATAAATTGCCGGTAGAACCATGACTTGATAAATCGTTGTCATGAAGGGTATCAGCACCAGCAGCGCGATCAATGTGCCCCAGAATGACCGGGTGAAGCCAATATCGCCGCGCCGCCACAGGCTGGTGAAACCCTTGAGTGCCAGCAGCAATGCCAGGCATGCCAGCCCTGCTACAATAGCTAGAAGCCAGAGAAATTCGGGTGTCTCGATTTGCTCAAAGCGGTGGCCGAGGCCCGAAACGACAAAAAGTATGAGGCTCAAAAACGCAATGCGAACGGACCATTTTGCTGAAATCGAATGGCGGCGACGCCATTGGCTTGAGTGTTGCGGTCGCATGATTCCCTGAAATTCCATCAATGACAGGAAAACAGCTAATCGCATTTGTGTATGGACACAAGCATATGAAGCCGGACTTCCACCTCCTTTGGTGGTGAAAGTCCGACCATAATCAAATCAAGCGATTACGGGAACATAAATTCGCTTCGTCTCATCATATGCTAAGCCGATTGCGGGATCGGTCTTGCTGATCTTGCCGTTCTCAGCATGACCCGCATAGCGCCGCAGATAGATTGAGGAACTCAAGGCATCGACAAAGGATATGTCATACCAACCATCCTTGGTGGAGAATGAAACAGTTTTCGTACCAGTTTCGACTGTTTTTTCTTCGCCGGTATAGGCGTTGACCACTTTCAGCTTTCCGCTTGCCGTTGGCCATTCACCGAAAATAAACTCGATTGTCCGGCCGTCCAAAGAAGTTTTGACATCGACAAGGTGAGCAATCTGATTGTCGCTGACACTGCCCAATTCACCACGGAACTCGGCCAGATAGCCGTTAGGACCATGGACTGCATAGGAATACTGGTTGTTCGACCACCCACTTTCTTTACTAATATTCATATTCCAGACGTCGGAAATATCGATCGGTGCATCGCCTAGTTTGATTCCTTCGACAGTGTCAAACCAGCCGCCATCACTCCGGTCATAGGAAAGAATGGTGAATGATGCGCCCAGCCGGCCACGGTTCCTGAATGTGATTTTCAGTTTCGGCGGCGAGTTGTTGGTAAAGCTGCATAAAGTCTGAAAATCGTAGCCGACAGGCAAGAGATCACATTGTGTCTTATCCTGCTTTACCGAAACGGGTCTGGTTGCATCGGGATCAGCCAGCACGTCCTTTATCGACGGTATGTATGCACTTGTGCCTTGTGCGATTTCTCGTTCCTCTTTCGTATAGATTTTGGTCGGCTGAATCGCATTTATCAGTTTTTCCATGGGCTTGACTTTGGTGCGATCAAAATCAAACACGCTGGTCAGATCACCGGTAATGGCCTTTCGCCACGAAGAGATCATGTCGAAGTCTGTCGGAGCCTGGACACCTTTCGCCTTAAGCCATGCTTCCAAAAACTGAAGGACCGATGTGTGATCAAACGTCTCGGAACAGACGCGGCCACCCGAAGTCCATGGCGATACGATAATCATTGGAACGCGTGGTCCCAGGCCCATAGGCTTGCCATTGGAGCCTTCCGAATTCAGATCGCCCTGCTCGCCGGTAGTGGTTAATTTTATACCGGGAGAAACCACACCGGCACTACTATTCATCGGTGGCGCTGGAGGCAGTACATGGTCGAAAAACCCGCCATTTTCATCGTAATTTATAATCAGCGCTGTCTTGTGCCAGACTGCCTTATTCGCCAGCAGCGCGCGCAAAACTTCACTCAAATAGTATTCACCAAAGTGCGGGGGGTATTTTGGATGTTCACTGAAGGCTTCCGGCGGCACGATCCACGAAATTGCAGGCAGCTTGTCATCGATGACGTCCTGCTCGAAACGGGATGGCTTATCCGCCTCGCTCCGCAGCACTGAATTGACTGTTTGACTCTTGATGTTGATGACAGACCGCTCTTCCAACGACTTGTTTGTGCCCCGGTACTGCCTGAAGTACTCAAGCGTGTTGTCACCATAATTGCCTGCAAACGGATCACGGGTCCAGGTCAGCCCGTCCTGATAGAATTTCCAATCTACCTGAAGCTCTTCAAGCCGCTCGGGATAGGTTTTCCAACTTGGTCGCAGGGGAGAATCATCGGAAACTCTAAGCCCGCTGAAAGAACTATTAGTGGCTTTGCTATGACTTGTTCCTGTCCAGAAATATGAGCGGTTGGGATCCGTTGAGCTGTTAACGGAGCAAAAATAGGCATCGCAAACTGTGAATGCTTTTGCGAGCCGGAAATAAAGTGGAATATCCGGCTCGACATAATGCGCCATGCTGACGATTCTTTTATTGGGAATCCATTTATCGCTAAGGCCAAAGTTCCAGGCAGCAATACCATCATTGAAACCATGCGGTGGATCCTGCAAGAAAACGTCTCCCGCGTCTGTGTCAGCACTTGTGCCTTGTGGCAAGCGATAGGGCTTCACCTTGGGCGCAGACTCGGTTTTTTGAGATTGATGCCAGATTGGCTCACCATTTTTTTGTTTCATTGGCCGCGGATCGCCAAACCCGCGAACTCCGCGCAATGTCCCAAAATAATGATCAAAAGAGCGGTTTTCCTGCATCAGGATAACCACATGCTCAATATCGGCCAGCGAGCCCTTTGCACAGTCCGGAACTGCATTAAGCAAATCTGCGACCACGGTCGAACCGGCCAAGGCCTCGCTCATATAGGCCGAGCATGCCGAATAGGCTGCTGCACTTGAACCAGCCAAACCAAGCATTTTAATAAAATCGCGTCTATCCATTATTCTATCCTGAAATCAAAAATAAAATTCTAACCGTTGCGCCTTCAAATCATCGCGCAAGCAGTCCCACCTCGTGGATTATTCGCAAAGGTCTTCTCTCATGTAGTCGTTTTCAAGTTTAAGCACTGACACTGCTGTTAAAAGCGAAGCTTTGTCTGCAGCAGCCTTGTCCTTGACCTTTGCAAGCTCCAATGCTGTTTCACCCAATAAACCATCAAGTTCTGCTCTTTTGCTTTCCAGACTAACCAGCGATGCTTTGATCTCTTTCACCTGCTTTAGAAGGTCCGGACTGTCTTCACCGGGCTTCGCCAGCTCGTCCGACAGCTCTTTCAGCTTGCTCTTGTGAGCCTTCATCTCGGTAACATTGCCGTCATGCGCCTTTTCAAGATCAGCACGCGCTTTTTCAAGATCGCTGACTTGTTTCGCCAAGGCAGCCTTATCCGCTTCAGCCGTGTCCTTGACCTTTGCAAGCTCCAACGCTACCTCACCCAACAAGCCATCAAGTTCTGTTTTCTTGCTTTCCAGACTGACCAGCGATGCTTTGACCTCTTTCACTTGCTTTAGAAGGTCCGGGCTGTCTTCACCCGGCTTCACCAGCTCGTCCGACAGCTCTTTCAGCTTGCTCTTGAGAGTCTTCATGTCGCTGGCATTGCCGTCACGCGCCTTTTCAAGATCAGCACGCGTTTTTTCAAGATCGCTGACTTGCTTGGCCAAGGCAGCCTTGTCACTCTCAAGATTTCCATAGTTCGCCAACTCATCTGTCAGCTTTTTCAGCTTGCTCTTGAGCGCATTTATCTCGACTGCGGTGCTCGCACGCGCTTGTTCAAGGTCGTCAGCTTGCTTTGCCAATACAGCTTTATCATTCTCGAGATTTTCGTTCTTTGCTTTCAGCTCATTGATTTCTCTACTGAAAGTTGATGCCGATGTGTCGGACTTTGACCCGGAGTCGTTGCACGCAGCAACCAGCACGAGAAGCAATAATAGACAAAAACGATATTTCAAAGCTCACTCCTGAAACAAATAAATCAAATTATGCGTTGTAATATGAATCGTCGTCTAAACGGCCTGTATAAAATTCTGATGACAGTTCCGCTACAGATTTACGGGCAAGAAACTCGACTGATTTAAGCCGTTTACATTTTATGAGTGTATCAGATGGCACACTCCTGCCATCATCGAATCAAGTGATTTGGCAGAAACAGAGCGCGGAGACACACCGCTGACAGAAGATAACATGACGAGGCCGGACATGATGCCTGAAGCTGGCAAAGCGGTTTCGCTTGAAGTTGTAGAAGTTGAATTGGCGCTTGGCGCGCAGGATATCGTTGCCGATGGTTTTGAAGGCGCATTACAAAAGGCCGTGGATTTGGTTGATGGAAAGCTGATCTTCAATATCAGGGCGCCCGAAAACAGCGATTATCAGCGCGTGGCGGCAATCTCCGTTTCAGATGGATCAGCTGAGCAGACTGTCTTTGTCACGCTTGGCAATGATGGCACCACTTTCGCCGTTACAGCGGACAAATCCGATATAAATGTCGGTGGTGATTTGCCGCTGTTATAATCTCTTTCATTTCTGAATCTTCCGGAGCGACCCTTTGCCTTTCCAGCCAGTCTGGTTAGTGTTGGGAAAAACTTGCAATAACCGGAGTAACAAAATGGCGAACAGCCGCCCCCTTACCAATGTTCAGCAGCGCGATGTCAATGCGATCCTCCATCCCTATACCCCCTTGCACAAATTACAGGAAAACGGCCCCTTGGTGATGGGGCATGGCAAGGGCGTTTATCTCTACGACACGCAAGGCAAGGAATATATTGAGGGCATGTCCGGCCTGTGGTGCGCGGGTCTTGGCTTTGGCGACGAAGAGATGATCGAGGCTGCGACGGAACAGATGCGCACCCTGCCCTATTACCACCTCTTTGGCGGCAAGGGTATGGAACCGGCGATCGAGCTTGCTGAAAAGCTCAAGGAAATAGCGCCTGTACCGATTTCAAAGGTTTTTTATACCTCGTCGGGTTCAGAAGCGAATGACACGCAGGTCAAGCTTGCCTGGTATTACAACAATGCCCTTGGCCGCCCGAAAAAGAAGAAAATCATTTCCCGCGTCAAAGCCTATCATGGCGTGACCATCATGGCTGCATCGCTGACCGGCCTGCCTTATAATCACATGGGTTGGGATTTGCCGGTCGAAGGCATTTTGCATACGGATTGCCCGCATTATTATCGCTTTGGCCAGGAAGGCGAAAGCGAGGCGGAGTTCGTTGCGCGTCTGGCCACATCGCTGCGCGATATGATCGAGCGTGAAGGTCCGGAAACCATCGCTGCTTTCATCGCCGAGCCTGTCATGGGCGCTGGCGGGGTGCTCGTGCCGCCTGCCAGCTATTTCAGCGCCATTGAGCCGATTCTGCGCGAACACGATATCATGATCATCGCAGATGAGGTTATAAACGGCTTCGGCCGCACCGGAAACTGGTGGGGCAGCCAGAGCGTTGGCATGACGCCGACAACCATTTCAGCAGCCAAGCAGTTGACCGCTGCCTATTCACCGCTTGGTGCAGTGCTGGTGCCCGAAGACATCTATCAGGCCTATGTGGATCATAGCGCTCAAATCGGTACATTTGGCCATGGCTTCACCTATGGCGGGCATCCGGTTGGCTGCGCCCTTGGCGTCAAGGCAATCGAGATTTATCAGCGCCGCAATATTGTGGATTATGTGCGCGGCCTCACCCCGCTTTTTGAAGCACGCCTTGCCAAGGTGAAAGATCACCCCTTGGTTGGGGAAGTGCGTAATTGCGGTCTGATGGGCGCGGTAGAACTTGTGGCCGATAAAGCAACAAAGCGCCCGTTCAATCCCGCCCATGCGGTCGGCCCCGCTCTGGCGCGCTTCCTGGAAGGTCATGGTGCAGTGCTTCGCGCCGTCGGCGACAGTATCGCATTCTGCCCGCCAATGATCATCACGGAGGACGAGCTGAACGAGCTGTTCAACCGCTTCGAACTCGCCTTGGCAGACACGGAAGCCTATGTTTCAACGGGCGGTTTGCGCGCCGCTTGATGTGATAGCGGTTTTCAGCGGTTTTTAATGCGTGGTTCGACAAGCTCACCATGAGGAAGAATGGTAGGCTGCATGATGGTTTGCCTTCGCAGACTTCGCGCTCCCTGCAATTAACTCCATTCCTCATGGTGAGCTATCTTGAGCTTGCCGAAGGGCGAACCACGCACCACCGCTTTGCCCATGTGAGAGCAGAACGAACCAACCTAAATTCGTGGCTTTCAAACGGCGTAAAAGTCTGCAATTCAATAGGCTATAACAGGCTTTGTCAAAGGTTGTGCATGCGCATAGTGCTTACAGGGAGTTCCGGGCGTGTAGGCCGCGCTGTTTTTGGCGCCTTGTCTGAAAAACATGAGGTCGTTGGAATAGATCGATCGGCCTTTTCCACGACGCATGTTGTCGGTGATTTCGCCAATGAAGTGCTGCTTCGCTCAGCCTTCAAAGGCGCTGATGCCGTTATTCATACCGCAGCTTTGCATGCGCCCCATGTCGGCACGGTACCGGACGAGGAATTTCAGCGTATCAATGTTGAGGGAACCCGTCTTGTCGCGAAGGCGGCGATTGCAGCTGATGTCAAACGCCTGGTCTTCACCAGCACAACAGCCCTGTACGGATATGCCGTTTTTCCCGGTTCCTGCACATGGATCGACGAAACTACGCCGCCAGTGCCAAAAAGCATTTATCACCGGACAAAACTTGAGGCCGAGTGCCTTCTGGAAGACATGGCTTCTAGCGAGTTGGCCGTGAGGGTTCTGCGCATGTCCCGCTCCTTTCCGGAACCGGGCGATGTAATGGCTACATACAGGCTGCATCGCGGCATTGATATTCGCGACGTGGCTGATGCCCATTTGGCCGCGCTGACAAATGGCGGAGCAAATTTTCAACGCTACATTATCTCGGCGGCAACGTCTTTTACAAAGCAGGACTGTCAAGCATTGGCGATTGACGCAGCTTCCCAGATCAGATTGCACGCGCCAGATCTTGCCGACGCATTCGAGCAGCGAGGTTGGAGCCTTCCGAACTCCATTGATCGCATATATGATTCCAGCCAGGCTGAACGCGCTCTTGCATGGAAGGCCCGCTTTGGTTTTGGCGAAGTGCTGGCACAAATGGACCGGCGCAGTCTGGAAATCTTGCCTGCGGGCGCTTTGATCAGCAAAAAAGCGGAGTAGACTTTGCAAAGCGTTGCGCCGGAGGATTGATCGCTTAAATCTCGCGACCAATCCCCCAGCAGCAATATCTATTACTTCGCTTTCAGCAGGTCGCCGACTTCCAGAATGACGAATTCATTGTCATCCGCCTTGTCGACCGCGCGGCCTGCGGAGAATGGGAGATTATTGTCATTGCCGACGATGATGTGGCTATCGTCTACAATATCGACATTTTCAATGGTGACAAAAGGCATATCGTAGAAGCCTTCGCCGCCGCCTTGACGTTTCTTGTTGTCGGGATCAGCGATTTTTAGCAAATCGATATATCCGATCTTGCGCACCGCCTTATCCACATTCGCGTCAGTCATTTCGATCTTGTAGATGCGCTTGTGCTTGGATGGTTTGTCAAAGCAATCGGGCGTTGGCGCCTTGGGGTCAGCGCAAGCCTTCGCGGCAGTTCCCGCGCCATTGTCACGCTCGATTACCAGCGCCGTTGTCGCATCGATCATGTTGAAATCGCCAATGGCCTCGCCACCTGCGGAAAGGGGATAAAGCCAGCTGCGACCCGTCCAGTTTTTGGACGCAATATCGAATTCAATTACCCGTAATGCGGGCTGGTCATCAACCTTCTCAACAGCGCCGTCGTCCCCGAAAAGCGGACCTTCAAGCAGTGCATATAATTTGGTGCCGTCTTTTGATTGCGCCAAGCCTTCATAACCGCCGGAACGTTTCAGATTAAAGGCCGGATTTTTGAGCGTCGGATTGGCTGGTAACGTGATTGCAGGATTATCCGGCGAGCGAACATCCTTGTCGCCAACCTTGGTCGCGACGACATCCGTAACCTTGCCATCCATTGTTACCTTGATCAAATATGGGCCGAACTCTTCGCCCAGCCAGAAACCATCGGCAACCGGCTGGATGGATTCAATATCGAGATCGCTGCCCGTCAGGTAGCGTGTGTCGCTGGCCTCCATGACAATGGGGAAAGGCACTTTCTTGTCTGGGTCAGTCAGGAAAATCGTCTGCTTGCGCTCGACTGTTCCCTTGTCCCAATCAAACGCCAGATGGTGCAGCATCAACATTGCATCGACCGAATTCAGCTTCGTTCCAAAGCCATTATCCGACAATGACCAATATGTTCCATCGCCAATCGCCTTGATGCCGGAGAAGCCCTGCAAAGGTTGTCCATCAAAGGGTAATGACAAGCCGGTCAGCCTTACCCCATCCTTGCCCGGCACTGTTCCGAGTTCCACAGCGCGCTTGCGATCAGCGGTTGTAAACTTGCCTGCATGAGTCAGATGTTCCAGCGCGTTTTCCGGTGCCTTCACCATTGTGTTGGCAGGAAGGATCGCATGGGAAACGAGTTTGGCGGGAAACTCCTGTTCAGCCGCCAAGGCCGGCAATGCCATCATGGCGGTGGTAAGAAACAGAGCAGCGGAAATTGAGCGCATGGAGCATCACCATCAAGTTTGAAGTAAAAGTGTCCAGCAACGCTTAGGTGCTCTTTGTGTCCGTGATTTTATGGTTTCATGACATCCTGATGAAGGAGAGCACGCATCGTGAAGTTTGGAGGAGTAACTCCGATATTGTGATGAAACGGGCAAAAATTCTGATGGAGAACGGATTCAGGAACCGGATCACCGCAAAATTGATGAAACTTGCCGAAGAATCGCCGATTCTTCCCCAAAATTCTCTACTTCGAATTGCAATTTGATTGCGTTAAGTTGCAATCAAGCATTTGGAGTGCCTGGCTTCTCACTTTCAATCACATCGTTCAGCCGAACGAAACGGAAGCCTTTTTGCTTCAGTGCCAATATGCCTTTTACCACCCCGGCCCCTGCCGCCCGACTCGGCTGATTGATATGGGCGATGATGACATCGCCGTCTTTTGCGGCGGAAATCCGCTGCTCCACTTGGCCCGCAAGCAAGGATGCCCCCATGTCGGCATTGAGCGAATATCCTGCAACCCGGTACCCCATTTCATGAATGAGTTTCACTGCATCGTCGCTATAGCGAGCAGTCGCGTCGCGGTACCAGACAGGCTTTCCGGCGGTGGCGATCTGCATCGCATTTACACCACCTTCAATCTCAGATCGTATCGCGGGCAATGATCCGGCGGTCTTCAATCCAAACATCAAAGGCTGGTTATCGATGGCCGGAACATGGTTAAGCCCATGATTTTCCAATTCAAAAAGTTCTGGATGCGCCTTCATGATTGCCACCGAAGCAGCATTGCGCTTCAACCATCGGCCAGTAACGAAAATCGTTGCAGCGATCTTGTTCTCCACCAAAAAGCTGAGAATTCTCTGATCAGTCTGGCCTGAACAGGCGTCAAGAGTGAGCGCGACCTGCGGCGCCGCAGCTCCGCCCTTTGCAATGTAAAGTTGTGGCTCGACAAAATGCGGATGGTTCCCCGCATTGGCAGCAGTTACTGCGAGCGCGATGGAACATGTGACTAGAACTGTAGTGGTGAAACGCATTATATATTGCCGCAAGACGAGAGAACCTGCGGCGAACAGCACTTGGAACTAAGCGGAATTATGGCAATAAGCCTTTATTTTCCTTTGGTTTTTGCTGATGCCTGCGCCGCGGCAAGCCGGGCAATCGGCACCCGGAACGGTGAACAGGAAACATAGTCCAGTCCTACCTGATCGCAAAAATGGATCGATGCCGGATCGCCGCCGTGCTCCCCGCAAATTCCAAGTTTTATGTTTGGCCGGGTTGCCCTGCCTTTTTCCGCGGCCAGCTTCACCAGTTCGCCTACGCCATCCACGTCAATCGACACAAATGGGTCCTGCTCAATGATACCCTTGAGCTGGTAGGTCATCAGGAACGAAGATGCATCATCGCGGGATATTCCGAACGTCGTCTGGGTCAAGTCATTGGTTCCAAACGAGAAAAACTCGGCAGCCTCCGCAATTGAATTGGCACGGATCGCGGCTCGTGGCAGTTCGATCATCGTGCCCACAAGGTAACTGATCTTGATTTCAGTCTCCTTCATCACATCCGCCGCAACCGCATCAATCCGCGCTTTCACAAAATCCAATTCAGCTCGAAGACCGACGAGCGGCACCATGATTTCCAGCTCGACCGGTGCGCCAGTCAATTTCGCAGCTTCCACCGCCGCTTCGAATATGGCGCGCGACTGCATTTCGGCAATCTCTGGATAGGAAATTGCCAAACGGCAACCGCGATGTCCCAGCATGGGATTGAATTCATGTAAGGATTCTGTTCGCTCCCGTAATTTGTCGGAGCTGATCTTCATCGCTGCCGCGACTTCGGCGATTTCCTCGTCTGTCTTCGGCAGGAACTCGTGAAGTGGTGGATCAAGCAGGCGAATCGTTACGGGCAGGCCGTGCATAATTTCAAATAACTCAATGAAGTCAGCGCGTTGCATTGGCAGCAGCTTATCCAGAGCAGCGCGTCGGCCCTTCTCGCTTTCTGCCAAAATCATTTCGCGCATGGCAATAATGCGCTCGCCTTCAAAGAACATATGCTCCGTTCGGCATAGGCCGATCCCCTCGGCGCCAAAGGAACGCGCCGTACGGGCATCATTGGGAGTTTCGGCATTGGCGCGCACTTTCATGCGGCGAGCACCATCTGCCCATTCCATGATCTTGCCAAAATCGCCCGACAATTCAGGTTGAAGCATTGGCACAGCGCCCTTCAAAACCTGACCGATTCCCCCGTCAATCGTAATGATATCGCCCTTTTTGAGGGTAACGCCCATAGCGAGCAGTGTCTCGTTTCGATAGTCAACACGAAGCGCCCCAGCGCCTGAAACGCAGGGTTTCCCCATGCCGCGCGCCACCACGGCAGCATGACTTGTCATGCCGCCGCGTGTGGTCAGAATTGCTTCTGCAGCATGCATGCCGTGAATGTCTTCAGGGCTGGTTTCAATACGGACCAGAATGGCCTTGCGGCCCTCTGACTTCAATTGTTCCGCATCTTCCGACGAGAAGACAATCTCACCAGTAGCCGCGCCAGGCGATGCCGGCAGGCCAGTCCCGATAACTTCGCGCTTAGCCTTCGGGTCGATTGTCGGGTGCAGCAATTGATCAAGAGATGCAGGCTCAATGCGCAACACAGCCTCGTCGCGGGATATCAAACCCTCATCCGCCATCTCAACTGCAATCTTCAGCGCAGCCTTGGCGGTGCGCTTGCCGGATCGGGTCTGCAACATCCACAATTTACCATTTTCAATAGTAAATTCAAGGTCTTGCATGTCGGTGTAGTGTTTCTCAAGCTTGTCCGAAACAGCGCAGAATTCGGCAAATGCTGCCGGCATGATCTTTTCCAGAGAAGGTTTGTCAGAACCCGCAGCGATGCGTGCTTCCTCGGTAATATTTTGCGGGGTGCGGATACCTGCCACGACATCTTCGCCCTGTGCATTAACCAGGAATTCGCCGTAGAGCTTCTTTTCGCCCGTAGACGGATTGCGCGTGAAGGCTACGCCAGTAGCGGATTTATCGCCCATATTGCCAAATACCATGGCTTGGACGCTGACAGCCGTACCCCAGCTTTCAGGTATGTTATGCAAACGCCGGTAGGTGACGGCCCGCGCATTCATCCAGCTTGAAAAAACCGCGCCAATAGCGCCCCAAAGCTGCTGTTCAGGGTCTTGAGGAAAAGGCTCTTCCAGTTCTTCCTCGATCTTGGCCTTGTACTGCGCAACGACATTTTTCCAATCGTCGGCAGTCAGCGCAGTGTCGACATCGTGGCCTAAATTGGCCTTGGCATCCTCGAGTATCTCTTCAAAAACTGAATGATCCAGCCCCATGACAACATCAGAATACATCTGAATAAAGCGGCGATAGCTGTCATAGGCAAACCTTGGGTCGCCTGTTTCCTGGGCAATTGCTTCCACGGTTTCGTCATTGAGCCCGAGATTAAGGACCGTATCCATCATTCCAGGCATGGAGGCGCGTGAGCCGGAACGCACTGAAACCAGAAGCGGCTTCTTGCTGTCCCCAATGGTACGACCGGTTACACTGGCAATATGCTCCAGCGCCTGTCCGACTTCCTTGGCAAGCGTGTCCGGATAGCTGCGCTCATGCTCATAGAACCAGCTGCAAACTTCCGAAGTGATTGTAAATCCGGGGGGAACCGGCAAGCCTAGCGAACACATTTCGGCAAGATTTGCGCCTTTTCCTCCGAGAAGATTGCGATCTCCCGCCGAACCTTCTGCCTTGCCATCCCCAAAAGTATAAACCCATTTTACCATTGCAGCCTCCCATGCCGCTAACGCTTCATTGAGGTCTACGCGATGAATGCGGAAATCGCCAGCGCCAAATGCTGCAATGCAGCATTCAAATCGATTAGCAGGGTAAATCCGCGTTAAGTCTTGAAATGTTTGGTCATTTAGACAGCTTAGCTTGCTTCCCGCAACTGCTCTGCAGTCTGAAGATCGACTGAAACCAGTTGGCTAACGCCTTGCTCTGCCATCGTTACCCCGAAGAGCCGGTTCATGCGGGCCATGGTGATCGGATTGTGGGTGATGACCACAAAACGAGTATCGGTCGACGCCGCCATTTCATCCATCAGATTACAGAAACGCTCGACATTATGGTCGTCGAGCGGTGCATCAACCTCATCCAGCACACAGATTGGAGCTGGGTTCGTCAAAAATACCGCGAAGATCAAAGCCATGGCTGTCAGCGCCTGTTCGCCACCAGATAGAAGCGTCATCGTTTGCGGCTTCTTTCCTGGGGGCCGAGCAAGAATTTCGAGCCCAGCTTCCAGCGGATCATCAGACTCGATGAGTTGCAATTCCGCTGTTCCACCACCGAAAAGATGGGTGAAAAGCCGCTTGAACTGCACATTGACCACTTCAAATGCTGCCAAAAGACGCTCCCGTCCTTCGCGATTTAGGCTCTGGATGGCCTGGCGCAGCTTCTTTACGGCCTCGATAATATCTTCGCGCTCATTGATGATTGCTTCAAGCCGAACAGACAGTTCTTCCTGTTCTTCTTCGGCTCGCAAGTTCACGGCGCCCAATCGTTCGCGTTCGATTTTCAACCGCTCAAGATTGCGTTCGGTCACGTCGACGTCGGGCAGCGGGTCGTCTGGACCAAGCCCAGTCAATTTCATCGCCTCGTGCGGTGCGCAATTGAGCGCTTCGAAAATGCGCGCTTCCGTGTCCTTACGGCGCTCCTGTGCCGCTGACAGACGTTCTTCAGCCCGCGCCCTGCCTTCCCGAGCAGTGGCCAGCGACTGGATGGCTTCTGTTGCGGCCCGGTCAAGTTCCTGCTGTCTGGCCTCCGCTACAGCCAGTTTATCGCCCGCGCTTTTACGCAGCTCTTCGGCTTCGGAGAGTTGCGAAAGCAGAGCGCGGTTACGCTCGGCGATTTCTTCGGGTGCATCGGCGAGATTGGCGGCTTCCCTCTCCGCTTCCAGACGCCGCTCCCCAAGCGACTTTATCTGACGATCTGCATTCTCCGCGCGGGTAATCCAGCTTTTACGCTCAAGCCCGATCGACTCGAGGCGGCGTATCCGGGCTTCCGCTTCACGTCTTAGCCCATCATAAATGGCGCGGGTTTCCGCAAGAGTTGCACGGTCCAGCGTAACCTCGGCGGTTAACGCAGCAAGACGGCGATTCAACTCTTCGACATCAGCGGCATTCTCAAGACGCATCTGCGTTTCGACCAACTGTTCCTGTGTCTCTTCAAGCGTTTCGCTCAGGCGGGACTTCCCTTCATCAAGTGCGGCACGCCGGCTGAACAGCTGGCCCGAAGCTCGCTCTGCCGCCGCCAAGGCCTCACGCGCATCATTCAAAGACCGTTGCGTGGAACGCCAGTGGTCGCGGGTAGTGCGTTCATTCTCAACGGCATCACGGACAGCTTTTTCTGCTTCGGCGATAGCCGATTCAGCAACGCGCAACTGCTTTGTCGCTTCAACAACCTCAAGATCAAGCTCTGCCAGCCGATTTTTCTGCGCCAGTCGTTGAGCTGCCGGTGTAGGAGCGTCGGCGCTTGCCGTATATCCGTCCCAGCGCCATAGATCGCCGGAAGGGCTGACAAGCCGCTGTCCCGGTTTTAATTGCGCCTGCAGCCGCCCCCCGCCTGTTTCATCGACAAGCCCGATCTGGGCAAGTCTACGGGCCAATTGCCTTGGTGCACGAACAACTTCAGCCAACGACCTGACCCCTGCCGGTAGCGCTGGATCGTCTATTGTTGTTGCAATTTCGCCCCAGAAAACAGGTGCGGAAATATCAATCGGGGCGTCTAGATCTTCACCAAGCGCTGCCCCAAGTGCTGTTTCGTAGCCCTTTTCGACTTTGATGGCCTCCACGATCGCTGGAAACAGGTCGGAAGCCGCTGCATTGATCATCTTGGCCAAAGTATTGGCTTCAGTTTCGGCGCGTCCTAGATTGCTGCGTGCTTCTTGCAAAGGTTGCCGCAACGTCGCTTCCTTTTGGCGCGCTGTCTCTACCGCTGCTTCTGAAGCAAATGTCGCCTCCTCAGCCTGAGCAAAAATCGCTTCCGCTTCTTGGACAAGTCTTTGCTTTTCAACCGGGTCAGCCAAGGTTGAAATTTGCGTCGCAACAGAATTTAGCTCCTGCTCGACATCACCTATTTGCCGCAAAAGACGGTCACGGCGCTCGGTTATTTCGCGCAGGTTGCGTTCAATCTGCGCCCTCTCCGCTGCAGCCTCAGCGCGCTCGGCAGTAATTTTTGCGAGCGCTGCTTCACTTTCCTTAAGCTTTGCTTCAGCACGTTCAAAATTGGCCCGCGTTTGCAGTTCACGCGTTCCAGCATTGGCATTTTCGTCTGTGAGCGACTGCTCTTCCGTGATGAGGCGCTCCAGCACGTCATCATTGTCGCTTATCATCTGCTCTTCACGAGCAATGTCAGCAGTGAATTGCTGTAGTCGCTTCTCAATTTCTGTCTGGCGGGCACGAATGCGCTCACCTTCCTCTTGCAATTGTGATCTGGCGATTGTCAGGCGCTGCAGTATAGCGGCCGCCTTTGCCTCTGCCTCACGCAGATCAGGTAGATGATGAGCGCCGATAGCCTGCTCTTTGGCAGCATTCATCTGGCGCTGCGCCTGTTCACCAACGCCGGATGTTGCGACAGCCAAAGCTGATTGCGCTTCGCCTTCCTGAGTTTTAGCGACAGACCATTTCAGGTGCAGCAAAATTGCTTCAGAACGTCTTATATCGGCTGAAAGGCTCTTGAAGCGGTTTGCTTGGCGCGATTGCCGCCTCAAGCTTTCAATCTGCGTCTCAAGCTCGCCAACGACATCTTCCAGACGCTCAAGGTTCTGCTCCGCAGCCCGCAAGCGCAATTCTGCTTCGTGACGACGCGTATGCAAGCCGGAAATGCCTGCGGCTTCTTCCAATAGCGCGCGCCGCGCCTGAGGCTTGGCTTGGATCAGTTCACCAATACGACCCTGCCCCACCATGGAGGGCGAACGCGCACCGGTCGACTGATCTGCGAAGAGCAGTTGCACATCCTTGGCACGGGCATCCTTGCCGTTAATGCGATAGACAGATCCGGCCTCGCGCTCGATACGGCGTGAAACCTGTAGTTCATCTGCATTATTGAAAGCCGAGGGTGCAGTACGGTCTTGATTATCGAGGAAAAGCGTTACTTCAGCTGTATTGCGCGAAGGCCTCGTCCCCGATCCCGAAAAAATAACATCATCCATGCCGGAGGCGCGCATATTCTTATATGAGCTTTCGCCCATAACCCAGCGCAGCGCCTCGACGAGATTGGATTTGCCGCAGCCATTGGGGCCGACAACACCGGTTAGCCCGCTTTCAATGACGAATTCGGCAGGCTCAACGAAAGACTTGAAACCCAGGAGGCGGAGTTTGGTAAAGCGCATCAGAGGCCCTTTCCAAAAACGATGCCCAGAATCGAAACGGCGGACGCAATTTCGCGCCCGCCGGAAATTTGATCGCGGGTATTAGAGCAGGCCGTCAATGATCGCTGACATTTCGTCAACCGATAGGGCTCCCGAATACTTGGCACCATTGATAAAAAAGGTTGGAGTTGAATCCACACCGAATTCTTTGGCACCGCGCTCACGCACAGCATTCACATCATCCAGAAGCTTTTGGTTCGTCAAGCAAGCTTTGAATGACTCCTGTGTAAAACCGGCCAATTTGGAGATTTGAAGCAGTGGTTCCTCGGCATTTGCTGCCGCAGCCCACTGTTCCTGCTGTTTGAACAACACTTCTACCATTGGATAGTAGCGATCTTCCGGTGCGCAACGTGCCAGCATAAAGGCTGCAGCAGCGCGCGGATCAAACGGAAATTCGCGCAGAATCAACTTGGCCTTGCCGGTATCAATGTACTTTTCCTTGATAGTCGGCAGAGTGGTGGTGGAGAAATGCGCGCAATGTGGACAAGTCATCGAAGCATATTCGATGATTGTTACGGGCGCATCGGCCTTGCCGAGAACCATGTCCTTCAAACCGCTTGCTGCAACAAGCTTGGCCTCGTCTACCTTACCCGTCGAGGCTGGTACTTTTACGTCCTTGGGTGCCGCAGCTTCCTGCGCCCATGCGCCCGTACCCGCCGTTAAAGCAATGGCTGCTGTAGAAATAGCCGCAAGGCCCAGGATTTTTCTGCGATTCAACAATTCAGTCATCAGGGTCACCAGTCTCCGGCGTTGATCATGCATTACAAAGTATTGCAGCGTTAAAGCTCGATGGCAGTCTCTTTAAGGCAGCTTTACCATTCTGTCTTTGAATTTTTCGTGATGAGAATGCAATCCCGTCTCAACGTCTGCTCTTTTCAGCATGAATGCTTTGACCGAGTTTTTGCAGCGCTTCGCGGAGATTTTCATCCTCAATATTCTCCACCGAATGACTGATCTTGGCGCGCGTAGTAGCATCAACAGGAGGAAGCTCACGGCGCTTTACAACAGGCAGTGCCACAGGCTTTTGCTCAATTTTGATACGTCCGACTGCTGCAAAGCCTAGAAAGGCGTTGACGCGGCTGATAATCTCACCGGTTTCATGGCTCATCCGCATCGCCGTAAAACCCTGGCAAGCAATAATCAACGTTGCAGGCTGGAACGGATCATCCTCATGCGCCCTACGGGGCCAGAGCAGCTTTAGCGGGCGTGATTGCTGGCCGAGATCTGGTCCAACGACTTCTTCCCATGACTGCACGAGTTCTATGGTGATCCCGGCGCGCTTGCGAAGGACAGGATCAAGAATGCCCGCTGCAGGATCGGCAAGGGGCCGAAAACCCTTTTTGCTGCGATCATTAGTCATGAAAACAAGTCATATACGAATAATTCATCGACCATTATAGCCGCGAAACCACTCAACGAACAATGGAAGGCCATCCTCAAGCGCCATGGTGGGCGCAAATCCAAGATCACGCGAGGCCAATTCAATGTCGGCATAGGTGCGGACCACGTCGGCAGCGGGCATCGATTCGAATTTCTTGATAGCTTCCCGGCCACAAGCCTGCTCGATGATTTCTATGAAGCGCATAAGCGCAACAGGCTTGTTATTACCCAAATTATAGATGGGCGCGGTTTCATTCGGGTGAGATAATATCCGGCGGACAGCGCCATATACACCATTGACGATATCATCAATGAACGTGAAGTCGCGCTCCATATTGCCGTGATTATAAACTTTGATCGGCTCTCCCCGCAAAATTGCGTCGGTAAAGAGCCATGGAGCCATGTCAGGCCGGCCATAGGGCCCATAGACCGTAAAGAAGCGCAGTCCGGTCGAATTTACATTGTGGACACGTTTGTAGGAGTGAGCGAGTAGTTCCGCCGAGCGCTTGGTGGCCGCGTAGACCGAAACCGGTTGGTCAACGGGATCATTTTCAGCAAACGGTACCTTTTTGTTCGCGCCGTACACCGACGACGAACTGGCATAGACAACGGGGGGGCATTTGGTCATTTTGCGGGCTTGTTCAAAGATAGTCACCTGGCCCTGAACATTCGCATCGACGTAAACTGCCGGATTTTCAACCGAATAGCGCACCCCGGCCTGCGCAGCCAGATGTACTATGATATCCGCGTCAAGATCATCGGCTATCGCTGAAGCCAGCTCTTGCGGGTTGGCAATATTAGCCTGTACAAACCGATTACTCCGCTTGCCCTGTAGAACAGAAAGACGGGTCTCTTTGAGCGCAACAGGGTAATAATCATTGAGATTGTCGATCGCGAGAACGTCAAATCCCTCACTTACGAGACGGCTCGCCACGTGAAATCCGATAAACCCCGCCGCACCCGTTACAATTGCCTTCATTTAATAGATTTTCTCACTCAACTTGTTCGTTCGCCCAGAGCAATTTTATCGGTTTCCGCCAGTTCAGCTGTTTGCGAAACCGAGAGATAGACCGCTTCTCCCGCGATCCAGCAAAGCACTATCGTGAGATAAACGAACACCGCATCAGTTGCATCATGACCAAACATGATCCCGAATGTACCGGTAACCACATAACTGGTTACAAGCAGAAGTGAAATGGCAATTGCAATATCACGACCAGGTCCACGTTTTTTTCGAAAAGCGGCGATAAGTGGCGCAGCTAACAGCGCCAATACCCCTAACAGGCCTACAATTCCTCCATCGACAGCAGCGTTTAAAAAGCCATTGTGAACATGCGTAAACAACAGTTTTTTCCCTCCGGGCACATCCAGAGCGCTATTCACCTTCTCCATGCGATTTTGGGGGCCATAACCCATCAAGGGCGCTTGGAGAAAGGCTTTCATTCCCCCTTCCCATAAAAGCATACGGGCCTTTAAAGAGCTTATCTCGTTTGGCTTTTCATCGAGCAAGGAAATATCCGATTCCAGCGCGTGATAACGCTCTTTTACCTTCAGTCCGGCAATGGCAAGCACAGCGACAATAAGAATGGCCAAGACCACCTTGATCGATCTACTGACTACTGGGAGTTCCTGACCACGCAAATACCAGAACAGGATCACAAAATTGAACGGCATGACGAGCCACGCGGATCGGGTACCCGAAAGGAATGCGCACAGAAGTCCACATGCAAACCCCGCAACCGCTATTATACGCTCCGTTTTGCTCTCTGAATGCGCGTTTAAAAGCGAAATACTGCCAAACAATACGGTAAACAGTCCGAAGACAGCGGCATTACCTGCACCACCTTCCGCTCGAATGTCGAGAAAAACGGCCTGTATGATGCTGAAAACCAAAGACCCGATCATTCCGAGCCCGGCACCGGTGATCAAAAACGGGATCAAGCGCCCCGAGATGCTAACGCGAAGCCTCGGAATGACGAACCAGATTGCCAGGAAAGGTATCATCTTCAACAGGAACGTCTTGTCATCTGATGCATTGGGGTGCATGACGACTGACAATACGGTCGTCAAAACAAACAATGTCACGCATGACGCGACTATTTTGTCGGTGCGTGTGAGTTCAAATGGAAAGCGCTTCACGGCAAGTGAGATTAATGCCCAAGCGAACGCGCAAACCAATATTACTGAAGTTCCACTTGCGAGCAGTCCTGGAAAAAGCGCAAAAATAAAAGTGAAAATACGATTATTGCGATCAATCCCCACATAATGCCCCTTTGAAGGGATCAGTAGCGCCTTGGTCAACTGCTCTGGAAACATGACGGTTCCGAATATGACTGAAACTGGCACAATCAGCCAATTTATGAATAACGTATTTCTACCCTGTAACGCAGTTTGTGATTGATGCAACCCATAACGACAAAACTGGTAAAATGGTATGATGCCCACCACAGGATTTTGCCGTGGCGGATTTCCCCAAGTGAACGATCACAAGGGAAAATAGCAGATCCTTATCGCATCTGGCTGTCAGAAATCATGCTGCAACAGACAACTGTTGAAGCGGTAAAGCCATATTTCAACGCCTTTACAAAAAAATGGCCGACGGTTGCCCGTCTCGCCGCCGCCAGTCAGGACGATGTGCTAAGGGCCTGGGCTGGCCTCGGCTATTATTCCAGAGCACGCAATCTGAAAAAATGTGCCGACATCGTTTCCAATCTTTATGATGGCCGATTTCCAAGTGAAACTCCCGATCTGAAAGCTCTGCCGGGAATAGGTGATTATACTGCTGCGGCTATCGCATCCATTGCATTCGATAGGCCTGTGGCCGTTGTCGACGGAAACGTGGAACGTGTCATCACACGGCTTTACGCCATAACCACCCCTCTCCCTTCGGCCAAACCAGCAATACGAGCAAAGATGCAGGCGCTTACCCCGAGCGAACGACCGGGCGATTTTGCGCAGGCCATGATGGATCTCGGAGCAGGCATATGCACCCCAAAACGACCGGCATGCATTATTTGTCCTGTCAATGATAATTGCCAGGCACTGAAAACAGGAGAGCCTGAGCTCTTTCCGGTGAAAGCTCCTAAGAAGGATAAGCCTGTTCGCCTTGGAGCCGCGTTCGTCGCCATTTCTTCCGACAATGAAGTCTATCTTCAAAGCCGAGCGGAAACAGGACTGCTGGGTGGCATGGCCCAAGTGCCAACAACGGCGTGGACGGCACGGATTGATGGAGATACCCGAATCGACGCAGCGCCTTTTCCCGCGGACTGGACACCAACAGGTAAAATTACGCATGTTTTCACGCATTTCGAACTGCGTTTAAGCATCTACAAGGCTGATGGTATCGCGGCCCGTCCAGGTGTTGGCGGCTGGTGGGTGAAAGTCGAAAATCTTCATCAAGAGGCGTTGCCGACGGTCATGAAAAAGGCCATTGCTGCTGCCATCCCAGACGCTTTTACGAAAAGAAGGAAACCGGAATGACGCCCGTCAAGCATATCGTATTCGACATTGGTATGGTTCTCATCGGCTACGAGCCGGATGTCGCATTTCGCGAGCTAATTCCGGATGCAGCTGAGCGAAAATGGTTTCTCGAAAACGTCTGTACAAGTGCGTGGAATATTGAACAAGACCGCGGCAGAAAATGGCCCGAAGCCGAGGCCCTGTTGATCGCAGAATATCCTGACCATGAACATAATATTCGAGCGTTCAGGCAAAACTGGCACATGATGATCACTCATTCCATTGATGGCAGCGTTGAAATAATGCGCAAACTTATTGCCGATGGCCATGACGTTACAATGCTTACGAATTTTGCTTCGGACACATTGCGTGAGGCGTGGGAACGCTTTCCGTTTCTCACCGAAAGCCGCGGCGTTACGATTTCAGGTGATATTGGCCTCATCAAGCCTGATAGGGCCATTTACGATCACCACGTCAAAACATTTGGTGTCGATCCAGCTGCAACATTATTCATTGACGACAGCCCGAAGAACGTTGTTGGCGCGCAAGCGGCGGGCTGGCAGTCGATACAGTTTATCGACCCTGATACGTTGAGAACTGATCTTAACAAACTCGGCATTCAGGTCTGATTTTATCTCACCTTGGAACAAAACAAAACGCCCGAGGCCAAGCCTCGGGCGTTGGTGTATCGGAACGGCGCTGGAGATCACCGCCGATCAGATTCCTCAAGCTCCGGCGGAAAGCATCCCGCTACGAACCTGCTTGCGCAGTTCATCGATAGGCTTCAGCGAGCCTTCGTCCTCGTAGTGCCAGAAAGTCCAACCATTGCAGGCGTCGAATCCCTGCACTTTCGCACCCATGCGGTGGATAGACCCTGCATCGCCGCCTGTTGTGATAGTGCCATCAGCCCGAACAATGGCAGCATGACGTCCGCGTGCATCGCTCAAGATCGCGCCAGGCCTTAACATGCCGGACTCGACAATGCTCCCGAACGCGACCCGGGGCTCGGCACGCTTGCTTGTCATCACTGTCAGCTCGGCGCCTGCCAGCGGCTCCACAGAATCGATCCGAGCTGTCGCAGCATCGATATACTTTTGCTCACGCTCGATCCCGACGAAGTGCCGTCCGAGACGTTTTGCAACCGCGCCGGTTGTTCCAGAACCGAAGAACGGATCGAGAATGATATCACCGGGCTTCGATGACGCCATAAGTATCCTGGCAAGGAGGGCTTCAGGTTTCTGCGTCGGGTGAATTTTGTCGCCATTCTCATCTTTAAGACGCTCTCCCCCTGTGCAAATCGGGAAAAGCCAGTCCGATCGCATTTGCAGATCGTCATTGGCTGCCTTCATGGCCTCATAATTGAATGTGTAGCCTTTCGCCTTCTGATCACGCGATGCCCAAATCATGGTTTCATGGGCGTTCTGGAATCGGCGTCCACGAAAATTGGGCATCGGGTTGTTCTTGCGCCAGACTATATCGTTGAGCATCCAGAATCCGAGATCCTGCATGCTTGCGCCAACGCGGAAAATATTGTGGTAAGAGCCGATCACCCAAATCGTGCCATTAGGCTTCAAGACGCGGCGGCAGGCCAGTAACCAGGCTCTGGTGAACGCATCATAGGCCTGAAAACTCTCAAATTGATCCCAATGATCGTTGACAGCATCCACTTTGGATTGATCCGGTCGATGGAGATCACCTTCAAGCTGCAGATTGTAAGGCGGATCGGCGAAGATCACATCAATCGAATGATCGGGCAACCGGTTGAGGGCTGCAACGCAATCCCCCTTGAGAATCGTATCAAGCCAGGACGCTTGCGGTGCGGACTGGGGAAGTTCATTCACGCGACGGACAACAGACATGGGATACTCGATTACTGGAGACGCTTTACTGATCCTTATGGTTACCGCGTAGGGTAAATATCGCGTTAAGAGCAGGTAGATCATGAGTTGACCGAAGAGCTTTTCTTTGACGCATGGCCGATAAGGGTGTAGTCGATGCCCGTAATCCCCCCAATTGACCCGAGGCGTGCATTATTTGCCGCACACTATTCCGGACAGGTATTATTCAATGGAACCCCAACTCATAATCTTCGACTGCGATGGCGTGCTCGTTGATTCAGAATTCCTCGCTGCCGAAGTTGAATCTCAATTACTGACGCAATCGGGTTATCCGATTGACCCAGAGACAATCGCTGAACGTTTTGCGGGTCTGACATGGACCGATATACTGCTACAGGTCGAGAAAGAATCCGGCATTCCGATTTCAGCATCACTGATCGAAGAATCGGCCCGCCAGATGGACCATAAATTGCGCAATGAGTTGAACGTCATTGAGGGCGCAGAACAGATTATAGCCTCGCTGAAATACCCAAAGTGCATTGCTTCCAACTCGATCAGTTCTTCACTGAAAATGATGCTTGAGCAAAGTACGCTTTACGAGTTGTTTTCCCCTCACATTTTTTCCGCACGCGAAGTGGGGACACAAAAGCCAAAGCCAGCGCCGGATGTCTATCTGTTTGCCGCCAAGCAATTCAATGTGAATCCGGCAAATGCCATCGTGATAGAAGATTCCACGCATGGCGTGCACGCTGCACATACGGCTGGCATGCGCGTTATCGGCTTTACCGGTGGCTCGCACACCTATCCCGGCCACGCCGACAAGCTTACTGACGCCGGTGCCGAAACGGTTATCAGCCGTCACAGGGATTTGCCGGCCACCATCGAGGCCATGTCAATCTGGTCAGAAACTGTTTAAATGAAGAAAAAGCCGGCTACTGCCGGCTTTTTCTTACTTTTTTCTCGATTTTTTGGGCGCATCGCCTGATTCATCAAAACCGATAAAGACTTGAATATTTTGAGCCGAAGGTTTTGGGAAAGAAACGTTCGCATCGTTGAAAACAAATTGTGTTGCGGCACTACCGTCATTCGCTGGAACTGCCTGATGGTGCAGTTTCGAATAGAGAACTTCAGTACCCTGCACGACGGCGACACGGATCGGCACGTTCACAGTACTGGGCGAAAATTTCGGCCCGGGCACGATTTTACCAGCAATGGCAACATTCATCGTCATATTGCCGTCAACCGTGCTGCAGGATCGTGTCTCATTGGAGATTGAAGCTTGGTAAATCAGATTATCTGGAGTTTTTTCGGCTTTTCCGTAGTTCGTCAAAACGGATGTGCCCTCACGAATAGTAACTTGCGGGCAGAAAGCCAATAGTTCTGAAGCTTTGATACGCTCCTGGGCCTGGCCCAATGCCTGGGCTTTCGGACTATTGGGATCTTCCGTTTTTGAGCCACTCGTAGAACAGGCGCTCAGTCCCACAGCAAAGACCAAAGCACAAACTGGGGCGTAAAGTTGATAGAAAGGCTTGGAATTATGTGTTTTTGACTTCATGAACAGAACTTTCCCCAAAGAACGAAGCTTGACGAACCGACATGTTCTATACCAACGGTAAGCAAATAATGCGACGGGCTTCATCAGCTTTTTTACCAGCACGATATCGGCACTCTTAGACAAGGTACACAAGGCAAAAATATGAAATACATCAGTACCCGCGGCGAAGCCCCTAAACTTGCCTTTTCCGACGCGCTTCTGGCGGGTCTGGCACGCGATGGCGGTCTCTATCTTCCGGAGCATTTTCCACAGTTTTCCGCTGCAGAGCTTCGTTCGCTTCGTGGGAAAACCTATGCTGAGATCGCGATTCATGTCCTGACGCCCTTTATCGACGGCGATATTGATCAGTCTGATTTCGAGCGTATGGTACACGAAGCCTATGAAACATTTCGTCATGATGCGGTTTGTCCCATCGTTCAAACCGCGCATAATGAATTTGTTCTAGAGCTCTTTCACGGGCCCACCCTCGCCTTCAAAGACGTGGCGATGCAGTTGCTGGCCCGTCTGATGGATTACATACTGACACAGCGCAATGAGCGGGCCACCATAGTAGGAGCAACGTCCGGAGATACAGGCGGCGCAGCCATTGAGGCTTTTGCCAATCGCGACAGGACAGATATTTTCATCATGTTTCCGCACAACCGGGTTTCCCAGGTGCAGCAGCGACAGATGACGACATCCGGCGCCCCCAACGTGCATGCATTGGCAATCGAAGGAAATTTCGATGATTGTCAGTCGCTCGTCAAAGGCATGTTCAATGATTTGAACTTTCGCGACACCCTGTCATTATCAGGGGTCAATTCGATCAACTGGGCACGTATTATGCCCCAGATCGTCTATTATTTTACCTCGGCACTTTCCCTCGGCAGTCCTGATCGCAAAATATCCTTTACTGTCCCCACCGGGAATTTTGGTGATATTTTCGCTGGTTATGTGGCAAAACGCATGGGCCTGCCAATCGATCAGCTGGTCATCGCAACGAATGACAATGACATTCTGACCCGCACGATCGAAACGGGGAATTATGAAACGCGCAGCGTTCTTCATACGACATCGCCGTCCATGGACATTCAAGTGTCATCGAATTTCGAACGGCTGCTATTCGAAGCACACGGTCGGGATGCCGAGGCTGTCCTGCGCCTGATGAATAATCTGAAACAATCCGGCAGCTTCGTGATTGGGGAGCCCGCGCTGAGCAAGATACGCGAAGAATTTGGCGCTGGCCGGTCAACGGCAGCAGAAACAGCCGAAACAATCGGTCAAATGCTAAGGTCCACCGGTTATCTCATGGATCCGCATTCTGCCATCGGACTGAAGGTTTCCCGTGAGAAAATTCCAGCAGATCAGCAGAGCGTCGTTCTTGCGACAGCCCATCCCGCAAAATTTCCAGATGCTGTAAAAGATGCCAGCGGAGTAAATGCCGATCTTCCGGCGTGGCTCGGCGATCTGATGGAACGAAAAGAACAATATACGGTACTTCCCAACGACCTGAAAAATGTGAAAGAGTATATTAGCCAACATTCGCGTGCGTCACCTCATAAGCTTTAAACGGATTGAGCGGTGATGAACAAATACAAGGTGCTGCTGCGTATAGTGTGCTTCCAGTCCGGATGTACGGCGCAGCAGGGCGGCAAGTGAGGAGCATTGCATGGGCGTTGAAATCAGTCGCCTCTCCAACGGTTTGACGATTGCGACAGAGACAATGCCGCATGTGGAGAGTGTAGCACTTGGCATCTGGGTAAAAGCAGGGTCGAGAAGTGAGGCGAAGAACCAGCATGGCATGGCTCACCTCCTCGAACACATGGCATTTAAAGGGACCGAAAATCGCTCCGCGTGGAAAATTGCGGCCGATATTGAAGATGTTGGCGGCGAGATCAACGCAGCAACCAGTGTCGAGACGACATCATATTATGCTCGCGTTCTGCGCGATGACATGCCGCTGGCTATCGATATCCTCACCGACATCATGACAAGTTCCAAGTTTGATGCAGACGAACTTGAACGTGAAAAGAACGTCATTATGCAGGAAATCGGCGCTGCACATGACACGCCCGATGACGTTGTTTTTGACCGTTTTACCGAGGCATCCTTCAAAAATCAGACTATAGGCAGGACCATCCTCGGGACACCTGAGACCGTTCAATCTTTTTCCTCAGCCGATCTGCGCCAGTATATGGATGAGCAATACAGCGCCGAACGCATGGTCGTCGTTGCCGCAGGCGGCGTAAAGCACGACGAATTTGTGCGCGAAGTTGAAAAACGTCTCGGCTCATTCCGGGCAAAATCCACTGCGCCTGAGGCTGATCCAGCACATTATGTCGGCGGTGATTTCCGAGAAGAGCGGGAATTAATGGATGCTCAATTGGTCATTGGCTTTGAAGGTCGCGCTTATCACGTGCGTGACTTCTACGCTTCGCAATTGCTCTCCATGGTGCTTGGCGGGGGAATGTCTTCGCGGCTTTTCCAGGAGGTGCGGGAAAAACGCGGATTATGTTATTCCGTTTATGCTTTTCACTGGGGCTTTTCCGATACCGGCATTTTTGGCATTCATGCCGCAACTGGCCGAAGCAATCTTAAAAAGCTTGTTCCCGTCATTATCAACGAGCTACACGAAGCTGCACGCAATATCTCCCAGGAGGAATTGAATCGCGCCCGCGCACAGTATCGTGCGAGCCTGCTGATGTCGCATGAAAGTGCTGCCAGCAGGGCAGGACAAATCGCAAGGCAGATCATGCTTTACGGCGAACCTGTATCAACGGAAGCGCTGGTCGACCGGCTGTCCAAGATTACGGTCGAGCGGCTGACAGATCTTGCAGGCCGATTGTTTCTGGATACGACACCAACGATTGCCGCTGTTGGTCCAATTGGTTCATTAATGAAATTTGATGACGTTCGCAACGGTTTGACGTCAATATCGGCAAGCCCGCGAAAAATCGCTGTCTAAAGTGCGATGATCGCGCTGCCGTTCCTGAAAAGTGCACCCCCGCCCCTTCAGGGCGAGCGGCTGTATTTACGTCCACCTCAACTTTCGGACTATAAGGCCTGGGCAACGCTCCGCGCGCAAAGCCGTGATTTTCTGGTGCCTTGGGAGCCGCTCTGGGCTGTAGACGATTTGGAGCGAAATGCATTTCGCCACAGGATCAGGCATTATGACGAGGAAGCGGCTGCCGGAACGGCCTATCCCTTTTTCCTGTTTCGCAACACCGACTCGCGCCTTATTGGTGGCATTACCCTTGGCAATATTCGCCGCGGTGTCGGGCAGAATGGCATGATTGGCTATTGGGTTGGCGAGCCGTTTGCCGGTCAAGGCTATATGTATGAAGCTCTTCGGCTAATTATACCCTATGCTTTTACCAAGCTAAGGTTGCACCGGCTGGAAGCGGCCTGTATTCCAAGCAATGAAAGATCTATCCGGCTTCTCGAAAAAGCCGGATTTCAGAAGGAAGGACTGTTACGCTCCTACCTCAAAATCAATGGTATGTGGCAAAACCACCTGCTCTTCTCGCTTATTGAAGACGATCGGTGGCGGTAACCAAGCAAAGGTATTATCGGTGGCTTTATTGACTGGACATATGCTGAGAAGCTTGTTGCGCATGTGTGTCCTTATCGTTTCGTTGTTGGCTCTTCATGCGACCGCTCAAGCATTTGAAACCATCAAGATCACCAAGGAAAGCACTGCGCTTGACCTGTCAAAGGCGGTTGAAGTTTACAGAAATCAGGGCGAGACGTTTCAGGTTTCCACCGCGCCCGGCACCGATGGTATTGTTCGCCGCATCGAAGTGCCTGCAAATGACAAAAGAGCGACCGGTGACTGGGCTGCATTCGCCCTGGCAAATCCGACCGACGAACAGATCGATCGCCTGATCGTTGTACCGCATTTCCGGCTTGTCGGCTCTGGTTTTATCTGGCCAGATTTAGGCTCCACCCGCATTACTTCCATCACGCCCAGCGAAGGTTTTGCGCTCGACCGGCAGGCAAGTGAAGACGCCGATATCTTTCTGATTACGCTTAACCCGGGCTCTGTCATCACCTTGGTTGCCGAATTGGCGTCTCCCAATCTGCCGCAGGTTTATGTGTGGGAGCCCAACGCTTACAAGGATACGGTCAATTCTTATACGTTGTATCGCGGGATCCTGTTGGGTATTGCTGGGCTACTTGCCCTGTTTCTCACCATTCTGTTTGTGGTGAAGGGAACTTCTCTTTTTCCTGCAACGGCTGCTTTGGCATGGGCCGTGCTGGCCTATATCTGCGTCGATTTTGGTTTCTGGAACAAGCTGATCGAGATAACTCCTGGCAACGAACAAGTCTGGCGAGCTGGAACGGAAGTTGCGCTTGCTGCAACATTGGTGATTTTTCTATTCACCTACCTGAATCTCAATCGGTGGCACGACAATTTCAGCTATGGCGCGCTAACGTGGATTCTGGGGTTGGGCATTGTCTCCGGTGTTGCCATCTTCGATCCTCCGATTGCTGCTGGCATCGCCCGCTTCTCGTTCGCATTAACGATTCTGTCGGGCACCTTGTTGATCGGGTTTTTCTCGTTCAGGAGCTATGATCGGGCGATCATGCTGATACCGACATGGATGCTGTTATTGGTCTGGTTGCTTGGAAGCTGGCTGACCGTATCCGGCATTCTGTCCAATGACATCATCCAGCCGGCCTTGGCTGGAGGATTGGTGCTTATCGTCCTGTTGATCGGTTTTACCGTCATGCAGCACGCATTTTCTGGGGGTGCATTGCAGCAAGGCCTCTTCTCGGACGTAGAGCGGCAGGCCTTGGCCATTATCGGCTCTGGCGATATCGTCTGGGATTGGGATGTGCCGCGTGACCGCGTAGTGACCACCCCTGACCTTACAAACTTTCTTGGGGCGTCGGCCAGTTCACTTCACGGTGCCGTCCGCAACTGGCTACCAACTTTGCATGCGGATGACCGCGATCGTTTTCGCACTACGCTTGATGTCATTCTTGAAAACCGGCGGGGCCGGATATCGCAGACCTTCCGCCTGCGCGCCAATGATGGCCATTATTATTGGTATTCATTGAAAGCACGGCCCGTGATTGGCTCTGACGGAGAGATTGTGCGTTGTGTCGGTACGCTAATTGATGTGACTGAGCAGAAGAAGGCGGAAGAACGCCTGCTTCATGATGCTGTTCACGATAATCTGACGGGACTGCCCAATCGCGAACTGTTTCTTGATCGCCTGGGTTCAGTTATCACCATGGCGCAGACAGAAAGCAAACTGCGTCCAACGATTTTTATCATCGACATTGATCGTTTCAAGCAGGTCAATGACGGCCTTGGCATGTCCGCAGGTGATACTTTCCTGCTCACAATATCGCGTCGTCTGCACCGGCTGTTGCGGCCGCAGGATACGCTGAGCCGCCTGTCGGCAGATCAGTTCGGCCTTATTCTGGTATCGGAAAGCGAGCCTGCGAAAATCGCCGCCTTTGCTGAAGCTATCAAACAGGCAATTCGTGCGCCCATCGCCTTCTCGAAACGCGAAATCGTACTCACCGCATCGCTTGGGTTGATCACATGGACTAGCGGCACGTCGGCTTCGCCAGAAGACCTGGTCAAAGACGCCGAGCTTGCCATGTATCAGGCGAAAAGGTTTGGAGGGGACCGCATCGAGCCATTCCGCCCTGCTTTCCGTGCAGTCGGAAGTGACCGTCTTCAACTTGAATCTGATTTGCGCCGCGCGCTTGAGCGCCGCGAAATTCATATGGCTTATCAGCCGATCATACGCCTGGAAGACAATAGCATTGCCGGTTTTGAAGCCCTTATGCGCTGGGATCATCCCCGCCGCGGCTCTATACCGCCATCGGAGTTCATACCTATTGCCGAGAGTTCCGGCCTGATTGTCCAGCTTGGCCTGTTTGCAATGCACCGCGCTGCTGAAGATCTGGTGAACTGGCAACGCAATCTTGGTGCTAACCCGTTATTCGTATCGGTGAATATATCCAGCAGCCAACTGATCCGCCAGGATTTGATTGATGATGTGCGATCCGTATTGCTGCAAACACAGATCAGTCCAGCCAGCCTCAAGCTGGAATTGACCGAGTCTCTTATGATGGAGAACCCGGAGCGGTCCGCTTATGTGCTTTCGAGCATCAAAGCGATGGGTGTCGGCGTTTCGCTCGATGATTTCGGTACGGGATACTCCTCCCTGTCCTATCTGACATCTTTCCCGTTCGACATGATCAAGATTGACCGGTCTTTCCTGAAAGCGGAACAACCGCAAAAGGTTACGCTGTTGCGATCGATGATCAGCATGGCGCATGATTTGGGATTATCGGTGGTCACGGAGGGAATCGAGAACGAAAGCGATGCGCTGCAACTGCGTCAAATGGGATGTGAGTTTGCCCAGAGTTTCATGTTCAGCCCTCCGCTGACTTTGGATGTAGCAACTAAACTGCTACGCGATCAGTTCCAGCAATCCAAAGCATCCTAGTTTCCAAGGCAACTATGCGTGGCCCGCAACAGTTGCCAGCCTGGATGGATCAACACCCATATGACTGAGAATACGATCGTACTTGCGGTCCATATCGGTATCGAACAGCAATTCCTGTGGCGCTTGGCACGTTAGCCAGCCATTATTTGCTATCTCTGTTTCCAGCTGTCCGGATGCCCAGCCAGAATATCCGAGTGTCATCAGGGCTTTGCGGGGACCACGGCCCCCGGAAATAGCGCGCAGAATATCGATTGTCCCTGTCAGGCAAATCTCTTCGGCAACCGGCATTGTTGAATCTGTAAGATAGTCATCTGAATGCAGGACAAACCCACGCCTCATCTCAACAGGACCACCGCTGCGGACCAGGAAATCACGTGTTCTTTCTGGCATAACAATAGCCTGCTCTTCATCAAGCACACCCAGTTGAACCAGAATATCTGCAAACTCCATTTCCTGGGCGCGGTTGATAATCAGGCCCATCGCACCCTTTTCGGAGTGCGCACAGACATAAATCACCGACCGTGCAAAGCGGCTGTCATCCATCCCCGGCATTGCGAGAAGGAACTGCCCATTCAGAAATCCTGTATTTTTACTGGCGTCTCTGAAAATCTCCATAGCAGTAAAGGTATCAAGGAATTTGCAAATGACAACGGGCATGGATAACGAATCGTAACCATAGGCATAATTCCTGGCTAACGGAAAGCTCACGCAGAAATGATGAATTGAAGCTCAGACCCTTCTTGCTCGCGTCCCAAAGGCCTGTAATGGTTAGGCATGAAGATCAGAATATTTATTTTTCTAGCGGCGTTAGCCACTGCTTTTCAAGCTCATGCTGGAAGTTCGGAATGGACAAAAACACCCGGAGGTAGCGTCCGCCTGGTGATAGACAACCCTCCGCCCAATGCAAATGAGGTACGAGGCATCGTCCAAATCGACCTTGATCAAGGCTGGAAAACCTATTGGCGTGAACCGGGCGATGCGGGCGTGCCACCAGAGCTAAGTATCACTGGTAGCACAAATGTTAAAAGTGCTACGCTTGCCTTCCCAGCGCCACACCGCTTTGACGATGGAGGCACGCATTGGGCGGGTTATAAACAGCCGGTCTCGCTTCCCGTCACACTGACTTTGACGGAACCCAACCAGCCTGCACAACTGAAAGGCCATGCGTTCCTTGGTATTTGTGAGACAATCTGCATCCCCGTTATGGCAGAATTCGATATAGACATCGACAATTCGCCATCTGACGCTCTTTCGAGGACGTTGATAAGCACGGCTTTTGAACAATTACCCGCCAAAGCCACAACCAACTTCGGAGCGACCTCCGCATCCAGGAAGGGTGATGCTATTGAACTCGTCGTCAACTTACCTGCCGATGACCCGGATATCGACATTTTTGCTGCGGGAAACGGATCGGTAGCCTTTGGCATGGCCAAGCTTGAAAAACGTGACGGAAATCGCGCCGTATTTTCCGTGCCACTCACCTCCGGCAAGCAAGAGAAATCGATAATCCTGAACTATACATTGGTCCAAGGAAAGCAGGCCGCAGCTGGAACGATTGACGTTCAATAATAACTCGTAAAAACATGTCGGCAGCACTATGTCAGTTACGTCATACTATTTATCCAAGGAGCCAGTTCATGACGATCAAGGTGGGCGAACGTTTACCCGATGCAAAGTTCAAAACAAAATCTGACGAAGGTGTAAGCGAAATCAGCTCCGACGTGCTGTTCAAAGGTAAAAAAGTGGTGCTTTTTGCCGTACCCGGCGCATTCACTCCGACCTGCAGCATGAATCATTTGCCGGGCTATCTTGAGAACCGCGACGCCATTTTGGCAAAAGGCGTGGACTCAATCGTGGTCGTCGCAGTCAATGATCCTCACGTCATGGGCGCTTGGGCAAAAGCCACCAATGGTGAAGGCAAAATTCAGTATCTTTCTGACGGAAACGCAACCTTCACCAAGGACGTTGGACTGGAAATAGACCTCGGCGCGGGCAATATGGGCGTGCGATCGAAACGTTATTCCATGCTGATCGAAGATGGCGTTGTGAAACAACTCAATATTGAGGAATCGCCCGGTCAGGCGGTCACTTCGAGCGCCGCTACAATTCTCGAACAGCTCTGATAAAGTTCAGAATCGCAAGGATCGGTTATCCGATCCTTGCCATTTACTTCCGTTTGTAAGGCGCCATGCCGGCGCGGGCCAATTCGTCGGCCCGTTCGTTTTCCGGATGCCCCGCATGGCCTTTTACCCAATGCCAGACAACTTTATGGCGCTTGCGCGCTTCATCAAGGGCTTGCCAAAGTTCGGCGTTCTTCACCGGTTTTTTCGCAGCCGTTTTCCAGCCATTCCGTTTCCAGCCCTCGATCCATCCGGAAATACCATCGCGCACATAGACTGAGTCCGTATAGACATCGACTTGGCACGGTTCTTTCAGTGCATTAAGAGCCGAAATTGCGGCCATCAACTCCATGCGATTATTGGTGGTATCCGCCTCACCGCCAGAAAGTTCTTTTTCATTGCCGTTCCAGCGCAGTACAGCGCCCCAGCCCCCGGGACCGGGATTGCCTGAACAAGCGCCATCAGTGAAAGCTTGTATCTCCTTCACGCTTTTTGCCCCTCAAAGGCCAATCCGTATTCTTCAGGGGAGCTTATCTGGCGATGAAAGCGCATGCGACGCAGATATTCCCGCGGGTCTTTTTTGACTACGAAGCTTCCCTCAGGGGTATTCAGCCAATCATAGAGCCTTGTGAGCATAAAACGCAGTGCGGAACCCCGGGCCAAAACCGGCAGACTTGCCGCCTCTTCTTTCGACAAGGGACGGACAGCGTTGTAGCCGCGCAGCAATGCCGTGCCCTTTGTCAAGTTGAATGAATTGTCTTTTTCGAAACACCAGGCATTCAGACAAACAGCAACGTCGTAGGCGAGAAGGTCTGTGCAGGCGAAATAAAAGTCGATAATTCCCGATAACTTGCTACCGAGAAAAAAGACGTTATCGGGAAACAAGTCTGCGTGAATGACACCAGAAGGAAGATGGGAGGGCCAATTTTCTTCCAGAAACAACAAATCTTCTTCGGCTTCCTTCGCGAGACCTGCCTCGACTTGGTCTGCATCGGTTCTGGAATTATTCCATAACGGGCGCCAGCTCTCCACCGAGAGCGCATTCTTGCGGCGCATGGGGAAATCTTCACCAGCAAGATGCATTCGCGCCAGTGCCTCTCCAAGTGCCGCACAATGCTGCACTGTTGGCCTGCGCATCCACATGCCTTCCAGAAAAGTTACGATAGCGGCCGGACGACCTGCAAGTTCGCCGATGTTTGAGCCTGACTTCTGAACCACAGGCAAGGGACAGCTGATACCTTTACCGGCAAGATGCTCCATGAGGCCCAGAAAAAAAGGCAGATCACTACTGTCGACGCGTTTTTCGTATAGGGTCAGAATGAACGCAGCCTTGCTCGTGTGTAAAAGATAGTTTGAGTTTTCCACGCCTTCCGCAATACCTTTGTAGGAGAGCAGCTCCCCGATATCGTAGTTCTTTAAAAATTGTGCGAGTTCGATTTCGTTAATATCGGTATAGACGGCCATAGTCAGTGGGTCCCATTGACAAAAGCCATGTCGTGACTTGTTAATTCTACATCCCGCAGATCGCGCATAACGTGGAAATTCTCTGTTTCAACTGTGGTTTCCGCCAGTTCAATCGACACCGAATACCGTTCTGAAAATGACTGGATAATTTCGTCGACGATGATCTCGGGCGCTGATGCGCCAGCAGAAAGCCCGACGGTGGCAATTTTGCCCACGCTGTTCCAGTCAATATCGGCTGCCCGCTGAACCAGAAGCGACTGTTTGGCACCGGAGCGCTCAGCCACCTCGACCAACCGCTTGGAGTTGGAAGAATTCGGCGCCCCGACGATCAGGAACAAGTCACAGCCTGGGGCGGCAGCTTTTACCGCATCCTGACGATTGGTGGTGGCATAACAAATGGACTCGGCCGCCGGTGCGGTGAGTGCCGGAAAACGTTCCTGCAAAGTCGCAATTATCCCGGCTGTGTCATCCACCGATAAGGTGGTCTGCGTGACGAAACCAAGATTTTCTGGGTCCGCGGGCATATAGTTTGCCGCATCTTCAATAGTTTCGATAAGTGTTACAGCTCCGTCCGGTAGCTGTCCCATGGTGCCGATCACCTCTGGATGACCGGAGTGGCCCACGAGGACCACATGACGCCCAAGACGCTGATGGCGCATCGCCTGTTTATGTACTTTGGAAACGAGGGGACATGTGGCGTCAAGATAAAACAGGTTCTTGTTTTCAGCGTCCGCCGGCACCGATTTCGGCACTCCATGGGCTGAAAATACGACTGGCTGACCGCGATGCTCGGCAGGAATCTCATCCAGTTCTTCGACAAAAACTGCGCCTCGCGCCTGCAATCCTTCGACAACATAACGGTTGTGAACGATTTCATGACGGACATAAACTGGCGCACCATACTTCTTCAGCGCCAGAATAACGATCTGAATAGCCCGATCCACTCCGGCGCAAAATCCGCGCGGTCCGCAAAGACGGATTGTAAGTGGAGCTTTCTCAGTCATCATCATATCTCAGCCAAATTTGTACTTCTTGGAATTGGGCGGCATTCAACGCGAAGTCAACCCCGAACTATTGGATTGAACCGGTTCCTCTTTTGGATGAGTGCGCCGCCAGACCGATATGCCTGCGATAGCGAGCAGAGTTGCGGCAAGTCCATACCAGGTAACTGCATATTGCAAATGACTGTTCGGCAAATCGATAATCGTTACGCCACCGATCGGCAGACCGCCCGGATTGGGCGTTTTATCTGCGTCAATGAAGAACGGAACTAGCTTGTCCGTCGGCACTCCAGACTGAGCCGCCATTACCGGCAAATCTTTCCAGTAGTAAATATTGGCCTTCAAATCATTATCAGGCACAATTGACGAAGGTTTGGCGTCAAGCGGATTGCGCGCCAGACCTCTAACCGAAACCGGTCCTTCAATGCTTGAGCCACGACTGCTGGGTTCTTTTTTGTCATAGGGAACAAACCCGCGATTGACGAAAATAATTCTGCCGTCGATCATCTGAAGCGGTGCATAAACATAAAAGCCTGACATTCCTGCAAATGTTGCGAAATAATGCCGTTCTTGCCCATGCAAAAATTGACCGGTCACAGTCACCGGTCGATAGTCAATATCGTGTTTTTCCGCCCACAAGCTTTCAATCTCAGTGAGCGAAGCCGGCGGTGTATGGGTACGCTGTTCTATTTCCGCCAGTAGATTTTCTTTCCACTGCAGACGCTCAACCTGCCATGTCCCCAGCGCAATGAGAATGAAAAAAACAATGGAACCGAGAATCAGCATGACCCAGGGAAAGCGCCGCTGCTCCATAATATTTGGACTAGTGTTCATTTGACGATGGAATATCTAGCTGGCCTTCTGCAGCCTTGTGCTTGTACTGAAGGGCGATCAATACACCCTTCATCCAGCGGAGCGCCGTCAAGCACAATAAAAGTGCCAGCGGTATCCACAGCAGAAAGTGTACCCATAGCGGCGGATCGACATTGACTTCCATCCACAGCGCCAGCCCGACAACGATAAAGCCGATGATCAGCATAACAAGAACTGCAGGACCGTCTCCGGAATCAATAAACGAGTAATCCAAGCCGCAACTTGTGCAGCGCTTGGCTGGAGTAATGAAGCCGTCGAATAGCTTCCCCTGCCCGCAACGAGGGCATTTAGCCTTCACTCCTGCGGCGAATGGGTCGACAGGCGGATAAAGCGCAGAATCTTCATTCATCAAGTATCACTCAAGGGTAAATTTCGATTGGCGTTCCATCTTGGACAAGTGCCCAGATTTCATCCATCTCCGGATTAGTGACGGCTATGCACCCGTCTGTCCAGTCGATAAGTTGAAGCACCCATCCCCACCATCCATAACCATTGACTGCACCGTGGATCATGATCGCACCACCCGGCAACACTCCCATCAACTTGGCTGCCGCTTTATCTCGCGCATTCGGGTAAGAAATATGGATTGACTTGTGCGCCATACTTTTCGGATTTCGCCAATCGAGAACGTATCGGCCTTCAGGCGTACGTTCATCGCCCTCCCATTGCTTATGGCCGACCGGCCGAGCGCCAAGTGCAATCTTGTACTCTTTAATGACCGAGCTTCCTGACAAGAGTTGCATCTTTCGCTGGGATTTTTCGACCCGCACGAGATCAACTTTCTCAGCCGCATCGGCCAATGTTCCGCTCACCAAAATGAGGCCCACAAGCACAATCAGCAGCAACACGTGTTTAGCGATCATCGAAAATCCATGCCGCAGCAATGTGCTCAAATAATGAGAGCGGCCGCATTTCTGCGACCGCTCTTTTAGCATCAATACTGCCAGTTTTTAATGTCCAGCAGCGATCGGCGCACCCCACGATGCCCAGACATAGATCGTGAAAAACAGGAACAACCAAACCACGTCAACGAAATGCCAGTACCAAGCAGCAGCTTCAAAGCCGAAATGCTTGTCAGGCGTGAAATCGCCTCGGATAGACCGAAGTAGACAGATCGCCAGGAAAATCGTTCCGATGATGACGTGGAAACCATGGAAACCAGTCGCCATGAAGAAGGTGGCACCATAGATCGAATCTTTGAATGCAAATGGCGCATGAATGTATTCATATGCCTGAACAAACGAGAACAGAACGCCAAGGATAACGGTAAGAGCGAGACCCGTTATAAGACCCTTGCGATCATTGTGGATCAAAGCATGGTGTGCCCAGGTTACAGTCGTGCCGGACAGCAACAGAATAACCGTGTTGTAAAGTGGCAGATGCAGTGGATCGAGAACTTCAAGTCCCTTTGGCGGCCACACGCCGCCCGTAAATGTCGTACGAGCCACCTGCTCAACTTCACCCGGATAAAGGCTGACATCAAAAAATGCCCAGAACCAAGCGGCAAAAAACATCACTTCTGAAGCGATGAACATGATCATGCCATAGCGCAAATGCAACGACACAACGCGGGTATGGTGTCCCTGTTTGCCTTCCTTGATCGTATCCGACCACCAGCCATACATTGTGTAGAGCACAATGACCAAGCCAATGGCGAAAAGCCAAGGTGTGGTCAGATTGGCTTTGAACAGGACAAATTCGCCGCCCTTATTGTATTGCATGAAACCAATACCGCCGAGGGCAAGGATGAATGCGCCTACCGAGGCAAGGAACGGCCAAGGACTTGGATCGATAATATGATAATCGTGGTTCTTTTGGTGCGCTTCGGCCATGTTAACCCCCGCAAGGTCTGTTTATTGCACTAGACATCAACATCTCCTCAGAGCTGTCCCGATGTCGTTGTCTTGTTCACCTCTGCACTGGCCGCAACGGGCGCAGGCATTGGTATCGGAAAGAAAGTGTAGGATAGCGTAATTGTGTTGACGCCTTTGAGCTCCGGCGCATTTACAATTTCAGGATCGATAAAAAATACGACCGGCATTTCAAGATCTTCGCCCTGCTTCAAGACGGTGTCCGTAAAGCAGAAACATTCAACCTTGTTGAAATATGCGCCGGCAGCCATGGGCGTCACATTGAACAGTGCACGTCCCGAGGTCGGCTGCGATGCGACATTCCTGGCTTCATATTTAATCAGCTTGGTTTCACCGATTTTCAGCGACACGTCCCGCTGCATAGGCTTGAAATCCCATGGCAACCCGCCTGATGTATTGGCATCGAAACGCACCGTGATTGTCTTGTCGAGGATGGTGTCCGACATTTGCTCAACACGTTGTGTCGTACCGCCATAACCAGTAACCTGGCAGAACATTGCATATAATGGCACGGCAGCAAAAGCCATGCCGACCATCCCGAAGAAAAACGCCAGACAAGAAATCGCGATCGTCCGGTCTGAAACCTTACGTTTTGCCACTAGAACTTCTTTATCAGAGCCCGTTTCCATGCTCATCACATAGGCCTGTTCAGGATATTGGCACCAAGCTTGGCCCACGTACCAACATAAACGATAAGGACGAAAGCTGCGAGCGCAAGCGCAAGTGCGAGCGAGCGGCTGCGTCGAGCGCGCTTCTGCTTGTCGCTTAATGTTATGCGGTCATCACTCATTTAAACACCCAGAACCAGAAGTGCTTTACGCACAAGTATCTCGCCGAGCAGGACGGCGTAGAGACTGAAGAGATAGAAGATGGAAAATGCGAACATTTTCTTTGCAGGCTTGATCATTGGCTCGCCGATTTCCGCGCGCCACACGGTCCATGCGTAAAACAAAAACGCAAAGCCCATCGCAATCGAAAACACGCCATAAACGGGTCCAGCGAAACCCATAATCCAAGGCAGAACCGCCACCGGCGCAACCAGAATTGTATATAGCCAGATCTGAAACTTCGTTGAAGCTTCGCCCATGACATTGGGCATCATCGGGATTTTAGCCTTCTCGTAATCATCGGACATGAACAGCGACAGCGCCCAGAAATGGGGTGGCGTCCATAGAAAGATAATCAGAAAAAGAACAATGCTTTCCATGCTGACCGAACCAGTCACAGCAGCCCAGCCAATCATTGGCGGGAAAGCCCCTGCCGCGCCACCAATAACGATGTTCTGCGGTGTAGAGCGCTTCAGCCACATCGTATAAACGACGGCGTAAAAGAAGATCGTGAAGGCCAGCAAGAACGCCGACAGCAAATTGACAAACAGACCGAGAGTCAAAACGGAGAAAATTGAAAGCAGCAGGCCAAAAGTCAGCGCTTCATCGCGGGAGAGCCGGCCAGCTGGTATTGGACGTTTGGCTGTGCGCTTCATCACCGCGTCAATATCGGCATCATACCACATATTGAGAGCGCCGGAGGCGCCAGCGCCAACAGCGATGCAAAGGATCGCAATGGCGGCAATTACCGGATTAATGTGGCCCGGCGCTGCCATCAAACCAACAAAACCCGTAAACACGACCAGCGACATGACGCGTGGTTTGAGAAGCGCAATATAGTCTGATGCACTGGCTTCAGAGAGGCCAATGTTTGCATCCAGTGTTGCGTGTTTCTCAATCAATGACATGCGCTCGATCTTACAAAAGTTCAGTTTCGTTCAGGAGATAACCGGACTGTATGAATCAGCCCGGTTATCATGATCATTTACTTAATACGTGGAAGCTGTTCCCACTGATGGAAAGGCGGAGGCGATGAAAGCTGCCATTCCAGAGTGGTTGCACCTACGCCCCATGGGTTCGCACCGGCTTCGCGCTTCTTGGCAAATGCTTCAAACACGCCAAAGAGGAAGATGAGAACGGCGACACCGGAAATGTATGAGCCGATGGACGATACTTCATTCCAACCCTGGAAAGCATCTGGATAGTCGATATAGCGACGTGGCATACCGGCAAGCCCAAGGAAATGCTGCGGGAAGAACACCAGATTCACACCAATGAAGGTGACCCAGAAATGCGTGTGGGCAATCGTGTGGTTATACATGTAGCCCGTCATCTTCGGGAACCAGTAGTACCAGCCAGCGAAGATACCAAACACAGCACCCAGTGACAGAACATAATGGAAGTGGGCAACAACGTAGTATGTGTCGTGCATCGCACGGTCCAAGCCCGCATTGGCCAGCTGCACGCCTGTCACACCGCCGACGGTGAACAGGAAGATAAAGCCGATTGCCCAAACCATTGGTGGCTTGAACTCGATTGAGCCGCCCCACATGGTCGCAATCCATGAGAAAATCTTAACGCCAGTTGGAACAGCGATAACCATCGTTGCGAAAACGAAATAGCGCTGCGTGTCGAGCGAAAGACCGACCGTATACATATGGTGCGCCCATACGATAAATCCGACGACGCCGATGGCGACCATGGCATAGGCCATGCCGAGATAGCCAAAAATAGGCTTTCTCGAGAAGGTCGATATGATGTGGCTGACGATGCCGAAGGCTGGCAAAATCATGATGTACACTTCCGGATGACCGAAGAACCAGAAAAGATGCTGGAACAGGATCGGGTCACCGCCGCCTTCAGGCGCGAAGAATGTCGTGCCAAAATTGCGGTCCGTCAGCAGCATGGTGATACCACCAGCAAGAACCGGCAAAGCGAGCAGCAGCAGGAAGGCAGTAATCAACACCGACCATGCGAACAGCGGCATCTTGTGCAGGGTCATGCCCGGAGCGCGCATATTGAAGATCGTGGTGATAAAGTTGATCGCACCGAGAATGGACGAGGCTCCAGCAATGTGGAGTGACAGGATTGCCAAATCCATCGCCGGACCGGGCTGACCCGTTGTCGAAAGCGGCGGATAGATCGTCCAGCCACCGCCTGTACCGTAACCACCGGCTGGACCGGGAACGAACAATGACAGAAGCAGAAGAATCAGAGCTGGCGGGAGCAGCCAGAACGAAATGTTGTTCATACGTGGAAATGCCATGTCTGGCGCACCGATCATGATCGGCACCATCCAGTTGGCAAAACCACCGATCAAGGCGGGCATAACCATGAAGAAAATCATGATAAGGCCGTGAGCTGTGGTGAACACAAGGTACATGTGCTTACCGGCATCGATTGCCGCATCACCCTCGTAGCCATAGACCATGGCAGCAAGACCATGGAAAATCTGAATACCGGGCTCCTGGAGCTCGGCACGCATGGCAATCGAAAGCGCGCCACCGATTATACCCGCGATGATCGCGAAAATCAGATAAAGCGTTCCGATATCCTTATGGTTGGTCGAATTGACCCAACGAGTCCAACCACTGGGTTTGTGGTCGTGATGATCGTCGTGGGCTTCGTGAGCAGCTGAACCTGCCATGAGATAGCTCCCGTTCCTCAAATGCAAAGCGCAGCTGACTTAGTTGCCAGCCACATTGATATTCTTGCCATCATCGATTGATGCAGCGAGTGTCTTATAGGCTCCCGGCAAATCACTGCCAGCGGCCGCGTACCATGCGTTGTACTGCTGCTCCGATACGACACGGATCGCGATAGGCATGAAAGCATGATCCTTGCCGCAGATTTCCGAGCACTGGCCGTAATAGAGGCCTTCTTTGTCAGCCTTGAACCATGTCTCATTCATACGACCCGGCACAGCGTCAATCTTGACGCCGAATGCAGGCATTGCGAAAGCATGAATGACGTCAGCGCCGGTCGCGAGGATGCGAACAGTCGTATTCACCGGAACGACCATTTCATTATCCACAGCCAAGAGCCGCGGATAGGCCTTGATGTCTGCCTTACCTGCAGTTGCGCGGTCGGCATCCTTGAGAATCAGCGAATCAAATGAAAGCGGCGCTTCATTGGCTTGGTATTCGTAGCCCCAGTACCACTGGTATCCCGTTGCCTTGATCGTCAGCTTGGGATCTTCAGGCGAATATTGCGCCGTCAGCAACTGGAATGATGGAATGGCAAGGAAAAGAAGAATAACGACAGGACCGACAGTCCAGACGATCTCAACAGCAGTATTGTGGCTCGTCTTTGACGGAACGGGATTGGCACTGGCGCGATAGCGGAACATCACCCAGGCCAGCAATATCATCACAAAAATCGTGATTGGAATGATAAACCACAGCGTATAGTGCTCAAACCAGACGATCTGCTCCATAATACCGGATGCAGCTGGCTGGAATGTCATTTGCCATGGCTCTGGTTGCGCCGCGATGGCCGTACCGGCACTCAGGAAGCTACCCAGGACACCGGCCAGCTTGACAATATTCTTCTTCACCTAGAGATCTCCCGAATGAAGCATCAGTTCCATACGTTAATGCCGGACGTTCGAGGCCCGGTCGCATGTCGCGTTCAAACCACACATTAGCCTACATCGCAAGGAAGGCGAACGTGATCTCATGCGGCATTTTTGCGCGCAGCTTGTCATCGAAATGCGCCAACCTATGAAAGTTGCGATTTTTTAACGCTAGCTCACCATTTTCCGGGATAAGTATGAAGGAGGCCCACAATGCAGCCATTTTTGCATTACAACACAAGATTGGCTGTCATACCTTGGGGAGTGTTCGTGCAGCATTCTTTTCATCCGGTTCCCGGCGGTCTAACGTCTGGATGATTCGTTTTGGAGCCACCATGTCCATTTTAGCCCTTCGCAATATAGCTGCTGGTATTTTTGCCCTGTCCCTGACTGCCCTTTCCGGCAGCGCACTGGCAGCGCCGCAAAGCGGGACTGTCAAATCAACCCACGGTGCCTGGTCTATTCTTTGCGATACGCCGGCAGGCGCAAAATCAGAACAATGCGCGCTCATCCAGAACGTTGTCGCTGCAGATCGTCCCGAAATGGGTCTTTCCGTGGTGGTGCTGAAAACCGCCGACAACAAAGCAAAGATATTGCGCGTCCTTGCTCCGCTGGGCGTTCTCCTTCCGAATGGTCTTGGTCTTAATGTTGACGGCAAGGATATTGGCCGCGCTTATTTCGTGCGCTGCTTTGAAGATGGCTGTTACGCGGAAGTCATTTTGGAAGAACAGCTGGTTCAGACCCTCAAAACCGGCAAGGCTGCAACCTTCATCGTGTTCCAGACGCCTGAAGAGGGTATCGGCATTCCGGTGGAGCTCAACGGTTTCGGCGAAGGCTTCGACGCCCTCCCCTGATCTTTCCTTAAGATAGCGGTTGTCGCGCGCAGCCCGAAGGCTTACATCCGGTACACCCAAATGAAACCGGACCGGATATAATGAAAAGCCTGATCGATAGTTTCGATGCACCTCGCGAAAAAATTCTGGATACTGTCAAGCAGTCGCTGAACGGCGCTGATGATGGCGAATTGTTCATCGAGTATCGCGAATCGGAAGGTCTCGTCTTCGACAATGGCCGGCTGAAGAACGGCTCTTTCAATCAGGATCAAGGTTTTGGACTTCGCGCTGTGGCTGGTGACGCGGTGGGTTATGCTCATGCTGGCGAACTGTCGCTGGGCGCGTTAAAACGCGCTGCCGATGCTGCCTCTGCGGTCACGACCGGCTATGCCGGCGCATATACGGCCGCGCCCCCCGGAACCAATAGCAGCCTGTACAGCGACGAAAACCCGCTTGGGTCACCCGGCTTTGAAGCCAAGGTGAAATTGCTGCAGGAAATCGACGCCTATCTGCGTGCCAAAGACCCCAAAGTTCGACAGGTCTCCGTGTCGCTGGCCGGTTCATGGCAGCAAGTCGAGATTTTGCGGGCCGATGGCCATTTCGTTCGCGATGTTCGCCCGATGGTGCGCCTGAATGTTTCGGTTGTCGTGGGAAGTGGTGACCGGCAGGAAAGCGGCACTTATGGCGCTGGCGGACGCAAGGGGTTTGGCGAATTCATTGCCACCGATAAATGGCAATATGCTGCAGATGAAGCACTGCGTCAGGCGCTGGTCAACCTTGAAGCCATTCCAGCTCCAGCCGGTACGTTCGATATCGTTCTTTCAAGCGGATGGCCTGGCGTCATGCTGCACGAGGCCGTGGGTCACGGCCTCGAAGGTGATTTCAACCGAAAAAAGACATCTGCGTTTGCCGGTCTGCTTGGCCAGCAAGTGGCTTCCAAAGGCGTAACAGTGGTCGATGACGGTACGATTTCGGAACGCCGCGGCTCGCTTACCGTTGACGATGAAGGAATGCCGACAAACAAGACCGTGCTGATCGATGACGGTATTCTTGTCGGCTATATGCAGGATCGCCAGAATGCGCGGCTGATGGGCATGCAACCCACCGGCAATGGACGGCGCGAATCATATGCCCATGCGCCAATGCCCCGCATGACCAATACTTATATGCTTGGCGGGGATAAGACCCCGGACGAAATTATCGCATCCGTGAAAAAGGGCATCTACGCCGTGTCATTTGGCGGTGGCCAGGTGGATATTACCTCAGGCAAGTTCGTTTTCGGCTGTACCGAAGCCTATATGATCGAAAACGGAAAAATCGGCGCGCCTGTCAAAGGTGCAATGCTTATCGGTAATGGCCCTGACGCGATGCAGAGAATATCGATGGTCGGCAATGATTTGCAACTCGATACCGGTATCGGCAATTGTGGCAAAGGCGGTCAATGGGTGCCTGTTGGCGTAGGCCAGCCCCATTTGCGCATGGACCAGATGACCGTAGGCGGAACCTCGGTTTAATCTTCCCAATCGATTTTCAAAGAACGCGGGTGTGGCGATCCCTTGCCACGCCCGCTTTGCGTCTGGCTATTGAGATGGTAGGAAAGACGGGCGGTCATCGAAGCGCGTCTTTGTAGTAGGTAAGCGATCCGAAGACCGCCCGTCCGGCGATTTTGCATTCTGTCCGTTCCGCTTGGGAGGCCTCGGCTACCCAAGGAGCGCCATTTGCGGCGCGCCATGCGTCACCTACTCGCCCCTTAAAGTGCTCGTCCAGCACGCGCCGTTCCTAGTAACGGCAGGGGAACCCTTGGACAGAACGTCCCCGGATAGCGGGTCCGTAACCCGCCATCGGAGGCGCCCATCCTTCCCCAAACTTCGAACGGCTCCGGAAGCTGTTCCCCGCGGGAAGGACAGGAGCAGAATAATTCAGAGCGGGAACTGTTGGATAAGTTTGTCGAGATTATTTTAGGAAAGCCTGATTTGCACAAACCAAATGCGCCCTTCGACAAGCTCAGGATGAGGAAGGTGGGTTGATTGCAGGGCGCCAACTCTTGCAAGGCTAGCAAGTTGTCGCTGCGACCCACAAAACTTCCTTCATGGTGAGCTTGTCGAACCACGCATTACATCAATGCCCCTTGCGCGCTCTTGAGCTTGCCTGAGGGGCGAACCACAATCAACTCAAGTGCAGTCAACAAACACTCTTATGGTCGGGCCGTAATCGAGGTTAGAGCGAGTAACTCGCAACCTATTTCTTGCTAAGCAAAGCCACGGCTTCCACATGTGACGACCAGAGGAATTGATCAACCGGCACAACGCGATCAATCTTATATCCCCCCTTGACGAGAATGCTCAGATCCCGTGCCAAAGTAACCGGGTTACAGGAAACCGCAGCCACCTTTGAAACCGATGATTTGGCGATTTCGATTGCCTGTGCTTCGGCACCGGCGCGGGGCGGATCAAAAACGAGACCATTAAATGGTGCAAGTTCTCGCGCCAGAAACGGGCGACGGAACAAATCACGTCGCTCGACACTAACCGGCTTCAATCCCTGTACGAAACGGACACTGCGATCAATTGCTGCAACAGCGCCCTGATCGCTCTCTACCGCATGGACGGAAGATTTTTCCGCCATTCTAAAAGCGAAAGTGCCGGAACCACAAAATAGATCCAATGTCTTTTTCGACTTGGCAAGATGCCCGGCTACCAGATTGCACATGGCTTCTTCTGCCTCAGCGGTAGCTTGCAAAAACCCGCCCGGCGGCAAGAACACTGGCACTTTACCAAAATGGACAAGCGGCTTTCGCGGCTCGACAATGATCTCACCTTCAAAAGAGAGGCGCGCAAAATCCTTTTTGATGACCAGTGCCGTTAGTGCCTGCCGCTTTGCAGCATCGGGCGCGCCGCATCCGGAAGCGGTGATATCAAGGCCGGATGCTGTTGACGTCACAGTGAGCTTGAACGGCTTCATGCCCCCGCCCAAAACCGCAACGAGATCGCGCAGATCATCAAGGCGGGATACAATCTCTGGCACCGTGATCGGGCATTCAGCAATGTCGATCAATTCGTGGCTTTGATGTTTATTGAAGCCCAGCACGGCTCCCCGCTCACTGGTACGCACGGCAAATACCGTTCTGCGGCGCGTCTGTGGTGCGCAAGTGACAAGCGGTTCAAGTTTGAACAGCAGTCCCCTGCCGCCAAGTGCATCTTGGACCAGCGATCTTTTCCATTCCTGGTAAGCGCTATCCTGCCAGTGCTGCAATGTGCAGCCACCGCACTCTTCAAAATGCCGGCATGCGGGTGCAACCCGCTCCGGTGATGGTTCGATCAGGGCCATCATCGTGGCGCGACCGTTTTCCAAGGCTACGTTGGCAACCTCTCCCGGCAGGGAAAATGGCACATAGGCGCTGCCAGCGGCCGTGGCAGCAATGCCGTCGCCCCCGGCGCCCATCCGTTCGATTGTTACGCGCGTGCTCATTGATGTTGTCTTTTCAGTTTTTGCTTTTAATACCGGCCAGAAGAAATTCGCGGTTGCCATCGCCACCCTCTATGGGTGAAGGGCAAAGCCCCAATGCTTTCCAGCCCGGCAATTGATCCAACCAGTCTCTTAGATCATTTGCGACGCGAATCCCATCCTCTGGATTGCGCAAAATGCCGCCCTTGCCAATTGCATCGCGGCCAGCCTCAAATTGCGGCTTCACCAGCAGCACACAATGAGCGCCATTTTCGGCCAGATCGAGCGCAGGGGGCAAAGCCAGCTTTAGGGAAATAAAGCTTACATCCGAGACAACCAGATCAATATTCCGGCCCTCAAGATGGTCACGCGCAAGAGCACGCGCATTGAGATTTTCAAGGTTTGTAACACGCGGATCAGAGGCGATGCGAGGATGAAGCTGGGCTGTTCCAACATCAACCGCAATCACATGCTGCGCGCCGCGCTCCAACAGGACCTGTGTGAAACCACCGGTTGAGGCACCTATATCCAGAGCAGTTCCTGTTACAGCAATGGCGAAATGATCCAGTGCTGCAATAAGTTTCAATGCTGCACGGGAAACATAAGCACTTGCGGGATCATCGACTGCAATCACTACGGTTTCAGCCACCGCAGTGCCCGGTTTGGAAACGACAGAGCCATCAACCGTGACAGTACCGCGCATAATAGCGTCTCGTGCCCGCGACCGCGTGGTAAAGAGCCCGCGCTCCACCAGAAGTTGATCGAGGCGCATCAATTGAATTCAGGCACGGGCAGGCGCAACCATATGGTTACGTCCAAGTGCACCAAACACCGCTTCCACAATTCCAGCACTATCAAGACCGGCACGGGCATAAAGCACTTCGGGCTTGGCATGATCGAGGTAAATATCCGGAAGCGTCAATGTGCGAACGCGCAATCCCTGATCAAGAAGACCATCACGACTGAGGAAGTGGAGGACATGCGAGGCAAAGCCACCGATTGCGCCCTCCTCCACAGTCACAAGCACTTCATGCTCGCGGGCAAGACGGCGGATCATATCCTCATCCAGCGGCTTGGCAAATCGTGCATCGGCGACAGTCGTTGAAAGTCCTGCCGCATTGAGTTCATCAGCAGCCATCAGGCACTCGGCCAGCCGTGTCCCAAAGGATAGAAGCGCAATTTTGCTTCCTTCACGGACAATGCGTCCCTTGCCGATCTCGAGAATGCTCCCTCGCTCTGGCAGGTCGATACCGATACCATCGCCGCGTGGATAGCGGAACGAAATCGGGCCTTCATTATACTTAGCAGCGGTACGCACCATATGACGCAGTTCCGCCTCATCCGAGGCGGCCATAACGACAAAGCCGGGAAGCGCAGCGAGAAAGCCAGTATCGAACGAACCGGCATGAGTGGCTCCGTCGGCTCCTACAAGACCGGCGCGATCAATGGGAAAGCGTACCGGCAGATTTTGCAATGACACATCATGCACAACCTGATCATAGCCGCGCTGCAGGAAGGTTGAGTAAATCGCCGCGAAAGGCTTCAAACCCTCACTCGCCAAACCTGCCGCAAAAGTAACCGCATGCTGTTCGGCAATGCCCACATCAAATGTACGGTCGGGAAACACTTCGCCAAACAGATCAAGACCTGTCCCACCGGGCATGGCTGCCGTGACAGCGACGATCCTGTCATCGTGGCGGGCTTCCTCGATCAGGCTGGTGGCAAAAATCTTGGTGTAGCTTGGCGCATTTGCCGGGGGCTTTGCCTGTGCGCCAGTAATAACGTCGAACTTGTTCACGCCGTGATATTTGTCAGCAGAAGCTTCCGCCGGGGCATAGCCCTTACCCTTCTGCGTCACCACGTGAATAAGGACAGGTCCGTCCATCGTGTCGCGCACATTTTTCAGTACCGGCAGCAGATGATCCAGATTGTGACCATCAATGGGGCCGATATAATAAAAGCCCAGCTCTTCAAACATTGTTCCGCCCGTCCAGAAGGCACGGGCATATTCTTCCGAGCGCCGGGCTTTCTCCTGCAAGAATTTTGGCAGTTTCTTTGCAAGCTGCTTGGCCGTTTCGCGGAAAGAACGATAGGCGCGGCCCGAAACAAGACGGGCAAGATAGGCACTCATCGCACCGGTTGGCGGAGCAATCGACATATCATTATCATTAAGGATAACGATAAGCCGTGCATCCAGCGCACCGGCATTGTTCATCGCTTCATAAGCCATCCCGGCGGACATGGCGCCATCACCAATGACAGAAATAACATTGCGCTTTATGCCCGCAAGGTCACTGGCCACAGCCATGCCCAGGCCCGCTGAGATCGAAGTCGAGGAATGTGCCGCGCCAAACGGGTCGTATTCGCTTTCACTGCGCTTGGTGAAGCCGGAAAGCCCGCCCTCCTGCCGCAGCGTGCGGATGCGATCGCGCCGCCCGGTCAAAATCTTGTGCGGATAGGCCTGATGACCGACATCCCAGATGATGCGGTCATGCGGGGTATCGAAAACATGATGCAAGGCGACAGTCAGTTCAACAACGCCAAGACCTGCACCAAGATGCCCGCCTGTCGTCGACACAGCGTCGATCAGTTCTGTGCGAAGCTCCTGTGCCAATTGCGGAAGGTCGGATTCCGGCAAAGCACGCAGCTGTGAAGGAATGGTCACGCGATCCAATAATGGCGTTTCAGGCTTGTTGTTCACTCTATAAATTCCAGTTTTAGCGTCAGAAATCGACCGGATGCGAGCTGTTGTCCTAGAGCAAATCCCCAGAACCGGCAAGCAGCCGGATTTAACGAAGGCTCACGTCAATTTTCAGGCAAAGGAATGAACTCTTCTTCGTCGCCCGGCACGATATCGAAGCGGCCAGTGCGCCATTCCTCTTTCGCCTGCTCAATACGCTCCTTCGACGAAGAGACGAAATTCCACCAGATATAGCGCTTGGACGATAGGGTAGCGCCGCCAAACAGCATGAAATGTGCGCCTTGCGGAGCAGAAATGATAATCTCGTCGCCCGGACGGAAAGCCAAAAGCCGGTCTGCCGGAAAGATTTGCCCCGCAATTTCGACGGGTCCATCCAGCGTGTATATGGCACGCTCCTCGGCCGCATTGGCGGGAATCTGGATATGCGCGCCCGGCTCTAGGCGAATATCGACATAAAGCGTTTCGGCATGCTGCTTAACGCCGGAACTTGCGCCATGAAACTGGCCCATGACGACGCGTGCGTCGAGCCCCGATTCTTGAAGCACGGGTAGTCGGCTCGCCTCGGTATTGGCAAAGGTGGGGTCAATTTCTTCCAGATGATCCGGGAGGGCGAGCCATGTCTGCAAACCCGATATAGGCAGCGGCTGCGTACGTAACTCTTCAGGGGACCGCTCGGAATGGACAATGCCCCGGCCCGCGGTCATCAAATTGACGTCACCGGGCTTGATGACCATTTCCGTGCCAAGACTATCGCGGTGGCGAATATTGCCATCGAAAAGATAGGTAACTGTTGAAAGACCAATATGGGGATGCGGGCGCACATCCAGCGGATCCGTCGGACGAAGGATTGCTGGGCCCATACGATCAAAGAAGATGAATGGGCCAACCAGCCGCCGTTTTGCCGTCGGCAATGCACGCCGAACTTCCAGGCCGCCAATGTCGCTTGTGCGGGGTATGATCAAGGTTTCGATTGAATCCACGGCGATGGCATCACCAGGTTCAGGATCGTTACCGGGGAAAAAGCTCATGGGAGGCAGCTCCAGACTGTTACAGTCCTAATCATAGCTGCTCATTTACAAGGTGAACAGCCTGCGCTGGTGTCACTCCGGATCGAGCGGCTCTGTACCCACCGGCTGACCGTCACGGCCAAGCTTGATCTTGTCCACCTTGTCTTCAGCGGATTTCAACAGGACGTCGCAATGCTTCTTGAGCGCTTCACCGCGTTCGTAGATTCGAATTGACTGTTCCAACGGCACATCGCCGCGTTCCAGATCATCAACAATCTTTTCCAGCTGATCGAGCGCCTGCTCGAAACTCATGGCAGCGATATCGGAGTTGTTCGGTGTATCGGCCATTTATCATCCTTCCATCAAGCGTTTGATATGTGCGCCTGCGGAGAGCGACATACCCTTGAGGTCGTACCCGCCTTCCAGAAGACTGACAAGACGGTTTGATGCGTAGCTCCCAGCTCTTTCCATAAGCTTGCCGGTTGCCCAGTCAAAATCATCCTCATTCAGGTTTATTTCCGCAAGAGGATCGCGATGATGCGCATCAAACCCGGCGGAGACAATAATCAGCTCCGGCTGGAATGCGTCGAGCGACGGCAAAATACGTGTGTTGAACGCCTCGCGGAAATGTTCGCTGCCAGTGTCCGGATCAAGCGGCGCATTGACAATATTGCCGACGCCTGTTTCGCTTTTGGCTCCGGAGCCCGGATAAAGCGGCATCTGATGCGTTGAGCAATAAAGCACGGATGAGTCTTCCCAGAATATATCCTGTGTACCATTGCCATGATGCACGTCCCAGTCAACGATCGCAACGCGCGCAATACCATGGGCCTTTTGCGCATGCCGGGCAGCGATAGCGGCATTGTTGAAGAGGCAGAACCCCATCGCCCTGTCACGTTCGGCATGATGGCCCGGGGGCCGTGACGCCACGAATACATTATCCGCCTTGCCGGAAAACACATCATCAACCGCAGCATTGGCCGCACCAATCGCTGTCAGCGCTGCTTCCCAGCTCTTTGGACTAACAGTCGTATCAGAATCGACACGAGTGAGCCCCTCTTGCGGTATCGTCATGCGAACGCGTTCCAGATAAGTTTCTGGATGGGCATAAAGAATGGTCGCTTCGTCGCCCATGGGCGCCTGAACGCGGTCCAACCCATCAAATGCATGATCGTCCAATACTTTGCCAAGCGCGCGCAAACGATCCGGCCGTTCCGGATGACCTGCCGGTGTCAGATGTTCAAGGTAAATCGGATGGGTATAGAGACGTGTGACCATAGGGCTTCCGGGTAAAGAAAAGGGGGCCATGCAAATCTGCACAGCCCCTTGCAGTTACACAAGCCCTACCTGGGAGTTTATGTTTTATGCCTCACTCAAGGCATGAGCCAGATCGGCAATCAAATCATCAGGATGTTCGATACCTATGGACAATCGGATCGTCGAATCCAGAACACCGATGCGCTGGCGCACATCAATTGGCACGCCGGAATGGGTCATCGTCGCAGGGTGACTGGCGAGCGATTCCGTACCGCCAAGGCTGACGGCAAGCTTCAATATCTGCAATGCATTGAGGAATTTGAAGGCTGCAGGTTGCCCGCCAAGAATATCAAACGAGAAAGTCGAGCCTGCACCTGTACATTGCGCGGCGAATGTTTTGCCCAGCGGCGATGACGGAGCATGATAAGGCAAATAGTGGATCTTCTCGACCTTTGGGTGGTCGCGCAAAAAGTCAGCTATCGCCAACGCGTTGGTGTTCGCCTTTTCCATGCGGATGCTGAGAGTTTCGAGCGAACGACCCAGCATCCAGCAGGAATGGGGATCAAGTTGCGTTCCAATGGCGCCACGCAGCGCCTTTACCTGCTTCATCACCGCTTTGGAGCCGAGGGCAGCGCCCGCAATGAGATCGGAGTGACCGCCGACATATTTGGTCAAAGAGTAGAGCGAGATGTCTGCTCCGTGTTCGATTGGCCGTTGAAATACGGGACCAAGCAAAGTGTTGTCACAGGCGATGACAGGACGGTGGCCCTGCTTTTCGCCGATCGCTTCCGCAATACGGCGGATCATCGCGACATCAACCAGGCTGTTGGTTGGATTTGCAGGCGTCTCAATAAGAATGACCGAAACGCGGCCCTTTTTCATAGCCTCATCGGCGGCACTTTGAACAGATGCCTCATTAACACCATCGGCGAACCCTATGGCAGCGACGCCCATATTGAGAAATGTCTTGGCCAGCAGCGTTTCGGTTCCGCCATAGAGTGGCTGCGAATGCAAGATTGCATCGCCCGGTCGAACGAAAGCAAGCAATGTCGTGGCAATTGCTGACATGCCCGACGAAAACAAGGCGCAGCTTTCGGTCCGCTCATAGACGGCAAGCCGATCCTCGACGATTTCGCTGTTTGGGTGATTGAAGCGGGAATAGACCAAACCAGCGCCGGTGCCCGCTGGCGGCTCGCGGCGACCGGAGACGAAATCGAAAAAATCGCGTCCCTCTTCTGCCGATTTAAAGACAAATGTGGAGGTGAGAAATACGGGCGGCTTAACCGCCCCTTCCGACAGTTCGGGATCGTAACCGTAATTCAGCATCAAGGTTTCCGGATGCAGTTCGTGGTTACCAATATGCGTCTTTGAAGGATGGGGTGCAGTCATAATGCTTTCCTCGCTAAGCGTGGCGTTTCGCAGCGAGGTTACAGCAAAGCCGGCGACTATTCCTTGCAAATATGCCGCCGGCTTCGCAATTGTAGAAAAGCAATCAAATAATATCGGTTTTGGTAATCTGGATGCCAAAACCCTCAAGACCCACGTAATGACGCTCACGTGACGCCAAAAGCCGAATCGATGTAATGCCCAGATCTTTCAATATCTGCGCACCAAGTCCGATTTGCCGCCACTCTTCGTCGCGCACACGGGCTTCGGCATGCGCTTCACGTTCTTGTAGCAAAGCACGGTTGCGGTCATCATCTCGGCCGACACCCACAGAGCCCTCGCGCAGATAAACGATGACGCCACGCTTTTCTTCGGCGATACGATTCATAATGCTATCAAGTGTGTTGCGGGCGCCGAAAACGTCACTCAGCACATCTTCACGCTGCAGGCGCACTGGAACATCTTCGCCGTCACGAATGTCGCCATAAACAATAGCAGCGTGGTGCATCGGCTCCCACGGCAACGCATAAGTAATAGCTTTTGCGGTTCCCGCGCAGGTATCGATCTCATATTCGCCGATACGCTCGATCAGCGTTTCCTTGCGCTGGCGGTATGCAATGAGATCCGCCACGGTTACCTGCTGCAGATTATGCGCTTCGGCAAAACCTGAAACCTGCGGGCCGCGCATGACCGTTCCATCATCATTCACCAGTTCGCAAATGACTCCAACAGGCGGCAAGCCCGCCAGCTTACACAAATCCACTGCTGCTTCCGTATGACCGGACCGCATAAGAACACCACCTTCACGCGCAACCAGCGGGAAGATATGTCCGGGGCGCACAAAATCCACTGCTCCGGCATTGGGGTTTGCCAGGTTGCGCGCTGTAAGGGTGCGGTCTTCAGCGGAAATACCGGTGGTCGTACCGTGCTTATAGTCAACCGTAACTGTAAACGCAGTTGAATGGGGTGCATCGTTGTCTGCAACCATTGGGGCGAGATTCAAGCGTTTTGCATGCTCGCGTGTCATGGGCGTGCATACGATGCCTGATGTATGGCGCACGATGAACGCCATTTTCTCTGGCGTGCAGTGTACCGCCGCTACGATCAGATCGCCTTCGTTTTCACGCCCATCATCATCCATGACGACAACGATTTCGCCACGTTCGAAGGCACGAAGTGCATCGACGACCCGTTTCTGATTATAGGCCATGGAGTAGTCCTTTGATTAGATGCGTCCGGTCTGGCCGCGATGTCTGAGATAGTGATCAGCGATAGCACAGGCAACCATTGCCTCGCCAATGGGAACTGCCCGGATGCCAACACAAGGATCATGTCTGCCCTTGGTCATGATATCCACCTGTTTTCCATCAGCATCAATGCTTTGACGAGGTGTCAAAATCGATGAAGTGGGTTTGACCGCAAAACGCGCCACAATGGGCGCACCACTGGAAATTCCGCCTAGAATGCCGCCCGCATGATTTGACAGAAAAATCGGGTTCCCATCATTGCCCATGCGCATTTCATCGGCATTTTCTTCGCCGGTCAGTGTCGCCGCGTGAAAGCCGTCGCCAATTTCAACGCCCTTAACCGCATTGATGGACATGAGATAGCTGGCAATGTCCTGATCCAGCTTGGCATAGATCGGAGCGCCAAGCCCTGCCGGTACATTCTCGGCAATCACTTCGATAACAGCCCCGATCGATGATCCAGCTTTGCGAATGCCGTCGAGATAATTGGCGAATGTATCCACAGATCCCGCATCGGGTGTGAAAAACGGATTGTTGTCGATTTCCGCCCAATCCCAGCGGCTGTGATCTATCGAATGCACACCCATTTTGACCAAGGCACCGCGAACGACAAGTCCGGGCACAACCTTGCGGGCAATTGCGCCGGCAGCAACACGAGCAGCCGTTTCGCGCGCAGATGAGCGCCCGCCACCGCGATAATCGCGGATGCCATATTTCACGTCATATGTATAATCGGCATGGCCGGGGCGGTATTGGCGGGCGATATCGCCATAATCCTTCGAACGCTGATCGGTATTTTCGATCATCATCGAGATCGGGGTTCCGGTCGAAACCAGAGTCACGCCGTCCTCTTGCAGCATAACACCGGAAAGCACGCGCACTTGATCGGGCTCTCGGCGCTGCGTAGTGTATTTTGATTGCCCAGGCTTGCGTTTATCCAGATAGGACTGGATCTCGGCTTCGGTAAAAGAGATGCCGGGAGGGCATCCATCCACAACGCAACCAAGCGCAATGCCATGGCTTTCGCCCCAGGTGGTAACACGGAAAAGATGACCAAACGTATTATGCGACATGAGCCTACCCGTCATTTTATCAGGGGGTTTTATGGACGTTTACACCTGTGGTCAAACCCGTCCCTCAAATTCCTTCATTCATCACGAAAAAAGCAATTGTTTTGCCACAAATGGACGTTCTAACTTGACTGATTACTCGGTCGATATTGTTTATAAAGGAAATCTCAGATGCGGTTCTTCGTTGCAGCATTTATGTTTGTCGCGTCCCTCTTTCCCGTTGGTGCATTGGCTGATGATGCGCAAGGCACAATAACAAAAATCGACGAGGACAATTCCACGATAACGCTTGATGATGGCAAGGTTTACAAACTGCCTGGTGAATTCGATCTGAGCGTCATTGAACAAGGCATGAAGGTGACTGTGATGTTCGACGTTGTTAACAAGGAACGTTTCATCACCGATATCGAAGAAACCACCGAATAAGGACGGCAGTTCTACATCCAGGTAAGCTTGCCGTTTTCGAGCCGGAGAATGTGATCTTGCGTGATGGCAAGATTTGCAGCGTCATGGCCGTCAAGCCCTTCGATCATCTGAAATATCGTGCGCAGGCAGCCGCCATGGGTGACGCATACCGTCGGTCCCTTTACTTCAGATAGCCAGCTGGCAACACGCTTGCCAAGAATCGCATAACTTTCCGCGGTTTTTCCAGGTGGAACGAAGTTCCATTTGTCGCGGGCCCTTGCCGTTACGAGTTCCGGCGTCTTGGCAGCAATGTCTTCGATCATAAAGCCTTGCCAATCGCCGAAACTCACTTCCATAAGCCGTGGATCAGTGCGGTAATCATGCGGATCAATGCCCATCCGCGTTCGTATCCGCTCCATCGTCTCGCGCGTGCGCCGCAATGGGCTGGCAACAAAATCAAATCCCTCACCATCGCCGATGAGGGACTTCATCAAATCACCATTGCGGTCTGCCTGAGCCCGGCCGCGCGCATTGATATCGATGTTTTCCTGTCCCTGAATGCGTTCAGACACATTCCAGTCCGTCTCGCCGTGACGCGAGAAATAGATAATCGTGTCAGGCAAGTTCACTTTGAGATTAATCCTTGACGACTGATATGTCCGGGGCATCGACGGCCTTCATGCCTACGACATGATATCCGCTATCAGCATGATGTATCTCGCCTGTGACAGAGCGTGACAAATCCGAAAGGAAGTAAAGTCCAGCGTCACCGACTTCCTCAATCGTAACGGTACGGCGCAATGGCGCATTATACTCGTTCCATTTGAGAATGTAGCGGAAGTCGCCGATACCGGAAGCGGCAAGCGTCTTGATCGGGCCTGCAGAAATCGCATTAACGCGAATATTATCCGGGCCAAGATCAACAGCCAGATATTTTACGCTTGCCTCAAGAGCAGCTTTCGCAACGCCCATGACGTTGTAATTCGGCATAACTTTTTCAGCGCCGTAATAGGTCAGCGTGAGAATGGAACCGCCATCCGTCATCAGCTTTTCTGCCCGCTTGGCGACTGCTGTCAGCGAATAGACAGAGATCAGCATGGTCTTGGTGAAGTTTGCTTCAGACGTGTCAACGTAACGGCCGGTCAACTCGTCCTTGTCAGAAAAACCAATTGCGTGAACAAGAAAATCTATCTTGCCCCAGTGCTTTTCGAGAGCTTCGAAACATGCGTCAATTGTTGAAGCATCCGAGACATCGCAATGGCCGCACAAAAAAGCATCCAGCTCCTGTGCGAGCGGCTCAACACGCTTTTTCAGCGCATCGCCCTGATAGGTGAACGCAAGTTCGGCGCCGGCATCATGCGCTGCCTTGGCGATGCCCCAGGCGATCGACCGATTATTGGCGACACCCATTATCAGGCCGCGTTTACCCTGCATCAAACCAGTTTTGGCGGTCATATACCAACCCTTCATGAGACTTATGATTGTGTGCGGTATCGCACAGCCCGCGCCGGGCTTCAAGCACACTGTCACCGTGGATTTGGTTTTTCAAACCTCCGATTGACGTAAAAATGCCTCTAACGCCGGATCTCCACCCTCGGGGAGCATGATCCGAACATGCGCGAAAAGATCGCCATGACCGTCAGGTTTTTTAGGCAACCCCTTGCCTTTCAGCCTTAAAACACGGTCAGAACTGGTCCAGGGAGCGATTTTCATTGCTACACGGCCACTTAAAGTCTCAACTTCCTGACGCGACCCAAGGGCAGCATCGCGCAAGCTTACAGGTAATTCCACATGCAAGTCGCGACCCTCAACTCGAAATTTTGCGTGCGGTTTAAAGCGGACTGTGACCAAAGCGTCACCAGATGTACCACCCGGAACGGCTTCGCCCTGCCCTTTGAGACGAATCGTTTGTCCGTTTTCCACCTGTGCAGGCAGTTTGATCGCCAGTCGCTTACCATTCGGAAACACAGCCTCGACTTTCTCAGCACCGGCAGCCTGCTCCAAAGTAATGTCGATTGTCGCCTGCAAATCAGCCCCTTTACGGGGACCGGCACGGCGTGGGCCGCCCATGCCAGCTGTCTCGCCGAACAGGCTACTTAAAATATCCTCGGCTCCGAAGCCGGATGTTCCACTGCGAAACTCGAAATTGCCGGGGCGTTGCCTGCCACCAAAGCCTGCAAACGGATCTCCGCCACCGCTTGAAAAGCCCTCGAAGCCTTGCGGAGCACGTTGTTTGCCTTCGCTATCAATTTCACCCCGATCAAACTGGCCGCGGCGCTCCTTGTCGCCGACAATTTCATAAGCCTGATTGATCTCCGAAAATTTTGCTTGCGCTTTGGGATCATCCTGATTTTGGTCAGGATGGTATTTCTTGGCGAGCTTGCGGAACGCCGATTTTATTTCGTCTGGTTTTGCCGTTTTGGCGACGCCCAGCACGGTATATGGATCGCGCATGTGAGTGCCCTTCCTCGCGACATGCGAACAGGTTGTCAGATTGCTTTTTGCCTATATGGGCTTAAATAGGAAGAAATTCCAGATTTTTAAACTCAAAAAAGAACATCAAAGTTCAAATTGCCCGCATTACATAGGGGCAAAGGACTTCAACGCCCACTGGCCGCCATTTTGCATGCAGGTCTCACCCTTGTAGAGCATTACACCATCAAATGATTCGCGCGATGTCTGGAATTCACGGCAAAGGCCGGTATCATCCTTTTTCTCGGCAATTGCCGTAATGGTGCCTTGGCTACCCGTTTCCGGGTTAGACCATGGCAAGGGTTTGCTGCCCCATTGGGTAAAATTGAGCGCCGAAACAATATTGCGTATCGTCGTCTGATCGGAAGAGCTCTTCGGGTCCACCTGCTGTGCAGAGGCGACAGAACCGGTTATGGTCGCCTTGTCGGGAACAGCTTTCTCGATACTGAAATCCTTCATGGCGCAACCGGAGAGCATGCAAACAAAAACACCGGCAGCGAACCCACTCAGGGCACCGAAACCTTGCTGTTTTTTTGCAACCAACTTCTTGCTATCAGATGATAGAAACGCCAAACACATACCTCTCTTTAACAAGGTCAATCCGAAATGACTATGGGACTATGGATTAAATGAAGTTAACAACCGATGACTTCACCGAAAAATCCGAACCATTCGCACTCTTCAATGAATGGCTTGGGGATGCGGTAAAAACCGAGCCAAACGATCCCAATGCCGTGGCGCTTGCAACAGTCGATAAGGATGGGTTGCCTAATGTCCGCATGGTTCTTCTCAAGGACTTCGACACCCAAGGCTTTGTTTTTTATACCAATTTCGAAAGCCAGAAAGGCGTTGAAATCCTTGGTTCCATGAAGGCAGCCATGTGTTTTCATTGGAAAACCTTGCGGCGGCAGGTTCGCATTCGGGGACCGGTTGAGATCGTGAACGACGAAGAAGCCGACGCATATTATGCAACACGCCCACGCGGCAGCCGCATCGGTGCATGGGCTTCAAAACAGTCCCGCCCGCTTGAAAGCCGGTTTGCTTTGGAAAAAGCTGTCGCCGAATATACGGCTCGCCATGCGATTGGCGAAATTCCCCGTCCAAAATACTGGTCAGGCTTTCGTATTCGTCCAACTTCAATTGAGTTCTGGCACGACAGGCCCTTCCGGTTGCACGACCGCGTGGTGTTCAGCCGTGTAACGCCGAAAGATGATTGGGGTAAAGAGAGGCTTTATCCCTAAGTTTCTCAAGGCTTCTTGCGCGAGAAGAAATTGACCATCGCATTGCGGGCCTCGTCGGCCTGCAATCGCTCGCTGAAGTGCTTTGCTTCAAGCTGCATGCGTTCCACTACCGATTCCCTGGGCATGCGCAGAAGATCGCGGGTTATTCGCATTGCTTCCGGTGGCTTGGCAGCGATATCGGTTGCGGCTTGCAAAACAGTCGCTTCCAGATCGGCAGCCTCAACGACCTTGTAGATCAGTCCGGCATCCTTTGCTTCAGCCGCACTCCATCCATCACCATTGGCAAGAAAAGCAAATGCCCGCTGAGACCCCATTAGTGCCGGACCAAGAAGGCTTGATGCTGCCTCGGGAACAAGACCCAGATCAACGAATGGCGTCTTGAACAAAGATTGCGGCGTCGCAAACGTCAAATCACAATGGAAATGGATCGTTGATCCTATGCCTATCGCCAGTCCATCGACACCCGCCAACAGCGGCTTTGTTGCATTGGCCAAGGCAATGAGAAAATCAAACACCTCAGTGCCCATCTGCCCCGACATGGCAAAAGCCATAAAATCCTGCAAGTCATTACCCGCAGAAAATGCACCGGGCGTACCAAGAAACACATTTGCCCGAATATCTGCATCGCCATCACCTTCTACCAAGGCTTTTGTCATGGCAGCGTACATGGCGCGGGTGAGCGCGTTTTTCTTTTCCGGCCGGTTGAACCGGATGATCTGGACAGCACCTTGCCGTTCGACCTGAATATGTTCTGACATGAGGCTTTCCTTAAAGGCTGAGAGCGGAGCGCGCGCCGAGCATACTGGCTGCGCCATTGAGGACACGGTCTTTCAAAGCGACGGTTTCATTGAGAAGGTTTTCCGCAAAAAATCGAGCCAGTACCTTGTGACGATCATCGCCACCTGCCAGCGCACCTTTCGCCAGATAGGTCGCTCCTGCGGCCAAACCGAACAGGCGCAAATAGGGCGTTGCACCGGCAAGTGCCTCGCTGATCTGCTTATTTGCCAATGTCTCCTGCAACCATATGCTTGTAGCTTCCAAATCGTTCAATGCGGCCCGCAACCGGTCTGCCGTTTCTCCCAAAATGGGATTGTTTGAAGCCGCAACTGCATCCGCAATGGTGCGAAGCTCGTCTATATAGCCCTTGATATGTTGGCCACCGCCAAGCGCGAGCTTTCGCTGCACAAGATCAATGGCTTGAATTCCGTTTGTGCCTTCATAGATCGGCGCAATCCGCGCATCACGCAAAAACTGGGCCGCGCCAGTTTCTTCGATAAAGCCCATACCGCCATGAATCTGAATGCCGATCGACGCGACATCGACTCCGATATCAGTTGAGAAGGCCTTGGCTACTGGCGTGAGCAAATTTGCTCGGTCAGACCAATAGCGGGCTTCCTCAATGGTGCCCGTTTTTGCCATGTCCAAGGCAAAAGCGCAGGCGTAGGAGATAGAGCGGGCGGCGCCTGTGAGAGCCTTCATTGTCAGCAGATTGCGCTGCACGTCCGGATGCTCGATGATCGGGCTCATGCCTTCACCGCTCCAGCCGGGCGCGCGCATCTGGCGGCGATCCTCAGCATAGGTCAGCGCTTTCTGATAGGCAGCTTCGGCAACGGCAACGCCCTGAATTCCCACCGCAAGGCGGGCATTGTTCATCATCGTGAACATACAGGCAAGGCCACGATTTTCCTCGCCGATGAGCCAGCCAATGGCGCCGGCCTCGCGATCTTTCACAAAGCCATCGCCATAAATCATCGTGCAAGTGGGCGAGCCATGGATGCCCATCTTATGCTCAATGTTGCTGCAGAACACATCATTGCGCGCCCCAAGCGAGCCATCCTCGTTGACAAGATATTTGGGCACCAGAAACAGCGAAATGCCTTTGGTTCCGGCGGGAGCATCAGGCAGACGCGCCAAGACCAGATGGATAATATTGTCGGTAAGATCATGCTCGCCATAGGTGATGAAAATCTTGCTGCCAAAGATCCTATAGGTGCCGTCATCGGCGCGTTCAGCACGCGTGCGCAATGCACCCACATCGGAGCCCGCCTGTGGCTCGGTCAAATTCATCGTGCCCATCCATTCGCCAGAAACAAGCTTGGGAAGATAGGTCTGCTGCAATTCTTCGGTGGCGTGCGCTTCCAGCGCCTCGATCGCCCCCAGGGTCAGCGTCGGCCCGATGCCAAACGCCATCGACCCCGAATTCCACATTTCAAATGTCGCAATAGCCAGCATCATCGGCAAGGCTTGGCCGCCGAACTCTTCCTTGCCGGTCAGGGCGTTCCATCCGCCGGAAACCCATTCCTGATAAACGTCCTTCCAACCGGGTGGCATGCTGATTTCAGCATCTTTGAGCGGGGTACCGTGCTTGTCGCCGACCTGAAGCAAAGGTGCAACGCGTGTGCTTGCAAATTTTCCTGCCTCTTCAAGAATAGCATCCACCAGATCACCGGAGAGATCGCCGAAACGGCCCTGCTCCATTGCCGCGGCCAAGCCAGCGATGTCTTTTAAAGTGTGAGCGATATCCTCGACAGGCGCGCGGTACATATCACAGTCTCCTCATCGTGATGCGGGATGACATTGCAACTCCCAGGTACCGAAAGGCAAGAGGATTTTTACGTAAACGTAAGTATTTATCTCTGATGGGCCGCTCTCCTATGGTTAACACCATGTTAACCCATTACGGCCACCATCCGTCTGGTATCTTGGGAAACTCCGTTACGAGGCAATATATTGGCGACCCGGCGATCCATATCTGCTCTTGCGGCTGCCCTTCTGGGAATGTGTTTCAACGGCAGTGCGAGGGCTACTTCCGAGTTCACGACACCTTGGTCAAATAAAGCGCGTGCAATCGTACTTGATGGTTACGAGCAAAATTCATTTAATCTTGCAGAAATCGTCAAAGACCCACGTATAGCAGCCTTCATCCATAAAGGTTCCGATGGCCTGCCTGCAAACTACCATTGCAAACGAATCGACGATGAGATGCAACAGGAGCTATGCAGGCGCATATGGCGCAACTATGCGGTTTCGCGCGAACTTTATCAGACACGTCGCATGCTCGCCAAAACTCTTGGGCTGAAATGGGGAGCATATCACCTTGGCCGTCCGGGCAATCCGATCGAACAAGCCAATCATTTTATTGATTATGCCGAACCAAGCGATGACGAGTTGATCGCAATCGACATTGAGGACAATGATCCCGAACGCTTCATGTCCTTACGAGACGCGCAGATTTTCGCCGAGCAGATCAAGCTGCGGACTGGTCGCTATCCAGTGCTTTATACCAATGGTACAACGGCAAAATATATTGCAGACCGGCGACTGGAATTTCCGATCTTGTCGCGCCTGCAGCTATGGTATGCGCGATATGAATCTAACATCGCTCCGCATTTTCCGAAAGGAAACTGGCAAGATTACGCTCTTTGGCAATTTACATCCCAGAGTAATTGCACCGAGCAGCGTTGCCCCTATAGGCCAACCGGAACCAATCGCGACATTGATGTAAACGTAGCTGACATGACTGTTGCCCAGCTAAAAAACGCCTGGCCTTTGGGCGAGTTGGTTCGTGCTCTTCCGCCGGACAATCTGCCGACACCGGGGAATCGCCCCTACCCTGAGGACGACATTCTTATGGCAGCGGCAGAAGTCCCGCTGGTTGACTACCGGGCTTTATGGGAATTGGCGCAATCCGCTATTACGACAGAAGGACTCATTGCCGGTGTTCATCAATTGCTCGCCCCTGCACCGGATACGGGAATTGATGAAACCTTGACTGCTTCTGTTACCAAGCCGCAGAAAAGCATGAATATCAATGAGGCGATAAACCTTGCAGCTATCGCTCGTGGATTGAAACAGCCAACCCACAGCGCGAACTGGACGCCTCTGACAGCACCCGGCAGACATTGTATCGCTGCACGATAGGAAGACTAGCTACGTTCCCGTTCAATTGCCCGCCATCCAATATCGCGACGATAAAAACCTTCAGGCCAATCGATCTTTGAAATGGCTTTGTAAGCTGCTTCTTGGGCGAGTTGCACAGTTTTACCGCTTGCCGTCACATTCAAGACGCGCCCGCCATTAGCTACCAGATCACCATCTTTCAAAGTGGTGCCTGCGTGGAAAACCTCAACCGCATCAGCCTCAGCCGCTGCCTCCACACCTTTGATGATGCTGCCCTTCTCCGGGGAGGTCGGGTAGCCCTTTGCTGCCATAACGACCGTCAACGCAGCGTCATCGCTCCAGCGTACGGACATCTGGTCCAGAGCACCATCGGCCGCCGCTTTAAGCAGCAACAGAAGATCATCTTTCAAGCGCAGCATCAGAACCTGCGTTTCCGGATCGCCGAAACGCGTATTATATTCAATCAGCTTCGGACCATCCTTGGTGATCATAAGCCCGGCAAAGAGAACGCCGCTGAACGGCGCGCCAATTTCAGCCATGCCGCGCATGGTCGGCTCGATTAGTTCGCGCATGGTGCGGTCAATGATTTCCTGGCTCATAACAGGTGCAGGCGAATAGGCTCCCATGCCACCGGTATTGACCCCCGTATCACCATCACCAACACGTTTGTGATCCTGTGCTGTCCCAAATGGCAGCGCGACTTTTCCGTCGCACAGGCAAAAGAAGCTGGCTTCTTCTCCATCGAGATATTCTTCGACGACGACCTCCGCACCGGCACCACCAAAGGCTCCCTCAAAACACGCGTCCACTGCATCCAACGCCTCCTGAATCTCGAAGGCTACGACGACGCCCTTGCCCGCTGCGAGCCCATCCGCCTTGACGACGATGGGAGCGCCCTGCTGTCTGACATATGCTTTTGCGGCATCGGCTTCAGAAAATCGCTGATAGGCACCTGTTGGAATATTGAAACGCGCACAGAGATCCTTGGTAAATCCCTTCGATCCCTCAAGCCGTGCCGCAGCTTTCGACGGTCCGAACACGGAAAATCCTTCAGCGCGCAAATCGTCTGCAATACCCGCTACCAAAGGTGCTTCCGGGCCGACAACCACGAAATCGATTGATTTGTCTTTGCAAAAGGCAATGATCTGCGCGTGATCCGAGGGATCAAGCTCCACACATGTTGCAACATTCGCAATGCCGGGATTGCCTGGAGCGCAATAGAGCTTTGTCAGGACGGGAGAAGCGGCCATTTTCCATGCCAGCGCATGCTCGCGACCGCCGGAACCTATCAGCAAGACGTTCATCGAAATTCCGCTCCTATAAAGAATTATTGCGGTGTCGGTATGGCTTAGACGCGCATGGGTCAAGCACGCAATAAGAATTTGCCCTGAAAATGCACATAGGGTGCTTGACTGTGCGGTTAACCGCTGCAAGGTCAAATCATGATTACAGAAAAAGATAATATTCAATCCCGGCACAGCCGTGGTCGCGTGTTCGATGCGCCATCGGGTCATTGGGTCTATCGCATTTTACCAAACTGGCTTTGGCCTTATGCACAACTTGCGCGCTGGGACCGACCAATCGGATGGTGGCTTCTCCTGTGGCCGTGCTGGTGGGCAACCGCACTTGCCGCAACAGCTGGCGCCAAGGTCGGCGAGCCATTATGGTCCGTTCTCCCCTCGCCCTACCACCTTATACTTTTTCTCATCGGGGCAATTGCCATGCGCGGGGCTGGCTGCACCTATAATGATCTTGCCGATGAGGATATCGACAACAAGGTGGCGCGGACACGTTCGCGTCCGCTGCCTTCCGATCAGGTAACCAGAAAACAAGCCAAAATATTTCTGGTGCTACAGGCACTGGTTGGTTTTGCGGTGGTGGTTCAGCTAAACTTTTTTACCATCATTCTTGCAATCGGATCATTGGCGATTGTCGCCATCTATCCATTTATGAAACGCATAACCAACTGGCCGCAATTTGTGCTTGGATTGGCGTTTTCATGGGGCGCGCTGGTCGGTTGGTCAGCACATTTCGGCTCATTGGATTGGCCGGCAATCCTGCTTTATGCCGGATCGATCCTTTGGGTCATCGGCTATGATACGATCTACGCCCACCAGGACAAGGAAGATGATGCTCTAGTTGGCGTGCGCTCTACTGCGCGGCTGTTTGGCAGCCGCACGCGGGAAGCCCTCATGGTTCTTTATGGCGGGGCGCTAGCGCTTTTTCTCGGCGCTTTTGCAGTGGCTGAAGTTCCTATGCCCGCCGTCGCCGGTCTCCTGGCGGCAGGTGCGCATATGTACCGCCAGATCATGACACTCGACATTGACAATCCAGATGAATGCCTGCGGCTGTTCAAATCCAACACTATTGTCGGCTGGGTGATTTTTCTTGGTCTTGTCGCCGGTGGGCTGTGGACCGTGGTCAAACCCATGTTTTAAGAGCTGCAGGGTTATTTTGAACCCTGCGCAATAATCTCTTCGCCGCTTATAACCAGACGCAGGCCAAGATCGCCCATTTTGCGGCGGGCAAGAAAGCGCGGACGGCGGCGGCGCGGCTCACGGCCCTGCCGACGGGGTGTCGGAGCAGAAACAGCGACGGGGCCAATATTGTGGTCGAGCTGGCGAGCAACTCCATCTTCTTCCACCATCATCATCGGCAGCTTGAACATTGACGACCATGCGCGCCAATCGGCAGCAACATCGTTGAGGTCATGGGCGACAAGCAATGGAACTGAAAGATGCGGGTCCGTATGCATGAGTTCAAGCGTGACAGTGATATCGCCAAGCTCATCTTCCGTTGCGCGGGCCGTAACGCCGCGGAAGGCACATGGTGGAAGAGCAAGCGAAACGGGTAGATTGCTGGCTGGAAGAATCCGTTTCACCACAGCGCCCCGTTCATGCAGTGTGAAGGTGATGTCGCCGCGATCATCGCGTGTCGCATAAGTTACTGTCTGTGGCAGGTGGAATGGGTCAAGCCGGAATTCCCGACCTGCCCAAACCGGCTTTGCTCCGGCTTTGTTCATTTGACGCCTTCTGTCGATCCTGAGAGCCGGTTTTCCGGTCTTCTCTGATGTTTATTTCCCTGTAAGGACGGACCATTTTCTGGTCTCGTTAGGGACACAGTAGCGTCAACTTTCCCAATACCGCTTAACGAACTGGGTTAACTCTTTCTGATTAGATGGAATGGTTATCGAAACCCGACCTGCCCCAAGACTTTGGTAAGGAGCGTGAATAAAGGGTTGCGATTTCAGATGACCTTGCCGGGATTCATAACGCCTGCAGGGTCAAACGATTTCTTGATGCGGCGCATGAGATCGAGCGCAATGGGTGACTTGGTTTCAGACAATTCCTGTCGCTTTAACTGGCCGATGCCATGTTCCGCCGAGATCGACCCGTTATAGGCGCGGACGATATCGTGAACGCGCTTCGTTACCTCAGCCCAGCGATCAAGAAAGGCTTGTTTATCGGCGCCGACAGGCTGCGAAATATTATAGTGCAGATTGCCATCGCCCATATGGCCGAATGAAACAATACGGGCGCCAGGAATGAGATCGAGAACCGCCTGATCAGCTTCTTTGATGAAGTCCGGAATTCTGGCGACGGGTACGGAAATATCATGTTTGATCGAACCGCCTTCGGGTTTCTGCGCATGAGACATGGCCTCGCGCATATGCCAGAACGATTTTTCCTGCGCAGTACTCTCGGCGATGGTTGCATCATCCACCAGACCGGCCTCGAATGCTTCGGTCAGGATTGCTTCAATGGTTTCCCGCGCGTCTTCGGCGGAACGCGATGAAGAAATATCAAGCAGAACGTACCAGTTATGCGGCTCCTGCAGCGGATCACGTACACCTTCCGTGTGGGCAACCGAGAACTCCACACCTATCCGCGGCATCAACTCAAAGCCCGTCAAGGATGCGCCTGCGTGGCTCTGGGCCATGTTCAACAATTGCAGAGCATTATCGGGACTGGATAGCCCAACATAGGCAACGCCTTTGCCTTTCGGCAACGGAAACAGTTTCATGACCGCAGCAGTGATAACGCCAAGCGTTCCTTCAGCCCCTATGAAGAGGTCTTTCAGATCGTAGCCGGTATTGTCCTTCTTGACGGTACGCAAATCATTCAGAATTTCGCCGGTAGGCAAAACAACTTCAACACCGAGGCAGAGTTCCCGCGTGTTGCCATAGGCCAGAACTGCAGTACCACCAGCATTGGAAGAAAGATTTCCTCCAACCTGACAAGAGCCTTCAGACCCGAGGGATAGCGGAAACAGCTTGCCCGCCTGGGCAGCGGCCTCCTGAAGTTTCTGCAATACAACCCCGGCTTCCACAATGGCCAGATTTCCAGCAGGATCAATGCTGCGGATTTTGTTCAACCGCGAAAGCGACAGGACAATTTGAGTTCCACTACCATCTGGTATTTGCCCCCCCACAAGGCCAGTATTCCCGCCTTGTGGGACGATGGCGGTTTCCGTTTCGGTCGCCAATTTGAGAATGGCCGAAACTTCATCGACATTTGAGGGGCGCAATACCAGCGAGGTCTTGCCGCCAAATTTATCGCGCGGCTCGATAAGGTACGGCTCAATGTCATTGGCACTGCGTAAAGCATAAGCTTCACCTACTATTGCTACAAAACGTTCAATCAAATTCTGCGTCAGCGTCATTTTATCTGTTCCATTTCGGCTACCGACAACGAGCGGGGCGCTGCGGCGCGAACAAGGCGGTCATTGATAGCCTCACCGAGGCCGTTGAAAGGTATGGGTTCGACGGCAATCATTGTGCAATCAACCGCGTCGAGGCGCTTCATGAAGTCGAAAAGGTTGGTTGCAGCCTCGTGCAGGCTGCCCGTTTTGCTGAGATTGAGAATGGCAGCGGCTTTTGAGTATCCATTTGCACGGTGCGGTCCAAAAGCAAGCAAAGCCTCGCCTGCCATTACGTCATGGACGTTCAACCTCATTGCGGCAGAGGGAGCATAATGGGAAGCCATCATCCCCGGTGCCTGAATTGCTGCGCGCTGATCTATGCGGCCAAGCTTCCGGCCAATCACAGCCTCAATCTCTTCAGCCGGGAGGCCGCCCGGGCGTAGCATCAGGATTGTATCACCATCAACTTTGACAATCGTCGACTCGAGTCCGACTTCTGACGGGCCTGCATCAAGGATCATCGCAATCTTTGACCCCAAATCGCCTTCTACAGACAAAGCATTGGTGCCGCTTATCTTTCCGGAAGTATTGGCGCTCGGTGCTGCAAGCGGTCGATCCAATGCCGCGATGATTTTTCCTGCCACGCCACGGGGCATACGCAGAGCAATAGTGTCGAGTCCGGCCGCTACCAGGGGATGGATTCCGCAGTCCGGTTTCAATGGAAGGACGAGGGTAAGTGGCCCCGGCCAGAAAGCATTGATCAATTGACGGGAAACCGGATCGATCTCTGCATAACGTTCGGCCATGGCAACATCCGAGACATGGCAGATCAGCGGATTGAAGTGCGGGCGGCCTTTGGCCTCAAAGATACCGGCAACTGCGCTTCCGTTCGTCGCATCGGCTGCAAGGCCGTATACGGTCTCCGTTGGGATAGCCACAAGCTTCCCCTGAGCCAACGTATCGGCTGCAGCGAGGATCGCCTGTTCGTCCATACCCAAGATTGTAGCCAAGATAGCCTCCAGTGGTCGCCCTGCCTACACGAATGAGGTGGCGCGCTGCAAGTATTGGCTGATGAACAGCTCGAATGATGTCATGCCTAAAATTGAATCCATCATGAGAAAGCTTTGGCAATGAATCCCAAATAGAGAAGGCTGGAGCGTTTGTTTATATAGAGAATCCAGGATTGATCAGCCATGCTTCTACGCCAGTTCATTGCAGCGTCAGCCATCGCCCTGATAAGCGCCTCCGCTTTAGCAGATTCAATTATTGTCAGCGGAGAAACGGCCAAGCCGAATTCGGTATCCTATATCGGTTATGACAGCTTCGATGCCAACGGCAATCCAGTCTGCACATCATGCCTTGAACAGACTGCGGAGGAAGCAGCACGCTTGAAAGCTTATGCGGAAAGACGTGCTCGTTCCCGAGAGTATATGGCGCGCATGCAAGGCAATGCGGCGCCGGCAAATCCCTTGCTTGCCGCGCAGGCATCGGAACCTATAGCCGCTGGCAAATCAATGCCTGCCCCCGACTTAGCAGAAGCACCGATGCGCGCAGGCGTGAATTAGGAAACGCCTAAGACAGTTGAGAACTGCTACCTATCTTCCTGTCATCCAACAATTTTCGAGAAATCAGCGACGGCATCCGTCGCCGCGCGGATACGCGAAAGCAATGCCAGACGATTTGCGCGAATATCGGCATTGTCGTCATTAACCAGCACTTTTTCAAAGAATGAATCAACTGGTTCACGCAAAGCACTAAGTGCGATCATCGCGCCGGAAAAGTCTTCCTTTTGAATCGCTTGCGCCGCTTGGCTCTCAGCTTGATTCACCGCGACGTATAAGTTCTTTTCCGCATCATCATTGAAAAGATCGGGGTTTACCACGTCTGAAATGGCTGTCCCCTTCTTCTCCTCGGCGCTCAAAATATTGGCGGCACGCTTGGTTCCGGCAACAAGATTTTTACCGTCTTCCGTGTTGAGGAAAACAACTAGCGCCTCGACACGCCGTGCGATCAGCAAGAGATTATCCGCGTCTGGTTTAAGCACAGAATCAATCAGATCATGGCGCGCACCGAGGTCGCGCAGATGTACCTTGAGGCGGTCGTGAAAGAACGCCAAGAGATCAAGAAGGATGGGTTGTGACCGCTCCGAAAGCTGGCCGCGTATCCGCTTTTCAAAACCGGATATCGCGTTGGTGACATCTTCCTCACCATCCACATCACCCGAATTCTGGGCTGCCTGCGCTTCCTCGAAATGCTCGATCCGCTGTTCGATTTTCTCTTCGCGCAATTGAATGAAGGCGTCTTGGAAAATGGGCAAAAGTTCAATCTTCCAATCGCTTGAAAGCAGAAGCCTGATCACGCCGAGCGCCGCGCGCCGCAATGCGAACGGATCTTTCGAACCGGTTGGCTTTTCATCAATAGCCCAGAAGCCGACCAGCGTATCCAATTTGTCCGCCAGTGCAACAGCAACCGAAACCAGATCGCTTGGTACAAAATCGGATGGTCCTTGCGGTTTGTAATGCTCCTCAATGGCGGCAGCCACTGATGGGTGCTCATTCTGCAGGAGTGCATATTTCCGGCCCATGCCACCTTGCAACTCAGGAAACTCGCCAACGATTTCGGTTGTAAGATCGGCTTTAGCCAAAACCGATGCGCGGCTTGCCAAAACTGGATCGGCGCCTATCCGAATCGCAAGTGCGCGTGCAAGATTTTTAATCCGCGTGACGCGCTCGCCTTGTGTACCAAGCTTTGCGTGGAAAGTAACATTCAGCGCATCCAAACGTGCCATGCGTTGGTCCAATGGCTTGCTCAGATCAAGGTCAAACTTGATGGCAGCTGGCGCCAGCGTGTGCATATCTGGCAAATCATGCTGGTCGGTATTCCAGAAGTATAGCGCATCCGAGAGGCGTGCCCGCACGACCTTGCCATTGCCATGGGCAATCTCGCGACCGCCATCAGTCGCTTCGATATTGGAAACGAGGATGAACTTATTGGAAAGCTTGTCCGCTTCGCCCTGTTTACGTGTAACAAAGCATTTCTGATTGGTCTTGATGGTAAGGCGGATAACCTCAGGCGGAATTGCAAGAAACTCCTCCTCAAATTCGCCCATCAACACCACCGGCCATTCGACGAGGCCAGACACTTCTTCAAGAAGCGCCTCATCTTCAACAAGCTCAAGTCCCGATGCAAAAGCGATGTTCTGGGCGTCGGAGAGGATAATTTCCTTACGGCGATCCGCATCGAGCACGACCTTCGCCTTTTCAAGCTTGGCAACATAGTCGTCAAAGCGGCGGACGGTGATCGGCTTGCCATCGCTCAGGAAGCGATGACCATAGGTTACATTGCCAGCTTTCAGACCATCGATCTCAAAATCGACGACAACCGGCTCCTCGGTTTCAGGTCCGAACGTGCAAACAATAGACTGTAGCGGACGAACCCAGCGCAAGCTTCCGGATTTGGAAGACGCCGCGCCCCATCGCATGGATTTTGGCCATGGGAATTCGCGGATAATCTTTGGCATCAGCTCCGCAATGATCTCTTCAGCGCCGCGCCCGGGTTTCGTCAGATGGGCGACATAAAAATCACCCTTCTTAGGGTCGGTGTGGACATGCGCTTCAGAAATATCATTCAAGCCTGCTGAACGCAGAAAGCCTGCAATAGCCTGCTCAGGCGCATTGACACTTGGGCCTTTGCGGTCTTCGTGCACATCCTTGGAACGTGCTGTAAGGCCACGTATATCGAGCGTAAGACGGCGCGGCGTCCAATAGTCTCCCGCTGCCTCATAGGTCAGCCCGGCTTCGACCAAAGCGTCGGTAACCAGCTTCTTCAAATCGCCAGCAGCCTTGCGCTGCATACGTGCCGGAATTTCTTCCGAGCGGAGTTCGAGCAAAAGATCAGGCATTATACGGACTCACTCTTGAAATTCACGCCACCTGCTTCCGTGAGAAGGAAGGCCTCGCCGCATTGCCGGGCAAGATTGCGTACCCGCAATATATAGCTCTGACGTTCCGTTACCGAAATCACGCCACGCGCATCAAGAAGATTGAATGCGTGGGATGCCTTGATGCACTGATCATAGGCAGGCAGGACCATTTTATGCTGAGGGCTATTATCGCCGCTTTTTGGAGCGCCAGCGCGCAATAGCGCTTCACATTCCGCTTCCGCATCTTCGAAATGACGGAGCAAGGTGCTTGTATTTGCATGTTCAAAATTATGCCGTGAATATTCCTGTTCGGCCTGTAGGAATACGTCGCCATAGGTGACTTTCTCGTCACCCTCAAGACCGTTGAAATTGAGGTCGTAAACATTGTCCACGCCCTGCACATACATGGCAAGACGTTCCAGACCATAGGTCAATTCACCCGACACCGGTGAGCATTCAATGCCGCAAACCTGCTGAAAATAGGTAAATTGCGACACTTCCATGCCGTCACACCAGCACTCCCAACCGAGCCCCCAGGCACCCAATGTCGGACTTTCCCAGTCATCCTCGACGAAACGGATATCGTGCATCAAAGGATCAAGGCCGATAGCCCGCAGCGAGCCGAGATAAAGCTCCTGCAGATTGGGCGGCGATGGCTTCATGATCACCTGATACTGATAATAATGCTGCAACCGGTTTGGATTTTCGCCGTAACGACCATCTTTCGGGCGGCGTGACGGCTGCACATAGGCAGCCTTCCACGGCTTTGGTCCAAGCGAACGCAAGGTCGTTGCGGGGTGGAATGTGCCAGCACCAACTTCCATGTCATAGGGCTGCAGGATTACACAGCCATGCTGCGCCCAATAATTGTGGAGCGTCAGGATAAGCCCCTGAAACGAGCGGGTCGGGTGCATATGATCTGGCAAGGGAGAAGTCACCGTGCGGCCTTTTCATTACTGGAAATAACAGAGAATGCGTGTTTCGTTTGGAGCATGATCTTGTCCGTAAAGTCATGCAACTTTTCGGGATCATGCTCTAAGACGTGCATACAGACCGGTCAAGTGGAACGAAGAAATCAGCCCTTCTTGTCGGGTGCTGGAGCCGGAGCTGGCGGCGTTGGTGGCTCAGGTACCTGAACGCCGTTCTTTGCCACACCGGGATTCTTTTCTTCTGGAAGTCCGTTTTTCAGCTTTTCCTCGATCTTGACCAGATCTTCAGGCTCAGGCTTGGAATCGCGCGCATGCGCCCATTGGAAAGTCGCCTCAAGCTTGCGGCCCGCACGCCAGTAAGCATCACCAAGGTGATCATTGATTGTAGCATCTTCGGCGCGCAGTTTTACTGCCTGCTCAAGCTGAGTGACGGCTTCATCGTAACGGCCCAAACGATAATAGGCCCAACCCAATGAATCGACGATATAGCCGTCCTGTGGCCTTGCTGCTACGGCTTTCTTGATCAAATCCAGCCCCTGTTCGAGCTTGATATTCATATCAATCCACGAATATCCAAGATAGTTCAGGACCTGTGGCTGATCGGGGTAGAGTTCCAGCGCTTTCAGGAAATTCGGCTCCGCCTTGTCCCATTCCTTCAGGCGCTCATAGGAAATTCCACGCTGATAGAAGATCGTCCAGTCATTTCGGGTAGGCTGCTTTAAAACGGCAACGGCCTTGTCGTAGGTTTCAGCTGCCTGCTTGAAATTTTTATCCTGGGCATAAATGCTGCCAATAGCCAGATATGTACGCATGTCTTCCGGATTGCTTTCAAGCAAAACACCAAGATGCTTGATAGCTTCGTCATTTCGTTTCAGAACGGCGAGATTAATCGCAAGCTGCATTTCGGCATCGCGCCTATAGGCGGAATCCTTGGCAATTTTGCCAAAATACTCGATTGCTTTCTCCGGCTGTTCAAGCTTCGCACTCAGATCACCCAATTGATAAAGGGTAGCATCATGGTCCGGGCGAAGTGGCAGGGACATTTGCAGATATAATTTCGAGAAGGCTTCCGCCCCACCATTATCAATTGCTGTCGCAACGACATATAATACCTCGGATGCTCCCTGTTGCGGGGTCTCAATCAGAGGTTTGATCGTTTTTGCGCTCGCTATCTGCTTGGCAAATTCGACAAGAACCCTGCGTCCCGACAGAACATCAATTGCTTCCTTGACCAGTGCTTCAGCGCCTGCCTTGTCACCATTGCGAATTTTGAACGAAGCATATGCCTCGACCAAGCGCTCATACGTGTCAGGAGCAGCAGCTATATTGGCCTTGTTGTCCAGGGCGCTTTGATAAAACTCTGCCGCCTTTTTCTTCTGACCCGCCATGTCCGCAATCAGCGCCGAACTATAGGCCTTGAAAAGCGTGAAGCCTTCCGGCCCCTTCAACTTGTCAATCATTGCCAAAGCCTCGTTGGGCTTGCCGGCACCGGCTTTGGCAAAAGCTGCAATCAGTCCAGTCACCATACGATCCAGATCAGACTGGAGCGACAGCATCATCAATGTTTCGACCTGGCGGTATTGTTTCTTGTTGAGAGCATCAATTCCAAGCGCCAGACGCGAGAAACGCTCTATTTCAGGCACAGCCTTCAACTCGGCAGCCAGCGGCAATGCTTCCTTGAACTGGCCGTTCGTCAAAAGAACAAGCAGGAGGCTTTGACGCAGCTCCGTATTTTTGGGATCATAGGTCAGTGCCTGCCGATAAAACGCTATGGCGCTATCAAAATCATTGTCGCGCTCTGCAGTCCGAGCTGAAAGAAAAGCGCCCGACAAGTTTCCGGTATTTATCACTGGCGTCTGTGTCGTGGTCGCTGCCGCCGGGATCGCACCGCCTATCATGGCAGCCAGTGTAGCTCCTACAATCGAGCCGAGCATTTTACTGCGCTGCATGACAAATCCCTCTTTACTGCCTAATTTGAAACGATACTGCGAATCCTCAAGGGAACCATGGCCTTTTTACGGTTTTCGCTCAAGTTTTCCTAAAGACTAGCACGGGGTTAGCTTGCACCCCTCATCTGACGGGCTTCAATTTACCCGGCTGATGCAGAAATCGATTACCTCCAGCAAGGCATCCTTCTGCGGCGAGTGGTCCAGCGGAGCCAACGCGTCACGTGCTATTCCGCCAAAGTGCCTTGCTCGCTGGATCGTGTCGCTCAATGCACCATAGCGGGTCATCAAGCCCTTTGCTTTTTCCAAGCCCTTATCGTCATTAACGCCGTTTTCAAGCGCTTCCTTCCAGAATTGCCGCTCTTCCGAGCTACCCCGACGATAGGTAAGGACGACTGGAAGCGTGATCTTGCCCTCACGGAAATCATCGCCGGTATTCTTGCCTAGATCTTTGGCATTGCCACCATAATCCAACGCGTCGTCGACAAGCTGAAAGGCAAGTCCGAGATTGAGGCCATATGAACGTAGCGCCTGCCGATCGGTCTTCGACGCAGCGGCAATTATCGGCCCCACTTCCGCAGCAGCAGAGAAGAGCGCCGCAGTTTTCGCTTTGATGACGGCAAGATACTCATCTTCAGTCGTTTCAAGGTTTTTTGCCGCCGAAAGCTGCATCACTTCGCCTTCAGCAATGACCGATGCAGAGGTAGCGAGCACATCCAATGCTTCCAGCGAACCAACTTCCACCATCATTTTAAAGGCTTGACCAAGCAGGAAGTCGCCAACGAGAACGCTTGCCTGATTGCCCCAGATCATTCGCGCAGTACTTTTTCCACGGCGCAGATCGCTCTCATCCACCACGTCGTCGTGAAGCAGCGTAGCGGTATGCATGAATTCAACGCTGGTCGCCAGCTTCACATGGCCATCGCCCTCATAGCCGAACATACGTGCGGCAGCCAGTGTGATCATTGGGCGCAAACGCTTGCCACCTGAGGAAATGAGGTGATTGGCAACTTCGGGGATCATTTCAACATCAGATCCTGCTTTAGACAAAATCAGTTCATTGACCCGCCCCATATCCGCCTTGGTCAAATCGACCAGGGGCTGAACCGACCCAGAACTGCTTTTCTTCTCTTCAAGACTGACAACAACGCCCAAAATGAAACTCCTACTGTCTTGGCCTTGCGCCTGATTCCGAGGACCAGATTTGATCTTCAGAAAGGATTGCGAGCCAAATCAAAATATCACTACGCCCGGTAAAATCTTGCAAGATGCGCGGCGCTGCAATGCGGCGACACCTTATTTTGACTGCCTATAACCCGCAAGCGGCGAATTGGCGCGCAGAATTGGTACAGGCCACAAATTCGTGATAAAGCCAGTGGCCCTTCTCCCCATCCCTTTCGAAACGGTAGTTCAGATGATCGAAATAATGCGCCTCAACGACCCTGTTCTGATTTCATTCGTCGAATCATTATTGAAAGATGCACAGATCAAATATTTTATCGCTGATGCCAATATGAGCGTACTTGAAGGGTCGCTTGGTGTTCTCGCCCGGCGCGTGATGGTCGATTCAGAATTTGAAAAAGAGGCGCGCCAGTTGCTGACAGACGCGGGAATCGAGCAGGAGCTTCGCGGCTAGTTCATGTCTGTTCTGGATATTCCTCATACGATCGACGCTTTCCATCGCGGTCGTTTCCGCCTCATTCAACCCTCTGCCAAAGGTCATCGCTCCGGCGTAGATGCCATGGTGTTGGCGAGCGTAGTGCCCAATGAATTCAGCGGTCGTATCGCAGATCTGGGTGCGGGGGCCGGGGCTGCTGGTCTTGCGGTTCTTTCCCGCTGCGGCAAAGCCAGTGCAACTCTTATCGAGCGATCCGAACTCATGGCGCAGTGTGCCCGCTTGTCTCTGGCTTTACCAGAGAACCACCTGTTCTCAGGCCGGTGCGATATTGTTCAGGCTGATGTAACAGCTATGGGCAAAACGCGCATGGCTGCCGGAATCCATGACAACTTTTTCGATTTTGCCATCATGAATCCGCCTTTCAACGAGGCAAAGGACCGCGCAACGCCGGATGCTTTGAAAGCGGAAGCTCATGTCATGACCGATGGTATGTTGGAAAAATGGATTAAAACTGCCGCTTCCATCGTCAAACCCGGCGGATCAATCGCCATTATCGCGCGGCCAGCGTCTATGCTTGACCTGCTGACAGCTTTGCAAAGGCGCTTTGGCGGGCTCATTATCGTTCCTGTCCAGCCCAGACCTCAAGAGGCGGCGATCAGGATCATCATTAAAGGTGTAAAGGGCAGCCGCGCGGGGCTTACCTTTCATCCTCCCTTGGTGATGCACCATGAAACCGGCAATGATTTCACCGAGCGCGCAATAGCGATCAATAACGGAGTCGCTTCGCTGTTTTAGACTTTGGGACCATTGTGATTTTCTCTGCACCGCTTACATGGTCTTGAGATGAGCACGTAAAGGAGACCCGCTTGGCTCGATTTATCCGGAAGTTATTGCCCCGCCGTTGGCGCCCAGACCATATCGAAATCCCAGTGGTACGCTTGCATGGTGCGATCATGGCGGGAAGCAGCCGCTTTCGTAATGACCTGTCGCTCAGTTCTACAGCCGGCATGCTTGAAGAAGCCTTTAGCGATAAAGATGCTCCAGCCGTTGCGATTTCGATCAATTCTCCCGGCGGCTCGCCTGTTCAGTCGCGACTGATTTATCGGCGCATCCGTGACCTGGCGGCGGAAAAGAACAAGAAGGTTCATGTTTTCGTTGAGGATGTCGCAGCCTCCGGCGGTTACATGATTGCAGTTGCGGGCGACGAGATCATCGCCGACCCCTCATCCATCGTCGGCTCGATCGGCGTTGTTTCGGCAAGTTTTGGCTTTACCGAATTGATCAAGAAAATTGGCGTCGAGCGGCGTGTTCATACCGCCGGTTCGAACAAGTCAACCCTTGACCCGTTCAAGCCGGAAAACAAGCAGGATATTGAGCATCTCAAAGCGCTGCAATTGGAGATTCACGAGACCTTTATCAATCTGGTAAAGGAACGGCGCGGTGAAAAGCTCAGTGACAATCCAGATCTGTTTACAGGGCTGTTCTGGACAGGGATACGCGGATTGGAACTTGGCCTGATTGACGGGTTGGGCGATATGCGATCACATTTGCAATCTCAATATGGCCCTAAGACCAAACTCAAACTTATAGCCCCGCCACGGGGATTGTTTGGTCGCAAACTCCCTTCTGCTGAAATCGGATTTGGTGGAATAGGGGCGGGTTTTGCCGAAGGCATTGTCAATACTGCAGAAGAACGGGCGCTTTGGTCACGTTTTGGCCTTTAACCTTATGTGTATTTTGGCAAGAGCGACGCACCGTGTTATGATTACGAAAATATCGGTGCCTGTCATTTTCGGGGTCTAGGACGATGCCACAACTCATCTTTTTTCTGCTTATCGGTATTGCCGCCTATTACGGCTATCGTTCGTTCAAACGCGAAGCCCAGCGTGTATCAAAGCGTGTTCGCGAAGCGGAAAAAGAAGTCCAGAACCGCTCTCAAGGCACTTTGGTCCAGGATCCGGAAACTGGTGAATACCGCTTGCGTAAAGACTGACCGAGATGCTCGACAGTCTTGATCAAGCGATCAGCATGATTGCGCCTGCCAAGATCAATCTGGCACTGCATATTACCGGCCAACGGAACGATGGATATCATCTCCTGGATACATTGGTGGTTTTTGCAGGTTATGGTGACCGGATAAGCATCGCACGCAGCAGCGCGGATTCATTTCGCATAACAGGACCTTATGGACATTCCTTACCTGCCGACGCTTCCAATCTTGTTTTAAAAGCCCGGGACAGGCTGCGTGCAGAATTTCCGGACCAGGCTTTTCCTGTTTCAATCGAACTGGAAAAACACTTGCCCATCGCCTCTGGTGTTGGCGGTGGCTCAAGCGATGCTGCTTCAACCTTGAAAGCGCTGGTCTCGCTCTGGAACATCAATATTGATCCTGTCGATCTCAATAATATTGGGTTGGCAATGGGCGCGGACCTGCCCATGTGCCTGCATGGAAGGCCCTTGATTGCCCGCGGTATCGGCGAAGAACTGGAGGCGGTCACAGCTATCCCGCGCCTGCCAATGGTTTTGGTCAACAATGGCGCCGCCGTGTCGACGCCACAGGTCTTTGGCGCCTTGAAAAAGCGAAACAATCCGGGATTGCCCAACTTGCCAAGGTTCGGCAGCGTGAACGATGTCTGCGCCTATCTTGAACAGACGGACAATCATTTGTATGCTGCCACGGTCGAACTGCTCCCCATTATTGGCGACACCATGGACGCGCTATATTCTACATCGCCGCGTCTGGCCCGGATGTCAGGTTCGGGCGCTACCTGCTTTGCGATTTATGACACCGATGAGGCCGCATCTGCTGCCGCATCTCTGATAAGCAATGCCTATCCATTGTGGTTTGTGGTCAAGACAGATAGCGGCGAAGGAGAAAACTGACCTTGGCCGACAATTCATCACGCGCTTTCGTTCCAGTCAAAATCGCTGTCCTTACGGTGTCAGACACACGCTCGCTTGATGATGATAAATCGGGCAAAACGCTTGTTGAACGCATCGTGGCGGCAGGCCATATATTGGCGGACAGGGATATTGTTACTGACGATGTGGAGAAGATTCGGGAGCGTGTGCTTTCCTGGTCAAAGGATGAGCAGATCGATGTCATCATCACCACAGGAGGCACGGGTTTCACTGGCCGCGACGTGACACCGGAAGCACTCGAGCCCATATTCGAAAAGCGGATGGACGGATTTTCTACCATTTTTCATAAGGTTTCCTATGACAAAATCGGCACGTCCACGATTCAGTCACGAGCAACGGGTGGAGTGTTAAACGCCACTTTCGTCTTTGTGCTGCCGGGATCTCCCGGCGCATGCAAGGATGCCTGGGATAATATTCTGCAATACCAGCTCGATTATCGTCACATGCCCTGTAATTTTGTCGAGATCATGCCTCGGCTCGATGAACATTTGAAACGCGGTGGTAAGAGCTAAGCTGCTGGAATGATTTCCGCGCGTAAACGTTTCATCGCCAAACCACGGGCCAGATCAGCCGCCTTCTTTTCCGGCTTCAATAAGGCCATTGCCTGCCGCTTGGAGATCAACAGGCCATCGGCAATGGGGCTGCGTTTTGAAAATAGCCTGTTAAACAGCGGCTTACGGTGAACATGGGAGCATGAGAAGCAGGCCGGGCCTTGTGAGCGCTCGACGTGAACAGCGACCGGCTCAATCCATCCATCGAGCAATCTTGCTCCGGGTTCCACCAGCAAAAACCATTCACTGCGTGCCCGCCGGAACCCATCAATCAATGTCTGGTCCTGCAGAAAGATACAGCCAGCGGCATCAGCCACGCGGTGGGTCTGATCCGACGATCCGTAATCGACAATAATCACGTCGCTGAGAAGCCCTTCGACGGCTCCACCGACCAGCCCGGCAAGGGTTCTGGCTAACAATTCGTCTGAATTATGGGTTTCAATCAGGACGGAAATCATACCTAGCCAATATATCAATGTGACTAGAATTTCCATCCATCCTTTTACCTAAATTGTTCTTGATTTGTTCTCATTATTTGATAGGAATAGATTCACGCTCGAAGGTGCCACCGAATCGGTACCACCCTGGCAGGGAGAACGCAGATGAACATTGTAGTGCAGGCGGATAAGGTTGCTTTCGGAAGCGGCCGAGCACAACATGCCAACGCATTGATTGAAGATGCTGGTTTGCGCATAGACAGCGAACGCAGACGCGGCCGGGGCGCGGGTATGAATCCCACTGGCCGTTTCGAGGCGGAAAGCCGCCATGTCTATGATGATGGTTGGGAAACAATTGAAGATCTACCACCATTCAAGACTGAGGTACAACTCGAAAAGCCCCGGACAATCATCACACGCAATGACTCGCCTGATATAAGTTTCGACAGGTCAATCAACCCTTATCGCGGTTGCGAACATGGTTGCATCTATTGCTTTGCCCGCCCGACACATAGCTATATGGGATTGTCCGCCGGACTTGATTTTGAATCAAAACTCTTTGCCAAGCCTGATGCAGCAAAGATGCTGGACAGGGAATTGTCCAAGCCAGGTTATACTGCAAAGACAATCGCCATCGGCACAAATACCGATCCCTATCAGCCCATCGAGAAGAAATGGCGCATTATGCGCGATATTCTTCAGGTTCTGGAGGCTCATCAACATCCCGTTGGAATCGTTACAAAATCCGCGTTGGTTATGCGGGATCAGGACATTCTGGCGCGCATGGCTGAGAAGGGCCTCGCCAAGGTTTGTCTTTCAGTGACGACCCTTGATGGAAAGCTGGCGCGCACGATGGAGCCCCGGGCTTCAACGCCTACGCGCAGACTGCAAGCCCTGCGCAGTCTTTCCGATGCAGGCGTGCCTGTTGGTGTCATGGTGGCTCCCGTCATTCCCGGGTTGAACGATCATGAGATCGAACGGATTCTCGATAGTGCCCGTGCCATGGGTGCGCTGGAAGCTGGATATGTTCTGCTTCGTTTGCCGCTTGAGGTCAGCCCGCTTTTCAAGGAGTGGCTGCTTCGAAATTATCCCGATCGCTACCGGCACGTGCTTTCGCTTGTTCGTTCCATGCGCGATGGCAAGGATTATGATGCCGAATGGGGCAAGCGCATGCGGGGTGATGGCCCCTATGCCTGGCAGATCGGGCGGCGTTTTGAAATTGCTGCAAAGCGGCTCGGAATCAACATTAACAAGAGACGCCTGCGCACCGACCTGTTCGAGCCAACGCCCGGAAACGAGCAGTTATCCTTGTTTTAGACACGCTCTTCCATCAGGTGCGATCCCCATCCCCGCCTGATGGTTACCCTGGGTAGCTTTGCCCCATCTGCTACCCGGGGACTTGCAGAGAATCAGGACGGATGCGAGAGTCGCCGCAAGATGTCTCGATTACGTTCTGATTCTCTGCTGCTTTCCTTGCCCGCTGACAAGCCCGACTTTGCCAGTGAAAAGAAGCTCATGCGCTCCGGTGTCCAGTTTGTGGCCGGTATTGACGAGGCAGGCAGAGGGCCTCTGGCAGGGCCAGTCGTTGCGGCTGCGGTCATTCTTGATCCAAAGAAAATTCCTGATGGTCTTGATGATTCAAAGCGTCTGACGGCAAAACGCCGTGAAGAACTGTTTGATATCATTACCAAAACCGCCTTAGCCTGCTCTATTTCCAGCATTTCGGCGCCAGCAATTGATGCGACTAATATCCTGAAGGCTTCGCTTGAAGCCATGCGCCGTGCGACACGCGGTCTTGCGATTATTCCTCACCATGCGCTGATTGATGGCCGGGACGTCGCTCCCGGGCTGCCCTGCCCTGCAACGGCGATGATCAAAGGAGATCAACGCTCCGTTTCCATTGCCGCGGCATCCATACTTGCCAAGGTAACGCGAGACAGAATGATGAGCCAGACTGGCAAATATTATCCTCTCTATGGACTGGAATCCCATGCGGGTTACGGAACTGAAATCCATCGCAACGCGATGGAGGCACACGGTCCTGTCGTCGGCTTGCACCGCTTCAGTTTCTCGCCTTTGAAAGAACGGCAAGCCTAGAGCAAGCTCTGTTTCCCTGCCGGAGGGATTCGCGGACAAGGTCGAGGGGTTCAGCAAGGCCGATGTTTATCCATAGGACGAGGGTGAAGCCCGATGGATAAAGCACGTTTCGCTCACACCAGAGCCGCAGAAATGCTCTAACTCCATCCCCTCACAATTCCCGATATAGATCGGGTTTTTACATGCCGGGGATCGCTTAGTTCAACCGCATGCAACTAAACTGCAATTTGTACTTGCAATTTTTCGGCAAAAATCCGTGTTTTTTGGGAATTATTCTGATTTTTTCTCGATATTTCGCTCATCGTAACGAAATTTGGTTTGCATATCGAGCATTATGCTTCGCACAAAAAAAGCCGCTCAAAGGCGGCTTTACTAAAATTCGTTTGTATAATCTGCTTTTTAGTTCAACCGGGATTTGACTTCCGAAAGCGATGTTTTGAAGAGATCGGCAGATGTTTTGGCATCCACCTTTTCCGACAAAATCTTGCTGGCAGCAGCAATTGCGATATCTACAGCCGAAGCGCGAACCTCGTTGACAGCCTCAACCTCTGCCTGAGCGATTTTCTGCTCGGCAAGCTTGTTGCGACGGGCAACATAATCCTCAGTTTTCTTCTTGGCTTCCTCAAGGAGACCATGTGCTTCACGCTGCGCTATGGCAACGATCTCACCAGCTTCCTTTTCGGCTTCCTTACGCTTGCGCTGATACTCAGCCAGCAGAGATTGCGCTTCTTCGCGCAGGCGGCGGGCTTCTTCAAGCTCGTCGCGAATCTTGTCTGCACGGGCGTCAAGGGATTTACCAACGACACCTGGAACCTTCAAGTAGACGATAAGCGCCAGGAAGATGATAAGGCCAACGAGGGCATAAAAGGTAGCATCCAATTCCATGACGTTTCTCCTTAGCCTCGCACTGCTTTGACAGCAGCGGAGATTGCGGGCTTGTCGACGGCACCGCCAAACAGCTTCTTGACGATTTCAGCGGCTGTATCTTCAGCGATGGAGCCGACTTCCTGCATAGCCTTGTTCTTGATCGTGGCAATGCTGGCTTCAGCGTCACTCAGCTTCTTTTCGAGAGCTGCGGAAATTTCGGCCTGTTCGGCGTCGGCTTTCGCCTTTGCCTGATCACGGGCTTCCTGCGCAATTGCTCCGGCTTTGTTCTTTGCGTCGGCGAGTTCCTGGGTATAGGCAGCCAGAGCCTCATCAGACTCCTGTTTCATCCGTGCCGCCTGATCTAGATCAGTAGCGATACGGTCACGCCTCGTTTCGATGATACCACCGATACGCGGGAGAACCACGCGGGACAGGAAAACATAGAAAATTGCAAATGTGATTGCCAACCAAAGAAGCTGTGAAGCGAAATGGTTGGAATCAAAGGGAGGGAACACGGCTTTGGCATGACCGGTTTCCGAATGCGTTCCCGCTGTCGGATCTGCCGGAGCATGTGCATCAGGCGTTGTTCCGGGCGCAACCGTTTCGGTATGGGCCGGTGCTTCGCTCTGAGCGACTATTGTATCTGTTGTGGATGCGGCATTAGCCGAAGACACGAACATGCGTTGTCCCCTTGATTGAACTTCAAATCATACTGGCTGCGTTGGTCCGAATAGCGACCGGACGCAGCCAATATCGTAAGCCGTTATTATACAGCGAAGAGAAGCAGAAGAGCGATGAGCAACGAGAAGATGCCCAGAGCTTCAGTAACGGCGAAGCCGAATACCAGACGGCCGAACTGGCCATCAGCTGCTGATGGGTTGCGCAATGCACCGGAAAGATAGCTGCCGAAAATGTTGCCAAGGCCAAGAGCCGTACCGGCCATACCAAAACAAGCCAGACCTGCACCGATGTACTTTGCTGCTACGGGATCCATATTAAACTCCTTGAGGGTAGATCGTTAGAATAGATTTGCGTTAGGCGGACATCCGCCGGTGAACTTTTTAGTGACCGCCGGGATGAACTGCGTCGTTCAAATACATGCAGGTAAGCACGGTGAAGACGTAGGCCTGAAGGAAAGCCACCAGGAATTCCAGACCCGTCAATGCCACAGTCATGGCCAGCGGCAGAATTGCGCCGCCAATTCCCACTGCGCCGAATGCGCTGAGCGAAGCCACGAAGCCGGCAAACACCTTCAGCGTGATGTGGCCAGCAAGCATGTTGGCGAACAAACGAACCGAAAGGCTGATCGGACGGGAAAGGAAAGAGATAATTTCGATTGGAACAACGAGCAGCAAGAGCGGCCCGGGCACACCCGAGGGCACAAAGACCCCGAGGAACTTGAAACCGTGTTTGGCAAAGCCATAAACAAGCACTGTTCCGATGACCAGAACCGCAAGCGCAAAGGTCACGATGATCTGGCTGGTGATGGTGAAGAAGTATGGGAACATGCCAAGCATATTTGCAACGAGCACGAACATGAAGAGCGAGAACACGAAGGGAAAGAACTTCATTCCCGCGCTGCCTGCAGATTCTCGCAATGTTGATGCGACGAATTCATAGGCCATCTCTGAAACCGACTGAAGACGGGTCGGGATAAGGCCACGGTTTGACGATGTAAGGTAAAGAAATGCCGAGGCAACGCCAACTGTGGCAACCATAAAGGCAGAGGAATTGGTGAAGGACAGATCAACGCCGCCCACATGCAAGGGAACCCATTGCGAAATGTGGAATTGATGAATCGGATCGTTGGACACTATTACCTCGTCTCTAATTCTGTTCTCACGAACGGTGCTCGATGAGCCCTATTCCGGTTTTTCATGGTCGGATTTCTTGGTGAAATCCAGCCCACTGTTTTCCGCCACACGTCCTGCAGAGCGCAGGATATTCAGCGTTCCAGCACAAAAGCCCAGCAGGAGCAGTATGATGAGCCCCCATGGCGATGTACCCAAAAATCGGTCAGCTAACCAGCCCAACCCCGCACCAACCAGAACGCCGGCGATAAATTCGCTCGACAATTTCATGGCCTGCGCGACACCGGAGGCGGTTTCCGTCCCCTTGTCTTGCGAACCGGCTTTACGGGCTGCACCCTTGGAAACAAGTTTTGCTTCCAGATTGCGGCGCCGAAGCTCCAGCTCTTCCGAAGTTAGTCCCCCGCCAGCACCCGGCGTGTCACCGACAGAACCTGACTTATCGGGATCGTTACCCGTTGCCAATGGCATGTCCTTTACACACTGAATGCGAGGCTTCATCCCCGCTTCGAAGTCGCGCGCAACATATTGTCCTGATCCTCGCTAGTCAAGGCGAAGAGTCACGACTCTCCAAGGTAATTTTTTTACTAGAATTCAATGCCTTAGGTAAATATGACTTTCCTGCTCATCACTGAGTGACAATTTTGCATGCGAATCTGGCGTTTGGCTGTGGATACAGATTGCGCAATTCAGCTAGTTAGGAGGTTCCATGGTTATAGTTTTTGAAGGGCTTCGAAGGCAATAACAGGGGGAACTCCCCATTAACCGGAACCAGAAGCGTCGTATCAAATACCTGACCAGTTTTGCGCGTCGCCTTCGGGCCCATCGGTGCAAACTATCGCTGCTCCAATGGTTCGGGGCCGCCAATTGCCTACGCCCCTACGATTTTGCGTACAAACCGCTGCTCGAGCACTTCTTTACCCCACTGCCCACCGGGCTCCTCTTCTACAAGAACAAAACCGTGCGCCTCGTATAGGCGCCGTGCGGCATCCAATCCCTTGAACGTCCAAAGCTGTATTTCGGAAAACCGTTGCTCGATGCAAAACGAGATCGCTTTATTCAGCAATTGCCTGCCAATGCCGGCGCCGCGATAACCATCCTCCATAATGAACCAGCGCAGATGAGCCACATTATTTCCGAGATCTTCGCCGTCAATCGCCACCGTACCGACGATTTTTTCCACATCTACCGCCGCCCAAATCTGATTGACAGGCCGCTCCAATCGCCCGGAAAATTCTGCGATGCCAGTGGCAACCTTGCCTTCGAAAAAATGACCGAAACTATTTGTTCGAGCATAGTAGCAGCCATGCATCTCGGCACACCGTCCAATAATACCCGGCTGATATCCACTTTGGATGGAGATTGCCGGCGACGATTGCGGCACCTTGCCTGCGCGCCGCTGTTCCAGCGCATCAGCATAGGCTGCAAGTCCATCCCGCACCTTTTCCTGCACAGCAGCGGAGTGACTACCCAGCGCAGAGGACACCACATCATCGGCAAAGGCATTGATCGCGGCGAGCGTATTATGCCCCTTGCTGGTCAAGGAAAGCACCTTGGACCTGGCGTCCTGCCCATTAGGCTGTTCAATCAGTTCGCCCGACAAAACAAGCTTGCGCACCATTCGGCTAACACTGGATTTTTCAAGGTCGAGTACAGCGCATAATTCGGCAGCGGTCAGCGTATCATTTCTGCCAATCTCGATGAGTGCATGAACGGAGGATGGAGCGAGATTCGTTCCCGCAAGGGTCGGGCGCATAAAACCTAACTCTCGAACAATGCGCCTTGAAGAATTACGTATTTGAGCAGTGTCCAGGAGGATACTCATTGTGTGGCTCGTAAATATAGTTGCATCGTACAACTATATGCCTAACCTGCGAGTTTGTAAATGATATTGAAAGTGCAAAATGCGGCACGGGGATATTGATCCACGCAGTTTCAACCCTGCATTTCTTGCGGGTTGCACAATTTCAAAGAATAGATCGAGACGGGTCAAACACGGGAATTTGGGAGCAGAAGCAGAAGCACCGAACCAGCCGGTGCATCGGAGAAGATTGGCCTCTCCGACCTTGGCAAGGGCCTTGCTCTCAAAACTGGAGGTGAATCTATGTGGTCCAGGCCATTTAGCTTCACGCTCATCATGAAAAGAACCCGGACAGGCTGGACGCTAACGTTCCGGGTTCATTTTCATAAATGAGAAACGGAGGATGAGCGAAAGCTCATTCTCCACTCCAGAAACATTTATATCATTGTTTTGGCGATTTCCAAGCGGTCTAAATCCAGCCGCCGCCATAAGTGCGGTAGAAAATATGCTGCCCGATTTTATCGATGCGCTTCATTGTATGGGCCCAATTTGCCCGCACGTAGGTCGCATGATAATGCGTGGCCGAACCAATTTCGGGTAGGAATATACGGCCCGAAGTAACAGCCATGGCGATTTCCTGCGCGACTTTCCACTGCTTGGGTTCAGTTACATGCAGCTTGCGGCCTTCACAGGCAAACGAGAACTGGCAGCGATTGATCCAGTCATCATTCTGATAAACGACGTTACAGATTGTTTTCGGATAGGCAGGATTTCGCACGCGGTTGAGAATAACCTGCGCCACCGCAGCCTGGCCTTTTACACTCTCGCTTCTTGCCTCAAAATAAATGCCCGTTGCCAGGCATTTTTGCTCCGCAGCAGTGAAGACAATCGGAGGCAAGGGAGTAGCCAGCCAATCATGATCGCCTTTTCCAAGTTGCGGAATGAAGCGGCCTGCCTGCTTTGGTTCGGCAAGAATGGAATCAAACGGTGATGTTTTCGAATAATCGGGAGCAGCCGGAGCATAACCAAGGGCCAGCACATCGGGCTTGTCATTATTGATCAGGCTTGCCAGCATCGGAGCGTCCGGCTCGATTTTCTCAGGCGAGCGATTGTGAAACGCAAGAGCGATCTCGATTTCCTTGCCCGCGATTTTTGGCTTGGCAAAAGCCATATCGACTTCAATGCCATGCGTCGGTCGGATGATCATGCTTTGACGTTGCAATATCGATCCGGCGCTGAAAGCTTTTGGTGGCGCTTTCTTGCTGATCGAAACAATACGCCCCTGCTTTTCCGCCCGGTTGATACGTGCCTCGTCAGGAGTAGCGCCCAATGCCTTGCTCGAGCCATTGATGGCCACTGAGCCTATTCCCGGTGCATTGGCGCCGCTGGCGGGAATTGATCCGGTGGCTATCCTGTCCACAAAGGACATATTTGCCTTTTGTACGGAGCCTGCCGGAGATTTTTCCAAGTAAGACGACCAGCGCCCCTGCCCTGATTCGGACCCGGAAAGCAGGCTTGCCATATCCTGATAGGCAACCACTGTCGGAGACAACAAATATATCGCTGCACCAATAAGGACTGGACCTAGATATTTGCGATTTGCCTGTTTTGAAAATGGCTGGCCTTTGCGGCGGGCACTGGAATCCCGCAAAACCTTATAGAAACGCACGCCGATACCCCACACTCACGACCGAACACTATGGTCATAAAAATGAAGCATTAACCTTGATGGAGAGTTAACGAAGGCCGCTGAAACGATGTGTTGTTAAAGTTTCCGTGGCTTGAGCAACTCCTCGTGCCACGGAAAACTACCAGCCTTAGCGCTTTTTCTTCGCCCGGCCCGCAAAGGGATTGTCCGATGTGCGCAATACAAGCCGGATAGGCACGCCATGAATATCAAAGGTTTCACGGATGCCATTGGCAAGGTAGCGGACATAGGAGGTGGGGAACGCGTCGGGACGCGAGCATGAAATGACAAAACCCGGCGGGCGTGTCTTGACCTGCGTTATATATTTGATCTTCAGGCGGCGACCCGCCACGGCGGGAGGCGGATGATGGGCAAGTACCCCTTCCAGCCAGCGATTGAGGCGACCGGTGGAAATACGGCGATTCCAGATTTCGTCAGTCGAGGCTACAGCGGCCATGAGCTTGTCGATACCCTGATTGCGCTCACCCGAGATCGGCACGGCGCGAATACCGCGAACCTGCGGCAAAAGTCGTTCGGTCTTCTCACGCAGATCGGCCAGAACCATCTGGCGATTTTCGACGAGATCCCACTTGTTGAAAGCGATGATCGGCGCGCGGCCCTCACGAATGATCAGATCGGCAATCTGCAAATCCTGCTTTTCAAAAGGAATTGTCGCGTCGAGGACGATAATGACGACCTCGGCGAAGCGAATGGCGCGCAGCGCATCGCCCACGGAAAGCTTTTCCAGCTTGCCCTGAACGCGCGACTTGCGGCGCAGACCTGCCGTGTCAAAAAGCTTGATCTTGCGGCCATTCCACTCCCAATCGACCGAGATGGAATCGCGCGTAATGCCAGCTTCCGGACCTGTCAGCAGACGGTCCTCGCCAAGCATCGTATTGACCAGCGTCGACTTGCCGGCATTTGGACGCCCGACAATGGCGATGCGCAGCGGCTTTGACGAATCATAGCTCGGAATGTCTTCGGCGTCCGGATCGTCAATATCATCGCCGATCAGATCATCCATACCGCGCGGCGTAGCCGGGATGGTTACAGCGACGGAATCATCTGCATTGGCATCGACAGGCAGATACTCGTCCGGGAAGACCCGTTCTTCACCCATGGTCTCGACAATGGCGTCGCGCAGATCCGGAAAGCCCTGACCATGCTCGGCAGAAATCGGGCATGGTTCGCCAAGTCCGAGCTGATAACTGTCATACATGCCGGATTCGGCGCCGCGTGCTTCGGCTTTGTTGGCAACGAGAATAACCGGCTTGCCTGAACGGCGGACAAGATCGGCAAAGGTAACGTCTGTTGGCGTCACACCCGCTTTGGCATCGACAAGGAAAAGAATGAGATCGGCTTCACCAATGGCAAGCTCCGTCTGGGCGCGCATGCGGCCTTCGAGCGAATCGGATGCGACCTCTTCAAGACCCGCCGTATCGATGACATCGAATCTCAGATCGTAGAGCTTGGCCGCATTGACGCGGCGATCACGGGTAACACCGGGGAGATCGTCGACGAGCGCGATTTTCCTGCCGACCAGACGGTTGAACAGAGTGGACTTTCCGACATTCGGACGGCCGATAATTGCAAGGGTAAAGCTCATCGGCTTAATATTCCTAATTCTTAATTAGCCAGCGGCCGCAGCGGGCGTGGCGCCAGTGCTTTTAAGCATGTCCAGCATTGTATCAGCAAACTGACGTATATTGGCGGGAGCCGCCTGATCATCGGAAATCTGCTTGAAGAGTTTGGTTGCATCAGCACCGCGACCGGCTTTCCAGGCAGCAAGACCAAGGGCTTCGCGCGCGGAGTGGCGCATCGGGTTGCTATCCGACGACAGCGCTTCAACACGGCTTGCCACGTCATCATAAGAACCCGTATCCACCAGAATGAGGGCGGCACGCAGCTTTGCCAGATCACGAATGGCCTGCGGCACGGATGTGTCAGCAGAAACCTTGTCGAAGGCAGCAACTGCACCGGCAAGATCACCCTTCTGCGCAATCACACCGGCGGCGCGCATGCGAGCCAACACCGGATAAGCGCCATAACCATCTTTTTCAAGCTGATCGAGGGTCTTCAGGGCTTCGTCATTCTTGCCATCACGGACAAGGTTAAGCGCTGCCAGGAATTGATCGCCGGACTTTGAAGCTTCTCTTTCAGTCCAGTATTCGTAAAAGGCAAAACCAGCGGTACCGATGACGATCGCGACAACGCCGCCTATTAGCAAAGTGCTATAGCGCGCCCAGAACGCCCGCATCTTATCGGAGCGCAGTTCCTCATTTACTTCACGGAAAAAGCCGTCGTCAGTCATGGTGCCTCATGAATAGTTATCGCGCGACGGCCATGGGCAGTCACGCAAGGAGTTCAGGGGGCTTTTAGTCGGAAACTGCGCGCGATGTAAGGGGCTTGCTTAAATTAGCCGTCACATTGGTGAAACACCGATCAAAAGAACGTGCAATTTCCAGATAAACAGGACGTAAAGCACAAGGCCAATGACAATGGCGATGACATCATTGGTCACGGGTCCGGGCGTAATGACTGCAGGGGCAAGCCCAGCGCGCGCCTGACGCTTGAGCGCGATACGATCAAACACCGCCCAGGCAAGAAAGGACAAAAACAGGATAAGCGAAGCAAGATCGCCATTGGCCAGAAGATGCGCGAGCGCCCAGGTCTTGATGGATATCAACATGGGGTGCTTCAGCGCGGGCTTGATACGGCCGGGCTTTGCAATGAAAACGCCAAGAAAGACGAAGGCAAACAGCATCAGCAGCAAGGTGATATGTTTCATCCAGACCGGAGGTTCGTAGAGTATCGGTGCCTCCAGCCGGGCCATGCCAAAGCCCCAGACCAACAGGGCAAGGCCGACGACAGACACCAGAGAATAAAGGCCTTTCCATTTGCCTTCTCCCCACTGCTCCATCTTGGCAAGCCGCCAGCGCGGCGCGACAATGCGCACTGAATGTATTCCCAGAAAAATGATGATTCCGATAATCATGACCAGCATGGCTTGTCCCCTTTTGTAACGGCACTCTACAGGGTGATTAGAATGGTTCCAACGTAAAGCATTGCGGTGGATCGCCGCGTCCGATCATCGCCACAATTGACCTGTAGCGACAGTGCTCCCTGTGGAGCTGACCTGACATCATGCAAATTTTTACCCGGATCGTTGCCGCATCGGCAGCTTTTGCAATGGCTTCGCCTGCCTATGCTGATGGTGCGACCGGACTGCGCGGCTCTATTGGTGTAAAACCACAATATGTGCTGATCTCATTTGACAATGCCGGTAGCAATGCACTTTGGGACCGTGCATTTAATCTTGCGCAGCGTTCCAACGCCAAATTTACCTATTTTCTCTCCTGCGTCTTTCTGATCGATCATTCCGACCGCAAGAGCTATCAAGCGCCGGGCAAAGCTTCTGGCCGTTCCAATATTGGCTTTGCCTCTTCAAAAGAAGATATTGCAAAGCGTCTCGATAATATCTGGCGGGCGCGCAATGAAGGCCATGAGATTGGCAGCCATGCCTGCGGCCATTTCGATGGCAAGAACTGGACCAAGGCCGAATGGAAAAGTGAGCTTGTCACCTATCGACAGGTGTTGAGCGATGCCTGGGCTAAATATGGCAACTCTCCCGAACCGGACGGCTGGAAAGATTTTGTCGCTAAGGAAATACGCGGCTTTCGCGCTCCCTATCTTTCAGAAAGCCCGGCCCTGATTGCTGCTTTGAAAGATCAGGGCTTCACCTTTGATGGCAGCGGCGTTTCCAAAGGTCCCGCTTTGCCGCTGTATGCGGGTGGACTTTACCAGTTTGGCCTACCGACAATCGCCGAAGGACCTCAGAACCGGCCCGTCATTGCCATGGATTATAATATGTTCGTACGTCACTCCGGCGGCTTCGAGCGTACAGACCACATGGGCGAGTTTGAGAATCGGGCCTATGAGGCATTTAAAGGCGCGTTTGAGCGGCAATATCAGGGCAAACGCATTCCTTTCCAGATCGGACTACATTTCACATTGATGAATGGCGATGCCTATTGGCGCGCGCTGGAGCGCTTTACTGCCGAGGTGTGTACGAAAGCCGACGTACGCTGCACGACCTATAGCGATTATCTGAAAGAAACCGGCAGTGTGGAGGCAGCTTCGGCACCGGATCTGGCACAGCCGCAAAAGGGCGGCGGAACTTAGCCACCGCCCTTTAAATGGACTTGTACCTCTGTTTGCGTCTGCAAATAATGCTCATCTATAGCCGGTAACGGTTCATTATAAATGACTGCTTCAAATGCCCGAAGTCGTTTGTAAATCGAAATCAGCTCCACAATGACTGTCCAGGAATTTACGAGATACTGGAAAGAAGTACTCACTTGTCCGAACACATTCTGAATTTGTGTCATCAGCCCCAAACTAAGCTTACCTGCGGCGATAGATGGAATAAGAATTAGGGTCGAAACGATGTTATCGGCCTGAAGGTAGAAGATACGAGCCACATTGAAATAAAGGGTATGAAAATAAAGTGTGAAGTAGTTTTTTCTCACATTCGCAAAGAGTTGCGCAACCGTAGGCGGCTGCGCCCTGTCTGCATGATCCTCACCATAGACCAACTCTTTACGATAGGCAGCTTCGACACGTTGGTTTTTGAATTCAAGCCCCGGTAGTTTATAGCCCGCAATCGCCAAAAAGACTGTACCGAACACGGCCCATCCGACGGCTGCCACGACGAGTGCGTAGGGCACTTCACCAAAGACCGGCAATTTCGTTACCTCTTTCGAGAGAACAAAAAGTATGGGCAAAAAGGCAATTAGAGTCATGAATGACCGGACCAGACTGACTCCGAGACTCTCCACTGTCGTCGAGAAACGCATTGTATCGTCCTGAACGCGTTGTGATGCCCCTTCAATATGCCGGAGCTTGTCCCAATGCTCCATGTAGAAGCGGTTCATAGCCGTTCGCCAGCGAAAGATATAATGGCTGATGAAAAATCCGTTTATAGCGCCAATAGTAACGGCCACGAATGCGATGCCGGATATATCGACCAGTCCCATGTAAAGCTCTTGTGCGGTTACTGGTCTGGTCTTGGCGAGGGCTGCCTGTATCAAATCATAATATGGCCCATACCAAACATTGAACGCGACACTTACCTGAACAGAGAAATAAGTAGCGAATATGATTAGAGCTGATCCCAAAATAGACCAGTTTTGCCATGGATGGGGGCTGTAGGCCGCCCAGAAAGCATAAAATACTAATGTGAATACCGTATAATAGATGTAAAACCATAGGAACGGTGGGGACACAAATAGACCTATACCCACGATAGGCGGCGCGTCAGGTGCAGCTGGCGGCAGGCCGAAATAAGCGCCAAGCTGCTCTCCACCAAAATACCAGAAAAATATGGCCGCAAGCGCCCACAGTATGGCCAATGTAAAAAACAGCTTGGGCTTTGGGAAAAATGAAACGAACACGGTCGTGACCCTCATGAAAACTATGCAAATCGTCGTGTGTACGAGTTGCACAAGTTTTTCAGCACGAATAGGGCAAACCGTGAGTTGGCGTAATTAAATTACTGTAATGATGGGTGTTCTTGACAGCTATTGCGTGTTTGAAAGTACGCTTCGAATTGCGGAAAAGCTGTCCAGCGGCATTCGCGTTATGCGTGGTTCGACAAGCTCACCATGAGGAAAGTGGGTGGGTTGCAAGCTTATCATCAATGTTTCAGCTACATCGCAAATGCGACCTCCCTGCAATCACCTGCCCTCCTCATGGTGAGCTTGTCGAACCACGCAATATAGAAATGCAGTTTGGATCAGCCCGCCACTTTCCGACCCGCAGAAAATGCAAAGAATGAGCCAATCACCAGCCCCGCTGCTGCTAGCAGCGTGGATGAGGTGAAATTACCGCTGATATCGGCAAGATAACCGGCAATCAAAGGTCCAACGATCTGTCCGATACCAAAGGCCGCCGTTGTGATCGCCATCATCCGGCGTGGGGATTGCGGTACGAGCTGACGCCCTGCCTGAAACACGAAGGCGGTAATGACCATGATTGTGAGGCCTAACAGCAAGCCCCCGATAAGTGGGCCAATGGGAGATGGCAGGATGACGCTGCCTGCAACACCACCGGCCAGCGCGAGCAGGCTGAAGGCAAGGGATGTAAAGGGGCCAACGCGGCGCAGCACGGGGTTCCAGATCCAGACTGAGAATATGCCCGCAAAGCCGGTACAAAGCCATACGAAAGCTTCTGTCGAGGCGCTGCCCTCATTGGCCCGGACAATGGCCATGATGAAGGTTGCGGTGATGACATAGCCAATGCCGAACAGCGCATAGGCTATATTGAGCTTGATGAATTCTGCCGTCCAGGCGATGGCCGGTTCCTTGATGTCCGCGCCGGTGCGCAGCGGTCCTTCGCGGATTAACAAGGCAACTGCGATCAAGCCAAGCGTGGAAAGGACTGCCGCGCCTACCCAATCGGCACGCCAGCCATAGCCGGTGAATGCGACCAGCGCCACCAGCATAGCTGACAAGGCGATACCGGTACCGACACCGCCAAAATGCAGAGCTTGCAGATCCAACCTGCCTGCAGCGCCGAGGTGACTGAATACAATCGTCGCGGCGAAAACCAGCATGAAAGCGCTGGCCATGCCTGCAAGAAAGCGGATGACAGAAAACAGCAGCACATTTTCCGTAAGGCTCATTGCCAGGCACAAGGCGGCGCTTGCGGCAAGCGAGCCAAGCATGACTTTGCGCTCAATGCCTGCCGCCCACGCGTAACCGGCAACAATCGCACCAACGAGATAGCCAAGGAAATTCGCCGAGGCGATGATGCCTGCATCACCGGCGGAAAGACCAAGATCGCTCATCATGCCGGGTAGAATAGGCGTATAGACAAAACGACCGATACCCATGCCAATAGCCATAGCAACCAGCCCGCCGAGGGCGAAGCGAAGTGGAGATGCGGTGCCTGAATTCATGCGCGGACATTATCCCTGCTTGCCGCAGAGACAAGACAATTAATTTGATAGCTGCATCGACCCCGATTGATGGTTGCTGATAGCAACGAGTTTCCAGCACCAGCGCTTCGATATTTTTCGCTTGCAATACTTAGGATTTTACCTAAGTATTGCTCAATCGACATATGAGGACTCGCAGATCCATGCCCACCGCTACCGCACTGGCTGCTCCACCCGTTCCCGTTGATGCCGTTTTTCGCGCGCTGGCAGACCCGACGCGGCGGCAAGTGCTTGAACGGCTTGTCAACAGCCCGGCTTCGGTCAGCGAACTCGCCGAACCTTTCAACATGGCGTTGCCGTCCTTTGTCGAGCATTTGCGGGTGCTTGAAAGCAGTGGTTTGGTCAACTCGCAAAAAAAGGGACGCGTTCGAACCTATCGCATTCAAACCGAACCAATGAAACTTGCCGAGAATTGGCTGTCCAAGCAACGGACCCTGTGGGAACGCCGTCTCGATCAACTTGACGATTACATGCTTACACTCAAGGAGGAAAACACGTGACTTATGATCTGAAAGTTGATCCAAAGCTCGATCTCGTTCTGGAGCGGACTATCGATGTACCGCGCGCGCTCGTATGGAAGTGCTGGACGATGCCGGAACATGTCAGCAAGTGGTTTACGCCGAAACCCTGGACCATTTCCGATTGTGAGATTGATCTGCGTCCGGGCGGGATTTTCCGCACGGTAATGAATGGTCCCGATGGAGAACAGTCGATCAATTATGGTTGCTATCTGGATATAGTGCCAAATGAACGTTTGATCTGGACCGACGCCCTGTTGCCTGGATACCGCCCTGCCGAAAATCCATTCCTGACCGCCGTTCTTCTGCTCAAGGACGAAGGAAGCGGCACGCGCTATACTGCCGTGGCGATTCACCGCGATCAAACCACGCGCGACCGGCACGAGGAAATGGGCTTTTATGACGGCTGGGGCACGGTGCTGGACCAGATGATCGAATATTCGAAGACCCTCTGATTTAGAAATGCCAAGGGGTGATTCAACGGATCGTCGCCTTTAGCGTCAGTCTTGTCGCTGGACGGATTGACCTTCGCCACGGCGAGCCTATATTCAACCTGCACGTTCTCAGGGCGGGGTGTAATTCCCCACCGGCGGTAGCAGGCAGAAATGCCTGAAGCCCGCGAGCGCTTCCAGCACCCGCTGGAAGGTCAGCAGATCCGGTCCAATTCCGGAGCCGACGGTATAGTCCGGATGAAAGAGAGCAAGCATTGGCAAGATCCCGCCACAGGTGGGGTCTGATCTGTGCGTGTTCGCCCAAAGGGATCATTGAAAAATGGCAAAACCCTGAAAGGCCTGATAAATGACTATTGTTTCCCATCCTTCTACTAAAATCGCCATCATCCGCGCACGCTGGCATGCGGATATTGTCGACCAGTGCGTCAACTCATTCGTTGAGCAATGGGCGGCACTTGGCGGTGATCGCTCCGATGTCGAAATCTTCGACGTTCCGGGCGCGCTCGAAATACCGCTCCATGCACAGACATTGATCTCAACCGGCAAATTCTCGGCCGTTCTCGGCACGGCTTTCGTGGTTGATGGCGGTATTTATCGCCATGATTTCGTTGCCGGAACCGTGCTGGATGCAATGATGCGCGTTCAACTCGACAGCGGCATTCCCGTACTATCCGCAGTTCTCACTCCCCATAATTTCCAGGAGTCGGCAGCCCATATCGCCTTCTTCAAGGATCATTTTGTCATCAAGGGTGTGGAAGCTGCCAATGCATGCTCGCAGATATTGCAGGCCCGCGCTAAGCTTGCGATGATTGACGCCTGACAAGGCAGAATATGCATCTGGGAGGATCGACGTGAAGACCAAGAAGATTATCAATGACGGCGCCAATGCTGTCGACGAAATGCTGGAAGGGGTGCTTGCCGCCCACTCCGCAAAGGTCTTTGCGCTCGATCATTCCCCCCGCTCAATTATTGCCCGGGACGGCCCCCGCCCCGGCAAGGTCGGCATGGTGATCGGCGGCGGCTCGGGACACGAGCCATCATTTCTCGGATTTGTCGGCAAGGGTCTTGCTGATGCCGCCGCTATCGGCAATGTCTTTGCCTCGCCGCCGCCTGACCCGATCATCGAATGCACCAAGGCAGTCAATAATGGCGCCGGGGTGCTTTACATGTATGGCAATTATGCTGGCGACGTGATGAATTTCGACATGGCGGCAGAAATGGTCGCCATGGAGGATATTGAAGTTCGTACCGTGCTGACGACCGATGATGTCGCTTCAGCCCCTGCCGATCAGCGGGACAAGCGACGCGGTGTTGCCGGCAACGTCTTCGTGTTCAAGGCTGCCGGAGCCGCTTGCGACAAGATGCTGCCGATTGATGAATGCGAGCGGATTGCCCGCAAGGCCAATGACCGCACTTTCACCTTTGGCGTGGCGCTTTCGCCCTGTTCACTCCCCCAGACACTCAAACCGAATTTCACGCTTGGTGAAGATGAAATGGAAGTCGGCATGGGAATCCATGGCGAGCCTGGCATCTCCAAAGAAAAGCTGAAACCGGCTGATGCCATCACCGATGAATTGATGGACAAGATATTGGATGAAATGGCCGCACCGAAAGGGGACCGCGTGGCTGTGATTGTCAATTCGCTGGGTTCAACGCCTCTCATGGAGCTTTATATCATGATGCGGCAGGTGAAAAAACGGCTGGATCAGGCCGGGCTTGCGCTGCACTTGAGCCTTGTCGGCAATTATTGCACCTCGTTGGAGATGGCCGGCGCTTCGATTACCGTCATGCATCTGGACGCGGAATTGCAGGAGATGATCGATCATCCGTGCGATTGCGCCATGTTTCGGGCGGGCTGATCAATGAGCGAAATTACCGCTGCAAATCTGATTTCCATGTTTGCGGAAATCGCCAAGGCCATGGCTGAATCCAAGGCACATTTGTGCGAGCTGGATGGCGTTATTGGCGATGCCGATCACGGCATAGCCATGGATCTGGGCTTTTCGACAGTTGCAACCAATCTCGCGGCGCCGGATATTACTGCAGCCGATCCCACAACCGTATTCAACACAGCGGCCAAGTCGTTTCTCAACGCTGTCGGCGCTTCCTCCGGCCCGCTTTATGCGACCGCATTCATGCGCGCTGGAGCAAGTGTTAAGGGCAAAACCGTACTGACTGCATCGGACTTTGCCGATGCCTTCATTGCCATGGCGAAGGGCATTCAGGATCGCGGCAAGGCGGAAATTGGCGACAAGACGATGATCGACGCATGGGTGCCCGCTGCCGAGGCAGTGGAGAGCGCAAAGACACAAGGGGCTTCATTGGCGGAAATATTGGACAAAGCGGGTAAAGCCGCCGAGGCCGGAGCAGAAGCAACCAAGGCGATGATCGCTTCAAAGGGGCGCTCCGCCCGTCTTGGCGAGCGCGCCATTGGCCATATTGATCCGGGCGCCGCTTCAGCAGCCATACTCATCAGAGCCATGGGCAAGGGATTGGGTTAGCAAATTGCATTAGTAGAGTGCGTGGTTCGCCCTTCGACAAGCTCAGGATGGCTCACCATGAGGAAGAATGCTGATTGCAGAGAGCAAGTTTTGCGAGGTTATTGCAACCAACAACTTCCCTCATGGTGAGCCATCCTGAGCTTGTCGAAGGGCGAACCACGCACAAAGGTAAAGCTAAGGCTGCTCGCTATTTACTTCCCCGCATCCAACCTATCGATTGCTTCGACATTACCTGCTGAAGCGCCTTGTGGATCGAACTCGGATTCCAGCCATTTATCCACGATAGCCTTGGCAAGTTCCGGGCCGATAACCCTCGCGCCCATGGTGATGATCTGCGCATTGTTGGATTTGGCAGCGCGCTCGGCGGAATAGGTATCATGGGTCAGCGCGGCGCGAATGCCCGGCACCTTGTTTGCGGAAATGCTGACGCCAATGCCTGTGCCGCAAATAAGAATGCCGCGCTCATTGGTTCCATCGACAATTGTCTGCGCCAATTTTTGCGAAAGATCGGCATAAAAGCCGGACTGGCTCAGATCTGCAACGACATGTTCCGGCTTTGTCGCAAGATGCGCAGCAATGATATCGAGCAAAGGCTTACCCGCACTATCGGCTCCAATTGCTATTTTCATGAGTTTTTCCTTTCTAGATCTGTCTTTATGCAATTCCGGACGGAAAACCGGTTCCCACTTTTCCTGGAATTGCTTTTGCGACCCGCTGTAAAATATCAAGATAGCCTTCTGCTGCCCAAGCAGAGCGACCAATGAAAAGGCCATCAATATTCGGGCAGGCAATCAGTTCGGCGCAGTTTTCAGGATTGACGCTGCCGCCATAAAGGACAGGTACAGCAGTGCCGAGCACCGCCCTGGCCACAGCTGCAATTTTCCCATGGCGCTCATCGGCATATTCGGATGTGGCCGGAATGCCATTGACGCCGATTGCCCATATGGGTTCATAGGCGAGAAGGACCGGCTGCTTTCTTGCCTCACCTTCAAGCAAAGCGAGGGCAGCTTGTACTTGCGCAGCAAGCACGGCGTCGGCCTCTCCGGCCTCGCGTTGTGCCAGACTTTCGCCAATGCAGATCAACGGGGTCAATCCGTGACGCACGGCTGCCGCAACCTTGAGGCCAACCGTTCTGTCGGTTTCACCAAAAAACTCGCGGCGCTCGGAATGTCCAAGCTCGACCAGATCGAGATTGCAGTCCTTCAGCATCAGCGGCGATATTTCACCGGTCCATGCACCTGCGTCATCCCAATGCATGTTCTGCGCACCGACCTTGACGCTTGTGTCTTTCAACGCGGCTTTGACTTCACGCACCGCTGTGAACGGCGGAATGACAAAGCGCTGAAACCGCTGATCGCGGGTTTCATCAGCAGCAGCAAGAGCTTCGGCAAAGGCCAAAGCCTCCGCCAGCGTCTTGTTCATCTTGAAACTCGTGCCAATCCAGAAATCGCTCATTTCACTTTTCCCGAGTTTGCTCCATTGAACCCCGTGTCAATATAGGGCTCCCAGAACTCCACGGACTCGCGGATCATATCCACCACCATATGGTCGGTTGGTTCGCGCTCGCGAAACGATAGTTCAAGGCAGATTTCATTGTCCTTTCCACCACCGCGTCGAACTGTCTCCAGAAACTTCTCCGGTGTGATCCGGCCATCCTTGTTATGCGCTGCGATAAACGGCCAATGACCACCCTTGTTCATCGACGATTGTTTGATGTGGATGATCGGAGATTCCTTGGGGAAAGCTTCCGCCCAGGCATAGGGATCAATATCGGCAGGATTGCTCGATGTGACATCGCCATGATCGATATCAACCATCATCAGAAGGGGAATTGGCAAGTCTGATGCTTGCAAGCGATCATGAAGCTCACGGCAAGCCGCGATCGTGTGGCCAAATTCGCGCCCGACCGACATGGGCTCCCAAAAGAGATAGGTAAGGCCGGCAGCCTTTGCATGCGCTGCCACATCCCGCCAGCAATCAATGGCGATTTTCATCAATTCTTCGCGGCGTACCGGGTCGTCATAATCCTTATGGGTAAAGATCGCGAACTGCGTGCCGAGCGACGCCGCGCCAAGATCAGCAGAGATATTCGCAAATGTCTTGAACCAGTCGACATAATATTGCCGGACATCCGCATCTGGATGACCAAAATGATTGAGACGCCCATATGGCCCTGTCATACCCGACGTGACATTCACACCCGTGCGCGAGAGCGCTTTCTGGAACTGCTTTACATGTTTGGAGATTGTCGGTTGCGGCCACGATGGATTGATGAATTCGTGCGTCAGCTGCACATAACCGATGCGAATTTTTTCTGCGATTGTATCAATCAGATCATCGGCTTCAGCGAAGCGGTTCACCAAAGGATTGGTGTTGAGCGAGAGGGTGAAAGCCATTAGTCTCCTACCAGATAAAGCGGTCAATCGTGTAATCAGGCGATGCGCCATGTTCAGCAAAAAGGCTCTGCAGCTGTTGCGTGTTTGAACCAGCCAATATGCCGGTCTTGACCAGCACGGATTTCAGTCCAGCCCCGGCGGCCCCGGCAACGTCATGCTCTATACTGTCACCGATGCAACAGACCCGCTCCGGGTTCGGATGACCGAGAAAGTCTATGGCAGCGGCATAAATATCGGCGAAAGGTTTGCCTATCCAGCGCACTGTGCCACCCAGTTCCTGATAAAGCTCCGCAATGCGGCCAGCGCCAAAGGCAGTGCCTTCAGCTGTCAGCATGATCTTATCCGGGTTGGTGCAGAGACATGAAACGCCACGTCTTGCTGCCGGTTCCAGCAAGTTCCGGTAATAATCCAGATCATGGATATCCCCTTCACTGGCAGCGATCAGAACAATATCCGCGTTCTCGCCAGTTGCCGTGCGTTCCAGATCAAGGCCTCCCAGCGGCGACGTATCGCCATCACGGCTGATAAGCAGGCAGCGGCGAGTGGGCCCACCCTTTGCTTTTGTTGCTTCAGCGGCCAGCATCTGCCACGCCACCTCACCAGATGTGAGGAACCAGTCCCAACTTGCAGGGTCAAAGCCTATTTTTGCCAGACGCCGGTCATTTTCAGCGGAGCGCTTTCCCGAATTGGATAGGATGATGATCCGAACGCCGGTCTGCTTCAGGGCGGCAAGCGTTGAATCCGCATTGGGATAGGGTCCGCGGCCATCGCGAAGCACACCAAACTGGTCGATGAGGAAAGCGTCAAAACGCCCTTGCAGATCACGTAGACCAGATAATTGTGTTGGCTGTGTCATAGAACACCCGCCGATTTTGCGCCCTGAATCGCAAGCCGTGCCGCACCCGCTGCCGCTTCTTCCGACAGGACGGGCGGCATGGGAACGCCAAGCTTGCGGGCGCGAATGGCGGACCAGACAACATTCTTCGCACCACCACCGACACTACGAACCGAGCGAAGCTCGGGTGCGCCAAGTCCCGCCAGACGTCCATAAGCCATGTGCTCAATATTTGCGATGCCTTCAAAGATTGCTTTAAGGAACTGCGCATCACTGTCAGGACGCGGTTCCATACGCGGTTTCATCGCAGGATCATTGATGGGGAAACGCTCGCCATCACGCAGCAGCGGATAATAATCAAGGCCAGCGTCCGTTGCCGGGTCGATGCTGGCGGAGAGCCTTTCTATCTGCGCATTATCGAAATAATGCGCCAGCACATTGCCGCCCGTATTGGACGCGCCGCCAGCCAGCCACATATCGCCAATGCGGTGGCTATAGAGCCCGAACTCGGGCGCAAACAGAGGACGATCCGAGAGCACCTTGACCGTCAATGTTGTGCCAAGCGCGGTAACGCCATCGCCCGGCTGATTGGCTCCTGTCGCCAGAAAGGACGCACAACCATCCGTCGTTCCCGCAACGATGATCACCGAGGGAGGCAAGTCAAATGCGGCAGCAGCTTGCGCAGAGATGGTCGAAATCGGCAAACCCGCCGGCAGAACATGCGGCAGCATTTCCATATGGGTACGGGTACTACCTATCCAGAGCGGCCACCGCCGTTCGATAGGATCATAGCCCGTTTTCAACGCGTTGTTTTCGTCGGAGACATTGTAAAGGCCGGTGAAATGCCCTGAAAGCCAGTCAGCCTGATGGATAATATGCGAAACACTGCGGATGGTTTGAAAATGCATAAGCTTGGCAAGGCCGGAAGTGGCTCCATGCGCTGCGCTGGATTCAGGCGCATTGGCAGCAATCGCGTCGAGAATAGCTCGGTCTGACACCGGATCATTATACATTAATGGCTCAGCCAGAGGCGCGCCGCTGGCATCGACCGGCAATACTGTGCCGGAAGTACCGTCTATACTAATCGCGCGGATCTGTTTGCGTTCAACCGACACGAGCACCTGTGACAGCGCCGATTGGACAGCAGACCACCAAGCCGCAGGATCGCGGTGATTTGGCGAGAAGGCGTCCAGACGGGCTGAAGCGCTGGCAACAACGTCAAACGAGGCAGTCATCACCACAGCGCGCGCGCCGGACGTGCCTATATCAATGCCGATGAACAGTGCTTCACCTGTCATTGCAATGCCTGACCTGCACGATTGAGTGTTTGCCGGTATTTCTCCGCATCCCAGCCAAGGAGCTCGGCATTTTCCTCATCTGTCAGGTAATTCAGACGCGCGCCTTGCGGAATCCGGGAGGTAACGTCCGCAAGGCAGCGCGCCATGGCAAGAGCCCCTGATGTTGCTTCTTTCAACACCAGAACGCCCCTGCCGGGGAACAGGATCGCGGGCGGCAGCGCCATGCCCTCTTGCAGTTTCTCTTCGATGGTCAAAGCGGTATCCGTTGGCGAGGCGATCACCGAACCTTTCCCCAAAAAGATGACATGGTCCGGATAGAGACTGCCACCGGCCGCAATAAGGCAGCTGGTCAGATCAGTAGCCACGCGGTGAATCGATGCATCCTCGGGAAGCCTGTACTGACTATTGACTGCAAGGCGTTGCAGTGCGGCAATATCCGCGTCCGGTGCCTGACGCGGCGTGACAGACAAAAGGCGGGAGACCCGATGAAGCAGGACCTCCGCTTCATCGACTGTTTCGGCCGCAACCGCGAGACCATGATTGCCCAAAATGAGAACACATGTGTCTTCTTCCAGACGTTCGGCTATGGCTCGGGCCAGCGGCAATCCCGGGCGGGCATAGGGCACGAATGCATAAGGAATATCGCCCAGACGCGATACAACCAAGGCAGGGCCATCGGCCTGAACAGCCAAGGCAATAGTCTCGACGCAATGAACATGCACCACCACCTTTTGCGGCATAAGCGCATGGACGGTGGTTTCAATCGATGGGCGCAGGCCGGAGGGATTGCGTTCGGCAATCACATAATCCTGCGCTTTCTCGGCAGAAGGATCATAGCGGCCCAGCGCATCCAGCAAAGGGTCCAGCGCGACAGGCACCATAATATCGGTATTTCGCGCATTCATCAGCCAGAGGCCGGACGCCTTGATCCAGAGCGTGCCACCTTCTTTGATGGATGTGTTGCCGCCTGCCGCTTGTACCAGCGCCGGATCGGCACCAATACGGGCCGATAGGTCGAGCAGGGCTTCAAACTCCGCGCTTCTCATGCCGCCACCTGCTGGCTTGTCCACCAATTCGTGAAAACCACGCGCTCTTCCTCAGTCATGTGCAAGCCGTGTTTGGTGCGCCGCTCCAGAACATCCTCTGGCCAAAGCGCCCATTCCGTTGTGCGCAAGAACTGCGCTTCCCGCTCATACAAAAGCTTGCTGAACCGTGTGCCCAGATCTGAAACAGATCGCGCCGAGCCAAGCAGGTCATGCATGCGCGTGCCGTAAAGCCGGGCGTAGTGCTTGGCAAGATCAAAGGGCAGCCAGGGATATTTGGCCCGCATATCACCCAGAAACTGTTCGAAATCCGCATTCGCTATGTCGCCTCCCGGAAGCTGCGCCTTGGCAGTCCACCCCGGGCGCATATTGGGGAAAAATGGCTTCAGGCGGTCAAGCGCATGTTCGGAAAGCTTGCGGAATGTTGTGATCTTGCCGCCGAACACCGAAAGTAGCGGTGCCTTGTTGTTGTCTGCATCGACTTCAAAAATATAGTCTCGGGTAACGGCGCTGGGGTTTTCCGCACTGTCATCATAGAGCGGACGCACACCGGAAAAGCTATGCACAATGTCGGCTGGCACCAATTGCTGCTTGAAATAGCGGTTTACGGATTTCAGCAGATAGTCGATTTCAGTGCTGTCGGCCGCCACATCTTCCGGATGCCCTTCATAAGGAATATCGGTGGTGCCGATCAACGCCAGATCATTTTCATAGGGATTGATGAAGATAACCCGTTTGTCCGGGTTCTGGACCAGATAGGCCTGCCGTCCTTCCCAGAATTTCGGTACAATAATGTGGCTGCCCTTGACCAGCCGGACACTGCGGCTGGAGTTCAAGCCTGCCACGCGCCGGATAATGTCATTGACCCATGGACCGGCGGTATTCACCACGCAGCGCGCCTTCACGGTTCTTTTGGTGCCCGAAGCCGTGTCGGTCATTTCAACGATCCAGATACCCTCTTCGCGGCGGATCGAGCTGCATGCGGTTCGCGTATGGATTTCAGCGCCGCGGCCAGCGGCATCGAGCGCATTCAAAAGCACCAGCCGCGCATCATCTACCCAGCAATCGGAATATTCGAATGCCTTGCCATACTCGTCTTTCAACGGCGCACCTTCCGGGGCAGTCTTCAAATTAAGCGTGCGCGTTCCCGGCAAGCGTTTGCGCCCGCCAAGATGATCGTAAAGGAACAGGCCGAGACGCACGAGCCAGGCCGGACGATCCGCCGGATTATGTGGCAAGACAAAGCGCATTGGCCAGATAATATGCGGAGCGCATTCGAGCAGGACCTCGCGCTCGATCAGCGCCTCGCGCACCAGCCGGAATTCGTAATATTCGAGGTAACGCAGCCCACCATGGACAAGCTTGCCGGAGCGCGAACTCGTGCCCTGGGCGAGATCATCTTTTTCACAAAGGATGACTGACAGGCCACGGCCTGCTGCGTCGCGCGCAATGCCCGCACCGTTGACACCGCCGCCGATAATGAACAGGTCGTAGATATCCGTGCCTTTGTTCAATGTTCTGCCCCCTGCGGTGAAGGCTTGTCCTGAAGTCCATAGCTCGCAAAGCCGCGACGGACACCTTCGATCTCTTCTGGAGGCAGAATGACGGCTCCGCCCAAAAGCAGCGCGTGGTAATATTGCTTGGCGATTGTTTCCAGCTCGACAGCCGCCCACATAGCCTTTTCAAGGCTGCTACCCGTTGCAATCATACCGTGATTGGCCATCAGGCAGGCAGTGCGCTCTTTCAATGCCTTCAACACATTATCGGACAGCTCTTTTGTGCCATAGCGGGCATAGTCACACAGCCTGATATCGTCGCCGCCAAATGCCGCAACCATATAGTGGCATGCCGGAATTGATTTATGGGCGATGGCAAGGATCGTCGAAAACGTCGCGTGGGTATGAACGACCGCGTTGATTTCAGGCCGTGTGCGCAAAATATCAAGGTGAAAGCGCCATTCGGTGGAAGGTTTCTTTGGGCCTTTCCAAGAGCCATACTCGCCATCAAGCGGCATGGAGGCGATCATGTCCGGCGTCATCTCGTCATAAGGAACGGCAGATGGCGTAATGAGCATGCGATTTTCAAAGCGCACACTGATATTGCCGGACGTGCCTTGATTTATGCCGGCTGCATTCATCTGGCGGCAATGGTCGATGATCGATTGTCTGAGCTTTTGTTCTTGCATGATGATAGCCTCAGCAGGGATTGACCGGCGGCAGGCCAGCTATATAGCGCCGTACCTCCTCTGCGGCCATTTCAGCCGCATAGGTGACCGTGCGCACGGAGGCGCCTGCAATATGCGGCGTGAGCGTTACATTGGGAAGTTGCAGCAGTGGCCAATCGGCAGGAACGGGCTCCACGGCAAATGTTTCGAGCATTGCACTGCCAAGATGGCCACTGGTGAGCGCTTCATACAGCGCATCATAATCAACCAGCGGGCCGCGCGCAGTATTCACAAAAATCGCCCCCTGCTTCATCTTGGCAAAGGCCTCGGCATTCATGATGCCTTTGGTTTCTTCCGTCACACGCGGGTGGAGGGTTACAACATCAGAATGGGAGAGCAGATCATCCAGTGCTACATGCTCAACGCCCGCATTGCGGTCATCAGCCGATAGCTGGACATAGGGATCGTGCACCAGAACTTTCGTGCCGAAAGCCCGCAACAGGCGAACGACCTTTGTGCCTATATTGCCATAACCGATAACGCCGACAGTCATTTCGGAAAGCTCACGACCAGTCTTGTCAGCGCGGTACAACTCGCCGCGCCACTCACCCTTGCGCAGGGATTCATGGCCGCTGCGGATAAGCCGTGTTTCGGCTAATATTGCGCCAAGAGTAAATTCGGCAACGGCGCTGGCATTGCGACCTGGCGTATTGACGACAAGGACACCCGCATCGCGGGCCGCCTTCATATCGATATTAACCGGACCACCGCGGGAAACCGCGACAAACTTCAAATCCGGAAGACGCTCCAGCATACCCGCAGACATTGGAGCGAGCTGGGTGATGAAAAGCTCGGCATCGCCGATGAACTCGACAACCTCATCAGGATCACCCAGATATTCCTTCAGCCCGTCCATGCCCTTGACCGCGTAGCCATGTTCCATTGGAACATCCGGCCAGGGCTGTTGCAGCGTGCGAATATCGTGCTCGTCACCACATAGCTCCACGATCTTTTCCCGGAACACTTCCGGGAGCATGAACCTGTCGCCGATAATGGCTATTTTCTTGGTCATTGCGGTCTTCCTATTCGTCAATTGCTGCTGGCTAGCATGTGCCATGTCGGTTGCAGCGCCAGCCTTGACTGGCGATAGGCCGGGAAAGCCTTTTCATAAATCAGGGACAGTTCTTCGTCGGCAGCTTCCGGCTGGCGCTGGAAAGGCGTTACCCAATCTTTGACGCAATCTGCCATTGAGCCATAAATACCAAGTGATACGGCTGCGATCATGGCCGCACCTGCGGCTCCTGCCTCCTCACGCTCGCTGGTCTGTACCGAGGCACCGAGAGCCCCGCCCAAAATTTTGCGCAGCGAAGCACTGCGCGCCGCGCCGCCCGTTATTCGAACCCGCTTTGGCAAAGGTCCCATCGCCGAGTAGCAATCGCGGGCAGCCAGCGCCAAACCATCAAACACAGAGCGCACAAGATCGCCGAACCTATGGCTCGAAGAAAAACCTATGAAGGAAGCACGGGCTGTCGCGTCAACAAAGGGACCCCGCTCACCCGCATCGGAAATATAGGGGTGATAAATGACCGAAGCGGCTTTCGCATCGGCGAGCCAGGTCTCTACATAAGCGAGCAATTCCGTTTTCGACTTCTCAATCCCGACACTTTTGAAAAGGTCGCCGGCGACAGACAATACCCAATCAATATTGAGGGTTGCCGCCATATTGGACTGCATCTGCGCATATATTCCAGGGATCGGCATACACATTGTATACCCCGTCAGATCGCGGTTCAGCTGCACATCGTCGGGGCTGGTCGCAAGGCGCATATGCATGCCGGTCGACCCGATGATCGAGCATCCCGTATCTGTTCCCGGTTCATAAAGCCCGGCACCAAGCGCGGTGCAGGCCACGTCCACATAACCCAGAACGACAGGCGTGCCTTCCAGCAAGCCCGTGCTTCGTGCAGCCTCGCCCTCAAGCTCGTGATGGGTTGTAGCGCCATCGACGATTTCCGGCAGAAGATATTTGAGTTTCTCCAGCCCAAGAAAGTCAATCACGCTGTCTGAATAGGCGCGCGTGCGAAAATCGCCAAAGGTGAACACGGCCTCCGACGGATCGGTGGCGCGCTTGCCGGTTAATTTGAAATAGAGCCAGTCCTTGCAATGGAACGCCGTCGTCGCACCGGCATAAAGCTCCGGAGCCTCATTCATCATCCAGCGCAATTGCGAACCCTGCTGGCAGGCGGCAAGCCCGCTGCCAGTATGGGTGAAGCGGCCAAGATCGCCGCGTTCCTTGCGCAGATTGTCAACTACATTACCGGCACGCGCATCAAGCCACAACCAGCCCTTGCCAACAGCCTCGCCATTCTTGTCGATCATCCATGTCCCATCGCCCTGTCCCGTTACCGAGACAGCCACAGTGCGACTGGCCAGATTTTCAACCTTCCCAGCAAGTTCAAGCAGCGTCTTGGCTGCATCGGCCCAAGTGCGTGCCAGATCCTGCACAACCCCTGCCCTGCCGATAGTCTCATAGCTATTGGGGGTAGAGGCAAATGCGATCTGACGACCGGCAAGATCGAAGGCCACGGATTTGATGACGGAGGTTCCCGCATCAATCCCTATGAGGATATCGCGTGTCATCACGCAAGCTCCTGACCGTGACTAATAGCGACGCCGGTTTCGCCGTTGAATACATGCAGGCTGGCCGGATCGAGACGAACCGCAATCGTATCGCCGATTGCCACATCCGTCCGATCATGCTCGACCAGTACCAGCGATCCACCGGCAAAGTCTGCCGCAATATGGGTCTGGTCGCCGAGCCATTGATTGACCGAAACGCGCGCATGAACGCCGCCTTCGCTACGGCGAACCGCATAGGGCCGAATGCCAACAACGACTTTTTGGTGTTTTTTCAACTCTTCGCGCACGGCTGGCGAAAAGTCAGAAGCGGCATATTCCAGCTTCACACCTTGATTAAGACCGAAAGTAATCCTGGTGTCACTGTTCGAGACCGTTGCCTCGAAGACATTCATGGGCGGCTCACCGACAAAGGTGCCGGTGAACAGATTGGCCGGTCGCTCCTTGATCATTTGCGGCGTATCGAATTGCTGCAACTCACCGCCTTCCATGACGGCAATACGATCTGCAAGCGCATTGGCTTCGGTCTGGTCGTGGGTCACGAGGATAGCGGTTAGTCCGCGCTCCTTGATATAGTGCTTGATGCGGCCACGCAGCACCGCCCGCAATTGCGGCTCCAGCTGTCCCATTGGTTCATCAAGCAAATGCAGATCGGCATCACGGATCAAGGCACGACCAAGGGAGGCGCGCTGCTGCTGACCACCGGAGATTGAACTTGGATAACGCCCAAGAATATCCTCGATCTCCAGAAGCTTGGCGATATAGGCGACCTTCTCTTCGACAACAGACTGCGAGAGCTTGGAAGACTTCAACGCGAAGGCGATATTTTCCTTCACTGTCAAAGGCGGATAGAGCGAATAGCCTTCAAAGGCCATGGCAACATTGCGCCGGACCGGGGCGAAGGTTTGAACCTCGCGGCCTTTCAGCGAAATGGTACCGCGCGATACAGCTTCAAAACCGGCAACCATGCGCAATGTCGATGTCTTGCCGCAACCGGATGAGCCAAGGAGAGCGATAATCTCACCCTTTTTCACATCCATGCTGATGTTGCGGACCGCATGAACACCGTGGTCAATGGGGCCATAGAATTTGTCGACGTTTTTGATCAACAGAGCAGTATCACTCATGCTGCCACTCCCTGCTCTGTCGTGCCTGCCTTGCGGATCAATGCGCCGCTGGCCTTGTCGAAAAGAAATGTGGTTTTGCCGTCGATGAGGATAAAAGCGGGCCCTGATACGGGGCCTGGTGTTCCCGCCGGACGGGAAACCAAAAGCTCGCGCTTGCCCACTGTTACGACCAGCGTGACAGTCTTTTCATTCAGCGGGGTTTCAGCCTCGACCTCAATGGGAACGGCACCCTTCACCGTGTCCTTGGCAAAGGTGATTGATTCTGGCCGGATGCCAATGACGCAAGCTTGTCCCACAACATTATCCGGCATACCCGGCAGAGGGACGCGCACCTTGGAAATCTCAACATAAATGCCACCAGCATCCTTTTGCGGCACGACATCAAGGAGGTTGATCGTCGGGTCGCCGAACAGGCTGGCAATCCCGATATCGGCAGGCGCATTATAGATCTCCTCCGGCGTTCCGATCTGGCGAATTTTGCCATTGGCCATGACTGCAATGCGGTCACCAAGTGCCATGGCTTCTTTATAGTCCTGCGTCACATAGACAACTGTCGCGCCTTGCGAAGCGAGAAGCCGAGGAAGCTCTAGCCGCATCTCAAAGCGCAGCTTCGCATCGACATTGCGCAAGGGATCATCCAGCAAAAGCAGCGGCGGTGAACCAGCTAAGGCACGGGCCAGTGCAGTGCGTTGCTTCTGCCCGTTGGAAAGCGCCTTGGGATGATGCGACAGCACATGGTCGATCTTGAGTAGTTTCGCCACTTTGCCCACACCCGCCTTGATCGCTTCGGCGGAAGAGCGGGTTGCCGTCAGAGGACTGGCGATATTGTCGTGAGCGCTCATATGCGGGAATAGCGCGAAATTTTGAAACGCCATGCCAATGCCGCGATGCTCCGCATCGACATCGGTCATGTCTTCGCCGCCAATCAGGATTTTTCCCTCATCTGGATCGATCACACCGGCGACGAGACGCAGGAGGACGGTCTTTCCGGCCCCGGACGGGCCGAACAGGACCAACGTCTCGCCATCTGCTACGTCAAGCGACAGGTCATCGAGAACCGTATTGGTCTTGTAGCGCTTGACGATATTCTTGAGTTGTAAAGTGGTCATAGGATTATCCCTTCACCGCGCCAAGCGAAAGCCCTTCAACGAGATAGCGCTGTGCATAAAGAGCGAGCGCGAGCGTCGGAGTGACGGAAAGCACAATGGCCGCGGCGATCTGGCCGTACTGGATCCCGGATGAGGTAACAAAGGCGAGAGCGCCAACTGTGACCGGCTGTTTATCGGCAGATGCCAGGACCAGCGCGAAGACAAAATTATTCCAGGCGAAAATAAAGGCGAGCAGGCCTGCTGCCGCAATGCCGGGACCAGCCAGAGGCAAGGCGATCTTGCGGAATGTGGCAAACCACGAGTGGCCCGCTATGCGATAGGCATATTCAACATCAGCCGAGATATCTTCGAAATAACCGCGCACAATCCACAGGATCAATGGCAGACAGATCAACTGATAAACCCAGATGAGACCGAAATAAGTATCCGACAGACCAAGCCATTGGAAATACTGCGTTAGCGGCAGCAATACCAGAAGCGGCGGCGCGAAGCGGAAAGACAGCAGCGTGAAAGCAATATCTTCCGAGCCACGGAACTTGTGGCGGGCAAAGGCATAGGCCGCAGGGACGCCAAGCACCAGAGACAGTGCAACCGAGGTGACCGAGAGAAAGACCGAATTGCCGAGATTGCGCATGAAGGCAATATCAAGTGTACCAGCGGAGGTCGTCAGCTTGCCTGTAATGAGCGCTGCATAATTGGACAGTGTTGGCGTGAACACAATGGATGGCGGTATCTGCAAAATGGTCTCGTTCGTCTGGAACGACATAAGGAATATCCAGAGGATCGGGAACATGAAGAAGATAACGACCAGCGACAGCGCAAGGAAGCGCAGGGATTTTTCGAGTGTGGATGTGGTTTCCATAATGTACTCCTCACGCCTCGCCGCGAGCGCGTTCGCGCAGCCGCAGCCAGTTCTTGATGAAGATATTGGAGAGCAGGTAGGTGATCGCCCAAAGGATGACCATCAGAGCCGCTGACCGTCCAACATTCGTCGACTGGAAGAAGTTCAGGTAAGCTTCGACCTGAAACACCGTCAGCGCGTTGCCGGGGCCGCCCTGCGTCATGGCATAGATGATGTCGAACTGCTGAATGGAGTCGAGCAGGCGGAACAGCGTCGCGGTCAAAATATAGGGCGTCAGCATCGGCAAGGTAATGCGGAAGAACACGAAGGTGCGCGGCACACCATCAAGCGCGGCAGCTTCGAAGGGTTGGGTCGGCAGCGAGCGCAGACCGGCCAAAAGCAGGATCATGATAAAGGGCGTATAGACCCAGATATCGACCAGCACGACCGTCAGGAGCGCCGTATCGGGCGATGAGGCCCAACGGAAATTATGCAGCCCGACCCAACTTGCCAGATAGCTGAGAATGCCGAAACCCGGATTGGTCATCAGCTTCCACATCAGCGCCGCGAGCGCTGGCGCAATCATCAGTGGCAGGAGAAGCATGATCGAAATGAAATTATTGACGCGGGAGCGCTTTTGCAAAAGCAAGGCAATGCCAAGTCCGAGCAAAAGCTCCAACGTTACAGTGATACCGGCATAGAGCAGCGATATTTTCAGCGTGTTCCAGAAGCCCGGATCATTGAACAGAAAGTTATAATAGTTCTCGCCCCAGTTGAACTGGCGGCTCCATGGCTGGCTCAACCGGTAGCGCTGAAATGAATAAATGACGGCGGTGACGAACGGAATCAGAATACCGATGCAGACAAGCAATGCTGGCAGACTCAGCACATAGGGAAGCATCTTCCTGCTGATTCTGAACCTTGAAGCCGGCTTTCTGGGAATGGATGGTGAAGCCAATTTAAAGCTCCTTATTATTTAGGGCAATTACGCTTGTCGCGCACCGGAATACCCGGCACTTTGGGTGCCGGGTATTGGCGGGATGAAGATCAGCCGAGGCCTGCTTCCTTGAGCTGACGATCAATGCTCTGAGCAAGCTGGTCTAGACCCTCATCAATCGGCACTTCCTTGGCGACCATCTTCTGGAGCGTCGAGGCCCATTCGGTGGTAACGTCGAAGAAGAGCGGTTGCGGCGTGAACTTGATGCTTGCGCCAGCGGCCGATGCGTCGAACATTTCGACATAGCCCGGATATTTGCTGTTCAGCTTCTCGCGGAACATTTCATCCTTCCAGATCGATTGGCGAACCGGATCAACAAAGTCCATCTTGGTTGCGCCGAACAATGCATGCTCTGGACCGGAAGCCCATTGCAGGAAGTACCAGGTTGCGTCCTTGTCCTTGGAGAAATTGGACATGGCCAGCGACCAGATCCAGATATTCGGTGTCGATGCCTTGGCTTCCGGATTGGCTGTGAACGCCGCATAAGAAAGCTTCCCTGCCATCTTGTTGTCGCCGCCATTCATGAAGTATCCGAGGCAATCAGCATCGAAAATCATGGCAGAAGCACCGGCGCCAAGATCCGTACCTACCTGATACCAGGTATAGGTGGACCAATCCTTCGGACCGCTTTCCTGAATCATCTGCACCCACTTGGTGTGGTACGCTTTTGACTCGGCCGTGTTCATGGCTGCTGAAAGCTTGCCATCAGCAGAAACGTTCAGGTCCTTCTGGTTGAAGTTGGCATAGCCGGACAGGAAGCCCGGATGAATCGTTGCCCATGAGCGTGAACCGCGCACACCAATGCCGTAAATGCCGCCAATATCCTTTTGAAGCTTGGCAGAAGTTGCAATCATCTCATCAATATTGCCCGGAACCTCGACTCCGGCTTTCTTAAACATATCGCGGTTATAGGTGATGTTGTTCTGTTCGAACGCCCATGGAATACACCATTGTTTGGCGTCTTCCGAACCAAGTGCGCCACCTGGAATCCCGTTCCATGCGCAGGAGTTTTTCACGCCGGGCAGGAAGTCGTTCCATGCATAGTTCGGATTGGTTTTCTCCGGATCATTGATCCATTCCTTCAGATCGGTGATCCAGCCCGCAGGACCATAGGTCCACGTCATATAGGCACCGGTCATGAACGCATCATATTCGGTCGAACCCGATGACAGAGCTGCCGTTACCTTGTCGAAATAGACGTCTTCCGGAAATACATCATATTTGACGTCGATGCCCGTCAGATCCTTGAAATTCTGAAGATTTGCGATCATCGCATCCGCATAGGGATGCTTATTCAAAAGCAGCTTCAGGGATTTGCCGGAATGTTTCTTCCAATCAAAATCGGCTGCCTGCGCATTGGTCGACATCATATTCATCAATGTGCCGGCGCTGGCCGCAGTAATGCCCATTGTGCCCAGCCCCTTTAACAGGCCGCGACGGTCAACCGATCCGCGCAGGAAAGCGCTGATAAGGTCTTTTTCCTTGTCATGCATTGGTCTTCTCCTCCTTTTTATCGGGTATTATGGACCGGATACCCCACCGGTATTTCCTCCTGGATGCGATTTCCCGCACCTTTTCCGACATGCGTCAGATAACGTTGGCGACAAGCTGTTGTGCCGTTTTCTCGTCTGTTATCAGTCCGTTAAGGCACCGGCTTTCGAGCACTGCCCGAATGGCCCGCACCTTCATCCTGCCACCTGCAACGGCAATCAATCGCTGCTTTTTCAGGTCCTCCCGGCTCAATGTGAATGTGCGATCAGACAAGGTTGTCTGTATCGCCTGACCGGCATCATCGAAGAAATGGCCGAGAAGCTCTCCCGCTCCTCCCGCATTCTTAATGTCCTCAATCTCGCTTTTCTCGATCATGCCCGTTGAAACCAGCGAGGCTTCGCGCTCAGCAGTGCCGATACCGACCATTGAGAGATTGGCGCTTTTTGCCATGTCGAATATTTCGCGCACGCCGCGCTGACTGAACAAGACATCCATGTCTTCGACCGTATTGGCAAAGAACGGAACAGGCATGACATAGGCCTCTGCACCAATACGCTCTGCCAGCCTATGGATAACATCGTGCGGATTGGCGGAAAACTTTCGGGTCAAGCCGCCAAGCAGCGAGACGAAACGCACATTGTTGCTGGCTATGCGCGGCAGATAATCAACGCAGGCCGCAAGCGTCCGCCCATGCCCCATGCCAATAAGCAGTTCGCCATCACGTTCGATTTCACGCTTAAGAAATTGAGCTCCGGCAATGCCAAGAGCCTTTAGCGGCAGTTCCTCAGGATCAAAATCTGGAACGACTTCGCAGTAATCGAGCCCGTAACGGGTGGACAGCTTTTGCTCCAGCTCGACGCATTCTGAAACTTCGCCATCAATATAGACTTTTACCAGCCCTTCCTGATTGGCCTTCATGATCAGACGATGGGCTTTGAGCGATGTTAGGCCGAGACGCTTTGCAACCTCGGACTGGGTCAAACCACCGGCGTAATGGAGCCAGGCAGCGCGCGCTGCCATGCTGGACTCTTCTTCGCGAAGAGAACTGCCACTCACCATTGCCATGTCTCCACCCTGAGCAATTTTGATATTTTTATCTCTTAGTGAAAATAATTTCACTTGCTGCAAAATTTGTCAAGCGAGAGAAATTGAGTTTGGACCTTCCGATAGCCGGGATCGGACTGGGCAACCTTCATGCAAGGTCGTTTGAGAAAGGAATAGCGAAGCGTTTCAGGGGCTTCCCGCAATGCACGCAACAATCGGGGCGCCTTTCACCCGGAACATAAATTTTTGGAAAGAGCGTTGGTGGATGCGCGGTGGCGCGGAAAACAGCCTGGCATATTGATGCGATGACCTTTACAAATCACCACTCTCCAAAAGCATAGCCTCTTTATTGATCTTAAATGCTTAAACTTAAATATCATTTATTCGACAAGAATATTTTCAAGTAAATCAATAGCAAATCTTCACTATACGAACTTCGTTGACCCTGAGTTGCCCCATAAACTAGTGAGTTAAAAGTATTATTTATACATCGCTATTGGGGGAACTTAGGTGTCTCGTTCCGTATTGATGATAGCCCAGCGGGAAAGCCATCGCGGTTCCGCACCTGTATGCCGGGAGGCTGCATTGTCCCGCTGACATTCACCGGCACCACCGCCAATGTGTTGCGTAAAGGAAAGGTTTTGAACCTCGGCGTTTTTGCCAGCGATACAGAAAAGGATCTCACCTTCGCGGTATCGCTCAAAGGCTTCGAAACCGCCCTCAAACGGACAGTCGAGCTTCAGCGGCAATAGCAGGTTTGTCCAAGGTTTATCCGGACTTGCGGCTATGCTCGACTGTCGAAACCTCCAATGACCGCCTTGGCGGCTGCTGCCGATCTCGAGCTTACATTCAAAACCCGCAAAAGCGCCGATACATGAATGCTTACGGTGTAGGGAGAAATGTCCAGTTTCCGGCCAATTTCTTTGTTGGTTTTTCCCTCTGCAATCAACCGCAAGACTTCGCGTTGCCGTGCTGTGAGAAAAGAAAAGTCAGATCGATGGCTGCTGGGAGATGATGTTACCGACGATGATCGTTTGATAACAAACTCTCCGTCTTCGATGCTGCGTATCGCGGCGCTTACTTCGTCAGGCATCACGGCTTTGCTGATAAAGCCATTCGCGCCCATGTCGGCAATTCGGTCGATTATTGCTGCATCATCCAGCATTGACAGAAGGATTATGGAAGAATCCCTGAATTCCTGCCGTAAATCCGCGATTGATCTGGCAGGATCGAGACCAGGAAAAACCCACTCAAGAATAAATGTGCTTGGCGCTGGTCCGGTGCGGGCCAAGGCCAACATTTCACCCAGGCTGCCCGCTTCCTGCACTTCAGCAAATGGATAAAGGCGTTGGACAATGCGGCGCAACCCTTCGCGAAACAGTGGATGATCATCCGCTATAATCGTTCGACTTTTTTCTGGTCGTTCCGTCACATTTATTCCACAGGCGTTATGGGCTTCGATCAAGAATTGAAATGCCCCCGATAATAACGGCGCGGGGAAGCACCATACACAAACGGCTACCGCAAAACCCAACGGGGAAGAATCGCCTTTCTACCAACGACGTCGCTATCGGACGAAGCGCTTGGCTTTTCTATGAACGGCTGCTTTTGATCGACGAGCGGTTCTCGACACGAGGGACGCATTGGAAGATAAAGAGCATATGGGGCAAGTGAGCGAAGCAAAATTGGCGGATGGTGGGTTCTATGGTGCCAAGGTGCGCAGTGCCACGGTTTGGCTCGGCATTTTTTACTGGTCAACCGAGTTTATCATCAGCAGCATATTGTGGGGAATTCTCGGCGTCGACCCCCTCGAATCTGCTATAGGAAAACTCATTTTGATGCTGTTCAGCATCGCAATGACATTCGCGATTTCCTTCATCATTTACCGGCTGCACAATGTGCATCTGGCGGTCAAAATCATGACCTGTTTCACGTTGTCCCTCCTTGCCGCCGTGATCAACGCCTACATCGATTTTGCGATATATTATGTCTACATGTTGCCTCAAACGGTTACATTCAACTGGACGAATTTCGGTTACACCCTGGTTTATGGCATGTCTGTTTTCCTGGGCTGGTCCTGCCTCTTCGTCGCCTTGCTCTACAGCTTCGAGATAAGGGAAAACGAGCGGCGTCTGGCTGCATCGCGTGAGGAAGCCCTGTCAGCTCAGATGCGGGCCTTGCGATACCAGGTAAACCCGCATTTCCTTTTCAACACGCTCAATTCGATTGCGGGTCTGGTTGAAGAAGGAAATACGGTGGGAGCAGGCCGCATGGTTTTATCCCTCTCATCGTTCTTGCGCACCACCCTGGAGCTTGATCCCCTCAACGATGTAAGACTGGCGGACGAGCTGACATTGCAAACCGGCTATTTAAATATTGAAGGGGAGCGCTTTTCGGATCGCATGAAGGTGCGTGTCGATGTGGCACGGGAATTGGAGAATGCGCTCGTCCCGAGCCTCATCCTGCAACCGCTCATCGAAAATGCCGTCAAGCATGGCGTCAGCGACAAGCCCGGAATGGTCGAGATTTTGATCAGCGCCGGTCGCGTTGGCGAGGTTCTAAACCTTTCCGTCGAGAATGATGTTTCTGATGCACCAAACCCGCGCCGTACACACGGCATGGGAATAGGGTTGAAAAACGTTGCCCATCGCATGGAAACCCGCTTTCCGGGTGCAGGCTCGTGTGTGGCGGGATATATCACCCCGAGCCGCTTCAAGGCCTCCCTGACCATGCCTTTGAGGCTCGCATGAAGGACCTTTCGGTACTCATCGTTGACGACGAACCATTGGCGCGCCGGAGGTTGGTTCGCATGCTCGATGCCCTGCCGGGATTTCGGACAATAGGAGAAGCAGGCGACGTCCGTCAGGCCTATGACCATGCCCGTGAGTTAATGCCCGACATCATGCTACTCGATATTCAGATGCCGGGTGGCAGCGGGTTCGATGTGCTTGAACAACTGGGAACAGATGTGCCCGTCATTATCTTCGTGACGGCATTTGATCATCACGCTCTTCGCGCTTTCGACGCAAGCGCGGTCGACTATGTGACCAAGCCCATAGAACCATCCCGGTTGCATTCTGCCATGGTTCGCGCTCGCCTTGCCGTCGAGGCACGCAATAGTGTCGAACGTGTCGAAGAACTTCAGGAAACAATTCTTGCCCTGCGCCTGGCCTTGCGCAAAGACGAGGCGCGGCAGACCGATCTTTGGCTCAAGCATCAAGGCGATGCCATTCGGCTGCCGCTGGAAAAGATAAATTGGATCGAAGCCGACCGGGACTATGTACGGATACACACCACGGATCGATATTTTCTACACCATGAAAGCCTTGCATCAATGGAACGGCGGCTTGACGCTTCCGAGTTCATGCGCATTCATCGCGGCGCAATCGTGCGTCGGAACTGCATTGCCAAACTGAAGCAAGCGCCCTTCTCGGCATTGATTGCGGTTTTGGTCGACGGTAGCGAAATTCGGGTCGGTCGGACATACTCAAGAACCGTCCGCATGTTCGCAGGCACTTGAGACGAGACTTGCCTAATAGGATGCCGAGAAGGTCTAATCCTCCGGTCGAACTTGTAAAGATCGGCAAGACAAAGGCCGCTCAATTGTTTAACACGTCCCGAGCCAGTGGTCGGACCCACCGGATATCTCGAGATCATCGAAATGATGCGCGTCGGCTTTCCTGACATCCAGTGGACTCTAGAGGAAACGATCGCCGAAGGCGACAATGTTGCGGCTCGCTTCACCTATGCTGGGACAACATCGCTGTTAACACGCTGCTCGATCCCGCTCTACTCTTCAGTACGCGCCTTCACTCCCATTCGATTGTGCCTGGGGGCTTCGATGTCACGTCATAAACGACGCGGTTAATGCCTTTAACCTCATTGATAATCCGAGTCGCCGCCTGGCCGAGGAAGTTCATATCGTAGTGATAGAAATCCGCCGTCATGCCATCGACCGATGTCACCGCGCGCAGGGCGCAGACAAATTCGTAGGTGCGTCCATCACCCATGACACCAACAGTCTGCACGGGCAAGAGAACAGCGAAAGCCTGCCAGATCACATCATAGAGTCCGGCCTTGCGGATTTCGTCGAGATAGACGGCATCTGCTTCACGCAGGATTTCAAGCTTCTCGCGGGTAATGCCGCCCGGGCAACGGATTGCCAGACCTGGACCCGGGAAAGGATGACGGCCAATGAAATGATCCGGCAGGCCAAGCTCCTTACCGAGCACACGCACTTCATCCTTGAAAAGTTCGCGCAGAGGCTCGACGAGCTTCATATTCATGCGTTCAGGCAAGCCGCCAACATTGTGATGCGACTTGATCGTCACCGAAGGACCGCCGGTGAAGGAAACGCTTTCAATCACATCTGGATAGAGCGTGCCTTGAGCAAGGAAATCCGCGCCGCCAAGTTTCTTGGCTTCTTCCTCGAAGACTTCAATGAAGAGCCGGCCGATCGTCTTGCGTTTCTTTTCCGGATCACTTTCGCCCTCGAGCGCGTCAATGAAACGATCCTGTGCATTCACAAGAATAAGTGGCAGATTATAGTGCTCGCGGAACATGCTGACCACATCTGCCGCCTCGCCCTTACGCATCAGACCATGGTCAACAAGGATGCATGTAAGCTGATCGCCAACCGCTTCGTGGATGAGCAAAGCCGCTACGGACGAATCAACCCCGCCTGATAGGGCGCAGATGACTTTCTTGTCACCAACCTGTTTGCGAATGAGATCGACCGCCTTTTCGCGGTAGGCCGACATGGACCAATCACCCTCAATTCCTGCAATACGATGGACAAAGTTCTGGAGGAGCTTTGCGCCATCAGGCGTATGCACGACTTCAGGATGAAACTGCACGGCGTAATATTTTCTGGCTTCGTCTGCGATGGCGGCGAAAGGCGCGCCAGTCGAGGTGCCGACAACCTTGAAGCCTTCAGGAATCGAGACGACACGATCGCCATGGCTCATCCAAACCTGATGACGCGTGCCCTTGGCCCATATACCGTCGAATAGCGCGCATTCTTCTTGGATATCAAGAAAAGCGCGTCCGAATTCGCGGTGATGCCCACTTTCAACCTTGCCGCCAAGCTGTGCGCACATGGTCTGTTCACCGTAGCAGATGCCAAGAACCGGGACATTGGAATCGAATACATCCTGCGGCGCGCGCGGGCTGCCAATATCGACAGTTGAATGTGGGCTGCCGGAAAGAATGACTGCTTTAGGCTTGATGCGGTGGAACGCTTCCTGAGCTGATTGGAAGGGAACGATCTCGGAATAGACACCGGCTTCGCGAACGCGACGCGCAATCAGCTGAGTTACCTGGCTGCCGAAATCGACGATGAGGACTGTATCGGGATGAGTGGGAGTGTTCATGGCGGGCCTTTAAAGCAAATGTCGGTTAGGCGCAATGGGTTGTCAAAGCTTACTGACAAACTGATTCCGATTGTTAACAGGGTGGATTAATAGCACTGGTGTTTCTTTTGCATCCATTACGAGAGGCAACTGGAAGCCAGTTTCTCCGACGAAGATATTTTAGATTTCCCAACCAAAGAACTTCTCAATGCAATGAAGCAATGGGTTAAGGGAAGCCTGTTTAAATGTTGCATTATAAATTGATTGTTCCATCTTCGATTGCATCAGCCATGGTTTCAACAGCGACGGCGAGTTTCTCATCGATCACATGGAGATATTCAGTCCAATCCCCGAGATGCTGAAGCTCCTCTGCGCCATCGGAAATTCCACGCAGACCGATCAAAGGGAGATTGAAGCGATGGCAGGCACGAAGGATGGAGAACGTCTCCATTTCCACCATATCCGCGTCAACTAGATCATAGGCTTTGCCCGAGACGATGTTGGCACCACTGGATAGTGTCGCTTCCTTTATACCCGGAATGCGATAATCGAGTGGGAGCTTCACCGGCAGGTCAAGAAATGGCGTGGCACCCTTGATAAACCCTAGCGGCGAGGCATCCATGTCCCGATAGGACACACTGGTCGCCTGATAGATTTCGGTCTGTTCAAGAATGCGGGATCCGGCAGAACCCAACGATACGACCAAATCCGGCAAGGACGATGTGGCCCCCAAATGTGCGAGAACGGACGAAACGCTGACGGCCGATTCCACGGGGCCGACGCCAGTGATCAGCGGCGTAAAAAGTTTTTGCAAGTGATGGCCATATTCGGCAGTTGCGGCCATGGCAAACAGAACGCGTTTGCCAGCAATCGGTGTCACATAATCAAACATTTCAGCCTGCCGGGTTCAACCAATAAAGGGAAGCGTTAAGCAGGGTCGCGAAGGCCACCCATGCCAGATAAGGGAGAAACAAAATTGCCGATGTGCGCTCTGTGCTCCAGCTCACTTTGATGAAGCCTATAATCGAAATCAGCAGAAGCACGATGACGACCAGTGCAAGACCCATTTGCTGGAGCCCGAAAAAACTCGGCGACCAAAGAAAATTGAATAGAAGTTGTGCCCACCAGAATTGCTGGGGGGATGCCAGACCACGATCCCATACGCGCCAGCCAGCAAGAGCGATAATGACGTAAAGAACTGTCCAGACGGGAGCAAAAAGCCAGTTCGGCGGATTGAATGATGGCTTGACCAGACTGGCATACCATTCACCCGGAAGGGTTATGTAACCAATTGCAAGCCCACCACCAACGACTAAAACCAAAAACAGCAAAAGCACCATGGAACGAGACATAGGAATATTCCTGTGAATGACTTGCGCCGGTTGTAGCCTTATTTTTCCCGCCTGAGAACCGAAATGAAGAAGCCATCGGTTGATGTTGAAAACGGAGAGAGGATCGTGGTTCCATCTTTAAACAATGGTCTGAGGTCCTTGTCTTCAGACACAGCCTGGCTCCAGATCGGCTGGCTGTCGATGACGCCGTATTCGGGGTTTGCCGCTAGAAATGCCGAAACCTGATTGCCGTTTTCGGGAGCGAAAAGCGAACAGGTAATGTAGACCAAGCGTCCACCCGGCTTCACATAAGCCTTGGCGGCATCCAACACCTGGCGCTGCTCAACTTCGCGCCGCTCCAGCTGTTGCTCGCTCAATCGCCATTTTGCATCCGGCCTGCGCCGCCATGTTCCTGAACCGGTGCATGGCGCGTCAACAAGAACCAGATCCATCTGGCCTTCCAGCGGAACGAGATCGCTTATATTGGCATGGGCCTGTGCGTTGCGTACCCCTGCCCGCTTGAGGCGGTCAAATATAGGTGCCAAACGCGCGCGTTCCGCATCATAGGCGTGGATCTGTCCCTTATTATTCATCTCGGCAGCCAGGGCAAGCGTCTTGCCGCCTGCACCGGCGCAGTAGTCCAGCACCTGTTCGCCCGGCTTAGCATTGCTGAGCTTGGCTGCAATCTGCGAGCCCAAGTCCTGCACCTCGAACAATCCGCGCTGGAAGGCTGGCTCAGCCTGTACGTTTGGATGACGACCCATGGCGCGTAAAGGCGGCACACGAATAGCCGTTTCCAGCAGCGGCGCGGGATTAGCTCCAGCGCGTGCCAGTTCTTTCAGCACCTTTTCGCGGTCAGCCTTCAACGTATTGACGCGAAGATCAACAGGAGGCCGGTCGCTCAATGCTGCCGCTTCTTCCACCCATTTATCGCCGAAGATCGCCTGGAAATGTGGCACGCACCATTCCGACACATCGGCACGAATATGATCGGGGGCAGACACCAAATCACGCGATTCCCAAATAGCCAAACGATCTGCATCGAGAGGTTCTGGAGCAAACTTGTCGCCTTCAAGCGCGGCATTGATATCTTCAATATTCAGTTCGGCATCGGACAGCAGAACACCAAAAGCGATATGGCGTGCCGCATCGCTATCCATGCGCCAACCGAGCGACAATTTCCGGCGCAGCGCATCATAGACAATATTACCAATGACAGCACGGTCACCAGCTCCGGCGAAACGATGCGACAACCCCCAATCCTTCAAAGCATCCGAGGCGGGACGCTTGCGATTTTCAATATCTTCGAGAACTTCGATTGCCGCCTGCAGGCGTCCGCCAAGTCGCATATGAATTCCTTGTTAGCCTTAGAGCTTTTCCAACTCTTTCACTGTCGCATACATGGCTGCGACAATAAAAGAAAGCCGGGGCTTGCGCCCCGGCTTTCTATTGTTCGTTGTTCGCGTCGGCCTATTCGGCAGCGACGTCTTTTTCCTCGTTGGAGATAGCATTGGCCTCATAGCCATGTGCCTCTTTCAAAGCGGCACGCACACCGGCTTCATAATCCGGGTGAACACGGGCGAAATGCACCAACTGGCGCTCGATGATCTCGCTTGGAACGCCGCCCATTGCCGCAGCAATGTTAGAGAAGAGTCGCGAGCGCTGACCAGCATCGAAGAGGTTGAACAATGCGGTTACCTGACCGTAATCATCATTGCCGATGCGGTGGTTGAAGCGGTCCGCATCGCCCGAAAGCTTGAGCGGCGGCTCTTTGGCCGAAGGCTGTTCTACTGCGCCGGAAAAGCTGTTGGGCTCATAATAAGCATCCACATTGCCGGTTTTCTGGCCGAAGAAATTCATCTGGCCATCCTTGTGATAGTGATGAACAGGGCATTTCGGCTGGTTAACCGGAAGCGCCTCATAATGCGTGCCAAGACGATAGCGATGGGCGTCAGCATAGGAGAAAACACGTGCCTGCAACATCTTGTCAGGTGAGTGGCCGATGCCCGGAACAACGTTTGATGGCGAGAAAGCAGCCTGTTCGATTTCGGCGAAATAATTGTCCGCATTGCGGTTGAGTTCCATCACACCAATTTCAATCGGCGGGAATTCACCATGCGGCCAGACCTTGGTTAGATCAAATGGATTATAGCTCGTACGTTCGGCTTCAGCTTCGGTCATGACCTGAACCTGAACAGTCCATTTCGGGAATTCACCGCGCTCGATGCCGCCGAAGAGTTCTTCCTGATAGGTTTCACGAGATTTGCCGATAAGGGTTTCGGCTTCCGCGTTTGTGTAGAACTTGTGACCCTGCTGCGTCTTGAAGTGGAACTTGACCCAGAAACGTTCACCGGCATCGTTCCAGAAAGAATAGGTATGGGAGCCGTAGCCATTCATATACATCGGCGCGACTGGCAGGCCGCGATCCGACATGAGAATTGTTACCTGATGCAGACTTTCGGGTGAAAGCGACCAGAAGTCCCACATGGCAGTGGCAGAACGCAGGTTGGTGCGTGGATGACGCTTCTGCGTGTGAATGAAATCCGGGAACTTCAGTGGATCGCGAACGAAGAATACCGGCGTATTATTGCCGACGAGATCCCAATTGCCTTCGCTTGTATAGAACTTCAACGCAAAACCGCGCACATCACGCTCAGCATCGGCAGCGCCAAGCTCACCGGCAACAGTCGAGAAACGCAGAAGCAATGGAGTTTCTGCACCGGGCTGCAGAGCCTTGGCTTTGGTGTAACGCGAAATATCGCCGGTGATCTTCAATGTACCAAATGCGCCCCAACCTTTGGCATGAACCACGCGCTCAGGAATGCGCTCGCGATTCTGATGCGCGAGCTTTTCAAGCAGCTGATAATCATCAAGCAGTACCGGACCACGCTCACCTGCAGTTCTGGAATTCTGATTGTCCGATACCGGTGCACCGGCGGTTGTCGTCAATGTTGGACGGTCAGCCATGGGGCTTCTCCCTTGATTGTCTCGAGCTTTGAAATGATCGGCGCAGCTTCAGCTGACCTCTGATTCCAGAATAGAACTATTCCAATCATAGTTTCCAATTGTATTTAGAATTATTATTGATAGGATTTACCTATCATGTTTTCTGTACGGCAAATGCGCTATTTTGATATCCTCGCCACCACGCTGCACTTTCGCAAGGCAGCAGAGGCGGCGCGTATATCGCAGCCTGCTCTCTCAGCCCAAATAGCGGAAATGGAGACGCGACTTGGTACGACATTGTTTGAGCGGACCCGTCGCTCGGTTGTTTTGACAGATATGGGTCGCAAATTGCTGCCTAAAATCCAGAGCATTCTTGATGAAATCCGCTCATTGGAAGATCTGGCATTGGAAAAGCGCGGCACTTTGCTGGGTCGCCTGCGTCTCGGAATCATTCCAACCATAGCGCCCTATCTGCTGCCGATACTCATCCCGCACCTGCACGACAACTATCCGGATCTTTCCATTGAACTGCGCGAAGCTTTAACCTCGAAGCTGGTGGAGGATTTGCGGCTTGGTGATCTCGATGTCCTGATCGCCGCGCTGCCTATCGATGGCGAGGGCACAGTCTCGATGCCGCTTTTCCGTGATCGTTTTCTGATCGCCACATCGAGCAACGACACGGATATTCTTTCATCGCCCATGACGCAGGAGAATGTTGCTGTTGAGCGCCTGCTGCTGCTGGAAGAAGGCCACTGCCTGCGCGATCAGGCCTTGGCTGTATGTACCAGCGTCAAGCAAAGACAACTCGTCAATTATGGCGCGACCAGTCTGGCGACATTATTGCAGATGGTCAGCCACGGCATGGGTCTCACATTGATTCCGGAAATAGCCGTTCGGACCGAGGCTGGCCGCAATAATGTAAGGATTTCATCTTTTGCCGCTCCTGAACCCGCCCGTGAAATAGGGTTGATCTGGCGAAAGCAGAGCAAACGACGCGAAGATTTTGAGGCGCTTGCGGCTGTCATCATGGATTGCGGCCGCAAATTGACCGTTTCAGAAAAAGAATTGGCTGATTTGGTGGCTTAAACTTAAACCACTGGTGGCAGCAGAAGGTGCATTGCCAGCATGATCCAAAGAACGCCATTGAGAATAAAGCCCAATACGAAAATCGGCTGCCGATAACGAAGCCGGTTCGTCGTGACGTGAATAAACGTATGAGCCAGCCGCGCGCCGACAAAGAGCCAGGCGATGACCACAGCGAGATATGATACGCCGTTAACCACATAGAGTGACAGGCAAACGACATAGAACAACAGTGGCACTTCGTAGAGATTGCCCAGGTTGCGGATCGTCGTTGCGCTGATTTCCGGCTCGCTCGTTGGAATGATGAACTCTTGAATCTTTGCCTGACCGCTCATGACCGCCCGCCGGCGCCGAAGAAAAAGCAGTAAATAAACGCAATAGATCAGAAAGGTCAAAGTGATCATGGGCCAGAAAATTTGTGTCTGTGACATGGCGTTCTCCTGCTGTCCGGAATGTTCCCAATAAAGGAGACTGCGGAAATTCTCCATCGTCCCTATGCATAATTTACTGACGGTGCTTATGTGCGGGAATTGACCATATGCAAGCCCGGTATCGATCTCATTTCCGCCAAAAGATATTCGACGAACAGCTTGATCTTGCGTGGCAGGAAACGCCCGCTGGCATATACGGCATGGATGTCCATCGGCGCATATCCATAATCCGGCAATATGCGAACCAACTTTCCACCATTGATCAAGGGTTGAACAAGCGGCAGCTGTGCGGCACCAATACCAAGGCCTGCGCAGAGAGCGTCATTGAGCACAAATGCGTTATTGGCGAGGAAAACAGACCTGATTGCCGCATCGACCGAACCATCTGGCCCTATCAAAGGCACCATTTCTCCCGGCGGGGACCAAATGAAACGGACAAACCCGTGCTTGACGAGATCATCCGGCGTGACCGGGCTGCCATGTGTGGTGATGTAGTCTGGAGAGGCGACCAGAACCCTGTCAAATGAGCCGAGTTTACGTGCAATCAAGTCAGATGATTTCATTGCGCCGAACCGGATAGCCACGTCGACATTATCGGTGATCAGATCGGCAATGCGGTCGTCGAGGACCAGTTCAGACCGCAAATCCGGATGCTGCTGCTGGAAATTGATTACAAAGCGAGCGAGGTACATTTGGCCAAAGCCGACGGGCGCGTGGATGCGCAAACTACCTCGTAACGCAGTGGAATAGGCGGTGGCGCCCTCTTCCGCTTCATCCACCGCATGCAATATTTCAAGGGCGCGCCGATAGTAGGTTTCGCCTCCCTCAGTCACGACAAGCTGACGCGTCGAACGATGAAAAAGGCTGATACCCAGATGACGTTCAAGAGCAGCGATCTGCTGGCTGACGGCGGGCTGTGTCAGGCCAAGCTCACGTGCAGCCGCGGACAGAGTTCCAAGCTCTGCGACGCGCACGAAAGTTTTCATCGCCGATAACCGATCCATCACTAACCTCAAAGTTTCTCTTATGAATCATATCATTATTGACGCCCTACACAAACAATTCTGCATGGATGATATTCCCTCCAGCAAAATGGAGCGGTTCAAATGACGGAAAAAACGAAGCAGGCAGTTGTTGTCGGTGCCAATGGCATTATCGGTAGCAATCTTATTGCGCATCTGGTCGAGCTTGGCGATTGGGATATTGTTGGTCTGTCACGGCGAGGAGGTGAGACGGTAGGGAAAGTCAGTCATATCGCCGTCGATCTTCTTAATGCGGCAGAGGCAAAAGCCAAGCTTTCCCATCTGACCAATATCACTCACATATTTTATGCGGCCTACCAGGATCGTCCAAGCTGGGCCGAGCTGGTCGCGCCCAATCTGGCAATGCTGGTCAATGTGGTGAATGCAATCGAGCCGATTGCGCCTAGCCTTGAACATATCAGTCTCATGCAAGGCTATAAGGTCTATGGTGCACATCTGGGCCCGTTCAAAACGCCGGCACGCGAAACCGACGCCAATCACATGCCGCCGGAATTCAACATCGACCAGCAGGATTTCCTTGAAGCCTTGCAAAAGGGCAAAAGCTGGAACTGGTCGGCATTGCGCCCTTCTGTGGTTATCGGCTTTGCTCTGGGTAATCCCATGAATCTGGCCTCGGTCATTGCTGTCTATGCGTCAATGTCGAAGGAGCTTGGTATTCCATTGCGCTTTCCAGGAAAGCCCGGCGCATATCACAGCCTCCTGGAAATGACGGATGCCGGTCTATTGGCACGCGCGACTGTATTCATTGCGACTAATCCGCAATGCGGCAATCAGGCCTTCAACATCAATAATGGCGATTTATTCCGTTGGAGCGAGTTATGGCCCAGAATTGCGCAATATTTCGGCTTGGATGTTGCCCCACCTTTGCCCATGTCACTTAATGTCATCATGGCTGACAAAGCGAAACTGTGGGAGCAGATGGTGGAAAAGCACGGTCTTGCGCCAACGCCCTATTCCGACGTCTCCGCGTGGGGCTTTGGCGATTTCGTTTTCGGCTGGGATTATGATTTCTTTGCCGACGGGACAAAACTGCGGCGCGCCGGCTTTCATGAGTATATCAATACGGAGGAAATGTTTCTGCGTGTCTTCGATGATCTGAAGACACGCAAAATTATCCCATAAGATCAGGCGGCGTCTTCAGCTGCCTTTAATACGGCTGCGCGCTTGCGGCGCGCAGTATGGTTCTGTGCCACAACCGGTGCGGTTTCTTCGCCTTTCTGCACGTGGACAGTTGGGACAGGCAGTTCAATGTTGTTTTCCTTGAAAGCCTTGCGCACGGCGATAAAGAATTTGCGCTTCATTGCGAAGGCTCCGCCAGGTTTTGTCGTCATCTTCATACGCAGCACTATGCCGTACTCGCCAAATTCCTGAATACCCTGCATTTTAATTGGTTCAATGACCCAAGGGGCAAATTCTGGATCAGTTGCAAGCTCAGCTCCCACACGTTTGATCAACTTTCGCGCAGCTTCAATATCTGTGTCAAAGCCTACGGTGATATTGAACTTGTCCATCGTCCAATCGCGGCTCTGGTTCTGCACTGCTCCCAACTCCCCGAAGGGTATGGTGAAAACCGGACCGCGATGGTGGCGAAGCTTGATCGAGCGGAGGCTGAAACTTTCAACCGTGCCCATATATTTCCCGCTGCTAATATACTCGCCAATACGGAACGCATCGTCGAGCAGGTAGAACACGCCGGAAATAACATCCTTCACCACGGTTTGCGCACCAAAGCCAATGGCGACGCCGACGACGCCCGCGCCCGCAATCAACGGCCCGATCTGAATACCAATCGAAGAGAGGATCATCAGGATTGCCATGATCAGAAGAGAAGCGAACAGAATATTGGAAATGATCGGCAACAGAGTACGCAACCGTGCCTGCTGCGGATCGATCTCGGCATGTTCTTCCTGTGCGTGATGATGGACACCAAGCTTGCGCTCGATCAATGCCTTTATGATGCTCCAGCCGAAGTCTGCAGCAAGAGCGATGACCAGCGTATTGACAATACCGCGAACAATCAGCGTCGTTGTCGGGTTTTGGAGGTTCTGCATGCTGGACATGCCGACGCCCCACATGCGGGCCGTAATGAATATGGCAAGCAAGATCAACGCGACGCGAATGCCGCGATCAACGACCGCAAGCGTAACGGCGGGAACAGTTGCGCCCCCTGCTTCGGCTGTTGCGGGCCGCAATATGAAATGGACCGCCTTGTGCGCTATGATGACGAGCAGCGGGATCACGAATGCAAGCGCGACAACCGAGAAAAGCACCCAGGCTCCCGTCAGCTGGAGCAACCAAAGTCCGATAAAATAGACCGTCATCAGCCATGTCGCGGCAACATGACTGACCAACTGCTTTTTGCCCTCCGCAACCGAAGCCCGCGGACGGCGCCATATAGCAACCAGCCCAAGACACAACAGGACAAAACTTGCCGGTATGGCCAGTGCGACAATCCCGTCTGAGGTCAGACCCAAAAGCGGCAGCAGCGAGAAGGTTGCATCCACAAACAGGAACCAGCCGGCAATGATGACAAGCCAATGGCTCCAGTGATCGGCGGTTTCGTCTGATATTGGCAATGCCCGCACTTCCTCCGAATGCGCGACCTGCATGCTGGATGTGATCAATCCTGCCTTGCAGAACACATTGACAGCCCAGGTGCCGGTTGCAGCGGTCAAGTAAGCAAGCACGATCTCACGCAATAATGGCGGCCACTCGAAAATCATGAAAGCGCCTGTGCTGCCGACGCTGAAGGCGAGGATCATGAGGCCAGAGTATAGAAAACGGGCGCTGATTTTCTTTGCCCTGCCCTGCGGCGTATCCTTCGATAAGCTGATGAGCCATCGACGATATCGCACTGTCAGGCGGTAAACCAGTCTCTGCAATGCGATACCGGCAGCAATAAAAATACCCACCAGCAGGAATACACCCAAGAGACCGCGGTCGCTCAGCTCGGACATAATTGTGGAACGCGCCTGCATGAACTGTCTCGGCAGGTCCGGGATTGTTCTGGCGGTGCGTTCAATATGCTGTTTCACCGTGTCGAGAGAAGACGAGACCATGGATTTTGTCATGGTCGCGGATTCTGGTGTCACTGTACCGGTAGCCACAGGAGGTGCCGGTTTTGCCAGCTCCTTTTCCAGCCATGTCTTCACTTCGGGGTCGGACAGCAGCTGGATAAACTGGTCAACTTTCGTCGGTGTGATCGGCTCGGCAGCTGGTGCACTCTGAGCAAAAACTGGTGACGTCAATAGGAACAGCACCGCAAAAACACTGATCAGTACTTTCAGCAATGAAGAAGGTAAAACGGTCATGGGCTGCCATCAACGCAAAGAGTGACACGCCTGCATGGATTGGTTATGGCCAACCCCAGCAGTATTATGAATTATCTAACACAATCCGGCAGGTCTTGTCTGTCAACAAAGAAGGTTGCGGCATTTCAAGTATAGGGCTCGCCTGTTCTTCGCGGCTTGTCGTAATTGAGAAAGAATTCATCAAGCTGTGGCGGCGGAACGTTTGTCCCAGCCAGCATGGCATGGGCCTGCCCGCGGTGGTGAATCTGGTGCACGAACAGATGCGACAGGACGAGAGAAATCGGTTCGCGAGATGTGTCTCCGGTTCTCCATGTGATGGAAATAACCCGGGCAAGGTCAGCAGCGCTCAACCCGTCACAAAAATCGATAAGCGACTTATCAAATTCCTCCTGTGCCTTCTTCAAGTCGCTGGCAGCAGGAAATGGTACGTCGCCTTCCAAACCAATATTCGCCCGACCAACGCCGATCATATCAGCCATATATATGTGATCGACGATCAGGTTATGATTAAGGGTCAGCTGTATCGAGGGAAAGAAACTGGTGCGCTCTTGAGCAAATTCGGCAGGTGATAACTGCTCACAGGCAGTCAGCAATCGATGATTTGACCAGGCGCTGTTGCGCGCCATGGCCGAAAAATGGGCTTGGAGGGAGATGTCAGACATCGCCCTCACCTTTCAGATGATCAGTTGCCGCCAGGATAGTTCGGGCTTTCACGGGTGATGGTGACATCATGGGTGTGGCTCTCGCGCAGACCAGCATTGGTAATACGGACGAATGTAGCCTTTTCGCGGAATTCTTCCAGATTTTTTGCACCCACATAACCCATGGAAGCGCGCAGGCCGCCAGCAAGCTGATGCAGAACGCCAGAAACCGGGCCCTTATAGGCGACCTGACCCTCAATGCCTTCTGGAACAAGCTTTAGCTCATCGCGCACTTCCGCCTGGAAATAGCGATCTGCCGAGCCGCGTGCCATTGCGCCGACGGAGCCCATGCCGCGATAGGCTTTGAATGAACGGCCCTGATACAAATAGACTTCACCGGGGCTTTCTTCGGTGCCGGCAAGCGCAGAGCCGGCCATGGCAGCAGATGCGCCGGCAGCCAGCGCCTTGGCAAAATCGCCCGAATACTTGATACCGCCATCGGCAATAACTGGAATATCGGCTTTCTGTGCAGCCTCCACCGCCGACATGATGGCGGAAAGCTGCGGCACACCAACACCGGCGACGATACGCGTGGTGCAGATTGAGCCGGGTCCAATTCCAACCTTGACCGCATCGGCGCCCGCATCGATCAGAGCCTGTGTTCCGGCAGCGGTGGCGACGTTACCGGCAATGATCCGCACGGCATTTGACATTTTCTTGGCGCGGGTAACCGCATCAAGCACACGCTGGGAATGACCGTGCGCTGTGTCGATGACAAGAATATCGACACCTGCGGCGATGAGGCGTTCGGCGCGTTCAAAACCATCTTCGCCAACACTGGAAGCAGCGGCAACGCGCAAACGGCCCTGCGCATCCTTTGCTGCATTCGGGTTAAGCTGCGACTTTTCCATATCCTTGACGGTAATCAGGCCGACACAGTGGCCTTTATTGTCTACGACCAGCAGCTTCTCAATGCGGTGTTGATGAAGCAATCGCTTGGCTTCTTCGTGCTGAACATTGTTCTCGCGAACAGTAATCAGGTTCTCGCGCGTCATAAGCTCATAGATTTTCTGCGCCGGATCCGATGCGAAACGCACATCGCGATTAGTCAGGATACCGACGAGGCGGCCAGGCTTGCGGCTACCCTCACCCGCATTCTCGACAACCGGAATGCCGGAAATGCCATGGGCACGCATCAACGCCTGCGCATCGGCGAGCGTTGCATCCGGGCCGATGGTGACCGGATTTACGACCATACCGGATTCGAACTTCTTGACCTGCCGGACTTCTTCAGCCTGCAATTCCGGTGTCAGATTGCGATGGATGACACCCATGCCCCCAGCCTGCGCCATAGCGATTGCAAGGCGCGACTCGGTGACAGTATCCATGGCGGCAGACAAGAGAGGCAGGTTCAGCTCAATATCAGCTGCGATACGGGTGCGGATATCCGTCTGGCCAGGCATAACTTCGGAATGACCGGGTTGCAGCAGGACATCATCAAATGTCAGTGCCAGTGCGCCTGTTGCGGATTCAACGATTTTTGCCATTACCAATTCCTAACATACGGCTAATACGACTAAAGGACGCGCCACGTGAGGTGGAGCGTCGATCAAGGTCTATTCAAGTGAATTGGCACGGGCTGGTAACATGCTTATGTCAGTTTGAAAAGCCGTAAACGCAACTGCTGGCCCTTTACGCCCTGTTCAGACACATAATATTGCAATTGCCAAAATAGAAATGCCCGTCACCCGACGTCGAACTGATAGGTCGCAGGTACGAAGCGATAGCCTGTTTCCAGCTTTTCCGCATAACCAACACTCGGGAAAGGCATGTGGTAGCCGATGAAGGGTACTTTATCAGCGGCAATCTTATCGAAAACCTTCTTACGGGTCTCTGCGGCCATTGCCTTGTCGCCGTCAAAGCTCACTTCCCATTCAGGACGTTGCAGCGACGCCACATAGTGATTGGCGGTATCGGCTGTCAAAACCAGGCGCTTGCCTGCCGACTCTACATGAAAAATCATGTGACCCGGCGTGTGGCCATAGGCTGCTTCACTGGTAATACCCGGCACAACCTCATCGCCAGCCTTGATAAAGGTAAATTTGTCGGCAAGCGGCTTGACCTTGGCATTGACCGCTTTCGCGTTATTTTCAGCGGGCGTTCCTGTGCGTGCGGCATCTGTCCAGAAATCATATTCGATCTGGCCGCCTACATAACGCGCATTGGCAAAAGCCGGTTTATCGCCATTCATCAGCCCACCAATATGATCTCCGTGCATATGGGTGATGAGAACGACGGTGACCGCATCCGGCGTATATCCGGCTGCTTTCATGTTGTTTTCCAACTGGCCCAGACCATTTTCACGCCCGCCAACGCCAAAACCGGTATCAACCAACACGACGTCAGAACCGGTATTGATCAAGACAGGGGTGAAGCCATTGACGAACTTGGTCTCCGGCAGAAAATTATTGCGCATAAGCTCTGCAACTGTTTCCTGGGTTTGATTGGCTCCGAAAGTCGGATGAGGCCCGTCTCCCGGGCGCAAACCGTCAAGCAAGGTGGTTATTTCAAAGTCACCAAGTTTGAAACGCTTGAAGCCGGGGGATTGTATATCCGAATGCGGCACGGCAGCTTCAGCGGTGCCCATAATACTGGCTGATGCCAGTCCTCCAGCCATCGCAGTGGAAGCCAGAAACAGATCGCGGCGCGAAATCTCAAATGTTGACATGGATCAATCTCCTTGAGGTGCGAATGCTTTTCAGGTTGTAGCGCGGAAAGACCAAAAACAAAGACATGCGTAGATCACTTCTGTTTGATCGCGGCTTGAGCACCAGCAATGCCGGTGCTATCGCATCGCTCATGAGCTGTTGTCCGGCGCCGGACCCGCTTTCTCAATGCTTTGAGAACTGGATTAGATTTTGAACCGTGTCATTCCACTCGTCCTCGCCGTCGCCCTCTTCATGGAGCAGATGGACTCGACTGTTATTTCGACATCCCTGCCAGCCATCGCGGCGGACATTGGGACGAGCCCCATTGCACTGAAGCTGGCATTGACCGCCTATCTCGTCTCGCTTGCGGTTTTCATCCCCGTAAGCGGGTGGATGGCAGACAGGTTCGGTGCAAAAAACGTGTTTCGTGCCGCGATCGTGGTGTTTGTTCTCGGTTCCATCGCCTGCGCGGTATCAAATTCGCTGCTGGCCTTTGTCGTATCGCGTTTTCTTCAAGGCGTCGGCGGCGCAATGATGACACCGGTGGGGCGTCTCGTTCTTGTGCGATCAACGCCGCGCAATGAGCTTGTGGGGGCAATGGCGTGGCTGACCATGCCTGCGCTGATCGGACCGCTATTGGGCCCGCCCGTCGGAGGTTTTCTCACGACCTATTTCAGCTGGCACTGGATCTTCCTGATCAACGTGCCGATTGGAATAATCGGGATCTGGTTTGCCACACGCTACCTGCCTTCCGTGGAAACACTGGTACGGCGGCCGCTTGATGTTATCGGTTTCTTTTTGAGCGGAATCGCCGCTTCCGGTGTCGTATTTGGGTTGTCGGTTGTCAGCCTGCCTGCGCTGCCCTCATGGGTAGGGCTGACAACACTTGCCGTTGGACTTGTATCTACCGTTCTTTATCTTTTTCACGCGCGCAACAAGCCAGAGCCTTTGCTGGCGCTCGATCTTTTCAAAAACCAGGTGTTCCGGGCATCCATCGTTGGTGGCAGCCTGTTTCGTATTGGCGTCGGCGCTGTCCCTTTCCTGCTGCCGCTCATGTTTCAGATCGGCTTCGGCATGACGCCCTTCCAGTCAGGCATGATTACATTCGTGTCAGCTTTGGGAGCGATGAGCATGAAGCTTGTGACAAAATGGTTCTACGCCAAGACCGGTTTTCGCAACTCGCTCATGTATGGCTCCGTCGTCGCGGCGGTCTTTATCGCGGTCAACGGGCTTTTCACGCCGGCAACGCCCTATTGGCTGATGATCCTACTATTGCTCGCCGGCGGTTTTTTCCGTTCGCTGTTTTTCACCGGAACAAATGCGCTGGCCTATGCGGATATTCCCAATGAACAGACCAGTCAGGCCACTCCAATCAGTTCTGTCGCACAGCAAATTTCGATAGCCCTGGGTGTTGCTGTCGCTGGCGGCATTCTTGAAGTGTCTACAAAGTTGCATGGAGGGCCGCTGCAACTATCAGACTTTCATACGGCATTCTTTATCGTTGCCGCGGTTTCCGGACTTGCTTGCCTGTCATTTCGCGGCTTGAAAGCGGACGCCGGGGCGGAGGTTTCCGGCCATCGGCCACGAATCAAGGTTGTTTCGCCTGCCGAATAGCAATCAGACGTCTCTGCCCTTGAAGTCTCGGGCCAAAAGATAAAGTTCGACCGACTCTGCACGGGAAGCTGGCGGCTTGACATGATGCACGGATTTGAAGTGCTTCTTGAGAAGTGTCAGTACCTCATTTTCCGTGCCGCCCTGAAAGGTCTTGGTCAGGAAGTGGCCACCCGGGCGCAGAACAGACACCGCAAAATCGGCGGCAACTTCGCATAGGTGCGTTGTACGGATATGATCGGTACGGCGATGGCCCGTTGTTGGAGCTGCCATATCAGACATCACGATATCAGGCTCCCCACCCAAAGCTTCAATCAGTTTTTCCGGTGCAGCGTCGTCGAGAAAATCCATCTCAAGCAAGGTAACACCTGGCAGCGGATCAATATGCAGATAGTCAATGCCAACGACTGTCGGCTGATGTGCGGGCGATTCCACGATGGAAGCAGCTATCTGGCTCCATCCGCCCGGAGCAGCGCCGAGATCGATAATGCGCTGACCCTTTTTCAAGATCTTGTAACGATCATTGATTTCGATGAGTTTATACGCGGCGCGCGACCGATAGCCATCCGCCTTTGATCGCTGGACGTAGGGATCATTAATGTGGCGCTCAAGCCAACGGCGCGAGGATTCCTTGATCGTCCCGGCCTTCTTCTTGATCTTGGTGTGCAGCCCGCGCGTGCCTGTGCCGCCGCGTCCGCCTGTTGTCGTCTTAGCCATCTGGGCCCCTGTTTTCCGCGCTATATCAATCGCGCCTAATCTTGCTTATGCGCTGGGACGAAGCCAGCGATTGCGCCACGCGCCATCGCGCGACATGAGTTCGGTTAAAATACCTTCGCGAAGGCCACGATCCGCAACGCGTAATTTCTGGCTGGGCCACACATTGCGGATGGCATCCAGAATTGCGCAACCGGCAAGTACAAGATCAGCACGATCAGCACCAATGCAAGGATTTGCGACACGCTCGTCAAAACTCCACGACAATAGTCTGCTCGTCATTTCAGTCACATCGTCATTTTGCATCCAGATGCCATCAATACGGCGGCGATCATAGCGCTCCAGTCCGAGATGAATACCGGCCAGCGTCGTTACGGTGCCGGACGTTCCAAGCAAATGGAAATTCTGGCTTTTTACCAGATCGCCAAGCTTGTGACGCTCTGTAAATTCATTGATGAGTTCAGCAACGTGATCGACCATGACCGCGAAATTATCCGTCGTCACGTCGCGGCCGCCAAAGCGCTCCGCCAGTGTTACCACGCCAACCGGCAGCGAGGTCCAGGCTATGATGTGCTCCGCCAACCGGGGTGAGCGACGCTCGGAAACGTCAATCAATGCGATTTCGGAAGATCCGCCACCAATGTCGAACAGGACCACCGCGTCAGTCTCCCGCTCGACCAATGTGCCGCAACCGGAAACAGCGAGCCGGGCTTCAGTCTGGCGATTGATGATTTCGAGATCGAGTCCCGTTTCATCCTTTACCCGCGCCAAGAACTCTTCACCATTTGAAGCTTGTCGGCAGGCTTCGGTTGCAATCAGGCGCGCACGCCGCACATCATGGCTATCAAGCTTGTCCCGGCAAACTTTCAATGCCTCAATGGCACGATTCATTGCGTTCTCGTTCAGCCGGCCTGTGGCGCCAAGCCCTTCGCCCAGACGAACGATGCGGGAAAACGCATCCACGACCCGAAACTGGCCGGGGCGCGTGGGAGAAGCAACGAGCAACCGGCAATTATTCGTACCCAGATCCAGCGCGGCATAGAGCGCAGCTCCTGAGTGCCGGTTGTCTTTACGGACCGCATCTTGAATTACAGGCTGTGCCGCTGCCGATGGCTGAACTTGCAAGGTGACCACGCTGGCTTCAGCGCTCTGCACAGGGCCTTTATTGCCTGCGCGCCCACGACGGCGAAAGCGATTTGGCCGTCGCTTTTTAGCTGGTTTGGCGGCTGCGACCGCTGGACTGACAGCGGCGGGCGCAGATGCAGCCGTCGATACGGCATTCTCCGCCAAAACAGGAGCCTGCTTTGACTTGCCACGCCGTCTGCGGCGCGCACGTTTCTTGGGGTTCGGGTCGAAGCGCCGTTCTTCGGAACCGGAAAGGCTACCCTGTACCTCTTGCACGGGATTACCATGTTGTCCGGACCCGTTCTTGGCAGAATCACTTGCACCATTTGGCACATTGATTCCACCAGACGCCCCATGCGGCGCCAATGAGGCACCCAGTTCGGGGTCTTTCACTCTTTTATCCTTTGAGCACCGCGCGAACCATCGAAGGACGCAAAGCAAGGCGCTTTTCAATTAATGTTGGAGATAATGTAACACGGATTGGCGAATATCCAAGAGACGTTTTACCGCCTAACTGTCGAGAAGGCTCGCATCGCACCTTTTGGCTCGTTCAGCCAGCCAGTTTTTCAATCTCGCCCTCGGTATTTTCTACTGCCTTCCACCCCGTGGATTGCAACAGCATTGAACTGGCAACAAGGTCGCCGTTCAACGTGGTCCAACGATCGCGCTGCCCCGTGATACGTGCCGCGATATCCATGATCCAGACAGGACATGTGAACAATGACGGGTTTCTTTTGACACCCCGACGCAGGGCGGCAAGTATCTGCGCAACTGTGACCGGGCTACTATCGGCGACGATGAAGGTTCCGCCATCGGTTTTTGGCTGATTGAGGCAATGAATTACAGCGTCACAAAGTGACGAACGATGAACAAGAGACCTTTTGCCGGCGAGGGATTTGAATGGAAGCGGGATCGGCAATGCCGCTAGTTTTATCAAAGCCGCCAGATTGCCCTTTACACCGGCACCGTAAACCAGGACTGGCCGCAATATCGTATAGTTTCGGCGGGGCATGAATTTGGCTATGTCGATTTCTGCGTGTCGTTTCGCCCGCCCGTAATCGTCAGTGGGCTGTGGATCATCTGATTCAAGCACGACACCCTGAGCAATATTAGCGCATTGCGCCCTTATTGATGACATGAAAATGAACTTGCCTGTAATGGCTTTATCCGCGGCCTTCGCCAGTCTGGCTGGAAGAACATGGTTTACTGCATTGTATATTTCAGCGCCATTTTCCAGCCTTGTATGCGCAATGGCTGCCAGATGAACCACATGATCGACGCCATCCAGAATAGTCTCGAAAGCAGCGTCGGGCTCATCATGAACTGGCAAACGAACAGTTTTTACTCCGGCAACGACACCCGTTGCTCCGTCTCTCACAGCGGCAACCACCCGATATCCCGATGCCAGCAAAAGCGGAACAAGCTCAGTTCCGACAAAGCCCGTGGCCCCGGTAACAAGAACAGTAGCCGAAGCCATGTGATTCATCCCTTTCAAGAACTCCTATTAAGAGCAAAATAGAACGAGCAATAGAAGTCAGTAATTTTAACTCATGTTCCAATACCTCATCGGAACAAATGATTTTCAATCACGTTGTACGAGGCCAAATATCAAAAGGCAGTGCTTTTGATCCTGAAGATTGACAGATGTTCTGATTGATAATTCGCGCATAAGTTGTATTAGACCATTGTCACAATTTTGAGACGAATCCCATGCTCGATAATGACCAGCAGCCAGTACAATTAACTGGATTATTGTTCTTGGCTGCAATCGCTGTGATATTTTTAATCATTGTATGGCTAATTGGTTCGACTTTTGTTCGGCCTGAAACCCCGCCGGCTCCGCAAAGCTGGAACAAGTCTGGCGTAGTGGGCGTTATCATAGGCTGAACGCTCCGCATCGGGTTAAGCGCTTCGTTAATGCTCCCGGCGCGGCTAGGCAGGAGATCGAAAATGTACTCACGAACAGCCAATTTTTGGTTCAATTTTGCAATATTTACTGTGTTTATTGCACTGCTGCTTATGCTCAATCCGTAAGAATATTCCAAAATTGAGCAAATAAGAGCGGCAGGGCTGCCGCAATCAAAAACTGAGCCCGTGACACGCCCGAATTAAACCTCTAAGCTTCTGTATTGTAAAATCGTCTTTTGGCCAGGCTTGGCTTTTCGCGGCGTCAGAGGTTTCGGCCGCCAATTCATTCCAAACGACTGATTCCGTGAAGTATCCTGGTATAACCGGTAGGAGGCACCATGGCCAAGGGTCAGCAACGCAGCAACAAAGAAACGCGCAAGCCAAAAAAGGAAAAGGTCGCAGCGAAAGCAGAAGTTCCTTTTAGCTCGATGATGAAAAAGGCAGAGGCAACCACGCCTAAGGGCAAGCCGAAAGCTTGAATCAATATGTGCCGGCCAACATGGCAAACCATGTTCCGGCACGTTCTCATTTTGTGGAACAAAAAGAGAACAAAATCCTTTTCAAATATGTTCGGTTGTGGCAGTATTTTTGAAAAGGAGATTCCTATGAACGCCATCTTGAGACAACCAGAGGATGAAATTGATGAAGCTCTCGCTTATCATCAGGGTGATGCAAGGGCGACCGTGGCTGCTCTTTTAGCTGAGCGCGACTTTCTTTTGCGCGAAATCGAATATGCAGCTTTGGCAATGTCATATGGTTTCGCCAGGGGATGGCGGCCGTCCGGTCAAAAGATTGTAAGATAGACTTGGCAGCCGTCGCGTGTCATTATTGTAAGCTAACAATGTGAGACACGATGAAACATAGTCCAAAACAATTGCCCGAAGTCGGTGTGCGCCCGAAGCGGGTGCTCAGCCCCTCAGAGCAGAAAAGTCTGGCTACCACAGCTGCCGCCTCCGCCATCATCAATGATGAGACCAATAAGTGGGAGAGCAAGACAGCCCGGCTAAAAGCGCTTCGTCTTGCGAAAGAAGCTGCCGACGAAGCCGAACTTGCGGCGCAACCGCCAAAAGCAGCGCCTAAATCCAAAGCCAAGGCGAAAGTCTCCCGGGCGACAAAAGCCAAGTAGTTACTGCCTGCCAGAGCACCTCAAGGCCGAGACTGAAGGAGCTATTTGTGATTTTCTGCACGCAGAAATCGAGAAATAGTTTTCAGTTAAAATTCTTATGTGCTAATTGATATATTAGGCTTGGCAAAGTCTTTATATTTATTTCTGGCGGTCCGCATTGACGAAACAGGTGCTTCGCCTTATATGTGTGATATCGGTATTTGGTAGTTAGTTAACAGTTTTATTGCGTCTCAGGCGCTCTGAAAGATCCTTCTTCAAAAATCGAGCTAAAAACTGCATGGCGCGTCGTGCCCTGTATTAAGATATTTCCATTGAAAGGGTTCATCATGAGCACTGGAACAGTAAAGTGGTTCAATTCCACAAAGGGCTTCGGCTTCATTCAACCTGATGACGGTTCGGCAGACGTGTTCGTTCACATCTCCGCAGTTGAGCGCGCTGGTATGCGCAGCCTCAATGACGGTCAGAAGATCAGCTTCGAATTGGTCCGTGACAACAAGTCCGGCAAGATGACTGCTGATCAGCTTCAGGCTGGTTGATTATAATTCGTCTTCGCGGTCTTTGACCACGGATGTACTGGCACTGATAGCAAAGATGAATTTGAGAAGGTCGGGTTTTCCCGGCCTTTTATTTTGCCTGGATTTCTGGCGGGCTTATAGCCACGGTCGGCAGACTTTGTTCAACCGTCATTGCCTCACGCAGAATTTGCGGTCACATCCGCGATGGACAGGTTTATGAACCCAAGCGTCTCGCCAGCTTTGCACCGTGTTGCCCCACTTCAACGCGCTTGACGCCGCAAACTCTGGGCATCCTGGGAAAAGGCGGCATTCTCCATGACATTTCAGCGCAAGCACCAAGAAAACACTGGAAAGACTGCGTTCTAACCCACAAGGTACGATTCGGTTTGACAGCCTGCTTTTCGCGGCTGATGTGTGGTTCGAAGGAGTTCCCATTCATGAAAGTTCTCGTCCTTGGCAGTGGCGTCGTCGGTGTCACGTCGGCCTGGTATCTTGCGCAGGCAGGACATGAAGTTGTGGTGGTGGATCGCCAAGCGGGACCCGCACAGGAAACCAGCTTTGCCAATGCCGGAGAAATTTCACCGGGATACTCATCACCTTGGGCAGGTCCCGGTGTCCCGGTAAAAGCCATCAAATGGATGCTGATGCATTTTGGCCCGCTTGTCGTGCGGCCGAAATTCGATCCCTATATGGCGTTATGGCTGGCAAAAATGCTGCGCAACTGCACATCTGCACGCTATGCGCGCAATAAGGCTCGGATGGTGCCTGTTGCAGAATATAGCCGCGATAGTCTCAAGGCGCTTCGCGAAGAAACCGGCATCACTTATGATGAGCGCACGCAAGGGACGCTGCAGCTTTTCCGCACCCAGAGCCAATATGATGGCACCGGCGGTGATATTGATGTTCTGAAGCAGTTTGGCGTGCCTTATAATCTGCTTGACCCAGAAGGCTGCATTGCAGCCGAGCCCGCATTGGCCAATGTGCGCGGAAAGTTTGTCGGCGGCTTGCAATTGCCTGGCGACGAAACGGGTGATTGCCAGATGTTTACCGAAAAGCTGGCGGCGCGTTGTGCCGAAGCGGGTGTGACCTTCCGGTTCAACACGACGATCACGTCCATTAATACGAGCACGAACAAGATCGCCAGTGTTTCGACGGAAACAGAAGAACTGACCGCTGATGCCTATGTGATCGCGTTTGGCAGCTACTCTCCCTTCCTGCTACGTCGCATCGGGGTGCATATTCCCGTCTATCCGGTGAAAGGCTATTCCATTACCGTTCCGATCACCGATCCTGCTGGCGCGCCGGTTTCGACCGTCATGGATGAAAGCTACAAGGTTGCAATCACTCGCCTTGGTGATCGTATTCGCGTCGGCGGCACCGCTGAGATTTCCGGCTATGACCTGACATTGCGCGAAGCACGCCGGGGAACATTGGCTCATTCGGTCGGCGATCTGTTCCCCAAGGGCGGCGATATTTCAAAAGCAAGTTTCTGGACGGGCCTGCGCCCAATGACGCCCGATGGCCCGCCAATCATCGGCGGCGGGACAAAATATTCCAATCTTTATCTCAATACCGGCCATGGGACGCTAGGATGGACCATGGCATGCGGGTCGGGCCGCGTTCTCGCCGATCTGGTATCTGGCAAATCCCCGGATGTCGACCCATCGCCACTTAACATCAGCCGCTACGGCTGATGTTAAGACCACGTTCAATCCGCACTAAGTGCTTTAAAACATTACAAATTGTTTAGGTTCACATTCAGTTTTCGTTCATCTCGCCAGAGATACAACCATTGCGTGTCTGAATAATCATGGTCTTTCCCAAACCATGCAGCTCACGAGGAAACGAAAATGAAAAAAATCGCTCTGGCCGCAATTGCCATATCACTTCTAGCCACGCCCGCAGCTTTCGCCCAGCAGCGACACGACCAAGGTCGCCATTACGACCAGCAACGCGAACATGTCGTCAAAAAGCGCATCGTTACCAAGAAGGTCGTTGTGAAGAAAACACGCTGGTCGCGCGGTCATGCATTACCGTCAAGCTATCGTCGCAACGTGGTGCGCGACTATCATCGCTATCACCTGCGGACCCCGCCACGTGGTTATCACTGGGTAAGAGCTGACGATAATTACGTGCTGATCGGCATCACATCCGGCATCATTTCGGCGCTGGTTCAAGCCCGATAAACAGAAGACTGAAAAGCGGCGACCTCCAGCGCCGCTTTTTCAGTCTATGAAAACGCGAACAGTAGCCGCCCGCCCCATCGAATCGACAACCGTCAAAGTCGAATATCCTCCACCATCCGGCGTCCATTGATTGACCCGTCTGCGCGACATATCCGGCAAAGGCTTGCCATTGGCCAGCCAACGGAACGGCGCTCTGCCGCCTTGCAGCTTCAATATGAGCGGGTTTATCTGGCCTCCTTGCTTGGCACCAAGATCGACTCGCGCACCTTCCGGTGGATAAATTATCTGCGGCGCGGGTTCCCGTGTTGATGAGGCGAGAAGCCCGCTTGGCGTCATGGAAAACCGGCGTTGACTTATGGGCAATTCCGCCTGTGCAATTCGCGCTGCTCCGGCCGGTGCACGGGCCAAAGGCGTTATTGCAATGCCGGATTTGGCAAAACCCTCAAACAGGATAGGCGCCGCGGAGGCGAACCCTGTTATACCCGGCACAGCCCCATTATCCGGCCGCCCTACCCAAACACCAAGTACATAAGCCCCATCAAAGCCCACTGACCAAGCGTCACGATAACCATAGCTTGTACCAGTCTTGTACGCGATGCCACGCTGGCCCGCGCCCAAAGGCGGCATGACGCCGGACAGGATATCGGCAATATGCCAGGCAGCGACAGGTTCAAGCAAAGGCTCACCCTCAATGACCGCGGGCTTTTCCCGGATACCGTCCCCTAACTGTACTGGCCTGCCCTGATTGGCCAGCGCAGCATAGAGCTGGACAAGATCTTTCAACGTCGTACCGACACCCCCAAGTCCAATTGCTAATCCGGGGGCCTCATTGGCCGGCAGAACCGGACGCACGTCAGCGCGGCGGAAACGAACCATCAAACGCGTTGGCCCAACCACATCGAGCAGACGCACCGCTGGCACATTCAGCGACAATTGCAATGCCTGCCTGACGCTGACATCACCCTGATAGCTCATATCGAAATTGCGCGGCCGATAGCCGAAAAAGTCTGTGGGACGATCTTCAATCATCGTTTCCTGGCTGACCAGACCATCTTCAAAGGCAAGCCCATAAATGAAGGGCTTCAGCGTCGATCCCGGCGAACGATTGATGCGCGTCATATCTATCCAGCCCGAACGGCTGGCATTAAAATAATCGGCGGAACCAACTTCTCCAACGATTTCGCCAGTGCGGGCATCAGCCATCACCATGGCGACAGACAGTTTCGGACCGAGCTTCACAGCTGCATCACGCGCAACAGTTTCCAGTCCCTCCTGAACCTTACGGCGCAGGGTGGTCTGATGACGTTTGACTTGCGGTTCTTTTTTTGCGGCAGCTTCGGCAAGGTGAGCTGCAAGGGCGGGGAGTTGCAGACGGCGGGAGGAGACGGGGATCAAGCCTGCGCGTTCAGCCTCGCCCTCCCCGACAATTTTTTCCACCGCCATGCGTTTGAGAACGCGTTCTCTCGCATTTGTCGCCGCACCAGCATTACGGTCTGGCCTTCGCTTTTCCGGTAATTGCGGCAGAGCAACCAGCAATGCTGCTTCCGAAACGCTCAAGCGACGTGGTTCCTTGCCGAAATAGCTCAAGCTTGCCGCGCGAACGCCTTCAAGATTACCTCCATAAGGAGCGCGCGTCAGATAGAGATCGAGAATCTCCGATTTGTTTAAGCGGCGCTCGATCTGCAACGCCCGCACGACCTGCTGGAATTTTGCCGTGAGCGACCGGCCTTCACGGGGCTCGATAAGCCGGGCAACCTGCATTGACAAGGTAGACGCACCAGAGACGATGCGCCCATGAGTGACCAGCTGGAATGCAGCCCGGCCCAAGGCCAGAGGATCAACACCCCGATGGTTCATGAAGCGCTGATCCTCATAGGCGATCAGCATACGCACAAATTGCGGGTCAACATCCTTGGTCTTTGTACCCAGTCGCCACCGGCCTTCAGTAGTTGCAAAGGCACGCAACAACTGGCCATCCGCGTCAACCACTTCAGTTGAGACCTCGCGCGCTTTTTCAAGAGGCGGCGGGAACGCACGATCCGCCGCGTCGAGTCCAAAGGCCAACAGGGTCGCCAACACAAGATTGGCAGAAACGCCGATGCAGAATGTCCGCCACGTAAGCATTATTGTGCTTCGACGACCTCCATGCGGCCAGAGGCAGTGCGGGCAGAAAATTGCGGGCGATACATGTCCTCGACGCTAGCGGCAGGATGGCTGTAATTGCCCGGTGTGACGGCGCGAACAACGTAAGCAAGCGTAATTTCGCTATTATCGCTGGCGACCCTATCAAACGCAGCAACGAAACGATCACTACGGAACTCCGTGTGAGCCGCCTCGACCTCACCTATCCAGTCAAAATTGGTCAAGCTGGCACTATTGACCAAGCCGGGATTGTCGATCTCAAAACCAGCGGGCAACAGATCCGTAACCAGAACACGCGAGGGCCATCTATTGTTCTCTGTGATCTTCAAGACAACGACATAGCGCTCATTCTGCTTGGCCTCTGTGACGTTGGCCTCGCTACCATCAAGCGTGTAATAGGTGCGTTCAATATTAAACCCATCACCGCCCGCCGGCAGGGGCTGCGACGGTGCAGCAACCGTAGTGACAACTGCGGAAAGCGGAGCGGAGCTGGTGTTCGTAACTGTCACGGGCGACGCAATCAGTTCTTCGCCTGTAAGCTGCGACGCATAACTACCTGTATGGGCTACACCGTTAATATCGAGCTTCAGATCGCTGTCTCCGTCTTGAATTGCACGCGCAGCAAGGAGCATCCATGTCTGTTCCTGGGTGCTGGTGTACCGAGCGCTTTCCCATTGTTCAGCAACGATTTTTGACAGTTGCGGAATGATAGCCGGAACCGGGCGGCTCTCGGCTGCCAGAGCAAGAACGGCAGCGCCATCACGCAAGGATGAACCATAATCGGAGCGCACCAGGCTGACATTGCTCAACAACGATGTCTTACCGACAATATCGGTGAAAATGCTTTGCGAGCGCTGACCATCGCCATAAAGCGAAAGCGCAGCAGCTATGTGTGCTTTTGCAAGGGGCGTCGGAAACTCCGAAAGCATCGTATCGGCATAGTAGCGAAGATCGCTGATTGCGGCCTTGCGATTGCGGGCCAATACGTAGAGCGCATAGGCTATTTCATTTCCTTGATCCTTGACATTCACGTCATAGCTCAACGAATTCTGGAGATTATCCAGCGCCTGAACCAACGCCTGTTCCGGCACGTCATATTTCTGTTCGCGTGCTCGTGTCAGGAAATCCGTGACATAGGCATCGAGCCAAAGATCGCCCGAACCTGGGCTCCACAGGCCGAAACTGCCGGACGAAGACTGATAGGCAAGCACGCGGTATATGGCTTCCTGAACGCGTTTTTGAACATCGCCATCATCAGCTATACCCGATTTCTTTGCCAGTTCGCTCATATATAGCAAAGGCAAGGCGCGGCTGGTGGTCTGTTCGGCGCAGCCATAAGGGTAGCGATCAAGCGTCATCAGCAGAGCAGGAATGTCGAACGCCGTTGATCGTGTAACGTTGAGGCTAACCGAAGCGCCCTGCAGGATACTCCCGGCAAGCAATTCACTGTCCACTTTGACACTGGCATTGGGTGCAAGCTTGATTGGCTTGCGCACAGTCATCGGCAATGTTGCTGGACGAACCGGAAGATTGAGCGTTTGTTCAAGCGTCATGCCGGAGGTATTCGACAGTTTCACCGAGACAACGCCATCGCCGGGATGAACGCCAACAAGCGGCAAGGTAAGGTCGAATTTGCCGCCAGCGGTCAGGTTGATCGCCTGCGATGCGCCGGGCTGCTCTACCTCGACGGCAGGATTGCCGGTGACCTGCACCTGATATTCACCAGCAGGCGCGTCGGTATTGGCTATATCAAGCCGCAAGGATGCTTTGTCGCCAGGCGTCAGGAATTTTGGCAGGCTTGCTGTCACTACCACCGGGTCACGGATAATCACGTCAGAGGTGGCATGCCCAACGCCGGATTTGGACCAGGCGACAGCCATGACCCGCGCCGTGCCATTGAACTGCGGGATATCAAAAGTGACGTTCGCCTTACCTTCCGCATCAAGCTTTACGGGCCCGGAGAAGAATGCGACGAGCTTTTCAGTTGGAGGATTACCCTGCATCGGCATTTGAGCGCCGTCGCCGCCGGTACGCAGTTTCCCTGTTGCGCCCTGCGAACTATCAATCAGACGCCCATAGAGATCGCGGATTTCGAGCCCAAGCTGACGCTGGCCAAAATACCAGTTATCAGGATCAGGAGCCTCGTAACGAGTTAGATTAAGAATTCCGACATCCACTGCAGCCACGGAAACAAATGCGTTCTCATTTGCGCCAGCGCCTGCAACCTGCAATGCGATGTTGAGTGGTTGGCGTGGCTCGGTCTTTTCCGGAGCTTCAAGCTTGACTGCCAGCTTGCGATCGCCGGGATTCACATTCAGCCATTTAATACCGATGGCTCGCATGGGCATATGCGTTTCCTGTGCATCGCCCGGACGGAACAACGTGGCCGTGACATAGGCTCCTGCACCCCAATCGGCGGTGACAGGAATATCAACTTCGCCGCCTTCAGCACCAATACTGGCTCTGGTCGTTGCCAGCAGGCTTTCAGCGCCGACTGTCACCAGCAATTCGCCAGCGAAACGCGAGGAAACTTTCAGCTTAGCGGTATCACCAGGCGCATATTGCTCCTTGTCCAGCGCAATTTCGAGGCCGTCAGGTGTTTCCGTCGATGCGGCTTCAACATAGTAACCAGCGTCGAATTCGACGCTTGATGTGGGACCATCCGCAGCGGCTGTTTCCACTTCCAACCGGAAACGTCCCCATGTCACGGGAACTGAAATCGCCCCGCCATCCGTGGTGACATCAACTGTGCCATTGGCAACCTGCTTGGTCGACAAAATAGGCTCGTACTTCCACGAGCTGCCGTCGCGATACCACTGATAGTTCCGCTCGACGCTCAGCAGCTTCCATGACAGACCTTGCATGGCCTGCTTCTGCCCATTTGCATCAAGCGCTATAACGTTAAACTTGCCAACGGAATTCTCGCTGAGATCGCCGGAAAACTCCGGCTTGATCCCAATCATCGAGCTTTCGGATTTGACTGGCAGCGTCAATGAACGCTCAACAGCGCGTCCGCCTGCTTCCTTCAATCGTACAACCACATTTGCATTCAATAATTGTGTTGTCGAAGGAGCATCGGCAATGGTCACGTCAAACGTCGCCTTGCCGTTTTCGTCCAATGCTTCGGCAGCTTCGATCGGCACGGATACTGGTTCACTTGCCTGTTCGTCGGCCAACCCGAAGAAGTACCCTTTGAAATCCTCTCTTTCGCGCGTGGGCTTGAGAATGACCTCGCCTTCCGCAAACAAACCCGCAGCAGGAGCGCCGTATAGATAGCGCCCGTCAATAGTGACAGATGCGGGCTGGCCGATCTCCAATGATTTGGCGTCGCTTGTCAGATCGAACTCGATACGGTCGGGCACGAAATCCTCGACCATGAATTGCTTTTCCGCAATTGAAGACCCCTTTGGGTCGGTGAATATCTGCATCGTCCACGTGCCGCGCATGGCATTGGCCTGCAAAGCCAGATCCAACGTGTGGCCGCCCAAATTCTCTCCATCACTAACCATTCGGCGGTCTTCTACGCCATCTGGACGCTTGAATACGAAAGTGAGTGGCAGTTTCTCGATAGCATTTGCAGCGTTGTCACGCGCGAGAGCCGAAACGTGGACCGTTTCACCTGCCCTGTAGATGCCACGCTCGGTCCAAGCCAGAATATCGATAGCGCCAGGAGCCGCGCGGCCCGTAACACCGCGATCCGAAAGGTCGAAACCGGCTCGGGTCATGTCCAGAAAGACATAATCGGCATCACCGTTGCGGGCGGTGATCACGGCGGGAACCATGGCTGCAGTGCCGCGCATTAGCCCCGCACTGAACGTTGCACGACCATCCGTATCGGTTGTCGCTGTACCAAGGATTTCGTTGTTCTTGGCGAGCAGTTGCAATTCAACGCCGATAAGCGGCTGGGCACTGGCAAGCGAGCGCACAAATACGTTCAGACCATCAGTACCTGTATATGTCGACAAACCAATATCTGAAACGACGAACCATTGGGTTGCCAGCGCTGCCCAGTCATCCTGCTTTGCTTCAGGTGATACGGCAGTTAGCACATAAACGCCGGGCTTGCGCTGCGGCAAGGCCTCATCGACAGGGAAGCTGGTGACAACGTCCTTGTTCAAATCGGTCTGAATATCAATCGTGCCTTCCCAAATGGCTTCACCCGCCTCGTCCTGCAGTCTTTGAGCGCTGTAACCTTCCAATTGCGTAAGGAATTGCGAACTCGTCAGCAAAGGCGCAATACCGCGATCGCCGATGCGGTAGAGTTTCAGCTTGGCGCTGCTGGTATTGACAGACACAATAGGAATGCCGCGACGGGCCGTGCTGGGCAAAACGAAACTGTCACCCGTAAACCGAACCATGGCTGTGCGGTCCTTGACGTAAATATCAAGGTCGACTTGCCGCTCCAAAGATTCACCCACCGATGAAGGAAGACCGGCACGCAGCGCGAGCTTGTAGCGTTCACCATGTGTCAGACCTTCGGCGCAGATCTCACTACCCTTGGCTTCAACGCTTTTCGCCGGCACGCCGTTCAGTGTGACGAAGGGCGTGTAATCCGTCCCCATTTTTACCAATGGTTCTGAGAACTGAACGCAGGCACGTGCTGTCGCACTGTCAGCATCAATTGTGTGATTGACCACGCGGAAGCCCTGACGCGCCTGCAGATCATTGAGTGCTGCCCGAACTGTCTTTGCTTCAACCAGTTCCAAGCTTGCCTTATAGGCATTGATTGCCGCCCGGTAATTTTGCGCAATCTCCAGGGACGTTCCCAAGACGGAAAGGTCTTCTGCGCGGCTTTGTGTGGTGCGTGACAATTGATAGGCATTAAAAGCAGCTAACGCAGACTGACCACCCCTGTAGCGATCGCCTCCAACATTTCCAGCTTTTGCAAGCTCCAGCCATATGTCTTCATTGCCGGGTGCGAGCGACAAGGCAGCCATATAATTCTCGAGGGAGGTAGGAACTGCGCTGTTTCTTGCAAGCTCGATAAGCTTGTCAAAACCCATCGCTTTTTGAGCATCGGTTGCCGACAGATTGGCTTTGATCTCACGTGCATCGGTGATGAACTGCTCCGAAACAAACTGCACTTTAGGAGCGGCGCCAATATCCGGTTCGACTGAGGTCTCCACGACCTTTCCGGCAAAGACACCCGGGAAGCTCTTGAGCTCCTTGAAGTCTGATTTCAGGAAGCACCACTTTACCTTGGGGTTGTAGGTGAAGGCTTTACACGCCTGATCTGCAAGACAGACGGTTTCGCATTGATCCAGCGTAACATCTTCCTCTGTGCGCAGATCAAACCCGAAATAATCGCTATCCTTCGTAGTGACGATATCGCGGTTAATTTCCGCGGCCCCCGCCGGTAAGATGGAGGTAAAAAATGTGAGGAGAAGAGCAAGAAGCCCAAACCTTGCGCGCACAGACATATCGTCCTCCCAACGCCACTACTGATCCTGATGTTGGGCACTCTTTAAACTTCGTCGTGACTTGTCAACAGACCATGCAACTTACGGCTGAAATCTATGACATTGTTACAGTAAAAAGGCCCCGAAGGGCCTTTTTACTTCGAGCTGGAGCAATTGCTCACTGGAAGAGAATGATGGCCTGTTTGATGGTAACCCAAACACCCCACAGGATCGGGATCCCAACAGCTGCCCAGGCAATTGCCGCCTTTGCGTCGAGACCGCCATGACCTATGCCGAACGATCCGCTTGTGCCCGCTTCCACGACCTTTGTCTTGGCCTGTAGCGCAGCAACTTCCGCATCCGACATGAACCATTTGTCTGCCAATGGCCGCACGAACAGATTGGCTACCAAGCCGAGCGCCAACATGCCAGCCAGGATATACATTGTTCGATCATAGACCTGATCACGCGGGACACCCGCACTGATCTGGAATTCACGGATGTAATTGACCACGACGGGTCCCACGATACCGGCAGTCGCCCAAGCGGTCAGCAAGCGGCCATGAATAGCTCCAACAAACTGCGTTCCAAATATATCGGCGAGATAGGCCGGTATAGTAGCAAAGCCACCGCCATACATCGACAAGATCACGCAGAAAATAGCAACAAACAGCGCCTGGCTTCCCATATGTGCTGCGGTCGGTGCCAAGGCATACAGCGCTATGCCCAGCGCAAAGAAGGTGTAGTAGGTTGCCTTACGGCCGAGACGGTCGGAAAGTGACGCCCAGAAGAAGCGCCCCCCAATGTTGAACAGTGAAAGCAAACCGGTAAAACCAGCCGCAATAGCTGCGACCGCAGTTTTTTGCGATGCGTCCAGTTGCGTAAAACTGACATCGGGGAAGCCAATCAGCTTGCCTGCAAATATCTCCTGAAGCATTGGCGAAGCCATGCCGATCACGCCGATGCCAGCCGATACGTTGAGGCATAGTACGGCCCAAATGAGCCAGAATTGCTTGGTTTTGTGCGCATCCCGCAAATGGACGTGACGCGTGGTAATCATGGCCTTGCCGTTAACGGGCGGGGTCCAGCCCTCCGGACGCCAATTTGCAGGAGGAATACGATAGCCAAATGCGCCGCACATCATGAAAACAAAATAACCGGCGGCCATGACAAGCAAAGTCTGCCAAACGCCAACAGATTCCGGTGTCTTGAAGTAATTCATCAGAAGATTGGCCAGTGGCGCTCCGATCATCGCACCGCCACCAAAGCCCATGATCGCCATGCCTGTTGCCATGCCGCGTCGATCCGGAAACCATTTGATCAAGGTCGACACCGGAGAAATATAGCCAAGCCCAAGGCCGATACCGCCGATAACGCCTGCGCCAAGCCACATCAGCCACAATTGATGTGTCATGATGCCGATGGCTGCTATGACCATGCCGCCGCACCAGCAGAGGGCTGAAACAAGACCCGCCTTGCGAGGGCCTGCGCGCTCCAGCCAACCGCCCCAAATTGCTGCGGAACAGCCTAGGAGCACAAAGAACAGCGTGTATATCCAGCCGAGATCGCTGACACGCCAGTCACAACTGGTCGTAAAGAGAGCCGTTACAAGGTTGAGATCAGCACAGGCGACGGATTGTTCAATCCCGATCGAGCGGGACAATGGCAGCCAGAAAACACTGAATCCATAGGCCATGCCGATACATAAATGAATTGCCAAAGCGGCTGGCGGGACGAGCCATCGATTGAAACCCGCCTTGGCGACAATGCGCTCGCGGTCGAGAATTCCAGCGGTTCCTACCGAACCTTCTGCTGTTTGGTCAATTGCCGACATACAATGCCCCTCCCAAGGTTTGCATTAGAAAACAAGCGATTAAGTTGGATCAGGCCGAAACGGTGCCCGGCTTGCGTATCTGCTTTGCAGCTTCAAGGACCAAGGGATCCAGACCGTTGTCCGGCTGTTCCAGTATGTCGAAAAGCTGCTGGCGCATGCGCGGTTCCCAGAAGTGGTTGATATGCTCGGCAACACCCGCCGCTGCCTCATCCATCGGTTGAGAGTGAAAGAAGGTTGCAATCTGATTGGCCATATAGACCAGTTTTTCCGCCGTGGTTTTATGGCTTTCACTATCCATATTGCACCAATCTAACAGTTGGACTTTGTATAAGGGTCGAGGCAGCAGGATCGGGATTGAGATGCGGCCGCTGCGGCTTTTCATCTGTGTCGGAGCCGATTTGCGCTGCGGCGACCGGGATACGTTCCGGGCGCGTAAACACATCAAATTCATCGCCGCGAACCAAGGCAACGAGCGTTAGTCCGGCGGCATGGGCCGTGCGAATAGCAAGCGCTGTCGGGGCAGAAACCGCAATCAATACTGAAGCACCAATGATCGCTGCCTTCTGGACCATTTCAATGGAAACCCGGCTGGTTATCACAATAGCACCGCTGCTGCCTTCAATGCGCGAGCGGCACAGATTGCCAGCCAATTTGTCGAGCGCATTGTGTCTTCCGACATCTTCACGCGCCGCTACAATGCCTTTTCCCGGTTGATAGAAACCAGCGGCATGAACAGCTCCCGTTTCCTTGTGAAGAGGCTGTATTTCTGAAAGCAGTCTTACTGCTTGCGCAATGTCATCTGGTGCCAGTTCCAATTTCACCTTGTCGACGGAGGAGACCGGTTTCAATGCCTGCTCGATTGATTCAATTCCGCAAAGACCGCAACCAACGGGCCCCGCCATGCGGCGGCGGCGATCACTCAAATCCTGCCCTGCCTCGCCTGCAAGCCTGATCTGGATATCAATGCCTTCAGCATGGTCTTCAATGTTGATTTCATCGATCTGTTCAAGCCGCGAGATAATGCCTTCGGAAAGACTGAAACCAACGGCAAAATCTTCCATGTCAGAAGGGGTTGCCATCATGACCGCATGGGTCGTGCCATTATAGCTGAAGGCGACAGGTGTTTCTTCCGGCACGGCACGGTCGCCGGTGGCATAGCTGGCGACTGCGCCATTCAAGCGGCGAGTGATCCGCGGTACGAGTTGGCGTGCGGGGCGCTGTTCCACGTTTATTCTGCCGCGTTGAGTATTTTGATCCGGCGACTTTGGCGGGCCTGTTCATCATATTGAACCTGCCAATCGCTTGGTCCGTTGGACGCACCGACCTGAACCGCAGTAACCTTATACTCCGGACAGTTTGTTGCCCAGTCGGAGAAGTCGGTCGTGATCACATTTGCCTGCGTCGTGGGATGGTGGAAGGTCGTGTAGACCACGCCGGGCGAGACACGATCCGTAATAAGCGCGCGCAAGGTAGTTTCGCCGGACCGGCTGCTGATCTTCACCCAATCGCCATCACGGATGCCGCGATTTTCCGCATCATGCGCATGAATTTCCAAACGGTCCTGTTCATGCCACATGACATTGTCTGTACGGCGTGTTTGTGCGCCGACATTGTATTGCGACAGAATGCGGCCTGTTGTGAGCAAAAGCGGGAAACGCGGTCCCGTCCGCTCATCAGTGGCAACATATTCGGTACGAATGAACTTGCCCTTTCCGCGCGCAAAACCATCAATGTGCATGATTGGCGTACCAAGAGGGGCCTTTTCATTGCACGGCCACTGAACCGAACCTTCTTTTTCAAGCAGCTCATAACTGACACCAGCAAAACTGGGTGTGGTCATGGCAATTTCATCCATGACCTGTGACGGATGGGTATAGTTCCAATTGAGGCCCATCGCTTTGGCAAGATTTTGTGTAACTTCCCAATCCGCATAGCCATTGAGCGGGCTCATCACTTTACGCACCCGGTTAATCCGGCGCTCGGCATTGGTAAAAGTGCCGTCCTTTTCGAGGAATGTAGAACCCGGCAGAAACACATGGGCGTAGTTTGCGGTTTCGTTCAAAAACAGGTCATGGACGACTACACATTCCATTGCTTCCAGACCGGCAGCAACATGTTTCGTATCGGGATCTGACTGCAGGATGTCTTCACCCTGAATGTAAATGCCCTTGAACGTGCCGTCGACGGCGGCATCCAGCATGTTTGGAATGCGCAAGCCCGGCTCGTCCTGAATTTTGACGCCCCACAGCTTGTCAAAAATATCTCGTGTCGATTCATCGGAAACATGGCGATAGCCGGGAAGTTCATGCGGGAACGAACCCATATCGCAGGAACCCTGCACATTATTCTGGCCGCGCAGAGGATTAACACCGACGCCCTTGCGGCCGATATTACCGGTTGCCATTGCCAGATTGGCGATGGCCATGACCGTAGTAGAACCTTGGCTATGTTCTGTTACGCCAAGGCCGTAATAGATGGCTCCATTGCCACCAGTGGCGAACAGGCGTGCTGCTTCGCGCAGGGTTTGCGGGTTCACACCTGTCAGTTCTTCAATGGCTTCCGGGCTATGTTCCGGGCTAGAGACGAAAGCGGCCCAATCCTGGAACTCTTCCCAATCGCAACGCTCGCGAATGAACTTTTCGTCGAAAAGACCCTCTGTAACAACCACATGAGCCAGCGATGTGACCACAGCGACATTCGTGCCCGGGCGCAGTTGCAGATGTTGGGCTGCAGAGACGTGGGGAGAGCGCACCAGATCAATCCGGCGTGGATCGACGACGATGAGTTTTGCGCCCTTGCGCAAACGCTTCTTCAGACGCGAGGCGAAGACAGGATGACCATCGGTCGGATTTGCACCAATGACCATAACGACATCCGTATGCTCAACGCTGTCGAAATCCTGCGTACCGGCAGATGTACCGAAGGTTGTCTTGAGACCATAGCCGGTTGGCGAATGGCAGACACGGGCGCAGGTATCGACATTATTGTTGCCGAAACCGGCGCGGACCAACTTTTGTACGAGGTATGTTTCTTCATTGGTGCAGCGGGACGAAGTGATGCCGCCAACGGAATTGCGCCCATATTGATATTGCAGACGGCGGAATTCATTAGCGACGTACTTATATGCCTCGTCCCAGCTCACTTCGCGCCAAGGATCTGTAATTTTCTCGCGGATCATTGGGTTGAGAATGCGATCCTTGTGTGTGGAATAACCATAGGCAAAGCGGCCTTTGACGCAGGAGTGACCACGATTGGCTTTGCCATCCTTGTAGGGAACCATGCGAACAAGTTCCTCACCACGCATTTCTGCCTTGAACGAGCAGCCAACGCCACAATAGGCGCAGGTCGTGACTTTGGAGTGCTCGGGTTGTCCTATCTGGATGACCGATTTTTCCGTCAGTGTCGCGGTAGGGCATGCCTGCACGCAGGCACCGCAGGAAACACATTCACTATCCAGAAAGTTTTCGTGCATGCCCGGAGAAACGCGACTGGAAAAACCACGGCCCTCAATCGTCAGTGCAAATGTGCCCTGCACTTCTTCACAGGCACGGACACAGCGCGAACAAACGATGCATTTCGCCGGATCATAGGTGAAATAAGGGTTGCTTTCATCCTTAGGCATCCAGCGATCATTGGCGACGCCCTCTGCCTTGGTGAAAACATGGTTGTCGCCTTCGTAACCATAGCGAACATCGCGCAAGCCCACCGCACCTGCCATATCTTGCAACTCACAATCGCCATTGGCAGCGCAAGTCAGGCAATCGAGCGGATGATCGGAGATATAAAGCTCCATCACGCCTTTGCGGATATCCTTCAGGCGCTTGGTCTGCGTATGGACCACCAGACCTTCCATTGCAGGCGTGGTGCAGGAAGCCGGAGTACCGTTGCGGCCTTCGATTTCAATAAGGCAAAGACGACAGGAACCAAATGCATCAACCATATCGGTGGCGCAGAGTTTCGGCACCTGAATGCCTGCTTCCATCGCGGCACGCATCAGGGAAGTTCCTTCGGGAACCGTCACCTCATTGCCGTCGATGGTGAGCGTGACCATCTTCTCCGAAAGGGAAGCTGGCGTGCCGTAGTCGATCTCGTGAACCAGTGACATGGTGAACTCCTATTCCGCCGCAACGGCAATTGGTGCCGGGCGAAAATCTTCAGGAAAATGATTAAGAGCGCTCATAACGGGATAAGGCGTGAAACCGCCCAAGGCACAGAGCGATCCGAATTTCATCGTATTGCAAAGATCAGTGAGAACCGCGATTTGCTTTTCCGGCTCGATATTGGCTGAAAGGCGATCCACAACCTCAACGCCGCGGGTAGAACCGATACGGCATGGCGTACACTTGCCGCAGGATTCCACAGCGCAGAATTCCATGGCAAAGCGTGCCTGTTTCAGCATATCGACACTGTCGTCAAAGACGACCAATCCGGCGTGACCGATAAGACCGTCCTTGGCTGCAAAGGCTTCGTAGTCAAACGGCGTGTCGAAAAGCGAACGTGGGAAATAAGCACCCAGTGGACCGCCGACCTGCACCGCTTTTACCGGACGGCCCGTGGCAGTGCCGCCGCCAATATCATCCACGATCTCACCAAGAGTAAGACCAAAGGCAGCCTCAAACAGCCCGGCATATTTGACGTTGCCAGCTATTTGCAGCGGAATGGTGCCACGTGAGCGGCCCATGCCGAAATCTTTGTAGAACGCCGCCCCCCTGTCCATGATGACAGGCACCGAGGCCAAGGAAATCACATTATTGATGACGGTAGGTTTGCCAAACAGGCCCTTATGCGCGGGAAGCGGTGGCTTGGCGCGTACGATACCGCGACGCCCTTCAAGACTTTCAAGCAAAGCCGTTTCTTCGCCGCAGACATAGGCCCCGGCGCCGACGCGAACCTCGATATCGAAAACATATGACGAACCGAGCACAGAGGCTCCCAGTACTCCAGCCTTCCGCGCAACTTCGATGGCTTCATTCATTACTGCAATGGCATGCGGATACTCAGAACGAATGTAGATGTAGCCCTTGGTCGCCTCAACAGCGATGCCGGCAATCGCCATGCCCTCGATGAGAACAAAGGGATCGCCTTCCATGATCATACGATCAGCAAAAGTGCCGCTATCGCCCTCATCCGCATTGCAGACAATATATTTTTGCGGTGCCAAAGTATCGAGCACCGTTTTCCATTTGATGCCGGTCGGAAAGCCAGCACCTCCGCGTCCCCGCAATCCGGATTCGGTTACCTGAGCCACGATCTCGGCCCGCGACAAGGTCAGAGTGTTCTGCAGCCCCTTCAAGCCATCATGGGCGCGATAATCATCAAGCGAGACTGGATCAGTGATGCCACAACGCGCAAATGTCAGGCGTGTCTGTTTGGACAAGAACGGGAGATGCTCTGTAAGACCAAGCCAAAGCGGATGCACCCTGCCCTCGGCCAACCCGCCATCGAGCAAGGCTGCAACGTCAGAGGCCTTGACCGGCCCATAGGCTACACGGCCGCCGGGCGTTTCGACCTCGACCATCGGCTCAAGCCAGTACATGCCACGCGATCCATTGCGTATGATTTTTGCATCCAGCTTGCGTGCGGTGATTTCGTTTTCGAGCGTCTTTGCGACTTTTTCAGCGCCGAGTGCCAAGGCACCGGAATCACGCGGGACATAGAAGGTGATGCTCATAGTCGCACCTCCGCAGCAATTTCATCGAGGCGCTCAGCGTCCAGGCGACCAATAACTTCGCCATCCAGCATCGCGGCAGGCGCACAGGCGCACAGGCCAAGGCAGTAAACCGGTTCGAGCGTTACCGCGCCATCTGTCGTGGTGCCATGCCAGTCAATGCCAAGCAATTGGCGCGCGCGATCCGCCAATGCATCGCTGCCCATTGATTGACAGGCTTCAGCCCGGCAAAGCTTCAGGACATGTCGGCCAGCTGGATGATCGCGATAATCATGATAAAATGAAAATACGCCGTGAACTTCGGCACGGGAAATATTGAGGGCATGTGCGATCAAAGGAAGCGTTTCCTGTGGCACATAACCAAACTCACCCTGCAACTCGTGCAAGATGGGCAATAGCGGCCCTTCTTTGCCCTTGAATTGATCGATAATGCCTATCGCTCTAGCTGCGATATCGGTACTTGCGCTCTGCATTTTGTGCAGCGCCCTCCCTAATTTCTCCTCGTGACTTAGAACAGATCAAAAAACTGATATATAATCAATATCATTGTCTCGTTGAACGATAGAATATTTCTATCAAAAAACTTCCATTGTGAGTGCCAAAGCGCGTGCCTCATGAAGGAGGGCTGATACAAGCGGCGTGTGAGGCTCCCGATCTGCCGTGACCAACCCCACCAAATGACGCGCATCAGGCTCAATAATCGGAATGGACCGGATTGGCTCGGCAAAACCCAAGGTCTCAGAGAGGTTAAGCGGCATGATGCTTACCCATTTTCCGGTGCGGATATGGGAGAAAAGAACAATCATCGAATTGGATTCGAGTGTCGGGTGAACCTCCACGCCAGCATCCTGCAAGTGCTTGTTGATAAGCCGGCGGTTCTGCATATCTTTCGTAAGCAAACATAGCGGCAGTTGACCCACCTCGGCCCATGTGACGGACGTCCTGTCCGAATAGGTATTGCCCGCTGCAGTAATCAATTGATAGCGCTCGGAATAAAGCGGGACCGAGGTCACACGCCCAAGAGGTTCATTATCAAGATAACTAATACCGGCATCGATCTCGAAATTACTGAGCAGCGTCAAGACTTCCAATGATGTTCGCGACGTAATGGAAAAGGTGACATCGGGGTGCTTCTCTCTGAAGGGCGTGGTGAGCTTGGACACCATGGCCAATGCGGTTGGAATGGCGGCAATCTTCAGGTGTCCGGCCAGTCCAAAATGCGCTGCGCGGATTTCTTCACGCATTGTTTTCGTGTCGCCAACAATTCGCCGCGCCCATTCGAGCACGCGCTGACCCTCGGATGTCAAACCATTGAACCGCGAGCCGCGCTGAACAAGAACAGCGCCCAGCGTATTTTCAAGCTGACGAATTGCTGCTGAAAGCGTCGGCTGTGTCACACCGCATTCTTCCGCAGCGCGGCCAAAATGCTTATGGCGAGCCAATGCGATAAAAAATTCCAACTTGTCGATCATCCAGACTCTCCTCCACAAAGACTCTAGAGCAAATGAGCAAGCCTTCTAATGCTGGGCCGCTTTGGTCTGGCAAAGAGTTTTGTTTGATGTATGTTGCGCTCAACATCCACGATTTCCAAGGACATGAAAATGGATATTCGTCAGATTGACGATCGCTACGCCGTGACGGGTCAGATTTCACCAGACGACGTTCGCGATATCGTTGCCGCTGGCTACGGCGCGCTCATCTGCAATCGGCCGGATGGCGAGTCACCAGACCAGCCAGATTTTGCAGAGATCGCCAAAGTCGCAGAAAAGGCCGGTATTCCCGTTTATTACGTGCCGATTATAGCCGGACAGCTAACGCAAGATGATGTCGATGCCATGGCTTCCGCGCTTGAACAAGCTGAAGGCCCGGTTCTCGCCTATTGTCGCTCAGGCGCCCGCTCAACCAACATTTACGGGATTGTGCAACAGCAGAAGGGTTAGAGTTGGTGCGCCTGTTCGGCACGCTGACTATGGTCTTCTTTATGACGCTGCCCGTTGTTGCTGGCAGCGCACAGGAGAAACCATTTTCTGCCGACGATATAGATAATATGCTGGAAAACAGCGCTCCAATGCCGCTGGCGAGCGGCACTGTCGAAGATCGGTTGAAGCAAGAGATTCAGGCGTGCTGGGTTCAGCCCATCTTCAAGCGGGGCGATACTCTGCCAGAAATAAAGGTAGCTGTGAGCGTCGGGAAAGACGGGACGCTACTCAAAGACCCCAAAGTTTTGAAGACCGGAAAGGGCACCATGGGCAAACAGCTTGCTTTAAGCGCCGTGCGTGCCATCAAGCGCTGCGCACCCTTCAAAACGGTAAAAGATAATCCCGGTTCTTATGAAAACCTTCGAACAATTATACTCAACTTTCAGCCGTCTTCGCTGTAATTGCTCACTGACTAGAAAAACGCCTGAATGCCAGTCTGTGCACGACCCAGAATGAGAGCATGCACATCGTGCGTACCTTCATAGGTATTCACCGTTTCGAGATTTTGCGAGTGCCGCATGACATGATAGCCGATCTGGATTCCATTGCCGCCATGCATATCGCGAGCCATGCGCGCGATGTCCAAAGCCTTGCCGCAATTATTGCGTTTAACCAGGCTGATCATTTCCGGCGCCATGCGGTCCTCGTCCATGAGACGGCCAACGCGCAATGAAGCCTGCAAACCAAGCGCAATTTCGGTTTGCATATCGGCAAACTTCTTCTGGAAAAGCTGTGTTGCAGCCAGTGGACGACCGAACTGCTTGCGGTCGAGGCCATATTGTACCGTGCGCTGCCAACAATCTTCAGCGGCGCCCATGACACCCCAGGAAATACCATAGCGTGCGCGATTAAGGCATCCGAATGGACCTTTCAGACCAGCCACATTCGGCAGCAACTGTTCTTCTCCAACAATAACGCCATCCATGACAATCTCGCCGGTGATCGAAGCGCGAAGGGAAAGCTTGCCGTCAATCTTTGGTGCGGAAAGCCCCTTCATGCCTTTCTCCAGCACGAATCCCTTGATCTGGCCGTCATGCGCGTCGGACTTGGCCCAAACTACAAAAACGTCGGCAATAGGGGAATTTGAAATCCACATCTTCGAGCCGGAAATACTATAGCCATCCGCAACTTTGGTCGCACGGGTCTTCATACCCGCCGGGTCGGAGCCTGCATCCGGCTCTGTCAATCCAAAGCAACCAATCCATTCACCGGACGCCAATCTCGGCAGATATTTCTTGCGCTGTTCTTCCGAACCATAGGCATAAATAGGATACATGACCAAGGAGGACTGCACGCTCATCATCGAACGATAACCACTGTCCACACGCTCCACCTCGCGGGCAACAAGTCCGTAGGCAACATATGACGCACCTGCCGTGCCATATTCCTCCGGCAAAGTGACCCCGAGCAATCCTGATTGTCCCATAAGGCGGAATAATTCAGGATCAGTCTTTTCCTGGATATAGGCTTCCTCGATTCGCGGCTGAAGTTCGCTTTGGGCAAAGCTACGCGCGCTGTCGCGAATCATCCTTTCGTCTTCTGTCAGTTGGTCTTCCAACAAAAAAGGATCCGTCCAGACAAAGGATGGCTTGGAGTTTGCCATAGGTATTCTCCTCAAATAGGCGACAAGACCTAGCATCAAATCCGCACCGGTGGCCAGATCGCGGCATTGCTAAAATTTGCTTGGATGATGAGCGACGCGCATGATTTGCGCATTTCGATACGCAGCCGAATCCACTATATCTGTGTGATGGCCATTAAACATCTCACCGAAACAATCATCAATCAGATCGCGGCGGGCGAAGTTATCGAGCGGCCAGCCAGCGTGGTGAAAGAACTCGTTGAGAATGCAATCGATGCCGGCGCAACACGCATTGATATTGTCACTGCGGGCGGTGGAAAGAACCTTATCCGCATAATTGACAATGGTTCTGGCATTCCCGCCGATGAACTTTCATTGGCGGTTTCCCGCCATTGCACGTCGAAACTGACCGATAATGTGCACGATATCAGAGCGCTTGGTTTTCGCGGCGAAGCACTTCCTTCCATTGGTTCAATTTCGCGATTGTCACTAAAGTCGCGTGTGGCCGATGCCGATTCTGGATTTGAGATCTCCGTTAATGGCGGGCGCATGGACGGCCCGCGCCCGACGGGCATGAATGGCGGAACAATCGCGGAGGTGCGGGATCTTTTCTTTTCCACACCCGCACGCCTCAAATTCATGAAAACGGACCGCGCTGAAGCCTCTGCGATCAGCGATGTGGTCAAACGTGTTGCCATCGCCTTTCCGCATATTCGCTTTTCCATGACCGGGAGCGACCGGACACCATTTGAAATGGCCGCAACGGGGGTTGGCTCAGAGGGGATGCTGGAGCGAATCTCGCAAGTGTTGGGCAAAGAGTTTCCAGAAAATGCCATAGGCATTGATGCAATGCGCGATGGCGTTCGGCTAAGCGGTTTTGCCGGTATTCCTGCTTTTAATCGTGCAAATAGCCTTCATCAATTCGCCTATGTGAATGGTCGCCCGGTTCGCGACAAGCAGATATGGGGCGCAATTCGCGGAGCTTATGCAGATGTAATGTCGCGCGACCGTCACCCCGTTGTCGTTCTTTTCCTCAATCTCGATCCGGAACTCGTCGATGTGAATGTCCACCCAGCAAAAGCCGATGTGCGATTTCGCGATCCTGGTCTTGTTCGCGGCTTGATAGTTGGAGCAATACGGGAAGCGCTCGGGCAATCCGGTATTCGGGCGGCGACCACGGGTGCTGAAGCCATGCTGCACTCTTTTCGACCTGGCGGCGGATTCGAACCTCGCTCAACAGCGCCAATATGGGGCAAGGAAACTGTCTCTCCCGGTAATCTGAACTATTCGGTGCAGCAATCGCCGTTCCGTCCTTTTGAGAGTGTCGCCAGCGCCTCGAGTCACGGCAACCGGTTTGCTGAAACCGTGCAGGAATTCCTCTATGATGGCGCTGCCGCTCTAAGCGCTGATGCCCGCGCCAGCACGATCAGTGCTCCGCCAGAATTGCTTGCCATGCCGCTCGGCGCTGCCCGGGCACAGGTTCACGCAAATTATATCGTCTCACAAACTGACGACAGCCTCGTTATTGTTGACCAGCATGCAGCGCATGAACGTCTTGTCTATGAGGCTTTAAAAAGCGCTCTGCACTCACGTCCTTTGACGGCGCAGATGCTGCTTATCCCGGAGATTGTCGATCTTCCCGAGGAAGATGTGGGGCGGCTTGTTGCCCATGCTGAAACGCTGCAACGCTTCGGGCTTGGTCTGGAAGCTTTCGGCCCAGGTGCTGTCGCCGTTCGCGAAACCCCCTCCATGCTGGGCGAGATCGATACGCAAAAGCTGGTGCGAGACCTTGCAGATGAGATTGCAGAACACGACACGTCGGATGGCTTGAAAGCCATACTCGACCACGTGGCTGCTACCATGGCGTGTCACGGTTCAGTCAGGGCTGGACGGCGGCTTAAGCCCGACGAGATGAATGCGTTACTTCGTCAAATGGAGGCAACGCCGGGTTCAGGTACGTGCAACCACGGACGCCCGACCTATATTGAACTGAAGCTGACGGATATTGAACGGCTGTTTGGCCGGCGCTAAAGCGTTTTCCATTCTATGGAACCATTCAGGCAGACCTTGACCGCGAAAGTCGCAAAGCCGTAAATAGCGGTAAATGAACGAACTGGAACAAATGCAATGAACCGATTTGAAGGCCCCGGCTCTCGCGAAGCCAAAATTCGCTATCTAGACGGTGACTTTCAAGTCCTGTCTCCGGGGGCCTATGTCTTGTGCGCCGTCACTGGGGAAAAGATTGCTATTGATGAATTGAGGTACTGGAGCGTCGCGCGGCAGGAGCCCTATGTGGACGCACATACTTCTTTCAATCGGGAGTTGCAGGAAAATCCTGACCTGCGTCAACGGAACAAGGCTTGAACGTGTATAATCGTCGAACCCTCCTGCTTTCGCTCATCGGCATTGGCCTTGCCATTAGCGGTTGCGCCACCAGCAAGGAGCCGCCGACCTATAGCGGACCAACCAAGACTATTCGCGGTTATTTGCAGGGACCGCCTTATGCCCGGCTTGGTGCAAGCACCGTTGTTTTCATAACGGCTTATGATGCGACAGGTGGCGTAACAGGGTCTATGCCAAAGATCGGTGCGACAAGCTTTACCCTGAATCGCAATGGCTATTTCCCGATTGCTTATGAGATCGAGATTCCCGCGAGTCATGCCGCTCCCCGCGTATCGCTTGCCGTTGAAATGCGCCAATATGGCAGGGTAACGTTCACCAATGATCGACAATATAGTCAAACGACCGGACGTAATCTCGACATACCCGTAAGAGAAGCACCGCCAAGGGTCAGAACGCGCAACTATCTATAGAGTTTTAAGGATGCGCGCCTTGGCGCCTTCCCTTGTATCGCGAATAATATTATGCGCGGTTTGCAGATGGCTGAAAACAAGTTCCACATCCAGAACGAGCGTTTGCGTCGCCAATTCCTTGGTCACAGCACTTCCGTCAAACAATCTGACATGATCCTTTGCGGTCGTGATCAAGGTAAGTTGCTCTTTGGCTGCGTCCTTCATCAAATCAGCAGCGTCCTCATCCGTATAGGGATGGTGATCTGGAAAGGATTTGGTCTGTGCCACATTTAGTCCGGCTTCGTGCAAGGTCCTGAAAAACTTGGACGGATCGCCGATGCCAGCAAAAGCCAATAAGCGCCCCTGCTTTATCTGCGCAATGTTTTGTGGTTGAAGCACAGACTCATAAATCGGTTTTGCCGCCCTCGCAGCGCTGCGAACAAGCTGGTCCGCACCGCTGGCAGTGCCTATTCTGAGCAAGGCATCTGTTCGGACCAATTGGTCCGTGAGCGGTGCTCGTAGCGGCCCGGCAGGCAGGACTTTCCCGTTGCCAATTCCCCGGCCCGCATCGACCACCATAAGCGCATAGTCAAAATGCAGGCGGGCACTCTGAAAACCATCATCCATGATGATGAAATCACAACCCGACGCGATAAGCGCTTTCGCGCCAGCCACGCGGTCGGCGCACACGACAACGGGTGCATGACGCGCCAGCAGAATCGGCTCATCGCCAACATGGCGCGCGCTGTCTTTATCCGGGTCGACTTTGTGCAAGCCGGAAAATGCACCGCCATAGCCACGCGATACAATTCCTGGCTTCAGGCCCATTGAGGTCGCTACTTTGGCCAGAGCAATCGATGTTGGTGTCTTGCCCGCACCGCCAACAGTAAAATTACCGACGCATAGCACCGGAACAGAGACGGATGGCGGCTTGGCGCGCCGAAGACGGCGACCAGCAACTGCGCCGTATATGTTGGCAAGAGGACTCAAGGCTCGCGCACGCCAATCCGGCTTTTCCCACCAGAATGGAGGCGCTTCTGACGTCATTTCCAAGCGCTTTCGCGATTGGAGAGTCGAGCCTGCAGCACCAAAGGCTGCAAATAGGGCTCAAGGGCTGTCATGGTTCGCGACAGTGATCCGCGCATGTCCTCGACTGTCTTCAGCCCCGCATCAATCATAATCTGCCGTTCTGCCGGATTGTTGAACAGGTAGTTTACCGCCCCTGCCAGCATATCCTTGTCGCGTACAAGTTTGGCAGCGCCATTTTTGATCAAGCGTTGATAGGAGTCACGGAAATTCTGCACATTGCGACCCGAGAGAATGGCCGATTTCAGCATAGCCGGTTCAAGAGGATTTTGGCCACCTTGCGCAGTCAGAGAGCGGCCAACGAAGGCAATCTCTGCCATCCGCAGATAAAGACCCATATCGCCGATTGTATCGCCTATGAATATATCGGTGTCCGCATCGATCGGATCATTGCGGCTGCGCAATGCAACCTTCATTCCCATCGTTTCTATCAGAGCTGCTACCTCAGCAGCGCGATCCGGATGCCGGGGCACCAGGATCGTCAGTAAGTCGCGATGCCGGGCCTTGAGCATCTGATGCACCTGAGCGACGATTTCCTCTTCGCCCTGATGCGTAGAGATGGCAGCCCATGTCTTGCGCGGGCCGATCATCTTTTGAAGTGCGGCCAATTGCGAATTGTCCACCGGCGGAACGGCCGTATCAACCTTCAAATTGCCTGATACTGTCACCGGCCGTGCGCCAAGCGTACGGAACCGCTCACCATCAACATCTGACTGCGCGACAACGTGAGCGAGATTTTCAAACAGCGCCTCTGCGATCGATGCACGCTTGTTCCACGCCGCGAAGGAACGGTCCGACAGGCGTCCGTTAACGAGAACCTGCGGCACACGCCTTGTTCCAAGCTCGAGGATCGTCATCGGCCATATTTCAGACTCGCATATTACCGCAAGATCAGGCTGCCAGTGGGTCAGGAAACGATCAACCGCAGGCTTGAGATCAAGTGGCACATACTGGTGAATGACACGATCCCCAAGACGATCCTGAACCATTTTCGCCGAAGTCACCGTGCCGGTGGTCAAGACGACATGGATGCCCATTTCGACGATTGCTTCGACCAATGGCGTGACAGCCGATGTTTCGCCAACGCTGGCGGCATGAACCCAGACCAATGGTCCAGAGGGTCGAGCCACGCTGGCAACACCATAGCGCTCGCCTTGACGACCGCGCTCTTCCTTGCCCTTGCTCGCACGGAAAGCAACATAGGCTCCCACTACGGGGAAAATTATAGCACCCGCCCACCGGTAGGTGCTGAGTGCCAATCTGGCCCACTTCTCACTCATATCGCGCCATCCACCAGTGTATGAACACGAAGCGTATTCGCATTCAGGCTGTCCGTCAGTTCAACGCGCTTAGCTTCAAGCATGGCATCATCAGCATCCTGGGGAACGAAAATCGGATCTCCGACAATCAGTCCTGACTTACCGAAAGGCAATGGAACAGTTGTCTTATCCCAACTCTTTTCAAGAACTTTCCGTCGCGAGGTCAGGTAGCAAATTGGGAGAATTGGACGGCCCGATAATTTTGCAAGCAGAATAACGCCTATGCCTGATTGGCGAGGCGTACCATGGGGGATATCAGCAATCATTGCAGCAGTCTTGCCATCCTTCAATGCCTTTTTTAGGGCAAGCAATGCACGTGCACCGCCTTTTTCAGCCCCCTTTGCGCGGTCCCTACCGCCTGAACCGCGAATGATCTCAACACCGAAACTTTCAGCGACGCGCGCGTTCAATTCGGCATCCTTGCTGCGCGAAAACATTGCAACAAACCGGACATTGCGGGGCATGAGAAACGGCGCCATCAAATGCTGGCCGTGCCATGCAACCGCAATAAAAGGTTCGCCGCCACGCTTCATATCTTCGACATCAGACGAACCGGCGAGCCGAGGATTTGTAGCATTCACCAGCCGGAAAAACTGGGTAATAAGCCAAACTATCATCGTCCGCACAACCGGCGAATTTGCCAAAGGACCACGGACAGAACGCCAGAACCGCTTCAGCAACCCGTTTTTCTTCTTAGGCGAAGATTTGGAAGCTAACATAATTTCGCTGGTCGGCATTTCATCGTTTTGTCGTGTCACACGATCAACCTGATTTGCCCGTTACCGGATCAAGCAGCTTGTGCATATGGACGATGAAATAACGCATATGCGCATTATCGACTGTTTGCTGTGCCTTGGATTTCCAGGCGCGCTGTGCGGTTTCGAAGTTCGGATAAATTCCGACAATATCGAGATTGTCGAGATCGCGGAACTCGACGCCGCCTAACTTCTTAAGCTCCCCGCCGAAAACCAGATGCAGCAGTTGTTTTGTATCCGAGGTTTCTTCGCTCATAATTATTATCCAGATGATTTGCCAGATTGGAAGATGTCAGTCTGTTTAACCGAAGGCAGTGTCCGCTACAATGTTCAGCATGTTATCCATTAGTAGACCACTTGCCGCAACCAAAGCGCCGTGCCGATAATCGCCTCTTTGAGTATTGCGCAGACCGTAGGTGAGTGCTTTGCCTTTTGCTGTCAAGACATTGCCGCCCGCTTCAGACAAAATGAGATCGGCAGCCGCCAGATCCCAATCATGGGAGTTCGGTCTTACGAAGGTCCCAGCAAGGTCGCCCCGCGCTACCATCGCCAGCCTATAGGCAAGCGACGCTATATGAGGGGCGCGTTCAATAGAGCCAAGAAATGATTCCGGCAGCTTATTGAGAAATCCTCCCGGCGCAGCAACTTTGAATGGCCGGCTTTCCGCCTGGGCATGGATGGGACTGCCGTTCTGATCAGCGCCCTCACCCGGCAAGGCACTTATCGTCTCATGACGAGCCGGACACTCAAGAACGCCCGCCACCGGACGACCATTCTCAATGACGGCGACACTGACGCACCAAACATCAACACCTTCGATGAAAGCACGGGTTCCATCTATTGGATCGACAACGAAAATGCGTTGCCTGGGTGAATCTATACGCTCATCAAGCGTCTCTTCAGATATCCAGCCATAATCAGGCCGTGCGGTCAGCAGCACATCCTTGAGATATTTATCCGCGGCAAGATCCGCTTCGGTAACAGGGGAATTACCGGTCTTGAGCCATATCTGGGGCGATTGCCCATAAAAGGACAGGGCTACGCGGCCAGCGCCTATTGCTGCCTCTCGAATCAGGTCAAGATCTGCTCTGTTTTGGTCATTTTCCGGCAAGAGTCATGCCTTCTATAAGGAGCGTTGGGCTGGCAACACTGAAATTGCGATCAATATCATTGGCTACCGTTAAATTAAGGAACATTTCTTTCAAATTCGATGCCAGTGTTACCTCGCTTACCGGGTAAGACAGCTCACCGTTTTCAATCCAGTATCCGCTAGCGCCACGGCTATATTGGCCAGTTATCATGTCAACACCCTGCCCAAACAGTTCCGTGACATAAAACCCTGTGCCAACGGCGCGGAATAATTCGTCCGGCGTTTTTTCGCCAGGCTCGATAGCAAAATTGGTAGATGACGGCACGACAGTCGAGCCCGAGCGTGTGCCGCGCCCGTTCGTGGTCAAACCCAATTCCTTGGCTGTAGACGTGGAGAGCAACCAGTGCTTCAGCACCCCATTTTCAACCATGTTCAATGGAACGCCCTCAAGGCCTTCGCCGTCGAAAGGGCGAGATCCAGAGCCCCGCACCCGCAATGGATCATCAGAGACATAAATAGCGTCGCTGAGAATTTTCTCTCCCATGCGATCTTTTAGAAAGCTGGTTTTGCGGGCAACCGATGCTCCGTTGATGGCGCTCGCCAAATGCGAGGCAATGCCACGCGCCACGCGCGGATCGTAGACGACATTGACCCGCCCCGTCTGCGCCTGACGTGCATTCAGCCGCTTGACAGCGCGCGCGCCAGCGGAACGTCCGATAGCGGCAGCATCTTCCAGCTCACCATAATAAATACGCGACGAGAAATCATAGTCGCGTTCCATCGCGGTTCCAGTGCCTGCGATAGCACTCACCGAACGTGAAAAACGTGAGCCATTATAATACCCGGCAAACCCTCCCGAAGTGACCAGAACCAACCCGCCCATGCCGGCAGATGCCGCGCCACCGCCAGAATTGGTAACGCCTTCGACGCTGAGCGCTGCTTCCTCTGCGGCAAGCGCAGCTTCAGTCAATTGTGCGGCATCGACATTGGTTGGATCGTAGAGCTCAAGATCACGAATATTGCGCACGAGCTGTTCTGTTGCCGCTAATCCTTCGTAGGCATCATCCGGCGAAACCTTGGCCATTGCGACAGCTCGTTCAGCCAGAATCTTGGGATCAGAGCCCGTATTTGCGGAAATGCTCGCGATCTTGCGGCCGACAAAGACCCGCAACGAAAATTCGTCACTTTCCGAAGATTCGGTCGACTCCACTTTGCCCAACCGCACGTTAACGCCAGTCGAGCGGGAGCGCACCACAACGGCATCTGCCGCATCAGCACCAGCACGCCTTGCGGCCTCTACCAACGCTGTGGCACTGTCTACAAATTCGCGGGAATTTACCGGCTCGACCATATTCATCTCTAAGGTTGATTGCATGAGAGGATGCGAGGACTTATCTGACAAAGCCAGACGATGTACTCCACCCTATATGGTGCAAATCAGGGTCTATCAAGGCAAACGCGCGCAACATTTTTTAAGGTCCGGATCACGAGCACATGCTTTCACAGAGCGGCAACCTCTACTATCAGGCACTTGCACTTCTTGCAGGGGCGATTATTGCGGCCCCGCTTTTCAAGCGTCTCGGTCTGGGGACCGTGCTTGGCTACCTTGCCGCCGGGCTGCTGATAGGCCCCCTTGCCAATCTGATCACGGATGGCGAACAGGTCCTTCACTTTTCGGAACTCGGCGTGGTTTTCCTGCTTTTCGTCATCGGCCTTGAACTCAAGCCATCTCGTCTTTGGACATTGCGACATGCAATTTTTGGTCTCGGCGCAGCGCAGGTAATCGTTACCGGCGCTCTTTTGACCGGCTTGATCGTTGCGCTTGCCCTTATGAATTGGCAGGCCGCCTTGATCACGGGATTTGGCCTTGCCCTCTCATCGACAGCCTTTGCCATGCAGATTCTGGAAGAGCGCGGCGAAACGACCATGCCTCACGGACAGACATCTTTTGCAATTTTGCTGTTTCAGGACCTGGCAATCGTCCCGCTTTTGGCCATGGTGCCTGTCCTTGCACCGGGCTCAGCAACGCATGAGGCAGATCCGCTGGGCAAATTTCTCATCGCCGTTATCTGCGTTGGAGCGATCATTGCCGTTGGTCGCTATCTGCTTAATCCACTTTTCCGGTTTATTGCCAATACCGGCGCACGCGAAGTCATGATCGCAGCAGCCTTGTTCGTGGTTCTGGGGGCGGCGACGCTGATGCAATTTGCCGGTCTATCAATGGCTATGGGTGCATTCATTGCCGGTGTACTCTTGGCTGAATCTTCCTATCGCCATGAGCTTGAAGCCGATATCGAACCCTTTCGCGGCGTGTTCCTCGGCCTTTTCTTCATGGCTGTCGGCCTGTCTCTCGACCTTGATGTCATTTTGCAAAATTGGCAGGCAATTCTTTTGGCTGTACCGGTTTTCATGGCAATCAAAGCTTTGGTAGTTTACCTGCTCGCCCGGATATTCCGCAACAATCACAATGATGCGATCCGTGTCGCGTTTTTCCTGCCACAAGGCGGTGAGTTTGGTTTCGTCTTGTTTTCGGCAGCAGCTGCCGCAGGCCTTATGACCGGTTCGGCTGCCTCAGAACTCGTTGCGGTAACAACGCTTTCCATGGCGGCAATGCCTTTATCGGTTGCCCTTGGGAATCGTTTTCTGGTCGATCACAACAAGAAGGATGAGATTGACGAGGACTTTGACGGGGCTGGTGCCGACGTCATGATGATCGGCTTCTCGCGCTATGGGCAGATCGCAGCGCAGATTCTTCTGGCGGGCGGCAGCGACGTTACTGTTATCGATGCCTCAGCCGACCGTATACGCGCGGCGAGCAAATTCGGATTCCGCATCTATTTCGGCGATGGAACCCGAAAGGAAGTGCTGGAAGCTGCCGGTATAAGACGGGCCAAGATTGTGGCAGTCACCACGCATAAGAAAGAAACGACAAACCAGATTGTTGAAATGATTCAGGCCGAGTATCCGGATATAAAGCTTTTTGTACGATCTTACGATCGCGTACATACGCTGAAGCTACGCGCTCGCGGCGTCCACTATGAGCTGCGTGAAACCTTTGAATCCGGCCTGGTGTTCGGGCGGCGAGCGCTCGAGGAACTCGGCGTTAGCGAAGATCTCGCCTACGAAATAGTGCAGGACATTCGCCAACGCGATGAGGACAGGCTACACCTGCAGGCGGCAGAAGGCCTGTCTGCCGGTAATGATCTTCTTCTTACGCGACCGGTAACACCCGAGCCTTTGGTCAAGCCAACACGTGAGGCTCAACGTATAGACACAGTTCCGGACGAGGAGATCGACGCCAAACCTGTGCCAACGCCGGCTGAATAAACTCAGGATTGCGGCGGCCCGACGATCAACACGGCAGGGCTCGTCAAAAGCAGTTTTTGTGCCGCAGCCTTGACCTGCTCAAGCGTTACCGAGTTGATAAGATCAGCGCGTCTGTCGATATAATCACGACCAAGCTTTTGATCCTGCAAACCGACAAGAGTGCTGGCCACCGCTGACGATGAATCCAGATTGTTTACGGCATAAGAGCCAACCAGATACTTCTTCGCCTCAACCAGTTCTTCTTCTGTCGGCCCATCCTTGGCCATGCGCGCAACTTCATCTTTCAGAATTTGCAAAGTCTCATTAGACCGATCAGCACGTGTCGCGGTCGAGATTATCAGCGCGGACATATGGTCCTTGGTCGCAAGGGTCGAACCCGCGGAGTAGGCAAGGCCGCGCTTTTCACGAACTTCATTGTAGATACGTGAAGAGAATGTGCCGCCACCCAGAATGTGGTTCATGATGAAAACCGGAAAAAAGTCCGGATCCTGACGGCGGACGCCCGGATAAACCATTGAGATTGACGTCTGGGGCAAGACATAATCCACCCGCGTGGTTCGATCCAAGCCCAGCTTTGCGTCGCTGACGGGTTCAAGCTGTGCCTTCTCAGGAAGATCGCCAAATACCTTGTCCAGCAAAGCAGCGAAATCCTCAGGGCTGATGGAGCCGACCGCTGCAACAATCAGATTATCGCGGGCAAAATTACGTTTGTGGAACGTGGCAAGATCATCATGCGTGATAGTACCCAGCGTCTCCACTTTACCTTCCGACTGACGGCCATAGGGATGCGAACCATAGAGGGCTTCAGCAAATTTGCGCCCTGCTATAGTGTTGGGATCGCGCTCGGACGCCTTTATTCCAGCCACAACCTGCTGGCGGATACGGTCAATAGGAGCTTGATCGAAGCGTGGCTTATTGACAGCGAGAGCAAGCAAGTCGACAGCAGCATCACGTCTGTCCGAAAGCATACGTACTGTGCCGGAGATCGCATCATCATCGGCGCTGAAACTCATTTCAGCACCGACATCATCGAGCTGCTGCTGAAATTTTTCGGAATCCAGATCGCCCGCGCCTTCGTCAAAAAGGCCGGTCATCAGATTGGCTATCCCATCCTTACCTGATGGGTCTTGCGCAGAACCGCCTTTGAACGAAAAACGCATCGAGATGAGCGGGACGAAATCGTCCTGCACCAGCCATGCCCGAATGCCTTTGGGCGATACTACTTCCTTGATTTCGACGGCATAGGCAGGCGCGATGGTAATGGCGGCGAGCACAAACGCAGCGGCAAATCGCTTCATGATGGATGCACTCATTGGACAACTCCCTGCGCTGGTGCTTCACCCTCGCCTGCATTCTGCGTCTGGTTTTCAGTTTTTTTATCGGGCGTGCCCGCTTCCGGCATCAGATAGCTCGTGACTGAACGGCTATCGACGAGATATCGCTTGGCCACGTCCTGGATATCCTGAACTTTCACCGCCTTTATGCGATCCGGCCACTCTTCGATATCTTTGATGGTTTGGCCCGTAGATAGTGTCGAGCCGTAAATGCGAGCCATACCGGTTTGACTGTCTCGCGCGAAAATAACGCTTTTCAAAAAGCGGTTTCTGGCTTTTTCCAGTTCGTCTTCAGTAACGCCATCCTTGATAATCCGGGCAACCTGCGCATCGATGCCATTTTCGACATCTTTTAGTGTGGCATCGCCACGGGGCGATCCATAAACGCCAAAACTGCCATCATCGAGCGAAGAGCCCTGATAATATGCGCCAGCGCTCGCCGCTGAGCCATCCTTGACTACCAGTGTCTGGTAGATACGGCTGCGCGCAGAGCCACCAAGAATTTCGCTGAGCAAATCAAGAGCCTCTGCTTCGCCGGGCTTTGCATTGGTATAGGACGGGGCAAGCCACATCTTCTGGAAGCTGGGTTGAGAAACACGCGGGTCGGCCAGCGAAACCGTACGTTTGGTATTCTGTTCAGGTTCCTGCGGACGCTCGCGCTTGCCGGGCTCTGCCCGCCGGGGAACCTTGCCATAGGTCTTTTCCGCAAGTGCCTTAACGGTAGCGCTGTCTACGTCACCAGATACAACAAGCGTCGCATTATTGGGTGTGTAATATTTTTGATAGAAGGCCAGAGCATCTGTCAGATTGAGCTTCTCCATCTCATGCAGCCAGCCGATTACCGGCATCCGATATGGATGGTTCTGATAAAGCGTGGCATTCACTTCTTCCGAGAGCAATGAAGACGGATTGCTGTCAACGCGCGATCGGCGCTCTTCCAGAACGACATCCCGTTCCGTCTTGACCACTTCATCGTTCAGGATGAGATTTTCCATCCGGTCAGCTTCATAGGTCATAGCCATTTCCAGCGCCTGTGGAGCGAGCTGCTGGTAGAAGGCCGTATAATCGTAGGATGTGAACGCGTTTTCCTGTCCGCCAATCTCGGCAACCTTGCGCGAGAACTCACCGGCCGGATAGGTCTTGGTCGCCTTGAACATCAAATGCTCGAAGAAGTGGGCAATACCAGATTTTCCGGGCTCCTCGTCGGCAGATCCGACATGATACCACAGCATGTGCGTGACAACGGGGGCACGGTGGTCGGGAATAACAACAACTTCCAGCCCATTTTCGAGATGGAACGAGCTGACATCATTCTTGATCGAGGCGTTAGCTGCAACCAATGTTGCAGTCTTTGTTTCCGCTCGCACTGGAAGGGTTGAAAACGAGGCGAAAACGACGCCCGACAAGACAAATGCCGCAACAAGGCGGCCTTGAGCAAGAAGCATTCAGATCAATCCAATTCTGTTTTGCAGACACTGCAATGATGGACTTCCCAAGCTATTACGACTTCAATGTGACAAGCCTTATGATTGTTCCGCCGTAAGAACGCTCTTCGATGATTTCAAAGCGGGCGTCAAAAGCAATGACAGCTTCAGCTTCTTCTTCGAGGATCAGCAATGCGTCCGGCTTTAACCACCCGCCATCAAGAGCGGCCTTGAATGCACGCTCGCCCAAACCTTTGCCATAGGGCGGATCAGCAAAGACCAGGTCAAAGGGCTCGACATTGCCTGCATCGCCAAGCTTGGTTGCATCACGGCTGAACACTTTGGTGTTTCCGTTGAGTCCAAACGCCTCAATATTCGTGCGAATCAAACCACGCCCTTGCGCAGATTCTTCAATGAAGATTCCATAGCGTGCGCCGCGAGACATAGCCTCCAGTCCCAAAGCGCCTGTGCCGGCAAATAGGTCGAGCACACGCGTGGACTCGAACTTTTCCGGGTAGTTATGCGCCAGTACATTGAAAAGGCTTTCACGCGTCCGGTCCGTTGTCGGCCGGATCGCGTTTGTTTCTGGGGTCGCCAAGCTGCGTCCGCGAAATTTTCCGCCAACAATCCGCATGTGAGGCCTTAGCTTTTAGGCTTGCCGCCGCGTGGTGGCCTGCTTCCGCCACCAGGGCCGCTACGCGGTGCACCCCTGGGTGCGGCTTTCGGTCCACCATAGGGGCGGTCGCCGCTGCGGCCATCCTGCCTGCCGGGCGCGCGCGTTGGCTTGCCGCTTGCACCATAGGGGCGTTCCGAGCGGTTTGGACGGTCACCTTGTGCCGGCGCGTCGCCGCGTGCTTCACGTTCCTTGAGTTCCGCACGCTCGCGCTTGCCAACCCGTGGGGGACGCGGTGCATTGCGGGAACCTTCTGGACGGTCTGAGCCGAATGAACGCTTCGGACGCTCCGCATTATCGCCGCCTTCACGCGGTGGGCGCGGAGAATAGCTGCGCGGCTTGTCGCCGGAATACCCCCCCGGCGCGCGAGCACCTGGCCTTTCACGGTCTTCCCGAGGACGATCCGAGGCCGGACGATCAGAGCCCCGAGCTGGCCGGCTCGCGCCTTCGCCAGCACGCGCCGGTCTTTCCGACCTTGCGCTTTCCGCGCGATTTCTTGCTTCACGCGATTCTACCGCCTTTGCCCTCGCACTGCCCATGGGACGGGCACCCGGAGCCATCCACACATTCGCGGAACGCGAACTGCGCGGTGCCATAGCCTCGTCTTCCTTGCGCTCCCGATCCGCTTTCGAGCTAATGCCGCGCGGCTTCTGATCGTTGTCACGAGCCGCGCGAGTTGGGCGCTCTTCGCGTGGTCCACGTGCAGGCCGTTCGTCACGACCGGTTCGCGGTGTGGCTGGGCGGTCAGTACGATCTGTCGACCAGCGGGAAAGGTTTTCTTCGCGCTGTTCATCCTTGGATTTACGAGGCGCGCGTCGTTTTTCTACCGGTGCGCTGGAAATCCACTCCGAGCGGCGTGCCGGAGCCGGACGTTCGGCGGGCTGCTGAACAGCTTCGCCTTTCACGGCATCATTCGAGAATACATTGATGATCGGCGCATCAAAATCAGCGCCGGATTCTTCGATCAGGCGTTCACCAAGCTGGTCGCGAAGCGTGCGGCCATTCATTTCGCGAACAGAACCTTCCGGCAAATCGCTCAACTGGAATGGACCATAGGAAATACGAATGAGCCGATTAACAGACAGACCCAACGCACCCAGGACGTTCTTGACTTCGCGGTTCTTACCCTCACGAAGCCCCATCATGATCCAGACGTTAGAGCCCTGCTCACGTTCCAGATGGGCCTCAATTGCACCATAAAAGACGCCGTCAACGGCAATGCCATCCTTCAATGTATCAAGCTTTTCTTGGGTGACACTGCCATGAGCCCGAACGCGGTAACGGCGAAGCCAACCCGTAGAAGGCAATTCCAAAGCACGCGACAAGCCACCGTCATTCGTGAGCAAAAGCAGCCCTTCGGTGTTGATGTCGAGACGGCCAACGGACAAAACGCGCGGCATATCTTTCGGCAAGGATTCGAAAACGGTCTGTCGGCCTTCGGGATCGCGATTGGTCGTCACAAGACCAGCTGGCTTGTGGTAAAGCCACAAGCGCGTCCGCTCTTTTTCAGGCAATGGTTTTCCATCAACCTCGATGCGATCACTGCGCATGACGTTGATAGCGGGACTGGAAAGTCGCTTGCCATTGACGGAAACACGGCCCGCCGCAATCATCGTTTCGGCTTCGCGGCGGGATGCTATTCCCGCACGTGCCAAACGCTTGGCTATGCGCTCGCCCTCTTCGGGCAGCGCTTCTTCTTTACGCGGTTCAAAACCGCGCTTTGCCGGAGCAGCATTGTCGAACTTGCGGGGTCCTTTGGGACCATCATTACCGCGCTTGTCGAAACTGCGCTTTTCAAAGGGGCGTTTGCCGCCCTTGCCGTCATCATTTGAGCTTGTCATGGAATGTTTGCCTTTCAGCAGGGCTCACTACCAGCTATGGAGTGTGCTTGCGAGTAAATTCTGGATGATGAGCCGCCCGTGAACCAAAAAACTGATCCTATGAGCCTGGCTTTGGCACAAGCACACGCGGCTGCGGCCCGAGGAGAGGTACCAATTGGAGCCGTCTTGGTCAAAGACGGGGCTGTTATTTCGGCAGCTGGCAACCGGACCCGAGAACTTAATGACCCGACTGCACATGCCGAAGTTCTGGCCATCCGGGAAGCTTGCCAGATCCTTGCAGATGAGCGCCTGACCGGATGCGATCTCTTCGTTACCCTTGAGCCTTGCACCATGTGCGCTGCCGCAATTTCCTTTGCTCGAATTCGCCGACTTTATTATGGCGCACAGGATATAAAAGGGGGCGGCGTCGAAAACGGGGCTCGCTTCTTCACGCAACCAACCTGCCATCACGCCCCGGAAGTCTATTCTGGTTTTGGCGAAGCCGAGTCAGAAGCTCTGCTAAAAGAGTTTTTCAAGGCAAAGCGGCTCTAGTGCCGTTAATCGCTGCGTATTCTTGCCGAAAAATCAGGTGACGTGTCTGCATTTATCGCGCGCTGATTGATCAAGGCAGACTTTTCCACCTCACTTAAAGGCTTCTGATTATCTATCGCGCCAAGATCATAAAGATAGCTTGGCAGATAACCGGAGAAAATGACCCGATAATCAATGGGAATATCCGGCGTGATGGCTCGTATCATATCAAAAATAACCGTCGTGCAATTCGCGGTGACAGTATTGTAGAAGCTGGCTTTTTCCGCCAGGCGATTGGCATTGTCGACATAGGACAGGAACAATGCCTGGCGCATCTCCGGCTTCATATTGATACGATAACGATACACATCTTCCTTGCGTATATTGGTGCGCAACCGAACGATATCGCGTTCGTCGGCTGCGATCATTGCCAGTTCAAATTCTTTGAAAAAACCGCCGATCTCAGAAAACGCTTCGTGCCGCTCCTTCCGGATTTCAGCAGAAAAGACAACATGCTCGCCATTCTTAAAGCCAAAACTGACAAGCGTATGCGCGATGGCGGGATTGGACCAATAGGAAAGGAATACATCGACCGATGCCAGATCTTCCATATTATACGTGCGCACTTCCCAGCGCGGCGTGAAATCCTCGCGTGTTCTCCATTCGAAGTTGCGCACATTGGACAAGGTGACCTGATTGCCTGACAAAGTTCCGGTGACCGTCTGTGCAACATCGTCAGCCCAGATGCGCGTGAGCGATGGTGTAATCGTGCTCCACCAATAGAGCAGTCCAAGCAATATTGGCACAAGAACGATCAATGCCCTAAATGACCGGCCCTTTATTTCCAGCCAAAGCACGGAAAAGGCAATCGCTATCCAGACTATAAGACAGCCGATGGCGCCGAAAACGCCAAAGGGAAGCTGATACCAAAGGGCAAATACGCCCCATATAAAAACCAGAACCGAAACAGGGACGAGGATAATCCGTCCGATCAATCTTAAAATGAACAATTGGGAGAATCCTCGACTGGCGTAGGTTAACTTAACGAAACGCAAGCATATCTGTTCCCAAACTTTCGGAACAGATTGCGGAAACACGCTTTAAGCGGCAACCATTACGACAGGTAAGGAGCAGTAATTCTGGATCAGTTCCAGGGAATCAAGTTTTTGAAGCTGAAGCCCTTGTCCTTCCGGGCTGCAGCTTTCCGCTCACGTTCTTTCTTGACCTCGTCTTTGCCAAGATCATCCGTGGCAGCAGTCGGTGCGGGCGCCCTATATTCCAACGGTGGTTCGCTCAAATATCTGCGTGTGGTCGGTGAGCCAGCCGTTGAGGCGAGCTTGCGCGCACGAAACTCGCTGCTCTGATCGGTTTGCGGCGAGCCAGCGGGCACAACCTTCGGTGCCTTATCATTGTAAACGCCATACTCATCCCATTTTGACGACTTGGCAGCGGCAGGAATATCGTTTTCAACTTCCGGAACAAAATTCGGGTTGTTCTGGTTGGCAGTTGCGGTATCGCGAATGCGCTTGCGCCGCTGTTCTGGCGATTCTGGCCAGTTGGCGCTGTTTTCAGATACAACATTGCCCTGCGGCTGCGGCAACTGGGCGTTTGCAGAAGCGCCAGCAGGTGGACGAACAAGCTCCGGCCTTGGATTATACGCGATCGTATTTTTCTTTTTACTGAACGAAGCAATGTTTGATACGTCGTCAAGCAATTGCGCACCGGACGTTTTGTCGGTGCCATAGGTGGGCGATGTGCTGCAGCCAGCTATTGCCAGCGATGCAAACAATGCACTTAGAACCGTGATGCGTCCGTTCAAATTCATACTCGCCACTTCCACCCAAGCCTGAGCACTGATGCCCGCCAAAAAATACGCTTGATCTATGCCCTGCCTCTAAATTCAGGCAACTCAATGGCAAGCCTTTTACATGAGGCCTGTAGCATTAAGCAAGTCGAGGCTCTTTCTTGTTAATAAATCCGCGGATTATCTCAAGGGATAACCCGCAGATTTGATTCAGGCATCAAGTTTTCCCAACTTCGCCAGTTCATGTAGCGCCGCTGCATCCCGCGCCGATACATCAGGATAGGCCGGATCTGATCCAACATCATGCGTGTATCGCCATGACCGTGCGCATTTTGTGCCGGTTGCCCGTTCCGATACGACCGCAACGCCTTTGACGTCATCAGCAACAAAGGCATCTGCTGGCGCTGCTCCGTCCGTGATGGTTATGGCACTGGTGATGCATATCTCGGCCATATCAAGACCCTTCACCGCTTCGAACAATTCAGAATCGTTGATGAAAACCAGCGGCGCAGCCTCAAGTGATGAACCCAACGTCTTCTTGGCGCGCTCCAACTCCAGCGCACCCGTAACTACGCGGCGAACATCGCGCACCTTGCGCCACTTTGCGGCCAGCGCTTCGTTCTTCCACTCTTTTGGCGTGTCCCTGAACTGCTCCAGATGAACAGAAACGGCATTCTTGTGCAGATCAAGCCATGCTTCCTCCGTTGTAAATGGCAGCATGGGAGCCAGCCAAGTCACGATACGGTCGAACAGATGCCTGACAACTTGCAGTGCAGCTTTCCGCTTGATGCTGGAAGGCGCATCGCAATAGAGTGCGTCTTTGCGGATATCGAAATAGAATGCTGACAATTCCACATTGAGGAAATCGATCAATGCGCGCGTGATCCGCTTGAATTCGAAGGCATCATAGCCCGAACGCACAAGTTCATCGAGTTCCGCGAGTCGATGCAGCATTAGCTGCTCGAGTTCTGGCATATCCGCATAGGCAACTTCATCGCCTTCGTCATGAGCCAAAGTCCCTAGCATCCAACGGATCGTATTACGCAGCTTGCGGTATGAGTCGATATTTGTCTGGATGATGTTTTTACCCAGACGTTGATCTTCCCAATAATCGGTTGTCATGACCCAAAGGCGAAGGATGTCTGCCCCGGAATCCTTGATGACATCCTGCGGCGTGACAGTATTGCCGAGCGACTTCGACATCTTGCGCCCCTCTTCATCCATGGTGAAGCCATGGGTGACAAGAGTATTATATGGAGCGCGTCCGCGTGTGCCGCAGCTTTCAAGCAAAGACGAATGGAACCAGCCGCGATGTTGATCGGAACCTTCGAGGTAAACATCCGCTGGCCATTTCAGATCAGGGCGATCCTCGAGAGTGAAGACATGGGTCGAGCCTGAATCAAACCAGACGTCGAGAATATCGCGTACTTGTACCCAGGGTTCATTGGCTTTTTCGCCAAGGAACCGCTCACGGGCACCTTCGGCAAACCAGGCGTCAGCGCCTTCCTGCTCAAAGGCCTCAAGAATGCGGGCGTTGACCGCTTCATCCTTCAAGACATTGCCATCTTCGTCGGCAAAAACGCAGATTGGCACGCCCCAGGCGCGTTGGCGCGAAAGCACCCAATCGGGACGGTCCTCAATCATTGCACGCAAGCGGTTTTGCCCACCAGCAGGGACGAAACGTGTCTCGTCGATGGCGGCAAGAGAGCGCGAACGCAATGTCGTCTGATCGCCAAGATCTTTGTCCATATAGACAAACCATTGCGGCGTATTGCGGAAAATGACCGGCTTTTTCGAACGCCACGAATGCGGATAAGAATGTTTGATACGACCGCGTGCAAACAGCATGCCACGGTTGATCAGCTCTTCAATAACAGCCTTGTTGGCATCGCCCTTCTTGCCATTATCGTCGATGACGCGCGCGGCACCTCCTTCACGGTCCGGCCCAAAACCCGGTGCATCCTTGGTGTAGTAACCCGCATCATCAACGGTGAAGGGGATTGCCGAGGAAATACCGCGTGCTTCAAGATCGCTGCGCGCATCCATCCACGCATCGAAATCCTCACGACCGTGGCCGGGCGCTGTATGGACGAAGCCTGTACCTGCATCGTCGGTTACGTGATCCCCGCCAAGCATCGGCACTGCAAATTCATAACCACCGCCAAAACCTTTGAACGGGTGGGAGAGAGCGATGCCTGCAAACTCATCGGCTGTTATGGCTCTGACACGCTTGAAAGTCAGCTTGGCTTTCGTGGCCGAATCTTCCGCCAACGCATCTGCAAAAATCAACATCTCGCCCGGACGCGGGCCGAAATCATTCTCTGCCGTTTCAACCTCGTAAAGTCCGTAGGCTACGCGAGGTGAGTAGTTGACCGCCCTATTTCCAGGAATGGTCCAAGGGGTGGTCGTCCAGATGACGACATAGGCCGATGCGAGATCACCTTCGCCATTGACGATCGGAAACTTGACCCAGATCGTATCGCTTTCAACGTCGGCATATTCCACTTCGGCCTCGGCCAAAGCAGTACGCTCGACAACCGACCACATGACAGGCTTGGAACCGCGATAGAGCTGATCCGACATGGCGAACTTCAGGAGTTCCCCGGCAATGCGGCTTTCTGCATGAAATGCCATCGTTGTGTAGGGATTTTCGAAATCGCCTTCGATACCAAGCCGTTTGAACTCGGCAGATTGGACCTTGATCCAGTTGGCGGCAAATTCGCGGCATTCCTTGCGGAACTCGTTGATCGGCACCTGATCCTTGTCTTTGCCTTTGGCGCGGTACTGTTCCTCGATCTTCCATTCGATTGGCAGACCGTGGCAATCCCAACCCGGGACATAATTGGAATTGTAACCGCGCATCTGGAAGGAGCGCGTGATGACGTCCTTGAGAATTTTGTTCAGTGCATGGCCGATATGGATATTGCCATTGGCATAGGGAGGACCGTCATGCAGCACATAAAGCGGACGATCTTTGCCGTCTTCACGCAGCTTCCGATAAAGGTCCATGTCCTGCCAGCGCTGGACGAATTCCGGTTCCTTGGCTGGCAAACCAGCACGCATCGGAAAATCCGTCTGCGGCAGATATAGAGTTTTCGAATAGTCGATTGGCTTAGGCGTATCGTTCATTTTTCTTGGCTTTTCTTGGGCCCGCGCGTTATCGCTGCAAGCAAGGATTTGAAGAAATCGAAATAAGGCGCAAAGGCGCCGCCCGGACCTTCAACACCACGAAGCAAATAGCTTCAGGTTCAGGTGAAGGCCGGGCCAGTAATTCGTATCTGAATCGGTACGGACTTGGGAAAAGCCCCGCAAACGGTTTTCATGACCGCGCTTTTAGCAACCACGCTCGCGAGAATAAAGGGGCAGATGCAATAAACTTCGTCTGTATCTGCGACATCCGCTACAGCGAGAAGTCAAATCGGTAGGTTGCCTGCAAACCAAACGTTGCCTGATTAGCTGACCCACGCTCTTTGACCAGACTTGAATCGGCAGCAGGTCCCATCAAACGATTATACTCCGCATAGGCGCTTGTCGTGATCTTGTCTGTGGTCTTCCAGGTAATTTGTCCGCCGATTCCGAGCGACTTCAGCCCCCCTCCTGGCCGGTATTCCTTAAGGCCAGACGCAGCAGACTCTGCTGGGTTAACACCGTAATATTCACGGAAGTAATCTTTCGTCGCGACAGTAGCGCGTGGACCGGCGGACACACGCACCGTTGGAGTAATATCCGTAAAGGCATCAACAGCGAAATCTGCAACCACGCCATCATGCGCGCCAATGCCACGACGAACTTCAACGCGGCCGCGGACATTATCTGTCGGATAGAATTCGGCAAACCCGCCAACTTCTACGCCCCAATCGGTATCATGCAGTCCCTTCAAATCGCGTGAGTCATCATCGTCGCGCCCGGAAACCAGCTTGCCCGTCAGACCGGCGCGAAACACGCCGGTATCGATAAAGCCGATGGAAGCATTGTCATTCAGGGACGAGAATTTTTCAGACTTGCCAGCGCGTCCAAGTGAAATAACCGGAGCGGCCAGCAGGCGATAATCGCTTGCGCCATCATAGCGCGGCGCAACAAATCCCTTTGCTCCCAATGTCAGATACCAGTCGCCCGACCACCAATGATCGCCTCTTGAGCTGCTGGCCGGTGTTTCCGCGTCACTATAATATTCATCCGCAAGCACTATGGCGGGGGACGCGAAAAATACTGCGCCAGCAAGGGCGCCAATCAAACGAACAGACATATCTTGACTCCGAAATTTGCCTTGGGAGACGGCAATTCCGGGCCAAGCTACGAAAGGATAGATAAAATTGGATTTATTCTTATGGTAAACGATTTGCCATTTCAGACAAAATTAATCGTGTTATCCAGCGGCGAGAGCGGCTTCACACCCTGTAAAAGTCCCCGTGCCTCTTCTTCATCCCTTCTGATCTGAAGCATCATAGGCTCCAGCCCATCGAATTTTTCTTCGCCACGAAGGTATGCAAAGAAGGAAACAGCGCAGATCTCACCGTATAGATCGCCGGAAAAATCGAAAACGTACGTTTCCAAAAGTGGCTCGCCATCCGTGTCAACTGTGGGTCTGCGTCCGAAGCTGGCCACGCCATCGTAAAGGGTGCCATCAGCCCGGCGAAAGCGAACCGCATAGATGCCGTGCTTCAAATGAGTTTCCGGGGGCAGAACCATATTGGCAGTAGGATAACCGATGGTCCGACCAAGCTGCTTGCCGTGAACCACTTTTGCCCGAATGCGATGGCGATATCCCAACAGGCCGGCCGCCTCTACAACGTCGCCCTCCCCGAACAGCGAGCGAATGCGGCTGGATGATACGGCCTGTCCGCCTTCATCGCGAAACGCATCAACCAGCGTGACATGGAAACCGCGCTTGTCACCGGCCTCCATGAGAAAAGCGGGGCCGCCTTGGCGATTTTTGCCAAAATGAAAATCAAAGCCGGTGACGATGCGGCTTGCATGCAGGGCACTGACCAGAATCTGGTCAACGAAGTCATCGGCAGTCAATTGCGAGAATTCGCGCGTGAACGGGCATTCCACCACGGCGTCGAAGCCCAAAGCCTCCAGAATAGTAGCTTTTTCAGCTGCCGGTGTCAGCCGGTCCACGGGTTGGTCCGGCACAAAGACGCTGCGTGGATGCGGCTCGAACGTTAAAACCAACGAGGGCCTGCCCGCAGCCTGAGCCGCTTCCAAAGCGCGTTCGAGAACTGCTTGATGCCCACGATGCACCCCGTCAAAGTTACCAATCGCGACAACAGCGTCTCTTAAATCAGCTGGCAGCTGCGTGGGGTCCGTCAAGCGCAAAATTGGCATAGCTGCTTGTCCTCAAGCCAGAGCAGGCATCGTAGCAACAGGATTGCTTCCGTGTTTCTTCAGGAATTCCAGCAGCTTTTCGACATCGTGAACGCCACCATGGACATAATCACCCGCGTGAATGCCACCGGATATATATAGGACATCTATGCCAAAGAGATCAGCACCTTTGACATCCGTCAGCATACCATCGCCTATCGCAATGACACGGTTAAGGTCCACAGGTTTGCCACGCACCTCTTCAGCTGCGGCAATGGAAGCCTCATAAATGGGTCGATGCGGCTTGCCGGCGATCAAGGTCCGGCCACCAAGCTGGCCATAATCGCGGGCCAAAGCACCGGCACACCAGATCAGACGATCTCCGCGCTCAACGACAATATCAGGATTGGCACAGATAAATGGCAGATCGCGCGAACGGAAACGCGTCAGCATTTCGGCATAATCAGCCGGTGTCTCCGTTTCGTCATCAAAATAACCAGTACAGACGACGACATCAGCCTCCCGCTCTTCCACAAGCTCAACGTCCAGTCCTTCGTAAAGCGTTTCATCACGCTCCGGTCCAAGATGGAAGACCTTACGCGGCGAATTGCGGATCAATTCACGCGTAACATCGCCTGATGTAACGATCCGGTCATAGGCATCTTCGGGCACACCCAAGCCATGGATTTGCGCTGCCACGCTATCGAAGCGTCGCGGGGCGTTGGTTATCAGGACCACGGTCAAACCAGCGGCTCTGGCGCGAGCCAATGCTTTTGAAGCAGAGGCAAACGAATCGATACCATTGTGCAAAACACCCCAGACATCGCAAAGAAGCACGTCATAACGATCCATCAAGTCGTCCAGACTTGCCAAATGTACCATGTCGGTCATGCCGCTCTTCTCCATGCCAGTAATCGAGTTGCACCTCGCTTACCTGATTGCAGGAAAACTGTCACTCGGGATCATCATCAAAAGCTGTATCGACCGGTTGACAGTAAACACATGAACAAATATTGATATGTTTGTTATCAAACGAGGTTCAAATGGCGCATTCCCACGGCACGCACGGGCACGATCACGCACATGATCATGCTGCCAAAATAACGGCTGACAATGAGCGCAAGGTCCTGATCGCCTTCCTGATCACATTCACGTTTATGATTGTGGAAGTCATTGGGGGCCTTTTATCGGGTTCCTTGGCATTGATTGCCGACGCCGGACATATGTTAACGGATGCGGGGGCTCTCGCACTGGCCTATGCAGCATTTCGTTTTGGCAAACGCGCGGCTGATGAACGCCGCACATTTGGATATCTGCGCTTTGAGGTCATTGCCGGCCTTATTAATGCGCTCGCACTTTTCGCCATTCTTGTCTGGATCGCCATCGAAGCCTTTGAGCGGTTTCGCAATCCCGGCGAGGTCCTCGCGGGTCCAATGTTTATCGTCGCAACGATAGGACTGCTCGTAAATATCGGCGTCTTCTGGATTTTGACCCGCGGCGACAAGGATCACGTCAACATCAAAGGTGCGATCTTGCACGTTCTTGGCGACCTGCTTGGTTCCGTAGCTGCGATTACGGCATCGGTCATTATCTATTATACTGGTTGGACACCAATCGACCCGATCCTTTCGGTCTTCGTGTGCTTGTTGATCCTGCGCAGCGCTTGGGCACTTCTGCGCAATTCCCTGCATATTCTGCTTGAAGGCGCCCCGGAAAATGCCAAGCCGGAAGAAATCGAACAGCACTTGATGAAAACGGTCCCCGACCTGGCTGGCGTACGCCATGTCCACGTCTGGATGATCACATCCGGCAAGGCGCTGGCAACCTTGCATGTGAAGCCAAAAGAGGGCAGCGATCCGCGCCTGCTGGTGAAAGCCGTCGAGGCGGAGCTGATCAAAAAATTCGAGATCGAGCATTCGACCATTGCCATCGATTTTGCCGATGCTACCGGCGACTGCTGTCTTGGCATCGACACCTCCGGCGAACATGACCACGATCACGGGGAGGATGACCATAGCGGCCACGGTGATCATGATCATGCAGCGCATGACCATAGCCATGAAGGTCACAAACATTGAGCAAAATAACGATACCATCCCAGCTTGATACGACCATCCTCGCCGAGACATTCAAACTGCTTGGCGACCCGACGCGACTACGAATCCTGTTCTTTTGTCTCGAAAACCCACGCTCCGTCGGCGATATTGCGGCAAGCCTGGATTTGTCGCAATCATTAGTCAGTCACCACTTGCGATTATTGCGTGGGGCGCGTCTGGTGCGCGGCAACCGGCAGGCAAAGCAGATTTTTTATGAACTTGCTGATAAACATGTCAGCGACATGCTTGTCGATATGGCGCATCACGTATGCGAGGATAGTGACGACTAAAACTGCTTCATCGGATCGTTTTATACTTTAGGTAAGGCGCTCACCAAAGTTCTGGGCTCTTTTTCAAAGGACGAGTTGCCGCAATGGCGCGCAATCAAAGACAGCACATTGCTCGAGCGCTGGATGGTGAAGTAGCGATTGGGTTTGCCGGTGCCTTGCTATTCCAATATCAGGGCGTCCAATCCGGAACTTCGAATCCACCAATGTCATGAAAATTTCATCGCCTTTCCCTTGACTCTTTCGACCCCTCCCACTATCTCCGGCTCCAGTTAGCACTCACTATCAACGAGTGCTAATAACGCGAATGGCACAACTGTTTGCGAAACCGTTTTGACACCAACATCAAGGGTTCTAACCATGGCCAAGACCAAGTTCCGCCCGCTTCACGACCGCGTCGTAGTACGCCGCGTTGAATCGGAAGCAAAGACTGCAGGCGGCATCATCATTCCGGATACTGCCAAGGAAAAGCCACAGGAAGGCGAAATCGTCTCCGTAGGCACAGGCGCTCGTGACGAAGCTGGCAAGCTCATACCGCTCGATGTCAAGGCAGGCGATCACATCCTGTTCGGCAAGTGGTCCGGCACGGAAGTCAAGATCGGCGGCGAAGATCTGCTGATCATGAAGGAATCCGACATTCTCGGCATCCTCGGCTAATCACCGTCACCCAATAATATTTCGATCAAACCGGGTTAAATCCCAGGAGAGATAAAATGGCTTCTAAAGAAGTAAAATTCGGCCGCGACGCGCGTGAGCGCATGCTGCGCGGCGTTAATATCCTTGCAGATGCAGTCAAGGTAACGCTCGGCCCGAAAGGCCGCAACGTTGTCATCGACAAGTCCTTCGGCGCTCCACGCATCACCAAGGACGGCGTGACTGTTGCCAAGGAAATCGAACTTGAAGACAAGTTCGAAAACATGGGCGCACAGATGGTCCGTGAAGTCGCTTCGAAGACGAACGACATCGCTGGCGACGGCACCACGACTGCTACTGTTCTTGCTCAGGCAATCGTTCAGGAAGGCGGCAAGGCTGTTGCTGCTGGCATGAACCCGATGGATCTGAAGCGCGGCATCGATCTTGCTGTTGCAGAAGTCGTCAAGCAGCTCGGCAAGAGCGCCAAGAAGATCAAGACTTCGGAAGAAGTTGCGCAGGTTGGCACGATCTCTGCCAATGGCGAGACCGAAATCGGCGAAATGATTGCCAAGGCAATGCAGAAGGTCGGCAACGAGGGTGTCATCACCGTTGAAGAAGCCAAGACCGCTGAAACCGAACTCGAAGTCGTTGAAGGCATGCAGTTCGATCGCGGCTACCTGTCGCCATACTTCGTCACCAACCCTGAAAAGATGGTTGCTGATCTTGAAGATGCTTACATCCTTCTTCATGAAAAGAAGCTCTCGAACCTTCAGGCTCTTTTGCCAGTTCTCGAAGCTGTTGTTCAGACTTCCAAGCCACTCGTCATCATTTCTGAAGACGTAGAAGGCGAAGCTCTTGCTACGCTCGTTGTCAACAAGCTGCGCGGCGGTCTGAAGATTGCGGCTGTAAAGGCTCCTGGCTTCGGCGATCGCCGCAAGGCAATGCTTGAAGACATCGCTATCCTTACTGGCGGTCAGGTTATTTCCGAAGACCTCGGCATCAAGCTCGAAAGCGTTACGCTCGACATGCTCGGCCGCGCCAAGAAGGTGTCGATCACCAAGGAAAACACCACGATCGTTGACGGTCATGGCAAGAAGGGTGAAATCAACGCCCGCGTCGGCCAGATCAAGCAGCAGATCGATGAAACAACTTCCGACTACGACCGTGAGAAGCTGCAGGAACGTCTTGCCAAGCTCGCTGGCGGTGTTGCAGTTATCCGCGTTGGCGGTGCAACGGAAGTTGAAGTGAAGGAAAAGAAGGACCGCGTTGACGACGCTCTCAACGCAACGCGTGCTGCTGTTGAAGAAGGCATTGTTCCTGGCGGTGGTGTTGCTCTTCTACGTGCCTCTGCGAACCTTACTCTTAAGGGCGCAAATTCCGATCAGGATGCAGGCATCAACATCGTTCGTCGTGCTCTGCAGGCTCCGGCTCGTCAGATCGCAACAAATGCTGGCGATGAAGCTTCCATCGTTGTTGGCAAGATTCTTGAAAGCAAGAAAGAAACCTACGGCTACAATGCGGCCAATGGTGAATATGGCGATCTGATCGTCATGGGCATTGTTGATCCAGTCAAGGTTGTTCGTACTGCTCTGCAGGACGCAGCATCGGTTGCAGGTCTTCTAGTCACCACCGAAGCCATGATTGCCGAAGCTCCTAAGAAGGACAATGGCGGTGCTCCCCAGATGCCAGGCGGCGGAATGGGCGGCATGGGCGGCATGGACTTCTAAGAAGTCCTCTCCCTATAGAATACGGAAAAGGCGGGTTTCGACCCGCCTTTTTTGTTGTACGAGTAAGCGTTTTTATTCGGCAGCTTGAGCGAAAGGCGGAGTGATTTCCGTAGCCTTGTTCGCGGAATCGAAGCTGGCCCGCGCATTGGCGATACGCGTTTCATTTTGGATGGCGAAGTCAGCAAGGTTGCGCACCGGCACAAGCAGATCGCGTCCAAGATCGGTAAGCTCATAATCCACACGCGGCGGGATTGTCGGAAACACCGTTCTCGTTACAAAACCGTCGCGCTCCAAGCCACGCAAAGTGCTGGTAAGCATTTTTTGAGAAATGCCATCAATCGAGCGTTTCAACTCGTTGAACCGCATTGAACCAGCGCCCAAATAATTAACGACCAGCACGGTCCACTTATCTCCGACACGGGAAAGAATCTGGTGGACCGCACCACAGGCAGGAGTTACCTCAAAGTGCTTCGGTTTCAAAAAAGTGCCTCCTTGCTAGAACTTTTAACAGTCACCTATATAGCTCCGGTCACAAATAGTTACCATCCCAAGATAAGGATTTCTGAAAATGGCAAAACTAAAAATCGGCGTCATCGTCGGCAGCACGCGCATTGGCCGGTTCGCCGAGTTTCCTGCCAAATGGATCGCTGACGTTGCAAGCCAACGCGATGATTTAGAGGTCGAGATTGTCGACCTGCTGGACTATCCTATGCATTTCTTTGGTGAAGAACGCAGCACGACGGCGGAAAGCGAAACCGCCGAGCGCTGGAAGAAGAAGATGCGCTCTTTCGACGGATTTATTTTCACCGTCGCAGAGTACAACCACGCGCCAACTGCCGTGCTGAAGAATGCGATAGATCTTGGTGAGTTCATTCAAAAGCCAGTCGCTTTTGTGGGATATGGTGGTGTCGGCGGTGCACGCGCCGTTGAACATCTGCGTCTTATATTCGTTGAAATGGGTGCGGCATCTGTCAAGACCGGCGTCCATATTTCCTTCCCCGAATATTTGACTGTCGTTAAAGGGGAAAAGAAGCTTAGCGATTATCCGCACCTCAATGAGGCGGCAGGCGCCCAGCTTGATCAGCTTGTCTGGTGGGGCAACGCCTTGAAAGCTGCACGCGACGCCTAATGCTATTCGGCGGCTGCTTGTGCAGCCGCCTCCTTACTTGTCCGACCAGACCGCCAATTCGTAACCTTCCGGATCGACAAAATGGAAGCGCTTTCCTCCGGGAAATTCAAATATCTCTTTTGAAATTTTTCCGCCCGCTTTTTTGACACGTTCCAGCGTATCCGCAAGATCATCGGCGAAAAGAATAACCAATGGGCCGCCAGATCTCACCCCCTCAGAATGAGCAAAACCGCCCTTGAGATTGCCGTCCGAAAACTCGCAATAGGCCGGGCCATAATGGTGAAGGTCCAGCCGAATGCGGTGCCATAGAAATCCTTCGCGCGCGAAATATCCTCGACGTTGAACTCGATATAGTTGATCTGTTTGTCTTGACCTGAACTATTGCTCATCCCTTACTCCAGCAATTGCGCTTCCAGCAAATCTCTCAGTTTCTGTAAGTCGCGCATAACCCATGCTGCGTCCGCAGTAAACTTTTCATCGTCAATGCCGGGCAATCGAAACAAGGTGAATATCACTTCGGAAGCATTGCCATTGGCAACGACGCGCAGGGGAATATAAACATTCTCTCCGGTTTCCGTTATTACCCAATGGTCTAACACGCCAAACTCATTATCGGGCGCAAACCGAAGACGCAGCTTTCCGGCGGGACCGTCAGCCACCCATTCATTTCCGGACTTCTGCAGGCCCGAAGTCAATCCCGATGCCCACTCCGGCAAATGCTCAGGTAAGCTTGCATAGCGGTAAACATCCTTCCAATCGCGTTGAATGGCGATCTGAAGAGTTCGTGCTTCCAGTGCTGTCATAGCTTGACCTCCCACCAGTGCTATAATCGATTTTATCTTAGCACCTTACGAAATCCAGACCAACATTCCGTGCTGGAACCTTGCCTCCCGGACCGCTTCGCAGTAGTCATTGCGCCAACTGTCACAGGAAAAATAGACGATGACTTCTACACGCACCGAAACAGACACGTTTGGTCCAATCGAAGTAGCTGCCGACAAATATTGGGGCGCACAGACCGAGCGCTCTTTGCATAATTTCAAGATCGGCGGCGAACGTATGCCCATCCCATTGGTTCGGGCACTTGGTATCGTAAAACGCGCTGCGGCAGAAACCAATATGGCTCTGGGCAAACTGGATGAAGTCACCGGCCGCGCAATTACAGTTGCCGCCGAAGAGGTTATCGAAGGCAAGCTCGATGATCATTTCCCGCTCGTCGTATGGCAGACTGGTTCCGGAACACAGTCCAATATGAATGCCAACGAGGTTATCTCTAACCGTGCTATTGAAATGCTCGGCGGAACGAAGGGCTCGAAGAAACCGGTCCATCCTAACGATCACGTCAATATGAGCCAGTCGTCAAATGACACGTTCCCGACAGCCATCCACATTGCGACGGCGGTCGAAGCGACCGAGCGTCTCTATCCTGCCCTGGCCCATCTGACAGCAGCGCTTGCCAAAAAGGAAAAGGCCTTCGCCGACATTATCAAGATTGGCCGTACGCACACTCAGGACGCGACACCTGTAACACTTGGACAGGAGTTTTCGGGGTACCGCGCCGCGCTTGAATACGCCCGCAAACGCATCGAACAGAGCTTGGCGGACGTTTTCCTGCTGGCGCAGGGCGGTACTGCCGTCGGCACAGGATTGAATGCACCCGTGGGCTTTGATTCGGGCTTTGCTGAAGCTGTGTCAGACATAACGGGATTGCCGTTCAAGACGGCTCCAAACAAATTTGAGGCTCTGGCGAGCCATGGCGCGTTGGCGAATTTCCATGGCAGCCTGAATGCGCTTGCTACTGATCTTTTCAAGATTGCCAATGATATTCGCTTTCTCGGATCGGGGCCCCGTTCGGGTCTCGGTGAGTTGAAATTGCCAGAAAACGAACCTGGTTCCTCGATTATGCCAGGCAAGGTCAACCCAACCCAGGCAGAAGCACTGACGATGGTTGCAGCACAGGTTTTCGGTAATCAAACTACCGTTACAGTGGCAGCGAGCCAAGGCCACTTTGAACTGAATGTGTTCAAGCCTGTTATCGCGCTCAATGTACTCCAGTCCATTCGCCTGCTTGCCGATTCGATGGTGTCCTTTGCCGACAATTGCGTCGAGGGCATCGAAGCCGACGAAGTTCGCATCAAGGATTTGCTCGAACGTTCGCTCATGCTCGTCACTGCGTTGGCTCCGGCCATCGGATACGACAATGCGGCCAAGATCGCCAAGACAGCGCATAAGAACGGGACGACTTTGCGTGAGGAAGCGCTTGCCAGCGGACATGTGTCAGCCGAGGACTATGATCGTCTTGTGCGGCCGGAACGGATGATCGCTCCGGAATAAGCAGTGGATTTGATGAACAATCTGTTGTCGAAAAAGTGACTTTAGTAAACAGTATGCATCGCGTACTGACCGCGCAGTCACTTTTTTTGGAGAAAAATCTATGTCTAACAATGGCATTCTGGTTCTGATCGGTCGCATTCTGCTTTCGGTCATGTTTATCATGGCTGGCTGGGGCAAGCTAACAGCTATCGGCGGTACTGCTGCCTATTTTGGCGGCATGGGTTTGCCAGCGCCAACAGTTGTTGCGGTTCTTGTCGGTCTGCTTGAATTCTTCGGGGGCATTGCAGTTCTCGTTGGCTTCCAGACCCGTATTGCAGCTCTCTTGCTTGGCCTCTTCACTTTGGCCGCCACGGCGACTGCTCACCTGAACTGGGCTGGCGATGCCGGCATGACCCAATTCATGTTCTTTCAGAAAAACCTGGGCGTAGCTGGTGGTTTCTTTGTCCTGGCTGCTTATGGAGCTGGTGCACTTTCAATCGACGCAAAGCGCGGTTAAACGAAAATATCATTCGCTTATAAAGGCCGCTTCACGCGGCCTTTATTTTTATTGTTGCGTCAATTGGTAGGCTGGACTTCACTCACAAGCACCGGCTTTTCCCGATATTCCTGCGGAAAGAGCTTGCTCAAGTTTTTGATCTTGGGCAGATCATTGTAGACGATATAGGGCTGCGTCGGATTAATGGTCGCATAATCCTGATGATAGGCTTCTGCCGTGTAAAAAGCCTTGAGAGGCTCGACCTTGGTCACTATCGGATCTGAATAGACCTTGGCTTTGTCGAGCTGGTCTATATAGGCCTTCACCACTTTTTCTTGATCTACGCTGGTCGTGAACACTGCAGAGCGATATTGCGTGCCCGTATCTGGTCCTTGCCGGTTCAGTTCGGTTGGGTTGTGAGCGACAGAAAAATAGACCTGTAAAATCTTGCCCAGGCTGACGGTCTTTGGATCAAACGTGACCTCAACCGCTTCCGCATGGCCGGTATCGCCGCCGCTCACAAGATTATAATTCGCAGTGCCCTTTTCTCCACCCGAATAACCTGACACAGCGTTTGTGACGCCCTTCATGTGCTGGTAAACACCCTGAACGCCCCAAAAACATCCGCCGGCAAGCACGATTTTTTCAGTTCCGGCCGCTATTGACTGATCCATCGCTGGCGGAGGCACCATCGTGACGCTTTCCGCGAATGCCATAGCTGGGGCAAATAGCAAGGTGGTTGCAAGTAACAAGTAACGAAGTTTCATTTGTTTTTCCTTCGAAATAGCTTAGGCAGCAGCGGGCATGAATTTCATGGCAACACCGTTCATGCAGTAGCGAAGACCGGTGGGTTGCGGGCCATCGTCGAAGACATGCCCTAGATGGCCACCGCAGCGATGACACTCCACCGCCGTACGCGCCATGCCGAACGAGTTGTCGGATTTCTCGATCACCGCACCTTTTATCGGCTGCCAGAAGCTGGGCCAGCCAGTACCACTGTCAAACTTCTTTTCGGATTCAAAAAGCTGCTGATCACAGCCAGCGCAGGCAAATATGCCTTTACGTTTTTCATGATTTAACGGGCTGGTGAAGGGCGCTTCCGTGCCTTCCTGACGCAGCACATCATACTGCTCCGGCGTCAGAAGTTTCTTCCATTCAGCATCCGTGTGTTCAATTTCGAATGTACCCGTAGCGTGAGCCTTGGGCATGGTCGCAAAGCGCGCGGCAACAACTGCACCAAATGTGGCCACAGCGCCTCCGAACAGGGTTCGACGTGTCATCATGGATAAGCTCCCTGCATGATGATACCGAATTATTTCGGCTTCATGCAGGGAAATACGAAGGAAGAACCCAAAAGGTTACGTTCAACCGGACGGATCACAGAGAGTTGATGGATTTACAGCTAACCGAGCGCTGCCTTTATGCGCTGCGATAGTTCTGATACAGCCTTGGCGTCTGCTGCCGCACGCGAAGAAATCAAACATGCCTGCGACTTCAGGATGACGCCATCTTCCAGAATTTTGAGCTGATTGGCACGCAGCGTAGACCCTGTCGATGTAATATCGACGATGATATCTGCCGACCCGGAGGCAGGAGCACCTTCGGTTGCGCCAAGGCTCTCAACGATGCGATAAACCTGGATACCGTGCATCTGTGAGAAAAATTGCTGGGTTAACCGCCAATATTTTGTTGCAATACGCAAACGACGACCGTGGCGCTGGCGGAAATCGGCAGCAACGTCATCAAGGTCCGCCATGGTAGATACGTCGTACCAAACCTCTGGCACAGCGACGATCACATCCGCATGGCCAAAGCCAAGCCGTGCCTCGATTTGCACCCGATCATCGGCGGAAGACAGGGTTTCACGAATGAGGTCTTCGCCGGTTACACCAAGATCGACGCTGCCATATCCCAGTTCACGGGCAATCTCGGAAGCAGAAAGGAAAAGAATGTCAATTTGGCCCTCGCCCGCTACCTGCGCCCTGTAGTTACGCTGATCACTCGGAAGGAGGACTTCCAAACCGGCTTTCCTGAGTACTTCAAGAGCCTGCTCCTTAAGCCGCCCCTTTGATGGAAGTGCTAATGTGATGGTCATTTTGCATCTCCAGCTATCTGCTCGAGACGGTCAAGCCAGATGGAAAAGCCCACACCCGGGATCGAACCGACAGCACCAAGCATCGTCAGCAGCCGATCATAACGGCCGCCGCCAACGATAGCACCAAGTTCGGCATTGCTCACTGCACGGGTTTCGTAGACCAGACCCGTATAATAATCGAGCGGACGCCCAAACGAAGCGTCGTAGATAATGGTTTCATCTCCGATACCCGCTTCCACGATCGATACAGAACGCGCCTCGAATTGTTCCAAAGCTGGACCCAAATCGAATTCATTTGCGCGCGCATATCGCAACAGATGCCCCGCTGCTGATTGCAAAGGAATGCGGATCGCCAGAAAATCCTGAAGTGCCGAAATCGCCTTGGGCTGCAAGCGCACGGAAGCAAGGGCCACTTTATCGATGAGACGGCGAGCAATTTCAACAGGTGTACGACCGGCCCCTGGAGAAATGCCAGCCGACTCCATATCCTTTTCCAATTCGGCGGCGAGCGCGGCCTCGTCACCTTTGGCAACCAGCGCTGCAAGATGGACCGGCAGATCGCCATTTTGTCTGTCGGATGACAAATCCTTCAACAAGCCCTTGAGCTGATCAGGATTGCCGAAAGCCCGGACAAGCTTTTTTTGCCAGCCGCGTGGCAGGCCCAGAGCTGCCAGAACCGCTTCAAAGATCGCTTGGTCTCCAAGCAAGGTTTCCAGCTGGGCATCGGGCGCAACGAGCCTTATGGAAGCCAGAGCGTCCGCTAGAGAGCGTGCATCGGCTCGGGCGCGATTGGCATCGCCCAAATCTTCAATACCCGCTTGGAAGAACTCATTGCCACCATCGCGCCGCTGGCGGAATACCTCGCCTAGATAAGCATAACGTTTTGGCGTCGCAGCATTGAGTTCGATATGATTGCGACAGACCGGGATTGTAAATTCAGGGCGCAGACACAGGCTTTGGCCTGTTTCATTCTCCGTGAGGAAAATCCTTCGGCGCAAATCTTCACCAGCCATATCCAGAAACTGGTCCGCAGGCTGGATGACAGGAATATCGACAAGTTCCGCTTCCCTGCTCGCGATCAACGCGGCAAGTCTATCGCTAAATAAAGGAGCACGGGAAGCAACCATTCGAGCTTACGAGGCCTTTGCTGCGTTGACGCGATCTTGGGCCTGCGCATCGAGAATCTTACGCACCTCCGCGATAATATCGCCTTCCTTTGCCGTGATCTGTGCAGGGCGGCTTTCCCGCCAGGTAATATTATCCTCGATTTCGGCCGATAAACGTGCACCTTCGATCAAATCCTTGATCTGCACCTCGCCAAGATCACGTTCCTGCGAACCCTGAATGATGACGCAGGGAGCGCCGCGACGGTCCGCATATTTCATCTGCGGCTTCATGCCTGAGCCACCAAGATACATTTCGGCACGGATCCCGGCCTGCCGCAGATCGGATACCATTTTCTGGTAGCGGCCAAGGCTTTCCGTATCGCGGTCCATGACCATTACGACAACGGGTCCGATATTGTCGGACATATCGAGCTTTCCGAGATTTTTGAGCGCGGTCATCAGGCGGGAAACACCGATAGAAATACCTGTTGCCGGCACGGGTTCAGAGCGAAAACGCGAAACAAGTCCATCATAGCGTCCGCCGCCTCCCACCGAGCCGAAACGGACAATCTGGCCATCTTCGTTTGGAATTTCAGCAAGAAGCTCCGCTTCGAAAACGGGGCCGGTATAATATTCAAGACCCCGCACGACGGATGGATCAATCTTGACGCGGCCATCATAACCAGCGGCAGAACAAAGCGCTTCTATTGTACCCAGTTCAGCGACGCCCTCTGCGCCTTTATCATTGCCGGTGACAACTTTTTCCAGATTGGCAATAGTAGCACTGCCCGTCGCAGCGCCTGCCGCAGTGAAATCAAGAACCTGCTTGATAGCGGCCTCATCCAGGTTTGCACCTTTGGTGAAATCGCCGCTTTCGTCTTTGCGGCCTTTTCCGAGTAACTCACGAACGCCCTCGACACCGAACTTATCAAGCTTGTCGATGGCGCGCAGCACAGTCAGGCGTCTGCCGGCATTCTCATCGCCGCCGAGCCCAATCGCCTCAAGCACTCCATCAAGAACCTTGCGATTATTGACGCGGATTACGTAGTCGCCGCGCTGAATGCCGAGCGCCTCCATGACATCAGCCATCATCATGCACATCTCTGCATCGGCCGAGACATTGGGCGCACCCACCGTATCCGCATCGAACTGCATGAACTGACGGAAGCGGCCGGGGCCTGGCTTTTCGTTACGGAATACCCATCCAGCCCGGTAGCTGCGATATGGCTTCGGGATGCTTTCGTAATTTTCGGCGACATAGCGCGCCAACGGCGCGGTCAAGTCATAGCGCAGCGAAAGCCATTGCTCATCATCGTCCTGAAACGAGAACACGCCTTCATTCGGGCGATCCTGATCAGGAAGGAATTTTCCAAGCGCATCGGTATATTCAATTAATGGCGTTTCAACTGGCTCAAAACCATAAAGCTCGTAGACTTTGCGGATTTCCGCCATCATTTTTTCGGCGGCGCGCAAATCATCCGGTGTCCGGTCCACGAAACCGCGCGGCAGCCGCGCTTTTACCCTGTCTGCCTTGGTTGCCATGATGATGATCCGATATCCTGAGATGAAGCTGATTGCCGAAGCGGGTTTGCTCTAGCTTATCAGGCTCCCAAGGGCAAGGATTGAACGTTATTTGGGCCTTTTGAAACTTGCACGGATGGTTTCAATTTCCTGACGACATTTGCAGCCCTCGATATGATCATTCACGAGACCCATCGCCTGCATATGCGCATACATTGTTGTTGGCCCCACGAAACTCCAGCCGCGCTTCTTCAAATCCTTGGAAAGACGCGTTGACGTCGGTGATGTGGGATTGGCGACGAGGGTTGCATAATCGACAATCTTGGGGCGCTCATCTGCGGGCGGCTCAAACGACCAGAAATAGGCGGCAAGCGAGCCGGTTTCTTTAACCAGTTCGATAGCGCGATTGGCATTGTTGATAGCAGAATTTATCTTGCCGCGATGGCGGATAATGCCAGCATTACCAAGCAGCCGTTCGACATCCTTATCGGTATACCGGGCAATCTTGTGATAGTCGAAACCATCAAAAGCTTCGCGAAAATTCGCGCGCTTGCGCAGAATTGTCAGCCACGAAAGCCCGGATTGAAAACCTTCGAGGCATATTTTTTCAAACAGTCGCGTGTCGTCCGTTACCGGCCTGCCCCATTCATTGTCGTGGTAGCGAATATATTCAGGCAAAGCACCAGGCCAGAAACAGCGCGTAGCGCCGTCATCACCTTTTATCAGGCCGGTCTTCACGGGAACATCTTCAGTCATAACCAGTCCTCTTTACTTTTTACCGGCGATTAACCAGCTTGCAACACGCTTCGGTAACCATACCAAATGGTTTCCGCCCAAAATTGCGCTTTATCGATTCTCGTTCACTTTTTTCTACCCTGCCACTGGCAAACTCAATCCGAAACCTGACAAAACCTGTCAGCAGAGTTATATTACGAGACTGAGTTCCATGAAGTCTGCGCGCCTGCTTTTGCTGTCTTGCATTGGCCTTACCATCGCCTCCGGCGCATTTGCCAGCGAACGTTATGCTACCCGCCCGCCTGTGGTCATGAGTCCTGACTTATCGGCTCCATGGGTTATGCAACTACGCCAGCGGCCTGTCGGCACACCGGTCAATCCGCGCGGATATGTTGTCTTTGACGAGCAGCCCAGCCCACGTGCCAAGCAACGCGAACGCCGAGCAGCGCGTAAAAACCTTAGCTCCAATCCTGCTGTGCGCGAAGTTTCGTTTCAGCGCCCCACCGCTCCATCAACTGACGCTAAACCAAAAAAACGGGAAATGGACGCGAAGTTCCTGCCGCAGAGCGTAGCTTATGATGGTCCTGAGCAACCCGGAACAATTGTCATCGATACGGCGCAACGTTTTCTCTACCTGGTCGAAGCCGGTGGAACGGCGCAGCGATACGGCGTCGGCGTTGGCAAAGAAGGCTTTGGCTGGTCCGGTACGAACACGATAAGTCGCAAAGCAGAATGGCCGTCTTGGTACCCGCCAGCCGAGATGATCAAACGTGAGAAACGCAAGGGCCGTATTCTACCTGCGCATATGGAGGGTGGCGTTGAAAATCCTCTTGGCGCCCGAGCGCTCTATCTAGGATCCACGCTTTACCGTATTCACGGGACAAATGCGCCATGGACGATCGGTCAGTCCGTGTCGAGCGGCTGTATTCGCATGCGCAACGAAGACGTCACCGATCTCTATGAGCGGGTGAATGTTGGTACAAAAGTTATCGTCAGATAAGGTTACGGGGGCCGGCATCAGGGGTGGTGCCGGAAAAGGCAGCGGCGCATTTTTGAATGCGTCGCTGCCCTTTATTCAGCAATGTTAAGCACAGGCTTGGCTTGCGGGACGCAGGAAGGTTGCGGACCGCCATAAGCCCAATCCAGCAACTCTACCGTATGGACAATCGGCAATCTGGTTCCAGTCGCAATCTGGGTAATGCAACCTATATTGCCCGTTGCAATCAAGCTGGCTCCGGTGGCTTCTATATTCTTGACCTTGCGGTTCCGAAGCGTGCGGGCGATTTCGGGCTGCAAGATGTTATAGGTGCCAGCCGAACCGCAACAGAGATGACCTTCAGCGGGTTCCTTGACAATAAAACCGGCGGCCTTCAGCAAATCCTTAGGCTGACGGGTAATTTTTTGGCCATGCTGCATGGAACAGGCGGAGTGATAGGCGACTGTGACCCCCGTTTGATACGCAGCCTCTGGTAAATCCAGCATTGTCAGATACTCGGTAACATCTTTTGCCAAGGCAGAGATGCGTGCGGCTTTCCCTTTATAGGCAGCGTCAAGTCGCAGCATATAACCATAATCCTTGATCGTCGTCCCGCAGCCTGAAGCCGTGATGACGATCGCATCAAGGCCACCATTCTCAAGCTCGCGCGTCCATATATCGACATTCCGGCGGGCATTTTCCAAGGCAGCTTCCTCGCGTCCCATATGGTGCACGAGCGCGCCACAACAGCCCTCGCCTTTTGGTACAGTTACCTCAATGCCAAGCCGGGTCAGCAGCCGGATCGTTGCCTCGTTAATTTCGGGGGCAAGGACTGGCTGCGCGCAGCCGGTTAAAATGGCGACTCGTCCCCTTTTTGCTGTTTTCGCCTTGTGCGTACCCGCTTCTGCATAGGACGATTTTGCAGCAAGCGATTTGGGTGCAAGTTCCAGCATTGCAGCCATGGGCTTCAAAGCCGCAACGGATTTGAACAGAGGGATCAACGGCCTGCCAAATCTGGCTGCCGTCACTGCAAGGCGGAAACGCGACGGATAAGGCAGAACCAGCGCAAGCAGGGCACGCGTCAGACGATTGATGAATGGCCGTTTATAGGTTTTCTCGATATGCGCCCGGGCATTGTCCACCAAGTGCATATAATTTACACCGGAAGGACAGGTTGTCATGCAGGCAAGACAGGACAGACACCTGTCCACGTGCTTGACGATCTGCTCATCCGCCGCCCTCCCATTTTCAAGCATGTCCTTGATCAGGTAAATGCGCCCACGCGGGCTATCGAGTTCATTGCCTAGCGTGACATAGGTAGGACAGGTCGCGGTACAAAATCCGCAATGCACACATTTGCGCAGTATCTTTTCCGACTCTGCGACACCGGGATCAAGTAATTGCTCGGGAGTAAAGTTGGTTTGCATCCTACACTCCTGCAACCATGCGACCGGGATTAAATATGCCGCTGGGGTCAAACTGTTGTTTCAACCTTTTCGACAGGGCTGCCAAGGGCGCGGGTTGCGGTTCGAATACGGGCAATGCGGCACGCAGAGCCACTGAAGCACGCACCAATGTTGCGTGACCTCCGCCATACTTTGCAACAAGCGCACGGACAGCCTCTGCCTCCGGATCGCCTTCCATCCGCAGCCAGATCAAGCCGCCCTGCCAGTCATAAAACGCGTCGACCGCCGCGCCCATGCGAAGAGAGGCAACCAGTTTGTAAGCCTCCATCGGCGCCATCGACACCCGCCAGACCGGACGCTCCGTTCCATCCGCGAATGGTATGACATCGCGGATTTCGCGCCACAGATTTCGGGATATATCTTCGCTCAACGTGTCAACCGCACCCGCTGACGCCAATAGTTTTTTTAGCATTTCCGCGCGATCGGCGACGGAAGGCGCAAAACCTTCAAGACGAAGCAAAGTCGAGGCTTCACCTTGAAGGGTACCGCCAATCACACGGCTGGCGACATTGCCGGGTAGATGCGCCGCGGAAGCCACCTCTCCGCTTGAACCCATTGCAATCGCCATCGCCCGGGCGGCTTCATCGTCGGCTAATCCGCGCAGTACCAGAGTGGTCTCAGCTTCGGGCTTGGGCAGAACTTTAAATGTGATTTCTGTTGCAACACCCAAGGTTCCCCACGAATGTGCCATGCCTTTCGAAAGATCATAACCCGTCACGTTTTTGACGACACGGCCACCTGACTTGAACAATTCGCCTCGCCCGGAGACAACCCGCACACCCAAGACGTGATCGCGCGCTGAGCCCGCCTTAAGGCGGCGGGGGCCGCAAAGATTTGTCGCAAGCAGGCCGCCAAGACTGCCCTGCCCCGCAGCTTTACCAAGCAATGGCCCATAATCCATTGGCTCAAACTGAAATGCCTGACCGCTGGCAGCAAGCAGTGCTTCCAGTTCAGCCACCGGTGTTCCGGCCTTTGCCGCCAGCACGAGCTCGTCGGGCTCGTAGAGTGTCACGCCCGAATAGGTTGATAAGGCGATCGTGTGTTCCGTTTGCAAAGGACGTCCGAGTTCGCGCTTGGAGCCCTGACCGATGATCTCAATCGGGGCTTGTTCAGACAGCGCCCATTGCACGATCTCGACAATCTCATCTTCGGAGTGGGGATTGAATGTGCTCAAGTTTAGAATCTCGGTATATCTGGAAATGGCACCTTACCTCGATGCACATGCATCCGGCCAAGCTCCGCACAACGATGCAACTGCGGAAAGACTTTGCCGGGATTTAACAAGTGCCGTTCATCGAAAGCGCACTTGACGCGGATCTGTTGATTGAGATCGATTTCGTTAAACATTTCCGGCATGAGGTCACGCTTCTCAACACCGACCCCATGTTCGCCGGTCAATACGCCCCCGACTTTCACGCAAAGCCGCAATATATCCGCACCAAAGCTTTCTGCCTTGTGCAATTCGTCCGGGATATTGGCGTCATAAAGGATGAGCGGGTGGAGATTGCCATCGCCTGCATGGAAAACATTGGCAACGCGCAAGCCATATTTCTGAGAAAGCTCGCGCATCCCGGCGAGGACTTTCGGCAGCTCTTTTCGCGGGATTGTGCCATCCATGCACAGGTAGTCGGGCGAAATACGACCAACCGCCGGGAAGGCAGCCTTGCGCCCTGCCCAAAATGCCATGCGCTCCTCTTCGCTCTGCGATATGACGCAAGTCGTCGCGCCATTCTTGCGACCGATGGCTTCAACCATAGTGATGAGGTGGTCAACCTCAACGGCCGGCCCGTCCAATTCGATAATGAGCAATGCTTCAACGTCAAGAGGGTAGCCCGCATGAACGAAATCTTCGGCCGCGTGGATCGCCGGCCGATCCATCATTTCCATACCACCTGGAATTATCCCCGCTGCAATAATTTCTGCCACGCATTGTCCGGCCTGCTCGCTTGTAGCAAAGCCTACCATAAGCGCACGTGCTGTCGTTGGCTTTTGCAAAATGCGAACGGTAACTTCAGTGACAACCCCGAGCAAACCCTCCGAACCGGTCATGAGTCCCAAGAAGTCATAGCCTTCGTTATCGAGATGCTTACCGCCAAGCCGAATGACTTCCCCGGTTATCAGCACCATCTCCAGACCCAAAACATTGTTTGCTGTCAGCCCGTATTTCAGACAGTGAACGCCGCCGGAATTTTCTGCAACATTGCCTCCAATCGAACAGGCAATTTGCGAAGAAGGATCAGGCGCATAATAAAAGCCTTCATGTTCTACGGCCTTGGTTATTCCCAGGTTGGTGACGCCCGGCTGCACAACAGCGGCTCTGTTGGGGTAATCAATCTCAAGAATGCGGTTGAAGCGGGTCATGACCAGAAGCACCGCATCTTCCAAGGGTAAAGCTCCACCAGACAATGATGTGCCAGAGCCGCGCGGAACAACCTTCACATTGTTTTCATAGCAATATTTGAGAATGAGCGAGACCTGCGCCACGGTCTGGGGAAGTACCACAACAAGCGGCAACTGGTGATAAGCAGTCAGCGCATCCGATTCGAATACGCGCATTTCGTTCGTGGCATCAACGACGCCTTCGCCCGGAACAATTGCCTGCAGGGCTGCAACAATAGCTGCACGACGCGACATGGTTGCTTCGTCAGCCTTTGGCATAACAAGTCCCGGCATTGTTCCTCCCAGTCACAGTCTTCGGAAAGAGCTATAACATCCCAATGATCCGCTTAGACTGCGTCATGCTGTTCCAGTGGTCAATTCAGACATTCATATTTGTTAAATCATCAAACCGTGCCAAGATTTGATTTCGAAACAGCTTTCAATGACGGATCATGAAAACAGTCGATTTCAAACATGCCCGGGGTCCCGATAAATTGCGCGTCTATGCCATAGGCGACGTGCATGGCAGGCTTGATCTCTTGCAAGAGATGCATCGACGTATCTACATGGAGAATGAAAAGTCACCGCCCTTTGATTGGGTGGTTGTGCATCTTGGCGATTATGTTGATCGGGGACTACACTCCTGCGGCGTCATCGATTTCCTGATCAATGGACAACGCAAAAATCATCGAATACTTGCCCTGGCCGGCAATCACGAAGTTGGTTTTGTTGATTTTCTCAATACTGGCGACGCTTACGGTGTTTTTGCTCGCTGCGGCGGTCGCCAGACGGGGTTGTCCTATGGTGTGAATATTGATTTCAACAATGAACTGTCGGTCGCATCAGGTCATGAAGCATTGAAGCGCGCTGTGCCGAACAGCCACTTGAATTTTATCAGACGACTACCCCGATCAATGGTCTTTGGAGATTTTTTCTTCTGCCACGCCGGTATTCGCCCCGGCATTGCGCTTGAACGACAGAGTCAGGAAGATTTGATCTGGATCAGGTCCGAGTTTTTGGATGATCAACGGCCTCATTCAAAAATCATCATCCACGGGCATACGCCAGCGACCGAGGTCGAAATCAGGCCAAATCGAATTAATTTGGATACTGGTGCTTATGCCAGCGGACGGCTTAGCGCGATTATGATCGATGGGCCGAACAAGACGTTTCTTGAAGCGACCGTATAATCGAGCCTATCGGCGAAACGACGTGCTGATCCCGTATCCATCGCTCGATACCGGATGCCCGCCAGCATCAACGGAAAACAAACCAACGCCCATGAACAAAATAGCTGACAGCATAAAGGCGGTCAAAAGGGCGGCACTTTTGGTGGTCATCTTAGGCGTTTCCATTGCTAGCTTTGTTCTGGCTTGATGCCAGTTGTGCGTGTGCCCACTAAAGGACACACTCGTTACCAACTAGTGAATTGAAGACACGTTCCACATATTTGAGCAGCGTTGAAGCGATTCAGGATACACATGTTGCATAGCTGCAACTAAAGCCGGATGCCCGCTATCGGATCAGCGCTACCCACGCACGAGCCAGAGCGAGCCCTGCTGCGTCTGCAGCAGCACCATCCTTCGCAACGTTACCGGCATAATTAGCAAGCCAATCCGGATAACTTTCAACTATCTGGTCATGGAACACGTGTTTCCATTCGTCGACAAGGCGCGTGTCAGCCTCAAAGTGAAATTGGATACCGTAGACTGCCCGACCAATCCGGAAGGCTTGATTGGTTGTCATCTGGCTTAGGGCGAGATGTGTTGCCTGCTCCGGCAGCGTAAAAGTATCGCTGTGCCAATGAAAGATCGGAAACCGCTCTTCGACGGCGGAGAGCACCGGATCCGACGCAGCCTCAGCCGTGCAGATCACGTCGTGCCAGCCAAATTCCGCTGGACGGCCAAGAATGTTGGTAGCGCCATAGCCCCGCGCCACCAATTGGCTACCAAGACATATACCAAGAACCGCCTTGTCCGCATCGCCAAATTTTTTGATGAGACCAGCGAGTTGCGGGAGATAGGGATATTCTTCGTCAGCCAGGGCATTTTGATCACCGCCAAGGACGACAATCGCGTCATGATCGTCATGGCTGCTCGGCAAAGCTTCGCCAAGATAGGCGCTGCGAAGGTCAATCGAGGCATTGGCCTCATTTAACGCGGTGCCAACCTGTCCAAGTCCGGTATTGTGATAATTCTGAACGACAAGAACGTGCATGGCGACCCTGATGTGTATTGACTATGTTCCCGGATAGCATGAGGACTCAATGACCGGAAGCCGCAAGATGCCCCTGCAAAATCGTGTCACACCCTTTGGCGACATTATTGCTGTAACACAACGCGGCTCGCTGATGGGAAACCGCGGCATTATCCATGACCCCGCTACTAAAACGCTCTTAAAAAGGCGATGGTCATCGCGCGCCTGGATCATCTGCGTTTGCCAGTTCAAGAATGTACGGCGCGATGTGATGGCGCGCCGAAGCTGGACTGAGCTGTTCTTTCTCGATGAAGCTACCGCTCTTAGCGCGGGGCATCGCCCCTGCTTCTACTGCCAGCGGCAAAGAGCCAAAGAGTTTCAAGCGGCCTGGGCTGATGGAAACGCAACCGAGCTGCCATCTGCACCACAGATGGATGCAATACTCCACGGCGAAAGGCTTGATCAAAAGGGCCGCAAAAGACACTACCCACTCAAAAGCGCAGTTCGCGACCTGCCCGATGGAACCATGCTGGCCAGCGGAGCCAATGCTTTTCTGGTCAGAAAGGGGGAGACGCTGCTCTGGTCTTGGGAAGGCTATTCATCGGCTGAAATCGAATTATCCAAGGCAACCTTGCTTACACCGCCTTCCACAGTTCGGGCTCTCAGAGCAGGCTTCACACCGCTTACGAGATAAGACTTCAAATTTTTGCATTGACAATCACCGGCCTGCGAAAGCTCCAGCCCAGACTTGTTCCGGCAGCGGCAATCAGAATTATCGCTGAGCCTAGTAGCTGACTTGCCTGCAAAGCATGACCGAAGGCAAAATAATCAACCAGAATGGCGGCCACCGGATAAATGAAGGATAGCGAGCCAGTAATGTGAGTGGGTAGTCTCTGTATAGCGCTGTACAGCAGGATATACATCAGCCCAGTATGCACGATGCCTATGGTTATGATGCTCGCCCACTCGCCCGTACTTTGTGGCAGAGTAGTAAAATCGGCAAGGGGCGCGAGCATCACAATGCCGACGCTCACTTGGATCAGCGCTATCAAATGCGGCGGGGTGCCTCTCAACCGTTTGGCGACGATCGCTGCTATGGCATAGAGAAATGCCGCGCCGAGCGCCAAAGCAATACCGGCCATGTAGTCAGATCCGCTATAGATTCCGCCTGGCTTCGCCTGCACGATCAACAACATGCCCGCAAATGCGAGTGCCAGCCACGCCAGCTTTGTAACTGTGAGCTTTTCCTTGAACATTAAGGCTCCCAAACCGACGAGCATGAACGGCTGTACATTATAAACTGTGGTGGCGATTGCGATGGATGCGCGCGGGTAGGCAGCAAACAGCAGAACCCAATTAAGCACAATTGCGACACCGCCTATCATGGCCAATCCCAGAATTTTCAACGAGATCACATTAGGGCGAAGCAAACCCAAAGCGCCGCAAATAAGCAGCAATGTCAACGCGCCTATGGCGCAGCGCCAGAACACCACGGAGAAAACAGGTTGACCTGACATCAATACGAACCAGCCAATCGTACCGGAAATGACCATTGCTGCAGTCATTTCCAAACTGCCTCTGACGATATCTCTTTCCATTGCCTGTTCTCCTTAGCTGTTAAGGAACAGACTATGCGGCGGCTTCGAGATTTGATATGATTTTGAGACAGGAATATTGGCGTTCAACCTTTTTAATGAAGGCTATTTTAGCTAAGAGCCTTACGGAAAAAACATGCTTGATGAACTCGACAGGACCATTATCGAAATTCTGGTTGACGACGCGCGTATCTCTTTGAAAGAGCTCAGCCAAAAAGTGGGTCTATCATCGCCGAGCGTTTCAGAACGACTGCGACGACTGGAAGAAAGGAAGGTCATCCGCGCCTTCACTGTCGATATTGACCCACAGACATTAGGCTATAATCTGACTGCAATTGTGCGGGTACGGCCGCTCCCCGGCATGATCCACATCGTGGAAAAGCTGATCCAGGAAACACCGGAAATTACCGAATGCGATAAGGTCACGGGTGATGATTGCTTTATCGGCAAATTACAGTTCCGAACAATGCAGCAATTGGACAGCATCCTTGACCGCTTGGCCGAAAAGGCTGAAACAAACACTGCAATTGTCAAATCCTCGCCGGTAAAACGCCGCTTGCCACCCCTCGCCTGACGCCCGGAGCCAATGATGCGCGCAAACTATAAGATGCAACGGCTTTTTGTTGCTGCGGACTTGAGAACGGGAAGCAAGGCTGATGCTGCACCGGAAGCAGTCAACTATCTAGTCAATGTTCTGCGGATGAAGGATGGCGATGAGATTCTTATCTTCAACGGCCGCGACGGGGAATGGCGGGCAGTCTTGCGGTTCGAGAGCAAGAAAAAGCTGTATTTTGAGCCCGTAGAATTGACCCGTGAACAGCCCGCAATCCCTGATTTGATCTACTGTTTCGCACCACTGAAGCAGGGGCGGCTCGATTATCTGGTGCAGAAGGCCGTTGAAATGGGTGCCGGCATTCTGCAACCAGTGATAACCCAACACACGCAAGTGGCGCGTATCGGCATTGAGCGTATTGAAGCAAATGCAATTGAAGCAGCTGAACAATGTGGAGTTTTGGCGATTCCTGCAGTGCGCGAACCTTTGAAACTGGAAAGATTGCTCGATGAATGGGACCCCGCGCGGCGGTTGATCTTCTGCGACGAGGGACACGACACACATAATCCCCTACCTCTGTTGGAATCATTGCCTAAAACACCTCTTGGCGTGATCATTGGACCAGAGGGCGGCTTCTCCGATCAGGAGCGGCAGAGATTACGCAGCTTGCCTTTTATAACGGCAATTCCGCTTGGTCAGCGCATCTTGCGGGCAGACACTGCGGCGGTAGCTGCACTCGCCCTGATTCAGGCGACAATCGGAGATTGGTGAGAAGCAATTTCTGTTGATCGATCTATCAATGAAATTTGCTTGCGCTCTCATGCAAAAAATGGCCAATCACGCCCAACAATATTTCAATAATGGAAACACCAGTCATGGCGCGGGACACGACAGACGAAACACGGATCGCCAATACAGAAGAATTGGCTGCGCATCTCGCGGAAGGATCAAAGCCGGAATCTGCCTGGCGGATCGGGACGGAACACGAGAAATTCCCCTTCTACACCGAGCATAACAGCCCGGTTCCCTATGACGGGCCACGCGGCATTCGCGCGATTTTGGAAGGCATGCAGTCTAAACTCGGCTGGGAACCGATCATTGACGAAGGTAATATTATCGGCCTGGTTGAGCCAACAGGACAAGGGGCAATTTCGCTTGAACCGGGCGGGCAGTTCGAGCTTTCCGGCGCACCGCTTCTTTCCATCCATCAGACTTGCCGCGAATCCAACGCTCACCTGGCTCAGGTCCGCGAGATTGCCGAACCACTCGGCATTCGTTTTCTGGGTCTTGGCGGCAGCCCGAAATGGACGCTTGCCGAAACACCGCGCATGCCCAAATCCCGGTACAATATCATGTCCAATTATATGCCAAAGGTTGGCAAGGATGGACTGAACATGATGTACCGCACCTGTACTATCCAGGTGAATCTGGACTTCTCATCCGAAACCGATATGCGGCGCAAGATGCAGGTTTCGGTCAAACTGCAATCCATCGCTACCGCACTGTTCGCCATGTCGCCTTTCACGGAAGGCAAGCCAAATGGCCTGCTTTCGTGGCGTTCGGAGATATGGCGGGATACCGATAATAATCGCTCGGGCGTCCTGCCCTTCATCTTCAACGAAAATTTCGGCTTTGCCGACTATGTTGAATGGGCGCTGGATGTCCCGATGTATTTTGTCATGCGTCATGGGCGCTATCACGACTGTACCCATGTGACGTTCCGGCAATTCATGAATGGTGCGCTTAAGGATTCGATACCGGAAAGCACGCCCAATATGGGTGATTGGGCCAATCATCTTTCAACGCTTTTTCCCGAGGTTCGGCTGAAACGCTTCCTCGAAATGCGCGGCGCAGATGGTGGACCATGGCGGCGTATCTGCGCCCTGCCCGCGTTCTGGGTAGGTTTGCTCTATGATGCCGAGGCTCTCAATGCAGCGGAAGCTATGACGCGTGACTGGAGCTACGAAGAAGTTCAGGCATTGCGCGATGAGGTTCCCGCCAAGGGCCTTCAGGCCAAATTACGCAATCGTTCCGTCCACGAAATAGCGCGCGACGTGCTGGCTATTTCGAAGCTTGGCCTTCGAAACAGAGCGATGCTCAATAGTGAAGGTTTCGACGAGACGCACTATCTCTCTTCGCTGGAAGAAGTCGTTGCGCGTGGTACAACATCAGCCGAACAGATGTTATCCCAGTACAACACAGTTTGGGGCAGTTCCGTCGAACCCGCATTTCTGGAATATGCCTACTGAGCAGAGGAAAAAGCCCGATGACAAAGACAATTCTGATCACAGGCGGGAGCCGCGGTATTGGTCGTTCAGCCGCAATTCTCGCTGGTCAAAAGGGCTGGTCCGTTGGCGTAAACTACGCAAGCAACAAAGCTGCTGCTGACGAAGTGGTGGAGGCCGTCATCGCAGCTGGCGGCAAGGCATTAGCCATTCAGGGAGACGTAGCCGTTGAGGCTGATGTCATTTCAATGTTCGAGCAGACCAAGCAGCTCGGCAAACTTGATGGCGTTGTGGTCAATGCGGGTATCGTGGCCCCGGCTTCCAAACTCATGGATATGGACAGCGACCGCATGCGGCGTGTCTTCGACGTGAATGTATTTGGAGCCTATTTGTGTGCCCGCGAGGCTGTACGCTATCTCGCACCGTCGCGCGGCGGCAATGGTGGCTCCATAGTGCTTTTATCTTCGGCAGCGGCCCGCATCGGTGGCCCTTTCGAATATGTGGATTATGCCGGATCAAAAGGCGCAATGGACAGCCTGACACTTGGTCTTGCAAAAGAGGCTGGCTCTGAAAATATTCGCGTCAATGCAGTGCGTCCGGGATTGATCGAGACCGACCTTCACGCCAGTGGAGGGCAACCCGACCGTGCGCAACGGCTTGGAGCCACAGCCCCACTCGGCAGGGCTGGAACCGCAGAGGAAGTTGGGGAATCGATCGTCTGGCTACTAAGCGATGCATCATCCTATGTCACGGGCGCATTGCTCGACGTGACGGGTGGACGTTAAACGTTCATATCGACAATTAGGACTCCCGTTGCGCGCTATATGTGTTATGCGGAGCAATCTCATTCACGCGGATTGACGAACCATGGCAAAACACAAAGCGCTGTCCGAAGCCTTTATCCCCGAGCTTCCAAATTACTATAAAGGCAAGGTTCGCGAGAATTATGATCTTGCGGATGGCACGCGCATCATTATCGCTACGGATCGCATCAGTGCGTTTGACCGTATATTGGCCTCGATACCGCTCAAAGGGCAGGTTTTGACGCAAACGGCGCGTTTCCAGTTTGAGCAAACGCAGGATATTTGTCCCAACCACGTTATTGAATATCCCGACCCAAATGTTTTGCTCTGCCGCAAGCTTACTATCTTGCCGGTCGAAATCATTGTGCGTGGCTATCTCGCCGGAACAACGGGCACGTCAATCCTGACACTATACAAGTCCGGCCGACGTGAAATGTACGGCTTCACCCTTCCGGACGGCATGCTGGACAATGAAAAGCTGCCGGAGCCAATCATCACGCCAACTTCCAAAGCATTTGATGGCGGTCACGACGAGCCTTTGACTGCTGAAGATATAATCGAGCAAAAGCTGCTAACCAAAGAACAATGGGAGACAATCTCATCCTACGCTTTGAAGCTCTTTGCACGCGGCCAGGAAATTGCGACAAGCCGGGGTCTGATCCTTGCCGACACCAAATATGAATTCGGTACGGATGAAGCAGGAAATATCGTTCTTGCCGATGAAATCCATACGCCCGATTCCAGCCGTTACTGGTTTGCCGATAGCTACGAAGCGGGCAAGCGCCCTGTCAGTTTTGACAAGGATTTCGTGCGAAATTGGGTCGTTGAGCGTTGCGATCCATACAAGGATGATATTCCGGAAATTCCTGAAGACGTCATTGATGCGACAACCAAGGTCTATATTCAGGCCTATGAGAAAATCACTGACCGTAAATTTGAAGCCGGTGATGCTGCAACAGATCCATTGCAACGCATCAGGGAAAACTTGAAGCGCTTTTTCTAGACTCACAAATCAGTTGATGTTCGCATTATTACGGCGGTAGTCTTCCTCAACACCAAGTGTGAGGGAGGACAGCGTTATGAATCTCGTGGACATGTTTCTAAAGGGTGATGGGGGGAAAAATATTGAAGCGCTTTCCCGGCAATTCAATCTTTCCCAACAGCAAACGCTTGCCGCTATCGAAGCGTTGATGCCCGCATTTTCGCAAGGGCTGCAGCGCAACACTGCCGATCCCATGGGCATGGGCGCTTTCGTGCAGGCACTTTCATCGGGTCAGCACGCCAATTATTTTGATGATCCTTCTGCGGCATTCAATTCGTCTGGTATAGCTGACGGCAATAATATTCTGGGCCATTTGTTTGGCTCCAAGGATTTGTCACGGGCTGTAGCTGACCATGCCGCTGCCACGACCGGCCTAGCGACTACCACGCTAAAGGAGATGCTTCCCGTTATCGCTTCCATGCTGATGGGCGGGCTCTATAAGAAGTCTACGGGCCAATTTGCCGCCTCCGGTCTTGGCGGCGGAAATGTAATCGGCGATCTGATCGAGCAGATGATGCGGCAAGGGGGCGGAGGCCAGACTGCCAGCACGCAACAAAATGCACCCAGCGCCAATCCTTGGGGGCAGATTCTCGAAGGAATGCTCGGTGGCGCAACGCAGCAACCACAAGGGCAAGGTGGTACCACCGGCAATAACCCGCTCGGAAAGATCTTTGAGGAAATGATGCGTGGGGGAATTCCTGGCAGTGCAACTCCAAAAACCTCACAGCAAAACCAACAGCAGCCGGGCGCAGGCCAAAATCCCTTTGGCGATAATCCTTTCGGCAAAATCTTTGAAGAAATGCTTGGTGGCGCGACGCAAAAGCGATCGACTCCGCAGCCAGAACCCGCGCCAGAGCCGGAAACTGCGTCTGCGCCTCCTTCTGATAATCCTTTGAAAGATATTCTAGGCCAGATGTTCGATACGGGCCGTAAGACCAACGAGCAATATCAGAAGGGCATGGAATCCATTTTCGACCAATATATGCGGGGAATGGACCGCCACAAATAGGTCAGGCGCGATAAGAAAAAGCCCGGCCAAATTGCATATGCAAAATGGGCCGGGCAGGAGGCAGGCGGAGCGCCGGGAGGGGATTCCGGCGTGAATGGGCGCCTGCTAAACAGTCAAATCATACTATCTGGTTGCACTACGAACGCGTGAGCGCACGTCTGCAAGCGCTCCCAGCCTTTCGCTCGGATCATCCAGCAGCGATGTTCCAATGGCGGAATGGAGATCCGCACGCGTGACACCAATGTCATGCAGCATTGAATCGTTCCATTCGCCAAGACTCAAAATCGTTTTACGGTTCCGGCGGGCAACAATCATTCGGTTGACAAAGCTGACAGCCAGCGACGCAAGCGATGCGATCGTGCCGGTGAAACCAGTTACTTCAGTCATTCTCGTTGTTGTTGTCATCGCCCGTACTCCTTTGAACGGCAGCGATCAGAAGTTAAATCACGCGAAAAACCATTTTCCGCGCAGCACGCTCAATGTCCGTTAGACACCAGCGTTTCCTGAACATCTTTAGAATGATACAGAAGGATTGATTATTCAAACGAATGTTTTTAATGTAAACGTTCAATAATAATGATGAGTCAACAGCCTTGGGAACCTGACATGAGCGCACCGCTTGATCTCGACCAGTTGCAGACATTCACAGCCATAGCCGACTTGGGAAGCTTCACCAAGGCAGCCGATAAGGTCAACAAGACTCAATCGGCTGTATCGATGCAGATGAGGCGCTTGGAAGAACGTGTTTCGAAGGCGCTTTTCGAACGCGATGGCCGCACGAACCGTCTGACCGAGGATGGCGAGCGGCTTCTTGCATATGCACGGCGCATGCTGCAGCTAAACAATGAAACCATTGCAGCTTTTGATGATACGCAGTTGCAGGGTCATATCCGCATCGGCACTCCAGACGACTATGCAGATCGTTTTCTGCCCGAAATCATGGCGCGTTTCTCGCGCTCGAATCCACGTGTCGAACTATCCGTTGTCTGTGAGCCAACGGTCAATCTTGATGAGATGATCCGCAAGGGCCAGTTGGATATTGCGCTGGTTACTCAATGCGACGAACAGCGCCGCTCTGAGGTCGTGCGTAGCGAACAGCTCCTATGGGTGACGTCCGCAAATCATAATGTGCATGAGGAGGTGGTTCTGCCGCTGGCAGTGGGTCGACCCACCTGCATATGGCGCGCAGCCGCTGTCGATGTGCTCGACTCGATGCATCACGACTATCGCATTCTCTTTACCAGCTGGTCCGCCACAGTTCTTGCCGCGGCTGTTCTCGCCGGGCTTGCCGTGTCAATTCTACCGGAATGTGCGTTGCGACCGGGTATGCGGGTTCTAACGGAGGCCGATGGATTTGGCCGTCTTCCAGAGTTTGGAATCGGCATCATGCGCGGTCACACGAAGCCCTCCGCCATTGTTGATGCGTTGGTGCAGCACATTGTTGAAAGTCTTGATAATCTGTCCATGCCAACGCCAGTCAGCATGACACAAGCGGCAGTTCCAGTGCCGGTCAATCAGCGCATGAGACAAGTCCGCTCGACCGAACTTGTCCCGGGTTGGTAATTATAATCCGCCCTGCCAGGCTTTGATTGCATCAAGCGGATAAAGCAACATGACAATATTAAGGGTGAGGTTGTCGCGGATAACCCACCCAGCCAGCAACTCAAATATGATCGCCAAAACGATTGTCAGCCAGATTGGCGCACGCGCGGCAAAGAAAAAGCCGAGCACCATAAACAGAATATCGCTGACGGAGTTCAGCACGCTGTCACCAACATAGCCAAGCGCAATGGTCGCTTCGCGATAGCGGCTTATGACCATCTCGGTATTTTCAAATATTTCCCAGGCTGCCTCTATGAAAATGGCTCCGAGAAGACGCTGCCCGACTGGCCTTTTGCGGGCTGCAAGCCAGAGAATCCCGTAAAACAGAAAGCCGTGAATGATATGGGAAAGCGTGTACCAATCGGCGATATGCTGCGAATTGTCCGAAGAGTTTGTGTCACTCACCCATAATTTTACCGTCCCGCAAGTACAGATGGGGTTGCGGCCCATGAGCAGCAAAATCACCGCCGCAACAGCGATCATGAGCGCACCTAACAGCAAATAGTAACGCAAATTCGGGCTTTTTTTCTGTATATATGCAACTGCAGGCATATGGTGTTCCCTCTTTCCCCTATACATTCTCCCATAGGCGTTATTCGTCTGCCGCTGAGAATGCAATCGGAGATTATGGAAGGTTGATTTCCGCCATCGTCCCGATAGGAATGGAATATGACTGAAAAACTCGAAACCACATCCAATGTTGCCGAATATACCGTGTCTGAAATTTCGGGGGCGTTGAAGCGTACCGTCGAGGATACATTCGGCCATGTTCGGGTTCGTGGTGAGATTTCCGGTTATCGGGGACCGCATTCTTCGGGGCATGCCTATTTTTCACTGAAGGATGACAAGGCGCGCATTGAAGCTGTTGTTTGGCGCGGCTCCATGAGCCGTATGCGCTTTCAGCCTGAAGAAGGCATGGAAGTGATCGCTACCGGCAAATTGACCACTTACCCCGGTTCTTCAAAATATCAGATTGTCATCGAACAAATGGAGCCAGCTGGTGCCGGGGCTCTGATGGCGCTTCTTGAAGAGCGAAAACGCAAGCTTGGTGCAGAAGGACTTTTCGACAGTTCCGCCAAGCAACTTTTGCCTTATATGCCACGGATTATCGGCGTCGTGACGTCACCTACAGGTGCAGTCATTCGCGATATTATTCACCGCATAACAGACCGCTTTCCGCTGCACGTTCTGGTCTGGCCGGTGCGCGTACAAGGTGAGACTTCCGGCAATGAGGTTGCCAATGCTGTCAATGGTTTCAATAGCTTAGCCAATAGCGCTGTTTTCCCGCAGCCGGACGTCTTGATCGTGGCGCGCGGAGGAGGAAGCCTTGAAGACCTTTGGGGCTTCAATGATGAGGTGGTGGTGAGAGCCGTCGCTGCCTCGCATATACCTGTCATTTCCGCTGTTGGTCATGAGACCGATTGGACATTGATTGACCTGGCCGCCGATGTTCGCGCCCCGACACCCACTGGGGCCGCAGAGATGGCAGTGCCTGTAAAAGCCGACCTGGTTGCCCATCTTGCAACGCTTGGCGCAAGGCTTTCCTCAGGCATGTCGCGCTATCTCGACCGGCGGCGGCAGGCTCAAAGAGCCTTGGCGAGAGCCCTGCCCTCGGCAGACCAGTTACTGGCATTGCCAAGACGTCGTTTTGACGAAACCGCGGCGAGGCTGGGCCGTGCCTTGCAAGCCAATACGCAGAAAAAACGCGGTGAGTTTGATGGGGCTGCACGCCAATTGTCCCCGCGCCTTCTCGAACAGAAATTTCGTGAAAAGCGTCGTGAAATCAGTGCTTTATCCGCTCGCCTGCCGCGTGCCGTCGAGATTCTTGTGCGGGACAGGCGTGCCAATTTCGCGCGCCGCTCAGTCAGGCTTTCCATAGAACAGACGTCACGTCTGGCCGAGCGCGGCAGGCAACATTTGCAGCAGCTCGACCGACGCCAGATCCAAGCTGTAAAGCTTCTGCTTGACCGCGCCAAACGCCGCAGGGACGAACAATGGCGGCTGCTGAATGGCTTGTCTCATACAAGCATTCTGGAGCGTGGTTTTGCTATCGTTCTCGATCCTTCCGGAACGCCGATCAAGCGCGCCTCGGGTATCGCTGCTGGCGATGATTTGACGCTCCGGTTTCAGGATGGAGACATTCAGGCATTGGCAAAAGACGGCGATGCAAAGCCCGCACAGCCAAAAATCGAGAAGCCTGCAGCCATCAAGAAAACACCTGTTCCGGGCGGTTCGCAGGGATCACTTTTCTAGCTCTACTCGCGTCGCCACAACTATTTTACTCGCCATGATGGAAATTTTTCAGCAAAAATCAGCCATTCTTCGGCAAAAAGCTTCAAACTTTGTTTGAAACGCAGTTGTTTGGCGCAAAACCTGTCTGAGACAGGGCTTACAGTTAGCTAAAAGCAAACATTGATTTTCCAAAACCGTTTTATCTATTCCCGATTCCATGACGGGCTGTTCAGTTCAATCAGTGATTGCGACCAATCATCAATGAAACGCTGACGTTGCGCTCTGTCCTGCACCGCCAGCAAGGCAGGTCCAATGCGGATCGGCTGCGCAATACCCGACTCCTTCAAGTTTTGCGGGCCATCAACACCGGGCGGCAGGCTGCCGGTTTCGGTAAAGTAAAACGCATTGTTTTTTGCAACCGATTGCCCCTGCTGCGAGAGGAGATAATCCAGAAATCTTGCGGCAAGATCGGCACGTTTCGCGCCTTTCGGAATCAGGGCACCACGACTCAACACCAAAGTGTAATCACGAGGAACGACAACTTTTAATTGCGGATAGCGACGTGCCGCCTCATAGGCATAGGAACCGAGCATATTATAGCCGATATAGAGATTGCCCTTGGCAACTTCCTCAAGGATTTCGCCCGTGCAGCAACGAGCCACGGCAGAGGCGCGCGCCATGCCTTCCAGCAACCGGCCAAACACGGCTGTTGTCTGACGGGCATCATTAAATGCCAACAAATATCCAATGCCGGACAGGCGGATATCATAGGTTCCGACACGTCCGCGATAGGTATCGAGTTTCTCGCGCAGCAGATCTGCAAGCTCGACATGGGTGCGCGGCACGTCGCCCGGCGGCACCTTGACATTATTATATACAAAGACGGCCGGTTCGTAAGTGAACCCAAAAACCTCATCCCTCCAATTTGCCCAGTCGGCAACGCGGGCGGTTTCGGGTGAGGTATGGGCCGTTGCACAGCCATCATTGGCCAGTTTCACAAGTTGATCCACGGATGATGACAGCAGAAGATCGCCGAGCGGCTGCTGTTTGCGGCAGGCCTCGGCAGCACGCACGCTGAGTTCATTGGTCAGGTAATCGATAACGTCGACAGTTACGTCCGGCCAAATGGTTTGAAAGTCATCAATCAACGGCTTCATGACAACAAGGTCTGTGGCCGAATAAATGGTCAAGCGACCGGTTTCTGTCTGCAAGGCAGGAAAGCGGATTGTATTATCTGCGGCAAAGGCGGGCGCCGCAATGAATGCTGCGGCTAGCGCAACACATAGGCGTTTGATCATCTTCCGGCTCCCAGCCAAGTTGCCAATATAGACATATACGAGGTTGCTGTTCTAAAGCGCAAGACAAGCTCAGGATGGTAAGGGCGTTATGCGTGGTTCGACGGGGCTCACCATGAGGAAAGTGGAGATTGGCAAGGAACTCGTACTGTTAGCGCGTAGTACAATCCCAATCTCGCTCATAAGTTTGGCGAGAACTTTAATTCCGCATTGAAGACGGTTTTTGCAGTCCTCAACCTTCCTCATGGTGAGCCCGTCGAACCACGCACAAAGTTGGAGCCAATGGCAGATTTGAAGGTGGCTGTATGATCCCATCACAGCTCCCCCGCAACCTGGTCCCCGCTGCGGCAACTTGCAGGCTCTTCAGGGCCTGTCTTTTTTATAAGCAATGGTGAGGACTAATCTGCGGTTTGCTCTTTCTGGTGGAGCGGCAGTGTTAAAACCACAACGAAACCGCGTTCATTGCGTGGACGGAAACTCAGGCTTCCGCCATGGGCCTTGGCAACTTCCTGTGCGATCGCGAAGCCGAGTCCGGAGCCGCCTTCGTGCGATTTCGAGGTCGAGAAACGCTGCATCGCCTTTTCCCACCCTTCCGGTGGGATGCCTGGCCCATCATCTTCGACCTCGACAAAGGCGTGCGTTTGGTCCGCATTGACCCGCACTTCCAGACGATTACGAGTGCCATGACGCAGCGCATTATCAATGACGTTGACAATCGCCTCGCGAAGGCTGACCGCATCGCCCAGGACAAAGGGGCGGTTCTCCGGCGCCTCGAAGGAAACGACAATATCCGGATCAACAGTAATGGGCACAGCCGCACGCCAAGCGCGCCGAGCCACATCAACGAGACTGATCGGTTCCAGTTGCACAGAATCGGCGCGATGAACAACCATGGCATGGCTGAGCAATTGATTGGTCAAGCGGGATAACTCGTCCGTGCGTTCCTTGACACGATCAAAATGCTGGCGGTCTGCTTTACTCATTTTCCCTGAACCAAGCAGATCAATCTGGGCATTAAGTGCGGTAAGCGGGGTGCGTATCTGATGAGCGGCATCGGCGATGAAGCGCTGCAGCAGGTCGACCCGCTCACCAAGACGACCCATGAAATGATTGATTGAACCGACAAATGGATCAAGTTCGCGCGGCACATCGACAGAAACTGGTGTCAAATCATGCGGATCGCGGCCGCGGACTTCCGTCCCCAAATGTTCGACAGGCTTGAGCGCATAACGAATGGCAAGCATGGCCCCGACAAATGCCAGAAGGCTCATGACGATCACCAATATAGTCGCGCGCAAAGTGAGTTCGCGGGTCAATGCCGATCGCGCTTCATTGGTCTGTGCGACGATGACATAGGCGCGGCCCGTAACGGCTGGATCAGCGAGAACGCGGGTGGCGCGGGTAATGCGAACATCCTCTCCCTTATAAGTGCCCTCTTCGACACGCATTGCATCATCATTGCTTTCCGGAGCGCGCGGACTCTCAAGGTCGTCATAGCCGGTAAGCGTTTCGCCATTGGTATCGATGACGCGGTAGAAAATCCGGTCACGATCGGCAAGACCGAGGAGCTCGAAAGCCGAGGCCGGAAGGCGAACACTGAGCTTTCCATCTTCAACTGCCAGGCTTTCCGCCATTTGCAGCGCAGCGCCCACAAGCAGACGGTCATAGGCCTTGTCCGCGGCGGTGTCGGCATAATACCAGGCGGCGCTGACCAGCAGAGCTGCCCCAACACCAAGAACCAGCGAAATGCGCCTTGCAAGGCGCGCGAACAGCGAAGGTTGGGTTGCGCGCATTTCAGGCAGCATCGCCGGACACCAATTGATAACCCAAGCCGCGAACAGTGACGATGCGGGCTTTGGCTCCATCAAGTTTTTTGCGCAAACGGCCAATATAGAGTTCGATGGCATTGGCATTGGCCGCCTCATCGAATCCGAAAATCTGGTCGAGCAATTCATCCTTGCTGAAAACGCGGCCCGGTCTGGCGACCAATACCTCCAGCAAAGTCAGCTCGCGCCGCTTCAACTGTATTTCACGCTTGCCCACATGGACAGAACGCGTGGCGCGATCCACGGCAATATCGCCGCATTTGATAAGGTTGGTCGCTTCCCCGCCACCATGGCGACGCATTAAAACGCGGGCACGGGCCTCCAATTCGCGGAAGTCGAATGGCTTGACCAGATAGTCGTCCGCGCCAAGATCAAGTGCGCTCACGCGGTCGTCAATTTCCGATCTGGCCGTGAGGATCAGCACGGGAACGGCATTTCCCGATTTGCGGATGGATTTGAGAATTTCAAAACCGTCCATGCCCGGCAGCATGACGTCAAGAATGATGAGCGCGTATTCGGTAAAATCAATTATTTCCGCCGCATTGCGCCCGTTGGTTTCCCAATCGACGGCATGGCCAGTCGCTTCAAAGCGCTTGACGATCGCTTCTCCCACATCGTGCGTGTCTTCTACCAGCAATATGCGCATGGTGTTTCATTGGCACGAAACAGGAAAGCCCGCAAACAGTATCGATTGCCGCCCGCGCAACTGCTCAACCCAGCCAGCATAGATGATTGCAACCCTGCATTCGTTGCAGCGCGTATGAATTCAGGCGATGGGTCAGACGCTTATTCGATTTTGAGCGCAGAAGCAGCAGCATTGAGCCAGCCAGTGCATCAAGGAAGATTGGCTTCCTTGACTGCGGCATCAGCCTTGCTCTCAAACTTGGAGGTAAGCTATGTGGCCAAAACCGCTTAGCATTACCCTCATCGTAAAAAGAACCCGGACGAGCTGGTCACTCACGATCCGGGTTCACTTTACGAAATGAGGAAAGGGGCGGACGAAAGTTCGCCCCACTCCAAGAACAAATATAGCATCTCATCGACCATTGCTAAAGTGTCAATTCGTCTAATGCGAAACTCTTCAGGGCTGGACGGCGGCACTCAGAGTATTATTCTGCAATTTCAAAACAGGCTAGGACTCACAGACAATGCGCATGAATTTGAGCAGCCGCTCGCCAGGGTTGCAATGGCTGGCTCTGCTTGCCCTATCCCTGCTCTTTTTTGTAATTTTTCAGGCCATGCGCCTCCCCGCAGCGCTGCTTCTTGGCCCCATGGCAGCGGCGATTGCGATTGCGGCGGCTGAAGGCGCCATTCGTGTTCCGGTACGTCCTTTCATCCTATCTCAAGGTGTAATCGGTTGTCTTATTGCCCATAGTATCGAACCCTCGACGCTGAAAGAAATGGTGCATGACTGGCCGATTTTCCTGATGGTCATTGCATCTGTAATTTTTGCCAGCAACACGCTCGGCTGGTTTCTCGCACGTTGGCAGGTACTGCCAGGTACGACGGCAGTCTGGGGTTCGTCGCCGGGTGCAGCTGCCGCGATGACCCTGATGGCCGAAGCCTATGGCGCGGATATCCGCCTCGTCGCCTTCATGCAATATCTGCGCGTTGTTTTCGTAGCAGTGATCGCCTCGCTCGTTTCTCGCATGTGGATAACAGGTCCGGTCGCCGCAGCACCTGAATTCATCTGGTTCCCACCACTCGACTGGTTAGGCTTTGGCCAGACCTTGATTCTGATCATAGGAGGAAGTTGGCTCGCGGTCAGGTTGCGTATCCCGGCTGGACCAATGCTGGTGCCGATGATTCTCGGCATTATTCTTCACAATACCGGCCTGATGACCATCGTACTGCCGCCCTGGATGCTTGCAGCCAGCTATGCGCTGATCGGCTGGAACATCGGCTCACGCTTTACGCGGCCGATCCTCGTTCATGCAGCGCGCGCCCTGCCCCGCGTGGTTGCATCCATCCTTACACTCATCACCATATGCGGCGGCATTGCAGCCTTGCTGGTTTATTTCGCCGATATTGACCCGCTAACAGCCTATCTTGCCACCAGCCCGGGCGGTGCCGATTCCATCGCTATTATTGCCGCCTCAAGCGATGTGGATCTGCCATTCGTCATGGCAATGCAAACAGCGCGTTTTCTCATCGTGCTGGTAACGGGCCCGGCCATCGCCCGCTTCATAGCAAAGCGCACGGGGCTGACCGGCAGGAATGATCTTTGATAATGTGGGAAAAATGGTACGGACCGATCGCTTTACCGTACTTCGTGATGCCAAACTTACTGGCTTGTTTCGATACCCCAACAATTGATGCGGCGCGCTATGTGGCCCACGGTACTGTCTGCTTTCATCCCACATTGAGTTAGCAACAGATTAAGCGCATATGGTCACGGCGATTAAGCTAGGCAGAGTAAACGCATGTTCCTAGATACTTCTGATGTCGTGAAGGAGAATTTGAAGCACATTGCGGCAAGCAATCCTGCGCAAGCGAACATCATGATGGTGCAACTGGCCGTCGACGCCCTAAAGGCATGCGCATACACAGCATCTTTTACGACTGATCTGCAGATTAATCTGTGCCGCTTGGCGGTGCGCCTGATCAACTCCGCAGGTGCAGCGGGCGATTCTGCACTAGCTGGGTATTACCAACCGGCGATCGCGGGTTTGCGGGATATTCTTGAAGTGGCGTTGCTGCTGGATTTGTTTCAACGAGACAATACGCAATTTATCCGTTGGATAGAATCCTCGGAAAAAGAGAGAAAATCTCAATTCAAGCCTATCAAAGTGCGTCAAATGCTTGAAGAACGAGACAGTTCGACGGTCGAGTACAGGCGAGCAGCTTACAACCTATATTCAGGTCATGGAACACACGTCGACCCGGGTCGTCATCATTCAATTTCCCCAAATGACCTGACAATCGTAGGTCCCTTCCCAGACGAGCCGCGCATCATCGCGATAAGTTATGACATAGCGAGGCACATGGCTGCAGCAACGGCTTCGTGTATGACGATCGCAGTTAGACAAAGGGTCAAGAATGAGGATGCCGTCGCCCTCATGAATGCGTATTATTCATTCTGGTACGCCGTGATCAGGTGGACGGAACACGATAGTCCTATCCTGAACTTGAGAGTTTCGGCGGCCTGACTTTAGGCGGCATGAACAGATAGGCGAAACTTGCAACATACTTAACGGTATTGTTGGGTCACTCCACCATTTGTTGGAAGGGCATCAAATGCTTTTGAGTGATTTCAACGGAACACTTTTATGTGCCACACGACCTGGGCAAAGCGCACGGAGCTGATCGGCAGGAATGATCTTTGATAATGTGGGAAAAATGGTACGGACGGGTGGATTCGAACCACCGACCTCAGGAGCCACAATCCTGCGCTCTAACCAACTGAGCTACGACCGCACACCGTCAAGTTTTTGACTTGGCGTCACATACGGAGAATTGATGCTTTTTGCAAGCGCTTGATGCAACAAAAGGCAGGGACATTCCCAAAAAAACGCCAAGCTACCTCCAGAAAAGAAAAAAGGCCGGGGGGAGGACCCGGCCTTTTCCATAAATGCGAGAATGGCTGGGAGGAGATGCCGGTTCTCGCGTCTCCGGCGGCTGGGAGGAGGAATGCCGCTGGAGAATATCTGGATCGCCTAACGCCTTTGCAGGCAAAAATTGCGATCCGCAGGTGCCTTATCAGGCTACCTTTACGTCCTTGATTGCCTTCTCTACAGCCGACTTGACCGGTGCGGAGATTTCTTCAACTGCCTTGGAAGCAACGGCCTGAAGCTCTTTGGCCTGGCCGGAGATTGCTTCAGCCTGCTTGCGAACAAATGCAGTCTGCAGTTCGATAACTTCGCCGAACGACTTTACGCCGAACAGAGCTTCGATATGTGCAAAGCCAGCTTCTGTGTTGGTGCGCAGGGCAGCAAGCGCCTTCAACGAAAGAGCAGTGCCATTGGACTGGGCAGTTTCGAAAGTTGTTTCAAGAGTCTTCTGTGCAGCTTCAGCCTGATCCTTGATCTTGGCATAGGCTTCCTTGGACTGGGCAACACCCTTTTCGGTGAATTCGCGAACCTGATCGGTTACAGCGGTAGCATCGAAGGCAGGCATTGCAAATGCGTCGGCAGTCTGTTTAGCAGTCTTGCTCATAATAAAGCCCTTCCTTGGTGCAGATGTTTGTCTCTGCAAGTGATTTGATAGGCCGAATATAATACATTTATTGTGCATTGCAACATTTTTCTTGCAGCGCACCATTTCCCGTTGATTTTCCAAGGAAATTATTCTGGGGACCATTAAAAGGCGCTGATCGAAGTTAACTAAACCAAGAGAAAGAGCTGGCAGATAAGAGGCAGCCAGTGGACGCGCGCCGTTGTGGCTATTATTAATAAAGTATTAAGGACGTCGCATGGATGCGGTGGTCCGCTACGGAGCTGCTAAACAATAATGGCGTCTGGAACATACCCGTTCATCGACATTGCCGTTCTCGATGAAATTCGCGAGCACTTTGCCAATGGCGATGCGCTTGTGGTCATTTCACCCGATCTTGCAAATGTCATCTGGGCCAATGGCCAAGGCGCCTCCATGCTCGGCTATGCGACAGTTGATGATATATTGACTGCTGGCACGGTGCTGGGCGTTCAGGCACAGCGGCAGCTGAAGGCGCTGGACGGCTTTCCTTCCATCGGGCATGGGCGCAGCGTCTCGCTTCGCATTGCATTCGGGCTGACCAGCCGCATTCTAACCTTTCAGGCCAGCGATATTATTCTGCCGCGCGGCGAACAGGCTATCGTGCTTTCAATCGCCAATAATGACCGCGTGAGTTCCGAGGAGCAGATCGCAGCTCTGGCGATAAAAGGCTTTGGTGACGAAACAACCCATGCCGCCATGGTCGATGGATCAGGCGCTGTCATCGCAGCATCGCAACAATTTTCAGCGCTTGGCTTTAATGACAAGAGCCTTGGCGACCTGGTGCGGGAAGTCCGCCATGAGCGTAATCGGCTGGTGAAGCGCGCTGTCACGACGATAAAGGGTATTGTGCCGACAGGTATAGCCCGGCTGACTGATAGCCCTGCCCTGCATTTATTGCTGGCTATCGAACCTGAGAATGTCGGGCTGGTGGCGCCTGCCGAGAATGTGATCCCCGCTGCACCTGTTCCAGATGCCGAAGTGAAGGACGTGCCGCAGGCAAGTCTGCCATTCGAACCGATTGCGCCTGCCATAACTGCCGAAGATAAACAGACGGCAGTAAGATCAAGCGAGAGCGAACCAGTTTCCGAGGCGTTTCAATACAGGCCCAGTGACACATCCGCCCGTTTTGTCTGGAAAGTGGATGCGCAGGCCAATTTCAGCGAGATTTCGCCGGAATTCGCGGCAGCAGTCGGGCCGGTTTCAGCCGATATTATCGGCAAATCTTTTCGCGACGTGTCCGCCCAATATGGTTTTGATGCGGATGGTGAAATAGCCGGGCTGCTTGAACGGCGCGATACATGGTCAGGGCGGGCCGTGCTTTGGCCAATCGAGGGCACCAATCTGCGTGTGCCAATTGAACTTGCAGCATTGCCCATCTATTCGCGTGAGCGGGTCTTTTTGGGCTTTCGCGGCTTTGGTGTAGCCAAAATGGCAGAGGTCGTTGAGGACTTGACCGTCATCGACACGCCATTGGACTCGAGCGGGCTGGAAACTTCGGTCCATCCGATAGCTGCCAGCGAGCCCGATTCATTTGGGGGCGAACCGCCGGCTCTTGCCACCGCATCGTCAGAGCCCAGCAATGTTGTAGCGCTGAAAACCCAGCGGCCCTTGCAGAATGATGGCCGCTTGAATGATGCAGAACGCAATGCATTTCGTGAGATTGCCGAGAGGCTGCGCCGGGAGGTTCTTGAGCCCGCTTCTGTTAACGCAGAGGAAGCCGTTACTGATCGGGAAGAAAAAACGAAGCCTGTAGCCGCGAAAGCCAAGGTGCCTGAAGCCGAGATTGTTGGGCCCGGATTTGCCGCTGACGCGCCGTCGAAGAGTTTTGCCAGCGACATTCGCGAGCAGGTGCGCCAGGGCGTCGACACATCGATTCTGGCAGCCTTGCCGCTTGCTGTTTTGATCCATCGTGAAGGCCAGATTCTTTATGCCAACAAAGCCATGCTTGATGCGACGGCTTATGAGAGTGCAGAAGAAATCAATGCCGCTGGCGGATTAAGCACCCTTTTCGCCGACGGCCCTGAAGGCGAAGACGAGGATGAAAGCGGCATGAATTTGCGCCGCAATGACGCTTCGACGCTCCGTGTTGAAGCACATTTACAGGCAGTGCGCTGGAATGATGAAAACGGCGATGGGTCACGCGCCCTGCTTCTGGCTTTGTCGCCCCAAACAAAGGCCAATCATTTCGACGAAAGCGAACGACTGCTGCTGCAGACGCGGATCGATGAGCTCAACGCCATTCTCGATACGGCTACCGATGGTGTGATCCTGCTTGACTCCGCAGGTTCCATCCGCTCGATCAATCACTCTGCTTCCGCGCTGTTTGGCTATGAACCGGAAGAGGTCAACGGCAAAGCATTCTCGCTCCTGTTCGCTATCGAAAGCCAAAGAGCGGCGATGGATTATCTCAACAGCCTTTCCAATAATGGTGTTGCCAGCCTGCTGAATGATGGGCGCGAAGTGATTGGCCGCGAAAGTCAGGGGCGTTTTATTCCGCTGTTCATGACAATCGGCAAGCTGGACGCTTCCAAAGGATATTGTGTCGTGCTGCGCGACATAACCCACTGGAAACGCGCGGAAGAAGAACTGCTAAGCGCCAAGCGAGAGGCTGAACGCACGTCCACCCAGAAAAGTGAATTTCTGGCTCGCATTAGCCATGAGATCCGCACGCCGCTGAACGCCATAATCGGTTTTTCCGAATTGATGGCGGATGAAAAATTCGGTCCCATCGGCAGCGAGCGTTACCGCGACTATCTGCACGATATCAGCCGCTCGGGTAATCACGTGCTTTCGCTGGTCAATGATCTTCTGGATATTTCCAAGATCGAGGCTGGCGCTGTCGAGATGAATTTCGAGGCAGTCTCCTTGAACGACGCCCTGACGGAAGCTGTCGCGATCATGCAGCCACAAGCCAATCGCGAGCGCGTCATTATCCGGTCAAGCCTGACCTCGCGCTTGCCGGACATCGTGGCGGACAACCGCTCCATCACGCAGATCGCGCTGAATTTATTGTCAAATGCCGTGCGTTTTACCGGCCCCGGCGGGCAGGTCATCGTTTCGACAAGCTATGAAGCCAGCGGCGATGTTTTGCTGCGGGTACGCGATACAGGCATCGGCATGACCCGGCAGGAAGTCGAGCAGGCTCTGCGCCCCTACAAGCAGATTACAACACCGGGGAATGTTCGCAGCGACGGAACAGGTCTCGGTCTGCCGCTCACCAAAGCGATGGCGGAAGCAAACCGGGCGAGTTTCAATATTGATTCCAGCCCGGGCCGCGGAACGATGGTCGAAATTACGTTCCCTTCAACGCGGGTGCTGGCCGAGTAATCTTCCATCTTCGAATAAAGATACCCCTGCTGATATGCAGGGGTATGGTCCTTATTGATCAAGCGACGATTTCAACGGGGCCATGATCATCGCAATGATCGCCATGTGGATGATGCAAATGCCCATCCACGAGATAATCAATATGATCCCCGTGGGGTACGGCCTCGTGGCCGCAGCCAGGACCATGCACATGGTCAGCATCGTGGCCCGAGCAATGATGTTCCGGTGTGCAGCGATCAGGATTTCTAGCGCTTACCTCAAGCACGTGCTCATCAATATGGTCGCCATGAGGGTGATGCAAATGGCCATCGTGAAGGTAGTCCACATGATCGCCGTGACGAATGGCGGTGTGGCCGCAATTAGGTTCATGCTTGTGATCATGATCGTGGTGATGCGGAAAAGTGCAGTTGCTCATAATTCATTCCTTTCAAAAAAACTTGGTGGTTAATGTTGCTCGATCGCATTCTCGATAAGCTTCAGGACGTGATCGTCGGCAATTAAATAGATCACGGTCTTACCGTCCTTACGTTCTCCGACCAGACGCGCGCCTGTCAATTTGAAAATGCGCGCGCACGGGATTAAACAGGAGCTTAGGCAATAAAATTGCGCCAAAGCCGTTTTATCGACTTGAATTGCTGCCCATGATGGCTAAACCGTTGATAGATAGTGCAATAGCACCATGAGCTTTGGCTCACTGGCTGTAAATCGGAATACTCATGTTCTGGCTGAGACCGAGAAACCTTTTGGCGACAATCCTGCTATTGGCATTTATCGCCGGTGGGATACTCGTTGCTTTGCCCAGCCTTGTCAGCACGGATCTCATTCGCGAGCGTTTGGCTCAAGAAATCAGCAACTGGACTGGCTACAGCGTCGAAGCAAGTCAAGAACCTCACATTTCCTTCTTTCCAACATTCACCGCGTCAATGGGCAATGTGACCATCCGCAACCCATGGGCTACGGAAGGCCAACCCTTCATGCAGGCAGAGCGGATCGAGGTTGATCTTTCCCTGCTCTCGGCATTGATGGGAAAAACCGAATTCACCGAGACCAAAATCATCAGGCCACGGTTTGTCCTCGATGAGCCAATTAAAAGCCTTGCAGATATTGGTGAAGCGCTTGCCAGGAGCGATGGGCGCATCGGCGATGTCGTGCGCGAGGCAAAGGCCGCTATCGTGGCCAACCCTGCCAAGCCGGATATGAGCACAGTGTCGTCGCAGCCATTCGGGCGTGTACGGCTGGAAGATGCAATGGTCACGTTCAAAAGGCCTATCAACGGCGCTGAAGAACAGATTTCAAGCATAAGCGGTGTGTTTGACTGGCCGCAGACATCTGGCATTGCCAGCTTTCAGGGCAAAGCAATCTGGCATGGCGAAGAGACTGAAATCGACAGCTCTGCCAGCAAGGCGCTGCTGCTTCTGGCGGGCGGGTCAAGCCCGATGCAGATCAATCTGAGTTCGACGCCATTGACCCTTTCTTTCAATGGCTCCGCCAATATTGCCAAGGACCGTTTTTTTGAAGGGACACTATCCCTCACCTCACCATCGCTGCGACGCACGCTCGAATGGTCCCGAATGGCGGAAATCCCGACGGCGCCCATTGGCAGCTTTACGCTTGATGCTTCCGTTACCGGCTCCTCTTCCCGTGTGAAACTGGATAATCTGACGGCCACGCTGAACGACAATCCGGCAAAGGGTGTGATCGAAATCACGCTGAATAACGCGGCAACGGGCACTCCGCTTGGTATCAATGGAACGCTGGCATTCGAGACGTTGGACCTTCGCTCGGTTTTCTCCGGCATCATGCCGCTGCCGGATGGCTCAGCCAATTCCGACGCTGAGATAAACACGGCCTTTCTTAAACAGCTCAATCTTGATCTGCGGGTTTCGGCGCAAAAGGCAACGGCGGGCAATGTCAGCCTGACAAAGGTGGCGGCGACTGCACAAGTGCGGAATGGCCGCGCCATATTTGACATTGGCGATGCCACTGCTTTTGACGGCTCGGTTGCCGGAAGCTTCCAACTTGCCGACGAACCTGAAGCCGGGACAACCGGGGAGTTGCGCTTGAATGGAACCGATGTAAACAGCGCTTCCATTGCCTCGCTGCTCGGACTTGGAAATCGCTTTGAGCTTGGCAAGGGCACCGTGTCACTGGTGCTGAAGGGGCCGATAACACGCTGGTCCACAGCCTTGAGCAGCGCCAAGGGCACGCTATCCATGCGCTTCGGCAATGGTCAAATCCGTAGTCTCGATCTCAATCGCTTGCTTAGCAAAGCAAAGACAGATCGATTTTTCAGCCTGAACGAAAAGACCGATGCATGGCTTAGTCTCGACAGGCTGGAGCTTAAGGCAAATATCATGGACGGTGTCGCGGCGCTCGAAACGGCGCAAATCCAGAACAAGCTTGGCACCTTTACCTTTGCAGGCATTGTAACGCTTGTGAGCAAGAGCCTGGCACTCACCGGTGACTTCGCAGCACCGATCGCTACGCCCGCGCCTGCGGAAGGCGCGCCGGCTGATGCGCCAAAGCCGGAACCTATGTTCAATCATACGCGGTTCTTCATCGGCGGCTCGTGGGACAATCCATTCATCTCGCCAATCATTTCACAATAATTCGCCTATCCCCTCTGGTGGAGCGAGAAAGGTTCGCGCTTTTTTGCTGTTTACTTACGCTGCAAACAACAGCATTTCCTGCATCAATTCCGTGCGGCGGCCTGTTCATCGCGGGCGCGGTTGACCTCACGGCGCTTATTGGCAATCGAAGCGATGATTACTCCCACAGCAACAATGGCGATAAGGATCGTGCAGGCAGCATTGATCTCCGGTGTCACGCCAAGACGCACCTGCGAATAAATGCGCATCGGCAAGGTGGTTGCCCCTGGTCCAGAAGTGAAGCTGGAAATAACCAGATCATCAAGCGAGAGGGTGAAAGCAAGCATCCAGCCAGAGACGACAGCAGGAAGGATAACCGGCAATGTCACCTTGAAGAACGTCGTGACGGGCGTTGCGCCAAGGTCCATCGCCGCTTCTTCCAGCGAACGATCAAAGGTGACAAGGCGCGACTGAACCACCACGGCCACGAAGCACATGGAAAAAGTGATATGCGCGAGCGTGACTGTCAAAATGCCCCTGTCGAGACCTATGGCGACAAAGAGCAACAGCAGTGACAGACCTGTGATGACTTCAGGCATGACCAGCGGCGCATAGATCATCGCGGAAAAGAGCATGCGCCCGCGAAAGCGCGTGTAGCGGGTCATCGCCAACGCACCGAGCGTGCCAAGAATGGTAGCAAACGTCGCCGAAATCAGGCCGACACGGATGGTAACCCAAGCCGCATCGATAAAGGCTTGGTTGTGGAAAAGCGATACATACCATTTGGTCGAGAAACCGGCCCAAACGGTGACGAGACGGGACTCGTTGAACGAATAGATCACCAGCAGAACGATGGGCAGATAAAGAAAGGCAAAGCCCAAAACCAGCGAAGCAATGTTAAAGCGGGACCAGGTTGTGTTCATTTTATTTCCCGCTTTCCTGGGCTTTGGCTTCGGACCGCTGGAACAGCACAATGGGCACGACCAGCAGCAAAAGCAGAACAACCGCAACCGCCGACGACACCGGCCAATCGCGGTTTGAGAAGAATTCGCTCCACAATGTCTTGCCGATCATCAGCGTAGACGAGCCGCCCAAGAGATCAGGAATGACAAACTCGCCGGTAGCCGGAATGAAAACAAGGAAGCAACCGGCAATGACACCGGGCATTGAGAGTGGAAATGTAATCTTCCAGAACGCCATGAGCGGCGGGCACCCAAGATCTTCGGCAGCTTCAACCAACGAATAATCCATCTTTTCCAAAGCCGAATAAATCGGCAGGACGAGGAACGGCAGATAAGAATAGACGATACCGATGAAAATCGCCGTATTGGTGTTGAGAATATTCAGCGGGGTATCGATGACATTGGCCCACATCAGAAACTGATTGAGCAATCCCTCGGGCTTCAAAATGCCTATCCACGCATAAACGCGAATAAGAAAACTGGTCCAGAATGGAAGAATGACAAGCATAAGCAGAGTCGGGCGAACGCTTGCAGGCGCGCGCGCCATGCCATAGGCGATTGGATAGCCTATGATGAGTGTCAGAAGCGTCGAAACCGCCGCTATGAGCAGGCTGGAAATATAGGCCTTATAGTAAAGCGGATCCTCGACCAGCCAGATATAATTATCCCAGGAGAACTGCGATATGCTGTTGAAGACAGACCTGATACCCGCCGTAATATCAAGCACGGGCGTATAGGGCGGAATGGCCATCGCCACTTCGGACAGGGAAATCTTGAATACGATGAGGAATGGAACAAGAAAGAAGACCAGCAGCCACAGATAAGGGACGCTGATGACCAACCGGCTTGTGACAGATGCTATCAATTTTTGCATCGGATAGCCCTCCTCACGCGGTTAAAAGAATACCGGCATCGGTATCGAAATTGACCCAGACCATATCCTCATATCCAAGCGGGTCTTCCACCGTGCGCACTGCATTCAGGCTTGCCGCCTTGATGATACGGCCATTTTCAAGCCGCACATGGAAAACTGTCATGTCACCGAAATAGGCAATGTCGTAAAGCTCGCCATAAGCGGTGTTAACTGAGGAGTTTGCAGGCTCCTTACGGCTGATTCTGATTTTCTCCGGCCGGATTGCGAAACCGACCGTTTGCCCGACAGAACAGTCGCGCGTCGCCTCCGTTCGGATCGTCATTTTATCGGTCGCAACGTCAATATCGATCTTGCCCTTTTCGACCGCCGCCGCCGTACCCTCGAACATATTCACATTGCCGATAAAGTCTGCGACAAATTTCGAATTAGGTGCTTCGTAAACTTCTGCAGGGGTCGCCACTTGCTTGACCTTGCCCTTGTCCATGACCGCGATGCGATCTGACATGGTCATTGCCTCTTCCTGATCATGCGTTACCACGACGAATGTCAGACCAAGCTTCATCTGCAGGTCCATGAGTTCGAACTGGGTTTCCTCGCGCAGCTTCTTGTCGAGTGCACCCAGAGGCTCATCCAGAAGCAAAACCTTTGGCCGCTTGGCGACACAACGCGCCAAGGCAACGCGCTGGCGCTGCCCGCCAGAAAGCTGGTGCGGCTTGCGCTTGGCAAATTGTTCGAGCTTGACCAGTTTGAGCATCTCGGCAACGCGGGCTTCGATCTCGTTTTTGGGCATGCCATCCTGCTTGAGGCCAAAGGCGATATTGCCCTCGACTGTCATATGCGGAAACAGCGCATAGGACTGGAACATCATATTGACCGGACGCTTATACGGCGGAATGCCGCTCATATCCTGGCCATCAATCAAAATTCGGCCCGATGTCGGTGTTTCAAAGCCAGCCAGCATGCGCAGCAGCGTTGACTTGCCGCAACCCGACGCGCCGAGCAGCGCAAAGAACTCACGATTGTAGATATTCAGGGAAAGATCGTCGACCGCGGTGAAATCGCCGAATCTCTTGGTAACGTTCTCGACAGCGATGAAGGGCTTTGCTTCCGGATCATTCCAGGGTGCAAATTTGCGGCGAAAACTTCCCAATGACTTCATAATATGCCCCGATATTCTGTCGCTTTTGTTAAAAGACCCCGGCAATTGCTGCCGGGGTCTTTGTTGATTATTGGCCTGTGACGACTTTGGTCCACAGGCGCGTCACCACACGCTGAATTTTGGTATCGTAGGGTGTGACGGTAAACAGTTTCGACAGAACTTCAGGCGTTGGATAAATCGCCGGATCATCCATGATTTCCTTGCTGACGAATTCCTGCGAGGCCTTGTTGCCATTGGCATAGAAGACCACGTTGGAAGCCTTGGCGGCTACATCCGGACGCATCAGATAATTGATGAGTTCGTGTGCTTCGGCCACATGCGGCGCATCGGCAGGAATGGCCAGCACGTCGAACCACATTTGCGCAGCACCCGGAATGGAATAGCCGACTTCAACACCGGCCTTGGCTTCCGCTGCGCGGTCGCGGGCCTGGAAAATATCGCCCGAATAGCCGAGCGCAAGGCAAATATCGCCGTTGGCCAGTCCATTGATATATTCTGACGAATGGAACTTGCGGATATTGGGGCGGGTCTTTTCCAGCAACTCGCCGGCCTTTGCCAGGTCGTCTGGGTTCTTGCTGTCAGGATCAAGACCAAGATAGGCAAGAACGGATGGCAGGACATCGGTTGCCGAGTCGAGAACATGAATGCCGCAATCCTTGAACTTGGCAGCCAGTTCCGGCTTGAACAATGCATCCCATGTCGGCGGCTCATCATTGCCCAGGATTTCCTTGGCTTTGGCTACGTTATAACCAAGGCCCGTGGTTCCCCACATCCAGTCAACCGCATATTCATTGCCGGGATCGTATTTCTGGACGCGCTCGGAGATGACGTCCCACATATTGGAGAGGTTTGGCAGCTTTGACTTGTCGAGCTTCTGGAATACCCCGGCAGCAATCTGGCGCTGGAGAAAGGAGGCTGTCGGAACAACAACATCATAGCCGGTTCCGCCTGCCAGAAGCTTAGTTTCCAGAATTTCGTTGGAGTCGAAGGTGTCATAGACGACCTTGATTCCGGTTTCCTTGGTAAAATCTTCAAGAGTGGTCGGGTCAATATAGTCTGACCAGTTGTAGACATTAACGACGCGTTCCTGTGCCCACACGGATGTGGTCAGCCCCAGCGCAAGCGTTGCGGTTAACAATATTGTTTTGATACCCATTATTTTCTCCATGCTGCCAGCACCTTCTACAATGCCGCCCGTTCCCAGATCGACGCTTTACTGTATCTTTGTGCATCCGCGAAGGTGCACCGCACAGGTAAGTTTCCCCTACCTTTTTAGATTGCGATGACTTCGTCAACTGGGATCGCGCAGGTCTTATGCAGAAAGTTGTTTGGGCATGAATTTTTTTGCATCAAACTCAGTGGTGTTACGCACCTTTGCGCCGGAAAAACACGGAACGTATCAATGTAAAAAAGCGATTGAGCAACAGGGAAAGCCGGCTTGGTGGTCCACCGTACTTTTCATAAAACTCATCCTCCGACATCCGACACCTTTGATTCCGGCTTATTAGCTGATGGGCCGTGCCCCACAACAGGTAAAAATCGCCACCCATATTTATCTCCAGTAAAAAACCGTTTGCACATGAGAGAAGAATGGGCAGATTAATGGCTGTTTTCTACGAGCAACGATGAAACAGGTTTTTCAAAAATGAAAAACGAGAATTGGGATGACCTGAAACTTTTCCTGCATGTTGCGCGCGAGGGTGGCTTAACCGGCGCATCGGAAAAAACCGGTGCAAGCCCGGCGACAATAGGACGGCGGCTATTGGCTTTGGAGCGCCAGATGGGGCGCAACTTTTTCATACGGCGGCAAACCGGTTATTCGCTGACCAAGGACGGACAAGCGCTGCTCACACATGTTCTAGCGATGAACGAAGCCGCCCGGTCTATCGGCGCCTGGAATGAAGGCGTCAATGAGCTTCCGACGGTGCGTATTTCAGCTGGCAGCTGGATGTCGCATTTCATGGCGGTCAATCTGGCGCAGCTATGGACGCCTGACGACCCATTCCGTCTTTGTTTCAAGACGGCGGAAATCCGTCTTGATCTGGCGCATCGCGAAGCGGAAATCGGCATTCGCAACAGCTTTCCGGAAAGCAGCAATCTGGCGGCGCGGCCGATTGGCGATGTTGCCTATGCACCCTACTGCGCCAGCCATTTCAACATGGTGCGTGACTGCAACTGGGTGGGGATCGGGGCTGATGACGCGGTCGCACCTTCTGCGCGCTGGCTGCTTGCTCAGACAGACCTATGGGTGACGATCTGGGCAAATAATCCGCGCATGCTGCATGATCTTCTGCGTAGCGGAGCCGGACGGGGAGTGCTGCCGTGCTTTGTTGGCGATACTGACCCTTCGCTGGTGCGGGCCGGCGAGGAGATCAAGCCGCTTTATCACCGGCAATGGCTGGTAATGCATGATGATGACAGGCGGCGCCCGGAAATCCGCACCTTGGTCGAGCGGCTTGCGCAACTGATCGAAAAACAGCAGCCGCTGTTTCGTGGCCAAAGGCCGAGAGGATGATTACTGAAAATCAAACGCGCTCAAGCCTGTGACCATTTCATCAAGGCCGAGCGGGCGTGTAACCGGTGGCTCGGCACGGGAAAGACAGGCCGAACGCTCGCACAGGCGGCAGGCGGGCCCGACAGGCGTGAGGCCAACAAACTTGCCAAGAGGCGCGGCACTAATGCTGCGATTTCCCAGCGCGCTGCCATAGACTGTCTCATCGGCAAAGCTGATGTCACATCCCAGCAGAAGTGCAGTACGACGCGGACGCTCATTGAAAGCGCCTTGCGGACCTTCGAGCGTGCGCGCGATGGTCAAAAACTCTGCACCATCCGGCATTTCCACCGCCTCAACCAATATTTGACCGGGCTGCGCAAAGGCCGAATGAATGGCGAGTTTGGGACAGTCGCCGCCAAAGCGCGATTGTGGAAAACCCTGCGCGCCCGCCCTGCGGAAACGGTTTCCCGCATGATCGACTTCGAGCATGAAAAAGGGAATGCTGTTACCGGGTGCGGCAAGCGTGGTGAGCCGGTTTGCCGCTTGTTCGAAGGAAACGGAGAAACGAGAGCGCAGCACATCAATGTCATATCTGGCGCGGGCAGCGGCGGTCTGGAACGCCTGATAGGGCATCATCAGCGCATGGGCGGCGTAGCGGCCAAATTCAAAGCGGGCGATACGGCGGGCTTCGTCAGATGAGAATTTGAGATCCTGAATTTCGGCGGCAATGACCACCTGCATGCGGATCAGCGCCGCCTCCATGGCCAGTTCACGCAATTGGTCGAAAGGCGACAGGCGCTCTGACAGAAACAGGCGCTGCGAGTGACGATCATAACGGCGGCGCCAGTTGGGCATGGTCGCGACTGGCAGGATGCGAACTGTGGTGCCATATTCGCTTTTCAGCCACGCCTTCAGCGCTCCTGAAAGATCATCCCCGGGCTTTATCAGACTGAGGAAACTATCGACTTCCCCCTCGATGCGCGGGAAATAATTGGCGCGGCGCTCCATCACCTCGCGCACTTCATTGAGCGGCAGGCGCGTGCCGGAAAGCGATGGCGCCTGCCCGTCCTTGGCCAGAAGCGCCGAAAGATCCGACAGGCGCTCTTGCTGTTCGCGATAGGCGCGGTAGAGCTTGATCATGCCGGTGGCAGCATTGGGCGCAGCGTTGGAAATCTCGATCAGTTCCTGATCACCCGGCAGTTCTCCATTCAACAGCGGATCAGAAAATACCTCTTTAAGCGACGCCATGGATGATCCGGTTTCAAGCTGCAGCGTATCCAGCTCGATCTTATAGGTGGAGGATAGCTTGAGCAGGAGCTGCACGGTGAGCGGACGTTGATTGCGCTCGATCAGATTGAGATAGGAGGGCGAAATGCCGAGCGCCTCGGCCATGGAGGTCTGCGTTAAACCCTGCTCATTGCGGATGCGCCTGATGCGCGGACCTGCGAAGATTTTTCCCTCAGCCATCACAACTCCCGCATTCTGTGACAATATTTACATTAAAGCGCTCTTTGCAGCCTATTACAACATTTACATATTTACAATCGTGATCTGTAAATCTCATTACAAGATAACTCGATATATCGGCATAAAATGGCGATATTTCTCGCTTTCATCGCAGTGCAATGTAAATTTAGTCAAACAGAAGCGACTATCTTACTTCCTGATTTGGTCGCCGTGAGTGTTTACATCTATTTTTGGAGACGACAATGACTGATTTTTACAACCTTGTACCGAATGCGCCCGCTGGCCGCTTTGACAATATTGAGCGTCCATATACCGCTGAAGACGTCAAGCGGCTGCGCGGTTCGGTTCAGATAAAGCACACGCTGGCGGAAAACGGCGCGAACCGGTTGTGGAAACTCATTCACGAGGAGGATTTCGTCAATGCGCTTGGCGCGCTCTCCGGCAATCAGGCCATGCAGATGGTTCGCGCCGGACTGAAGGCGATCTATCTCTCGGGCTGGCAGGTTGCCGCAGATGCAAATACAGCCTCATCCATGTATCCGGACCAGTCACTTTATCCGGCGAATGCGGCTCCCGAACTGGCAAAGCGCATCAACAAGACGTTGCAGCGCGCCGATCAAATCGAAACCGCCGAGGGTAAAGGTCTTTCGGTCGATACATGGTTTGCGCCGATCATCGCCGATGCGGAAGCAGGTTTTGGTGGCCCCCTGAACGCTTTCGAGATTATGAAAGCCTTTATCGAGGCAGGCGCGGCTGGCGTTCACTATGAAGATCAGCTCGCTTCGGAAAAGAAGTGCGGCCATCTTGGCGGCAAGGTTCTGATCCCGACAGCAGCGCATATTCGCAATCTCAATGCAGCGCGTCTGGCTGCGGACGTGATGGGTACGCCAACACTGGTTATTGCCCGCACGGATGCGGAAGCTGCAAAGCTGCTGACTTCAGATATTGACGAGCGCGATCAGCCTTTCGTTGATTATGATGCGGGGCGGACAACAGAAGGCTTTTTTCAGGTCAAGAATGGCCTCGACTCCTGCATTGCCCGTGCTGTCGCCTATGCACCACATGCGGATCTTATCTGGTGCGAGACATCCAAGCCTGATCTGGAACAAGCACGACGCTTTGCCGAAGGTGTGCACAAGGAACATCCGGGCAAGCTACTGGCCTATAATTGTTCACCTTCCTTCAACTGGAAGAAGCATCTGGATGAAGCAACAATTGCCAAATTCCAGCGCGAACTCGGTGCGATGGGCTATAAATTCCAGTTTATTACGCTGGCCGGCTTCCATCAGCTGAACTTCGGCATGTTTGAACTGGCACGTGGCTACAAGGACCGGCAGATGTCCGCCTATTCGGAATTGCAAGAGGCTGAGTTTGCCGCTGAGGCAAATGGCTACACCGCCACCAAACACCAACGCGAAGTTGGCACAGGCTATTTTGATGCGGTTTCACTGGCGATCACAGGTGGCCAGTCTTCAACAACCGCAATGAAGGAATCAACGGAAACCGCGCAATTCCGCCCGGCTGCCGAATAGAGATAACAAGAGGAGAACGATCATGGCTTCCATTTCACGCGTAAAAGAACGGGCTGAGGAACAGGCTTCCTCCATGAATACAGACCAGCAGGCTGTTATTCGTATGGTTGCCAATGATCTCCATCGCCTCAACCAGTCTGTCATGAAGGCGGTTGATGCCGGGGTTTCGGTCGAGCTGGTCCGCTCTGCCCGTCATCATGGCGGCGATGGAAACTGGGGAGACCTTTTGATCCCCGTCGTTGTAACCCGGCAGTAAAGATCAGGACCGTAATTCTGATCGGTAAACCGGTTCCCACTTTTCCTGGAAATAAGCTTTGTCTACGCAATTCCGGACGGAAAACCGGTTCCCAATTTTCCTGGAATTGCTCTGCTGTGGCCTTCTCTGGTTTCGGTCTGGGGACCAGCACGGCAGCGCAGAACCGCCCGCGAGAAATTGCGGGCGGTTTTGTTTTAACGGTTTCCAAAACGCCTCACCTCGCCCGTCATTCTCTGGCTTGACCCGCGAACCCTAAGAACAGGAACGGCGCTATCAATGTGTGGATCCTCGGATCTCCGCGCCACTTGCCGTGAGAACGCCGAGAAAATTGAAGAAGTCGGACCAGATGACGGCAATCTCGGCGGGAAGCGAGTTTGTATAGATGACTGTCGCGACGGCATTGGCAGTGTCGTGGAAGCCGTTGACGAACTCAAAGCCCAATGCTGTGACCAGCGCCAACCCCAAAAGTATCCATGGCACAGCGACAGAGCTCGTCAGATCCTGCGTCAGCGACCAGCCCACGTAGAACATGCCGCCAATGAAAATGGCAACCACGGCATAATTGGGCAAATTTCCGAGCTTTCCGGGCTTTGCCAATGGGTGATCAACGCCCATTCCCATGTTGGTTGTATCGGGTCATCGTCATCATGAAAATTCCTCATCGAAATGACAAATCACTAGGACAATGGCATGAAGCTTTAATGACAATGGGTCTCATTTGCTCTATCGCTTTTTGAAGAAGAAAAACTCTGGAAACGCCCATGCATAAAGTCGTCATCAGCGGTACAGGCGTTTTCACGCCGGACCAGTCCATCAGCAATGCCGAACTTGTTGAGGCGTTCAACACTTATGCAACGCGGCAAAACGAGCTGCATGCGGGCGAAATCGCTGCTGGCACGCGCGATGCGATGACTATGTCAAACGAAGATTTCATTGTCCGCGCCTCGGGCATTGAAAATCGGTATGTGCTCAATAAATCGGGCATTCTGGATCCCGACATCATGCATCCCGTCTTGCCCGAACGCAGCGATGAAGATCTTTCCGTCATGGCGCAAATGGCCGTCCATGCTGCCACTCTGGCTTTAAAAAAGGCCGGGCGTGAAGCATCGGAAATTGACGCCGTCATTTGCGCGGCGTCGAACCATGAACGCGCCTATCCGGCGATCGCCATCGAAGTGCAGCAGGCCCTTGGTATTGAAGGCTTCGGTTTCGACATGAATGTGGCTTGCTCATCGGCAACATTCGGTATTCAGGCGGCCGCCGACATGATCCGCTCCGGCTCCGCTCGCGCAATTCTCATGGTCAATCCGGAAATTTGCTCAGCGCATCTCGAATGGCGCGATCGTGACTGCCATTTTATCTTTGGCGATGTTTGTACGGCAGTATTGCTCGAACGCGACGATCTGGCCACCTCAGAAGATCGTTTTGAGATCGTCTCAACGCGCTGTCTGACGCAGTTTTCCAACAATATCCGCAACAATAATGGCTTTCTGCGCCGTACACGCGAAGGTCACATGAGCGATCGCCGCGATATGCTTTTCAAGCAGGAGGGCCGCAAGGTTTTCAAACAGGTCGTGCCTATTGTTTCCGATCTTATCCTGACACATCTCGCCGATGAGAATATCGCGCCTGCGCATCTTTCACGCCTGTGGTTGCATCAGGCAAATAAGGGAATGAACGATTTGATCGGGGTGAAAGTGCTTGGCCGTGAACCGGAACCTGGCGAACAGCCCAATATCTTGCAGGATTACGCCAATACATCATCGGCAGGCTCGATCATCGCATTTTCGAAATATTCCGATGACCTTGCGCCGGGAAGCCTTGGCGTTATCTGCTCATTTGGAGCGGGATATTCCGTGGGCAGCGTGATTGTACGGAAAGTTTAAAGTTACTCTTATTGCAAGAAAGGCTCTAAATCCGGTCCACTAGCGCGTACCAGCTGAGGGCAAGAAACAGCATGGGCGAACGGAATGTGCGCCCTCCCGGAAATGCCGGAACTTTGAGGTCTTCCAGAAGCTTCAGCCGGTCGCGGTTGCCAGCAACAGTTTCCGCATAGAGCTTGCCGACGAAATTGGACAGCATCACGCCATGGCCCGAATAACCGCCGGCGGAAATCACATTGGGCATGACCTCCCGCACAAAAGGCTGGCGTGGCATGGTGATTCCAACCGATCCGCCCCAGGCTTGAGTCATCTCCACATTGGCAAGCGCCGGATAGATCTCGGCGATCTGGCGGCGAATATGGGTGCTTATATCTAGCGGATTGTCGGCTGTATAAGCCTCACGCCCGCCGAACAGCAGGCGGCCATCCTTTGAGCGGCGAAAGTAGCGCACTACGAAACGCGAATCGTCCACGCTTTCGCCACCCGGCAGCACCGGGCTATCGTCACCCAATGGCACTGTTGCGCCTATGAAGGAGCGTATCGGCATGACATGCGACGCGCTGATGGGTTCAAGGTTACCGCCATAGGCATTGACCGCGATCAAGGCCTTTGCCGCAGTGACGGTACCGGTCGCAGTGGTGACACGCACCTTGCCGTTCTCGGATTTAATGCCGGTAACCTTGGTGTTCTCATAGAGATGAGCGCCTGCCCTTGCCGCTGCGCTGGCGGTGCCGACAACAAGTTTCATCGGCTGGATATGCCCGGTTCCTTTGTCGTAAAGGCCGCCGAAATAGCGGTTGGAGCCCAGCCGTTCGGCAGTCTCATCGGCTTCCATATAGTGAATATGCGGATAATTGAATCGTGTCGTCATAAGCTCCGCATGTTCGCGGTAGCTCTTGAGGTAACGCTTCTTGTGCACAACGGACATCTGGCCGGGCACATATTCAATATCGATCTGATGGGTTTCAGCAAATTCCAGCAAATGGCTCTTTGCCTCTTCGGCAAGCTCGAACAGGGCTTTGGCGCGTTCAAAGCCATATTGAGCCTCGAGCTCTTCCGCCCATGCGCGCTGACCCGTACCAAGCTGGCCGCCATTACGCCCCGACGCCCCGTCGCCAAACCGGAACGCTTCCAGCAGAACAACATCAACACCTGAAGACGCCAGATGCACGGCTGCCGACAGGCCGGTGAATCCGCCGCCAATAATCACAACGTCAGCCGTGCGAGAGCCATCCAGAGGTGGATATTCCGTACGATCAGAAATCGTCGTTTCGTACCACGATATACCGGGCGAGATGGGAGACTGGTAAGCCATATATTGATGCAATCTTGTTCACTCTTGAGGCAAAAACGCCGTGCGTGGTTCGACGGAGCTCACCATGAGGAAGGTATTGCCCTGCAAGTTAATTGCCGAACAGTTTCAGCACCGCAATCAATCACTTCCCTCATGGTGGCCCCTCCCGAGCTTGTCGAATGGCGGACCACGCACGAAAATGCTGCCGCCAAACTCAAACGTTCAGCAGCAGAAATTCACGTTCCCAAGGACTGATAACCTCCATGAAGGTTTCGAACTCTGCACGTTTGATGGCGGCATAGGTGATCGCGAAAGACTCACCCAGCATGGCAATCAAATCCTTGTCCTGCTCGAACAGCAAGGTGGCCTCGATCAATCCGCGAGGCAGCTCGATCAAATTGTCATTAACCGTCGTGGAAGCGGGTGCGTCGGGCTCAATCCGGTTGTTCATACCGAGCAACCCGCAGGCAAGCGATGCTGCCAGCGCCAGATAGGGATTGGCATCAGAGGATGGAATACGATTTTCCACTCGACGCGCCGCCGGGTCGGAGCGCGGCACACGGAATGCCGTGGTGCGATTGTCATAGCCCCATTTGACGTTGACCGGTGCCGAAGCAGCCGGTGTCAGGCGGCGATAGGAATTCACATAGGGAGCAAACATGACCAGCGAAGCCGGAACGTGCTTCTGCATACCACCGATGAAATGCCTGAATGCTTCGCTTTCCGTGCCATCCGGATTGGAGAAGACATTGCGTCCGGTCTTCTTGTCGACGATGGACTGGTGGATATGCATGGCAGACCCCGGTTGTCCCTGAATGGGCTTGGCCATGAAAGTCGCATACATATCGTGCTTCAGCGCCGCTTCTCTGATCGTGCGCTTAAACAGGAAAACCTGATCGGCTAGTTCGACCGGATCGCCATGACGCAGGTTGATTTCCAGCTGCGCTGCACCTTCTTCATGGATCAATGTATCGATCTCAAGGCCCTGGCTCTCGGAGAAATGGTAGATGTCATCGATCAGTTCGTCGAATTCATTGACGCCCGCAATTGAATAGCCCTGTCCGCCGCCGATAGCGCGGCCCGACCTGCCAACTGGCGGTGTCAGCGGATAGTCAGGATCGGGGTTTTTCTTGACGAGATAAAATTCGATTTCAGGCGCAACGACGGGCTTCAGCCCCTTCTTGTGATATGCCGCCACCACGCGCTTCAATACATTGCGCGGCGTAAACTCGACCGCATGCCCATCCTTGTTTACCAGATCACAAATGACCTGAGCAGTAGGGTCGCTTTCCCATGGCACCTCCGACAGGGTGGAAAGGTCTGGCATCAGTTTGAGATCGCCATCATCTTCAGGATAGGCGAACCCATGGCCATCTTCCGGATAAGAACCGGAAATCGTCGCCATGAAAACAGCCGATGGCAGTGCAAGCGATGTGTTTGAAGTGAATTTCTTCGAGGGCATCATCTTGCCCCGCGCCACGCCAGCTTGATCGGGCGTGATGCATTCTATGTCTTCGATATCCCGCCAGGCCAGCCATTCGGCAGCTTCACGCCAGTTTTTTACTCCGCGTGTGGCTTTGACATAGGCAGGCGTACGCGGCCGCTTCGCTGAGGTTCGCGCGGATTTCTTTTCGGGAGTTTCGGAAGGCATCAATCACCAGGATTAGTTTCGGTGACAGGATGATAGCGCATAAAATAGGCCGATGGGAGGCTGGGCCCGAAAATTGTTTTAGCAAACTCGTGAAGGATGCGGCCACGCGAATATCTCGTCCGAAATACGCGCGTGGCCCTTCTAACTATTGCTTTGGCGCGTCCGCGCCTATGCTCACTTCAGCCCAAGCATCGAAATCGCGTTGCATTTCCGTGATTTTTTCGCGAGCGCCATCAAGGGCGATCTTGCCAAGCAACAGACGCAGCGGCGGATCGTTCGCCTCAACCGCCTTGACGATTGCCTGCACGGCTTTCACCGGATCGCCCGGCTGATTGCCGCTCGCTTCCCTGATCTGGCGCATACGCTCCCCGGCAGAGGGGCGATAATCTTCGATGGTTTCCGACGCTTCATTGGCAGAACGACCGGCCCAATCGGTACGGAATCCGCTCGGCTCTACGATCAGCACCTTGATGCCAAGATGCGCGACTTCCTTGGAGAGCGCCTCCGACAATCCCTCGACAGCAAACTTTGTCGCATTATAAAAACCGACCGCCGGAAAGCCCCTTAATCCGCCAATCGAGGAGATATTGACCACGGTGCCGGAGCGTTGCTTGCGCATGCCCGGCAGAGCAGCGCGGGTCATGTCCATAAGACCCCAGATATTGATGTCGAACATCTTGCGCGCTTCGGCCAGATCGCTTTCTTCGAGAGAGCCAAAATAGCCGATGCCCGCATTGTTCACCAACACATCTATGCGTCCGAAGCGCGCTTCGGCAGCCTTGACCGCAGCGGCGACTTCTTCCGGCTTGGTGACATCAAGCTTCAGGACAAGAGCATTGTCTTCGTGACCCTTAGCGATATCTTCGACCTGCGCGGGGTTGCGGGCGGTGACAACAGTCGGATAACCGAGCGACAATGTATATTGGGCGAGCTCGCGGCCAAAGCCGGTTGAACAACCAGTGATGAACCAGACAGGTTTCGATGTCATGATGATATCCTTGAAAAAGCATAACGCCAGAGCGGCAGCTTGGCCGGGCAGCGCTTATTAAAGGGGGAATACATCAAAGATGTAGACCCCTATCTCATTGATTCAAGGGTAAACCCCACTTTTATATGCAACGCCCGCCATCGACCTCGAGCGCAACGCCTGTGATGAACTGGGCTTCGTCGGAAGCCAGATAGAGCGCTGCATTGGCAACATCGAGAGGTACAGACAGACGGCCGAGAGGAATGGTGGCCTTGAATTGCGCCCGGCGTTCTGGCGTATCCTCACCGAGAAACAGCCCGAGCATGGGTGTTTCGCCTGCCGCAGGGCAGAGGCAATTGACGCGAATATTCTTCGGGCCAAGCTCGACGGCCATGGATTTTGTAACGCTGATGGCCCAGCCTTTTGAGGCATTGTACCAGGTTAGACCCGGACGCGGGCGCAAGCCAGCAGTCGAAGCTGTCGTGATGATCGATCCACTGCCCTGTCGCTCCATGATCGGCACAACAGCAAGAGCGGTATAATAAATGGCCTTCATGTTGATCGCGGCGATGAGATCATATGTATCTTCATCTACGCCAAGCATGGACCCGTTTCGGTGGGAATAACCGGCATTATTGACCATGATGTCAATGCGACCGAACTTGTCCATGGTGGTCTGCACCATGGCGTCAATTTCTTCCTTGCGCGTCACATCCGTATGCACGGCAAGAGCGTTTTCACCGATGGATTGAGCGACGGCCTCCGCTCCGACAAGATTTAAATCAGCAACAACGACATTGGCGCCCTCCTCGGCAAAACGGCGCGCCATTGCCTCGCCAAATCCTGATGCCGCACCGGTAATGATCGCTGTTTTGCCTGCCAATCGGGCCATGTTCTATCCTCCATCTACTGTGATTTGTTTTATGGGATTCAATCGTGGCGGAAAACGATCGTCTTGGTTGCAGACATATCGTAAAGCGCCTCAAACCCCTTTTCGCGGCCATGGCCGGAACGCTTGAAACCGCCGAAAGGCAGCTCCACGCCACCGCCAGCGCCATAGGAATTGACATAGACTTGCCCTGCACGCACGCGCTTGGCCACACGATGCTGACGCGCACCGTCACTGGTCCAGACCCCCGCGACAAGCCCATATTCAGTGCTGTTGGCGAGGCGAATTGCTTCCTCCTCATCATTGAAGGAAAAAAGCGAAAGTACGGGGCCGAATACCTCTTCTTGCGCCAGAACTGCCGCCGGATCGACCGCACCGAACAGAACCGGCGCGACGTAGAAACCGGAGAGAGGCCCATCCACATGGATTGAGCCGCGCGCCACGACCTCAATCCCGGCTTCGACAGCGGCTGTTATATAATTTTCCACGCGGCGCTTTTGCGCTGCATTGATCATGGGTCCAAGGTCGAGATCCGCGTCATGTGGCCCGGCGACAAGATTGTTGAACCTTGCCGCCAACTCTCCCGCCACTTCGTTATATATAGAATGCTCAATGAGAATGCGGCTTCCTGCCGAGCACGTCTGGCCGCCATTCTGAATGATGGCATTGACGAGGACTGGAAGAGCCTTGCCAATATCGACATCGGCGAAAACAATTTGCGGTGATTTACCACCAAGCTCCATTGTTACGCCGCGATTATTGGTGGCCGCCGCCTGCTGGATCGCAGTGCCAGTCACGGGCGAGCCGGTAAAAGTGACGTAATCAACGCCGGGATGGGCGGACAAGGCCGCTCCTGCTTCACCCCCAAACCCGGTGATGATATTGAGCACGCCGTCTGGAAACCCCGCTTCAATGGCGAGTTCGCCGATGCGGATGGTGGATAGCGAGGCATCTTCGGCGGGTTTGATCACCAGCGTATTGCCCATGGCAAGCGCTGCGCCAACAACGCGCGCCATGATTTGCATCGGATAGTTCCATGGGGTGATACCGGCAACAACGCCGTGCGGCTCGCGTAATGTCAGGGCCGTGTAGCCATCCAAAAAAGGTATCGTATCGCCGTGAATCTTGTCGGCTGCACCGCCATAAAACTCGTAATAGCGTATCGTTGCAGCAACGTCAGCCTTGCCCTGTCTTATCGGTTTTCCGGTATCGCGCGCCTCAAGGGCCGCGAGTTCATCACCATGTTCTTCTACGAGCTGCCCAAGACGCGTCAGCAAGCGCCCGCGCTCAAAGGCAGGCATATGCGACCAGGCTCCCTCTTCAAAAGCCAGCCGGGCCGCGCTGACAGCGCGATCCACATCGGTTGCGTCGCAGGCGGGGATAGTGGCGAAATCCGACCCGTCCGAAGGGCATGCCACAGCTATGGTTTTTCCCGTGACTGCGCCGACACGTCTGCCATTGATGATGTTCAGGAAATTCTTATCCTGTGCGATAATTCGCGAGAGATTCTGTAACATGGCTGTTTCCCGTTCGTGATAGTCGTACCGGAACTTCAGCGGATTGGAAATGCAATTTGACGCAGTTTGCGCTAAAGGACTGGTCATTTTAAATCGATTAGATTATAGAAACCATGCGCTTCGGAGCTACACTTTGTGTTGCGCAATTCAGGCATAGCGAGACTCTATTCATGACAAGTCAGATTATCCCGGTTGAACCATTTGATTGCATTGTTTTTGGCGGAACCGGCGATCTTGCCGAACGCAAGCTGATCCCGGCGCTTTATCAGCGCCAGCGGGATGGCCAGCTTTCCGAACCAACCCGTATTATCGGTGCGTCACGTTCAGCCATGTCGACTGAGGATTATCGCAAGTTTGCCCAGGCTGCGATCAAGGAATTCGTCAAGGCTGATGAATATGACAAAGCGCAGGTGGAGCAATTTCTCCAGCGCATCAGCTATGTCGCGGTTGACGCGACCTCGGATGCCGGATGGGAAGAGCTGAAGAACGAAATCGGCAATGACTCCAAGCGCATCCGCGCTTTCTACCTCGCGGTCAGCCCTTCGCTTTTCGGTGATATCGCCAGCCGTTTAAAGAGCTACAAGCTCGTTACCGACCACACGCGCATCATCGTTGAAAAGCCTATCGGCCGCGACCTCGATAGCGCCATCGCGCTCAATGACACAATCGGCCATGTGTTCAGCGAACAGCAAATCTTCCGTATAGATCATTATCTCGGCAAGGAAACCGTGCAGAACCTCATGGCGCTGCGCTTTGCCAATGCGTTTTACGAGCCGCTATGGAATTCCGCCCATATTGATCACGTTCAGATCACTGTTGCCGAGCAGGTGGGTCTTGAAGGCCGTGCCGGTTACTATGACAAGGCCGGTGCGCTACGCGACATGGTGCAGAACCACATCATGCAGCTCCTGTGTCTTGTCGCAATGGAACCGCCCGCATCCATGGATGCCGATGCCGTTCGCGATGAAAAGCTGAAAGTGCTGCGCTCGCTGAGCCCCATCACCTCCAAAAACGCCGAAGAACTGACCGTACGCGGCCAATACCGTGCCGGCGCTTCATCGGGCGGCGCCGTCAAAGGCTATCTCGACGAACTTGGCTCTCCAAGCAGCACGGAAACATTTGTCGCCATCAAAGCGGAAATTGCCAATTGGCGCTGGGCTGGTGTGCCGTTCTACCTTCGCACCGGCAAGCGTCTCGGCGCGCGCGCATCGGAGATCGTCGTTTCGTTCAAGCCAATTCCTCATTCCATTTTTGGCGAGACAGCCGGACGCATTGTTGCCAACCAGCTCGTCATCCGCCTGCAGCCGGATGAAGGCGTGAAGCAGTGGATGATGATCAAGGATCCGGGTCCGGGCGGCATGCGCCTGCGTCACGTTCCGCTGGATATGAGTTTTGCCGAATCGTTCAAGGTTCGCAGCCCTGACGCGTATGAGCGGCTGCTGATGGATGTTGTTCGCGGCAATCAGACATTGTTCATGCGCCGTGACGAAGTGGTTGCGGCCTGGCGCTGGATCGACCCTATTCTCAAAGCCTGGGCCGAGACCGAGCAGGTGCCTTCTGGCTATACCGCCGGAACATGGGGCCCCTCATCCGCTATTGCACTTATTGAGCGTGATGGCCGCACATGGCACGAGCCGGAATAGGGCGCAATTCCATGGCGACAGACGAACGATTGAACAGTTTTGAGAATGGCGACGCTCTGGCCGAGGCTTTGGCAACGACTGTTGCGGGCCACCTGCTGGCGGGCTGCGAGGCAAATGGCAAGGCCGTGCTGGCTGTCTCTGGCGGGACGACACCTGCCCGCTTTTTCAAGGCTTTATCGGTCAAGGATTTGCCGTGGAACACGATCACGATAACGTTGGTGGACGAGCGCTTTGTGCCGCCCACCAGCGAGCGCTCGAACGAACGTCTGGTGCGCGAAGCGCTTTTGCAAAATGCGGCAGCTGGCGCAAATTTTGTCGGGCTGTATCACGAAGCTGTTGACGCGGATCAAGGCGCGAAAATGGCGGCCGCTGAAATTGCCAGGCTCGGACAACCTTTCGATGTGGTAGTGCTTGGCATGGGCGGTGATGGCCATACGGCGTCATTTTTTCCCGGCGGCGACAATTTGAAAGCAGCAATTTCCAAAGATGAGAAAGCTTTGGTTTTGCCAATGTCCGCAGAAAATGCAGGCGAGCCGAGATTAACACTGACACTGCCTGTCATCATAGCCGCGCGTTTCATCGCGTTGCACATTGAAGGTGCCGGCAAGATGACCACGCTGGAAGCAGCACTTGGCGAGGGTGAGGTCGAGGACATGCCTATCCGCGCCGTGCTATCCTCTCAGCCGATTGATCTTGAGATTTTCTGGGCGCCGTAAACGCCCGGATGCGTGATCGCCGGGAGGCTCCCAAACTCACCGGCAGACGCTACAAGGAGAGAACACATGACCGTCATGCAACGGGTGAAAAGCATTACAAATCGCATCCGCGAACAGTCAAAGCCAACGCGTGATGTGTATCTCGATCATTTGCGTGAGGCCGCATCGCGCAAGCCAAAGCGCTCCGCTCTTGCCTGCGCCAATCTCGCCCATGGTTTTGCCGCATGCAGCCCTTCCGACAAGGCGGCGCTAGCGGGCGATGTGGTGCCAAACTTAGGCATTATCACTTCCTATAATGATATGCTTTCCGCGCATCAGCCATTCGAGACTTATCCGAACCTGATCAAGCAGGCAGCAAAGGAAGCAGGCGGCGTGGCGCAGGTTGCGGGCGGCGTGCCTGCCATGTGCGATGGCGTGACACAGGGCCAGCCCGGCATGGAATTGTCGCTGTTCTCCCGCGATGTCATCGCCATGGCGACAGCCATCGGCCTATCGCATGATATGTTCGACGCGGCGGTCTATCTTGGTGTTTGCGACAAGATTGTTCCGGGTCTGGTCATCGGTGCGCTGACTTTCGGTCATTTGCCAGCCGTGTTCATACCTGCGGGCCCCATGACCACTGGACTGCCGAATGATGAGAAGGCCAAAACACGCCAGCTCTACGCGGAAGGCAAGGTCGGGCGCGACGAATTGCTTGAATCGGAGTCAAAATCTTATCATGGTCCCGGTACCTGCACCTTCTATGGCACTGCAAATTCCAACCAGATGCTGATGGAGATCATGGGCCTGCATATGCCCGGCTCATCTTTCATCAATCCCGGCACGCCCTTGCGTGATGCGCTGACGCGTGAAGCCGCCAAGCGCGCACTTGCAATCACCGCGCTCGGCAATGAATTTACGCCTGTCGGCGAAATGATCGACGAGCGTACTATCGTCAATGGCGTTGTGGGTCTGCATGCAACCGGCGGCTCAACCAATCACACGATGCATCTGGTTGCAATGGCTGCCGCCGCTGGCATCAAACTCACATGGCAGGACATTTCCGACCTTTCCGATGTCGTGCCACTCTTGGCACGCGTCTATCCGAATGGTCTTGCCGATGTAAACCATTTCCACGCGGCGGGCGGCATGGGCTACATCATCCGGGAATTGCTTGATGGCGGATTGCTGCATGAGGATGTCAAGACGGTCTGGGGCGGCAGCGATGGCTTGCGCGCTTATACAATCGAACCCGCGCTTGGCGAAAACGGTACTGTGGTTCGCAATCCTACGCCAGCCGAAAGCGCCGACAAAAAAGTGCTCTCGACCTGCGTAGAACCGTTTCAGGTGACTGGCGGACTGAAGATGCTCAAGGGCAATCTTGGCACTGCCGTTATCAAAACTTCCGCAGTCAAAGCCGACCGCCATATTATTGAAGCACCGGCTTTGGTCTTTGACAGTCAGGCGGCGCTGCAGGATGCCTTCAAGGCCGGAAAACTCAATCGCGATTTCGTAGCGATTGTGCGTTTTCAGGGTCCGCGTGCCAATGGCATGCCGGAACTGCATAAATTGACCCCTGCCCTTGGCGTATTGCAAGATCGCGGTCACATGGTTGCGCTTGTTACCGATGGCCGTATGTCCGGTGCATCGGGCAAGGTGCCAGCCGCTATTCATGTCACGCCAGAGGCTCTGGACGGCGGCATCATCGGCAAAATACGCGATGGCGATATAGTGCGGCTAGACGCTGAGATCGGCACGCTTGACGTGTTGGAAGACCCGGCAGTGCTGGCGGCGCGTCCGGAGCCGGTCGTCGATATCAGCCATAACAGCTATGGAATGGGACGGGAACTCTTTGCTTCCTTCCGCAATGTCGTAGGCCGCGCGGATGCAGGCGCATCGGTGTTTGGACTTTAGGGTCAGCACGTGCCTATCCTGACCAAGGATGCTGGTTTCGCACTTACCGATATCGAAACAATCGGGCCGGCGAAAAATCAGTAATTGGTACGGCGCTCGTCGGAAGGTGAGCGCCCGAATTGCGCGCGATAGCTTTGGGCAAAATAAGAATGTGATGTGAAGCCGGTGGCCAGCGCTACATCCAGAATGGGCGAGTGGGTTTGCCGCAAAAGCTCGCGCGCGCGCTCAAGGCGCAGGCTCATATAGTAGCGTCCGGGCGTCATATTGAGATGACGCAGGAAGAGCCGCTCTACCTGACGAACGGACAATCCAACGGCCTTGGCCAACCGCACGGCAGATTTCGGCTGCTCCAGATTATCGGCCATAATCTCGACGATCTTGCGCAATTTCTCCGATTTGCCGGTGAGATCGCGCTCAGGGCCGATGCGCTGTCGGTCTGTTTGAGAGCGAATACGCTCATGATGAAACTGGTTGGCCACCTCATTGGCAAGGGCCGGGCTGAAATCCTGCTTGATGATTTCCAGCATCAGATCGATCGATGTAGTGCCGCCTGCACATGTATAGCGCTTGCGGTCAATCTCGAAGACATTTCCCGTGCATTCAATCTGCGGAAAACGCTCCTGAAAACCAGCCCGGTTTTCCCAGTGAATGGTGCAACGATGCCCTTCCAATTGGCCCGCCTCAGCAAGGATATAGCTGCCAATATTCAAACCGCCCAATGAGGCGCCGCGTCGTCCAAGATTGCGTAATGTCGCGATGACTTTCGGCTTGTCTTCAAATTCGGTCGTCAATCCGGCACAGATGAAAAATATGTCGGCCGAGGGCAGATCAGCAAGCGCATATTCCACATTGATCTGAAGACCATTGGATGCAGTTACAGCTGCTCCGGTCGCCGATACAGTGATCCACGAATAAAAGGTCTCTTCGGACATGCGATTGGCCGTGCGCATTGTATCGATAGCAGCCGCAAGGCTGAACATCGGAAATTTGTCGACGAGCAGAAAGGCGAAGGTTCTGCCGACCTTGATTGTTTCGGCCATACGGTGTTGTAACGAGATTCCCTATTTGAGCAAATGGATCAGAAGCGCGGCGGCGTTTTTCCAGCGGAGCGATAGGCGGCGACAAGCGTATTTGCCATAAGCATGGCGATTGTCATGGGACCAACGCCACCGGGCACCGGGGTGACCGCCGCAGCAACCGTCGCAGCATCGGCAAAATCCACATCGCCCACAAGCCGTGTCTTTCCTTCGCCTCGCTCAGGAGCTGGAATACGATTGATGCCAACGTCAATGATCGTCGCTCCTGGCTTTACCCAATCGGCCTTGATCATTTGCGGCCTGCCCACTGCGGCCACCAGAATATCAGCTGTGCGGCACAGTGCGGCCAGATCTTTCGTTTTGCTATGGGCGATAGTGACTGTCGCATTATGTGCAAGAAGCAAATTGAACATGGGCTTGCCAACAATATTGGAACGACCAACCACCACAGCATTCAAGCCGGAAAGATCGCGCCCGAGAACCCGATCGATCAACAGCATCGAGCCAGCAGGCGTGCAGGGAACAAACGCAGTGTCTAGTTCGCCGGTGCCCAATTTTCCGACATTGATAAAATGGAAACCATCGACATCCTTGTCCGGCGATATCGTCTGGATAATGCGGCCCGAATCAATGTGCTTGGGCAAAGGGAGCTGAACCAGAATGCCGTGGATCAGCGGATCGGCATTGAGCTTCTCTACCAGCGTAACAAGGTCTTCCTCGGAGGTTTCCGCAGGCAAGGTATGTTGCTCGGAATGAAACCCGCATTCGCGCGCCTTTTTGCCCTTGGATGCAACATAAACCTGACTGGCAGGATCTTCGCCGACGATGACAACGGCGATCCCCGGTGTGATACCCGTGCCCTCAATCAGCTTGGCGGCAGATAGCTTGACCTTCGAAACCACATCCTCGGCAATCTCCTTGCCATTGATTGTCACTGCCATGTGCTGCTCCTGAAACTCTTACTTCGCGGATTGAGCGTCATTCTCTTGATTTTACGCCCAAACAATACCGTCAGAACGGCGTTCCCTGACGCAATAGCGAAAGCGATACAGAACCGCAATGCGATGATACGTTGCAGGGCTTGGCTAACGCAGCAAATCCAAGCATGATTGTGAACACCTTACCGATTCCGGGAACTCAAATGCGCTATTCAGCCTTCAGCCTGCTTAAAAATGCCCTTAACGGCAACAAGGACTGGAAGCCTGCATGGCGTAAACCTGATCCGAAACCTGCCTATGATGTGGTTATAATCGGGGGCGGTCACGGACTTGCGACGGCCTATTATCTTGCAAAGGAACATGGCATCCGCAACATAGCCGTGGTGGAAAAAGGCTGGCTCGGATCGGGCAATATCGGCCGCAACACCACCGCGATCCGCTCCAATTATCTTCTTTCCGAAAATCAGCATTTCTATGAAGCGTCGATGAAGCTGTGGGAAACCATGTCCCATGACCTCAACTATAATGTGATGTTTTCGCAGCGCGGTGTGGTTAATCTCGCTCACTCCCTGCCGCAGCTCGACGTCTATGCAAGGCGCGGCAACCAGATGCGGCTGAACGGTATAGACGCAGAACTGGTGACTCCGGTCCAGATCAAGAAATTGATACCGGGCCTCGATATCAGCAGTTCGGCGCGCTTTCCCATTATTGGCGGCTTGATGCAGCGCAGCGCGGGTACGGCGCGGCACGATGCCGTGGTTTGGGGCTATGCGCGGGCTGCCGATCAACTTGGCGTCGATATTATCGAGAACTGCGAAGTGACCAGTTTTCTGAAAGACGGCGATCAGGTTACCGGCGTCATGACGACCCGCGGACCGATCAATGCCAAAAAGGTTGGCTGTGCGGTGGCGGGCAATACGAGTGAACTCATGCGCCGTGCAGGCATTGATCGTTTGCCGCTTGAATCACATGTGCTGCAAGCGTTTGTTTCGGAAGCGTTGAAGCCCGTCGTCGATACGGTTGCAACTTTTGGCGGGGGGCATCTTTATTTCAGTCAGTCCGACAAGGGCGGGCTGGTTTTTGGCGGCGACATTGACGGTTACAATTCCTATGCGCAGCGTGGCAATCTTCCGGTTGTTGAAGATGTCATGAGCGAATTCGTCGCGCTTATCCCGGCTCTGGCGCGGGTCAAGTTGCTGCGCTCGTGGGGCGGTATCATGGATATGAGCATGGACGGCTCACCCATCATTACCACGGGACCACTCCCTGGCATGTATCTGAACACCGGCTGGTGCTATGGCGGCTTCAAGGCAACGCCGATTTCCGGCAAATGTTTTGCCTGGACAATTGCCCGGGATGAGCCGCACCCTCTCTCCGCGCCCTTTACGCTGGATCGCTTCTATCGTGGCTATGTCGTAGACGATAAGGGGCAAGGCCCCACGCCAAGGCTGCATTAGAGCTGATCGGAAAACGCTGGAACTACCTAAGAAGCCTGCCGCTCGGCTTCTTCACGCAATATCTCGCGCAATGCTGCAATCTCGTCCAACATCTCTTCGATATTGGAATTGTCGTGTTCACGGGGGGCAATATGGGCGTCGGCATAGGCATAAAGGAACTCGGCGATTGCCACTTCATCCTCAAGCTCGGATGAGGTTCCGCTGCTATGCACACGTTCAATGGCAGCACCCAATCGCGACTTCTCCGGCGAGGAAGCCTCATCGCTGGGCGAAGGTTTGGTTCGCCTGCCATTTCCTGTTGGGCGAGGCTCCGTTGGCGAATTTCCCGCACGAAAACTTTCAATCATGCCAAGCAGGATCGCGATACCAAGGCCTGCGAAAAGCCCCCCGAGCAAACCTGCGACAGCCACAAGCTTGCGCGACCCGCCCGTGCTTTCGAGTGCAGGCCGTGCAGGAGAAATCACGCGTATATTGGTGGTGTTGACGCCTTCAAGCTCACCGGTTTCCTTGGCACGCAGGAGAAACGCTTCATAGACTGCACGCTTGGCCGCAACTTCGCGCTCGAGTTCACGTAGTTTGACCATCTCCTCATTGTTGGAGGCGGTGCGCGCCTTTAACTGGTTCAGGCGTGTCATCAACTCCTGTTCTTGCTGTTGAGAGCGCTTGAGTTCCGTTTGCACCGATGAGGCGATGCGCTGCAATTCATTGCGGATTTCACTGCGGATACCACTGACTTGCGATTGCGCCTGAATGAGTTGCGGGTGGCGCGGTCCAAGCTTGGTGGCAAGGCCATCGGCCTGCTGCTTTAACGCACCATATTGCGAGCGCAGGGCGACAATGACGCCTGAGCGAAATTCTTCCGGCAGAGTATTGCCAAGCACACCATCAACAGAGGTACTGCGAATAGATGCTGCCTGCGCGTTCAGCCGGATTGTCTGGTTGCGCGCGGCTGTCAATTCATCATTGGTGCGCGTGATTTCGTCGTCGCTGATCAGCCGTCCCTGAACATCAACGAGATCATTTTCAGCCTTGAACTTTTGAACGGCGTTTTCAGCCTCTTCGACCCCTGCCCGCAGGTCATTCAGCCGGGCTGTCAGTGCCTCTGTGGCCTGTCTTGCCGTATCGGACTGAATATTGCCCTGCTCTTCACGGAAGACATCCGACACGGTATTGGCGATGAGTGCGGATTTTTCCGGATCGCGTGAATCGACCGTGATGTTGAAAATGTAGTTCTTGGTGCTGCGCTCGACGTTCAAATGCTCATAAAGATTGCGAAGGAGCAGAGTCTCTCGTGTCGTGGCATCAGGCGTGCTGTCAGTGGAAAACAATTCCCTTATCGTAGCAACCAGCCCGCGCTCTTTCAGATCACCATTAAACTCCGGATCTTTGGCAAGACCGGCCCGGTCTATCACTTTCGTCAACACGCTGCTCGACTGGATGACACGCAATTGACTTTCAGCAACGGCAAGCGAGGCGTCGAGAGGAAGTTGGGTTGACGAAATCTCCTTGTCGACGATTTTGAGGTCACGAGGGTCAACAAGCAATTCAACCGTGGAGGAATACAGTTTGGGCAGGGTCATGGCGTAACCGACGCCCAGCAAAGTCCCAATGAGCGTCGTCGCCACGATCAATGATTTAGACCGGCCAACTCTGTTTATGACAATACGCGGATCGACCAGAGGCCGCCATTCATCATCCTGATAACTGGTATTTTGAGGTTCTGACCGGGCTGGTTCCGGCCGCCGCAAAGGAGAAAATACCGGCTTCTCAAACGGCACCGGCTCTTCAATTACCGGCTCGGTAATTGGGGGAATGGGGACTCGAGGCACGTCCGCAGGCTTGTTGTTCGGCAGCAGGTCGTCATAGGTCGCCTCGGGCATGCGAACTTCGCTTCCGGCAGCATCAACGCGGCGATTGAGCTCGGCCTTGATCGCCGCCATATCGGCGCGCATACGGTTTATGGCATCCTGCTCGGCTGCCTCATCACTGAGATTTTCAGGGATATCATTGAGCGGCGGCTGGATAGATTCGGACTCAGCGGCAAGGCGCAAATTGCGCATTCTGTGATAATGATCGAGATTGGTCTCGTTGCGCACGGATGATGCAGGCCCAGCTGGCAATGGCTGTGCCTCCAAGCCCTCCTCGCTGGCAAACGAGAGCAGCGAGCGCCGCTTTACCGTCTCGTTTTCACGACTAGTCATCCGCAACTGAACTCCAACATCTCAACCCAAATGCGATCAATCGCGGATGCTGAGATCCACGGTTAATCCACACTAAAGTTCTATGGAAAATAAAACGTTAATTGTCATGGCACCTTCCGGCTTACAGGGGAGTCATATCAACACGCAACTCAAATCCCGTGGCCTCAGCGTATCGTCGCAAAGTTGCAATAGAGGGGGAGACCCTCCCGCCTTCGAGCCTTGCAATTGCGGACTGCGTGGTTGCCATGCGCTTGGCCAGTTCTGCTTGAGTCATTTTGGCCTGGGTTCGGCTGCGAATAAGCAACTCTATCACCGAATATTCCAAATCTGCTTGTTTGTAATGCTTCCGGAATTCCGGATCATTCATGTATTTTTCTTTCAGTTTCCCGAGAGTTTTCATGTTTCCACCTCATTCATCCGCCGATAGGCCAATGCCAACGCATTTCGGGGTGTCCGTTGTGATTTTTTTACAAAGACATGCAAAATCACAATTCGCCTGCCTGTTACAGCCACGTATAACCCTCGTGCTATTCCTTCCGGTGCCTTGGCGCGAAGCTCCCACAGCTTTCCATCAATATGTTTTACATGGGGCTCTCGCATGGCTTCGAGCCCTATACATTCCACCATCTCCATAAGGCGGGTCAATCGCGCCTGCAAACCAGAAGGCAGTGCATCCATCTCCGCTTCCGCCGAGCCTAGAATTTCAACAGACCAATCCATTTCAGTATAGCCTATATGATATAATTTTGAAATATGATGCAGAGAAAATAAGAAGCTATCTTCCGCAAGCGCCATTTACAATTGCTCCAATACGAGCCGTTAAGCCTTTTACGCTAAATCATTGAAACGTTGTTATGCAGGATATGAAATTGGTCGTTCGGCACGTGAAAGCCAATGCGGGGCTCATCCGCGACTATTTCTCGGTGATCAGCGGATCGGCGGGGCGGCTGGTTATATCGCTGGCCTATTTTGTCGCGCTGGCCAACACGCTGACAATTGCAGAGTTTGGACTGTTCGCCACAGCATCGGCGACCGGCGTGGTACTTTCACGCCTTGTCTCTTTCGGTTTTGTCTCGCCGCTTTACCGTATCTCGACGGTGAAACCGCAGTTAATCGGTGCATATACGGGCGGGTTTCTGGCGGCCGTCATCATATCTCTACCGATCTTCATACTCGCTGCCTATCTGGCTCATCTGGTATTTTTCGGTGCCGATCTTGCGCTTGGAACTTTTGCCGTCATTGTCGGCACTGAAGCCCTGCTCTGGCGCTCCATGGAAGTTGTGGTCATTGTCAATAATGGCCTCAACCGATTTGGCCGAGCAGCGCTGCTTGTCATTATCGGCACGGCATTACGAGCCGGTGCAGCGGTATTATTTGCATTTTCCAGCATTGCCAATCTTGCCATCTGGAGCTGGTGGTATGCAGGCGCCAATGGCATTGCCCTGATCATTGCCATCCTGTTTTTCTATCCGAGAGTGCGGTTGCGGCTGGTGCCGAAACTTTATCGCCGCAGGCTAAGTGACTCATTTGCGGTCACCGGCGCGGAAGTATTGTTCTATGTTCAGTCAGAACTGGACAAATTGCTGGTTCTGGCTGTTGGCGGACCGCAGACAGCCGGTGTGTACACGATCATCATGCGTCTCGTTGATTTGACCGCGCTGCCGGTGCGCTCTTTCAATATGATGCTGGTTCAAAAGCTGATGCGCACGCCCGATATGCTCAAGTCGATGAAAATCCGTGGCGGGTTGGAACTGGGCGTGTTTCTGGTCTCAACTCTCGGCTTGGCCGCGCTAGCGCTTTTCCTGCATATTTTTCCACGGGCCCTGGGCGACAATGTTGCATCCGTGGTTGCCCTGCTGCCCTTGGTCATCCTCGTACCGGGCCTGCGCAATCTCGTTGAATACCAAGCGGAAATACTCTATGCGCGCGGCCAATCGGGTTTGAGGGCAGTCAATCTTGCCGTGCTCGGTATTATCAAAGCGGGGCTGCTGTCCTGGCTTTTGGTGACATTCCTTGAGGTCAATGACTGGCTTGTCTGGCTCAACGCAATGTTCGTAGTGATCTATATCGCTTCTACCGCGCTCACCTACAGTGCGATCAAGAAACCGGCGCGCCGCGTCTAAAAGAACAGTTTGCGAATGCGATCGGTGCCATCACCAAGAAATGACTGAATGCCGATTGCCACCTGATAAGGTGCCATTTCCTCAACGAATTTCACCAGTTCGGCATCGGTTGGCGCGGGTGCCGACCAATGAATCCGGCAAAACTCCTCGCCATCATGGTAATGGCCCCTGGCATTCAAAACTTCATCGACATAGCGGCCATAGATCATGCATTCTGAAAACTTGCGTGTGCGGCCAATAGCTGCCACCCAGTGCTTGCCGCTGCGCTTCTCTATGAGATTGCACATGCCGATCACCGCATCGCGCCGCCATGCAATGAGGGTTCCAATGTAATCATGCCCCGCAATACTAACCGGCGTCACGCCGAGCAGATTTCCCGCATTTTCCGACCAGATGAGCTGATCGCCCGGGACTGGCCGCAACAGATCACCATCGCGCCGGAACAGCCGCATAGTGTTACCGCGCCAGAACGAAGCACAGTCAAATGGCTTGAGAAAAGTCACGTCTGAATCAATGTAGATCAGCGCATCATCATCTGTATATTTGGCAATAGCGATGCGCCGCAACTGCTGCATATGCCAGCCACGCAACGGCATGGTTTTTGGCGACAGCCAGATACGGCGCCTGCCAAAATTCGTGGGATCAGGAAAAGGCCTTATCCAGCCGGGTAAAAGATCGTTTTCATCGATGATGATGCGGTTGGGCGTTTCGAGCTGCTTGAACAAAGCAATATCGCGGTGCTCTACTAGGATATAATGCTTGGTATAGCCCGTCACAAAACGGTCAATGGTCTCGCACAGAAGTTGGCAACGCCGGAAATCCGGCGCGTAACTCGCGGTAACCAGTGCGTTCTTCAATTGCGACCCCTTAATTTTGCTCGCACGACGCGTAGCAGAAAAAGCGGGTTGCCGACAACATAGCGGCGCCACAAACGTCCCGGTTCCTGGGCTAGACGATAAAGCCACTCAAAACGCATTTTTTGTATGAGCAGCGGAGCGCGAGGCACGGCGCCCGCCATGAAATCGAACAATGCGCCGACGCCTAATGCCACGGTGCAATGCTGTGCCGTCAATTTTTGCGCCATGAATATTTCCTGGCGCGGAACGCCCATCGCGACAAGAAGAATATGCGGCGAGAAGTCGTTCAATGATTCCAGGATACGCGGTTCATCTGCCGCGTTAAAAAACCCGTCGCTGATCACACGAATCTCGTGCTGAGGAGCGATCTGCCGGAACTTGCCCGCCGCTTTTTCAACGACATCCGGCCTTGCGCCAATCAGGCCGATGCGCAGCGGATTGATTTCGGCTTGCAACAGAGCGGGCGTAAAGTCTGTTCCATTCAAATTGGCGGGAAACGGTGAGCCATGCAGAATCTTTGCGGCGATATCTACGCCGATGCCATCGGGTAGAACCAGAAAATTATCCAGCGCTGCGCGAAATCCGGCGTCTGTTTGTGCAACATTGGCATTGTGAGCATTGAGCCAAGTGATGAGCGTAAAATCATGCGTGGCAATGCACTGGCGCAGCAGATCAATCGCTTCCTGCCATGGCAAAGCAATAACAGACACGCCGAGAATAGAGCGGCTGGGTAAAGCGCTCATGCTCATTTCACCGCTTCAATTCGGCCAAGGCCGAGCTTTAGCTGGCGATCAAAGCGGGCCTGTTGCGCTTGCCGGAAAACTTTACCGGAGCGGATCATATCTTCGCCGGACCGTACCTTGCGAACCATTTGGCTGACAGCCTTGGCGAACACTACCGGATCGTCCGCCACCACGCAGTTGTCCGGTATATCGGCAATGCCCCGTATAGACAGCGCTGTAGCGACACTCGGTAAGCCCAGCTCAAACGTTTCGATCGTTTTCAGCTGAACGCCTGTTCCCGCCCGGCTGATCAATGGAATCACCGCGCAGCTGCGAACAAAATCCGTTGCGTCCGGCACGCGCCCAGCAAAATTTACCTTTGGCCATGCCGCTTTGAGATCAGCCGGGATGCTGCCAGCAACTGTAATACCAATATCATTGTCCAGATGGGGCGCTACTTCTCGCAGAAACCATTCAAGGCCAATACGATTGGGCTGCCATGTCCACGTGCCTATCAGGCCCAAATCATGTTCAATCGTGCGGCTGGACATTTTCGCCGGGTCCGCTTCGGTTACCAAAGGCAAGGCGGCGGCCCGATCAGTTGTATTAAGTTGCAATGCGGCTATGTCTTCATCAGCCAATGTAAAGACGAATGCAGCACTATCGCAAAGGCGCTTTTCCAATCCTGCCAACAGCCGGGATTCGCGATCGAACAGATATTTTTGTATCGGGCTCGTCGCGGCCTCTGCGTTTTCGCGAGCGGAGCGGTGCTCGACATTATGGGCGATGAATATTTGCGGCTTGCCGGTAAAACAATCTTCGAAAGCACCCGCAAGCGCCACACCATTCAATATATAGGCGTCGAATGGTTCCGCAGAAGCAAGTGCGGCTCGAAACTTTGCCCTGGTAATGATGCGCAGTTTTACTGAGGATACGGTTAGTCCTGTGAGCACGGCCTTGCCCAGCCAACGCAATTTGCGGCTAAAGCTCGCCGTATCGTTTCTAACATCCACCTCGCCGAGCAATATTGTATTTTCCGGATCAAGCGGCGTGCTGCCCGGCCAGACAAAGCCGATTACCGTGACCTTTACGCCAGCGCGCTTCAGCCCATCGATAATTGCCTTATTGGCTATTTCATAGCCGGTGGCCGGTTTACCGTCCGGGACGATAGATGTGACGAAAACTACATGCATTGCGGCTCGAACGTAATGAAATATTGAACAAGTGTCTTCTATATCCTCATATAGATAAATAACGGATAAATAGCCCCGTGATGAAACTGAACGGCCACGACAATATAAGTATCGTCATGCAGTCACCCGGCCTTTCGCCGGAAACGATTGACGTTGTTGTTACTCTGCCAACCTTCAAGCGGCCCGATCACCTGCTGAGGACCCTCGCCTCGCTCAAGGAACAGGCGACAGACCGGTCATTTGCAATTATTGTCATGGAGAATGAGGCGGAGAAACGCGAGGGCGCGGCTGTCGCTTCACCGCTGTTCGAAAGCGGCGACTATAGTGGCTTGGTAATCGTCGCGCATGATCGCGGCAATTGTAATGCCTATAATGCCGGTTGGCAGACAGCGCTGGAAATCTTCCCGAACTTCACATCCTTGGTGGTGATCGACGATGATGAGATTGCGGCCCCCGATTGGCTCGAAAATCTTTGCAAAACGCGCGAAGCCTATAATGTCGATTTTGTCGGCGGCCCTCAAATCCCGATATTTGCAAAGCCGGAACACCAAATATGGGCAAAGCATCCTGTATTCAGCCCCCATTATGATACAACCGGACGCGTGCCGATTATTTACTCCTCGGGCAATCTGCTGATTGGGCGAAATGTGCTTGAGGCGATGCCTTTCCCGTTTCTCGACCTCACCTTCAATTTTATGGGTGGCGGAGATTCTGATTTTATCAGCAGGAGCGTGGTCAAAGGCTTCACCATTGCGTGGTGTGCAGAAGCGCCCGTCTATGAAACCGTGCCTGCCCGGCGCGTAGAAGCCGGCTGGATCAGAGCACGCGCTTTGCGCAATGGCGTCATCTCAAGCCTCATCGAAAAACGCAAACGCGCTGACGAACCTTTGGGCAAGGTAAAGACCGTTTTGAAAAGCCTTGCGCTGCTTGCAATTTCGCCTTTTCGCGCCGCGCTGAAAACAGCGCAAACCGGCTCGCTATCTATCGGTGTCTATCAAATTTATATTGGGCTTGGCCGCGTCTTGGCAGAATTCGGATATTCGAATGAGCAATATCGGCAACCTGAAAAGAACTGACGCGCCTATGGCGATACCGATGCGGCTTGTCGCCAGCCTTCTTGCCGGGCTGATTTTGTGTGTTCTGCTTGTGTCATTCCGGCCTTTTCAACCGGCGAGCACTGCCATTGCCGGGGGCGGCGGTGATCTGGTCAACCAGCTGGGTTTTGGCGCCCTTGGCGGCGTTTCAATTCTTGCGATGATTGTGTTGGCTGATCCACGCCGTCTGCTTTCTCTTGCAAGCCCGCTGTGGGTCGTCATGTTCGGGTTTGTTTTCCTTTCAACGTTTGTTGCTGTCGATCCCGGTGCGGCACAACGTGCGGTCATCTTCACCATTATCGGGGTATTATGCGTCGTTGCTGTTCTGGCGCTTCCACCCGACATGGACGGCTTCTCGCTTGCTCTGATTATTGCTGCAACGGCAGTACTTGTTCTGTCCTATGTCGGATTGGTCGTCGTACCCGATCTCGCCAAGCATACGGCGGGTGAAATAGAGTCTGAACATGCCGGACTTTGGCGCGGTATTTTTGCCCATAAGAATGTTGCCGGGCCCGTCATGGCCTCCTTCGCCTTTGCAGGCATTTATCTCATTCGCCGTGACTGGCGAAAAAGCGGGGCAGCAATTTTGATATTTGCGCTGGTCTTTGTTGCGCATACTGGCTCCAAAACATCCACTGCGCTGGTCCCCATGGTGATCCTGCTTGTCATGGTTCCAGGTCTATTCGGATTACGAATACTGACTGCGCTGCTCATCGTGGCTGCGCTTGCAGGCTTTTTCTGTTTCACCATTGGCACGCTTTTCTTTCCTCCCCTACACGATCTACTGGTTCAAATGGGAGCCGATGCGACCTTTACGGGCCGAACATCAATATGGCAGTTTGGTCTTGAAAAGCTCCGCGAAACGCCATGGCGAGGCTATGGACTGGAAAGCTTTTGGGAGGCGGCAGTTGTCCGGCAAGCGGAAAACCCATATTATCTGGACTGGGATGTCCGAGGCATAGTTCATGCGCATAATGGCTATCTGGATATTGCCATTGCTATGGGCGTTCCCGCGTTGATTTGCGCGATGGTCGTTCTGGTCGTGCTTCCGCTTGTGGACTATGTGCGAACTTTGAGGAAACGCGAGAATATATTTCTCTCCGATTTTCTTATGATGTGCCTGACCTTCTCGCTTATGAATGCCTTTCTTGAGAGCTTTTTCTTTCGCCGGGCGGATCCTGTCTGGTTGATTGTCGTCATGGCCTGTTTCGGATTGCGCATGACGGCCCGGGTTCCATTGCAATCGCGTTCCTGATTTTGACGGAAGCCAGTTGACCGAAGCACCCGGACCGGATCAAAGTGCCGCCCATTCAAATGGAGAGAAAAAATGTCCGATAATGTGGTTCTGGTTGGATGCGGCAATATGGGTTTTGCCATGCTTAAAGGCTGGCTGGACGCCGGGATATTGCAGCCTAACCAAGTCACTGTTGTCGAGCCAACCCCTGCCCTTCTCGAACGCGCTGCAAGTTTGGGCGTGAATGCTGTTGATGACGCATCAAAGGTTGAGGATGATCTCGCACCGCGTATCATACTTGTCGCGGTGAAGCCTCAGGTGATGCGCGACGTGCTTCCTTCCTATGCGCGATTTGCAGGAACATCGACCTTTGTCAGTGTGGCAGCGGGAATAAAAGTAGCATTCTTTGAAGAACATCTCGGCGCAAGCGCAGCGATCATCCGCACCATTCCCAATACGCCGGCAGCAATCGGCAAGGGCATGATAGTGACATTTCGCAATGCCCATGTCGCAGATGATAATGCAGCATTTGTTGACCGGCTGCTTGAAACCAGCGGCGCCGTGGCCGCAGTGGATGATGAAAGTCTGATTGATGTTGCAACAGCCGTTTCAGGATCGGGACCGGCTTATGTATTTCATTTCATAGAAGCGCTGACAGAGGCTGGTGTCCATGCAGGGCTTGAACGGAAGACCGCAGAAATACTGGCCATGCAGACAGTGTTCGGAGCAGGCGCATTGGCCGCTTCAAGCGAGGATACGCCGACAAAGCTGCGGGAACAGGTAACCAGCCCGAAGGGAACAACGGCCGCCGCCCTCGATGTCTTGATGGGTGCAGACAGGCTTAAAAACCTCGTGATCGAAGCGGTTTCCGCTGCACATAAGCGTGCTGTCGAATTGGGTAATCAGGCATAGAAATACGACCGGAAGTTTCCGGTCGTATTCACTGACTTTGCTGGAGGCAAAGAAATTTGGATTAGCTCGGCTTTTTGGTGACGAGCGTCAGCAGCCCTTTTGAATCGAGGCTGGCTATCACAACTGCTTCGGATGTGAGGCCTTTTTCCTTCAACGCGGATGTTACTTCCGGCGATTTATCGATGGAAGAACGCAGTTTCTTTACGTCTTCATCGCTGCGCTGAGCAACGGCATCGTTGACCTGCGTTTTGGTGGCATCCGGCAATTCATTGATATCGACAATATTGATGGTCGTGATCTGCGGTGCCCCTGTTTGAGCTGGCGCTTCAGGTGATGGAGCAGCAGCGTTTGGAGCGGTCTGCGTAGCTGTCTGGGCATAAGCGGCCGAAGTGGCCAAGGGGAATGCCGCGCAGAGCGCGAGCACTATCATCTTTCGCATCGTTTTTCCTTTCAGATGATTGGCGAACGATCATCTATTGATGATGCCCGCCACTTCACCTGCGAAATTCGATCTCAACCAGTCGATGGCCGGGTTTTTTCAAGGCAATATTGCGGCAAAAATGTGTCCGCCAATTATGCCAACAGACCAACTGGCGCGGGCGTACTATCATGTCCAATCATTGTTTTGGCCAGAATTTCATATGACCGCACCCGCGCCTTATGCTCGAAAATATGGCCCGTAACCATGATCTCATCGGCGCCGGTACGATGGATAAACTCTTCGACACCGGTCTTGATGGCAGGCGCGGCACCAACGACAGAACAGGATAGAGCTTGGCGCAGAATCGCCTTTGCATGCAGATCAAGCGTTTCTTCATATCCCTGAACAGGCGCTGGAAGCGGTCCGGGATTTCCGGTACGCAAATTTACAAAGGCCTGTTGCTGGGATGTTTGCAAAAGTTGGGCTTCTTCATCGCTCTCAGCGGCAAATACGTTGAGACCAAGCATCACATAGGGCTTGTCGAGATAGCGAGATGGCTCAAAACGCGCGCGATAAATTTCGATTGCGCGCTCCATTTCCGCTGGCGCGAAATGGGATGCAAAAGCATAAGGCAGCCCCAATGCGGCAGCGAGCTGAGCGCCGAAAAGGCTGGAGCCCAAAATCCACACGGGAACATCAAGTCCCGCACCAGGAACGGCTATGACGTGCTGGCCGGGTTGAGGCTCGCCAAAATAACTCAGCAATTCGACGACATCTTGCGGGAACCCATTAATATCCTGATTGAGATTACGGCGAAGCGCCTGAGCCGTGATCTGATCTGTACCCGGAGCGCGACCAACGCCAAGGTCAATGCGGCCAGGGTGGAGAGAGGCAAGCGTGCCAAAAGCTTCGGCGACCATCAAAGGCGAGTGGTTGGGCAGCATGATACCGCCTGCACCAAGGCGAATTTTGGAGGTCCCCGCCGCAACATGCGCGATCACAACGGCTGTCGCCGCACTGGCAATGCCGCGCATACTGTGATGCTCGGCAAGCCAAAGACGATGATAGCCAAGGCGCTCGGCATTCTGCGCGAGATCCAGTGAGTTACGAAGAGACTGCGCGGCAGTGCTGCCTGCTGCAATCGGTGAAAGGTCGAGGACTGACAATGGGATCATGAGCTGAATATAGGCCGCGACAAACGCTACACAATGAGGCCACGCGATTTCATGATTCACAAAAATTGAACGTCGATTAAATCGGGATCTTGTTGAATCCTGTTCTTATCCGACTGTGCCGCTGCGAGAGGAAGCCAAGCGCAACTCCATGCCAACAACGGGGCGTCTTTCCTGTGAAAGCTGTTCATCGGATTCGCGAATGGCGGTTTCAATGAAATAGGCAATCATTTCAAAACCCTCATCATCTGCAAGAGCGCATAACCGGGAAAGCTCTGCTTTCAGAACTTCCAATGTCTCGGTCCTCTTATTCATGCCTGCCGCTCCCACAACCCAAAGTTGCGGGACCCTAATACCACATTTGGCATTTTGAAAAGACTAAATCTTGCATGGACCACAGATTTCGTTAGTAATTTACAGTAAAATTAATTTCAAATTTTATCATGTTGCATGCAACCCTATGAGATCATTCAGTACCGTACTTGCTCAATTAAAAGCTAGACATTTGCACTTCAGGAGTTTCACACATCTTTTTTGATCCGGTCTTGGTGGCATTATCAATAATACCAGAGGCGAGGTCGGAAACGACTTCAACAGCGATATCTTCCGGCAAACCGGTCTCCGCCATGCCGGCCCGCATAGCTGCCTCACTTGCTTCAGTACCAGTACCGCAAATATAGGCCTTGGCTTCCAATACAGCCGCCCTTTGGAACTTCTTATTACTAATATCGCCGCCCTCACCTTCGGTTTCCAGAGACCCCTTGATGCTGAAAGCATGACTTGTCATAACAGGGGCAAATGCTAGAAACCCTGTCGTAAGCAATATCATTGATGATCTTAAAAGGTGCATGATTCGCCCTTTCCAGCCATATTCCAAAGCGCGGCAGTTTGCCGTTTTCAACCTCGTTAACCTATTATAAACGATGCGGAGCCGTTTGCGTTCCCCGAGCCTCTTCAACTGGCTGTGATGTCTCGCTTAAAACCAAGCAAAAATGTTGCATTGCACCAACTGCAATGCTGCTATGCAATATTGTCTGTATTAAATCACGGCGATTGAGTTATTTTCAGATCAGGAATTTTCGACAGCGTCACCTCCTCCCGACCCTGTCGAAACGGACGGTCTCTTCTCCTCCCAGAAGACCCTCCATAACCAACGAAACCCACCGCACCTCCTCCCGCGGTGGGTTTTGTTGTTTCTAGGCCTCAGGCTGCGCGGGCGCAGAACGGCCATCCAACTGCTAGCTTCCCATGGAATTGTTCAAAACCTTGCTTCTACAGTGGATTGTGCCAGTCAGGTCATTGCGGGATAGCAGCCACAATCGAAATTTCATTCTCGGATGCTCGCCCGGCTCTCATTCAAATAAAAATGCCGTTTCAGTTCTTGCGAAATGAAACGGCATTGTAATCAGGCCATAAAACGTATCAGGGCTTATAGCTTGCCCGTCTCCAGTTTGCGCCTTGCGACGCTCTCTTCGAGGGTCAATTTCTTTTCAGGCTTTGCACGTTCGGTAAGAGACTTCGGCGGCGGGACAAACGAGACGTCCTTGACCGGCGAATTGGCGGGAACGCCACCAGTCGAACCGGTTGTGCAACCAGCAACGACGATTGCCGAAAGAATAATCAAGGTAGGTGCAACTCGCATTCAACTTTCCTTTTGCATAAACCGCCATTGAGTGGCGCAGGCCTCAAGCGCTGCGAATTTGACATTTGCGTCCCATCCGGTCGCAAACTCTTATGCAAATGTCAAACCCGTAAACGCGGACCACGGTTGACCATCGAATAATGGCGATAGCGCGTCAACGAACAAGAATTGCCCGCAAATCGTTTACATTTGTTCCAGTGGGTCCGGGTACAAAAAGATCTCCAATGGCATCGAATGCCGTCCACGCATTATTGCCATTGAGATAGGCCGATGCGTCCTGTCCCTTTGCCAGCAAACGCGCCACCGTTGTGCTATCGGCAAATGCACCTGCATTGTCTTCGGAACCATCAATGCCGTCCGTATCGGCGGCAAAAGCACTGATGCCATTGGCGCCATCAATATCCATGGCGAGCGACAACAGGAATTCGGTATTGCGACCCCCTTTGCCCTTTCCGCGCACTGTGACTGTGGTTTCGCCGCCGGAGAGGATCACAACGGGTTTCGTAAAAGGCTGTCCTTTTGCAAGCACGTGTTTTGCAAGAGCCGCATGCACATGAGCAACCTCCCTCGCCTCGCCTTCTATTGCGTCAGAGAGAATGACGGCCTCGATGCCATTTTCCCGCGCAACTTTGGCAGCAGCTTCGAGGGAAACACCAGCCGATGCTATGACATGGTGTTCGTGACCTTTGAAAACAGCATCGCCTGGTTTTGGAGCATCCGCAGCATGTGATTGAAGATGCGCAAGAGCTGCGGCCGGCAAGTCGAGACTGTAGCGGTCCACAATTGCCAGCGCCTCTTCCCGCGTTGTTTCGTCCGGAACCGTAGGCCCGGAAGCGACAAATGCAGGATTGTCTCCGGGAATATCCGACACGACAAGCGAATATACCCGGGCCGGAAATGCCGCTGCAGCAAGACGTCCGCCCTTGATGGTGGATAAGTGCTTGCGAACCGCATTCATTGCCGAAATTGGTGCTCCTGAAGCCAGAAGAACCTTGTTCACTACAATCTCGTCCTCAATGGTCATGCCGTCCGGCGGCGATGGCAGCAATGCAGAGCCCCCACCCGACACAAGGGCGATGACAAGATCATCCGCCGTCAAACCAGACACGGTTTCCAGAAGACGTTTCGAGGCGACGAGACCCGCCGCATCGGGCACTGGATGGGACGCTTCGATAATTTCTATGTGCTCGCAGGCCACGCCAAAACCATAACGGGTCACGACCAGTCCTTCGATGGATGAATCAGGATATTTGGCCGTCCATGCTTTTTCAAACGCCCTCGCCATTTGCGCCGAACCTTTGCCTGCGCCGATTACAATCGTCCGGCCTTTTGGCCTTGGTGGCAGGTGAGATGCAATCACGCGCTCAGGATTGGCGGCGTCCACAGCAGCGCGGAATAGTTTGGTGAAAAACTCCTTGTCTCGCATGGGTGTCAAACTTCCAGATCGAACACAAAGACGCCGTCCGGACCGCCAATGGCTGAAGAGACGATGCGCCCGCCAATGGCTTGATGTTCCGGATGGATAAGATAGGCATCCCGCGCCGCGGCGTCAGCGAAATCAATCAGAAAGCCTTCGGTAAATCCTTTATCCATGCCCACCTCCGGGCTGACATTGACACCGGACCGGAAGGTCAGGGCGCCCGGCAGTTTCGCGCAGAGTATGGCGAGATCATCATAACAAGCCTGTCTATCCGACGTGGGAACCCCATCACGAAAACGGATAAAAACACAGTGACGGATCATGAAAACCTTCCTTCTGAATATTGGATGCGCATCCTGACGGGATTGCTGAAAATTGCGAGCAATATTTCACCCCCTCAACAAAACGTCAGGTCAAAATGCGCTCTACGGCCATTGCCATAGCGAGCAACCTGCGGTCGGTACCGTGCTGCGCCATGAGCATTAGCCCCGCTGGCAGTGCCATATCCGGCATCGGCAGGCTGATCGCGGTCAGATCAAACTGGTTGGCCACCTGCGTATTGCGCAGCAGCAGCGATTCTGTTTCCCGGTAGAAATTTTCATCGCTGACCGCCTCGATCGAAGGAGCCATAATTGGCACAGTCGGCAAAGCCAGAAAGTCATAGGCTCTCAATCGCTGATCCATTTCATGCATCAAAGACTGACGTTTCAACATGAGGTCGATGTAATCGGATTCGGACGTCTCCAACCTACGCAAGAGCGGACGCTGCACACGCTGGTCTACGTCCAGGCTTTCATCTCGCAACCATCCCGCGTGAATCCTGCTGGCTTCGATACCTGCAATCGATCCGACCAAGGTTGCTCGCGCCATGGCCTCAATCAGGTCATCTATCGAACAGTCGACAATCGTCGCACCGGCTTTTTCGCAGGCTTGAAGACTTAAATCGAATGCCTTTTCAATTTCCGATTCGATATTGCTGAATAATATACCGCGCGGCACGCCGATATGCAGGCCGGACAATGAGAACTGATCGAGGAGCTGCGGACGCTCACCCGCCAAGACCGAGTCGGTAGATGCGCAGTCTGCTACGTTTCGCGCCAAAGGCCCAATGGAATCCAGACTGGGCGAAAGGGGAAACGCGCCTTGCAGAGGAACGCGCCTGGCGGTTGGTTTAAAACCGGTCACGCCATTCAACGCCGCTGGAATTCGTATCGAACCGCCCGTGTCCGAGCCGATTGAAATTTCGCTCGTGCCTTCCGCTATCGAAATTCCAGCTCCGATAGATGAGCCGCCAGCCACGCGCGAAGAATCCATGGCATTGCCTGCTGTCGGATAGTGCGGATTCAAGCCTACTGCGGTGAATGCAAACTCGGTCATGAGTGTTTTGCCGATGATGACCGCACCCGCTGCGCGCAATCGCTGCACGATGAGCGCATCATTGGCCGCTGCCGCAGCCGTTTTCCGTATCACCGAGCCAGCCAAGGTGACCTCCCCGGCAACGTCGAACAGATCCTTGATGGAGACTATTCGCCCATCGAGCGGCCCAAGCGTTTCGTTCTTGCGGAAGCGACTGTCCGAGGCCTGCGCCTCCCGGCGCGCTGAACCGGCATAGAGGCGGGTAAAAACCCGCTCGTCTGCCTCACGCTCCATCAAGCGCGCAAGAATATGCTCAAGCCTTTGGGAGGCCGACGGATTTGGATTTGGCAAGAAAATATCCCGCTGGAAATGTTGCGTCACGCTTTCTATAGCGCGAAGACCTTGCGGGTTAAAGTCCGGTAACTTGCCATGCACCGAGTGCAAGGGTGCGTTGCAACATTCACAGTTTTAAATCGATATTATTTGAAGCAATCTACGCAACAGGGAGGGCAACAATAAAAGGGGTAAGAGCCATGAGCCTTCGCAATCGCATTCAGAAATATCGTCAATATCGCCAGAATCTCCATGAGCTGCGCCTGTGCAGCGATCGCAATCTTGCTGATCTTGGTATTTCCCGCGCCGACATCCGCCAGGTTGCCTGGATGGCGTGCAACTAATCAAACCCATAAAGCTTTAAAAAGGCGCCGTGGGCTTTGCTCCGGCGCTTTTTGTTGAGTTTTTGGTGGCACGACATCCGATGCATCGCATTGCACGGCGCACATCAAACCGGTACTAAGAAGCTCGTGGGACAATATCCGATGATCGGAGCCCGGGGTGAGCATTCTACAGTGATCAAAGCATTCATCATACATCTGGCACGGTCTACAGACAGACAGCAACAGGTAGATTTGCTTAGCCAAACGCTCCCTGTTTCGACCGATGTCGTCGACGCTGTCGATGCCAGAAAACTGACCGATGAAGATGTCCGCCGTGTCTACAAAGCCGGACTGCATGCTCCGCGCTATCCCTTTGATCTCAATATCAGGGAAGTCGCCTGTTTCCTGTCGCACCGGAAAGCATGGCAAGCGATCGTCGACCAAAATCTCACAGCGGGGCTGGTGCTTGAGGATGATGTTGCCCTGACGCCCGAATTTGCCGCGGCATATTCCGCAGCTGCCCAATTTGCAGGCCCGACGGATTTTATCCGCTTTCCATTCCGACCTCATCGCGAACAGGGGCCGGAGGTTTTTGCCGCCGACAACGCCCGCATTCTGCGCGCCAAACCGGTTGGGCTGGGAATGGTGACGCAACTCATCGGCCGTGAAGCGGCCAAACAATTACTGGCTGTCACCGAAACCTTTGACCGTCCGGTTGATACGATGTTGCAGATGAACTGGATAACAGGACTGTCCCCGCTCGCAGTCGTTCCTGGCGGCGTCAGGGAAGTTTCTTCGCAACTTGGCGGCAGCACAATTCAACAGAAGAAACCTTTGCTGGAAAAATTAAGGCGCGAAATATTACGGCCGATTTACCGAATGCGGGTCAACGCCTATTCTCGCGGCAAGGAGAGCTGACCGTGCCTGTACCAATTCTCCTATATCATCAGATCGCCACGCCACCGTTTCGCAAGACGCCCTTTAGAAGCATGATTGTAAGCCCGGAATCCTTTCGGCGGCAGATGGGCTGGCTCAAGCGATTGGGTTATCAAGGGCTCTCGCTGCGCGAAAGCTTGCCTTACATTTCCGGTCAGAAAACCGGAAAAGTGGCCGCTATCACCTTCGATGATGGCTTTACCAATGTTTATCAAAATGCCATGCCGATCCTGCAGGAATTCGGTTTCACCGCGACCAATTTTTTCGTCAGCAACCAGATTGGCGGCTCGAATGAATGGGATCGTCCGCTCGGTGTTTTACCAGCAACCTGCATGGATATCAGCCAGATAAAACAATGGCTTTCTTCCGGTCACGAAGTTGGTGCGCATACAATGGATCATGTGCATCTCAGTCAGATTCCCGAGACGCAGGCTTTCGAGCAGCTCTCCCTTTGTAAGGAAAAGCTGCAGGAGATCGTCGGCGACAGGGTCGAGACTTTTGCCTATCCCTATGGCGACCACAATGACAGGGTGCGCGAGCTCGTAAGGCAGGCAGGCTATATAGTGGCAGCAGGCACAGAACGGCGCCGCTCGACCGGCAATGACGATCTGATGAACCTGCCAAGGCTGACAATCCGCCGCGATGATACCTGGTTACACTTCGTCGCAAAGTGCCTGCTGCGCTAAGAACCCAGAGTCCAGTTATCCGCTTTCCAGAGCGGCAATCCCGTTGATTGCGCAACGTCCGGATCAGCGGTGTAAACAGGATGGCCAGCCCGAAGAAGTGCAACCAGCACATCATGATCAGTCTGACTATGCTGACGACCCAGATTGAGATTGTTGTAAATGTGCCCTTGGGACGCAGGATTGATGCCGGTGATGATAACGGCGCGAGCCCCACTGGCCAGCGCGTAAAGCACGGCAGTCACACCATTTGAGAATCTTGTTTCAAGATCGTCTTCAGTGTTCAGATAGCCCATAATGCGCTTGAACAATGCCATGCGTTGCAGCCTGTTCACGATATGCAGGTGGCGATAGCTGTAATTGAACGCAGCCAGCCCGTCTTCAAGCTCTTTCCTGCTCTGGGTCCAGCGCATCACATAAAGATGCCCTGTCGACTGGTCTTTCAATGCCTTGCGTACCGCCACGGCATTGTCATTGGTGCCATAGACCTGCCTGTATTGAAGGAAAGTCACATCGGGATCGGCCAGCCCCCAACCGGTCGACACCGATTGCGACCCGTTGATCGTAAGAAGGTGGTAATTGGATTGATGACCTTCCGGCAGATTTGAAACAGGCGCAGACCCCACAATCAAAACAGGATTGCGAAAGGGCGAAGGATAGTGAGGCGGGTGCGGGCGAAGCGCATAATAACCGACCCGGCGAATGAGTGATTTATAAGCTTTCAATTTTCAAACCCGATGCAAGAGACCCAATGGTACATAGGCTATTTGCAGGGTTCTGCCCATCCTCAGTCTGCATAAGTTTGAACAGGACGGCCGCTACACGCGCCATCTCATGGAAGCCCCAAAGTGTTGTTAAACCGCTTCGTTCAGTTTCACACGCTTTTCCAGCATCGCGATGCTCTCTTTTCGCTCGCTATAGCGATCTGTCAAATAACCGGAAACATCGCGAGTCAGCAGTGTGAATTTGACCAGCTCCTCCATCACATCCACCACCCGATCATAGTAGGCGGAGGGTTTCATGCGACCGTTTTCATCAAACTCCTGATAGGCCTTCGCCACAGAGGACTGATTGGGGATAGTGATCATTCGCATCCAGCGTCCAAGCACCCGCATCTGATTGACCGCGTTGAAAGACTGGGAGCCGCCCGAGACCTGCATGAGGGCAAGCGTGCGGCCCTGCGTCGGACGGATTGCTCCCATTGCGAGCGGTATCCAATCAATCTGCGATTTCATGACGCCTGTCATTGCGCCGTGGCGTTCTGGACTGGTCCAGACCTGGCCTTCGGACCAGAGTGATAATTCCCGCAATTCCTGAACTTTTGGATGATCGACCGGTGCGTCGTCCGGCAGTGGCAGACCGGAAGGATCATAGATCCGCGTTTCGGCACCAAAATGCTCAAGCAACCGGGCTGCTTCCTGCGTCAGGAGACGACTATAGGCGACTTTGCGCAATGAGCCATACAGCAGAAGAATGCGTGGACGATGCGTCGACATCGGAGCACTGAGCTTTGCGGACTCTGGGAGACGCAGAGCCTCCGGATTTGTGTTCGGCAGATCAGACAAGGCGATTTCCTTCCGCATCTATAACGACTTCACCGTCTTCCTTGGTGAAGGGGCCTTGTTGCGCAGGTAAAATATCCAGCACCCGTTCAGATGGCCGCGCCAAACGCACGCCGAGATCCGTTACAACGAAAGGGCGGTTGATCAGGATCGGCTGTGCTTCCATTGCATCTAATAATTGCTCATCCGTCAGGGATGGATCGTCAAGACCAAGCTCGGCGTAAGGCGTTCCCTTCTCGCGAATAGCCTCACGCACCGTCAAACCGGCTCGCTTGATCATGTCTTTGAGTTCTTTGCGGCTCGGCGCTGTCTTCAAATATTCAATCACGACAGGTTCAATGCCCGCATTGCGAATGAGTGCCAGCGTATTGCGCGACGTGCCGCAGGATGGATTGTGGTAGATGGTGACGGTCATCCGACTGTCCTTTCAATTTTCTTGAGATTTTGAACGGCGGCACCGCTTTCGTACCAGCCCTTGCTGCGATTTACGATCCACACGACAGACAGCATGACGGGCACTTCGATCAACACGCCCACAACTGTGGCAAGGGCCGCACCGGAATTAAAGCCAAACAAACTAATGGCGGCTGCAACGGCGAGTTCGAAGAAATTGCTGGCGCCGATCAGCGCGGATGGCCCTGCCACGCAATGCTGTTCCCCGCTTATGCGATTGAGCAGATAGGCAAGTCCCGAATTGAAATAGACCTGAATGAGGATGGGCACTGCCAGCAAGGCAATAATCAGCGGCTGGGCTATGATCTGCTCACCTTGAAAACCGAAGAGCATGATGAGGGTTGCTAAAAGCGAGACCAGCGAAATTGGTTGCAAGATACCAAGAACGCGTTCGAACGCAGCATTGCCGTGTCCCAGCAACTGGCGGCGGGCAAACTGCGCAATAATCACCGGAATAACAATATAAAGCACCACTGACAGGACAAGCGTATCCCAAGGCACGGTAATTGCCGAAAGGCCGAGCAGGAGGCCGACAATGGGAGCAAAAGCCACGATCATGATCGTGTCGTTCAAGGCAACCTGCGACAGGGTGAAATGCGGCTCGCCTTTTGTAAGGTTAGACCAGACGAATACCATTGCTGTGCATGGAGCCGCTGCCAGAATGATCAGACCGGCAATATACGAGTCGATCTGCATTTCAGGCAAATATGGCCGAAACAGCCAGCCGATGAATAGCCAACCGAGCAATGCCATGGAAAACGGCTTGACCGCCCAGTTGATAAATAGCGTGACGCCGATACCACGCCAGAACTGTCCTACATGGCCAAGCGAAGCAAAATCAATGCGCAGCAGCATGGGGATGATCATCAACCAGATCAGTACTGCCATCGGAATATTGACCTTGGCATATTCCGCCGAACCTATGGCCTGGAAAACGACTGGAATGAAATGACCAAGCGCAATGCCGACGACAATGCACAGGGCAACCCACACGGTGAGGTAGCGCTCGAAGATAGACATTCTGCTTTTCCTTAAAGAGAGACCGAGCGCACCATCAAGGTAGCGGTTGAAGGGCAAAGACCAGAGGCTTGCGGTGTCGCCAGAATCTCGGGGGGCGCTTCGCTTTTGGCGATGGTCTTGAAACCGAGCTTGTTGAAAAATGGCGCGGCTCCCATTGTCAGCAAATATCCAGATTCTGCACCCGCCACCTCGGCGTAGCGCAAAAGCGAGCGCGTAATGGCAGTGCCGTAACCGGACTTCTGCATGCCTTGCGGGACTGTTATTGAACGTAACAGAGCACTCTTGCCATGCAATTCGATTCCACCAAACCCGGCAGGCTCACCCTTATCATCCGTGAAGCGAAAAAATGTGCCTCCGGACTGCAACAGATCGTCAATCGGCAGCGAGGCTTCCTGCAGCGCTTTTGCCAATTCCTCATCGGACGACAGAATCGATTCGGCAATGACGGAGCGGGCGGAGTTTCCAGTGCACTGGATCGAGACATTGGAGATACGGTCAGCCATTGAAGGTCTCCTTGGGCGGGCAACAGGGAACGATATCCGCAAGCAGTGGCGCGCAAATGTCCGGATGTCCGGCACAGCAATCTTTCAGAAGATAATTGATCGCTCCGCGCAGGCTTTCGAAGTCCGCACGATAGATGATGGATCGACTTTGCCGTTCGGAGGAAATCAAGCCGGCCCGGGAAAGAATGCCAAGATGAGTGGACATGGTGTTTTGCGGCACATTGAGTATCCGTGAAATTTCACCCGCAGGAATGCCGTCAGGCTCATGCATAACGATAAGCTTGAACGCATCCATCCGCGTGGTCTGGGCCAAGGCGGCGAAGGCATCGATTGTGCTTTCTTTTTCCATATATCGAGATATACGGATATAATTGCTTGCAGTCAATTGATTTTGCTGATCAACGAGAGCAAACTTGCTCTAGTTGCAGCATGTGGACGATGCACTGCTCGAGCCACAACAGCTGGTGGCAGCAACTTGCGCCGCACGATGTCTCGGCTTGCAGATCGCCGGACGAGCAACCAGGTTCAACACAAGCCGTTCAGCCTCAAGGATCAACGTGCTCGCGTCGAATATTTGCATGGGCATATCTGGCAGCCCTACTTCGAACGTCAGGCGAGCATCGGCACGAAGCTCGACCTTCTTTCCTACCAGGCTGAGGATGCTGCTGAATTTTTCCACAGTCATAAAGTCTCTACCCTGTTCCGACGGCAAGTCTTCTACCTGCAGGACCGATTCATGCCAGCTATCGGGATTGCCACCGCAGTCCAGCGTTACAAACGAACCTGCCTTCACCTCTGTAACATGATATCCGGGCTGGATGGTCCTCCCTGCATATTCAATAACAAGGGGGCGTTCGTGATAGGGTTCGAGCGCTGACAGCAATGCATGAAGTGAAGCATCGCCATGAAAATCTATGAGTATAGGGCTGGTAACGGAGTTCATGATCATATAACCTCATTTCAACATCTTTTGAGATATTGAGGTAATTATGAATGAATTGCAAGCCCTTGACGCATTTGCGTCGCTCTCACAAGAAACCCGGTTGAGGATTGTGCGCCTGCTGGTCAAGGCTGGCCCGGAGGGAATGCCTGCCGGAGCGGTAGGCGACGCTATGGGAGCATCATCGTCCAAGATCTCGTTTCACTTGAGCCATCTGGAGCGCTCTGGCCTGATCCAGTCACGGCGCGAGGCGCGTTCCATCATTTACAGCGCCGTCTATCCCGCGCTCTCCGGGTTAATTGAATTCCTGATGAAAGATTGCTGTCAAGGACGGTGCGACCCAGTCGAGAAAAATTGCGCTGATACCTGCACCGACTGAGCCGCGTACCCGTTTGATCCAAGAGGTCCAGAATGTCCGCTTCCTCCCATCGGGACTACCTCGTCGTTGCCGTTCTCGGCCTAACGCAAATTATCGGCTATGGCACGCTGTATTATAGTTTCAGTGTACTTGCCCAAGCTATGGCGGAAGATTTTGGCTGGCCACCGGAATGGGTTTTTGGCGTTTTCTCAATTTCGCTTCTTGCAGGTGGATTGGCCGCTCCAGTGGCGGGCGGCTGGATAGATCGCCACGGAGCAGGCAAAGTCATGAGCTGGGGCACCATTGGCGCAGTGACGGCATTGATCGCCTGCGCGATTGCCCCAAGCCCCATGACCTTTACTGCTGGATTGATAACGATAGAGCTTGCCTCCACCTTCGTTCTCTACAATGCCGCCTTTGCTGTATTGGTACAGATCAACCCTGTCACCGCACCACGGGCGATCACTTATCTCACGCTTATCGCAGGCTTCGCTTCGACAATATTCTGGCCCTTGACCTCAGCGCTCCACGCGTCTTTGTCGTGGCGAGAGGTCTATATCGTCTTTGCCGCGCTCCATATAACTTTCTGCCTTCCAATACATGTCTGGCTGTCCTGCCTACCCGCCAGATCGAGGGCAGATATGTCTGGTGAGGCACCGGCAACGCCCTCCGTCGAGGGCAGCCTTGCTCAAGACCAGAGACGATCAGGCTTTATCCTGATGTCCATGGGACTCGCCCTTGTAAGCTTCGTTGACGCAGCAATTCTTATCCACATGTTGCCGATGTTGACCTCATTGGGAATTGGAAGCACAAGCGTCCTGATCGGAACATTGTTTGGCCCCGCTCAAGTTGCCAGTCGACTATTCAGCATGTTCAGCGGCAATCATATCCCACCATTGGGTCTGGCGCTGATCTCAGCACTGCTCGTGCCTGTGTCCGTTTTCATCCTGCTGTTGAGCGGCTCATGGGTTCCCGGGTCCCTTGCATTTGCTATCATTTTTGGTTTGGGAGCTGGGCTTGCCAGCATCGTACAGGGAACGCTGCCGCTCGCTCTCTTCGGCAGCTACGGTTACGGACAACGCGTCGGAAAGGCCACCGCAATTCGCTTGGTTGCGACTGCCGCGGCGCCTTTCACATTCGCATTTATCATGCAACATTTTGGTGTTCGAGCCGGCTTGATAGCCTTTGCGGTACTTGGATTAACGGCCGTCATATCGTTCGCCGCTCTCGGCAGGCAGGGCCATGGCGTTTTTGCCAAGAAATCAGCCCGCAAACCTCTATCTGACTTGGCTGAGTTGACCAGTATTCCCGATTGACGACCGGCTTCTTCTCCCTATAGATTGACGATATCGAAAATCGCTATTGTGAGCCGAATAACTATAGCCGGGCAAACATGGAACATCAGGATTTACTCAGCGGCCTCATCCGGCTCCACGTCTTGCATCACGCAGTCGAAGGGGAACTTTACGGTCAATGGATGATCGATGAGCTTGCCCATCATGGGTATAGGCTGAGTGCGGGCACGCTTTATCCAATGCTCAAGGCCATGGAAAAGAAGGGCTATCTTGTGTCAGAAAATCGGCGCGACGGACGTACGGCCCGTAAATTTTACCGTGCCACCCCTTTGGGACGCGAGGCATTGGAAATCGCCCGTCTCAAAGTAAAGGAACTCTTTGGAGAAATGATTTCTTAGAGCTCTGGAAAAGAGCGCCCTTCCATCCGCAATAAGGAACTGCTGAGTGACCATGGTCGAACCCACCCCCATCGCTTCCGCCATGAACCGGATTGTCGAAGTATTCATTGTGTTCCTGAAACTCGGCCTTACCTCCTTTGGCGGGCCCATTGCCCATCTTGGCTATTTTCGAGAGGAATTTGTAAATCGCCGCAAATGGTTGACCGATGAAGCCTTTGCCGACGTGGTGGCCCTATGTCAGTTTCTGCCCGGCCCTGCTTCCAGTCAGGTTGGCTTCGCTATCGGAACATTCCGGGGTGGCGGGGTATTGGGAGGAATCGCAGCCTGGACGGCTTTTACGCTCCCTTCCGCGATTTTGTTGATCGCATTTGCTTATGGAGCAGCAAATTTTGCGGGGCCAATCGGTCAGGGCATTATCCATGGATTGAAACTTGTCGCCGTCGCCGTTGTAGCACAGGCAATCTGGGGCATGGCTCGTACGCTGACACCTGATAAAACCAGAATCGCCATTGCGCTGGCCGCAATAGCTGCAGCAGTTTTCCTTAGCAGCACACTCGGACAGATAGGCGCGATTGCAGGTGGCGCATTGGCCGGTCTGTTCTTTTGCCGCAATACCGATACTCAAGACACACATCGTCTCGGCTTTTCCGTTACCAGGCGCAGCGCCATCCTGGCCCTCATTCTGTTTGCGGCTTTGTTTGCTCTTCCTGTGATATTGCCAGATAGCTTGCACAGCCAAGCGATCTCGCTGTTTGACGCGTTCTACCGTTCTGGCGCGATCGTCTTTGGTGGCGGCCATGTGGTTTTGCCACTGCTCGAAACAGCGGTCGTGGCTCCCGGCTGGGTGAGCCACGAGGCGTTCCTTGCAGGTTATGGGGCAGCACAGGCGGTTCCCGGGCCGCTTTTTACGTTTGGTGCCTATCTTGGCGCAATTGTGAGTTCACCGCCCAACGGGCTGCTCGGCGCGCTTATTGCAGTGATTGCATTATCTCTGCCGGGATTGCTTCTTGCCTATGGAACCTTGCCGTTCTGGGACGACCTCAGACGCGTCCCCTTAGCGCAAGCAGCCATGAGAGGCGCCAATGCCGCTGTGGTGGGGATTCTTGCAGCTGCATTCTATAATCCTGTTTGGACGAGCGCAGTTTTCAAGCCATCGGACTTCCTGCTGGTGACAGCCGGATTCCTGTTTCTGACGATATGGAAGATCCCGCCTTGGATTGTCGTAGTCGCTCTTGCCATTGCTGGCGCGATCATGGGCGCTGCGTAGACTTCAGTCGTTACAAGAAAAGTGGCCCCCATTTGGGGCCACCTAACATTAATTTGACGGATCAGATACCGCGCAGCATCTTGCAAAGAGCGACAAGCCCGCCGTCATAGTTCATTGCATTAGCGGAAATATCGCGGCAACGCACCTTCAACTTCGTGCGCTCGGTTGCACTCAAGCTGGCGAACCGGGCGGATACCACACGGGCATTCAGGCGCGTACCGGGACTGACAGAAGTTCCCCTGGGAGTCACTCCAGCAGTGGTCCTGGTGCCGGGATTTATGCCACTGCCAGGATTAGTGATGGTGTTACCAATGCCGACGCCGACGCCGGCATTTATGCCACCTGCCCCACCAACGCTTAAGCCCGCCCCTGCACGAACCCCGCCAGTGACACTGGCGCCCACTCCGGCCGTAACACCACTGGTGCCGCCAACATTCGCTCCCGCGCCGACCGCCGTTCCTCCGGATCCGCCGATCGAAGCACCCGCGCCTGCATTTACGCCGCTTGCCCCACCAACGTTTAAGCCTGCACCTGCATTGATCCCGTTATTGACAGAAGCTCCCACTCCGGTCGAAATACCGCTCGTGCCGCCGACATTTGCTCCAGCGCCGACCGTCGTTCCTCTGGATCCGCCGATTGAAGCGTCCACTCCAGCCTTGATGCCGCCGAGATCTGCACCGACGCTCGCACCGAGGCCGCCATTGCGCGAGCCACCGACGGAGATACCGCCTGCAAATGCTGGAACAGTAAGTGCTGTTATGATGACAGAATATGAGAGTAACTTGGTAACATTGGTTATAATTCTAGTCATTATGTCCTCCCTTATCCCAATTTTCAAACCAATGTGAAATACAATGGCAGCTTGGGTTGGAGAATAGTATTCATTATTTATTTCAAAATTACAAGTAAATCTAATACTAAGCTAATTACTATTCATAATACTATTAAAAATTCAAACAAAACTCTAACTCATCCAACGGGATGCGAAAACAAACAACACACTACTCAAGCATTAGTTACAATTTTATCAAAGTTGAAATGGCCCTCCATTCTTTTATGCCCATTCTATACTATTTTTTAACTTGCGCTTAAAAATATTTGCAATCATCTGTCCAGGAGAGCTTCACCACAATTCGCACGCCATTGGTTCGATTGTGGGTCACTGGAGTCGCAATGATCTGACGGACTTTGAGTGGCACGTGATCGAGCTGCCGCAAACGAACTAAAAAGGGAATAAAAGTGTCCAGCTTTTCCCAGTGGTGTGCGTTTTAAGGCCACTTGGGCGAAAATAATCATCAACAACAATGGGTAAAATGAGAAGTGGTGCCCAGACGCGGATTCGAACCACGGACACGCGGATTTTCAATCCGCTGCTCTACCAACTGAGCTATCTGGGCACTTTTGGCTGCCAAAGTTGGCAGGCCATTCCGACGCGTTGGTTTTCGTTGGAAGCGGGTGGGTTATAACACTAAAAATCCTGCTGTCCAGCATCAACTAAGGATTTTTTCGCCGTTTTTCTGCCTCTTGCAAAGGGCATAGATCGATGCGTTCTTGATGGGGTTACAGACAGGATTCGTTTTATATGATTGATACGGGGGATAAAACCGCCAAAGCGACGCCTTTTGGCTGGGGCATTCTTGGCAGCGGTCAGACTGCTGGACAATTTGCCGCTGATCTGGCGTTGGTGCCCGGCGCGTCGCTTGTGGGTAATTTTTCGCGGACAACAGCCAATGCAAAACGGTTTCAAGAAAACTTTGGCAGCAAGCGTGCCTATTCCGACATTGATGCATTTGTAGCCGATCCCGAGATTGATGCGGTTTACATTGCAACGCCAAATTCGGTCCACGTGGCGCAGGCTCTCAAATCCATCCGCTCAGGCAAAGCGATTCTGACGGAAAAGCCGCTCGCGCCTTCCCACACGGAAGCCTCCGTCATCGAACGGGAAGCCACCCGCGCCGATGTATTCGCCATGGAAGCGATGGGGACAAGATTCCTGCCAGCAATCGCGGCCGCAAAAGCCAAAGTGGATGCCGGAGAAATCGGAGCAATCCGCAAAATTACCGCCGAATTGGCCTATGAACATCCATATGATCCCAAGACGCGCTATTTCAGCAGATCATTGGGCGGCGGTGCCAGTCGGGATCTCGGGATCTCGTGTGTTTCCTTGGCAATGTTTTTCCTTGGTCAACCACAAAAGGTTTCGGGGCTGTGGCATGCGGCCCCAAACGGCATCGACATAAGTTCTGAAATCGTGCTGCATTATGATCATGTGAAAGCAGAACTTTCCTGTGGCTTCGACCGAAATGGCAAGAATCATTTTATCATCGAGGGCACAACCGGCACGATTCGGCTGAATGCTCCGTTCACCGAGGCAAGGGAATTGACGATCTACCAGGGGTTTTCCCGGCAAGCGCTGTTCAGCCCTCTATCAGGCCCAGGCGGAACTATCGGAAAAATACTGGATCGCCTTCCTGTGCCGGGCCGGACTGTTGAGGAATACGATTTTGACGGCAATGGCCGCCAGTTTGAAGCAATTGCATTGATGGATGCTATGAGGCAGGGCAAAACCGGCTCTGCTATCATGCCGATAGCAGATAGCATAAGCTCATTGCGGGCTATCAATATTGTATTGTCGCAGCCTGCAACGCAGCGGGTGATAAGACTTTAGAGCTCGTCAGCCCTCCGGGCCAACAGCTACATGTCTTCTTCGCCGTCGCTGTCTTCCGAGCTTTCGACGGCGGGCAATATATAGGCGCCCGTCAGCCAACGATTAAGGTCTACATTGCGGCAACGTGACGAGCAGAATGGATAGTGTTCACGTTGGGATGGCCGCTTGCATTCGGGGCAAGGACGTGTCGGTCGCAGGGGCGTAACATTCGCCATACTGTTTTTGTTGTCAGTCACTATTGCAGTCCATTGGAAACATATAGTTGCTAGTGGCCTGAGGCCTGCCAATTGGCATAAACGGGAAACCCTTCACCCTGCAAAAGGTTCAAGGTTTCATAAAGCGGCAAGCCAACAACATTGGTGTATGAGCCGACCAGCTTGATAACGAAGCTGCCCGCCAAACCCTGAATTGCATAGCCGCCTGCCTTGCCGCGCCATTCGCCTGACGCAAGATAGCTTTCCAGCTCCTCCCGCGAAAGCCTTTTGAAGCGAACGCGGGTTTCAATGAGGTCCTGACGCAATTTTCCTGCCGGCGTTATCAGGCAAAGGCCCGTATAGACACGGTGGGAGCGACCGGACAGCAGACGTAGGCATGCGGTCGCATCATCAAGTATTTCCGCCTTCGGCAAAATGCGCCGCCCGACAGCGACAACCGTGTCAGCGCTAAGGATATAGGCCTTGCCAAGCTCGGCACTTCCCTTCAGTTCTGCGGCAACTTTTTCCGCCTTCAGGCGGGAAAGCCGACGCGCCAACGAACGCGGATGCTCCGCCCGTAGCGGCGTCTCGTCCACGTCGGCGGGCAGCAGACTATCCGGCTCAATACCGATCTGACCAAGCAGCGACAGGCGGCGCGGCGAACCGGAGGCAAGAACGAATTTGTGCTGATCGCTCATAAAGAGAATTCCTGCGGACAGGCTGAAGGACGTTTACTTGAAACGGTAGGTGATGCGACCCTTGGTCAGGTCATAGGGGGTCATTTCAACCAGAACCTTGTCGCCTGCCAGAACGCGAATACGGTTCTTGCGCATGCGCCCAGCCGTGTGAGCAATGATTTCATGATCGTTTTCGAGCTTTACCCGGAACATCGCGTTGGGCAACAGCTCCGTCACGAGGCCAGGAAACTCCAGTACTTCTTCTTTCGCCATGCGTAGTTCTATCTCCAGAAATTGAATTTGCGGCCGTGTTCGACCGCAATTTTGCGCGGAACCTATAGTATTGCGTAGCATTTGTGAACAAGGGAGTTCGATCCAATTGTACGGACGCACAAGAGTATCAAGTCAATGGACCGAAACGATCCTCAATATGTTGTTTCAGATGATCCCGAACATCACGATAAGCGTCCAGAATCTGATCCCTGCGACCGCGCACCAATGTCGGGTCAGGCGTGGGCCAATATTCCACATGCACCGACGTCGTCCGGGTCAGCTCCAGAGCCATATGGTGCGCCTTGGGTGATAATGTAATAATCAGATCGAAATAATCGTCTTCAAGCTCCTTGAAGGTGCGCGGCGCTACGGACAGCCGCTTCAATCCGATTTCTTCGAGCACGGCATCCACAAAGGGATCGGGATCGCCCTTTTCAACGCCCGCTGATGCCACATAGACCTTTGACGGCAGTATTTTTCGAGCCAGTGCCTCGGCCATGGGAGAGCGAATGGCATTCATGCCGCATATGAAAAGAACGGCGCCCGGAATCCTCGGTTTGCCACCTGCCGCATCATCCGGCAGATGGTCGGGCATTCCCGGCACGGGTGCGCCTATCCCCGCCAATGGAGCACACATACCAGTGTAAAAAGCCGGCGGGCAGTGTCGAAATCGACATCTATCTTGCCGCCAAGTCGATCCATCAGAGCCTGCGATCCCTCGTTGTGCAGCCCTCGCCGACCCATATCGATGGCTTCGATCTTGCTCGGGCTGGATGCGCGAATGGCATCATAATAGCTTTCGCAGATAAGGAAGTAGTCCTTGATGACCTTGCGTAAAGGCGTGAGCGAAAGGATGTGCGTGACAACATCGTCGCCGCTTTCCCGTGAAATCGCAAAAATTAGACGTGATTCGACCAAAGAAATCTTCAGCTTGTAGGGCCCTGTCCCCTCATCGCTGACAGGACGGAAACTATTCTCTTCGATAAGGTCAAAAATTGCGACCGCTCGTTCATGCTCGACGTCGGGTGTTGAACGGCCGATCGTGTCGTCCAGTTCCACATCGATCAATCTCGCATCACTTGCCGTCATCAGATTCCTAAAGGTTCAACCGGATTGCAACCGAATTGCCATGCGCATCAAGCCCCTCCGCACGCGCCAGTTCAATCGCTGCCGGTCCCAAGGCACGCAGTTGCTCAACGCCAAGCCTCAGAATGGAGGTTCGCTTGACATAGTCAAGCACGGAAAGCCCCGAAGAAAAACGGGCTGAACGGGCTGTGGGCAAAACATGGTTGGAACCACCAACATAGTCACCGATGACTTCCGGGGTATAACGGCCAAGAAAGATCGCGCCTGCATTGCGGACGCCGGCCAAAAGCTCTTCTGTATCGGCGGCTGCAATCTCCAGATGCTCCGGCGCGATGCGGTTGACCAGAGGCAAGGCTGACGGCAAATCATTGACCAAAATGACCGCGCCATAATCCCGCCAGCTCTCGCTCGCGGTCTGGCCGCGCGGCAATGTCTTGAGTTGATGCTCGACAGCGGCCATGACCGCCTCACCGAAAGTCTCATCATCCGTTATGAGAATTGATTGCGCGGCGCTGTCATGCTCGGCCTGAGCCAGCAAGTCAGCAGCGATCCAATCCGGATTGTTATCAGCATCGGCTAAAATGAGAACTTCGGATGGGCCGGCAATCATGTCGATACCGACAGTGCCGAAAACTCGGCGTTTGGCAGCAGCCACATAGGCGTTTCCGGGGCCGACAATCTTGGCGACCGGCGCAATGGTTTCCGTGCCGTAGGCAAGTGCCGCAACCGCCTGCGCGCCGCCCACACGGTAAATCTCGGAGACGCCAGCAAGACGCGCTGCAACCAGAACCAGCGGGTTGAGCTTGCCGTCTGGTGAGGGAACCACCATGACAATGCGCTCAACACCCGCCACTTGTGCCGGAACAGCATTCATCAAGACAGAACTTGGATAGCTCGCAGTACCGCCTGGAACATAGAGCCCGACTGAATCAATTGCGGTCCAGCGCGAGCCAAGTTCAACGCCCAATGCATCCGTATAACGGTCATCCTTGGGCATTTGCCTTGCGTGGTGGGAATGGATGCGATCACGCGCAAGCTTGAGTGCCTCCACCGTTGCTTGCGGTGCCGATTCCATGGCCGCATCAACCTCGTCCGCAGAAATGGCGATACCATGTTGCGCCAAATCTATACGGTCGAATTGCTTCGAGTAGTCGATCAGCGCTGCATCACCATTGGTGCGAACATTCTTGATAATCGTCTCGACCACGCGGTCAACATCTTCGGAAACCTCGCGCTTAGTCGAAAGAAATGCGGAAAAACTCTCGTTAAAGTCAGAGTCAGACTGTTTCAGCACAATTGCCACGATACATATTCCTTAGGGTCAGAAGCTAGACTTCATGCTCTGGACGCGATTGTGTTTCCCAGGCCGGGCCCAAATCCGCCATTTGGGCTTCAATAGCTTCAACTTCGAGACGCAAGGCTTTATTGGCGGCAAAAACCAGCTCGATAAACCCGGATGGAGCCTCGGTAACGATGAAACGAATTGCCAATACGGAAAGAACGTCATCCGGATAATGGCGGTCGATGCCCGTGGCTTTGAGACTCAAGACCTGACCAAAATGGAGTGCTGTGCGCCGACGCTCGAAACTGCGATGGCGCTTGCCATCATCGGCCAGTTCCCAGACGAAGCGATTGACGCCAAGTACCAGCTTCTTTTCCGCTGCCAGATAGTCGATATCGCTGACTTTAAGCACGGAATCCTGCAGATGCGCAGATAGGATTTGCAGATCTTCCTCATCAAGCGCGATGAGTTTGAGAGTGTCCATGTCTACCCTTTGCCTTAATTTGCGGGATCAGGGCTTCCGGTGGGGAAGCCTGCTCTCTTCCCTGTTAGAGGAAAGCGAAGGCAAAGGGAATTATGCAAGATGCATAATCGACGTGGAAATTCCGGATGATCAGTCGCTGATGCGCTCAACCACCGCACCGCAACGTGTCAGCTTTTCTTCGAGACGCTCAAAACCGCGGTCGAGATGATAGACGCGATTGACCGTCGTCTCCCCTTCGGCCGCAAGACCGGCAATAACCAGCGAAACAGATGCACGCAGATCTGTCGCCATGACCGGCGCACCGCGTAGGCGCTCAACACCCTCGATCTTCGCGGTCTGACCTGACAGCGAAATTTTGGCACCGAGCCGAGCCAATTCCTGCACATGCATGAAGCGGTTTTCAAAGATGGTCTCGGTAATATGGGACGTGCCCTTGGCCTTGGTCATCAGGCCCATGAACTGCGCCTGCAAGTCGGTCGGGAAGCCCGGGAATGGCTGCGTCGTCACATCGACGGGCATGATGCCGTGGCCATTACGCACAACGCGCAAGCCGGAATTGGTTTCTGAAATTTCAACGCCGACCTGGCCGAGCGTTGCGAGGGCAGCAGTCAAAAGATTGGCATCGGCGCCTTCCAGGATGACATCGCCACCCGTCATGGCGACAGCCATGGCATAGGTTCCTGTCTCGATACGATCAGGAATGACGCGGACGCGCGCGCCGGAAAGACTTGTTACGCCCTCGATTGTGATCGTCGCCGTGCCAGCGCCGCTGACCTTTGCACCCATGGCATTCAGGCAGTCAGCCAGATTGACGACTTCGGGCTCCTGTGCGGCATTCTCAATGATTGTTTCGCCTTTGGCGAGCGTTGCTGCCATCATCAAAACATGGGTTGCACCGACCGATACTTTCGGGAACACGTAGCGCGCGCCGACAAGACCGCCCTTCGCGCTGGCTTTGACATAGCCGTTTTCAATCTCGATATCGGCACCGAGAGCGCGCAGGCCATCAATGAACAGATCAACCGGCCTGGTACCGATTGCGCAACCGCCCGGCAAAGAAACGGTTGCAACGCCCATACGGGCGAGAAGCGGCCCGATAACCCAGAAACTTGCCCGCATCTTGGAGACAAGCTCATAGGGTGCTACGGTATCGACGATATTGCGTGCAGTAAAATGGATCGTGCGTGAATAAGCGCCGTCCTGACGCTCGCGGCGTCCATTGACGGAATAATCAACCCCGTGATTGCCAAGGATGCGGATAAGCTGCTCGACATCCGCCAGATGCGGCACGTTTTCCAGCGTCAGCGTGTCATCGGTCAAAAGAGAAGCAATCATCAACGGCAGGGCCGCATTCTTGGCGCCCGAAATAGGAATGATGCCGTTGAGCTTGTTACCGCCAACAATCTTGATGCGATCCATAATTTGTCACTTTCGCGGGGGAAATACCCGTCCTGTCGTTAAAGGCCCTTTGCAGAGCGGGTTCATTTAAACCATCACGTGTGCTGGTTCAAGAAAGGCTTGTCATTCCTGTGCATAACGCTGATCTTCGAATCGGCTTTACACAGATCTTTCGATCTTGATTGTGAGTGCGTCGTTTCTGCGTCAAAGAAGGAGAGGCAGAAAAATAATGCTCTATTTTTCGCTATCGGCTGACTCATTTTGCGACGCCGCGGCTTTCAAACCTTCATCGCGCCCATCTTCAGCGCCTGAGCGGCGCGATCTCGTCTGCTGTTTGCGCCGCGCAAGATTTGCGCGCAGTTGTTCCGAGCGGCGTTTTTCCCGCTCCTCTTGTTCGCGGCTCGGGTTTTTGGGCAATAAGGACATTGGTTTTATCCGGTATTTTGACCAGTGCCGACAGCAATCTGCCGGTAGCCAGCCTATGTTTTTTGCTCTCTATGGATATTTTACCCAAGAGATTACGATTGCTTGCTTGCGATTTCAGCAATGATATGCCAGAAGTCCGCCGCGTTCGCAAATCGGCTGCGGTAGCTCAGTGGTAGAGCACTCCATTGGTAATGGAGAGGTCGAGAGTTCAATCCTCTCTCGCAGCACCAGCCCATCATGTTGATTTGATGGAATTAATTGAAATCCCATGACTATTGACGGCTCTTCTGGTACACAGAGGTGGTTCACATGAGTCTGTCTATGCCTTCACCATTCAAACATCCCACAACCGGCGTCTACTATCTGCGGCAACGTGTTCCAAATGATATAACGGCCAAAGCAATTGGCAGTTTGGTTTCGCTCCCTATAGATGGCAAGCCCAAGACAATTAAGATCGGTTCAGTCGTCAAAGTCTCCCTTGGGACGAAAGACCCTGCAACGGCCAAAGCTCTCTATCGGGAAACCGATGTCGCTCTTCAAGCGCATTGGAAGGCGATACGACAGGGACCTCGATCGCTATCTCAGAAGGAAATCCAAGCGCTTGCTGGCAACGCCTATAAGGCCTTCGTCGCCATCTTCGATAAAAACCCCGGTGAGCCAATACGTTGGCAAAACGTGATTAGGGCTAACGCTGCTGCCTCCGTGGGTGCAAATGTGATTCGCATCGGCCCGGACGCAGAGCGGCGAGAAGTCGGGTTGGAAAAGCGCTTCGGCGATATTGTTGACAGCACCCTTCGACATCAACATTTGATCGTTGATGGTGCGAGCCGTCGGCGACTGATCGCGGCCACCGAAAGGGCCTTAACTGAAGCAGCGTTGACTAATCTGGGCAAAGCTCAGGGTGATTATTCACCCGACAGTTATATCGATCGTTTTCCCGATTGGGACGCGCCAAAGCCGCCAGCACAACCAAGGAAGCAATCAAAATCAGATCTAGACCTCTTTAAACTGCTGGATCACAAGTTCGCCACCCAGTCCAAAGCAGTGAAAACCAAAGAGGATTACCGACGGTCCCTGAATGATTTTGTAAGCGTCACAGGACGCATCTCAGCAGACACGATCACGAAGGAAGATGTCAGGAAGTGGCGGGATGAAATGATCATCAGAGGCCTCTCTAAGAAGACGATTAATGGCAAGCACCTGACAGCACTGAAGGCAGTTCTTACGCATGGAGTTGAAGAGTTCAATCTTTCAACAAACGCCGCTCATGGAATACAAGACAAGCGCGATGATAAAGTCCCTGTTGGATCGAAAGACTATACCCTTGAACAGGCCGAGACGATACTGAATGCAACCTTTGACGGAACTGGCAAAGCACTTGCCCCTCATTACCAACGCGCAATCTTCTGGGTACCTTGGATATGCGCTTATACAGGACTACGGGTTAGTGAAGTAACACAGTTGCGGGGTCGCAATGTCCGCGAGGAAGACGGCATACCATTCTTTCTGATTACACCCGAGGATGGTAGCACAAAGAGCAAGCGAGCTTGGACGGTCGGCGTACACAAACACCTGATTGAGCTCGGTTTGCTTGACATGTTTAAAGCTATTGGCGATGGCCCAGCATTCTATCGTGCGTATCCGGAGGGTACAGACCTTACGAAACTTCCAAAGCATCGCTCCAAAGACAGCGCAGAGCGTATAGGCAATTGGATAACCCATGAAGTATTGGGAGGGTCTGCGCCGGGGGGCAAGCCAAGCCACGCATGGAGGCATCTCGCGACAACCCGATCTCGCAACTTCGATGTGGACAAGGAGGCCCGAGACTACATGATGGGCAGCAGGTCACGAGTTGACGCCCGCGAAGGCTACGGAGAATGGTCGCCTATGGTCATCAACCGTGAAATTAATAAAATTGGGCGGTTTGCCGTTCCCGATGGCGACTACCGGCCAACATTGGAGCAACTTGTTCCCGAGGGACTGCGTAATGAACGTTTGAAGCAGCGCCCATCCATTCGCACGAGAAAGACTTAGATAGGTTCCTGTGATCAGAAAGCTGAGCCCGAGCATCTGCGCTAGCTTAATTTGACTTCGGTCATATCTGATCGCTTGCGCAATCTCGTGCGCGTCAAATGTATCTATGATTGCGTCGACATCCGCTGCATTATTAATCCGCTTTTATATTGACGTACTGCGAACCTTCCTTACAGGTTGTACTACACGAAATAGGATGCGAATGGTGTAGATGGCTGACGACCTCAAGACGATTTCCGACAAGCTGTGGACCACTGCAGAGAAGCTCCGCGCCAATTCGGGTGTGCGCCCTGCCGACTATGCCCGGCCGGTGATGGGATTGCTCTTCCTTCGTCATGCTGAGGAAAAATTCGTGGAAGTCGAGGCTAAGCTGTCTCCACGCGAGGGATCCCGTGTCCGACCTGGAGCAGAGGCCTATAAGGCGGAAGGCGCAATCTTCCTGCCGCCGGAGGCCCGGTTCTCTTTCTTGCTAAAGTTGCCAGAAGGATCCAACCTTGGCCGCGCGTTGACAACCGCCATGCGAGAAATCGAGGCAAAGAATCCCGAACTGAATGACGTCCTGCCGAAGACCTATCAGACTATCCCTGATGACGTCCTGGTCGAATTGCTCCGTGCTCTGAACCCGCTCAAGATTGCCGGTGATGCCTTCGGTCATGTCTATGAATATTTCATGGGCAATTTTGCTAAAGAGACCATGCAGAAGGGTGGCGAGTTCTACACGCCCTCAACCATCGTGCGGTTGATCGTTGAAATTATCGAACCTTATCATGGACGAATTCTGGACCCGGCCTGTGGCTCAGGCGGCATGTTTGTACATTCGGCAGACTTCGTGAAGCGTCACCAAAAAGAACCCGACAAGGAGCTGTCGATCTATGGCGTCGAGCGCACACGCGAGACCTGGCGATTGGCCCAGATGAACCTTGCGGTGCATGGCCTCTCTGGCAGGATTCTCGACGGCGACAGCTATCGGGACCCGGTCTTCGAAGAGGTGATGCCGAAGAAGAACGACAGGGGCCGTTACGAGGGGCCGGGCGGCTTCGACTTCGTCATGGCCAATCCTCCCTTCAACGTGAAAGAACTCGACAAGAGCAAGCTGCTGGACGTCACCAACCGCTTTCCCTATGGTGTCCCGAGTGCAGACAATGCCAACTATCTCTGGATACAGTTCTTCTGGTCGCGGCTCAACGAAACGGGCCGCGCCGGGTTCGTCATGGCCAATTCCGCAGCTGACGCGCGGGGCACGGAACAGGAAATCCGCAAGAAGCTGATAGAGAGCGGCAGCGTCGATGTCATCGTCTCAGTCGGACCGAACTTCTTCCTGACAGTCACGTTACCCTGCACCCTATGGTTCTTCGACAAGGGCAAGGCGACTGGACCAAGGGCCGACAAAGTGCTGTTCCTCGATGCCCGACACATCTTCCGCCAGATCGACCGAGCCCATCGCGACTTCACCGAAGAGCAGGTTGAAACTCTGGCCAATATCGTGCGTCTCTGGCGTGGCGAGCCTCCGGAATTCTTTACCCAATCCAAAGCGTGGCTGGAGGAGCGTTTCCCGGGGCTCGTCTATGGCGATGTGTCCGGTCTTTGCCGCAGCTCCACCCGCGCGGAGATCGAAAGCCAAGGCTGGTCGCTCAATCCGGGACGCCATGTCGGAGTGGCGTCTGGTGAAGCGAATGACGAGGATTTCCGCGAGAAACTGGAGGAGCTCCACGAAACACTGGAAGTCCTGAACGTCCAAGCACGGGAGCTGGACAAGATCGTCGCTGTGAACGTGGCTGAGATACTAGGGGTGTGACGATGGCTATGTGGCCAGTAAGACGCATGGATGAGCTTTGTGAGATCACCTCTAGCAAACGCATCTTCGCCGCAGATTACGTTCACGATGGCGTGCCTTTTTATCGCGGGCGGGAAATCACTGAAAAGTACAAAGGCAACCTTGATGTCACAACCGAGCTTTTCATAACGGAAGAGAAATTCCGAGAGATTGAACGCAAATTCGGCGCACCAAAACAGGGCGACTTGCTGCTCACGTCGGTGGGAACGCTGGGATCTGTCTACCTCGTAAAAGCAGGAGACCGCTTCTATTTCAAAGACGGAAATCTGACTTGGTTTCGCCATTTCAGAGGTCTCGACAGCCAGTTCTTGTATTACTGGCTCGGCTCACCTCGCGGTAAGGCAGAGCTCAAGAAATGCACGATTGGTTCGTCCCAATCGGCCTTCACCATAGTGCTCTTGAAGAGCATCGAGATTGAAGTTCCTTCGCTCCCTGTCCAGCAACGCATTGCACACATTTTAGGTGTGTACGACGATCTGATCGAGGTGAACCTACGACGCATTGCTATCCTTGAGGAGATGGCGCGGAGGTTGTTCGATGAATGGTTTCTCCGCTTCCGCTATCCGGGTCGTGAGGCCGTGCAATTGGTCGAGACGAGACTTGGTATGGTGCCTGAGGGGTGGTCAATTGTTCGCGCTGAGGAGATGATCGACTTTGATCCACGCACCAAAGTCCCGAAGGAAGGGATCAAGCGTTTCGTACCAATGGGCTCCCTAGATACCGTTTCTTCGGTCATATCTGGTTGGGAAACACGCTCGGGAAACTCTGGCTCCAAGTTCCAGAATGGGGATACACTCTTCGCTCGCATCACACCCTGCCTGGAGAACGGGAAGACGGGATTGGTCAACTTCCTAGAAGTAGAGGAAACTGCCTTCGGCTCCACAGAGTTCACTGTGATGCGCGGCAAAGGCGTTTCGTCATCGTTTGTCTACCTGCTGGCGCGATCCGAAGCCTTTCGGGCAATAGCAATTAAGTCCATGGGCGGTGCTGACGGTCGTCAGCGGGTTCGAACAGAAGCATTGAAGGGCTATGAATTTGCCTTCCCTCAAACTGACTTACTGAGTAAGTTTGCATCCGTTACCGACCCGATGCTTCAGCAGGTCCGGGTGTTGGCCAATCAAAATAACTGCCTTCGCACCGCTCGTGACCTACTGCTTCCCAAGCTGATCTCCGGCCAGATTGACGTCTCGGCCGCCCAAGAGAGATTTGCCGAGGCGGCGGAATAGCCTATGGCCGACACTCCGAAGGACATCCAATACGGTATTCCCGACGGGACACGCGCCACGCTGACCGGCTTCTCCGAGGAAGGGCTTGTTGAAAAACCGACGATTGATCTTCTGGAGAGCCTCGGCTGGAGCCACTACAATCTTTATGACGAAACCTTCGGTCATGACGGCTCGCCGTTTCGCGACACACTGCGCGATCCCTATCTGACCAAAGTGTTGCGCACCGCGCTTTCTCGTCTAAATCCCGACCTGCCACAGGATGCGCTTGACCTTGCCTTCGATACCCTGACGCAGGACCGAGCATCGATGGTGCCAATGGCCGCGAACAGGGAAGTGCTGGAACTGGTGCGGGATGGGGTAGACGTCGAATACCGCGACGATAACGGCGGGATGACCAAGGAACGGGTCCGCGTCGTCGACTGGCGCGAACTTGACGCCAATGACTTCACACTAATCTCTCAGGTCTGGATCTCGGGCGAACTTCACCGCCGTCGCACGGACCTGATCGGCTTCGCGAACGGAGTGCCGCTGCTGTTCATCGAGCTGAAAGCCGGACACAGACGCATCGAAGATGCCTACCGCGACAATGTCCGCGACTACCGCGACAGCATTCCTCAGCTGTTCCGCCCCAACGGCTTTGTTCTCGTATCCAATGGGCTCGACACCCGGATCGGCGCTTCAGCCTATTCGCCATGGGATACGTACAAGGAATGGAAGCGGATCGACGACGAGACTGAACCGGGACGCGTATCGCTCGAAACTGCCATCCGTGCTGCCGCCACGCCCGAACGCTTGATCGATCTTGTCGAGAACTTCCTCATCTTCGAGCAAACCAAGGACGGGCTTGTTAAGAAAATTGCCCAGAACCACCAGTTCCTCGGGGTGAACAAGGCAGTTCAGGCCGTGGTCAACCTGGGGGAGAACCGGGGCAAGCTTGGGGTCTTCTGGCACACGCAGGGGTCCGGCAAGAGCCTTTCCATGCTGACCTTCACCCGAAAGGTTCTACGGACGATACCCGGGGCATGGACCTTCGTAATCGTCACCGACCGCGAGGAGCTGGATAAGCAGATTTCCGACGTCTTCGCCGCCTGTGGCGCGGTAACCAAGGATGTGCGGGAAGTTCGCGCCGGATCGAAGGAGCATCTGAAGGCGCTGCTGCGGGGCAATGAGCGATACGTCTTCACCCTGATCCACAAGTTTGGCACGGCCAAGGGAGAAACCTTTCCGGTCCTTTCCGAAAGGTCGGACATCATCGTCATCGCAGACGAGGCCCATCGCTCGCAATATGACACGCTCGCTGCCAATATGCGCCGGGCGTTGCCGAACGCCGCGTTCATTGGTTTCACAGGGACCCCGCTGATGGCCGGGGAAGAGAAGACCCGCGACGTCTTCGGCGACTATGTCTCGACCTACACCTATCAGCAGTCGGCCGAGGACGGAGCCACCGTTCCGCTTTATTACGAGAACCGCATCCCCGAGCTGGAGTTCGCCCACGAGAGCTTTGCCGAGGATCTGGAAGCCGTCATCGAAGAGGCCGAGCTCGACGAGGAGCAGGAGCGCGAACTTGAGAAACGCCTCGGCACCCAATACCACCTGATCACTCGCGAGGACCGTCTGGACCGGATCGCCGAGGACCTCGTTCGCCACTTCGTCGGTCGAGGCTATCGCGGCAAGGCCATGTTCGTGGCCATCGACAAGGCAACAGCGGTGCGGATGTACGACAAGGTTCTCCGCGCTTGGAATGCCGAGATTGCACGGCGCGAGGCAGCCCTTGCTTTAGTCCCCGCCGATCAACGCGAGGCCTTGGTCGCTGTCATCGCCTTCATGCGCGAGACGGAAATGGCAGTTGTGGTCAGCCAAGCCCAGAACGAGATCGCCGATATGGAGGCAAAGGGCCTCGACATTCGCACCCACCGGAGGCGAATGATCGAGGAAAATCTGGACCAGCGGTTCAAGAAGGGAAGCGATCCGCTTCGTCTCGTCTTCGTTTGCGCCATGTGGATTACCGGTTTCGACGTGCCGACTTGTTCGACCATCTATCTCGACAAACCGATGAAGAACCACACGCTGATGCAAACCATCGCTCGGGCCAACCGCAATGCGCCGGGCAAGAAGGCTGGCCTGATCGTCGACTATGTCGGCATCTTTCGCAATCTGGAGAAGGCGCTGACGATCTATGCCGTGGGCGGCGCAAAAAATGCAAAGCCTATCGAGGACAAGTCCGCACTGATCGAGGATCTTGCCCAAGCCATCGAAGAGGCACTTGCCTTCTGCCGGATGCGAGACGTTGATGCGGGTGTGATCCTTGAGGTGGCTGGGTTCGACCGGCTACGGAGGCTCGGCGATGCCGTGGAAGCGCTGAACGGCACCGACCCCGAGCGCCGCACTTTCCTTGCGCTGGCCTCCAACGTTTGGACTACGTTCAAGGCCGTTCTTCCAGACGCCCGAGCCGAGCCATATCGCAAGATCTCAGCGGCCATTGAAGTGATAGCAGAACGCATCCGTTCACTCACCGAGCGACCAGACATCTCGGCAGTCTCCAGCCAAATTGAAGCGCTGCTGGACAATTCGATTGCGGGTGTTGAGATCACCGCACCGATCCGCGAAGATGGCAGCACAGACGGTCTCTTCGACCTTTCCCGCATCGACATCGAGCGCCTGAGGGCCATGTTCGATACGGGTAATCGCCAGCGCACCGAGACACAACGTCTTCGCCGGGCTATCGAGGATCAGCTGGAGGAAATGGCAGCTCGCAATCCAACGCGCCGTGGCCTCGTTGAACGCTTCGAAGTTCTGGTCTCTCAGTACAATACAGGAAGCCTGACCGCCGCCGATTTCTTCAATCAGTTACTAGCACTGGTTGGCGACATGAATACGGAGGACCAACGCGCTGTTCGTCAAGGTCTTACCGAAGAAGAGCTGACGATATTTGATATTTTGACGCAACCGGAGCCGAAGCTGGGACCCGAGGACGAGGACCTCGTCAAGCGCGTGGCCAAATCTCTCTTGGAGAAGTTGAAAGCCGAGAAACTTGTCCTCGATTGGCGCCTCAAGGAACGCGCAAAAGCAGCCGTTAAGGCGACGATCCAGCAGCTATATGACGACGGACTGCCTTCGGCGTACGGACAAGGCATATTCGACGAGAAAGTAGAACGCACCTACCAATGGATTTTCGAGAAGTATTCAGGCGCTTCCAGTACGAACACTATCCAGTGAGATGATCTCGATCCTGTTCCAGGACATTTTGTACAGCCAAAGGATAAACATGTATGCCCTGAACGGTTTTGTCGTAGAAATCTCAGGTCTCGTCATGAGATGAGTTCTATGGCGATTCCCCCCGTGCCCCCTGCATCATTCTGCATCTTGCTTATGAAATTGGTGTCATGAGATGAATATGCAGGTTGGCAGGAGAGGCACCGCGGCATTGAACGTGTACTCTGGAAGGGTTATGTCGCAGCGGCGTCGCCCATTCCCACTCAATCAAAGCGGAGCACGGCTCCCGGTCGGACATTTATGTGAAGCACGCGCCCGTCCGCTGTCTTCCATCGGTGCTCGTTACTGTCATAACGGAAAACGCTGGCGATAGGATTGGCCGATAGGGCATGATTGACGATGTAGACTATGTAACGCCTCTTGACGTCCTCATTGATGAACTGGCCATATTCGTTGGGCGTGAGTTCACAGACGCCTTTGGGCCCATGTAAGCCTTTAACCTCGATAAACAGCGATCCATCATTTCGGCTAGCTTCCAAATCCCAGCCTCGTGCCAGGCTTTCGACGCTTTCGACTGTATAGCCTCCCCCCACCGTTGATTTGAAATGTTTGGTGGCATGAGCAATTGCGGCTTTCTCAACCTTACGTCGCAATTCAGGATCGAGGTTACGAGGTGGCCTAGTTTTCTTTGTGCTCGATGTCGAAAGTCTTGCTTTTTCTTTCTCAACTTCTGAAATGTATTTCCAGACACGCGAACGATATTCGTCATCACGTCCATACCACACGATGGACTGTCCGAATCCACCGTCCATTGTTTTATTAGATTGTACCCAGAAATCTCTGTTGGGCTCAGGGAGCAGCGTTGCTAACAAAGCTTCTGTCTCTGCCGTATAACTAATATCCATCCCGGGATGGATATTACCCTTGAGAGTTGTGGACGGCTGAGCGCTACGATACACCGTCGCGTTGCGATACCAACCTACGATAAAAGCTTTCTTACTGGTCGGCTCCATCGCGATCCACACAACAAGAACGCCGCTAATATGATCGTCCTTGGTCGCCGCGCCAAGTTCATTGATATTTACCTTTCGACCAAAACCAGGGCGATAGCCAAACACCTTGCCCCGCTTTGGGGCGAAATTAAAGCTTTCTGCGCCATGCGTCCTGCCAACAAGATAACCGTGTCTTCCACGCGTTGGATCATCCTGAGCAGCCCCAGCATACTTCTTCATCCATCCAATGTTGAAAAAGACCATCGGCGGAGGCGCTTCAGCAGTCGGTACCCCTTGCTTCCCTGAGATCTCCTCTATGATGGTTGCAAGTCGCTTTTCTATAGACGAGCCCGAGTGTTTGGCAGGCAGATACCCCTTGATGTGAGCGCGGCCTAAGTCAGTGATAACCGCTGAAATATTCCTCATACGGAACTCTATGCTGGCGGCACTACGCTGAGCTAGAGGCCCCCGAAGCAATCTGTTCCTAAACGTCGTCTTAGAGTAAGGTTCGCCGCCCTGCTCTGACGAAAGCATTTCAAGATATGCCACCACACACGCGCGTAATTCTTCCTCCGTCCAATCAGTTCTCGCCATAATTTCCGCTTCGTCCCCTGAGTTATTATTATAGTACCTGCGGTCATTTACGCTTCGCGTGAAAGATCAACTCGAGAGCTGCCTCAACATCTCCTTCGCCGGAGACTTTGAACAGAGTGTTTCCCCTATCATCCTTAATCGGGAGTTTCGCCATTGAAGCAAAGTGATCGACGGTGCCACGTACCGTTATGGACAGCTGTTGTACTCGTGGTTGCACAATAACATACCAAAAGTTATCGGGAGTTTCGCTGAAGTTCTTGGATTTCCCGCGCTTAAGATCACCAGATATACGCTTACGAACACCGGAAAGAAGAGCCTCTGCGGCCTTTTGCATATCCAGCTCGAACAACTTTCCTGCCATGGATATAAACTCACGGTCGCCAGGCCCATAGGGTATTTGGATAGTGTTTTCCTCAACTCTGCGCGATGACTTGAGTGCACCATTCGGACTGCCAGCGAGTGCAATCGCCTCACTAGTGGTCCCTACGTTCAGTGCCACAACATCGCTCATGTCAAAGGTGATTGTACGTTTTTCTTTATCAAACTTGCATTCGTGAAGAAGCACTACACTTCGTGATCCAATCGACTGGGGGCTGCCACCAAACAGTCTGATTTGATGCGGCGGCAGGTCCAGAGCCCAGACACCTTGTCCGATTTCATTTACCTCTGATGCGGTGATTGACAACGCCATAGTTTTGCTCCCTTTCAGATAAAATTTATCTGTACAGATAAAACTGCAGATAATCAACTCAGATTGTCTGGTCGAAAATACCTGGCATCGCATGTTAAGATGCAATACCTGCACTCGTTGAGAAACACTGGCACGCACACTCAGCGGTAAAGCCTTTACTTCTTCACCTTCCACTGAACCGAAAAAATCTTTGGAGTTGCATCAGGCTTACAAAGGCAAAAGGGGGTTCCGAGTAAATCCAGGTGGTCGCAATGTTTGCGCCGAAAATATATGTCTGAGTGATGAAATTAAATGACGTGCACTTCATCCCCCCATACCCCCCTTAACGCTCTGGTATGAAGATTGCATTTCTCAAAGTCGCTGAACCCTGATGTTCACCTCCAGTCGTCGCCGGACCCAACAAGGCCCCATCATTGCGCCGAACCGCCGCTCTTGTGACCCGTTAGCCAAGCGAGTAAATCAATTCACGCCAAAGGTTCGAGCTATCGATGTGGAACCGATTAAGCCAGCCATAAAGGAAACACGCGCTCGATGGAACACACACACGATCAGATTGAGCTTTTGGTCGAGATTGACGATGCCTTGGCAATGCCGCTACATAGCAATAGGTGTTATGATGCCCACATTGAGCGGATTAATCATTTCCTGACAAGCTGTCCCGCGGACCCTGCTAGCAGTGCGTTGATCCTAGCCCGAGAGATCATGAACCACCGCCAAGGCAAAAGAATTTATTGGTTCGATGAGGAGAGCGGCATCGCGGAGGCAAGGTGTGCAGTGAGGAAGGCGCTGCCAAGTTGGCCACTTTACCTCTACCATGGCACCTCATCTCGGCATCTTCCATCAATAAACCAGCATGGTCTTATCGCCGCATTCTCTCAAAGTTCGTGGCAGAAACACGTGGACACGGACCATCTCGAAAGCGGGGTGTTTATGGCCACCAGTTGGCGATCTGCACATGATTGGGCGATGAGCTCCAATTCTACCAGCAAAGGCCAGCAGCGGAGAAATAGTGCAAGCGTTGTTATTCGACTGAGGGCGGATGGATTGATACCCCAGCAGGATACCAAAGCAACTGCACCTAGCTGCGCGATATTGCCCAGTCCGATCGGCGTAAGCGATGCGGAGGTTTTGCTTAGCGATCACGTTGGCTATCCCATATGGCGGCGGCTGGTTGATATCACGCTCCAAGATATTCGGGCAGCAATCGAGATGCGTCGTCAATTAACGCTTTGAAAATTGACATGACCGATGACGGTTACTCACCGTTTGTTCCGCAGAAGCTAATCTTGCTGTGCCCAGCCTTGTACGGCAACCTGCGCACCATGACTGAAGGAAGCTTGAATGACCGTGGAACACAAGGCGTTACTATGCGCGTGGTAACAGGTTGAGTAGCCCCGCACCCTGTCCACCAATGGCAGTCATTTGTGTTGGCTCGAAGCTTCATCGGCTTCACACTGAGCATACTTTGCCACCGCCAAAGCGTAGGCTGCAGCTTCTTCAGCAGCATCATTGTTATCTCGAATGTACTTGTTAAGTTTACCTATGTATTCTTCAATATCGCTCTGGTAACTCGTCAGTTCGTAGTCTTCACACGTATGGGTGCCTGAGAACTTGTACCCTGATAGACAGAACGGAACCGATGGGCGATCATATGAACCGGGACCATCAGGGAAGTCAATTGATTGGCTAGGCTTAGAACAGTAAGCTGATGCACCCGTTGAACAAAGTACTGTTCCCAATACCAAAAAAATAATGCACTTCAATTGTGTCGCCCCTTATTGTAGCAAATTAAGCCTACTGGCAATGCATCGTTTTGTTGAGAATATATACGCGCATTTGTTAGTCTCAAAGATTAAATTCTCGCGATTATTTAAATTGGCATGAATATCCCGGTGACAAATTGATATCTTTGGTTCAGATTAACGTGGAGCAGCGGGACCGAACTTATGTTCGGACAGCGCTTTGGGGGAATGCCAGTGAAGTCATGGAAGTACTTGACCATCGCCGCAGTACTATTGAGTGGCTGTATTACCGAGCAACCTGCAAATCCGCAACAAGCACAGCGGCTTGGTGAGACCTGCCAAGCAACCTACGGCTTTGTTCCGGGGTCAGACGCCTATGCACAATGTGTGTTCCAGTTAGACCAACGGCGCATCGAGACCAATCAGCGCAGACGACAAGCTATAGGCCAAGCATTTAGTGACGCTGGGAAGCAGATGCAGGAAAATGCGCGGAACACCCCTGCATACACTCCCCCTCGTCAGGTCAACTGCACGTCACGGCAAAGTTATGCCGGGGCGCCGGTCTATACGAACTGTTATTAGTTTCCAATTCGAGTTTCTCAAAATGTATAGGATGTGAGATCACCTATTGACGCGTCTCATTTCATGTCTCATAAGTGTGTTATCGAAACATCTGAGAGGTTGTGAGACATGGCGCAGGTGGCATACATTCGTGTTTCTTCGGTCGGACAGAGCCTTGATGTGCAGCGTGACAAGATGCTGGCACTGGGCATCGAGCAGGAGAATATCTTTGAAGAGAAGCGTTCGGGGCTAGATAGCAGCCGACCGGCTCTTAAAGAAGCCCTGAGGTTTGCTCGGAAAGGTGATGAGTTCATTGTAAGCCGTATCGACCGGCTGGCTCGCTCGGCTTCCGACCTCTTGAATATCGTCAAGGAGCTTGAGGCCAAAGGTGTGACATTCAAGGTTCTGGATCAGCAGATTGACACCAGCACCTCCACCGGAAAGCTGTTGCTTGGCGTTCTGGCCCTTATTGCAGAGTTTGAGACTGACATACGCAAAGAGCGTCAGATGGACGGCATAGCGAAGGCAAAGGCGAAGACTGGTGCCGATGCCGTAAAGTTTGGGAGAAAAACGTTGGTCACACCCGAGGTGGTGTCTGAGATTGTTCGGATGCGTGATGAAGGTGTCTTGATCAAAGACATCATGGCGAACACGCGTCTGAGCAAGGCCAGCGTCTATAGAGCGCTGAGCAGTCTCAAAACATAGGTCTTCTTGTGCCATGCGAGTAGATTTTCTCGACCTTTACGAAAAAGTTGCAACGCCAATTTTGCTCAAGTTTGAGCCAATTCCGTATCGTACCGTCTCTCAAAGGCTTGAAATCGTTGATGGCACAAGGGACTAAAGATCTGGTGCATCTGCCAATTTCATCCTCTAACTTACTGATTTTACAATGAATTTATGAACTAGGCGCTTGACGAGTTCACTCTTGTCGATCATATATGTCGTACCGTACATAAACCACGGGCAGGACTTCGGACCTGAGTTCTTTGACAGTTGAATACAAGGCCCAGTACGGTGAGAACCGGAGCCGCCTCCAAGAAATGGAATACCCGAAAAGACTGGTGCACAAGCGGCATTAGGTTTTTTAGGGTGGCTAAGACGACAAATGCCGCGACTTAGAAACTAAGGTCTTAGCCATTATACGTCTAACTGCCGCATTAAACCCATGACATAAAAAATCATCGAGACTACTCAAATAAGTCCTCGCCCCCGTGCCTTTAGGTCTAGGTACGACTTTCGGCCATGCTGTGAGATTGCATGAACAGGGAAGCTTCTTCTCTGCCTTAGACCCCAATCCCAACGATGAGACTTCATCAAATATGAGAAACTGCAAGGCTGATGGCTGCTTCAAGCAAACCAATGGCTATAGCTCGTACTGCGAGCGTCACAAGAGAACCTTGGCCCGCCATGGCCATCCACACCAAATTGGCATCAAGAAATCCGACCTCAAACCATACATCAAGGATATCGAGACCTACTTGACGACGAAATCGGCATCCAACTCCAATGCAATCCTAAACGATATTTGGGCCCGGACAGTGCGCAAGGCCCAAGACCACACCCACGGCGCCAGCAATGGCGTCCCCTTTAACGGCCACTCTATGAACGCGTCCAAGGCTATCGTGTCGTTGTCGAAGGAGATCGACAGTGCCACCATCTGCAAGGTCCTGATGGCAATGGGCTTCTGGTACGAGTTTAACCAGAGACAATGGAAATACGATGAAGGTTTCCGTTTCCAGACGGTCAGAATGCTACTGCGACTGAATCCCCGGGAAGCTGCGTATGAATGGTCCATGCATGGGCTTACACGATCCGTCTATCGTGAGGTTCCACCAAAGACCATCAAGGCAATTTGGTCGATAATCAATGAGACCAAGCTCGTTGGCTTCGGTATGGAAATAGCCAAGCGGACAGAGAAAGAACTCAAAGCACGTCGGCAACGGTTCGATGAGGAACGTACAGCTATCATCGGACTAGATCGGACAGAACAGCGTGGTGAGACTGTGTAGCTTTGGAATACACCACAGAAGCCTTTGATCGGGCTTCAGGCGATCTCGTCACCAAGTCTATTGGGGAATGGATCACAGTCACGGAGTATGGACAGGCAAAAGGGCAAGGACCACGGAAAACCCGTGCAATTTTAACGGAGATGGGTCTCCTTGCTCCGGAATATTTCGGTCCATCGGGTAATGTTCGCAACCGTCTGAAACTTAAGGCTGTGGCACTTGGACTGGGGAAGCGTCTACATCCCAAGAACGGAAAGTATCCATTTGACGTCTTGTCACCCTCAGGTCAGCTTTGGGCGGACGAGAGGTGGACAGAAGCTTCACGCAAGGTTGCAGTGAAGTCGCAAGACAACCCGACCAAACTTCTTGCTAAGGCAAAACTCGAAGAGTTCTCCAAGGCTCGACGTTCAGAGATGACGACGCAGATGGAAATCTGCTGGCTGATAGATCACTTCCTTGATTTGTCGCAAGCCGATGTCTGCGAAATCCTTGCTGTGCCGAAGCAGACCGTGAGCAGGTATGCAAGTCTCAGATCAGCATCCAAGACGAAAGCACGAGCAAATAGGTCAGCCTCTCTGTTTGACGTTGAAAGTCCACTCACGTGACCTTAGCGCTCAACGACGTTGCCAACAAAAGGTGTGGGGGCTGTCTTGTCCCCTCATCATGTCTGGGCTGACCACGGGGCCACTTTAGAACTGAAAGGTCTCCTGAGCTCTACGGCCGGGACCGTTGGTCATATGCCTATATTACTGAAGAAGTCCCAGCCTCAAAAAACGGTTGGGCTGGCTTAGTAGCGATCCTCCAACCAACTAAAAAACACGCTGGATTGCCCCTTGGGCAGTGCGGCAATTGCATGCCTACGGGAAATGGTTCCCGGAGGACGAAGCGTACGACTAATGCGACGTACACAGGCACGAGTGGCCGGAAAGCCTAAAACTAAATGACCAATGCACCTTACGAAAATAACGTTGCTATCAACATCCCAAGCCTTGCCTCGACAAGCCATGAGTCCCTCGCGACCATGACCACCCCCCAGGTGTATGACTTTCTCTTGGAGGTTGTATGTGTGGCACCAATGGACAGCCGCAGCGATGCGGATGGAAATCCGATTGAGAGCTTTCCAAAAACACATCAGGGCCGCGTGGCCGAAGCCTTCAATGACGGAATAATGGAGGGCATCACAGCAATGGCGGTGGCAATCTGGGGCGAGGAAACGGTCAATACTGTTTTGGACCTGCTAGATAGCCCCGAGGAAATAGCCAAGGATATGGTGCAGCGGGCTGAGATTGATGCGGCTACGGCTGCCAAGTCTGCCCACAACTAAGACAAACCAAAATCCTGAGGTGGTTAACCCGCCCCGGGTAGCCTTGGTTTAACAATGACAGCCACAGACTTTATTAGGCGACCAAAGATTTCAGCGCTACCGGCTGATCTCGATGGCGCTTCGAGCAGACACGGCCTCTAAGGTTCACCAATGAGACCGCTGGTGGTGTGCCTATATTACTGAACAGGTCCCACCCTAAAAAAGCTGTGGTCACTAGTCAGAGCGCTATACGACTATCAATCAACAAAAAGGACTATCGAGATTGGACACTGACAATACCTTCAAAGGCCGACACATCATCATTCACACCGATGGCGCTTGCATTCGAAATCCCGGTCCCGGCGGTTGGGGCGCAATCCTCCAGTCAATGGACGGCAACATCGAACTGAAACGCAAAGAGATTTCGGGTTACGACAGTGATTCCACAAACAATCGGATGGAAATGACTGCTGCAATCAAAGCTCTGGAAGCGTTGAAGGACAATGCCAACCCCGTTCACATTCGCAGCGACAGCAATCTCCTCATACGTGGAATGAACGAATGGCTTCCCGGTTGGAAGACGAAAGGTTGGAAGAACGCCGGAGGAAAGTCGGTCGCAAACCAAGACCTTTGGGAGTTCCTCGATCGTCTTTCGACACCACGTATCCATTGGAGTTGGGTTCGAGGACACGCTGGCAATAAATTGAACGAGATGGTCGATAGGTTAGCGACTGCGGCCGCGAGATCCCCGGAGAATCGTTTGTTCACCGCTTGAGCCGATTTAGATGGAGGGCTCCTACAGAGATGGCAGGAGCTTTTCACACTCGCCTTGAAATATGCCACGTTCGCGGGATTGAACAATAGCATAGCATCACTTTTGAAAGAGCACCACGAGGCGATGATGGAGCTCTGAAATGGCCTAGCCTTTTGAAGCCGAGAGAATCGGTCGCCGAGGGCGGAGACGCCATGCTCCTTCTCTAACTCACGAACACCGGAAGTAATTATGTCAAATCAACGGTTAACCAGGAATTATACGCACCCAAATTGGATGATGAAACCGAACTAGCGTCCAGCAACTTTACGAGTTCTTGAAAACGACGTTTGCAAGACAGGGAAGATTCAATCCTCCGCGCAAGAGTACTCTTGGTGTTCGGCAGAGCCAACATGATATCAATCTCGCTCGGGGAAAACCCTTTGACCATTTTATGATAATCGGGAACTGCCGCGCGGCATACTCCATAGGTATTGCCAGTGGCACACGTAACGACCACCTCTACAAATTCTTGTTTGACCGATTCAGGAATTGCAACTTGAGACGATAGCTCCAAAAGCCGTTCAGAGAATGGGGGCTCATTGTAAAAATTGTTCATGCCCAAGTGAGCTTGCAAAAGTCGTTGCACCGCATTTGATATAACGGCATGAACCTCGTGCTCTCCGAGGAGTGCCAACATTCCCAGTTTCTCAAAGAATTGTTTGGAAGCAGTGTGCCGGTCGACCACGCCATCGGCAATGTAGTTGTGGTGACGATTAACAAGGTCCGATTTTGCTTTAGGCGTGAAGGACGGCGCAAAATGCGCTGAGATCCCCAATGCATTTACTCTGGCTTCTTCTTGACTTTTCGGATCACAGTAGATGCCGTGCAGTGACCCAAAAATCAAGTTTTGTTGTGCCTCGTGCGTTCCCGATATTCGTTTTATCCACTGGCTCGCTTGCTCATCAGTAAACTTTGAAGCTTTAATAGCAGTTATAAAGGCCGACAAATCGACGCCAACAGGATTTATCTCATTGTTTAATGCGTATTTCGCACAACGGTTGGCGTATGAGACAAACTCATGATCGTCAATGTTCCCGACACCAGGATGCGCCGCCGAAAAATTATTACGGATGTCTCGGCATTGATCGAGAAAAAAGTAACCATCCTCCGTGATAAGATTTAGTTTGAGGCAGAGCAGAAGAAGCTCCGCGTCTTTCATTTCCACAAGAGTCTGTTCGTCGAAGTCTCTCTTAGACGTAACCTGAGACACAACGTTCAAGCCAAATCGTCGTACCTTATCTCGCAGTTCAACAATTGAGAGATTCCAGATATAATTGATAGCGCTGTCGAATAATCCCACCGCAATTGCAATGCACATTCGGCCAAGCGGCGCGGTCCTAAGTTCGGGTGGAATTTTCTGCAACACGCGCGGTAAATTCTGCCAAGCACCCTCGATTTCGTCCTGTGATGCCAGTATATCTCTTGGCACACCTATACTGCTTGTAAGAGCATCTAAAGTGGGCAATGTGTTGGATAGAATTGCGGGTAATTTTATATCTGTCATTTCGCACCTAGACTGCAAGGTCTGTTGTTATATCGGTAAGTACTTAATAATCGGAGAAGGCGGACACAGAGGCTTTATGTTTCTGACTGAAAAATCCTATGAGAGAAGACGAACGCATTTGGGCCGTAAAGGAGGTCCTGTTTGACTATGTGAAGAGCCCGTCTCTGCGCCATATCCGTGATCCTCATTCAGTGATCAAGTTGGCGCAACAGATTGTCAAGAAGATAGATCGCGGCAATTCCATCTGGAGAAAATGGAATGGCCAGCGTGAGGTTTTATTAAAGTCCGCACTTGGTTGCTGGATACCCATTGAGGACCTGCGTGACGTCTTAGACCAGATGCCCGGTCCATCGCTTACGATGACGGATGTTTCTCAACGCCTAAGGGCGTTTGAAGACGAGGATTATTACTCATATCCGAACGAAGAGCTCCAGCAAGGCTGTTTGGCCGTTTACAATAAGGAAAAGGCTGAAGGTACAGAACTCCCAGCTATTATAGGTCTTCTTCGAGATCATGTAGAGCGCGAGGAAGAGCGTTTGCGCGTAGAACAAAATGAACGATACCGGCGTTTGCGCGAGGAAGAGCGAATAGCCCGCGAGCAACGATTGATATCGGGTGCAGACTGCAAATGGACACAGCTTCCGAAATCGCCTCATTGGTATTGCCGTACCAATAGTCGAACCTACAGACTGTCGCCGACGACGGACAAGATGTGGAAACTCTTTCGCGTAACTTCCCTTGAGGAGAACGAAAAGGGTGAATCGATAGGAAAGTATCAACGACGTGGCGATGCGACAAAGGTGGTGGCCCAAATGGCTTACCACCCTGAGCCGAGGTGGTAATTCAGGTAAAGTGCACTTGCGCGTTGGTATCGCCCGTGGTACACAATGCACACTAGGGTCGATATATATGCATTGTATTTCAATTTGTTAGATGCACGATAGCAGAGTTCAATCCTCTCTCGCAGCACCAGTTTTCCAAGCAGACAATATGGCTATTCCTTATCGTCGGTTTTGCCCGGAGTAAGGCCAATCGCGATGCCTATGACAATTCCCATTCCTATATTGCCGAAGACAGTTCCGATCGCAGTACAAGGCGATATTGAGTGGCTTGTATTGGTCATCTGGCTTTAATCGAACTTTGCCAACTCTTGTTTGAATCGTTCAACCATCCACGTCGTTGCGGGGCCCATTGCTGCATCAACAGGATGAAGAACAACTAAATTATAAGGCAGTTCCGGATAGGGCTCCAGATCAAGGGGAACAAGCCTGCCTTCGGCAATATCATCCTTGACCATCCATTTAGGCAAACCACCCCAGCCAAGGCCAGCCAACATGAGCGAATGCTTTGTCGCGACATCAGTCAGGCGCCATGTCTTATAGGCAAACACGCCAAAGTCCTTACCCTTTGTATGTTCGCTCAAATCTGTCACCACCAATTGGATGTGGTTGCGGATAACAGCCAATGGCACCGGCCCCTCATATAGTGCCAGCGGGTGATCAGGCGCTGCCACAGGCATCATCGTTGTTTGCCCCAAGCGGCCAATGGCCAACTCGTCGTAAGGCTCCAATGGCTGCCCGCCAAATCCGATATCCGCCTGCTTCTTGAGAACCAGATCCCAGACAACACCCAGTGCGCCGACGTGCAAACGCAGGCTGACGGTGGGAAACTGCGTTTGAAATGCAGTCAACACAGCAATGAGGACAGGTGACGGCAGAGTGACATCCACCGCCACTGCAATTTCCGCTTCCAGCCCCTGTTTTAAACCCTCGGCCCGCGAGCGCAGGTTTTGAAGCACCGAAATCATGCGCCGCGCATCCTCAAGCATGGCTGTGCCAGCATCAGTCAATCGCGGTTCCCGTACTCCGCCGCGCTCGAAAAGCTGCAATTCGAGCTGTGCTTCCAGATTGGCGATTGTATAGCTGATTACTGACTGCGAACGATTGAGCCGTCTTGCGGCGGACGAGAAACTCCCGGTTTCGGCAACTGCTACAAAGACTTGCAACTGATCAAGTGTAGGATTGGGCAGCATTTAAATATCTATCTTATCGATGGGTTCAATAGATATTTTCCCAGTTTTATAGATAGATGTCCAGTGCCAAATATTGCCTATCAGTTTCGTTCCTGAAAGGACAATACGATGTCATCCATTCTTCTCGTTACTTCGAGCCCACGCGGTGAAGCATCTCACTCAACCCGTGTTGCAACCGAATTTGCAAAAAAGCTGGCTTCGGCAAAGCTTGGCAATACACTCGTCACACGTGACCTCGCCACCACTCCCCTTCCCCATATCGATTCCGATTTTGCGGCAGGCATCTACACACCCGAGGAAACACGTACAGCCCCACAAGCAAAGGTGGTGGGTGTCTCTGATGTGGTTGTCGATGAGCTTATGGCGGCCGATACCATCGTTCTGGCAACCGGCATGATCAATTTCAACATCTCGTCGACGCTTAAGTCGTGGCTCGACCACGTTATGCGTTCCGGCAAAACCTTCAGCTACGGTGCAGAGGGTCCCAAAGGTCTTGTAACCGGCAAAAAGGTTTATGTCATTCTCGCCTCCGGCGGCGTTTACTCCAATGGTCCGGGCGCATCATTTGACCATGCCACACCCTATCTGAAGACAGCGCTTGGTTTTATCGGCATGACTGACGTGGAATTTATTCGCATCGAAGGCGTTGCCATGGGTGCGGATGCAGAAGCGAAAGCCGTTTCATCGGCCATCGAACAGACCAACGGTCTTGCACTCGCAGCCTGAATTGATCGGCATGAAAAACAAAAGCGGGCTTAACGGCCCGCTTTTTGTTTGGTCTGCAATAAAATTGATAGTCTATCCTTGGCGATTCCGTTCTGCATCATCAAGCCGCTTCAATTGATCCAGCAGGCTTTCAGGCACGGTTTCTTCTATTTTATATATTCCGGCAGCTCTAATTGCCGACCGGTAACAAGACTGCGATATATGTCGTCGCAATATTTGAGAGAGTTGTTTTTCGTAGGTCCGGTTGCTGCCGTCCATTGTTTTAGACTCCAACTTTCTTGTCCTTTAAACCCGTTCGCTACGACGAAGGTTCCCCTTTTCCTACAGTGCAAGGTCTTAACGCAATGTGTCGCTGCGCCGCAGCCTAACGTATCTCCCCGGTTTTCAACAGCTTGGTGGAACGTCTGGTCGTGCCAAACGTTAACCGCCAAATCATTTCAGGGGAAAATTCATTGATCGAGACGTTCCATTATCTCAATTCCTTGCCTGTCGTTCCGCACGTGATTGCCCTCTTTATAGCCTATGCGCTTGCCGTCCCGATTGGCATTGAGCGCGAGGCGGAAGAGCGTAGCGCCGGCGTGCGGACTTTCCCGCTGGTGGCGCTTGCCAGTTGCGGTGTCATCCAAGGGACGGAGCATTTGACCACTGATAATCCCGAGGCAATGGCCCGCATTGTTGAGGGCCTGATTACCGGTGTCGGTTTCATTGGCGGCGGCGCCATCCTCCAATTGAAGAATTCCGTGCGCGGGACGGCTACGGCGGCAAGCATATGGGCAACAGGCGCCATTGGCATTTCGGCTGGGCTGGCAAGCTATGATGTCGCGATCATCATTTCACTGTTCACATTCCTGACGCTGCGGCTGATGCTGCCCTTCAAAAAAGAGCCAAAGGAATAGCCTGTCCCCCTGACCTATCGTTGATTGCGGAATTGCAACGCCGCCTCCCACTTCAGCGCGGACTCAACGATCTTGTCTAGATCATCCAGCTGCGGCACCCAGCCCAGTTCATTGCGGGCCTTGCTGCTGTCGGCCACAACCGAGGCGGCATCGCCCGGTCGCGCACTGGTGGGGCGGGCATCGATCGGCGCACCGTGTACGCGCTCAACACTGGCAATGACCTCCTTGACAGAATAACCACGGCCATAGCCGCAGTTGGCAACCATGCTGCTGCCCCCCGAACGCAACCGCTCCAGCGCGAGACGGTGCGCTGCAACCAGGTCAGAGACATGTATGTAATCTCTTACGCAGGTGCCGTCGGGCGTGGAATAATTATTGCCAAAGACTTCCATGAACCGGCGTTTGCCAAGCGCGGTTTCACAGGCGATCTTTATCAAATGTGTTGCGCCACGGGTTGACTGGCCCGTGCGGCCCTTTGGATCAGCGCCCGCTACGTTGAAATAACGCAGGGCCGTGTAGTGAAAATTATGGGCGGCGGCGGTATCGCGTAACATCCATTCGGTCATCAGCTTCGACAGGCCATAGGGCGATTCCGGACGGGGGGGATGTTCCTCATCTACCGGCAGCAGACCAGCATCGCCATATACAGCGGCGGTTGACGAAAAGATGAAATTCTTGACCTCAGACTTAACTGCGGCGTCAATAAGCGTGCGGGATTTTGACGTGTTGTTTTCATAATAGGCGAGCGGGTCGCGGACAGAGTCGGGCACAACGACGGAACCCGCAAAATGGATGATGGCGTCGACATAATTGCGCTCAATGGTCTGACGCATCAGTGCCTGATCGGCAATGTCCCCGACGACCAGCTTTGCCTCAGGCGGCACCGCCCATTTGAAACCGGTGGAAAGAGCATCAACGACGACGACAGATTCGCCAGCCTCAAGCAGGTCCCAAACCATGTGACTGCCTATATATCCAGCACCACCCGTCACAAGTACAGTCATTGCGATCGCCTATCCTTTATGTCCTCACTCCAACCTATATTGCAGCATCTGGCGCAACGGAAAAGCCTTGTGACTGCCTCGGAACGCATTTCTATCCGGTTTCCGGTCATTTATACGTCCAATTGCTGAGATACTTACCGGCCCATTCCTTCAACCGAACCTTGCTGCTGAATGCTCGCCGAAAAACTAGAGTGAAGATCAACCATCCGCAACTTACAGTAGCTTGACGTCATTTGCCAAATAACGTTTATATGAAGGATATTACTTCATATAAATTTGGGATGATTTATTATGAATCGCGTTTCTACAAGAATATTTTTTTGTATTATTCTAAGCTTATAATGCGATCAGTTGAAAATTTCTGACGTTGTCACCGATATATACTAAAGAACAATTGATTTAGGCCGGAGTGTTATCCAGCCAAAGAAATCATCTGCGATTCTTGCTTCATACTGACATGCCGTCCGCGTGTCTGCGCACAGCTCGAGTTTCATTGCGTATTTTTTATACTGGGAGGATTTAAATTGAGCATTTTACGGAAGTTCAACAGGGTAAGCACTCTGGCAATTGTTGCGGCGGCTTTGTGCATTACGCAGGCCAAGGCAGAAGAATTTGTAAGCAAGCCCTTTCCCTTTAAGCGAATGGTTACATTTGGCGACAGCCTTTCGGATATAGGGGCGCTCAAACCACCACTGGACCTCATTAGGCAAAACCAGCAAAAAATAACGCAGACGCTCAGAGATATTTCTGGTTTGATTGAGTCTCCTCCTGCGGACACTCCAGATTTCGACTGGTGGAAATCACATGAGTATTCTAATGCTATTCGTGCATTTTCCGAGCCTCCATACTCTGTTCCCAGGCAAACTTTAGCTACGCTCGGCAAGTCTCTGTCTTCTGAGACCAAGAAAGCGATTGTTGCTACCCTGAAAGACGTTGAGAACAAAATCAAAGACATGGCAGAGTATGGCGCTAATATGCCGTTTGGCAGGTTTAGCAACGGCCCGGTCTGGAACCAGTATCTTGCGGGTGATCAGGTCCAAGCAACAAGCTATCCCGACAATGTCGACAAGCTTATATCAAGAGCGCTCATTGAGGCTGTTTACCAACAAAATGATGTTGGACTTAAATACCTCCTGAGCACCGTTGCACAGGCTACGGGACACCTTTGGGAATATCCAGCGCAGCCTGCTTCTGACAGCTCGTCGATGAATTATGCCGTCGGGGGCGCGCGCGTGGGGCGTAAGGGTGATGACCTTATTTCAACACTGCTCATCCCCGGCTTACTCGATCAGCTGGAAGAATTGGATTACGCTCACATCGAAAAGGATACGCTTATTGTCAGCTGGTTCGGCGGCAATGATTTGTTTGCGCTGAGCAAGCTCCTCGCGTCTGGTGCAAATCCTGCCCCCTTGGTGAAGGAAGTGAAAGACAATCTGGAGCAAGGGCTGGAGACGCTCTATTCTGCCAATGGGCGCATTTTCCTGCTGCCAAATGTGCCGGATGCCTCCCTGACTCCCGAGTTCAAAAACAATGGTGATACAGCTCGCGCCCTGACAAAGGTAATAAACGATACGATCGCATCGGTTGCAGCCAATTTCGAGGCAAAGCACTCCGGCGAGGTGACGATCTATAAGCCTGACATGCTGAAGCTTATGGGTGTTGTTACGCGGTACCCGAGCGCCTTCGGCTTCTCAAATACAACCGATAAATGCATTGACGATGAAACCTGTCGGCTAAATCCAACGCCATTGGAAACTGGCTATCTCTTCTGGGACGGCGTTCATGCGACCACGCGTGCGCATGGATATATCGCGAATTATTTCGCCACCCATTGGCAGCACCCTGACCTTGCCGGATCCTACTTCTCATCACCTGAAGGCTTTTACGACACGAGGCGCCACTATTTCTTTCCGACAAACGACCTCACCTTCGGCGATCAGCTGAACGGCAACAATGCTCTATACAAATTGAATGATGCGACCCTCACGCTGACCGATGCCAATAATTATACGGGCGGAACCTTCATCGAGGGAGGAAAGCTTCAGCTTGGAAATGGCGGACTGAGCGGCTCTATCGTCGGGGATGTTGCGGTATCCAAAGGAGCCGAGCTCGGTTTCAACCGATCTAATAGTTATACTTTTGCCGGCTCGATCAGCGGCGAAGGCACTGTGGTGCAATTGGGAACGGGCGTGACCATTTTAACGGGTAACAGCACCTATACCGGTCCAACAACAATTTCGCATGGCGGATTGAGTGTTACCGGTTCACTGATTTCGGACGTTACCGCCCAAGGTAATACGTTCATAGACGGAAATGGGAGCGTCGGTTCGCTTCATGCGGAAACGGGCTCCAAGATTGCTCCTGGAACGAGGGATCGTATAGGTGATCTTCGCATCGCCCGTGACGCAACCATACAAAAAGGGGCTCTGCTCGATATTGAAATTGCTGATGATCTATCCTCTGCCGATCGCATCGACATAGGTGGCAAGGCCATGTTGCGCGGTGGCCATGTTCAGCTCCGCATGCTTAGTCACCCCGAGTTAATCACCTCGGAGCAGGTCGATCAGCTATTTCTCAAACAATATGAGATTTTACATGCGAATGGTGGAGTAGAGGGCCAATTTGAAGCGGTTTCTCCACAGTTCAACTTTATTAGCCCGTCTCTCATTCAGGATGCGAAAAACGTCAATGTCCTTTTTGATCCGACCAAATCGGTTTTGAACAGGATGCTGGCGCTGGAGGACCCTATTTACGCGAGTTCCAGTAACCACCGCAGCGTCTGGGGCGGGTTCAAGTCCTTTGGCACAAAAAGCCCGCTTTTCAATACTGTTCTATTCTCCACAAAGGACAGGCCTCTGGATTATGACACGTTGACCGGTGAGGTTCATGCCTCCTTGAGCAATACCCTTGTGCAGAACAATCAGATGATAGGCGATGCTGCCGCAAGCCGTATCCGCAGTGCATTTGACGGCATTGCTACCAAGGGGCAGTCGGCGCAGTCTGTCAGCGTGGCACCTCTTGCCTACGGACCGGACCGGACGAAAATCCCTGAAGCTTTCGCCCTCACCGAACCAGAAGCGACAACGCAGCTTTGGGGACAGGGCTACGGCTCCTGGGCGCGGCTTGATGGCAATGGCAATGCAAGCGGCGTCAGCAGCAAGACGGGCGGTCTGGTCACCGGCTTTGACGGTATCATCGAGGATGATTTTCTCGGTGCACAGTGGCGTGCCGGTCTGCTGGGAGGCTATGGCAGCAGTTCCGTCAATAACACCTATGGCAAAGCCGATATAGACAGCTACCAGATGGGCGTCTATGGCGGGGCAAACTGGGATGCGCTTGGCTTGCGCTTCGGCGTCAATCTGGCTCATCACGAGATCGAAACCGAGCGCGAAGTGCATTTCGGTAATATTAACGGCGATCATCATGCGGATTATGGCGCGAACTCGGTTCAGGTTTTCGGCGAACTCGGCTATGAGTTCAAACCTGCGCAGGGGCTTGTGGTCGAACCATTTGCCGGTATCAGGCATGCTTCGGTCAAAACTGAGGCATTTGAGGAAAGTGGTGCGGTCAGTCAGCTTGCGGCGCTCGCAAACAGAACGGACAGTACAAGCTCGACACTCGGTCTGCGCGCTTCCTACCAAATGGTCTTTAGTGGCGATATTTCAGCCATGTTGCGCGGTACGATAGGCTGGAATCATGGCTTCGGTGACCTGACACCGCAACAAAGATTGTCGTTTGCAGGAGCATCTCCCTTCACGGTTGAAGGGCTGCCCACGGCGCGCGATGCCGCCTTCATCGAGGCAGGAATGGACTTTAATGTCAGCCAACGGACGACACTGGGTGTAACTTATACAGGCCAATTCTCGCAATCGGGCCATGCCAATGGTGTCAACGCCGATATCGCCGTGCGTTTCTGACGTAATAGCAATCGCCGGGGGGATGCCCCCCGGCATTGTCCTGCGTAATTATCAAGCGCAGGCTGCTGATAGGTCAGCATTTCCATAAGGTTTCCACTGTCCATCGCGCATTATGCGAAGCGTGGCAAATTGCCCACCCCGCAGTCGTGGATTTTGGCGGGCAAAAACGGTAGTAAATGAAGTATACAGGAGCACTTCATGGACTATCGTCGTTTTTTCGAAGACGCTATTGACCAGCTGCATGCTGAAAAGCGCTATAGAGTCTTTGCCAATCTGGAACGGATTGTGGGAAAGTTCCCGCGCGCGCTCTGGCGCTCGGCGGAGGACACGCGCGAGATTACTGTCTGGTGCTCCAATGATTATCTCGGCATGGGCCAGCATCCCAAGGTGATTGCAGCGATGCATGACGCGTCGAGCCGCATGGGTTCGGGCGCTGGCGGCACCCGCAATATTTCAGGCAACAATCACCCGCTTGTCGAGCTTGAAGCTGAACTTGCCGATCTTCACGACAAGGAGGCCGGGCTTGTTTTCACGTCGGGCTTTGTTTCCAACGAAGCTTCGATTTCAACCATTGCCCGGCTTCTGCCCAACTGCCTGATTTTTTCCGATGAGTTGAACCACGCTTCCATGATCGAGGGCGTCAAGCGTTCGGGTGCAGAGAAGCGCATTTTCCGTCACAATGATCTGGCGCATCTGGAAGAACTCCTGAAGGCTGCCGGACGCGAACGCGCCAAGCTGATTGTGTTCGAATCTGTCTATTCGATGGATGGCGATATCGCCCCCATTGATGCCATTGCCGATCTTGCCGAAAAATACAATGCCATGACCTATATTGATGAGGTTCATGCGGTCGGCATGTATGGCGAGCGGGGCGGTGGAATCACCGATCGCGAAGGCCTTTCGCATCGAATCGACATTATTGAGGGAACGCTGGCAAAGGCATTCGGCACCTTGGGCGGCTATATAACCGGGCCCAAAAGTGTCATCGATGCAGTTCGTTCCTATGCACCGGGCTTTATCTTCACAACGGCCTTGCCGCCGGTGATCGCCGCTGCCGCGACAGAATCCATCCGGCACCTGAAGGTGTCTCAGGAAGAGCGCCGATTGCACCAGCAACAGGCGCAATTGACCAAACATGTTCTTGCACAGGCCAATCTTCCAGTCATGCCCTCAGAAACCCATATTGTACCGGTTCACGTGGGCGATCCGGAGTTGTGCAAGAAGGCCAGTGATCGCCTGCTTGAAAAGCATGGCATCTATATCCAGCCGATCAACTATCCGACAGTTCCTCGCGGCACCGAACGGCTGCGCATTACGCCAACACCGTTCCACAGCAATGAGCTGATTGTTGAGCTGAAGGATGCCCTCGTGGAAGTCTGGACCGCGCTCGGCATTCCATTCTCCACCGGAGAAGCGACACCTGTGGAAGCCAGTGACCGGGTGGTAACGCTGGCCGTATCCAAGGCAGGCGGCTGATAAGGCCGTCCGCTACCGGGACCTGATCCATTCGGCCAGTCGATCGGCAGCGGTCTCAATCTCATCGAGCCTACGGGCGAAGCAAAGCCTCAAAAACGCCCCTCCTCCATCTCCAAAAGCTGTTCCGGGCGCGAGGCCAACCTTCGCCTGGTCGACAATATCGAAGGCAGCCCGATAAGAATCGCTGATGCCTTCAATTCCGAACATGAGATAGAATGCGCCGGCAGGTGGCGATAGGTGCACACGTCCCGTGGCAGCCAAGCGGGCACACAGGACATCGCGAGCCTTGTGGGCGCGTTCTACCTGCGAACGGATGAAATCATCACCCTGATTCAGCGCGACTACGGCCCCACGCTGCATGAATTGCGCAACACCTGACGTGGAATACTGAATCAGGTTTTCAATGGTCTGGCCGAGCGAAGGGTGGGCAACGAGCCACCCCACCCGCCATCCAGTCATGGCCCAGTTCTTCGAAAAACTATTGACGAAGATGATGCGATCTTCCGGATCCATGACATCAAGGAATGACGGAGCCCTGCGCGCGCCATAGTAAAAATGCGCATAAATCTCATCGGCAATTATCCACAGGCCGTGCTGGCGCGCTATTGCCAGCATCTCCCGCAATGTCTCCACATCCGCAGTCCAGCCGGATGGGTTGGATGGCGTGTTGATAAACAAAGCTTTGGTTTTTGGCGTGATTGCATCGCGAATCTTTTGCGGATCGAAGGTCCAGCCATTGCCGGTAAAATCCTGCGTCACCGCAACGGGCGTTGCTCCGCCAATGGCGGCGGCGGCGGCAAAATTTGGCCATGCGGGAGAAAGATAAATAACTTCATCGCCCGTCCCGGCGGTGGCTTGCACGGCGAGTTGAATGGACTGCATGCCTGAGCCTGTCACATAGAAATGCTCGACAGGAAGATCGACAGAGAAATGACGCTTATAATAGTCGGATAGAGCCTGCCTCAACTCGGGAATGCCGCGCTGCCAGGTGTAAAATGTCTCGCCATTGTCAAGACCTTCGCCCGCTGCGGCCCGAATGAATTCCGGGGTTGGAAGATCGCCCTCACCGGCCCAGAGAGGAATAACTCCTTCCTGCTTTCTGCCGTGGTTCATAACCGCGACGATGCCGCTTTCCGGTGCCACTGCCGCTTCGTGCCGGAGATGTTGAATTAAACTCATGGCGCTTCCCACTCAATATTTTGCAGGTCCCCAAGGATCATTCCGTAGAGACCCATTGAGCAGAAGGCCTAACGCAACGCAGGTCTTTTATCACGCGGATATTTGTGATGTTTCCATCAGCCGAAATGATGTGCTGCTGACAGAAGATGACAAAAGAAAAACCCCAGCTTGCTGGCTGGGGTTTGGGGAAAACTTATTTCTTCGCAAGCAGATCGCGAATTTCCGTAAGTAGAACTTCTTCTCTGGCTGGAGCGGGATCGGCCGCCACTTCCTTTTTCTTGAATCTGTTCATGGCTTTAACCACCATGAACAACACCCAGGCGATGATCAGGAAGTTGATCAGGAGAGTGATGAAATTGCCGTAAGCAATGGTTGCACCGGCTTCGCGCGCAGCTGCAAGGGTTGGGGCCGGAGCACCCGACAATTGGATGTAGAGATTTGTAAAATCAATACCGCCGGTCAAGAGGCCGATAATTGGCATCAACAGATCAGCTACGATGGATTCTACCAGCTTGCCAAAAGCGCCACCGATGATCACACCGATTGCAAGATCAACCATGTTACCTTTCAAGGCAAATTCTTTGAATTCCTTTAGCATGATATACCACTCTCCAGTATTGTGTGATAAAGCGAATCATCCGCCCCAGATAGTCTTTATTCCAAGCGCCACACTACCAGAATTTGCGTATTAATTAATAGACCGGTTGAATGTTTCTACAGCTGATTTGCCGGCTGACTCGCTTGCTTCAGCGTAAATCACTCAACGTTTTCGGCCCAATACGGGGACATAGCGAATGGCAAGCTGGACCGCGATAATCGTCGCGATTCTCTACTTCTCGATACAATTCTGTACGATCTACATTACGGATCATCAGAGCGAAGCCACAATAAACCGATCACGCCCATTGCTATATTCACTCGCAATTGCCGCGAGTGGCAGTAGTTGGCTCTATTACGGGTCGACGGGCTACGCTGTACTGCATGGCATAGAATTTGTTGGTCTGTATGTGGGAATTCTACTGATCTTTACTGTCGGCTTCCCCTTCCTGCTCAAATTGCGACAGTTGGCGCGGGCAGAAGGTATCACTTCGATTTCCGATATGATTGGTGCGCGATACGGTAAAAGCTTCCTGGTGGCCGCCGTCGTAACATCCATCACGACCGTGGGTTTAATCCCCTATTTCGCCCTGTTGATGAGTTCGATTCACTACCTCTTCGACGTGCTGGCAGGCGCTTATACGCCGCAAACCGGCCATGACCACACCGACCACCTTGTCGTTCCATTTTTGTTTATCGCACTGATCGCCGTGTTCATTGTCTTTTACAGCGGCCGGTCCAATCCTTCAGCAGAGCGCTACAATGGAATCGTTCATAGCTTGGCCTTGGACACTGTGATCAAATATGCGGCGATTTTATCCATTGGAATAGCCACTGCCACTTGGCTCTTCGGCTCGCCGTCAGAAATTCTTGCTATGATTTCGACCAATCCAAGCCACATAACCGCACTCAAGCATGAGTTTTCCATTGGGGACTTCATCAGTCTTGTCATATTCGGAGTGTCTTCAGTATTTCTTCTCCCCAGTCAATTTCATCTCATCATCGTTCAAAACAGGAATGATAGCGAGCTGCGCACGGCCCGCTGGTTCATTTCGGCAACCATGCTGGTCCTTGGAGTTTTCATCTTTCTCATAGCGACTGTTGGCTCGATCGTTCTTCCGGCCAATGCTTCCGTCGACTTCTATTTCCTGGCGCTGCCTGTGGCCGCAGGACAATTCTGGCTGGCAATAATCGGGGTTGCGGGCGGGTTGGCAGCAGCCGCGACAATGATGCTGTTTCCATCGATATTATTGTCCGTCATGATTTCAAATGACCTGCTTTTGCCGCTTTTTCTGAAACGGACATCGGTGGGCACAAATGCAGCCAAGGATTATTCAAAAATCATTCTTAGGGTCCGCCGCGTCGTTGTTTTCGCGATTCTTCTGGCCGCATTCGGCTATCAATTTGTCCTTTCGGTGCATGTGAGCTTTGCATCACTGATACTTATCTCCGCCACGGCCATGATCCAGCTTGCTCCTGCCTTTTTGGGCGGAATGCTGTGGAGCCGTGCCAATGCGCGCGGCGTTTTTCTTGGCATATTCGGAGGCATTTCCATCTGGTTCTACACGATGGCCCTGCCAAGTCTCGTGCCGATGGATTCCAGTCTTCTCACCAATGGCCCATTCGGCATTGTAACGCTACGACCACAGGCCTTGTTTGGCTTCGAGACATCCGAACTGGTCAATAGTCTCTTCTGGACGCTGGTGGTGAATGTTGCGCTCTTCATCATCGGATCGGTTTCCAGAACCGCTACTCCAAGCGAACGCATCCAGGCATCGATATTCATTGCAGATAAGGTTCATTCAAAAAACCCACTCAATAGTGTGGAATCGAACCTCACAGTCAGGCAATTGAAGGCTACGCTGGCAAAATATATTGGCAGCGCGCAGACGGAATTTGCTTTCAACAATTTCTACAAACAGTCGAACATCACGCTGGGCGATGATGAACCGGCGGACTTTAACACCATACATTTTGCCGAACAGTTTTTGTCCGGCATCGTTGGGCCACCATCAGCCCGACTGATCTTGTCGCTGGCGATGGGACCGGCCAGCACAGCGCAACGGCAGGCGCAAATTCTGCTGGATCACGCTACTGATGCCTTCTCGCAGAACCGCCAGCTTCTCCAGACCGCTTTGGACCAGATGGATCAAGGAATTGGCGTCTTCGACAGTCAATATCGCTTGAGCTGCTGGAATTTGCAGTTTCAACTCACTTTGGATTTGCTCAGTGAACAACAGCGGATGGGGACACCGCTCGACCGGATTCTGACCGCATTATTTCGCCATGGGGATAGTTCGAACGCGCAACAGCCGCTCAATATGGACGCATTCATCAATGCCAAAGAACCCCTGCGCGTGAAGCTTCGAATGAGCGGAAAAACCATCGAAATTCGCTCCAACGCCATGCCTGACGGCGGATTGGTTGCAACCTTCACTGATATCAGCGACACCATCAATGCTGATGAATTACTGCGGCAAACAAACGAGTCTCTCGAACAGCGTGTGCGCGATCGCACAAGCGAACTGACATTGGCCAATCAGCAATTGGCGAAGGCCCAAAAGCGTGCGGAAGAGGCCAATATCGAGAAAACCCGTTTCCTGGCAGATGCCGGCCACGATATTCTTCAACCGTTAAATGCCGCGCGCCTTTACTCATCGGCATTGATCGAACGCTTGGGCGATTTGCGTGAGCGAGAGCTTGTACAAAATGTTGACTCATCGCTTGAAGCTGTCGAGTCCATTATCAGTGCACTCCTCGATATTTCCCGGCTGGATACAGGCGCATTGAAACCGGTCATGTCTGTCTTTCGCCTTGATCCGCTCCTGCAGCAGATAGTCAGGGATTTTGCTCCCGCAGCGCGCGAAAAAGGGCTGGATCTTCGCCTCGTGCAAACCTCTGCTATCGTAACGACGGATCGCAACTTGCTGCGACGTCTGATCCAAAACCTGATTTCCAATGCGATTAAATACAGCCGAAGCGGCAAAATATTGGTGGGCATGCGTAAACGCGGCCAATCTGCACAGCTGAGTGTCTGTGACACAGGCATAGGTATTGCCCAGTCAAAACTCGATTATATTTTCCATGAGTTTGCCCGGTTATCAGAAGGCATGAAAGAATCTGACGGACTTGGCCTTGGTCTGTCTATTGTGGAACGGATTGGCAAAATCCTTGACTTGGGTATCAACGTACAGTCGGTTGTCGGCAAGGGCTCGATATTTTCAGTCACGATGCCGCTTTCCGATAAACTTGCCTTATCCTCCAGTGAAACCGCGTCCACATTGCGTCCAGCGAGTTCGCTGACAGGAATGCGCATAGTCTGCATTGACGATAATGCGGATTCGCTGGCTGGTCTGCAAGAACTGTTGAATGCCTGGGGTTGCAGCATAGTGGCATTTCGAACGGGCAAAGCAGTCCTGGAGTATTGTTCTAAAAACAAGTCCCCGCCTGATGCTATCCTGGCTGACTATAATCTCGAGGACGAGAACGGACTCGACGTCATTCAATCGGCAAGGGACTATTATGGCAGTGATATTGATGCGGCGTTGATTACAGCCGACAGATCTGAAGAGGTCCAGCGCCGGACAGCCGCATTGGGTGTATCGCTGATCAACAAGCCAGTGCGGCCAGCCATATTGCGCGCGCTGCTCTCACATTTCCGGCAAAGTATCGCAGCCGAGTGATTCTCGAAGGTTAGGCCAAATTTTACTCTAGCCCTGTGGCAGTTCCACCGGTTGCATTTCGTCCCTGAACCGGGCCAGCCTGATAACGGCTTGGGTGCGACTTTCCACGCCCAGTTTGTAAAGCACCGCAGAAACGTGGGCCTTGATCGTGGCTTCTGACACATTCAGGTCATGGGCGATCTGCTTGTTCAGCATTCCATCCGCCATCATATCGAGCACGCGCGCCTGCTGCGGCGTCAACTTGCGGATACACCGGATCAGATCGGCTAAATCGGCGTCCAATTCACCTTCTTCGCTTCCATCCAATGGGGACCAGATACCCCCGTCAAGAATGGTTTGCACGGCTGCATTAATGACATCTGGTGTGGAGGATTTGGAAATGAATCCGGAAGCGCCCAATCCGAGCGCAGCCCGTATGGTTACCGGATCATCCGTGGCTGATACGATAGCTATCGGAACAAGTGGCTGCAGCGCCCGCAAGGTGATAAGACCGGTCATCCCACCAATGCCGTTCAATGAGAGATCCAGTAATACAAGATCAATCTCGGCCGATGACTCAATAAGACGCTTGGCACCATCAAGATCGCCAACTTCAATAATTTCTACATGTTCGTTTGAAGAGGAAAGCGCTAATTTTAAAGCGCCTCTAAACAAGGGATGGTCATCCACAATGACAATTGTATATTTCATAGTCCAAACGATCCCTTGGTATTGAAAATAACTGCAGTTATTAATGCTAAATATCTAATTCAAACGACTAAATCCAATTCATCTGATATATCAACTAGATTTTTACAGGTCGCAATTTTACTGCGCCCTACTCAAACCTATTAGGGTCAGAGAAATGAAATGCCTTGTTAAAATCTTATTCCCAAGCGATTATCGCTTGTGGGGAAAAGTTTGAAAGTAGAACTGGATGATCACACATACTCTCTACCCTGAGGCGCAGCCTTATTCGGAAGAAATGTTGGAAGTTTCCGAATTGCACACAATCCACGTGGAAGAGTGCGGTAATCCTGATGGCAAACCTGTCATCATGATTCACGGCGGTCCGGGTGGTGGGATAAACCCCACCATGCGTCGGCTGCACGACCCGGAACTTTATCGTATTATTCTGTTTGATCAGCGTGGTTGCGGAAAATCAACGCCCTATGCCGAATTGAATGAGAATACGACATGGGATCTGGTCGCCGACATGGAGCGTATTCGTGCGCATCTTGGCGTGGAGAAATGGCAAGTATTCGGCGGATCATGGGGATCAACGCTTGCGCTGGCCTATGCGCAAACCCATCCTGAAAAAGTAACCGAACTTATCTTGCGCGGCATATTCCTTATTCGCCGCTTCGAGATTGATTGGTTCTATTCAAACGGTGCCAGCATTATATACCCGGATCGCTTCGAAGCGTATCAGGAGCATATTCCTGAAGAAGAGCGCGGCGATATGATCGCGGCCTATTACAAGCGCCTGACCGATCCTGATGAAGCTGTGCGTCTGGCAGCGGCCAAGCTGTGGGCGCGCTGGGAAGGTTCAGCCCTCTCTTTGCTACCTGATCCCGCCAGAGCGGATGCCTTCGCCTCCGACCATTTCGCCATCGCTTTTGCGCGTATCGAATGCCATTACTTCCAGAACAAGGGCTTTTTCGATACGGATGATCATTTGCTGCGCAATGCACATCTGATCCGCGATATTCCAGGGATCATCGTGCATGGCCGTTACGACATGTGCACTCCCCTTCTGAACGCATGGCATTTAAAGAAGGTGTGGCCGGAAGCCGACTTGCGTATCGTGGAAGATGCGGGACATGCGGTAAGCGAACCCGGGATAGTGCATGAGCTTGTGGCGGCGACGAAACGCTTTGCCACCTGATGTCGGCAGTATAAAAGGCCGGCATCCATTTTTCTGACCAGTCACGCTGCCAGATGCTTGCGGCGTGACTTGATGACCCAAATATGGCCGAACGGGTCGACCAGCACGCCAGCGCGATCGCCGCTCTCAAGCGTCTCCACTTCGTTGCGTGCCGTTCCACCTTCCGAGATTGCATGATGCATCACGCGATCCGCATCATCCACATGGATATCCAGCATAACGGGTGTTGCGCCAATAGCATGGGCAGAGCGAGGACCACCCAGCGAGGCATCAGCATCACGTTTCGGGTTGGCTCCCACAATCATAATTACCGATTCACCCATGCGTATTTCGGCGGCAATCAAAACACCGTCATGCAAATAAGGACGACCCGCCAGTTTTGCCCCGAATACATTCTCATAAAAATCGAGGGCATCCTGCTGATCACCATGTCGCACAAAAAGCCTGATCGAAACCTCTCCAATCAATGTTGGTACGGCAAACATTTCATCGCTCCCAGAGAAGAATTCCAAGCGATAAAGGTGCACGAAGTTGCAGAACAAATCAAGAACAAATGCGATTCAATGCACAGTGCCTACTGCCAACTTACTGTCAAAATCCGAAGTCTTCAGGTCTTTTGCGGAACAGCCGGATTTGACGGCGCATCCTTGTTTTCCCCATCGAGTTCCTTGGCCAATCCCATGAAGCGGCGCATGAACTTTTCCATGTAGCTCAGGCCTTTTTCAAAATCCTCATCTGAAGGAAGATTGTCGCGGACCACTGGCGGCAGCTTGCCGATTCCGGCCACCGTATCTTCCAGCTTGGCAACACGAGCCCTCAGATCGGCAATGTCTTCTTCGTAAAGCGTGCGTTCTTCCGCTGCAACTTTGCAGACCAGTTGGCCAAGCTTTTCATGACAGATCGACATTTCACCAGTTTTATTATTCATCCGGACATAACCGTCTGCGGTTTTCTCCAGCGAGTAACTTGTTGTTTCTTGTGCCGTTGCTGATCCTGCAAATAGCGATGCAGCAGCAAGAAAGGCGAATGGTGCGAGTGTGCGTGACATTGAGTTCCTCCAGCCTTTGCAGACGATCCATCATGATCAAACAATACGCCAAAAATCCGAAAACGACCGATATTTCTGTTATCGAGTGCAGTCTACGCTTTGCGCATGGCGGTTTTGCGTCTAGTAAACCTGTAATGACACAAATGATTTATAAGCTGACACCGCGTGCGCTTTGGCAGGTGGCCGAAAGTAAGGGTGTATTCGATGGCGCGCCTATCGACCATGCCGATGGCTATATCCATTTTTCGACAGCAGAGCAGGTTCGGGAAACGGCCGACAAGCATTTTGCCGGACAAGATAATCTGCTTCTGGTCGCTGTGCGTGCCGACAGACTTGGTCAGGCGCTCAAATTCGAAGTATCGCGGGGCGGCGCCCTCTTCCCCCATCTTTATGCACTATTGCCGCTCGATGCTGTTGAATGGGTAAAGCCGCTGCCTCTCGGCAGTGATGGCAAACACATATTTCCGGAGCTAACGGCATGAGCGGCCTGTTTCAAACAATCGGTCGCAATCTGCTCTTCAAATTCGATCCGGAAGACGCTCACGGCCTTTCGATCAAGGCGCTCAAGACTGGCCTTGTCCCAGCCTGTGCCCCGATCAGCGACCCGGCATTGCGTGTCAACGTAGCGGGCCTCGACTTTCCCAACCCGCTTGGCATGGCGGCTGGCTATGACAAGAACGCTGAAATTCCCGATGCCTTGCTCAAGCTCGGATTTGGATTTGCTGAAGTCGGCACGTTGACGCCGCTGCCCCAGGCGGGCAACCCAAAGCCACGTATTTTCCGTCTTGTCGAGGACGAGGCAGTGATCAATCGCCTTGGTTTCAACAATGGCGGGCACGATGCTGCATTTAAACGTCTGAGTGAGCGACGCGGGCGCGGCGGTATTGTCGGCGTCAACATTGGCGCGAATAAAGATTCCTCTGATCGGATCGCCGATTATGTGGCGGGAATTCGCAAGTTCCATGATCTTGCAAGCTATTTCACCGTCAATATTTCATCACCAAACACGCCCGGCTTGCGGGATTTGCAAACTCGAGACAGCCTGAAAGAGTTGCTTGGCAAAGTTCTGGAAACGCGTGACGATCTCGCTGCGCGCTCTGGAGCCAAACGACCGGTTTTTCTCAAGATTGCACCGGATTTGCCCGATGCCAGCCTTGATGACATCGCGGCGGAAATTGCCTTGCATCCGCTCGATGGGCTTATCGTTTCCAATACGACATTGGCTCGATCCGGCTTGAAGAATACCGGCAACGCTGCCCAATCCGGCGGCCTCTCAGGCCGTCCTGTTTTTGAGCGTTCAACGATCATACTCGCCAAAATGCGCCAGCGGGTCGGCGTACGCCTTCCCATCATAGGCGTGGGCGGTATAGACAGCGCCGCAGCGGCGATCAGCAAAATTCGCGCAGGAGCTGATCTTGTGCAACTTTATACCAGTATGATCTACCAAGGGCCGGGTCTTGCTGGCCAGATCATCAAGGAAATTTCGGCAATAATGCGCAGGGAAGCTATCTCCAATATTGCAGAATTGCGCGATCGCGATGTCAATGATTGGGCATCAAGAAGCACCCCGGACTAATCGGCAAACTGTACGCGTGCTCTGCTGGGCAGGATGTATAAGAGCGATATTCCACGCAGTCCGAGAAACAGGTACAAGGCAAGCCATAGCCCGTGATTGCCCAAATATTTCGGCAATATGAAGTAGGCCACAAAATAGCCCAGCAATGACAGAACCATCATGTTGCGCATATCGCGTGACCAGGTTGCGCCGATAAACACGCCGTCCATATGGAACGCCAACAGGCCGACGACCGGCGATAGGGCCGCCCAGGGCAAATAGATCGCGGCAAGAGCCTGCACTTCGGGTGATTTGATCAGCACCGCGACAATGGCATTGCCATAGATCAGAAAAAACAGCGCCATGAGGGATGCAAGCACCATCCCCCACAAAAATGACAGCCTGATACCACGGTCAAATGCCGGGCGATAATGCGCACCCACGGCTCGCCCGGCAATCTGTTCTGCGGCAGTGGTAACGCCGTCGATCAAATTGCCAGAGATCAGCAGGAAATTCATCAGGACAGCATTGGTTGCAAGCGTTACAGCGCCTGCTTCCGTCCCTGCGCGCGTGAAATAGGTATAGGCGATCAACAGGAAGAACGAACGCAACATGATATCGCGATTGACGGTAAACATCCTGCGTATTTCGTGCATATCCAGAATGCGCGCGCGGGATGGATTGGTTACAGCACGAAACTGCCTGTAAACGAGGGCGAGCCCGACAAGAAGCGCGGCGGTTTCGCCAAGCACTGTGCCCCATGCAATACCCACAACGCCCCATCCCATAACAAGTCCGAGCCAGATCGTCATGACGACATTGATGCCGTTCAGCAGGAATTGAAGATAAAGACCCTGCATCGCCTTGCCTTGCCCCAAAAGGAGGCCGAGCACCACAAAATTGCCAAGCGCCATGGGCGAGGAAAGCAACCGGATCGATACATATGTCGATATGGCATCGGCGATTGCCTTACCCGGATTCATGAAGCTGATCGTAGCACTGAGGATAAGTGGCGTTGCCGCTATAAAGACGAGTCCCGCAACAACCGCGATGCCGATAGCGCGCCAGAAGACCGCCTGTTGCTCAATATTGTCGTGCCGCCCCATGGCTTGCGCAACCAGCCCGGTCGTCCCGGCGCGTAGGAAGTTCATGGTCGAAAACAGAAAATCGAAGACCAACGCCCCAATGGCAAGACCACCCAGCAAATGTGGATCACCAAGCTGACCAACCACGGCAGTATCGACGAGCCCCAGCAATGGCGTTGTCAGCGATGCCAGCATTACTGGAATGGTAATGGCCAACATGAGGCGATTCGTTACCTCAAAAGGGCGAATAGTTTTTGAACTGAGAACAGGTGGCGTATCGATCATCATCTATGGCACCGGCATTGCAACCGGAATCAGCTGCTGTTTCTCTATGCCACCGCGCATCAAACCTTGCCAGAGTAATTGCGACAACTACCTTAGCTTGCAAGAACCAGCGCCCAGTATCGCTCTCCGCTACCACCCTTTGCCTCGGCATAGGCCAAGCCATAGCGTTTGAAACGAGCATCCAGCATATTGCGACGATGTGGCGGGGACGCCATCCACATCGCGAAAAGCCGGTCGATGTCCATGCGCCCCATTGCAATATTCTCTGCAGCGGCACCATGAATTTCGTTGGTCTTGACCCGTGCTTCGAAACTCTTTCCCCAGCCCGTGGTGTGAACCATGCGCCCGGCCTTCGCCATATAGGCTGCCTGTTGTCCGGCTGCTCGCTCCAGAATGGTATCGCTCTCCAAACCAGAAAGTCCATTGCCGTTACGAATATTATTGATGTTTGCGCTCGCAGAAGCCGAAGCGCCTGTACTGTTGCCGGCAGGCCCGATGGTCTGACAGGCGGCCAGCGGGAGCAAGGTTCCGACGGCAGCCAGACCGATGAAGTGGCGGCGGGAAATTTGAAAACTGGTGTTTGGCATGAGCAACCCTTGAATATCGAGCGCATGCGGGTAGCGCCGAATTATGGCTGCTTCACGTTAAAGCTGCTGTGCAAGTAATTTTTGTTTTACCGGCGGTAATTCAAAATCCGCAGGATGATGAAACATGGAACAACAACCGCTGCTCCAAGCAGCAAGTAGGATGCAAAACCTTCAATCGCCCCGAATCCGAGATTCCAGATACGCCGGACGAAGTTTTCGACCCCGTAAACAATATCCATCGGCGACCAATTGAAGGCGCTCATGACGACGCCAACAACCAGCGAAACAATTATCAGTTTCAGCAATACCCTTCCCGGCGTATCTCCCAAGAAACGGTTTGTGCGTTCTGACATTTTAACTCCGGGGCTCGCTCTTCATCGCGATAACTCTTATGGCCTTTGCAGACTGCAATCAAGGCGGAGCTATCAGGCTTGAAGGTTTCAATCTGGAGCGGGTGAAGGGAATCGAACCCTCGTATTCAGCTTGGGAAGCTGCTGCTCTACCATTGAGCTACACCCGCATGACCTTATCAGGACCGGTTGAGCCCGGCTTTGTCAAGCCGGGCTTTAGCACCGTAAGTCTATTTGAAATGCTTGGAGAGTTTCAAGCCTTGAGCCTGATAGTTTGAACCGAGGTCGGTACCGTAAAGCGCGGCTGGGCGTTCCAGCATATGCTCGTAGATCAGTCTTCCAACGATCTGCCCATGTTCAAGAATGAACGGCACCTCATGGCTGCGCACTTCCAGCACAGCACGGCTTCCTGTGCCTCCGGCAGCGGTATGTCCAAAGCCGGGATCGAAGAACCCTGCATAGTGAACACGGAACTCACCAACCAGAGGATCAAAGGGCGTCATTTCAGCCGCATAGAGGGGGGGGACATGCACTGCCTCCCGGGAAACGAGAATATAGAACTCGTCTGGATCGAGCACGAGCTCACGCGCACCGCGATCATGGATTGGTTCCCAAAAATCGAACAGATCGTGAGCGCCGCGCTTGTCGACATCGACCACGCCCGTATGATGCTTGCCGCGATAACCGACCAGCCCGTTTGCATCGCCTGTCAGATCTATAGAAAGCGCTATACCTCCGCCCGATATATTCGGCGTCTCCGAAGCCACCAATATTTCATTGGCATGGAGCGCTGTCAGCTCAGCTTCTTCCAATTGCGCCCTGCCTGTACGAAAACGTATCTGTGACAGCCTGGAGCCTGCTCTTGCAACGATAGGGAATGTGCGCGGGCTGACTTCCAGATAAAGTGGCCCCTTGTACCCTGCGGGCACCTTGTCGAATTCCTGCGCACCGTCGACTATGACACGTGTGAAAATGTCGAGCCTGCCAGTTGAGCTTTTCGGATTGGCTGAAGCAGAAATGTCCGGCGGAAGATCGAGGCTTTCCAGAAGCGGGACGATATAGACACAGCCGGTTTCAAGAACAGCGCCCTCGCTCAGGTCGATCTCGTGCAGCTTTAGACGCTCCAGCTTCGACAAGACAGCCGTGCCAGGCCCCGGCATGAAACTGGCGCGCACCCGATAGGCTTTGGTTCCAAGCCGCAAATCCAGGCTCGCCGGTTGAATTTGATCGCTGTCAAAATCACGCGCAGTCTTTAGCGACCCCGCCTGATACAATGCCCTGATACCGTTATCGGCAAGAATGCCCGCTTGGTGTCTGCTCATGTTAGCCGTTCAACCCCGTAAAACATGAGGAAAGCTTTAGCGTTTCACCCCGTTGACGCAAGCGCCAGAGAGGATTAAAGCAGTTTTATCCCGTGGTGATTTGGCCGGCCGGCTTGCAGCCACGTAAAATAATTTGCTAAAAGAGGCCCGGTATCGTTCCGGCCTTTTTGCGAGACACGCAAGGCCGGTTTTTTATTGCCTGATCAGGCAGATTGAGAAGACGATGCCAGAAGATACAAAAATCGGGAACATTGCCCGCACGCTCCGCCCTGCCACTCAGCTCGTTCATGCCGGAACGCTTCGCTCCGGTTTTGGCGAGACATCCGAATCCCTGTTTCTGACGCAAGGGTTTGTCTATCCCAATGCGGAGGCGGCGGAAGCCCGTTTCAAGGGCGAAGAACCCGGTTTCATTTATTCGCGCTATGCCAACCCTACGACAGACATGTTTGAAAAGCGCATGTGCGCCCTCGAGGGTGCCGAAGATGCACGCGCCACTGCATCGGGCATGGCAGCGGTCGCAGCGGCCATTATCTGTCAGGTCAAGGCCGGTGATCACGTGCTGGCCGCCCGCGCCATGTTCGGCTCGTGTCGGTATATCATCGAGACATTGTTGCCGCGCTATGGCGTGGACTTCACCTTGATCGACGGTTCCAAAATTGAGAATTGGCAAAATGCCATTCGGCCGAATACAAAGGTCCTGTTCCTGGAGAGCCCGACAAATCCAACGCTTGAAGTCATTGATATCAGCGCGGTGGCAGACGTCGCCAATTCAGTTGGCGCAAAACTTATCGTCGACAATGTGTTTGCCACACCGCTCTTCCAGAAGCCGCTCGAACTTGGCGCGCATATCGTCGTTTATTCAACGACCAAGCATATTGATGGACAAGGCCGTTGCCTCGGCGGCATGATCCTTTCGGACAAGGCATGGATCGACGAAAACCTGCATGAATATTTCCGCCATACTGGTCCGGGCCTGAGCCCATTCAATTCATGGGTGATGCTCAAGGGTCTGGAAACACTATCCGTTCGTGTTCGGCAGCAAACTGAAAGTGCTGCGAAAATCGCAGACTTCCTTTCCACCCATTCCGCGATCTCGAAAGTCATCTATCCGGGGCGTGCGGACCATCCGCAAGCCGATATTATTTCCCGGCAGATGAAGGGCGGCTCCACTTTGCTTGCCTTTGAAGTAAAGGGCGGCAAAAAGGCAGCATTCAAATTTGAGAATGCTCTTGAGATTGTCCTGATTTCCAACAATCTGGGCGATTCAAAAAGCCTCGTTACGCATCCGACGACGACAACCCATAAGAACCTTACCGACGAAGCGCGGGCTGAGCTCGGAATTTCCGACGGATTATTGCGCTTGTCTGTCGGGCTGGAAGATGCTGACGACCTGATCGAAGATCTCGACATTGCATTGAAGGCTACTCTTTGATCGGGTAGCTGTCGCGCCGGGAATGAAACCGTCGCGGTTTGTCTCATTTGAAGCTCCCAAGCTGCGATCACAAATGATTTAGATTGAGAAGGTTGACGTCACGGCTTTGAGCCGTGATATCAAATACATACGTCACGATGATTGTACTGATCGCGGATACTTCAATTGCGCGTAATGCTTTCCGGATGAGATGGAGAAGGCTCACGCGATGAGAGCAGGAATGTATAAAGCCACCACGTGCGACATAGAGGTTAGTGTCGAACCGTTTTATCTGGAGGAGCAATCCGACCCGGCCGCTAACCATTATGTGTGGGGCTATCGTATAACCATCGCCAATGAATCTGAGCGTACGGTACAATTGCGCTCCCGTTACTGGAAAATAACCGATGCCCATGGCCGCGTGGAAGAAGTAAGCGGCGCTGGCGTTATTGGAGAACAGCCCGTACTCAATCCAGGAGACAGTTTTCAGTATTCATCTGGTTGTCCGCTCAAGACCGCTTCGGGCGTCATGGTTGGACACTATGTCATGCAAACCAATGGCGGAGATCGTTTCAACATAGAGATTCCAGCATTTTCGCTTGATCTTCCCGATCAATTGCGGACATTAAACTGATTATGGAAGAAACGATGCAGGAAACCAACCGAACCCAATCGCCTTACATCAAGGCGCTTAGCTGCTCCGCCATTGCCTTGTTGGTTGGACTTACCGCGCTTTTTTTCGGATTTCGGCTTCCAAGCTTTACCACAAATGCAGAAGCCGCCAGCCAGCTCGTGGCACTCGTTGCCGTGCCCGGATTGATCGTTGGCCTGCTGGCCAAGAAGTCAACCCGGCCATGGCCGCTGTGGCTGATCGTCAGCGCCTTTATCGTCCTGTTGATTGTGGTAACGATCGCACATGAAATGACGGCCGAGTTTCGAGCCTAGGCTCTCACAGGTCAGGCCTTCTTGACGAACTCTGTCTTTAACACGAGCCCTTTTACCTGCTTCGTATTGCACTCAATTTCACCGTCGCGGCCATTCAAGCGGATATTCTTGACCAAGGTTCCCCGCTTGATTGTTTCCGACGTACCCTTAACTTTGAGATCCTTGATCAAGGTTACAGAATCGCCGTCGGTCAGTTCGGCGCCGTTACTATCCCTGATTGTCATAATGCGAATTCCTAGTTTTTTGGCAGAAATTCTGCTGGATCGAAATCATATTGTGTCGAGCAAAATTCGCAGGTAACGCTGATTTTGCCTTCCTCGATACTGTCATTGATTTCTTCAGCGGTGAAACCTGAAAGAACCCCGGCAATCTTCTCGCGAGAGCAGGAACAATCATCATTGACCGGAACCGCGTCGAAAACCCGGACGCCCCGTTCGTGGAAAAGGCGATAGAGCAATCGCTCCGCGCCCACCTGCGGATCAGTAAGCTCTGAGCTTTCGATCGTGGAAACCAGCGCCTTTACTTCCGCCCAATCATCATCCTCGAAGAGTTCGGCATCATCTTCAGAATCGCCATTCGGAGCATCGCCAGCAGGCAGATCACGCTGCCGCATGCGCAACTCAGACTCGGGAAGGAATTGGACAATCAAGCCGCCAGCACGCCATTGCTCAACAGGCTTGCCATCTTCTCCGCGCTCGATCAACTTGGCGACCGACAACCGCAAATCGGTAGGAATCTGCTCCGACTGACGAAAGTAGGTTTTCGCGATTTCTTCAAGATTGGAACCGTCAAGCGCGACAATGCCCTGATATCGCTGCGAATACTCGCCCTGATCCACGGTCAATGCCAGCGTGCCGCTGCCCATGAGTTCGACCTGGGAAAGCTCGTCCGCTTCAATCGCATCAGCAAGACGTTCTTCATCATAGCGTGCATAGGCACGCACAGAATTCGGGGTGCGGAAATCAACAACCAGCATGTCGACGGGACCGTCTGACTGCGATTGAAAAATGAACTTGCCTTCAAATTTCAATGAAGTGCCGAGCAGGACAGTCAGAACAATCGCCTCAGCCAGGAGTTGCGCAACAGGCTCAGGATAATCGTGGCGGCTCAATATATCATGCAGCGCAGGCCCAAGCTGGACCGCTCGACCGCGGGCATCCAGACCCTGAACCTGAAACGGGACTACAGCGTCATCGCCTGCAAATACATATTCATCGGGAAAGCTTGATGATTCAGACACCAGGGCGCCCTCCTTCAAGACACCATGCGAGAATGGCCTTTTGCGCATGCAACCGGTTTTCAGCCTCATCGAAAACCACCGAGTGCGGTCCGTCAATAACAGAATCCGTAACTTCCTCGCCCCGGTGCGCGGGCAGACAATGCATGAACAATGCATCAGGGTTTGCATGCTTCATCAACGCATCATTGACCTGATAGGGCATGAATACATTGTGACCACGGGCGCGGTTTTCCTGCCCCATGGAAACCCAGGTATCTGTGACAATACAATCCACACCTTCAACAGCAGCAACAGGATCGGTGGTAAGCTTGATCTTGCCCCCGGCATTACGCGCCCAATCGAGATATTTCCGCTCCGGCTCACTGCCGTCGGGCGTTGCAATATTCAGATTGAAGTCAAATCGCGCTGCCGCTTCGACCAATGAATGCAGAACATTGTTGCCATCGCCTGTCCAGGCAAACGTCTTGCCCTTAACGGGGCCGCGATGCTCTTCAAACGTCATGATATCAGCCATGATCTGACAAGGGTGTGTATCATCGGTCAGCGCATTGATAACCGGCACAGTGGCATTTTCCGCCATCTCGATGAGCCGTTCATGGGTTGTCGTACGCATCATGATAATATCGACATAACGCGACAAAACCTTGGCGGTGTCGGCAATGGTTTCGCTACGCCCTAGCTGCATTTCCGAGCCGGTCAGCATAAGTGTTTCACCACCGAGTTGACGCATGCCAACATCGAAAGACACGCGAGTACGGGTCGATGGCTTGTCGAAAATCATCGCCAACACCTTACCGGCGAATGGCTTTTCAATATTGCCGGATTTCAAGCGCGTCTTGCGCGCGCGCGCATCGTCAAGAATAAGCCTAAGATCGCCTGATGAAAGCGCCGAAAGATCCGTAAAGTGACGGAGATCCTGCTTGATTGTCATTGGATTACCCTCACGCGATCTTCTGTCTGGATGCAGGAGCAAGACGTGCTGCCGCAGCTTCGATTTTCGACAATGCTTCGCGCATTTCTTCTTCGCTTACAATCAATGGTGGCAGAAGACGAATAACATTGTCGCCGGCACCCACAGTCAAAAGATGTTCATCGCGCAGCGCCTGTACCAGCGTCGTGTTCGGAACAACCGCTTTAAGACCAACAAGAAGGCCACGCCCCCGGACTTCGGAAATAACATCCGGATAGCGATCGGAAATAGAAGCCAGTCCCTGCTTTATCAGCAAAGCCATTTGTTGCACGTGATCAAGGAAGCCATCCGCAAGAACGATATCGAGCACGGCATTGCCAACGGCCATTGCCAAGGGATTGCCACCATAGGTAGTGCCATGCACGCCAGCGGTCATGCCCTTTGCAGCTTCAGCTGTTGCAAGACATGCACCCAGCGGAAAACCGCCTCCAATACCTTTGGCCACAGCCATGATATCAGGCTTGATGCCTGACCATTCGTGGGCAAAAAGCTTGCCGGTACGACCCATTCCTGACTGCACTTCGTCCAGGATGAGCAAAATACCCTCGTCGTCGCAAAGCTTGCGCAGGGCTCGCAGATCCGCATCGGGAACCGGGCGAACGCCGCCCTCGCCCTGGATCGGCTCGATCAGAATAGCTGCGGTCTGAGGACCAATTGCGGCTTTCAAAGCCTTCTCGTCACCAAAAGGCACCTGGTCGAAACCTTCAACCTTGGGACCAAATCCTTCGAGATATTTCGCCTGTCCACCTGCGGCGATTGTCGCAAGCGTCCGGCCATGGAAAGCACCCTCGAAAGTGATGATGTGGAAGCGTTCCGGATTGCCATTTACATAATGATAGCGGCGCGCGGTCTTGATGGCGCATTCAAGTGCTTCGGCACCGGAATTCGCAAAGAACACCTTATCGGCAAATGTATTGTCGACAAGGCGCTGTCCCAGCCGGGTTTGGCCGGGAATTTCATAGAGGTTCGACAAATGCCAAAGCTTTTCGGCCTGGGTCTTCAGAGCTTCGACCAGATGCGGATGCGAATGACCAAGCAGGTTCACGGCGATACCGGCAGCAAAATCAAGATAGTTTTCGCCACTCTCGGTCGTCAGCCATACACCGTTTCCTCGCTCAAAGCGCAGATCCGCACGAGCAAAAGTGTCGTATAGCGGTTGCGCGTTTGCGTCCGTCATTTTTTCCGGGCCTCCATAACCCTATTTTTCGTACTGCTGACCCTTAAAGGAAATCGGCAATGATTAAATCAAAAAGCCGCCCCACAATGCCATTTTTGGGGGCGGCCACACCAAAGCAATATCATCATTCAGTTTCCAATTGTCAAATAAACAGTTCAAAAGACTTACATCACAAATATTGCTGTATTTTGATTGCAACCGGCGGGCTCAACGGCCCGGTATTATTTGGTTTGTCGACAAAGCCGTAAAACGTCATTTTTGCAACAGTTTAACGCGCAAGTTGGGGAAAACCAAAAAAAGCACCCCTGCAACCCAAGCCTGACTCTTGTCACGGAGTCATCGCATATTGTAGCTTGGGAAACGAAATAGCTAGATTTCGTACGGCGTCCTCGTCATCTGAATAGATATAGTATTGATACAATCTGGAGCAATCCAGATGCGAGGAAGGATTCAGTCCGCAAGCCGTACAAAACAAAGCCCCATATGGAGCTAGGGAACAATGAACTGGACAGATGAGCGCGTAGAGCAGCTGAAGAAACTTTGGGCCGAAGGCCTGAGTGCAAGCCAGATCGCAGCACAACTGGGCGGCGTCAGCCGCAATGCCGTCATCGGCAAAGTGCACCGGCTAAAGCTGTCCGGACGCGGCAAGACAACCTCGTCGCAGACCCGCAGCAAGAAGGTCAATACCGCTGCATCCAGCAGCCAGCGCAGCAGCAGTGCAACCGTCGGTCACATGTCGAGCCGCGTTGTAAATCGCAGCGTTGGAGCGACCGCATTGCAGGCGGAATACAGCACCGATCTCGTGCCCATGGTTACGCGGACGGTTACCGATGTTGTGGTGCCGATCTCTCGCAAACTCGAATTGGTCGAGCTTAGCGAACGCACCTGCAAGTGGCCGGTTGGTGATCCATTGCTGCCTGGCTTCAATTTCTGCGGCAATGATGTGGGCGAAGGCGGGCCTTATTGCACATACCACTCGCGTCTGGCCTATCAGCCAGCTTCGGATCGTCGCCGTCGCTAATTGAGCCGCGTATCAGAGTTAAACAAAAAAGGCGCCAATTGGCGCCTTTTTTGTAGGTCGGCGGCTACACTTTTTGCGGACCGAAAACCACCGTGAAGGATGAACCTTCTCCGACCTGCGAGCGGATTATCAGTCGCGCGCGATGCCGCGTCAGAATGTGTTTTACAATGGCAAGTCCCAGACCAGTGCCTTTTTGCGCCCGGCTTGTTTCCACATCAATCCGGTAAAATCGCTCGGTAAGGCGCGGAATATGTTCATCGGGTATTCCCGGCCCGAAATCCTGCACGGTCACCTTGGTCATATCGCCCGTCTGCTTGAGCTCCAGAATGACACGTTTTCCGGATTGTCCATATTTGCAGGCGTTTTCCAGCAGATTTTGAAACACCTGCGTGAGCTCGTCACGATCCCCAAGCACGTTGACTGGCCCCGGATCGATATCCCGCTCGATAGTAATACCCAAATCGGAGGCAACGGGACGAAGTGAATCGGCAACGTGATTAAGAATAGCGGCCAGATCAACCTGATCTTTCACAGCAATATGCGCCTTCATTTCGATGCGCGACAGCGACAGAAGATCGTCTATCAGCCGAGCCATGCGTTCGGCCTGTTTTTGCATGATTTCCAGGAAATTATCGCGAGCCGCTTCGTCTTTACGTGCCGGGCCTCTTAATGTCTCAATGAAGCCTGAGAGCGAGGCGAGCGGCGTGCGCAGCTCATGGCTGGCATTGGCGATAAAATCTGAACGCATGCGCTCAAGCCGACGGGCTTCTGTCTGGTCGCGGAAGGATAGAAGATATTGCCGATCACCCGCTCGCGCTTGATCCAGCAAAAGAACCGTCGCGCTGTACCAGCGCTCGACCGGCACCCGCTCAAAATAATCCACCGAACGTGCTACGCCATCCGCCATGACCGAATGAACCAGCGACTGCATTTCCGGCGCGCGGAAATGCAACATGAGAACCCCGCCGCGCTCCACCGAGCGAAATGCGCCGCTCGCCGCCGGGTTGACGTAAAGAATAGTGCCCTCATGATCAAAAATTATCAGCGGGTCCGGTAATTGCGCCGCCAATTGCTGGCCCGACAAGTGGAATATCGCTGGATCGCCGGGATCCGCTGTTACGGGTTTTTCCGTCCTCGGCAATGCTGCGGATACCACCACGACGCTCACAAGAACGATCATCAGAACGGCAAAACTTAGCCACCAGGATTCACTTACTCCAAGTATCAAGGCGGTAATGAAAGCGGCGGCGGCAAGTATGAAACGCGAACGGATAATGCGCTCCAATGCCCGGCGCCTTAGCCCGCTACCATCCTGCCCCCAGATACTCATCCACTAACCTCCCGATCAGTCAGTGTTTTTAACCACTAGACGCCACACTGCTGTCCCAATAACATGGATTTATGTCAATTGAGGACCTCGCATTGGGCAAAGATTCAAAAAAGAAATCAACATCATCCAAACCCGAGATCGCGACCCTCAAGCTGAAGATTGATGGCAAGAAGCGTAAGTTTGATATCAACAATCCGACATTGCCAGACTGGATTGATGATGGAGACCTGACATCGGGAGGCTTTCCTTACACCGAAAAAATGCCCAGCGATGAGTATGCGGAGACACTGGAGAAGCTCCAGATCGAGCTTGTAAAGATGCAAAGCTGGCTTCAGAAGACAGGCGGTCGCTTGATTTCGGTGTTCGAGGGAAGAGATGCAGCTGGCAAAGGCGGCACAATATTCAACTTGCGCCAATACATGAATCCGCGTTCTGCACGCAATGTTGCCTTGCCCAAACCGAGTGAAACCGAGCGCACACAATGGTATTACCAGCGCTATGTTTCGCATTTCCCAAGTGCGGGTGAGTTCGTGACCTTCGACCGCTCCTGGTATAATCGTGGCGGCGTGGAGCCTGTTATGGGGTTTTGCACGCCCGAACAGCACGAGTCTTTTCTGGAGGAGACGCCCGGCTTCGAACGCATGATCGTTGCGGATGGTATCCACTTCTTCAAATTTTGGCTGGACATTGGCCAGACGATGCAGCTGAAACGTTTTCATGATCGCCGACACAGTCCACTGAAAAACTGGAAGTTTTCGCCTATCGACATTGCCGGTGCCGAAAAATGGGATGATTATACCAAAGCACGCGATAGCATGCTGGCGCGAACCCATACGGCATATGCACCTTGGACGATCGTCCGATCAAACGATAAACGTCGTGCGCGAATTGCCGTCATACGGCGAATTTTGTTGAGCCTGCCCTATGCGGATCGTGACCTGGCGGTAATCGGCAATGAAGATTCCCTGATCATCGGAAACGGTCCAGACTTTATTTGAAAGAAATTGCCGAGTGGACGGGACGATGCGGCGTCTTTTCCCAAAGAAAAGGCGCGACATATAATTGCCAAAGCGCCCGCCACGCTGCCAAAGATATGAGCGCCCAATAGATTGGCAAGCCCGGCAATATCCAACCCGACATTTTCTCTTTTTTCAGGGCCGCCCGACCGAGGGAATGAAATGAGAGGAAACCCGAAACAATATTCATCAAATCAAAAATGAGGATGGGACCCGCAAAACCGGTACTCTTCACAAGCGTGATCATAAGCAGCATGTAGCTGACGAAAAGCACCATGAAGGGAAAGAGCAGCGCAGAACCCAAAACGCCTGCCGTCAGGACATGGTAAACCAGAAAGCGCTTTAATCCAGCCCGCTGGAGCATTTCCCTGGGTTGCCGCATCTCAACCAGCCATGTTTGCATCCAACCTTTCAACCATCGCGTTCTCTGTTTCAGCCATATTCCAACTTCGATTGGTGCATCCTCTGCTGTGGGCAGTGAGAGCATTTCGATGCGATATCCATGACGCGCAAACCTTGAACCCAACTCTGCATCTTCGGTGACATTGAAGGGATCCCAGCCTCCAACCTCCACCAGACACTCACGACGAAAATGGTTGGATGTGCCGCCGAGCGGAACCACAAATCGACCATCGGCCAGCCAAGGCAAGAGCCCTCTGAAATGCGCTGCATATTCAAATGCAAATTGCCGTGCGATCCAGCTGTCCCTTTCATTGGTAATGACGAGCGGGGCCTGAAGACAGGCCAGCTTCCCGTCGGTGCTTTCTGAAAATCTTTGCCAGGCCTCGCGCAACTGACCGGGATGCGGGCGATCCTCCGCATCATAGATAACGACGTAATCGCCCTCCGCCAATTGCAGACCATAATTAAGCGCTTTCGGCTTGGTTCGTGGGCCTGTGCAAGGCACGCAGATAATTTTGAAGCTGGCGGGTAGCATTTCTTTTTCGAAGGCCGCGCGGGTGTGATAATCGTCCGTTTCGCAAAGGAACAGAACTTCAAGACGCGAGCGCGGCCAATCAAGCTGCTTCATCGCTTCTACAAGCTGAGGAACCACCTCAGCTTCCTTATACAGCGCCACCATAACGGTGTATTTTGGTAAGCTGCCGCTCGTACTCTTCATGAGTTGCACGGTTTGATTGGAGGCATGGCGGCCCGCCAGAAACCGCAAAAGAATACAGCCCATAAACAGCAGAGAGAAAAGAGCGTGAAATGCCTGCCAAAGCGAGTTCGGAGCGAGCATTGCGAGGAACAGGCAAACAGTAATTATCATTCCGATAATAACGCCTTGCTGACCGTCGGCCACGGTGCGAGCCGAATGTCTTGGACCATTCTCAAGCATATTAACAGCGTTGCGTGCTAGATGATCCGAATGCTTTGCCAGAAAAAACTGCGTCAGGCGTGCTGGGGAGATTATGTTGACGGGAGGACCCTCAACACCTCTATCGACAAGACCCTGCTTGATCCGGGCAATGGTTGAGAGCGTGGGTGCGGTATAAATCTTCAGCGTAAAATCCGCAGTGACTCCCACGATATGCCGCCTGTGGCGCATATCCACAAATTCCGCGCCGCTTGGTGAGATAATATGAAGATCATCGTCTATGTTCTCAAAGACCAGGCCTGCTTCCTCTGCGAGACATTGCGTGAGCAGCAAATGGTCTATGCCATTTACCGCGTAAAGTTCCTCGATAAATGACGTGCCGTTTTGACGATACCGCGTGAATGCCTCTACCAAGGCGGTTTTTGGCAGGCCCGCATAACAAAGCCGTGCTGCAATGGATGGCTCCAGACGGCGCTCCGTCATCGCAAACTCAATATCGCAAAAGGCTCATTCCGTGCCCACACATAGATACGAGAATAATCGTCTTTTGGTTGCATCGGAATATACCTACAATTATAAGTAATTATTGCTTTTTATAAAGCAACTATACAATAAATCACTATAATTGTTCAATATATACGCGGGTCAATAGTATTTTAGTCTATATACAACACTGCTGCGTGCAGTCCGCGCAATTATATAAACCTATGCGTTCAAATAGCGGTTTCGGTTTTCCGCCTTATGCGCTAGCCTCTGTGCAAATCAGTGCGTTCCGAGACCTCATGTATTTTCGATCTATCGTCACCTTTGTGTTGGGGCTTCTTCTGCTAACGATAGCGCAGACGGCTTATGCCGGGGATTTTCCCCATTATTGGGACGGACGCGAGCGGGTGTCCAAACCTGATCTGACGGCGGTCAAGCGCATCCGTTTTGTTACAACCGTCGACTACCCGCCATTTAATTTCATTGACAATACCGGCCGCATATCGGGTTTCAATATTGATCTGGCGCGGGCGATATGCGCCGAGCTTGATGTTACAGCGATCTGTCAAATAGAAGCGCGGCCATGGAACGAACTGCAGACAGCTCTGGAGAGCGGTGAGGCGGAAGCCATACTTGCCGGATTAAGGCCTACGGCTGCGCTTAGGCAAAAATATGCCTTTACGGCACCATATATACGCTTGGTGGCGCGCTTTGTGACATTAAGAGACAATCAATTGAGCGACCCAATCGACAAAGTATTGGAAAGCAAGAATGTCGGCGTGATTTCAGACTCCGTGCACCAGGCGATATTCGCAGATTACTTTCCAAAAGCTCATTGGATTGGCTATCCCACACGCGATCTTATGCTCAAGGATCTTAAAGCAAAAAAGATTGATGCCGTATTTGGTGATGGTTCAGATTTGTCATTCTGGATCGGCAGCACCGATGCTGCAAACTGCTGTGTCTTTGCAGGACGCCCCTATACCGCCCCGCAATTTCTCGGCGACGGATTGATGATTGCTACAACGCTTCAAAACAATGACCTTGCCGAAGGCTTCAATTTTGCCCTGAAGTCAATGGAAGCAAAGGGTACGATATCGGAGCTGTATTTGCGGTATTTCCCCGTCGATTTTTATTAACGGCACCCTATAAGCGTAAAAAATCAATTCTGACCGGGCGCTGCAGGGACACATGCGATTGACGCGGGATATCTGCCGCCATAGTGTCCGCCCGCTCCACAATATAGCAGCAATACAGGATAAACGAATGACTTCGCGCCCAAACACCCATATCGAACTGACCCCCGAATTGATCGCGGCGGCAGCAGAGGCCAAAGCTTGGCCCTTCGAAGAGGCGCAGAAGATTGTCAAACGCTACCAGAAGACCGGATATCCAGAGACGGTTCTTTTCGAAACTGGTTACGGCCCTTCCGGCTTGCCGCATATCGGCACATTCGGTGAAGTTGCTCGCACTACTATGGTGCGGCATGCCTTCCGGGTTTTGACCAATGACACCGTGAAAACGAAACTTTTGTGCTTCTCCGACGATATGGATGGTATGCGCAAGATACCGGACAATGTGCCGGACCCGTCAATGCTGCAACCTCACCTGCATAAGCCGCTGTCATCGGTCCCTAATCCCTATGGCGGTGACTATAAGAGCTTCGCTGACCATAACAACGTCATGCTGTGCCGGTTTCTCGATACGTTCGGCTTCGATTACGAATTTGCCAGCGCAACTGAATATTACAAGGATGGCCGCTTTGATGAGGTCTTGCTGCGCGCCGTCGAACGCTATGATGACATAATGAAGGTCATGTTGCCGACACTTGGTGAAGAGCGTCAGGCAACTTACAGCCCATTCCTGCCAATTTCGCCAACAAGCGGGCGGGTTCTCTATGTGCCGATGAAGAAGGTCGACGCGAAGAACGGCACGATAACCTTTGACGATGAAAATGGTGAGGAAACGACCCTTTCCGTAACGGGGGGCAACGTCAAGCTGCAATGGAAGCCGGATTTCGGCATGCGTTGGGCAGCCCTTGGTGTTGATTTTGAGATGTTCGGCAAGGATCATCAAACAAATGCGATTATCTATGATCGTATTTGCGAGATACTGGGCGGACGCGCGCCCGAGCACTTCGTCTACGAATTGTTCCTCGATGATATCGGGCAGAAGATTTCCAAGTCCAAGGGAAATGGCCTCAGCATCGATGAGTGGCTGTCCTATGCTCCGACTGAAAGTCTGGGGCTGTACATGTTCCAGAAGCCGCGCACCGCAAAGCGCTTGTATTTTGATGTTATTCCCAAGGCTGTAGACGAGTATTTCACGTATCTTTCGGCCTATGAGCGGCAATCATGGAAAGACCGGCTGAATAATCCGGTTTGGCACCTGCACAGCGGTAATCCGCCAACCGTGGAAATGCCTGTGCCCTTTGCCCTGTTGCTCAATCTCGTCAGCGCATCCAATGCGGATAGCAGCAGCGTTCTTTGGGGATTTATTTCGCGCCACGCCGCAGGTGTTACGCCGGAGAAAAACCCAGAGCTCGACGCATTGGTGACCTACGCCATTCGGTACTTCAACGATTTCGTCAAACCCACCAAGAAGTTCCGCATGCCCGATGAGGTAGAGCGGGTCGCGCTGCAAGAAATGTCGGAAAAATTGTCGACATTGCCGACCGGTGCCGATGGCAATACCATACAGAATGCAATTCTGGATGTTGCGCGTGCAATAGAGCGTTATCAGGATCACACCAAGAAAAGCCCGGAGGGTGGCCCCGGCGTCGCCGTATCGTTCTTCCAGATGCTCTATGAAGTTCTAATCGGTCAGGAACGCGGGCCACGTTTTGGTTCATTCGTGGCATTATATGGTATCGAGGAAACACGTGCTTTGATTGCTAAAGCGCTGGCTGGTGAGTTACTCTGATCGGAGTTCATTTGGAGACGTGAATGATTGACCATACCGGGATAATCGTCAGCGATTTCGAGCAGAGTAAAAAGTTCTACGCCAATACGCTGGCTACAATCGGATACACGTTGATTACCGAAATCCCGGCTTCGATCACCGGCCATGCCGACGTCGCCGGTTTCGGCGAAAATGGTAAACCTGATTTTTGGGTGATCAGCGGCACACCGAACAAGCCGCCCCTCCACGTGGCCTTTAGAGTGAACAGCCGCGATATTGTCGATGCTTTCCACAAAGCGGGATTAACAGCAGGCGGCAGTGACAATGGGCAACCCGGGTTACGGCTTCACTACCATCCAAACTATTACGCGGCGTTCATTCGTGATGCCGACGGGCACAATATCGAAGCCGTATGCCACCTGCCTTGAGACATTACTGTGGGGCGGGTGGAAACGGAGCGTCGGGAGAGGTAAGTGGCGGGGGTGCGACGGGATTTTCAATGATCTCGGGTGTTTCTGTCGGCTGAGGCAGCGGCAGTTCCGTGTCCGTTGGTAAGGATGGCGGCGCACTGCCGAACATACCAAGCTTTTGCTCCTGGGCTTTTTTCATCATCTCAACCGCAGGCGTACCGTCTTGGGCACGCGCCCAGCCATTTGACACGAGCCAATCGGCAATATCCATACTTCCCAGCTTGCATTCAGTTGCAATCAGTTCATCCGAGGGCTGCCCCGGTACGTTGCACTCGATTGCGCGTGAGCGCAGCCAATTGCGCAAGGCAGTGCGCGCAGCCATCCCACAGGGCCAATCAACGCCATCGGCATTGCAGGTTTCTTCAATAGCCGGCGCATTTATCCCCCTAAGTGAAATCTTGTATCCGGATACTTCGATGTCGCCTGCACTTGTCGCGACAGGCCGGTAAAGCAAGGCCGGTTTTGCGGTATCGTCCACTGCCACAGCTGCGGGGGGTGGAGCAGGAGGCGTAGCCTGACCGATATCGCTTAAAGGCTGGCGGGGAGCTATGCGCTCCAATGGTCCCACCTTCGTGGGAGCAGTGCCATCATCCGGATCCACCTGACGCAGAGGAAGCTGATCAATGGTTGATTGAGCCTCTTCTTGTGGGGCTGGTTGATCCTGCTCTGGCGAAGCTCCGCTCTGCATTTCGGCCGGCAGCTCAAAATCCTCGACAGCAGCACTCACTTCCTGATCCGACGCAATGGTTGACTCAAGCGCTCCATGGAAGGGTGCAATGAAGGAATAAGCTAGAGCCAGCGCGACCAGACTGGTCAGGACATAGAGCGGTATCTGGCGCATGAGTGCGAATTCCTATTGGCTCGCCCAAAGGATACGCGCAATCCAATCAATATGGGCTGCGTCAAAAGTCCTGTTTGCATGTTCGGGATTCATTGACTGTAGTTCTATTGTCCGAGGCGTCTGACGTGAAAGAATTTTTGCCATGACTTCGCCGTCCTTGGTTCGAACAACCACACGGTCACCCCGCCTTATAGCTGCGCCGGGCGCCACGATAATTGTATCGCCATCCCGGTAAAGAGGCAGCATTGAATCTCCCGACACTTCAAGCGCATAGACCGCATCGTCCGGTCCGATAGGAAACTCCACAACATCCCATCCCTGGCCGACAGGAAAGCCGCCATCGTCGAAAAATCCGCCTGCACCAGCTTGCGCGAAACCCAGAAGCGGGATGGATCGCATCGCTGCGCCAGCAGCATTGAATGCTTTTCCGTGCACTAGCGTCATGAACTCATCCAGAGAAGCGCCAGTTGCTTCCATGATCTTTGCCAGTGACTCGGTTGAGGGCCAACGCGCGCGGCCATCCGCAGCATATCGCTTGGATTTGTTGAATGTCGTTGGGTCAAGGCCGGCACGCTTCGCCAACCCGGACACGGAAAGAGAATGACGTTGAGCCAGCGCATCGATGGCCGCCCATATGCGGTCATGTGAAAACATGGACATATCCAAGTAAAAGGAAAAAATACCTTGAACATGATTTTAAGCGGCATCTTAACAAAAGTCGAGAGAAATTACGGAAAACTTTCTTATTCCGCTTATTCAAACCGCCATTATTTTATTATTCTAGAAAAGGCGGGAACCGTTCAAACGGTCCCCGCCTTGATACTAAGCGGCTTTCTTTGTCTTTGCCGCAGGATAGGGATTGAAGCGCTCGTAAAACGTATCGCCCTTTTCGGCCATATCGAGCAAGAGCTTTGGAGCTTTGAATTGCGCTCCATATTTCCGCTGCAGCCCCTTGGCGATCTCAACGAACTTCGCTGCGCCGATACCGTCAATATATGACAACGTTCCACCCGTATAAGGAGCAAAGCCGAAGGCCAAAATGGAGCCAACATCTGCCTCGCGCGGATCGGTAACGATCCCCTCCTCCATCACGCGTGCCGCTTCCAGAGCGATCGTTACAAGGAAACGCTGTTTAAGCACTTCAACGTCGATCTTATCGGCATCCTGTTGCGGATAGAGTGTCTTCAACTCCGGCCACAAATGTTTTTTCGCAGGCTTGGCAGGATAGTCGTAGAAGCCCTTGCCATTTTTGCGGCCACGACGATCATATTTATCAACCAGCGTATTGATCAGCTCTACGTGACGCGGGTCGACCGCCTTGGGGCCAAGATCAGCAAGCGTCGCCTTCAGGATTTTCTGAGCAAGATCGATTGCCGTTTCATCGCCGAGAGCCAATGGGCCAACGGGCATCCCTGCCATGCGAGCGGCATTCTCGATCATTGCCGGAGGAACGCCCTCAATCAGCATGTTGTAGGACTCTGACATGTACCGCAGGACGCAGCGATTGACGTAGAACCCACGGGTATCGTTGACGACAATGGGCGTCTTCTTGATAGCGCGCACATAATCGAGCGCCACGGCAAGCGCCTTTTCGGAGGTTTTCTTGCCCATAATGACCTCCACCAGCATCATCTTGTCGACGGGCGAGAAGAAATGAATGCCGATAAAGTTTTTTGGCCGGACAGAAACTTTTGCTAGACCAGTAATGGGAAGCGTCGAAGTGTTTGACGCGAAAACAGCGCCAGGTTTAAGCACGGCCTCGGCCTTTTCCGTCACGACCCGTTTCACTTCACGATCTTCAAACACCGCTTCGATAACAAGGTCAGCACCATCAAGATCGGCATAGTCCGACGAGGTGGTGATCAGGTCGAGAAGCGCCTCTTTATCCTGAGCAGTCGCTTTGCCCTTCTGTACTTCCTTGGTAATCAGATCAGCAGAGTGAGCCTTACCCTTCTCCGCGGCTTCAACGCTTTGGTCGATAAGAACGACAGGAATGCCGGCTTTCGCGGTAACATAGGCAATACTTGCCCCCATGAAACCAGCGCCGACAACGCCGACCTTCTTGAATTTCGTGGGCTTCACATCGTCAGGACGGCGCGCGCCCTTGTTCAATTCCTGCAGGGAGATGAACAGCGAGCGGATCATCATGCTTGCTTCAGTGGTCTGCAAAATTTTCGTGAAGTAGCGCTGTTCGATCTTGAGAGCTGTATCGAAGGGGACGAGCAGACCTTCATAGACCGATTTCAGGATCGATGCGGCACCTGGATAATTGCCATAGGTTTCACGGCGCAAAATAGCCGTGGCAGCTGGCCACAGATTAGCACCGGCGGCAGAATAGATTGCCCCACCTGGCAGTTTGAAACCCTTTTCGTCCCAAGGCTGCACCGGCTTCAAGCCATCCTTGATCATCTTCTTGGCAGCTTCGACCAGTTTCTTGGCCGGAGCAATTTCATGCACCAATCCCATAGCCTTGGCGCGCGATGCAGTCAGGCTTGAACCAGTTGTCATCATCTGCAAGGCATCTTGCTGATTGGTCAGGCGCGGGACGCGCTGCGTTCCGCCGGCACCGGGGAAAATACCGACCTTGACTTCAGGCAAAGCCATTTTAACCGAAGGATCGTCAGAAACCACGCGGCCATGGCAAGCGAGCGACATTTCAAAAGCACCGCCCATGCAAGTGCCATTGATCGCCGAAACCCAGGGCTTGCCCGATGTTTCGAGTTTGCGGAACAGGCTACCCATTTTGCCTGTCGTTTCGAAAAGCAGCTCTACTGCTTTTTGAGGATCTTTTGCTTTCTCGTCCTGAAAGAGCTGGAACATGCGCTTGAGCATGGTCAAATCCGCGCCGCCAGAGAACGTATCTTTGCCGGATGTTATCACAGCGCCCTTGATCGCAGCATCACCTGCAACCTTGTCGACGATGGCATCCAGTTCCTTCATGACCTCTTCTGTGAAGACGTTCATGGATTTGTCGGGCATGTCCCATGTGACGAGAGCAATACCATCTGCATCGACGTCGAATTTGAAGTTTGTATAAGTCATATTCTCTCTCCTCAAACGCGTTCGATGATGGTTGCAGTGCCCATACCAGCGCCAATGCATAGGGTTACCAGCGCGATATTCAGATCGCGGCGCTCAAGTTCGTCAAGAACCGTGCCAAGGATCATTGCGCCTGTTGCGCCGAGTGGATGGCCCATGGCAATCGCGCCACCATTGACGTTAATCTTGTCACGCGGAATGTCGAATGCCTGCATGTAACGCAGAACGACAGCGGCAAAGGCTTCGTTGAGCTCAAACAGATCGATGTCCGAGATTTTCATCTTGGCGCGCTTCAACAACTTCTCTGTCACATCGACAGGACCAGTCAACATCAGAGCCGGATCAGAACCTATATTGGCAAATGCTCGGATGCGGGCACGCGGTTTGGCCGATAGCGCCTTACCAGCACTCTTGGAGCCAAGAAGAACACCGGCGGCACCATCAACAATACCGGATGAATTACCGGCATGATGCACGTGATTGATAGTTTCAACTTCCGGATGGGCCTGAATGCCGACAGCATTAAAACCGCCCATTTCGCCGGGCATGACAAAGGAAGGATTGAGCGATGCCAAAGCCTGCATATCTGTTGTTGGACGCATATGCTCGTCATGGTCCAGGATTGTCAGACCGTTGACATCCTTGATGGTCAGGACGGAATTCTTGAAATAACCCTTCTTCCAGGCTTCGCCCGCACGCTTCTGACTCTCGACAGCGTATGCATCGACATCATCGCGGGTGAAACCATATTTCGTGGCGATAAGATCGGCCGAGACGCCCTGAGGCATAAAATAGCCCGGCAAGCCGACTGACGGATCCATATACCAGGCACCGCCGGACATGCCCATTCCGACGCGTGACATGGATTCAACGCCGCCAGCGATAACGATATCATCTGCGCCTTGCACAATCTTGGCCGCAGCAAAATTTACTGCATCGAGGCCGGAAGCGCAGAAACGCGATATCTGCATGCCTGGAGCTTTGAAATCATACCCGGCTTCAAAAGCGGAAGAGCGAGGGATAACAGCGCCAGCTTCGCCGACCGGATCGACACAGCCATAAATGATATCGTCGACCAGGCCAGTGTCCAACCCATTGCGGTCACGCAAGGCTTCGAGAACATGCGCACCAAGGCGAACGGCAGGAACCTCATGCAGGCTGCCATCTTTCTTGCCCTTGCCACGCGGTGTGCGGACGTGATCGTAAATATATGCGTCGGCCATAATATACTCCCTGTTGCTACCGCAGGCTCAAAGGCTGCGGGCGATCAAAAGCTTCATGATTTCGTTGGTGCCGCCATAAATCCGCTGGACGCGAGCGTCACGGAACATGCGGGCGATTGGATATTCATTCATATAGCCATAGCCACCATGTAGCTGGAGGCACTCATCCACGACCTTGTTTTGCAGGTCTGTCAGCCAATATTTGGCCATGGAGGCTGTCACCGGATCAAGCCCACCATTTACATGCCGCTCAACACAATGATTGTAGAACACCCGGCCTATCGTTGCTTCGGTTTTTAATTCCGCCAGCTTGAACTGGGTGTTCTGGAACTCGATCACAGCCTTGCCGAAGGCTTTACGCTCCTTCACATAGTCACTGGTAATTGCAATGGCGCGTTCCGCCATGGCAATGGCAGTACCGCCAATTTGCAACCGTTCCTGCGGCAATTGCTGCATTAGCTGGACAAATCCCTGTCCTTCTTCGGTGCCCAAAAGATTAGATGTCGGTACCCGCACCTCGTTGAAGAACAGCTCGGATGTATCATTGGATTTCAACCCGACCTTATCGAGGTTACGGCCACGCTCAAAACCCTCCTGCCCGTCAGTCTCAACAATCAGCAACGAGGTACCTTTGGCGCCCTGAGCCGGATCAGTCTTGGCGACAACAATGACCAGATTTGCCAATTGACCATTGGTAATAAAGGTCTTTGAACCATTGATGACATAGTGATTGCCATCTTTCTTCGCGCTGGTCTTAACGCCTTGCAGATCGGAACCTGCACCGGGCTCAGTCATGGCAATAGCGCCGATCAATTCGCCAGTTGCCATTTTTGGCAACCATCTCTGCTTTTGCTCTTCTGAGCCATAATGCAGGATATAGGGTGCTACGATGGAATTGTGCAGGGCAATGCCAAAGCCATCGACACCGACATGGCTGATCGCTTCGAGAATGGCGCTTTCATGGGCGTAGGTACCGCCAGAACCACCATATTCCTCTGGCATAGAGGCGCAGAGAAGCCCGTTTTGGCCTGCCAGTTCCCATACGGAACGGTCAAAAATTTCCTGCTTTTCAAAGCGGTCATAATGCGGCAGGACCTCGGCCTCAAGGAATTTTGCGGCCATTTCTTGCAGCATGACGACGTCGTCAGTTTTCCATTCAGGCCTTGGAACACCCAACACGTCTTCTGGTCGCACACCCATGACAATCCTCCCGAGATTTGTTAAAGCAGGCCGCGCGACCGCGGCCCGTGGCTGCGTTGCATCAGCTTAGAATGCTTCTGCCGCAAGCGCCATCATTGTATCGGCTCCAGTCTGGATACGTGCCAGATGGGCAGAGGTCTCAGGCATTACGCGTTCCATGAAATACTTGCCCGTGATCAGCTTGGTTTCGTAAAACGCTTTGTTTTCTGCGCCATCATCCAATTTTGCATTTGCCGCCTTGGCCATCTGCGCCCACATATAACCCAGCGACACCAAGCCAAAGAGATGCATGAAATCGGTGGATGCCGCTCCGGCATTGTCCGGATTGGCCATGCCATTTTGCATCAGCCACATGGCCGCTGCCTGCAGGTCATTGAGACCTTTTTTCAAATGCTTGGTGTAGAAGGCAAGCTTCTCGTCACCACGATTTTCTTCGCAGAAGTCGCCGACCTCCTTAAAGAAAGCCATGATAGCGCGGCCGCCATTGGCGCCAAGCTTGCGTCCGACCAAATCCAAGGCTTGAACACCGCTTGCGCCTTCATAGATCATGGCAATGCGCGCATCGCGGACATATTGGCTCATTCCGTGCTCTTCAATATAGCCATGGCCACCAAAAACCTGCTGTGCCATGACGGCATGCTCAAAACCCTTGTCCGTCAGAACGCCTTTGAGCACAGGGGTCATCAGGCTGAGAATATCGTCGGCCAACTGCTTTTCCGCTTCGTCTGCGGAACGATGTGCAACATCGGATTTCAATGCAGACCAGAGAATGAAGGCCCGCCCTGCCTCGTTGAACGACTTGATCGTCATAAGGATGCGGCGCACATCAGGATGAACGATAAGTGGATCAGCCTTTTTATCCGGCGCTTTTGGACCTGTCAGAGAGCGGCCCTGAATACGCTCACGCGCATAAATGGCGGCGTTCTGATAAGCGATCTCGCCAATTGAAAGGCCCTGCAAGGCAACACCAAGCCGAGCTTCGTTCATCATGGTGAACATGGCGCGCAGGCCCTTGTTCTCGCCGCCGATCAAGAAGCCCTTGGCTTCATCATAGTTCATCACGCACGTCGAATTGGCGTGAATTCCCATTTTCTCTTCGATGGAACCACAGGAGACGCTATTGCGGGTTCCCGGATTGCCATTATCGTCGAGATTGAACTTGGGGACAATGAATAGGGATATGCCCTTTACGCCCTCTGGCGCGCCTTCAATGCGAGCGAGTACCAGATGGACAATATTCTCCGCCATATCGTGCTCGCCAGCGGAAATGAATATTTTCTGTCCTGAAATCTTGTAAGAACCATCGCCATTTGGAACAGCTTTTGTGCGCAACAGTCCAAGATCAGTGCCGCAATGCGGTTCTGTCAGGTTCATGGTACCGGTCCAGGTGCCGTCAACCATCTTTGGCAGATAGGCTTGCTTTTGCTCATCCGTTCCGTGCGTAAGGATTGCGGCAATAGCCCCTTGCGTAAGTCCCGGATACATGACCAGCGCCATATTGGCAGAAGCCATATATTCACCAACCGCCACATGGAGCGCGTATGGTAGGCCCTGCCCACCGAACTCCTGGGGTACAGCCAATCCGACCCAACCACCTTCGCGATACTGATCAAATGCCTGTTTGAAGCCTTTCGGCGTTGTTACCGAACCATCGGCATTGCGTACACAGCCTTCCCGGTCGCCCGATTGATTAATTGGGAACAGGGTGTTTTCCGCAAGCTTTGCGCCTTCGCCGAGGATTGCGTCAACGATATCCGGCGACGCATCTGCAAATCCTTCAAGATTATTGTAACGCTCAAAACCCAGAACATCATTGAGAACAAAAAGCGTGTCTTCAACGGGCGCGCGGTAACTCGGCATAAGCTTCCTCCAAAACAAAAACGAGTAAAAACAGCACGCAGAGCATCCGTGCTGCCAATATTTCGTACTTCTTAGCAAATTTTGACGTTTCCGTAAACGTCAAAATTTGCAGGCACTGGCTTTTTTGAAACGGCAGAGCATGTACATCATGATTTGAAATGAACAATGCAAGATCAGAAATACGGATCACTTCGTGCGTGTATTGTCGAGAAAATTGGCAATGTAGACCAGAGGGGCATTCCAGTTGATCGTAATCTCGTTGGAGCCATAGGCTTCAATATCGTCAAGATAGCATCGCTGGGGAGCGCAGCCAGCAAGCTTCTCCTTGGAAATATCATCAACAAGCGACGAGTTTGCGCCTCCCGCAAGAGAACCCGGCGGCGGATTAGGCAGGTCGGAATCAATTTGGTGAGCAAACCAGCGGCTATGCTGATTCTTTGAAAAAATCGTGCCGTATCCTGTAATATAAGAAATGTTCATGGCATTGCGGCCCAGAAGATAATCCATGCTTTCGCGAACGCTATCGAGATATTCCTGCTTATCGCTCAAATCGTAAGCAGCGGACACGACGATCATATTCTGCAGGATGGAATGATTGCTCCCCCAATCATATCGGCCATTGTCGGGATGATATATTTGTCCGAATGGCTCTTTCTTCTGGAGTTCAATAAAATCCACGGCAGCGTCAATTACAGAGGTTCTAGCGTCATCCCAGTCCTCCCTTCCCAGCAGCTTGCTTGCGTAAAGAGCGAGGTGCAAACGAGCAAGCCCGGCAACATTCGCCCAGTCGAAGGCACCATGCCCGCCCCGGCTGAATACGTCACCACGCCAGTGCGGCGAGCTTTTGATTGCGGAAAGATAGATCGTATCGCCCGTCGCAAGATAAAGTTCAGCGGCGGCCCAATAGAATTCGTCACTGACATCATCATCGCCATAGGCGCCACCGCCGTGGAAATTTGCCCATGGCGCAATAATATCAGGATGGGCTTGTGCGGCAGACCATGCCTGTTTTGCCGAGGTCAAAAGCCGTGTTGAAAATGTTTCGTCGTAATTCTTGAACACGCGGGAACCCTGGGCTGCGACGGCCGCCAGATTCAGAGTGGCTGCCGTGGAAGGAGCATAAAGTGCGCGCGGTTGCGGATCATTATGAGGCAGCATGGGCACACCGGTCCAACTTGTATCATGAACCTTATGATGAACCATGCCAGCCAATGGCTCCTCATGCGGAACCACCATTTTCAGCATGAATTCCAATTCCCACCGCGCCTCATCGAGAATGTCCGGCACGCCATTGCCCTGCTCCGGCAAACGTGACCGCCTGTCGCTCAGGACTTTTTCGGCATTGCTGGCAAAAAGCTTTCCCCGCTCGACTGTGTCCAAAAGCTGGGAAACAGCGATACCACCATTCACGACATACTTGCCTTGGTCGCCTGCATCATACCAGCCACCCGTCACGTCGAGCTCGTAGCTGCAGTCCCATTTTAATTCGGCATAAAACTTTGCAGCGGCGTCGCGATCAAGACATGGAACAGATGTGTCGCCCAGGTTCGGTGCAATGCCCAGATGTCCTGCGGGGCGCGCATAGAGTGATCCGGCAATATCCTTTCTGATTTCTGTGCCGCTTCGGGCCAGATAAAACCAGGACTGCGCATCCACACTCAACCGATCATAGATATTGGCTTCGATGGAAAAAACCGGGCTCGTGCTTTCGCCCACGACCAGATGATAGCCTACGCCTGTCTTACGATAATTTGTGAAATCCGCCAGATGGGTTTTCAGTCCCGCCATCGCGTCGAAACCCATAGGCCTCGTCCTGCCCTTCAACACCGATACATTTTCAGCATCCACAAGCTGAAATTCCAAAGGCGCATCTGACGGCGATATAATCGTCGCCAGCTTTGGTCCATCCGGCAAATAGCCAAGTTGGTTGGTGCGAATGGACAATTCATCTGCAAAGGCGACCGCTGATGCAATATGGGCAAATACCGCGACCAGCAGCAGCAATAAACAGCGATGTATCATTCAATATTTCTCCGCAGGATGCAGACTGCAATCGGTTATCTGAGCTTTCGCGCGTTGTATCAGATCACTGCCACTAAATTAGTCGTTATTTTAGCGCTTTAACCGGGGTCTTAACCACTTGTTTACCACGTTTCGCCAATGTCAACGCGACGGTGAACCGTGTCTATAAGTGATTTGTTTTTCACGGCTTGTCGGAACGCATGGGGCATGGGCCCCGGCTCTCCGGATTGGCCCCGACGCGCAACGCGGCCTCGGCTTTCCTTCGAGCATCCACAGTATAAATTGCCAGGCAACTGGCGAGTTAATTTGAGCAGCAGACGTTCATGACGAACCAGAGGTCACTGATGGAACAGGTCAATGTCAATCGCGCCCGCCGCGATGCCACGTCGCTGGACAATCTCAATCGCACGCTCGAAGCACTCGAAAGCCAGTTGCGCAATGCCATGCGGCCCAAAGCGCCGGAAAACGAGCAGGACGGCAGTGATATTGCTGATCGCTTTGCTGCATTGGCTTCGCGCGCCGGATTGGCATCACCATCCCGCCGTGAGGTTGCGCCTGCAAGCCCGCTGCAAAATGGCAAGCATGACCTTTCTGCCATAGCCGCGCAATTAAAGCAGTTGCGTACGGAAATGCGCGATGATGCTGAAACATCCAATAATTCGATCCTGCACAATACGACGCTAAATCGGCTGCAGCAGTCATCGGCACCTGCCAACCATTTTAACAATAAGCAGTTGGACAACGATCCGGCAGCGATTTCCATGCTGCGGGGCGACCTTAACGAATTGAAGCAGGCAGTAGCCAAACTTGGCCGCAATGACGCACCTCAACACAATGCTTCAATGCCAGTCCGCTATATGCAGCAGATCGATGATCGCCTCGACGAAATAAGTCGGGCGCTCGTTGCGACCTCCCACCAGACGCCAGCACGCTTTGCCGAAGCCGATGCTTTTGAACGCCTGGAAGCGCGCATCGCATCATTGGCAAGCAGCGTGCAAGCAACAACGCCAGATCGCACTTCTGATGTCATACTGCAACGCATGGGCGAACTGGCACAGCGTGTTGACCATCTCGCCGAACAGGCCAAGCGCCCCGCTATCAACATTGATGCGCTTTCCGAACATCTTGCCGCCGTAGCGCGTCATTTGCAGAATGCGCCTGCCGCCATCAGCATTTCGGATTTCCGCGATCTTGAAGATCGGGTACTGCAGGTCATCGAAAAGCTCGAAGCCATGCCGCAGCAGTCTGCGATTGATCCCCTCTTCAGTGCCACGATCGATCAGCGATTTGCAGAGCTTACGCAGCGGCTCGACGATCACCACCAGATGAGCGAGCATAGCGGTATCCGACTGTCAGACAGTATTGAATCGCGCTTCGATGATATGGCCCGCTTCATTTGGGAAAGCGCTCCGCAAAATAATAAGACTTCCGACGCTATCCATAATCTCGAATTGCAGATTGCGGGTCTTGCAGAGCATTTAGCCAAGTCCAATGATCACTACGCTGAAATGGCCGCCATTCCTCCCCGTCTGGAAGCAATTGAGGAATCAATCGCCGCCAACCGGGATTTTATTGTCGAAACCGCGCGTAATGCTGCCGTTGAAGCTGTCCGCAATATTTCTGGCGTGACGAATGTCCATGATAGCGCGGTTGCACGCGAACTTGCTGGCGACCTGAAGACTCTTGAAAGTCTTGCCCGCAAGTCGGAAGACCGGAATACAAAGACATTTGAAGCGATCCACGACACGCTGTTGAAGATCGTTGATCGTCTGGCATCTTTGGAAAGCGGACCTGTTCCAGTCTATCGTCATGTTCAGGATACCGTAACAAATGAACCGACGATAACCGAACCTGCTTTTGCAACTCCGACGTTCTCCAAGTCCGAAGAAATCTCTCCCGAAGCAGCAGCCGCTTACAATAGCGAGATGGCTGACCCTGAGCCGAATGCAAAGACATCGATATTTGGAGGTCTGACCCGCGGTCTGAAGAGCCGTAGCAAACAAGCTCCGGCACAAGACCCAGAAACCGACATGGGGCGCGATGAACCCGATTTGAAGCTGGATATCGATCCAAGCCTGCTTAATCGTCCGCTTGAGCCGGGTTCCGGCATGCCTGATCTGAATTCCATTCTCAAGCGTGTGCGCGAAGATCGGCGCGAGATGCAACTGGCTGGATCCGGCAACGGCAAGGCGGATTTCATTGCCGCCGCACGCCGCGCAGCACAGGCTGCGGCATCGGAAATGGAGAATCAGCAAAATTCACCATCCACAGCCGATGAACTGGCTGGCGAGGATCACCCCAAGCGGAGTTTTCTCGCAAGGCAGCGCAAACCTATTCTTTTGGCCATTGGCGCCATTATGATTGCTATTGCCGGACTGCAGTTGAAGGCAACCTTTCTGGACCATCCTGTCGCACCTCAAGCTACAGCGTCCAAAGCCGCGCCAGCCAAGGTCGTGGAAAAGCCCGCTCCGGTAGCAGCTGCACGCGAACTTGCAGCGGTGCAACCTGCGCCGGTAAGCGTGGAAAGCGTTATTGCTGCGCAGCAACAAATGCCGGCGACCGTCAATGAAGCGGTCGACACCAGCATGACGACCCAATCCGTGCCGCCGAAGTCATCTGAGCCCATGGCGATCCCTGCCATCCCAACCGATGGATTGCCGGATGAACTTCACACAGCTGTCGTCTCTGGCGATAACAAGGCGCTGTTTGAAATTGGCGACCGCTACATGGATGGCCGTGGCCTTGCGAGCGATTATGGCAAAGCCGCCGAGTGGTACAGGCTGGCCGCAGAGCGCGGTTTTGCTCCTGCTCAATACAGGATCGGCAACTTCTACGAAAAAGGGCTTGGCGTAGACCGCGATGCCGCGAAGGCCAAGCACTGGTACGAACTTGCCGCCAATCAAGGCAACGCCAGCGCCATGCATAATCTCGCAGTACTGTTGGCCGCCGGGACAAATGGCGCACCGGACAATGAAGCGGCGGCACGCTGGTTCACGCGTGCTGCCGAGCTTGGCGTCAAGGATAGCCAGTTCAACCTTGCCATACTTTCGGCGAAGGGCGTTGGCATGAAGCAAAATCTGGAAGAAAGCTACAAATGGTTCGCCATCGCGGCGCAAGCCGGTGATAGCGATGCTGCTTCCAAGCGTGAGGATGTTGCGCACGCGATGACTCCCGATCAGCTTGCCCGTGCCAAGGCTGCCTTTGCCCTGTGGAAGCCAAAGGCGATGGATGCCGACGCCAATGCGCTGAATATTCCTGAACAATGGCGCGAAACGCCTGTGAAGACCGGTTCGCTCGACATGGAAAAGGCCGTGCGCAACATCCAGCTGATTTTGAACAAGAACGGCTATGATGCTGGTGGTTCTGACGGGAGAATCGGCTCCAAAACCCGCGAGGCGATCATGGCGTTCCAGAAGGATAATGGTCTGAAGCCGACCGGCAATATCGACAAGGATCTGGTACAAAACCTGTTGAAGAAAAACGGCTGAACGCTCCAAGCGCTTTGCCGTGATAAAATTGCCTCAGGACCCGAAAAAATCCATTGCGACAAAGGGTTTCGCGTTTAAACCTATATTAAAGTCAAACTCTCAGTCTAAACTCCAATAAAGCCCGCAAGCGAGCAAGAAACCTTAAAGAATTGCTGTCATCGTGGTGCTTGAGCACCATAATGGGGTTTGAAGAGACTTGGGTATTTACCTGCCAATAGCCGAGATTTCGGTCAATATCTTCGTGCTGTTCGGCATGGGAGCGGCTGTGGGATTCCTGTCTGGCATGTTTGGTGTCGGTGGGGGATTTCTCATCACCCCGCTCCTGATTTTCTACAACATTCCCCCTGCTGTCGCCGTTGCGACGGGTGCAAATCAGGTCATCGCCTCTTCTTTCAGCGGCGCTCTTACGCATTTCAAGCGCGGCACGCTGGACGTCAAACTTGGGTCATTGCTGGTTATAGGCGGCATTGTTGGTGCTGGCATAGGCATTTATGTTTTCGTTCTCTTGCGCGAACTTGGTCAGCTGGATCTGATAGTTTCCCTGCTTTACGTGGTCTTCCTGTCAACAATCGGTGGTCTGATGCTTTATGAAAGCGTCCAGGCCATGCGACGAACCCGAGCAGGACAATTGGCAACGTTGAAAAAACCGGGGCAGCACAATTGGGTGCACCGGCTTCCATTCAAAATGCGGTTTCGTGCCTCAAAGATCTATGTGAGCATTATTCCAATTCTGGTATTGGGGGCAGCAATTGGCTTCCTGTCGTCAATTATGGGTGTGGGTGGTGGCTTCATCATGGTTCCAGCCATGATCTATCTGCTTAAAATGCCGACCAATGTCGTTATCGGCACGTCGCTCTATCAAATCGTCTTCGTTACCGCCTTTGCAACAATCATGCAGGCAACCACCAACCAGTCGGTCGATATTGTGCTTGCGTTTCTGTTGATGTCCGGCGGTGTCATCGGCGCGCAATATGGAGCGCGTATCGGCCAGAAATTGCGCGGCGAGCAACTGCGCGCCTTGCTGGCTATGCTGGTTCTCGCTGTTGGCCTGCGTCTTGCTATCGAGCTTTTTGTCACTCCTGATGATCTTTATTCGATCAGCCTTGCAGTTGTAACCGGGGGCGGCTTATGAGGCTGGCCCGGTATTCATTCATTCTGCTTGCCGCATTTCTTGCCGGGCAACCTGCCCTGGCCCAACAGCGTCCAGCAAATACGGAAACAGTGGAGATTGGCCTTTCGACCGATACGATTGCAATCACCTCGGGCTTTCGCGGCACTGACCTGATCGTATTCGGGGCCTTGGATAATGCCGACCCGCTCATTCAACGGCAGGGGCGCTACGATATTGTCGTGGTTCTAGAAGGACCGGAACGCAGTTTTGTTGTCCGCCGCAAGGACCGCTATCTGGGTATTTGGGTCAATGCCGAATCTGCCTCGTTCCAGCACATTCCAGCGTCCTATTCCCTTGCCTCCACGCGAAATCTACAGGACATTGCGACGCCGAAAATCTTCACGCAGCTTGGGCTTGGCGTGAACAATATGTACTATGAACCGATGCCGGACGGTTTCAGCTCCAGTGAATCACTCAAGGAATTCACGACCGAATTGCCGCGCCTCAAGCTTAAGCAAAGGCTGTATAACCAGCGTCCCGGCGATGTTCAGTTCTTGTCGGCGACTCTTTTCCGCGCGACGCTATCCCTGCCTGCCAATGTTCCTGTTGGCAAGCATGTAGCGCGGGCTTTTCTCTTCCGCAATGGTGAGTTCTTGCGCGAAAATGCCACCAGTCTCAATATTGTAAAGGCTGGGCTTGAGTTCCGCATTTATCGTGCAGCGAACCAACATAGCTTGCTTTACGGTATTTTCGCCGTGCTGCTGGCCGTGGTTACCGGCTGGGCTGGCCGCCTGATTTTCCGTAAGGATTGATCCTCAATCCCGCAGTCTTGCAACAATAATCAGCCCTTGCAGAGGTTCGCCGCGATCAAGCCGAATAATTTCTCTGGCAAGCGAGACCAAAGCCATGCCCTGCGCCGACAAAAGCCGCTCTATATAGGATTGCGAGTGGGTATAGCGTAGCGAAGGTTGCAGGATCGGCTCATCGCTGCCCTCTTGATTTTCGACCGAAAAGACAAAGAGTCCATCCACCGCCATTGACTTTGCGATCGTTGCAAAGGCGCGCTCAAGATCGCCCACATATACGAAAACATCGGCGGCAATCACAAGATCGAGGCTACCTGGTTCCACCTCGAATTCGTTGACATCGCTCTTGCGTAGATCATCATAGATTTGCTTTTCGGCAGCCTTTTGCAACATGGCCTCCGACAAGTCCATTCCGTCCAGACGGTCAGCGACCGGTCGCACATATGGACCCATCAAACCCGTGCCGCAGCCCAGATCAAGCGCCCGATGATATCTGCGTGCACCGCCATGCACTTCAATGGCTTGTGCCAAAAGCTCTGGAACGCGATAGTCGAGTTTGTCCAGCAAGGCGCTTTCAAAAGTCGGCGCATAGGCGTCAAAAAGAGTTTCGACATAGGCCAAAGGCGGCATTGCAGGCACTTGCGCATAACCGGTCGCGGCAAGCTTCAGGCCTGCACCAAAGCGATCTTCCGGATCGCATTCCAGAACCTCGCGCCAAGCCGCAGCGGCTGATTCATGCTGCCCGGCGGCTTCCCACATTTCACCGAGGCGAAACCGCCCTGCAGTCCAACCCGGAACAAGTTCCAGCGCCTGCGCCATAAGATCGGCGGCAGCGGCATGATCGCCGCTGTCGAACAGCATATCGGCATAGGAAGCGCGGCGGTCGGCTATCAGATCACCGGATGAGTGGAACGCACGCGCCACTATTGTCAGTTCGTGATCTGCACGCGGATGGCGATAATATCGACAACCTTGCCGGTTTGGGAAATATCCGAATTGATCCTGATGGCGCCATTGCCCGAAGGTTTCTTGTCGGCGGGAAAATCAACCTGCACAAGATATTCCTTGCTGGCGTCGGAAACATCGTAGCGCTTGCGGCCACATTCGCCAAGATTGCCGAAGTTGCAACTGACCGCCATTTGCGTCGCGGTGCCATCCGGCGTCCTTGCCACGATATCAAACAGCGCGGTCTTGCCCGCCAGTTGCTGCAATACGCCCTCACCGATCTGGAAGCTGATCTCATCTGCTTCGCTCGGCGATTTTATACGCAGATATTTCTGCACCTGATCGCCATCAATGGTTGCCGTTGCCCGCCCCGAAACGGAAACCTGTGTTGTATCCGAAGGTTCGAAAATGCCAATCCACGTACCTTCGCTGGGCAATTGCCCTTCTTTCAAAGGTTCGTGGCTGCCGCTGGCTGCGGGATTGCCCGTGCTGGCCGGGACGCTGGAAGGCTTCGAATTGATTATGCCCGTCGCCACCATCCACAATACAACGATCGCGACGACAAACAGGGCAAGAACAATCAAAAGCTTTGTCAGGCCTGTAGCCTTCTTGCTCTCCTGGCGCTGCTTTTTCTCGCGCCGGTAACGATCTTTCTTCACATAGTCTGGGCGTTCATTGCCGGCAGTAAAAGGCCTGTCTGTGGCCAGTTCCGGAGCACCGAGCTCTGGGGCTGGTGCGTTGCCGATGGTCGGCTCGATACGTGCATCACGGCCACGAGGGGCCGCAGGCGCTGCGGAAAAGCTTGGCTCACGCGGCTCGACAACCGGCGCTGGCGCAGCATTAACTACCGGGCGCGCAGCCTGCGCTTCAGTTTCGATCTTGGTAATGGCGAGCTTCAGGCGCTCCCGCCGCTCCTCGCGCTGCGCGTCGTCAAGCGCCCCATTGGCCGCCAGCGAACGCTCATGCGCGCCCCAGGCCGACTCGTAAACCTTCTGCCGTATCGCAGGGTTCTTGGCATCAGCCTTGGCCAATGCATTGCGGATTGCTTGTTCGATCGCTTCCAAACCGACGATTATCCCTTAAAAGAATCAGAGGCTAGCCATAACCTATCTGACTGCTTATTCAAGACAGAGGCGGCGCAATCATGGCCGCATCATACTTTTTGATGAGATCATTTTTGGCCCACATAGCTTTTGCTTGCTCAAAATCAAAGGCATGATAAAAAGGCTTACGTTTACGCAAACGTCAAAATTTGTCATATCTGGGAGGTAGTCATGGCATTGCCGGAAATTCTGAAGAAAAACCTGCGGATTCCGGTTGTCGGAGCGCCCTTATTCATCATTTCCCATCCGGCTTTGGTCATTGCGCAGTGCAAGGCTGGCATTGTCGGCTCCTTCCCCGCGCTCAATGCAAGGCCGGAAGCTCAGCTTGATGAATGGCTGGCGGAAATCACCGAGGCTCTGCGCGACCATGACGAGAAGAACCCGGACAGCCCCGCCGCGCCTTTTGCGGTCAATCAAATCGTCCACCGCTCCAATAAGCGGCTCGAACATGACCTGACCATGTGCGTGAAATACAAGGTGCCTATTGTCATCTCGTCGCTGGGCGCAGTTCCCGAGGTAAATGACGCGATCCATTCCTATGGCGGCATTGTCCTGCATGACATCATCAACAACCGCCACGCAAACTCCGCCATCCGCAAGGGCGCCGATGGGCTGATTGCCGTTGCCGCCGGTGCAGGCGGCCATGCGGGCCCGCTCTCCCCCTTCGCGCTTGTACAGGAAATCCGTGAATGGTTTGACGGCCCGCTGCTGCTTTCCGGCGCTATAGCCACAGGCAAGGCCGTGCTGGCCGCGCAGGCCATGGGCGCAGACCTTGCCTATATCGGCTCCTCCTTCATCGCCACTGAAGAAGCGCGCGCTGTTGACGACTACAAACAGATGATTGTCGATAGCGCCTCTTCCGATATTGTCTATTCCAACTATTTCACCGGCATTCACGGCAATTATCTGAAACCATCCATCGCCAAATCGGGCATGGACCCGGATCATTTGCCCGAAGCCGACCCTTCCAAGATGGATTTCGAAGCGGCGACCACCGGCGCAAAAGCCTGGAAAGACATATGGGGTTGCGGCCAGGGCATCGGCGCAATCAAACAGATTGTTCCGGCAGGCGAACTCGTCGCGCGGCTTGAGCGTGAATATAAGGAAGCCAAGGCAGCGCTCTGCGCCGCCTAACGCGCAGCCGCCTTGTCCAGAACGATCTGCATAAATGTCAGATCAAGCCATTTGCCGAATTTGGTTCCTACTTCCGGCAGATGGCCGACCACCTGAAAGCCAAGTTTTTCATGCAGGCGGATGGAAGCTTCGTTGCCGGATTCAATACCGGCAACCATTACGTGCTTGCCCAGCTCGCGCGCTTTTTCAATCAACGCCAGCATGAGCATCTTGCCGATACCACCGCCACGCGCAGTCTTATGGACATAGACCGAATGTTCCACCGTGTGGCGATAGCCCTCAAAGGCTCGCCAATCGCCAAACGATGCATAGCCGGTGACTTGCCCCTCATTATTGACACTGACAAGCACGGGGAAACCCTTTGACTGCCGATCCCGCAGCCAAGCATTGCGATTATCGAGATCGACCAGCGTCTCATTCCAGATCGCCGTCGTGTTGAGCACAGCATCATTGTATATTTCCAGGATAATTGGGAGATCCGATTCCACAGCCGCACGCACAATCACAACTTGCACCTTTAATATTTGTCTACTATAATTTTAATATGTCTCATAAAATAGATAATGTCGATCAAAAAATTGGCTCCCGCATCCGCATAGAACGGGAAGCACGCGGCTGGTCTCTGACAGAACTTGCACAAAAATCCGGCGTCTCCCGCGCCATGATCAATAAGGTGGAACGCGGCCAGAGCAGCCCGACAGCCATGCTGATGGCGCGGTTTTCCGGCGCCTTTGGGTTGAGCATGTCAACATTGATGGCGCGAGCGGAAATGCAGGCGGGGCGTTTGCTGCGTCGTGGTGACCAACCCATATGGACCGACCCGGAAAGCGGCTATACTCGGCGCCATGTCTCGCCCGTCTCGGACCTTCCCATGGACGTGGTTCATATCGACCTGCCGCCACAGACGCGTGTGCCGCTGCCTGCCTCGGCCTATATTTTCCTGCGCCAGTTGATCTGGGTTCTTGGCGGGACACTGACCTTCATCGAGGGGGAGACGACCCACACCTTGCAAGAAGGCGATTGCCTTGAGCTTGGCATCCCCAGCGACTGTGTGTTCGCCAATGAGACGAATGCGCCCTGCCGCTATGCCGTGATCGTGCTGAGCAAGCGCTAGAGTGCACTGACGAGAGGGCTTGCCGCTTGTTCACGCATAAAGGGATTGTGGGTATTTGCGTCAAAGCTGGCATCGCAAGGCTTGCAATTCAGCCACAATGACGATATCAGGCGCGTCATCCACGGCCAATCAAGTTTGGCCGCTTTTGGATCAGGGAAACCAGCGTTCCCGCCGCTTTAGCTCAGTTGGTAGAGCACATCATTCGTAATGATGGGGTCCTCGGTTCGATTCCGGGAAGCGGCACCACTAAAGCACCCTACCTTCTTTGATGTTCTGGCCAACATCGCTCTCATTTCAATAATCTATGTTCTCTTGAATCTTAGATTTGAACGCAGACTTCCAATATCAGCTGGATCGTCTTGCTTGTGTATCATCCTATGACATGTAGGACATAAGATTAAGAAATCGTCAGGCACAACATAACGACGTGTTTCGCCTGTTGACATACCATAAAGCGGCTTCGAGTGATGTACGTCTAAAGGCGTTTGATCTAACCCACCCGCATAACCATAGTCTCGGACAGGATCGAGCCCACAACATTCGCATACCAGTGGCTTGGAACGCAGAACATCTCTGCGGACCCGAGGTGAGCGTTCTATCCTACGAGACAAAATGTATCGTCGAGTCTCGTCAATGTTAGATCCCCCGACTTCTTCTTGCATTATTTCCGTTGGGAGGATGCCTCCACGATCTACCAATGCCCGATAAGCCGTGAGCATTAACTTTAGGTCATCAGAAAGTTGCTCTCCCGAGACACTTGCAGCGGAATATGTCCTCCCCAACGCGTGCCCTGCTTTGTAACCAGCTGGCAATCTTTCATTCGAGCCGAGATCAATAGGATCTTCCGAAAAAAACTTGCGATAGTTGGATAAACGATCTGCAAAATCACGCGCGCGTCTGGCTAAAACATCTAGACCGCGCCTCTCACCAAACTCGCTATAAATCTCTGTTGCTGCTTGATTGAGTGAGAGCACAAATGTTTGGTTCTGCGGATTCACCAAAAAGACAACGTAAAACCCTTTCGTTGCGGTGTCAGTGATCAATGGATCGAAATAAGCCAGCCACGGAACCGACGCCCAATAGCCCTGCCCTACGCTTGCCTTTACAGTTAAGTCAAAATCAGTGGTCGAAAGTTGTTTTCGCGCTTCTTCAACAACCTCCGAGCGGACAAATCTACCAAAATCTGAACCAGCGAAAGGCTTTTTACGCTCTTGCGAATAATCACGCGTAACTCTCACCAAAAATTTTGCCAGCATAAGTATACAGCTTATCCATAAGTCGAATCCTTACCTGTTCTACTCACATAATCCATAAAATCAATCTGCGGTTGTATTGAAGCGTGAGATACTTAAAAGTTGTGTTCGCAATGTTTGGATTCCCTTATCCATCAATGGGCTAAGAGCCGACAAACATACCATAATTGAGTGGATCCCCCCTTTCACCTGCCCACATTTCCCACTATGATTCTGGTTAAGTCGTATCCCCTCCAGTAGCGGTCGGTGTCGACCGCAATGACACCTCCTCAGCCTTATGGCCGGGGAGGCTTCGGCGTATGTTCAGAGCTTCGGCTTAAAGGCCGTGGCGGTCGTCTACTGGCGGCTTACGAACTCCCCGGTCACCAGAGGATAACCCTCGGGTGACCGCTTTCCTCGCGAGACAAGGGAGTTTTCATGACCGAGTATAATTTTATTTCTGATTTTCTTGATACTTTTCAATCACCACCCGATTGGATCAAGGCTCTGTGGCTGCTCATCCCGCCCGGTTTTCTGCTTGGCCTTATAGCGATGGCGATGCGCTTCCGGCTGACAGCCAAACAGATGGATCATGGCTTAAAGGGTGAGCTAATTTATTCAGTCCACCGCGATGCGGGAAATCAGCTGCATATCGTCAGACATATCCCACTTATGGACGGCAACCCGGCATTGCTCATGCTTGATCCTCTGAGCAACTCCGAGCCTGCATCACAAAACCCAAACCGCCTTGCCCCGCCCGCGCAAGAGACTGTCCGAGTACATAAACGGATAATGCAGGGTTAAATTGCCCCAAACAGGTAGCACGCAAGCCTCTGATGAGCTCTGAGGCCGTCTGAGCACCTATGGCTGTGGTAAAGGCAAGCGTAGCGTTAATGTTCTTCCGCTGATTACTTCGTCAGTTTGGCAATCTGGCTGCTGATGATTGCGATGAACAATCCGGGATCGTCAAAGGCCCTTGCAGAGAGCATAGCCCCATGAACCGAAGCCATCAGCATTTGGGCCTCCTCTTCCGGGGACCTGTTCAACCGGAACAGACCCTGCTCCGCTCCTGCGCTCAGCACCGCCGCAAGCCATGTTGCGAGGCTTTGGAAATGGGCGCGCACGCGCGAGGCGACCTCATCGGGCAGCATTTGCATCTCACCAGCCAGCATCGCGCAAACGCAAAAGGGCTGCGAGGCATCGCGGATGCATGTGTCCCAGTAGCTCAAATAGGCCTGCAACTGTTCGTCAGGGCTAGCAACCTGGCTTCGCAGCGAGCTCAAACCCGCTTCAGCCTGCCCCCGGTAACGGTCCACCAGCTCGGCAACCAGCTCGGCCTTTGTCGGAAAGTGATGGTGGATACTTGCCTTTCGGATGCCTATTGCAGCCGAGATATCGGCATAGCTGAATCCGTTATAGCCCCCCGCGACGATGAGAGACTGCGCAATGTCGAGAATCTTTTCTGAAGTGGAAGCCATTGATTTCATAAGTTCGCCTACCTTCTGGTAGGCTGAATGTCAAGACCATGCGCCGCCGCCCCTTTCACAATGAGGTGTTCAGAAACAGGGTTGACTCTCGATTTTAACCTTCCTACTAGTAGGTAGATTTTAAACAGGAAAAACACCCATGCAAACTCAACCTTCAACACCGTCCAACTGGCTGCGAAACTATTATTTCACACGCGCCATCTTCTCTGTCGCGTGGGTTACCGCCGCCATTCTTTTCAACGCGCAATCCTCTTTCGTCGTGCTTCTGCTCGTCATCTATCCGGCATGGGATGCGCTCGCCAATCTGGTTGATGCCCGTGTCAATGGCGGCTTGAAAGCCAATCCGTCTCAAGGGTTCAATGTCGTGGTCAGCACGATAACAACCATCGCCGTTATCCTTGCTGTCAGCAACAGCATGTATGCGGTCCTGGCCGTGTTCGGCGTTTGGGCGATCTTTTCAGGTTTGTTGCAGTTGAATACGGGTCTGAAGCGCTGGCGTTCTTATGGCGCGCAATGGCCGATGATCCTGAGCGGCGCACAATCGGCCCTTGCCGGTGGCTTCATGATCAGCCAATCCATCGGCACTGTGGCGCCGACGATTCTGGAAATCGCTCCCTATGCAGCCTTTGGCGCGTTCTATTTCCTGCTTGCGGCAATCTGGCTTGTCGTCACAGTCTATCGCAAAGCAGAGGCGTAGGTGTCGTCGCTCTCTATTTGGGATCCGATAAAGCTTAGCTGTCCTGTTAAGCACAGACCTAAACCAGACGTGCCGTCGCAGTAGCAATGCGGGCAAAAAATTGGCAGGGCGGGCGCAGTCTATGCGCCTGCCCTGCGCCATATAATATAGGCTTAGCTTATGTCTTCGACAGGAGCGCTTGGACCATTCTTCTTGATTGAATCAATGGCGTTTTGCGCGCTGGACTTGGATGTATAACCCTCGGTCGAGAACATCACTTCGCTGTTATATTTAAAGCGAACGCGAAACTCGCCAGCTTTGTCTTTATAAATTTCGAACTTGTGGGCCAAAATATAGCTTCCTTTTGCAAGCGTGAATCACACAACCTCAACGTGCCATTTGCAAAGACTATTGACAAGGGTTGCATTGGTGCCAGTCTCCCCTCGGCTTGGCCGACCTATCTGCCATTCAAACAAACAATGAGCGCCATTATGAACACTGCGAGTGACGCCCGTTTCTGGGACCGATCTTCACGGAAATATGCGGCGGGCAAAATCGCAGATCAGGCCGGATATGAGCAAACGCTGGACCGGACCCGCGCTCTGTTACAGCCGGACGACAGAGTATTGGAGCTCGGCTGTGGCACAGGCACGACGGCGCTGCGGCTTGCGGGCAGTGTACAAGCCTATCTCGCGACAGATATTTCCAGCGAGATGATCGCGATTGCCGAAGGCAAGCGGGCAGCAGATCCCATTGCAGGGCTTTCCTTCCGCGTCACCACAGCCGAAGGATTGGCGCTCAGCGATGGCCCATACAACGCCGTTCTCGGTTTTAATTATCTCCATCTGGTCCGCGATCTGCCCGGCACGCTGCGCCATATCCATGCCTTGCTCGCGCCTGGCGGGCTGTTTATCTCCAAGACGCCCTGCGTCGGCGAGATGAACCCACTCATTCGGCTGGTCTTGCCGCTTATGCGAGCGGTCGGGCTTGCGCCCTACGCCGGTGTCTTCCGGGCTGCGGAGCTTAGCCAGATCATCAGCGCCGCTGGCTTTAGCATTCTTGCCTCGGAGAACCACGCAACCAAGGGAAATGACAATCGGCCCTATATCGTGGCGCGCAAGCAGTGACCAGCGTGGTTGTCACGGTAGCGGGCGGGAGAATTTGCATAATCGGGGATTGATATTTGGCTGGGGAACCTGGATTCGAACCAGGACTAACGGAGTCAGAGTCCGTGGGTCTACCGTTAACCTATTCCCCAACAGTTGCCCGAGGGACAACAGTGATGCGGGTCGTCATATAGTTGAAATCAATCGGCTTGCAAACCCCTTGATCGCATCTTTTGGACAATTGTTTTATCTTGTCGAAAAGGCTGCCCTGATCATAAACTGTTATATATGTGCATTACCACATATGCGCAGGCCCGGGGGCATGAAGAATAAACAATGACAAGCTTGAAATTTGGAACGAGCGGCCTTCGCGGTCTGGTAAGCGAACTTCCCGATGCGATTTGCCGGGCCTATACGCTGGCATTCCTGCATCACATGCAAAAGGCTCATGCTATTGCGCCAGGCGGCAAGCTGCTGGTCGGTTATGATCTGCGCGAGAGCAGCCCGCGAATCGCCGCCGCCTGTATCGACGCTGCCCGGGTTTTCGGTATGGAGGTTGAAAATAGCGGCCCTCTGCCGACGCCTGCGCTGGCTCTGCGGGCGCTTGCCCAAAAGCTTCCGGCTATCATGGTTACTGGCAGCCACATTCCCGCTGACCGCAATGGCTTGAAATTCTATCGGCCGGATGGCGAGATCGACAAGAGCGATGAGGCGGGTATTCTCGCCGTGCTCGACCTTGCCGGGAATGATATCTCCGTTCCCGATGATGCCGGGGATATTTCGCCAAAGGCGCTGGCAGAATATGAAAACCGGTGCATATCCATGCTCGACGCCGGAGCACTTGCAGGCAAGCGCATCGGCGTCTATCAGCATAGCTCGGTCGGGCGCGATCTGATCGTGCGCGTGCTCGGCGCACTGGGCGCGGAAACGGTCGCCATCGCCCGTTCGGATGTATTTGTGCCAGTGGATACGGAAGCATTGCGGCCTGAAGATATTACGCTGGCCGCTGGCGCTGCCGAAAAATACCGACTCGATGCAATGGTCTCAACCGATGGCGATGCGGATCGCCCGCTGGTTGCCGACGAAACCGGGACCTTTATTCGCGGCGATAGTCTTGGCTTGCTGACGGCGCGCTTTTTGAATGCCGATGCCGTCGTGACACCCGTCACCTCCAATACAGCTATTGAGCTAAGTGGCCTTTTTGCCAAGGTCTATCGCACAAAAGTAGGCTCGCCCTATGTCATTGAGGCGATGCAACAGGCTGCCAGGGATGGCTATCAGCGGATCGTCGGCTTTGAGGCCAATGGCGGTGTGCTGCTGGGTTCAAATGTTGATTTGGGCGGCGGCACTGTGGGGGCATTGCCTACGCGCGATGCCATGCTGCCGATCATCGCGGTGCTTGGAATGGCGGCGAGAGACAAGGTGCAGGTGTCGAAATTGCTGGAAGACCTTCCCGCGCGCTTCACGCGGAGCGGCCGCATCGAGCATGTTGAATCCAGCAAGAGCAGCCCATTCCTGCAGGCTTTGCTTGACGATGAGCAACGCGCAAGCTTTTTTGCCCAGCTCGGCATTATTGAGGCTAATGACGCCATTGATGGCATACGCATTGTTTTCGCGACTGGTGAGGTGGTTCATTATCGCGCCTCGGGCAATGCGCCAGAATTGCGCTGCTATGCGGAAGCTGCAACTGATGCGCGGGCCGAACAATTGCTTGAGTGGGGCTTGCAAAGAGCTGGCGAGCACTTACGCAAATATGGCTGAGCTGGCCTCACGGGAATAGAGCATGCGATTGGAGTAAGGCTGAGACCAATTGTCAGCTGGTTGTCTGATTCTAACTGCCTTGGGCGCGCTCGTAGCGACTGTTAGCATCAACAAGGCTTCAGTTAAGTATATGTATCTGGTGGCGTTTACGAATTTGACATTTGTATAAGAGTTTGCGACCGGAGGGGATACAAGTGTCAAATTCACTCCACTAGCGATTCGGAAAAGGTTCTCGATGGTCAACATTAAGGACGTAGCGGCGCGGGCCAATGTTTCCGTCGGTACAGTCTCTCGCGTGCTGGCCAAAAACGAAACCGTCGGGAAAGAACTGCGCGAGCTGGTAGAGGCAACCATCCGGGAGCTGAACTTCCGGCCAAGCGGCGTTGCAAGGGGCTTGAGACGCAGCCGAACTGATATGATCGGTCTGGTTATTCCCGATATTACCAATCCGTTTTTCGCAGAACTTGCAAAACACGTGGAAGCCAGCGCGTCGCAAGCCGGTTTTTCCGTTTTGCTGTCCATCACCAATGATGATCCGAAGATCGAGCTTTCACAGATAGAAACTCTGCTTCGCAGTTATCCGACCGGCTTGATCGTCGTTCCCACGCAATTTGGCGCACCTGCAAAGTGGCAGAGCGATATTGCGACTGTTGCGGTAGACCGCCGCTTGAAAAATTATCCGTTGATTTCGGTGGATCACTATGCGGGCGCTGGCCTTGCCGCGCAGCACCTTTTGCAACTCGGCCATAGGCGTATTGCCTATATTGCGGGGCCCAATGAATCCCCCGTTTCCCGGGAGCGACGCAAAGGGTTTCTAGATACACTTATTGCCGCCGGCATTCAGCCAGAGGTTGTAGAGGGGCATTTCGATTATCAGTCGGGCGAGGTTCTGGGAAAACACTTGCTGAGCAGTCCTGAAGACGTCCGCCCCACCGCAATCGCTACCGCCAGCGACCAGCAAGCTATTGGCTTGATGCGCGCGGCGAGCGATCTTGATCTTAAAGTTCCCGATAATCTCTCAATCATCGGATTCGACGATATTCCGCTCGCTAATCTGATCACGCCAAGACTGACCACGATCAGCCAGCCTGTGGAACAAATCGCAGCGCGAGCAGTGGCGTTTGTTATCGGTGAAAACGCCGCGGGTACCAACGCCGGATTGCTTGATGCGACGTTGGTTATACGCAATTCAACGGCTGCACCGCGCTAAACACTCGTAAGCATCTAGTGGAGCGGCCTTTGCTCCAGGCTCAAGCGTTATCCGGCGCAATGACGCCCTTCGTCAGGATAAAGCATCCATAAAAGCGGCGCTCACCTGTTGCGATAACGCAGTAGGCGTTTTTGGCATGCTCATAAAACGCCATCCGGTCGATTGAAACCATTGGCCAATGCTTGCCTTCAGCCTGATCAATCTCTGCCTGCATTTCGATTTGCACATCCGGCACTTCGTCTGGGTTTCCGACAATCTCCATTCGCGCCGCTGCGTCGTCGATGAATGTATCAAGCGGCATAACCGAAAGGATCGCTCGGGCAGCACGTGGCGCCGTTACAGCGTCGATACGCAAAAGACGGCCCAATTTCGTTTGCCGTGCGATGGAATCGCCCGGGAAATTGGTGTCGCAAATAACAAGCCGGTCACCATGCCCCATGGATTTCAGGGCGTAGAGAACATCGGCATTCAGCAGCGGATCGAGATTCTTCAGCACGGTTGCTTACCTCTTCATTTAAGCGGATTGGGTGGTCAGAAACTGCTCGAATTCCCTGGCTGTGGCATAGGACTTCTGCGTGCCTGGGCGTGTGATGGAATCTGCCGCATAAATGGCAGCTTTCTTCAGCGATGGTTCAAGTTCACCGGTTTCGACATAGAACCGCGCGAAGCTGCCTATAAAGGCATCGCCAGCGCCGGTTGTATCTTTCGGCGTGACCTTGACCGGAGCAATCATTGTTGATTGATCTTTTGTTATCAAGCGGGCTCCGCGCGCGCCCAGCGTGACGATGACTGTGCGTATACCTTTGGCGATCAGCGACCGCGCTGCTTGTTCGATTTCGTCATCTGTTCCCGTCGGCAACCCGGTCAACAAGGCCAGCTCAGACTCGTTAGGAACGACGAAAGTGGCTGTCGTGACTTTTGAAGGATCCAAATCCGGTGCAGCAGGTGCCGGATTGAGAATTGTTTCAATTCCATGCTTCTCGGCAAATGCGAGCGTGTAATACACAGTTTCCAGCGGCACTTCCAACTGCATCAGGATCAGGCTGCATTTTTTAAGATCCTCTGCGGCCGCATCTATATCGGCAGGCTTGAGATCATTATTGGCACCCTTGATAATGAGGATGGAGTTTTCACCCGTTTCATCAACGAATATTGGCGCAACGCCGCTCGATTTGCCGGGAACTGTCCCGACATGGGAGATATCAATTCCGTTGTCTTTGAGATTATTGATCGTGCTTTGACCAAAAACATCATCACCTACTTTGGTGAGCATCAAAACGTCAGCACCAAGTCTTGCCGCAGCAACAGCCTGATTTGCGCCCTTGCCGCCAAAGCCCATGGAAAACTCAGGCGCTTCCAGTGTTTCACCGGGTGCAGGCATGCGGATGATCGATGTGACCAGATCAGTCATGTTGCTGCCGACCACTGCGATGCGTCGTGCCATATGTATGTCCCTCAAATTACAACTCTTATCTATCTGTATTGCGGAAAGCATTCAGGGCAATAACGATGAGCAGAAATCCACCCCATATGAAATCGATCAGATGGTTAGAGAACCGCAATATCTGGAAGCCGGAAGAAAGCAACATCAGCGCAATCAATGCAATGGAGACGCCAAGCACCCTGCCTTTGCCGCCCGCGGGGTTGGTGCCTCCAAGAACGGCAATCAAAACAGCTTGCAGAAGATAGGATGCACCATAATCCGACTTGGCAGCATTTGTGCGGCCGGAAAGGATAATCCCGGCGATGGCGGCCATCATGCCTGTCAGCATATAAGAATAAAGGATCATGCGATCCTTGCGCAGACCGGCAAAAATTGCAGCGCGGGGGTTGGTACCGATGAGCATCAGGTTGACGCCGAAGGTTGTACGCGTCAGCAGGATGGCGACTGCACCTGCTACGATAACGAACAGCACGAATGGCGTTGCCAAGCCCAGCACCTTGCCATTGCCAATGAAGTTCCAGCCATCCGGAAAGCCCGTGATTGCGGGACCGCCGGTGAGAACCACGGCAAGACCAGTGAAAATCTGTCCAGTTCCCAGCGTCGCAAGGATAGGCGTAATCCGCAGCTTCGAAATCAGGAACCCGTTCAATAATCCCGCCAGCAATCCGATGCCGAGCGCGAGCAATATGCCGATACCTGTATAGAGCAGGATCATCCCGGTGGATTGATCTGTTCCGACAATGACCGAGTGGAAGAATACGCCGGCAAGAATGCCGGCAAGATTGGCAATGCCTACCACCGACAGATCGATGCCGCCGGTCAGCATGGCAATCATCATGGCAATCGCCAGAATGCCAAGCTCGGGCATGATGTAGGTAATGGACTCAAAATTATAGTAGCGCAGGAACTTGTCCGGATTCAGCCATGACATCAGTGCAAAAACCAGAATGGTGATGGCAATAAGCTGCAGGATATTGCGATCCTGCCCGAAAATACGTTTGGCGATTGAACGGTCTGACATTGTGCTTCTCACACCAGTTTCTTGCGATCGCGCCACGCTGTCAGCGCAGTCGCTCCAACGATAATCAAGCCGACGACAACGCGTTGCCATGTCGTATCGACCTTCATGATGATCAGGCTATTCTTGACCATGACGAGCATGAACACTCCGAGCAAGGTTCCGGCAACGCTGCCGCGTCCACCAAAGATCGATGCGCCGCCCAGCACGACCGCTGCAATGACATCAAGCTCGAAACCTGCGAAATCACGCGGGTTCGCTTGCCAGATCATCGAGCCCTGCAAAAGACCGGCAAATCCTGCCAGAGCGCCTGCAAAACAATAGACAAAGAACAATGTTTTGCGCGTATCGAAGCCCACACGCTTGGCAGCTTCCGGCGCACCGCCATAGGCAAAAATGCTGCGCCCGATCATCGTGTAGCGCAGAAAAAGATGCGTCACGAGCGCAAGGCCGAGATAGATGAGGATCATGGCCGTCAGGCCGAAATTCGTTCCGGTTGCCGATGTTGAATTGACGAGATTGACCTTGGCAAAATTAATCAGCTCCGGCGGCATCTTATCGATATTGATGATGCTGGTACCGACCAGGCCGAGCAACAGACCGCGCACGACACTGCCGGTTCCAAGCGTGACAATGAGCGGAATCATCCGGAATGTATGAATGAAAAACGCATTGAACGCGCCAAGAACGAGGCCGATAAGGGTTGCAGCTATAAAGGGCACAAGCACGCCTTCATAACCGAAATAGAGCATGCCCTTGACGGTCAGATACATCGCCGCCACCGCAAAGGCGGTGAAGGATACGTCGATACCGCCGGAAATCATTACGACAAGGACGCCCAGCGCCATGATACCGATAATGACGTTGCTGCGGAGCAACCCGAACATATTGTCCAGCGACCAGAAGGCCGGGTTAATCAATCCAATAAAGATCATGGCGACCAGTAGAATGGCGGCGATGATAAATTCTGATCGGCGAAAAATCGTCATTTCAAAGCCTTCAACCGGTCGTTCAATGCGTCTTCGTTCAATGCATCTGCTGCGACTTCATCAACAAAACGTCCGCGATGCATGACAATGACACGGTTACAATTCTGAACGAGTTCGGGAACATCGTCAGATATCATCAGCACAGCCAAACCATTCTCGGTAGCCAGCTCACGGATTTTCCGATGAATTTGGGCTTTGGAGCCCACATCGACGCCAACGGTAGGGCCGTTGAGGATAAGGACACGCGCGCCTGTCAACAACCACCGGGCGAGCACCACGCGCTGCTGGTTACCACCGGAAAGATGGTTGACCGGAGTCTGGGGACCGGGCGCTGCAATCTGCATCGCTCCAAACATGGCTTTCGTCGCCGCATCCGCTTTTTTGCGGTCAATGAACATACCGCTGACGAAGTTTTCGAAGGAGGTAGCGAGCATATTGCGCTCGATTGACTGGGTAAGAAACAGCCCTTCGGTCAGACGGTCCTCGGGCACATAGGCAAGACCGCTGGCGATGGCGTCCTGTACGGTCTTCGGGTGGACGGCCTTGCCGTCAATTGTCACCGAACCCGTATATTTTGGGTTCATCCCGAAAAGTGCCAGCGCAAGCTCCGTACGACCGGAGCCGATCAGACCGGATAAGCCGACGATTTCGCCCGCGCGCAATGTCAGGTCAATATTCTCCAACGTGCCCGGAATACTCAACTGTTTGACATTCAGACGCGGCTGCTCATCACCTTTTACAGGCGTCCATTCATAGGTCTGATCCGTGAGGTCATGCCCTGTCATAGCGCGGGTAATGGCCGCCTCGTTAAAATCGCTGATCGGGCCTTCTGCAACTTTTTTGCCATTGCGAAGAACAGTCAGCCGCTCGCTGATTTCCAGCATTTCGCGCATTTTATGGCTGACGAAAAGCACTGCAATTCCCTGAGCCTGAATATCGCGGACAATACGGAACAAGGCGTCAACTTCTGGGCGTGTAAGGGCAGTTGTCGGCTCATCCATGATGATAAGCCTGGCATCACCCATCATGGCGCGGGCAATTGCCACGATCTGCTTGCCGGATGTCGGTAGCGATTCCACGTCGGCATCAAGGTCCATGGTGACGCCAAGACGCGCCAGGGCTTTGGTCGCCAGATCGCGAATCCGTTTCCAGCTGACTGACTTTTTGCCTTCAAGAAGCAACGTGTTCAGCGCCAGATTTTCTGCAACGGTCAAGTTCCCGAACAGAGAAAAATCCTGATAGATAACTTGGATGCCCTGTTGTACGGACCGCGCAGGCGTAAATCCTGTTACCGGCTTACCGTCAATCAGGATCTCCCCCTCGGTGGGCGTATAAACGCCTGCTATGGTCTTGATGATCGTCGATTTGCCGCAGCCGTTTTCACCCGCAAGGCAGTGGATTTCCCCGGGCTTCACAACAAGCGAAACATTATCGAGCGCCACAAGGCCGCCAAACCGCTTGCTGATATTCTTAAGTTCCAGAAGGTTTTCGCTCATGCTTTCCCCGCTATGGTGGAGATCCGCGAATATCAGGAAAGCGGGGGCCTTCTGCAACGCCCCCGCTTTCCTGTCACGTTAAAAATCAGAAATTATATGAATTCATATTATCTGCGGTAACACCAACCCAACCGGCACCAAAAAGTACATTTGGTCTGGATGCATCTGGAGCCAGCAGATTGTCATAGCCGGGCAATCCGAGATTGAGACCGGCCTTAATAAGGTCCGTCTTTTTGTTGAGGGCCATGACAGCCAGTTCATTCATGGCATAACCGGCTACTGCTGGATCCCAAAACTGAATGTACTGGATATCGCCATTCTTGAGATATTCGCCTGCAACCGAAACAAGACCTGTACCAGCAAAGAAGACTTTGCCCTTTAATCCGCCTTCAGAGATCAGGCGTCCAGCACCGGCAGAGGTCGGCATTGGTGCGCCGAGGATACCTTTGACGTCCGGATAGGTCGTCATGGCTTCCTTCAGCTTGGTGTAATCCTGATTGGCATCGTCATAGGTTTCCAGACGTTCTGTCGCGAGCGACATGTCGGGGAAATTCTTCTTCTGATATTCGATGGCGCCGTCAATCCAGTCCATCTGAGATTTCGATGTCAAGCTGCCGACGGTAGCAAGATACTTACCCTTGCCGTCCATGGATTTACCCAGAACTTCCATCAACTTGGCCCCGTAGGCCTTGTTGTCAAATGCTTCCAGGACATAATCAGCGTTGACGATGTTCGAAGCTTCATGCGCAATCACGACGATGCCGCGCTCGCGTGCTTTTTTCAGAACCGGCTCAACAGCCTCTACCGAGAATGGCACGATGCAAATGGCATCTACGCCCTGGGCAATAAGATTTTCTACGATCTGCACCTGTGCAGCAGCATCCGCAGAGCTAGGACCGACCATCCAGACGTCAGCGCCTGTCTCGGATTTGAACTGCTCGACACCCTCGCGCATGCGGTCGAACCAGGCAATGCCATCGACCTTGACGACAGTTGCGATCGTATAGGACTTGCCGTCGGCTCCGGTCACATATTCCTTGTTGACCTTCGAGGTGTCGACGGGGCCCTCAGCCAGCGCCGGCACGGCCAGTGCCAGCGTTATTGCCAGTAATGCTAAAAGTTTCTTCACGAGGCTTCCTCCCTTGGTTGCTCTTCGGAGCGAGCACAAACCCGCCAACTCCATCTCTCCCTGACAACCGCAATCATTCTTTTGAATTCATCCGGTCATCGCCGTTTCTTCAATATGAAACGTTTCATTTGACTTTCCAGATCATACGGCAGTTGTCAATACGTTTGTATGTCCATTTAAGCAAATGTATCCGATTATGGATGTCTGTCTAGTTATCGACAGGCTTCAAATCATCAAGCAAGGTGGGAATCAGCTCCGAAACGGTAGGGTGGATAGGCACTGCCCATTGCAATTTCCCATAATCGACATCGGCATTCATCATGTCGAGTATGCCATGAATGGCCTCATCACCGCCGGTTCCCAAAATTGCGGCACCTAGAATCTTCTTTGTTTCCGCATCGACAATAACTTTCATGAAACCCTTGGTCTCATCCTTTTCAATTGCGCGCCCGACGCGTGTCATCGGCCTCTTGGAAATCAGAAGTGGTCGGCCTGACTTGCGCGCCTGTGTTTCGTTCAAACCTACTCGGCCAAGCGGCGGGTCGATATAAAGCGCATAGCCCGGAATACGCGCGCTGACCTTGCGATCCTCTCCGTCGAGCAAATTGGCTGCGACAATCTCAAAATCATTATAGGACGTATGCGTGAAGGCCCCTCGCCCGTTGCAATCACCAAGCGCCCAAATTCCATCCGCGCTGGTCGAAAGATCATCATGGACCTTAATGTAGCCGCGTTCGTCCCTCTCGATACCGGCTTTTTCTACATCCAGATCATCGGTATTGGGTAGCCTCCCGATAGCCAGAAGCACATGCGAACCGACGATAGCCGGTGCGCCCGAGCTGCAATCGACACTGACTTGCGCACCCATCGCATGGCGTTTGAACGAAATACATTCGGCATTCAGACGGCATTCAATGCCCTCGGCCTCAATTATCTGCCTGATTGCCTCGGAAACATCTTCATCTTCCCGGGAAACCAGCCGCGGACCCTTCTCGACAATTGTCACTTTTGCACCGAACCGGCGGTACATCTGTGCAAATTCGAGTCCGATATAGCTTCCGCCGATCACGACCAGATGTTCGGGAAGTGTGTCCAGCTGCAAGATGCCGGTATTGGTCAGATAATCGATCTCATCAATTCCGGGCATATCCGGAATGACGGCGCGTCCGCCGGTATTGATGAATATTTGAGGCGCCGTATAGGTTTCGCCGCCAACGACTATTTCATGCGGACCGATAAATTTCGCATGACCCTGCACAATGGTGCAATTATCCATGCCCTTCAGCCAACTCTCGATATTATTTCGGGCGGTTGAGGAAACGGTATCGGCTCGTTGCCATATGCGTTTCATGTTAATGCGGATGGGCGTGTCGATCGTAACGCCAAAATCAGCGCCACGTCGCGCCAAATGCGCTGCATAGGCGCTTGCCACCAGCGCCTTGGTCGGCATACAGCCAGTGTTAACGCAGGTGCCGCCGAAAAGCTTCCGCTCAATGAGTAAAACCTTTCTGCCGGCGGTTGTAAGTCTTCCTGCCAGCGCGGGCCCCGCCTGCCCCGCCCCAATAATGATCGCGTCGAAAGAATTACTCATGGCAGCGAAGCAACAATCAGATAGGCACCGATAATAGCCACTGCGTCCTCGATCAATGCCGCAGGCCGATCCTGTCCGAAGCGGGCAGCAAGCGCGCTACGGATATAAGCACCACCATAGGTGCCGATGACAGCGCCTATTGCCCCGGCAATCAACCCGGCAACCAACATGCCGCCGGCAATGCCTATGGCAGCGCCACTGACTGCGCCCATTAGAACGCGTGTGCCAAATTGCACCGGTACTTTTCGACTCGGGGTCGATGGCAACTGATCTGTGATGAGCTCGCCAATGGCGAGTATTGAAATGATCCAGGGCGTGAAGGCATAGCCCAAAAACGCCAGCCAGCTATCACCCAGATTGAGCCAACCCAAATAGGCAGCCCAACTCACCGCTGCCGGCGCGGTCATAGCTCTCAAGCCTGCAATGACACCAATCAGAAGTGCTAGTGTAATGATCATAAAAGTCCAACCCCCGTTGAATTCGCGATCGACCGACAACACAAATGCTCGATGAACAAGAGGTTCAGGCGGCGTTCATATTGCGACACATAATTTGTAAAAATTCAACTGCTGCGCGCGTTACTATTCGCAGCAAATACCGACGGGATTTGTCATGCTTGTTCAGCGTCTTGGCATCGTATTTGTAATATTCTTCGCCTTTGCACTCTCGTTCGGATCCTTCGTGCACAATGCAAAATCAGGACGTGCGCCCTATCATGACAGCTTGATGCAAATCAAAAACTAAGCCTGGTGACCTGTTTTTGATAAGATAGCCACGCTGCTAACGGATTTGCTTCTTTTCAGCCGCATCAAGTCTTTGCAAAAGATCACGTAGAACGTCCGGAATATTCTTTTCAACTTTTGATGGACGGGCCGTTTCGATCGTTCGGCGATAATCAGCGCGCACGACCTGCTCGCGAAGCACATTTGCAGTCCGGTCGTTCACTGGATGTCGTGCCATGATCATTCCAATCCACTCCATGCGGCGCATCTCGCACCGTACTAGCATAACTCAAATAAGCTGATTTGGTTCGAATTGCCGTGATTTATAGTCAACAGTTTATGAATCAACCGAATTGCAAAATCCTTCTACGCAAAAAATTCAAGGCTGCGGAACCAGCATCCCGTCCCGGCGTTGTTCTGAAAAGATTAAAGGATATGCCCATGTTGATCCGTGTTGGTTACGAGATAGGAATTCGTTGCAACGAGCCAACCCCTATGACGACCTATCTAAATCTGGAATCCGCACGGCTGAAAGATGTTCAATGCGAACGTGGACCCACGGCAACGCCAGAGGTTAATCTGGAAACATTCACAGATCTGTTTGGAAATAATTGTCTGCGGCTGGTTGCACCGGCTGGCAATTTGTCACTGAAATATGATGCTGTTGTCAACGATGATGGCCTGCCGGATCCGGTCGATGAAAATGCCGAAGAAGTGTCCGTCGACAAACTTCCCACGGAATGCCTGGCTTACCTTTCTGCCAGCCGCTATTGTGAAACAGACGAGTTGAGCAATCTTGCTTGGAGCCTGTTCGGGCATGTCAAACCGGGTTGGACACGAGTTCAGACAATCTGCGATTACGTCAATCAGCGTCTGACATTCAGCTATGGTTTTGCAAGGGCCACACGCACGGCTGCACAGGCCCATGAAGAGCGTGTCGGCGTGTGCCGGGATTTCGCTCATCTTGCCGTGGCCTTCTGCCGTTGCATGAATATTCCTGCCCGTTACGTGAATGGCTATATGGGTGATATTGGCGTACCCGCTGATCCGGCCCCGATGGATTTCAATGCATGGTTCGAAGTCTTTCTAGGTGGCAAATGGCACACGTTTGATGCCCGCCATAATCAGCGCCGCATCGGCCGGATTGTCGTTGCCCGCGGCCGTGATGCAGCGGACACGCCCCTCATTTATACGTTTGGCCCGCATGAATTGACCAATTTCAAAGTCTGGACGTTCGAAGAGAACGCTCCAACATTTACCAACAGGCGTTTTGAGAAAATATCGCTGGTAACCCCGTGGTTTAGCCAAAGGTGGTCCCGGCTTTCACGGCATATCCGGCAAGCATCCGAGACAGAACCAACGATTTAGAGCCTTTCTCGCTCAGAACCATTGTACCGGAACAAACATGCTTGAGGTTTGCCATGCCACATTTGGCAGGGTAATTTGCTGCTTCGGTTCGGTCTGAGGAGGAGCCCACAGGATGCTTTTCGATAATGCGTCGAAGTCGATTTACTCGCAAGAAGACTGGAACATCATGCAGGCGGCCTACGACAAAGCCGCCAAAACGCTCGTTGTAAAGTCGAGTACCGATGACGACGCCAAGATCATTGCAGAAACTGTTATGACAGCCTTCAACCGCGGCAATAAGGATATTAATTCTCTGGCTGCCTTGGCGGTCATTACCGCGATCAATTCGCATCCAAGCCTGAACCAAAATGGATTTGAGCAGCGTAAACGATCAGGATAAGCGTTTATCTGATCGCTTTGACAAGCGCATTGTCCGGAAAACAGGTTGGCTCCATTCCCTGTTTTGTCTGCCATGCTCCAATTGACCGCCGCGTCTTGAAACCGGGAAACCCATCCACGCCGCCTGCGTCATATCCCTGCTTTTCCAGCGTCTTTTGCATGCTGGCAATGTCAGAGCGATAAAGTCCGCCAACATCGCCCCAGCCAGTGCTGAATCCTTTTGCACCATGGGCAATCCGATCACCAATATGCCCGATGAATAGAGCATATAGATCACTCATATTGTACTCTTTTAGGACATAAAAATTCTTGGTAACAATAAATGCAGGCCCGTGCCTTCCGGCGGGCATCAAAAGGAAGCCTTCACGCTTCATCTCGCTGGACGGAAAAGCCTTGCCATTGACCCGGCTGATACCCAGTTGTTCCCAGGCGGAAAACAGCTTGCCCTGATCCGGCCCCTCCAGGGAACAGCTCACGGTTTCCGGCACGGTGACCTCATAGCCCCAGTCCCGCCCTGCCTGCCAGCCATATTGCTTGAGATAATGACCGATAGAACCCAGCGTGTCCGGCACTGAGTTCCAGATATCCCGTTTGCCATCACCGTCAAAATCCACCGCATGTTGCAGGTAAGAGGTCGGCATGAATTGCGGCTGACCGAGCGCTCCGGCCCAGGAGCTTTTCATGGCACCAGCGTCAATATATCCCTTCTGGACAATCTCCAGCGCAGCCATCAGTTCCTTGCGGAACATTTCCTTTCGCGAGGCCAGAAATGCTTTTGTACCAAGTACGGTAAAGGCGTTATTTGGAATTTTTACGCTGCCATATCCGCTCTCGCGTCCCCAGACTGCAAGCACGATCTCACCCGGGACACCATATTTGCTTTCGACGGCCTTCAGGGTCCGGGCATATTGCCCTGCCCGCGCCACGCCGCCAGCAGTTGTGGCATTTATGGTCTTATCATTGAAGTATTTTCCCGGCGAGCCGAACTCGGACTGAGCCTGCTTCTTCGGTGTCTTTGGCTTTTCGCCCGGCAGAATCAGATCAGGCAAGTCCAGATTGGGCGATACGCCGGCAAAAGCCTGATCGAACACTGCTTTCGAAATGCCCGCTGTCTTGGCATCAGGCCAAAGATCATTGGCAAGCCAGTTTTGGAATTGCGCATCAACCTCGGGCTTGGACGCCGCCAAGGCAGATAATGTGCTTGTGCTCAGCACAAGCAGAATACCCAACCCAATGATAAAATGCTTTTTCATCAAATCTTTGAGCCCCGCACTGTTGGCGTCTTAACTGGCAACGGTTTTGTGGCCGGTGGTATGAATGATGGCAACACGGAAATATACCGGTTCCAGCGGACGGACATGATTTCTTGAAATCGTTTTTACATAGGCCGGTTCCCACCACTCAGCCGTTCGGCTCAAAAGACGATGCGCATTATTGCGCGCCTCTATATGGCCGGGTTCGCTTGTCAGCTCTTCGAAAATTCCGGTGACGACGACGCTTTGCCAATTATTAGTGGCAACGATCTCATCAAACTCTATGCACACTTTGGGATTTTCACGCATCCAGTCGACTTTCGTGCCCGCTGACGTGAGTGAATAAAGAGAAACGGCATCGTAAGCGAAACTCAGGGGAATAACGTAGGGTTGATTATCTTTCGCGCACGCCAATCGCCCGATTGTTGCGCGTGCCAGAAACTCCTTGATTTCCTGCTGCGTCATATCCTGGATAATCATGAAACTTCGCCCCTGTTGCCCGGCCCCGAAATTTTTCGGTCCTATCGCATTTTAGTATAACGACCATAAATCTCGAAAAAGACAAGTTAGAGGCTTCACAGTGTGGTTCTTGCGCGCAAGGCAGCCGTTAATGTTCCTTCGTCAAGATAGTCAAGCTCACCCCCAACCGGCACGCCATGAGCAAGCCTGGTAATTCGGACATCAAAATCTGCCAGCTGATCGGTGATATAGTGTGCCGTTGTCTGACCCTCGACAGTCGCATTCACCGCAAGAATAATCTCCTTGATCTCCCCTTCGGCAACCCGTCCGACAAGCGTCGCAATATTGAGATCATCCGGGCCGATACCATCAAGCGGAGAGAGGCGTCCGCCAAGAACATGATAACGGACATTCATCGACCCGGCACGTTCCAACGCCCAAAGATCGGAAACATCCTCGACCACGATCAGTGTCGCGCGTTCGCGGCGTGGATCGGTGCAAATCATGCAGGGGTCGGATGTATCCACATTTCCACATGTTGAGCAGATGCGCACCTTCTCGGCCGCATCCTGCATCGCGGTGCCAAGAGGAATCAGCAGCGCTTCTTTCTTCTTGATAAGGTGCAGGGCGGCGCGCCTGGCAGAACGCGGACCAAGCCCCGGCACTTTGGCTAGGAGCTGGATTAGGCGCTCAATTTCTGGACCGGCGATTCGTTTCGACATATCGCCGGTTTAGAGCAATTCGCGGCTTTAGGGAATCAAAGACCGGCGGAGTGTTCAACCCATCCAACATTTTGGTCGAAATAATACAATCTTGGATTGGTTGTTCCGGCTCCAAGACCCGATAAGGATCGTATCGGTGATCGCAACGGGTTTGAGGGCAAAAGCAGCAGCACGGTGCCAGCCAGCGTATTGGAGAGGACGGGCTTCTCCAACTGCGGCATCAGCCATGCTCTCGACTTGGAGGTGAAACTATGCGGAGATTTCCGTTTAGCGTAACTCTTATTGTGAAAAGAACCCGGACCAGCTGGTCACTGACATTCCGGGTTCAATTTTCAAAAGGAGACCAGGGGACGGGCGAAAGCTCGTTCCCTACTCCAAGAACAGTCTATCTTAATAAGACACTCTTTCCAATAAACTTCTGGTTGCTTTCGAATAGGATTAAAACGGCAACTTGAATCCCGGAGGAATTGGCAGGCCCGCAGTCAAGGCTTGCGTTTTTTCTGCCATGATTGCCTCGACCTTCGCCTTGGCCTCATTGTGCGCAGCGATGATGAGATCCTCAATGACTTCGATATCATCTTCCTTGAAGAGTGAAGGATCAATGGTCAGTGCAGTCAGTGCGCCTTTGCCGGAAAGTTTGACAGTGACAAGCCCGCCACCCGCCTGCCCTTCGGCCTCAAGTGCGGAAATTTCCTCCTGCATCGAAGCCATCTTCGCCTGCATTTCCTTGGCCTGTTTCATCATGCCCATTATGTCACGCATGGGTTATCTCCTATCGTTCAATCATCTTCTTCAACGGGCGCCAATGTATCATCACCTGCACCTGCGGATAATTCATCATCGGCTTGCCCCGCGGGCGTGGCTATGCGCACATTGATAATCTTGGCGCCCGGAAACTTCGAAAGTATGGCGGCCACATCCGGATCTGCGCGCGCATCGCTCAGCAAGCCTTCACGCTTTGCCGTTTCGACTTCGTTGAGCGTCTTGCTGCCTTCCTCACGCGAAAGCGAAACCATCCAGCGAATACCGGTCCACTCGCCAAGCTTTTGCGACAAATCTGTCAGCAGGGTTTTCGGCGCAGTTTCGGTCAGGTTAATCTCAAGACGCCCGGGCTTGATACTGACCAGCCGCACGCAATTCTTGACCATGATCTTGAACTGCATATCACGCTGCTTGTCTGCAAGTGCGATGATATCTTCAATACTGCCTATCTGAACCGAAGGAACGGCCTCTTCAACAATCTGCGGCGAAGCGAGCATGGCCGGTTCCGGTTGGATAGCTGGTTCAACCAGCCGCATGGTTGCGCCGCCACTCGCGTTCACAGTGCCGCGAGCAGTTACCACCGCATCGCTGGCACGTGCCATTGAGGCACCGCCATTGCCCGGATTCGGACGCGGCCCATTATTGTCGCCGGCGGTACCAGACAAAGCTGTGCCATCATCCAGCGACTTCAATGCTTCATCAAGCGTGGGCAAATCTGCGGCATGGGCAATGCGGATGAGCAGCATTTCGGCTGCCTGAACGGGGCGATTTGAATTCTCGACCTCGGCCATACCCTTCAGCAACATCTGCCAAGTCCGGGAAAGGACGCGAATGGACAATTTCTCTGCAAAATCACGTCCGCGCAGCCGCTCGTCTTCTGACAATGAAATATCGTCGGCAACATCCGGGGTAAAACGAATGCGTGTGACCAAATGATTGAAGTCGGCAAGGTCGGTCAACACTACGCTGGGATCAGCTCCAACATCATATTGCGAGCGGAACTCACGTAATGCCGAAGCCACGTCGCCGCGCATCAGCATTTCGAACAAATCGATGATCCGCGCACGATCCGCCAAGCCGAGCATCGAACGCACAGCCTCGCCATTCACTGTGCCTGCTCCATGCGCTATGGCCTGATCGAAAATGGACAGCGAATCACGCACGGAACCCTCGCCTGCCCGCGCGATCATGGACAGCGAGGTATCGTCCACCGTTATGTTTTCCAGACCTGCGATCTTGCGTAAATGCGAGGTCAACAGGCTGGTATCTATGCGGCGCAAATCGAAACGCTGGCAGCGCGACAGAACGGTGATGGGAACCTTGCGGATTTCCGTCGTCGCAAAAATGAATTTCACATGGGGCGGCGGCTCTTCAAGCGTCTTCAACAGGCCGTTAAAGGCCTGATTGGAGAGCATATGCACCTCATCGATGATATAAACCTTATAACGTGCCGATACCGGACGGTAACGCACCTGTTCGATGATCTCGCGAATATCATCAATGCCCGTATGGGAAGCAGCATCCATCTCGATCACGTCGACATGCCTGCCTTCCATGATAGCTTGACAATGCTCGCCCATGACAGAGAGGTCTATGGTTGGCTTGTCTATATCGCCATTCTTGTAGTTGAGGGCGCGGCCAAGAATTCGCGCAGTCGTGGTCTTGCCGACACCGCGCACACCCGTCAGCATCCACGCTTGCGCGATCCGTCCTGTCTCGAACGCATTGGTCAGCGTCCTGACCATTGGCTCCTGGCCAATCAGATCGTTGAAATTTTCGGGGCGATATTTGCGGGCGAGCACGCGATAGGCGCTGTCTGGCTTTTTCGTGTCCATCGCGTTTGTTTCCGCTCCTGCATTTGCTTCTTGTATATGGCGCAAGTTTGGACCGCCATGCACCATAGCGTCAATGCCGGTTGCGGCTTTGACACAGGCAGGTACACATAAAAAGGGTGGGAGGCTGGCACGGCGACCCGTGCCTGGCTCGTTGGGGCTGCTTCCTTCCGGACCTGACCCGGTTGGCGAGTGGCTCGTCCACCACCAACCTCCCGGTTTTCATATCGGCAATCCCAACGCAAAAAGCAAGCGCACACAGAAAAAAACTGCTATTTACTCGTACATCATGACATTCGCACTCGACGCAAAACTAAACGCAGATACCTTCCCCATCGTAAAACTGGGTCTTTGTGACCTGCGCTTGATGAATGACCGGCGTTGGCCATGGCTTATTCTTGTGCCGCAAAGACCGGGAATCACTGAAGTTCATGAATTGACGCCGCTCGATCAGACGATGTTGACATTCGAGGCGGGCATCGCGGCGCAGGCACTCAAGTCGATTACCAATTGCGAAAAGATCAATACGGCTGCACTTGGCAATATAGTTCGCCAACTACACGTGCATGTCATTGCACGGAACACTGGCGATCCGGCATGGCCTGGGCCGGTCTGGGGCCATGGAACACGCGAGCCTTACAGCAAAAACGACGCAAAGGTCTTTGCGAAAACGATTCTCGACGCTATTTAAACAATCCCCGTCCAGTTTCCCCGTTCTGGAGCTTCCATTCATGTCGTTTCGTCTTTTTGATGCTCCGCTAGCCGAGCCCAGCCATTTTGTGGGATTCGCCGGGAACAGGATCAATCGGCATTCGGAAAAACGGAGTGACGACGTTGTCACCCTTGCGCTGGCAAATGCCGATGCGCGCATGTTGCTGGTGGGCGATGGCAAGATACTGGTTGATCGCAGCGCCTCGGAAGGGAATGCGTTTTTCGGGATGGAAGCAGCCTCGGTGCTTCTCCCGGGGTTGAACAAGACAATTTATCTCGGCCTTCAAGACGATATGCCAATATTGGCAGGACCGAGCGGCCTTTCTCCGGAAGCGCTACCTATGGGCATTGAGGCGGTTGACTATCGTTCGGCCTATACGCAAGGGCTTATTCCCCCAGATCAGATAGGAGCCATGGCGCAAGCCGTGTCACTGCTCTCATGGCATGACACCCACAAGTTTTGCGGGCGCTGCGGCCATGAAACCGTCATGCGGGATGGCGGCTATCGTCGTACATGCCCCAATTGCGAGGCTCAGCATTTTCCGCGCACAGACCCGGTGGCAATCATGATGGTCGTGCGCGGCGACAAGTGCCTGCTGGCGCGCGGGGCGCATTTTGGGACCGGCATGTATTCCTGCCTCGCCGGGTTTATCGAACCCGGAGAGACTATCGAAAATGCAGTGCGCCGCGAAACCATGGAAGAAACCAACCTGCCTGTAGGGCGTGTTCTCTATCATGCCAGCCAGCCTTGGCCCTTCCCCTATTCTTTGATGATCGGTTGCCATGCCGAAGCCCTCTCGGACGATTATATATTGGATACGGCAGAGCTTGAGGCTGGACGCTGGTTCAGCCGCGAAGAAGTCAGGACCATGATGGACCGTACGCATCCAGATGGCCTTATGACGCCGCCCGCAGGGGCCATTGCAGCCCACCTCATCCGCAGCTGGGTGGAGAGCAAGTTTTAATCATTGGATAGAAAGGCGACGCCTGTGGACTTTCGCGATGATGAGCTGAAAAACTTTGAAGCCAATGGTGCGCTGCCATTACCGGACGCGACCGACGAGGGTTTCGTTGAGAACGATGGAGCCAGCATCCACTATTCTGCCTATGGTGCCGGAGCGCCGGTAATCCTGCTTCATGGCGGATTGGGCCATGGCGGCAATTGGGGCTATCAGGTTCCAGCTCTTGTCGATGCCGGACACCGCGCGCTTCTCATCGACAGCCGTGGACATGGCCGCAGCACGCGTGACAGTAAACCCTATAGCTATGAGCTGATGGCATCCGATGTGCTTGCGGTCATGGATCGATTGAGCATTGCCAAGGCCGCTCTACTTGGCTGGAGCGACGGCGCCTGCACATCAATGGTGCTCGGCATAAAGGCATCGCATCGCGTCACCGGTGTCTTTTTCTTTGGCTGCAACATGGACCCGAGCGGCACCAAGGAAGTCCAGCCAAGCCTAGCGCTCGATCGTTGCTTCAGCCGCCATGTCAAGGATTATGCCGAGTTATCGGCAACGCCTGATCAGTTCGAGGACTTTCTGGCAGCCGTCGGCAGAATGATGAAAACGGAACCTAATTATGGTGCCGCCGAGCTGGCGAAGATTACGGTGCCGGTCACTGTCGTTCAAAGCGAGCATGACGAATTTATCAAGCAGGAACATGCCGAATATCTCGCGCGCACCATCCCGGGCGCAGAGTTTCTCCTGCTACAGGGCGTCAGTCACTTCGCGCCGCTGCAACGGCCTGACCAATTCAATCAAGCAGTCCAGCAATTTCTCGACCGAATCTCAGCTCAATAATTAGTCTTCGCTTATTTGCGAGCTTCGGAATGTCGTGTCAGCTGGGTAGACACCCAATACACGCACTTCCTTCGAGAAGAATTCCAGCTCCTCCAGCGCCTGGGCGACATTCTTATCGTCCGGATGGCCTTCAATGTCCGCGTAAAACTGCGTCGCCGTGAATTTACCGTCGATCTGGTAGCTTTCCAGCTTGGTCATATTCACCATGTTCGTGGCAAAACCGCCCATCGCTTTATAAAGTGCAGCCGGAACGTTGCGGACGCGGAATACAAAAGTGGTCATCATCAGCGCATCGGAGGTACGCGGTGCCCATTTTTTGGTTTTTGTCAGCACGACGAAGCGCGTGACATTGTTTTCAGTGTCCTCGACATCCTCTTCGAGAATATCCAAACCATAGAGGCTTGATGCCAGACGCGGCGCCAAAGCAGCCATCGTCCTGTCCTTGACTTCCGCGACCAGCCGCGCTGCACCGGCGGTGTCGCCAGCGATCACCGGCTTCCAGCCATTCTTGCGAATATATTTGCGGCATTGGCCAAGTGCATGGATATGGCTGTGGACAGAGGTGATCTCGCTGCGCTTCGTGCCCGGTAGAACCATCAGCTGAAAATGGATCGGCAGAAAATATTCGCCAACAATGTGTAGTCGCGATTCCGGTAACAGATGGTGGATATCGGCAACACGTCCGGCAATGGTATTTTCAATTGGAATCATTGCCAGATCGGCTGCACCGCTTTCAACCGCATTGAACGCATCTTCAAAGGTCGGGCAAGGCATAGGTTCCATCGTTGGAAACATGTTGCGGCAAGCCGTATCGGAATTTGCTCCGGGTTCACCCTGAAAAGAGATGCGGTTGGTCTTGGTCATTATCCTTGGCCTTGTTTCATATTCAATAATTCGCGGGCGCGATCCAGATCTTCCTGGGTGTCCACACCCAGCGGCACAGAATCGACAATCTCGACATCAATGCGCATCCCAGCCTCAAGCGCGCGCAGTTGCTCCAGCCGCTCACGCCGCTCCAGCGGCGAAGGGCCAAGCCTGACAAAACGCTCAAGAGCGGCCCGGCGATAGGCATAAAGCCCGATATGGTGGTAAAGCGGCCCCTCGCCCCAAGGGGCTGTCGCACGCGTGAAATAGAGTGCGCGCAACTGGGTTTCACTCAAAGGCGAGCCGATGATCTTGACCACATTGGGATTGGTCTTTTCCGCTTCATGGCGAATCTCGACCGCCAGCGTACCAATATCGGCAGGACCATTGAGCAATGGCAATAGAGCGCGCTTTATAACATCCGGTTCGATGGTTGGCAGGTCACCCTGCACATTAACAACCGCATCAATATTCCCATCAGGGTCGAGTGCTTGCAGCGCTTCATAGATGCGGTCGGAGCCGGATTCGTGATCGCTTCGGGTCATGACAGCTTCCAGCCCGTAAGCTTCGACTGCCAACTTTACCTCAGCCGTATCAGTGGCCACAACGGTGCGGCCAAGGCCCGCAGCTATGGCGCGCTCAGCAACGTGAACAATCATCGGCTTGCCTGCAATATCGGCCAAAGGCTTGTTGGGAAGCCGTGTCGAAGCCATTCTTGCCGGTATCAGGTTCAATATTCTCATCATTCCTCACACCCCTACGGTGTCAAAAAGTCTCAGGCAGAACCGCCCTTATATGTGTTGCAAGTGGGAGATAAAACCCCTAGTTTCCGCGCAATCACGAGGGGTTTCTGCCACAAATGCAGCGGTTTGCATTGATCAGATATTGAAGCCCTCCGCAAGAGGAGTAATGAGCGACGATGGGATCCGCATTTAATAAGTACGCCATGGCGTTTCTGGCAACAGTGTTCGTTGTCATGTCCGCGGCCATCATGTCCGACTCCCTGTTCAATTCGCACGCTCCCGAAAAGCCAGGCTTTATTATTGAAGCACCTGAGGGCGGCGAAGCAACCGCAGGCGCAGAGGCTCCTGCCGCAGCGGTGCCGGTGGCAACCCTGCTCGCTTCAGCTGATGCGAAGCGCGGTGAAGCTGTGTTCAAGCGTTGCGCTGCTTGCCACACCGCAGAAAAGGGCGGCGCTAACAAGGTCGGCCCGAATCTTTGGGACATTGTTGAGCGCCCGATCGCGACCCATGAAGGTTTCAGCTATTCCGGCGCCATGAAGGAATTCTCCAAGGGTGGCCAGGAGAAGTGGACCTATGATCACCTCAATCACTTCCTGACCTCGCCAAAGGGCTATATCAAAGGCACCGCCATGGGCTTTGCGGGTGACAAGAAAGATCCGGAGCGTGCCGATTTGATCGCCTATCTGCAGACGCTTTCAGATAGCCCGAAGCCATTCCCTGCAGCTGATGCTGCTCCAGCCGGTGAAAAGCCTGCTGAAGGCGCTGCACCTGCCGCTCCGGCACCAGCGGGCGAAACACCCGCAGCGCCTGCTCAGCCAGCGCCAGCACACTAAAACCTACTCATATCGATCTAAAAGCCGGGCTCAATGCCCGGCTTTTTTGTATCAACTCCCCGTGTTTTTTAAGCGAAGGCCTGTTCTCTGCCGCATTTTCTCTTAGACTGCCTGTCAGATAGAACTGTGGAGACCTGTTTTGAGATTTCGCCGCTTCGTTATCAGCCTTGCGCTGCTCGCTGCCACAACCCTTGGCACCCTTCAGATTGCACATGCGGCGGAACCGGAATGGCGTCATGCTACGAGTGCCTTGGGCGAGCCCAAATATAAGGCCGGTTTCAAGCATTATGACTTCGTCAATCCGGATGCACCCAAAGGTGGAACTCTCAATCTCATAGCTCAAGGTTCCTTTGACAGTCTGAACCCATTCATCGTGCAAGGAACCTCTGCTGCGGGCCTTCCCGGCGGTACAATTATGGGAGGGCATCTCTACGATACGTTGCTCGACCGTGCCCTTGACGAACCCGCCACGAGCTATGGTTTGCTCGCCGAAGCGGTCTCTTATCCTGAAGACTTTTCATGGGCCAAGTTCCGATTAACCCCGACAGCAAAATGGCACGATGGTCAGCCGATTACGGTCGACGATGTAATATGGTCATTCAATGTGCTGAAAGAGCAAAGCCCGCTATATAACAAATATTATCACGACGTGACCAAGGCCGAGAAAACAGGGGAACGTGAAGTGACATTCACCTTTGGCGTTAAGGGCAATCGTGAACTTCCAAGTATCATCGGTGAGTTTCCGGTACTTCCAAAGCATTGGTGGGAAGGAACCGATAAAAACGGCAATAAGCGCGATATAACAAAGCCTACATCGGAAATCCCGTTGGGCTCTGGCCCCTATAAAATTGAAAGCGTCGATTTCGGTAAGACAATCATCTGGGTTCGTGTCGCTGATTACTGGGCAAAGAATGCTCCGACCGTTCTTGGACGCAACAATTTTGAGCGTATCCGGTATGAATATTTTCGGGATGCCAATGCCAGCTGGGAAGCTTTCAAGAAGGGTGGCTTTCAGGATTTTCGTGGCGAACCCAGCATTGGACGCTGGACACGTGAATATGACTTTCCGGCAATTGTCCGGGGAGATGTCATTAAAACGATCTTTCCGACCCGATCTTCGGGCCGGATGCAGGGTTTCCTGCTCAATACACGGCGCGACAAGTTCAAGGATATACGAGTTCGGCAGGCGCTAAACCTGGCTTTCGACTTTGAGACCATGAGCAAGAATATGTTCTTTGGCGAATACAAGCGCATCAACAGCTATTTCTCAGGTACAGAACTCGCTTCGAGCGGACTTCCTCAAGGCAAGGAGCTGGAAATCCTCCAAACTGTCAAAGGCGAAGTCCCCGAAGAAGTATTCACTCAGGAATTCAAGAATCCGGTTTCTGATACACCGCAAGCGTTGCGTGAGAATTTGCGCAAGGCAGTGGGATTGTTGCGTGAGGCTGGGTATGAACAGAAGAATGGCAAGCTGGTCAATCAAGCCGGCCAGCCAATGACCATTGAGTTTCTTGGTGATGATCCTCGTGATGAGCGAACAATCGGGCCGTTCATGGCCAGTTTACGCAAACTGGGAATCGATGCACAAATAAGAGCTGTCGATGCCGCGCAATATGCGGCAAGAGTGAATGATTTTGATTATGATGTTTTGGCAATTATGGGTATTGGACAAACGCTTTCTCCCGGCAATGAACAACGCGATTACTGGGGTTCAGCCAATGCGGACGTAAAGGGGGGGCGCAATTATATGGGCATTAAAAACCCCGCCATCGACAAACTCATTGACAAGGTAATCCTTGCTAAGGATCGCGAAGAGCTTATTGCCGCAACCCATGCGCTGGATCGTGTACTCCTGTGGAATTACTACGTCGTACCGCAATGGTATGACGACCGAAGCAGGGTGGCATACTGGAACAAATTCGGAATGCCGGAAAAACAGCCCGACTATATTGGCATGGATCCCTTTTCATGGTGGATCGACACCGCAAAGGAACAGGCTTTGAAAGCGCGCGCCCAATGACGGGATTTAACCGCCGCGAACTTATGAAGCTTTCGGGCGCTGCAATGCTCACTGCCATGGCTCCAAAATTGGCCTTGGCAGATGTGCAGACGGACGTTCCGCTTCATGGCCTCTCTGCGTTTGGCGAGTTGAAATACCCGAAGGATTTTACGCATTTTGACTATGCCAGTCCCGATGCTCCCAAGGGCGGAACCTTCGCTTTTTCGCCCAATACGTGGGTTTTTAATCAGTCGCCCCAAACCTTCAATACGCTCAATACGTTCTCGAACAAGGGAGATGCTCCGCCCCGTATGGAACTCTGTTTCGATACGCTGATGGCATCTGCACTGGACGAACCGGACTCGATTTATGGTCTGGTGGCAGAAACAGTTACCGTTTCCGCCGATCGCAATAGCTTCACCTTCAAACTGCGGCAGGAAGCCCGCTTCCATGACGGCTCGCCAATCACTGCGGAAGATGTTGTTTTCAGCTTTGAAACCCTCAAGGACAAAGGGCATCCCCAACTCCGTCTGGTTCTGACGGAGTTGAGCAAAATTGCTGCACTGGACGCGCATACCGTGCAGCTGATTTTTTCAGGCAAGCATTCTGACCGTGCGATACTCGATATTGCCTCAATACCTATTTTTTCCCAAAAATGGTACGCCACCCGCGACTTTGCGGCATCAACAATGGAACCGCCGCTTGGCTCGGGGGCATATCGTGTTGGCCGTGTCGCTCCTGGCCAAACCATAGAGTATGAACGCGTGGCGGATTATTGGGCCAAGGACCTGAATGTACAACGCGGTCAAAACCACTTTGATCGTATTAAAATTGATTTCTACCGGGAGCGCCAACCGGAATTCGAGGCTTTCAAAAAAGGCGATATTTTCTGGCGATATGAAGCAACCGCAAAAACATGGGCGACAGAGTACAATTTCCCTGCGGTACAACAGAAACGTGTCATTAAACGCAAGTTTACAACGGAAAAGCGCCCGCAATTGCAGGCTTGGGCCATTAATCAGCGCCGCGAGCATTTCCGCGACCCCCAGGTACGCGAAGCTATTGCACTGTGCTTTGATTTTGAGTGGACCCAGAAAAATCTTTTCTATGGTGCATATGAGCGCTCCCATTCAGTGTTTGAGCAATCGGATTTCCGGGCAAGCGGAAAGCCCTCTGCGGAAGAACTCGCCATTCTGGAACCTTTTCGTGACAGGTTGCCCGAGGCCATATTCGGCGATGCATTGTTGCAAACACCTTCTGATGGCAGCGGGCGTGACCGCAAAAACTTGAAGCGTGCATCCGACCTTTTAAATCAGGCGGGATTCAAACGGGATGGTGACAAGTTGGTGGATGCGCAAGGCAGACCGCTCAATCTTGAACTCTTGATTTATGCTGAAGTCTTCACCCGCAGTTACTCACCTTTCGTAAACAATCTGAAGGCCTTGGGCATCAACGCCTATCTGCGCTTGGCCGATCCCGCGCAATATCAAAGCCGCATTCAGAATTTTGATTTCGACATGATCGGTATGGCGGTGCAACTCTCCCCTACGCCAACAAGAGAATCACTGGAGGAGATATTCGGCTCCAAGGGCAGGGATATCCCGGGTTCGTATAATTTTCCCGGCACAGCCGATCCGGTTGTCGATGCGCTTATCGCTAAAGTGAGCGATGCAAGAACGCGTGACGAACTGGTTTCGCTATTGCGGGTTTTAGATCGGCTCTTGCGTATCAGGCGTGATTGGATTCCAAACTGGTACTCAGCGAATCATCCGATCGCCTATTGGGACATGTTCGGCTTCAAGGAGCCCAAACCCGATTATGGTTTCCCGGTTGAAACGCTGTGGTGGTTCGACGAAGCAAAGGCGAAGGCAATTGGCAAAGTTTGATGGACTGAAAGCGATGAGAGGGCGCCCCTGATGGGAGCCTATGTTCTGCGACGCCTTCTGCTGATGATACCGACATTGTTCGGCATTTTGCTTGTCTGCTTCGTCATCGTGCAATTCGTACCCGGTGGGCCGGTTGAGCGTATTATCAGCCAACTGACCGGACAGGGCGGCAATGCCATGGACCGCATCAGCGGTGGCGGCGGCGATATTGGCCAGGCTCAGGATCAGCTTGGGACGGGATTGGGCAACTCCAAATATCGCGGCGCACAGGGTCTCGACCCGGCCTTTATCGCCAGCCTTGAAAAGCAGTTTGGCTTGGATAAGCCTCCATTGGAGCGTTTCGGCCTTCTGGTCTGGAATTATGTCCGTTTTGATTTCGGGCGAAGCTATTTCCGCGATATCAGCGTCATTGAGTTGATAAAGGAAAAACTGCCGGTTTCCATATCGCTTGGTCTATGGACAACTCTGTTATCCTACATGATTTCAATACCCTTGGGCATTCGCAAGGCCATCAAAGACGGATCATCCTTCGATATCTGGACCAGTGGAATTATCATCATTGGCTATGCGATTCCCGGCTTCCTGTTCGGTATCATGCTCATCGTGTTTTTTGCAGGCGGCTCGTTCTTTGATTGGTTTCCGCTGCGCGGCTTGACCTCAAATAATTTTAGCCAGCTATCCGGATTTGAGAAGATCGTGGATTACGCCTGGCACCTTGTTCTGCCTTTGACAGCGATACTCCTGTCGGCCTTTGCCACAACGACCTTGCTGACCAAGAACTCGTTTCTTGATGAAATACGCAAACAATATGTGACCACCGCGCGCGCAAAGGGGCTTTCAGAACGAAAAATCCTTTATGGCCATGTTTTCCGAAATGCCATGCTGATCGTGATCTCCGGATTTCCCAGCGCCTTCATATCCATCTTCTTCACAGGTCAGCTGCTTATAGAGGCCATCTTCTCTCTCGATGGCCTTGGCCTTCTTGGCTATGAGTCGATCCTCAACCGTGATTATCCCGTGGTTATAGCCACCGTGTATATTTTTGCCCTTATCGGCATTCTCATGACCCTTTTATCTGACCTGCTTTACACTTGGATTGATCCGCGCATCGACTTTGAGCGGAGGGACGTGTGATGACCGATATCGTGGGAACCGCTCCCGCCTCCGTGAAGCGACCGCGCCTTTCGCCGCTCAATGCGCGACGCTGGCAAAACTTCAAGGCAAACCGGCGCGGCTGGTGGGCGCTTTGGATTTTCCTTTTCCTGTTTGCTGTCTCGCTCTGTGCGGAACTTGTTGCCAATGACAAGCCGATCATCGTCTCCTACAAAGGCGAGATTCTCTTTCCGGTTCTGGTCGATTACCCAGAAGAAAAGTTCAACGGCTTTTATGCGGTTACGGATTACCGCGATCCGGTTATTCAGGATGAGATCAATGCCAACGGCTGGGCCATCTGGCCGCCGGTGCGCTACTCCTACAGGACAGTCAATAATGAACTGCCGGAAACCGCGCCTTCAAAGCCCTTCTGGCTCTATACGCCTGAAGAGCGTTGCAATCGCTATGCGCTCGGCGTCAATGATCCCAATTGCACTTTCGGCAATATGAATATTCTCGGGACGGACGATCAGGCCCGCGATGTCTTTGCCCGGGCACTTTATGGCTTTCGCATTTCTGTGCTGTTCGGCCTTATCCTGACCGCCTGCTCCGCGGTCATTGGTGTTACTGCGGGCGCACTGCAAGGCTATTTCGGTGGCTGGGTCGATCTTATCGCCCAGCGTTTCATCGAAATCTGGTCTTCGGTACCCACGCTCTACCTCCTGCTTATCATGTCATCCATATTGCCTCCCGGCTTCTGGATTTTGCTCGGTATCCTGCTGCTATTTTCCTGGGTCAGCTTTGTTGGCATTGTCCGTGCCGAATTTTTGCGCGCTCGTAATTTCGAATATGTGAACGCAGCGCGTGCGCTTGGCGTCCCCGACCGGACAATCATGTTCCGTCACCTTCTGCCCAATGCCATGGTGACGACACTGACCTTCCTGCCCTTCATCCTCAATGGATCAATCACCACATTGACCTCGCTGGATTTTCTCGGTTTCGGCCTGCCTCCGGGCTCGGCATCGCTTGGCGAGCTGCTCGCACAAGGCAAGAACAATCTGCAGGCTCCCTGGCTGGGCATTACTGGCTTCGCCGTGATTTCGTTGATGTTGTCACTGCTGATCTTTGTCGGTGAGGCAACACGTGACGCCTTTGATCCACGCAAGGCTTTCAAATGACCAAAGCTCCCCTCCTCTCCGTCCGCGATCTCTCCGTTGCCTTCACGCAAAACGGGCGGGAAACGCTCGCGGTTGATCATATTTCTTTCGATATTGCTGAGGGTGAGACGGTCGCTCTGGTTGGCGAATCCGGTTCGGGTAAATCCGTCTCGGCCCTTTCAGTGCTGAAGCTTCTGCCCTACCCGCCTGCTTCGCATCCTTCAGGCCAGATTCTGTTCAATGGCGAGGATTTACTCGACAAGGATGAAACTGACCTGCGCCGTGTGCGTGGCAATGACATTACGATGATCTTCCAGGAGCCGATGACCTCGCTCAATCCGCTCCACACGATTGAGAAGCAGATCGTTGAAGTTCTCAAGCTACATCAGGGCATGCGTGATCAGGCTGCGCGCAAGCGCACTCTGGAATTGCTTGAAGAGGTTGGCATCCGCGAGCCAGAAAAGCGTCTGGACGCCTATCCGCACCAGCTTTCCGGCGGACAGCGGCAGCGCGTCATGATTGCCATGGCTCTCGCCAACAAGCCAAAGCTTTTGATCGCCGATGAACCGACAACGGCACTTGACGTGACCGTGCAGGCCCAAATTCTCAAACTCCTTGCGGAGCTGAAATCTGCGCAAGGCATGTCGATGCTCTTCATCACCCATGATCTTGGGATTGTCCGTAAAATCGCGGATCGCGTCTGCGTCATGACAGGTGGCAAAATTGTCGAAACGGGGCCGACAAAGGAAATATTCGACAATCCTCAGCACGCCTATACCAAGCATCTGCTTGCAGCCGAACCGAAAGGCAATCCGCCCTCGGCTGATCTTTCGGCTGAGCCTGTCATGCGCGGCGAGAATATGAAGGTCTGGTTTCCTATCAAGCAGGGCTTTTTCCGCCGCACAATCGACCATGTGAAGGCCGTTGACGGCATCGACGTGACCATTCGCGCCGGTCAGACATTGGGCGTCGTGGGCGAATCCGGTTCCGGCAAGACCACGCTCGGCCTTGCCCTGTCACGCATGATTTCTTCGGAAGGTGTCATCCGTTTCGGCGAAAAGGATATCAACCAGTTTTCGTTCAAACAGATGCGTCCGTTGCGGCGCGAAATGCAGATCGTGTTTCAGGACCCGTTCGGCTCGCTATCGCCGCGCATGTCGATCGCAGAGATTATCGCAGAAGGTTTGAAGGTTCATGAGCCGAAACTTTCTGCCGATGAACGCGATGCGCGCGTCGTGACTGCTCTTAAGGAAGTGAACCTTGATCCGGAAAATCGTTTCCGCTATCCGCACGAATTTTCCGGTGGTCAGCGCCAGCGCATCGCCATTGCGCGCGCCATGGTGCTTAACCCGCGTTTCGTCATGCTGGACGAGCCCACATCTGCGCTCGACATGAGCGTCCAGGCACAGGTTGTCGATCTTTTGCGTTCATTGCAGCAGAAGCATAATCTGGCGTATCTTTTCATCAGCCATGATTTGAAAGTTGTCAGGGCGCTTGCCAATGATGTTCTCGTGATGCGCAATGGCAAGGCGGTGGAATATGGACCATCGGAGGAAATCTTCGCACGTCCGAAGACAGATTATACAAAAGCCCTGATGGCCGCGGCCTTCAGGATAGAAACGGCCGAACAGGGAGCGGTTAGCGAATGACAAGCTTGGAGAGTGATAAGATCCTGCTGGCGGTAACCGGCTGGGACCCGGAGGTTTGGCAGACGGAATTCGCTAAATCAGCGCCCAAGCGCAAACTCGTGCTTGATAGTGAAGCTGACAAGAATGATGTTCGCTATGCACTTGTCTGGAAACAGCGCCCCGGTTCGCTGATGAATCTGCCCAAGCTCGAAGTGATTTTCTCATTGGGTGCAGGCGTCGATCATGTGTTTCATGACACGCAAATCCCTGATGTTCCAATCGTCCGTATTGTCTCGCCTGATCTTACCATGCGCATGAGCGAATATGTGGTCTGGCAGGTGTTGGACCATCACCGTCTTGGTCTTCGCTACCGCGAGCAGCAAAAGCAGCGCGTGTGGCATGAAGATCGGCGCCAGCCAGCCGCTCATGAAGTGAATGTGGGCATTCTCGGTCTTGGTGTGCTTGGACGTGACGCCGCGCAAAAGCTTCGCACGCTCGGGTTCCGCGTCAGTGGCTGGAGCCGCCGCCTGCAAACCATCGAAGGGGTTACAACCCATTATGGCAAGGATGGATTGAAGGATTTTCTCAAGGATGTAGATATTCTTGTCTGCCTGCTTCCCTTGACGCCGGACACGAAGAACATCCTGTCGATGAACATATTTGCGCAGCTGAAGCCGGAAGGTCCTCTCGGCGCGCCTGTCCTTATCAATGCCGGACGCGGCGGCCTGCAAAATGAGGCGGATATTCTGGCAGCACTTGACCGCGGCATGCTTTCCGCAGCAACCCTCGACGTGTTCAATAAGGAACCGCTGCCGAAGGACAGTCCTTTCTGGACCCATCCGCAGGTCATTGTCACACCGCATGCAGCTGCAAGTTCAAGCCCGCAAGCACTGGTGCCTGAAATCGTCGCCCAGATCGAATCCTATGAGCGCGGTGAGCCTTTAAAGAACATTGTCGATAAGGCTGCTCAATACTAAGCTTGCATAATCAATGGTGCGTGGTTCGACGGGGCTCACCATGAGGGAGGTGGTTCCTTGCAGGAACATAGCCCGTTAAATTGCGATTGTCGTTGCAGCCAGTTCACATTCCTCATGGTGAGCCCCGTCGAACCACGCACCACATGACTGCCAATACTACAACCGCCGCACTGCTGTTGGCTTCCCATACAAATAAGCGATGCGCTCGATAGCATCGGGCAAGGGTTCCAGCGTAACGCTCATTGTATGGCCGCTTGCGTGAAGCAGCGTGGAATGGCTGGCCATGATGCCCACATGGCCTTTCCAGAATACGAAATCACCGCGCTTGAGATTCTTGTAATGTTCATCGGGCTCGATCAATTCGCCGACAGATCCCTCCTGCAAGTCCGTGTCCCGCAAAGCGCCTTGACCGGTCATCAACAGAGACAGTTGCACCAGACCTGAGCAATCAATGCCAAAGCCGGAAACGCCTCCCCAAAGATAGGGCGTGTGCATAAGGCTTTCGGCCACGGCAACATGGTCCTGTGCCACTTCATCAATAGGCACGAGATGCTTGGCAATGACCGCCTCACCGCTTGGCAGCATGGCGTAAAGCGTGCCGCGACGCTCCTGCCCGCCAGTGATTGTCACGAGGGAACCCATCGATAAGGCACGGGATCGCGGATAACGCAGATCGGAGCCGACATAAACGAATGTACGGGGAGCAATGACAATATGCGTCGCTTCATCGGCGCGGCGATAAAGCGATGTATCCACCACATAACCGACATAACCATCGCGCTCGTTCTGCACCCAGCACCAGCCATTATCGTCTTCGAAAACAAGGACGTCATCGCCGTAAAGAAACTGCGTTGTCATGCCTGCATCGCCGCGCGGCTCGGAACGGACATCCACCACAGGGTCGGCGATGCGCATCGGCTTGCCTTCGACGAAGCGCTCAGCCTCGACAAGCCCGCGCAGACTTTCGTCGGCAAGATCAGGCCTATATGCATTCAGCCGCTTGTCGAGTTTCTCGGGTGATTTCAAAGTGGCAATCCTCTCGCTTTGGCGATCACAAGATCACCGAGCCTTTCAACATAGAGCGCACCTTTTACTGTTCTCTTGACGAGAACGTTGCGCTTGTCCTTTTCGTCACGGTGACGATCAACCAAACCATAGGCGCCCATTGTGTCGAGAGCACGGGTGATGACCGGTTTTGTTACGGCCAGCTTTGCAGCCATCGCGCGGATCGTGTGCGGCGGCGGCTCCAGATAGATCGTAAGCAGGATTGCAAGCTGGCGCATGGTCAGATCATGGGCGTCATCACGCACTTCTGAAAGGGCGATTTCCTTCCACAATGTCAGCGCCTGCAAGGGCTTGAGTTCAAGCATGAACGGCTTCCGCAATCATTTCGGTTCCGTTTCATTCTACTCTGTCACATTTGCGATGCAAGCCGCTCAACTTGCTGGATAGCGTTCTTTCAAAAGACGGTAAAGCGCCCTTATGGCTTGGGCTTCTCCGCCAATGGGTGAATGCGCTTTCTCTACCGGGTTCCAACCAAATATATCGAAATGAGCCCAAGTCTTCGTCCTGGTTACAAAGCGCTGCAGGAACAAGGCGGCCGTAATCGAGCCGGCAAACCCATCCGTGGTGACATTGTTCATGTCCGCGACACGCGAAGAAAGCTTGGCCTCGTAAGGTGTCCAAAGCGGCATGCGCCAAACCGGATCGGCAACAGCGGTTGCACTGGCAGCCACGTCCCAGGCAAAAGCATCATCGTTGGAGTAAAATGGCGGCAGGTCGGGTCCAAGCGCCACACGTGCAGCACCGGTCAACGTCGCCATGTCGATGAGAATCTCAGGCTCTTCTTCATCGGCAAGCGCCAGCGCATCGGCCAGAACCAGCCGGCCCTCTGCATCAGTATTGCCAATTTCTACCGTCAACCCCTTGCGGCTGGTCAGCACGTCGCTCGGCCTGAAAGCATTGGCAGCTATCGAATTTTCAACAGCCGGTATTAACAGGCGCAGGCGCACCGGCAATTTCGCGTCCATGATGAGTTGCGCAAGCGCCAGTACATTGGCTGCGCCGCCCATATCCTTTTTCATCAGAAGCATGCTGCTGGCTGGTTTGATATCCAGACCGCCCGTATCGAAACAGACGCCCTTTCCTACCAGCGTTACTTTCGGCGCGTTCTTTTTTCCCCATTCCAGATCAATCAGCCGGGGTTCTTCGCTGCCAGCGCGCCCTACCGCATGGATCATAGGAAAGTTCTTCTTCAACAGGGCATCGCCCTTTACGACATTGACCGAGGCTTTATGCTCGTCGGCCACATCGCGGACTGCAGTTTCAAGCGCAACCGGCCCCATATCATTGGTTGGCGTATTGATGAGATCGCGCGCGAGAGCGACTGCCTTGGCCAAGCGCTTTACATCCGCCTTGTCCGCGCCTTCGGGCAGCGTCAGGCTGATGCTTGTCTTGTCCTTTTTGGTGTAGCGGGTGAACTTGTATCCTCCAAGAAGGAAGCTCAAAGCTGTCAAATCAGGTTCGTTGACAGCGCCCGCAATATGCCAGGCCCCGTCCGGCAAAGCCGTTGCAAGTTTCCCCGCCGCAAGTCGATTTTCGTCCTTACCCAAACCGAAGAGCGCACCAGCAATTTCGCCGTTCACGCCAGGAACCGTCAACACACGTCCAGCCTGTCCTTCAAAGCCATTTGCTTTTGCCCAGCTGAGTGTTGCGCTTTCAAGACCGGCTGTTTCCAACTCGCCTTTGCGTACAAACCATATGGGTTTGCTGTCACGCGACTTTCTCGCTGTAATTTCGGCGGCCATGGGTTTCTCCTGATCAAACTTCTGCATCCCGGATCGACGTTGTTAAGAGTCCATTAGGGTTAACAGATTATTTCTTTCATACGGGAATGAGTCGCAGACGATAAACTGCGCGTGGGGCAAATTATGACAGGTCCAGCTTTTATTCAACGTAAGCGCAGTTTCATTTTGTCAGTAGCGTTAATCGCTCTGGCCAGCGGCATATCCGGGTGTTCCACCACGGATAAAACGACGACCGGTTCCATAAGTCCGGCGGCCAGCAATTCACCCACAATGCCAGCCGGCAATTTCGACCAGATGAACCAGCAACAATTGATGCAGGCATCGACTAGTCTTGGAACACGCTATCAAGGCAATCCGAAGGATAAAGCGACTGCAATCAATTATGCCACTGTCCTTCGCATGACAAATCGTAGCGATCAGGCATTGGCTGTCATGCGCAGTCTTGCCATCGCCTATCCCAAAGATCGCGATGTTCTGGCGGCCTATGGCAAGGCACTGGCGAGCAGTGGCCAATTTGAAGCCGCGCTAGACTCTTTGCGCCGGGCGCAAACACCGGAATATCCGGACTGGAGATTGCTATCGGCTGAAGGCGCAATCCTCGACCAGCTCGGCAAGACTGGAGAAGCGCGTGACCTCTACCGCAAGGCCTTGCAGGTCAAGCCCGATGAAGCTTCCATCCTTTCCAACATGGGGATGTCCTACGTTCTCTCGGGCGAGCTGAGTACAGCTGAAACCTATATGCGTAAGGCAGTTGGTGCACCGGGTTCGGATAGCCGTGTTCGCCAAAACCTCGCGCTTGTTGTCGGCTTGCAGGGTCGCTTCGATGAAGCCGAACAGATTGCCAGTCAGGAGCTTTCCGCCCAGCAGGCAAAAACAAATGTTCAGTATTTGCGGTCCATGCTCTCGCAGCAGAATTCATGGAACATGCTCAAGGACAAGAAGTCGCCGAAAGGCTGATCGTCTGATCTGCGACCTCCGGGTATATAGCGGCTTCCACCGCTATTTCGCTGTGGCGTGACCGAAGATGCCGCCTTGCGCGTTGATCTGGATGATTGCCGGGCCAAGAATGACGCAGAACAATACCGGCAAAAGAAACACGATCATGGGCACCGTAAGCTTCGGCGGCAATGCGGCTGCCTTCTTTTCCGCAGCCATCAATCGCATTTCGCGGCTTTCATCTGAAAGCACCCGCAGCGCTCCACCAATCGATGTGCCATAGCGTTCAGATTGTGTCAGCGCCTGCACCACCGATTTGACCGTTTCCAGCCCGGTACGCAGGGCCAGGTTTTCATAGGCCTGACGACGCTCAGACAGAAATGATAGCTCCGCATTGGTCAGAACAAGTTCCTCGGCAAGCTCAGCAGATTGGACGCCAATCTCCTCCGATACTTTTTTGAATGCCGCCTCAATCGACATACCGGATTCGACGCAGATTAACAGAAGATCAAGCGCATCCGGCCATGCGGCCTGTATCGCTGTCTGACGTTTGGTTCCGGCATTCTTCACGTAGAGATTGGGCAGATAGAAGCCAACATAGGCACCGGCGAAACAAGCGGCCATCCGGACAAATGTGTTCTGATGGGCAAGACCACCCATCGCGAATATCCACAATGCAGCAATTCCGAGTGTCAGGAAAGGCAAGCCAAAACGGGCCGCGAGAAAAATGTTGAGAGCATTTTGCCCGCGAAAGCCAGCAATCCGCAGTGCCCCTGCGGTTTTCTCATCCGCCAGGGCACGTTGAAGATCAAGTCGTTCCACGAATTGGCGAATGCCTTCCCGCTCAACCCGGCGTAGAGAATTCGAAGAGCTTTTCCGCTTGCTATCGCTTTCTGTCGCCAATCGCGCTCGTTCGCGCGTGCGGATCTGATCCCGTTCCAGTGCAACGGACTTCATTCTCGATTTTAGCGTGGAGCCAGAAAACACCGGCATGAGCAGCGTCACGATTGTCCCGAAAATGGACACTGCCACCAAAACAGCAAAAATGAAGGCTGGATCGTGAATGGCTTTGGTGAAGGTGTTGATCATGGCATACCCACGCTACTAGAATTTGAAGTTGATCATCTTTTTCATGATCATGATGCCAATCGACATCCACGTCCCTGCACATGCCAGAACGAAATTCCCGCTGGAAGTTGTGAAAAGGATCATGATGTAATCGGGGCTTGTCAGATAGACCAGCGCGGCGACAACAAAGGGCAATGCGCCAATAATATAAGCAGAGGCTTTCGCTTCCATTGAAAGCGCCTGTACCTTGGCCGCCATCTTCTTGCGATCGCGCAAAACCCGCGAAAGATTGCCCAGCGCTTCTGAAAGATTGCCACCGGCCTGTGATTGTATCTGGATAACGATGCCGAAGAAACTTGCTTCCGAACAGGGCATATATTCTGACATGCGCATAGCGGCATCCGGGATGCTTATCCCCACCTGCTGCTGGTCGACGATGCGCCGGAATTCGGTTTTCACCGGCTCGTGCGCCTCCTGCGCAATAAGCCGGATACCGTCATTCAAGGGCAGGCCCGAACGAATAGCCCGGACAATAACGTCGATGGCGTTCGGAAATTCATGCAAGAATGCCTTGATCCGCCGGCCACGACGAAAATAGACATACCAGCGTGGCAAGCCCACTGTTCCGGCAATGAAAAGCCCGGGCAGCAGATAAAGCGGCGAGCCAAAGAACAGCCCCAGCACCGCAACGACGAGTCCGGCTATCGCTGAATAAAGATAGAAACGCGATGGAGACACGCGCATGCCCGCCTGCTGAATAAGCATTTTCAGCGGAGGTGACTTGATATTCTTGTCGCGCAATTTCTGGCGCTGCTCGATATCTTTCAGCGTATCTTGAACTGACTTGCGACGCTTGTTCGCCTCGGCCTGCTTGTCACGTATGGCGAACTTGCCAAAAGACTCGGCATTGGCCAATTTGATCGTGCTGAGACGTTCCTCGGTTTTCTTCTGACGCGCCATCGAGTCAAAGAGGAAGACATAGGCCAAGGCAGCAAAAGTGAATGCCACCAGACCGATGAAGGCCAGCTGTGTCAGATCAAGCCCGGCCATTCGACTGTCCTTCGATACGGGCTAAGCTCATAGCTTGGCCTTTTCCATGGAGTCGAGTGCGTTGGCGAGCCGCCTGTCTTCATTGTAATACCGCGCCCTCTCCCACATATGCGGTCGGCTGATCCCCGTAGAGACATGATGTCCGGTAAGCTTGCCATTGGCGTCCTCGCCGGTAATCTCATAGGTCAGAAGATCCTGCGTAATGATCACGTCGCCCTCCATGCCTATGACCTCGGTCACATGGGTAATCCGCCGTGAACCGTCGCGCAGGCGAGCCGCCTGAATAATGATGTCGACCGAACCGACGATGATTTCGCGCACTGTTCGCTGCGGCAACGCAAAACCACCCATGGCGATCATCGACTCGATACGGCTCAGACACTCGCGTGGACTATTGGAGTGGATCGTACCCATGGAGCCGTCATGGCCGGTATTCATGGCAGACAAGAGGTCGAAAACTTCAGGCCCGCGTACTTCGCCGACAATGATCCGTTCGGGGCGCATGCGCAGGCAGTTTTTAACGAGGTCTCGCATGGTAATTTCGCCTTCGCCTTCGAGGTTAGCGGGGCGTGTTTCGAGGCGTACCACATGCGGCTGCTGTAATTGCAATTCAGCTGAATCTTCGCAGGTGATGATGCGCTCATCCTTGTCGATGTAATTGGTCAGGCAATTCAACAGCGTGGTCTTGCCGGAACCCGTGCCGCCGGAAATCACGATATTGCAGCGGACACGTCCGATAATTTGGAGAAGCTCGGCTCCTGCCGGAGAAATAGCTCCAAACCGCACGAGTTGATCCAGCGTCAGCTTGTCCTTTTTAAATTTGCGGATTGTCAGAACAGGGCCATCAATGGCCAGTGGCGGAGCAATCACATTGACGCGCGAACCATCCGGCAGACGCGCGTCGCATATCGGGCTGGATTCATCGACACGCCGCCCCACCTGGCTGACAATGCGCTGGCAAATATTCAAAAGTTGCTGATTGTCACGGAACCGGACACCAGATTCCTCAACCTTCCCGAGAATTTCGATATAGGTCTTGCGAGCACCATTGACCATGATGTCGGAAATCTCATCGCGAGCCAGCAATGGCTCCAGCGGACCGTATCCCAGCACATCGTTGCAGATATCGTCGAGCAGTTCCTCCTGCTCCGAGATCGACATGGCAAAATTCTTGATTGCAATAATGTCATTGACGATATCGCGGATTTCTTCGCGCGCCACTTGCGGATCGAGCTTCGATAATTGTGCCAGATCAATCGCATCGATAAGAGCGGTAAAAACCTGCGACTTTGTATCGTAATAGGCCTCGTTTCTCTCGCGCACCGGCATGGCGATCTTCGGCACCTCTATCGGTGGGCGTTTGGGCTCCAAAATATCGCGCGGCAGCCGTCCCGCCTCCGGCTTGATTGCCGCGAGGGGTGGCGTTGGAGCTCTGAACTCATTTGGCTGGGCATTACCGCGTTTACCGAACATGATGTCGCTTTACCTGCTCACAACTATTTCTTGCGTTTTAACTTCGAGAACACCGAACCCAAACCGGCCTTCTTCCGCGGACTGACCTTTTGCCGTCCTGTCAGAATATGGGCGATCTCATTGATGCTCTGGACCACTGGATTTGCTGGCTCCGTTTCACCCAGCATGCGTCCATTGTTGGAAGCCTGACCGAACAGGCCGGGGTCAAAAGCGATTGTCGCGATGGCCTTGAGTCCAAGCGGGCTGCAAAAATCAGTGGGAGCTATCTCCGGACGTTTTGGAATACCCACCTGATTAAGAACAAGCTGCGGCGGCGTATCGTTCGGACGCAATTGCTTTAAAGCGTCGATGAGATTTTTCGTGTTGCGCAGATTGGCAAGTTCCGGCGATGCGACAATAACCACCTCATCTGCGCGGGCCAGCGTCGTGCGTGTCCAGCCGTTCCATGTATGCGGAACATCAAGGATGACATGTGGAACCGAACGCTGCGCTATGTCGATCAGATGCGCAAATGAGTCATCGCGAAAATCGAACACGCGTTCCAGACTGGATGGAGCTGCCAGGAGCGAAAGATTTTCGGCACATTGTGCCAGCAACCGATCAAGGTAAACGTCGTCGATGCGTTCGGGGGAAAACACCGCTTCCGCGATACCCTGAGCCGGGTCCTGATCGAAGTTTATATTCGCCGTGCCATAGGGTAAATCCATATCGGCAATCACGACTTCGCTTTTGAATAGCGAGGAAATGGCCCAGCCAACATTATGAGCAATGGTCGAAGCGCCGACGCCGCCTTTTGCACCGATGAAGGCAATCGAACTACCCAGCGGCTTCAGGCCCGGATCGCTGTACAAACCGCCAATGACGCCGATAATATCCGACAGATCGATCGGGGCGACCATATATTCCGAAATACCGTTGCGCATCAGTTCGCGATACAGCCACACATCATTGTAGTGACCGATAATGATGACTTTGGTGCTCGGGTCGCAAACTTCTGACAGGGCAGCCAATGCCGCAAGCATTTCCTTGGGCGCCGCGCCTGTTTCCAGCAGAATGAGGTTTGGCGTCGGCACCGTTTGGAAAAGTTCAACGGCAGTTTCCAGCCCGCCCATATGAATCTGGGCATGAGTTTTCGCCATGCGGCGGTCGTCACGCGCGCGAGACATTTGCTCAGCAACCGCTTCCGTTTCGCAGAATATCTGTATCGAAATGCGCGGAACCGGCCTGTGGGCATTCAGCCGCCCTACATGAGCGACACGGTTTGCCTCTTCCAAATATGGGTCTGTGTCCAAGGCCAATTGACTCATTGTCGTTTCCACCGGTGGGATTAATAGGTTACTTCCGATTCGGGCTTGTAGACCCATGTTGGCGCTTTACGGTATCCATCAATGACGGTACCGCGCCGTTCCGCATCAATCGGCGAAGATGCCCGCGGTCCGAGCAAGTCGGCGGGATTGGCAATCTGCGCAGCAAGGTTATTTTGGCTGGCACAGCCAAAATTCGCGTAGTGTTTATTGTCTGCCGTATCCAAAATATCTTTGGGCCACTGGCCACATTGATTTGTCGAGGCAGTCATCGCCGAATAGGACAAACGCACGGGCGCAGAAGCTCCCGGGGCTTGGTATGTTTCGCTGGAAATATTGAACGGCTTCACACCACCACGCCTCAAAGTAGCGGTAATATCGTTACGCAACGCTGCCGCCGCACGCTCATTTGGCGAACCGGCAGGCGTCAGAATATGAATAACGCCGGATCCGTTGGCGTGGTAGTTGCTGATGACCCGCTCCACGATGCTGCGCTGCGTAATGGACAAGCGCTTATCTGCATGGCCGACAGGAATGTCTGCAACTTGTTCCTGTTCGGAAATGACGATGGGATGGTTCGTACGATAATCGTCCGGAATGCTGCCGGTCGTATTGCTCTTTGATGCGCATCCCGCCAGCAAAGCCATGGCGAGGATAGCCAGTACAGTCTTGCAATACGAACGCTTTGCGGTGTCGAACATGATCCTGTCCTTGTTCATTTGTAGATATATCCGACATTGCCCTCGTAACGGGCATCAGGCAGTTTTGCCTCTCTGGACCCGTAGACGCGGTTAACCTGGCCGAGGAATATCCCGGCCGCATCGCTGGCCAGATTAAGATTGTCATCCGGTCTCGCCAGCGCAGTGCGCGCCACCGGGCGAACCAGATAAGGCGTGATGATGACGACCAGTTCGGTTTCGTTTCTTACAAAATCACGGCTGCGAAAAAGAGTTCCGAGGATCGGAACCTTTGCCAATCCGGGAAAGCCGGAGATTGCCTGTCGTGACTCATCCCGCATCAATCCGGCGATCATCATTGAACCGCCAGAGGGAAGTTCAACCGCCGTATCGGCAAGCCGCTTGCGGATTGAGATAAGGTTGGCGTTAGGCTCCCGGACAGAAGTTCCAACGGTGAGCGATCCTTCAACCGTAGGTTCTGAAACGGATGTCCGCACTCTCAGACTGATACGCCCAGGTGAAAGCACGACGGGCAAAAACTCGAGAGCGATGCCATATTCAATTTTTTCATGCTCACGGGTGATCTGTCCCTTATCGTCGACTTCCTGCCCCGACAGAACATTGTACTCGCCGCCTACTTTGAACGTGGCCTTCTCTCCGGAGATGGCGGTCAATGTAGGCTCGGCCAGCGTCTTCATGACGCCTGCCAGTTCCATGGCATTCATATAGGCACCGATGGACGTATTCCCGATGGAGCCGGATAGACCCAGACCTGAGCCGCTCAAGGTCTGCCCCAGTCCCGTGGCGTTTTGCGATATGGCGCCATACTCGATGCCGTTGCTTGAGCCCGAGGCAACCAGATTGACACCAAGCTGTTTCATGACGGTGCGACTGACTTCAGCCACGGTAACTTTAAGCGTCACCTGATCTTCACCGGCAATTTGAATGAGATTGACGATCTTGCTCGTCCGGCGCTCTTCGTCCTGGTCACCGACAACGACGCTCGTACCGCCATTGCCCGCACTAACCGAGGTTTGGGCATATTGGCCCGTCGTGGCTTCACCACCTGAAACCAAAAGATTGGCAAGTTCTGAAGCGCGTTTGGCATCCAGCGGGGTCTGCACCGTCCCCGTTAGAATGACATTGTCATTCATCAACTCGACCTTGATATCGGAATCCGGAATGTACTTTTTCAGACTACCTTCCAGACCGGCCACGTCGCGTTCAATCACCAGATCGAAACTGGCGAGCTGCTCGCCATTGGGACCGAAAACGAAAACATTCGTTTGACCGACCTGTTTGCCAAACAGATAGATCCGCCTTGCTGTGCGGGTAACCGCATCCGCAACACCCGGATTGGCAACCAGAATGTCATAGGCATCGGCTGGAAGATCGACAACCAGCGACTTGTTGAGGCCAAGATTGATGCGTTTGGCCTCGCCATGCCCCTGATTGAGTCGAACGACATTACTCTGTGCTGTTGCTGGGCTATGCACAGCTATTGACGCGAGCAAACAGCCCATGGCCGCTGCTGCAAATTTTGCTGCTATCGAATTCGTATACTCGCGTGAGAAAACCTTGCCTGGCTTGTTTGCCATGTTATTTGCGCCCCAGAATTTCGGTGACTGTACCGGACTTGATGAGTTTGACATTGCCGGCACGGCCGGGAGAATTGACAAGATATCCAGCTCCAGGACCGGTTGCTTCCTGCGCATCCTGAATAGAACGCAGCACCAGCGCGAGGCGCGTTGCCATCTGTTGCGAGACAGTCAGGATTTCCGCCTGCTCCGGCGTCAATTCAAGCGTCGCCGTTGAGCCGACTTTTGTTTTTTCACCCGATTCATCTTCCTGAATGGTCTGGTCGATCGCCAGCACGCGGATGTTGCTTAGAATTGTTTCCGTAACATATTGCTTCTGCTCGCCTTCCATCTGGCGGATCATGATGACATCGACATAATCATTGGGGAGAATGAACCCGCCTGCCGAAGTATCTGCCGCAATTTGCGTCGCTACTGCGCGCATGCCAGCTGGAAGCTGGGCTGACATGAAGCTTTGACCTTTGCCGATCAGTTTGGCTTCGCGAATTGGTTCTCCTGGAAATATCTGAAGACGAACGGTGGAACCTTTCAGCTCCTCTTCGGCGCTAGGGCGTTCCGAGCGGGTGATGTACCCTTCCGCAAGAGCTGAAACAGGCCAGGCCTGCCACCGCATCTGGTCCTGCATTTCAGCTCCGACACCGAGACTTTCCGTGGCGACCAAGATATCCTGAAGTTCCAGCTGTGGCTTCTCTGCGGGCTGAACGACGGTCGCTTGCGGCTTCATGTTCATGGCCAGATATCCGGCCGCACCCGCAGCAGCCACTGCCACGATCAGGATGACCAGTCGTGCTTTTTGCATTTATGCGCCCCGTTAGACTTTTGTCTTGATACTAAGGTCGCAGAATGCCTGCCATTCGTGTATTTATGGTTAATAAAACGCTTATAAGTATGATTAATGTCGCTTAACGTCTTAATTTTTCGCGCGATTATGCGGGTATTACTTTTACGCCAAGAAGATCAAAGCATAAGTCTTGAAGGCCGATAGAGAAAACTGCTCTAGGTCAGGAGTGCGCTAGTTGCTGCACGACCCAGGAGCCAAGCGGCGATGCGGGAAAACTCAGCAGTCCAGCGAGACCCAATGCAACACCGTATGGAACGCCTTCTTCTTTCTGGGCAAGGCGTCGCATAAAAGCAAAGCGTGCGGCGAATACAATAATGGTCTGTGAGTTGCGATAACTCAGGATTGCGAGTGTAAGAACCCCGCCCAATAGCGAGAGCGTCAGCAGATAGCTGACGAGTTCAATATTCCATCCGAGCCATATCGCAGTTGCGGACATGAGCTTTGCGTCACCACCGCCCATGGTGCCGGTCGCGAAGAGCCCGAAGGTTGCCGCCAGCACCGCGGCTCCGGCAACGAAATGCATGGCATAGGCATCCCAACCCATGCCCGTTAAAGGCGCAAGGATAACGAACGATACAAGCAGTATAATTGACACGCGATTCTGAATTGTCATGGAGAGCAAGTCGGAGATGGCAGCAAAAACCATGGCAAAGGGGAAAATGATAAGGATTGCAGCTTCAATCATCTTTCATTTCCCCGTAGAGGCGGTGACTTCCGTCGCAACATCGGTGAAAAGCGTGTTTACGGCCCTGCCCATGGAATTCGCACCAGCTAGAATACCTATGCTGACGATGGAGGCGATGAGCGTATACTCAATGACCGTTGTGCCTGAATCTTCCTTGAAAAGCTTGGCCAGTATGGCAGGAAAGCGATTAACGCCGCGCTTCATCTTCAGCCTCACATCTTCTTGGATATTGTCTGGTCCAAAAATATCGTTTCGGCATTGCAATCAGTTTAAGAAACAGACTTAGGAAATAGTAAATTCCGCTCAACAACGTTTATTGCTGCGCTGATACCCGCGATATTATGCTTAATATTTCATTGCAGATTTAAATCTTCCTTCATGAATACTGTCCATTCTATAGCCGACAGTTTCGGGTGAAGGGCTTCCCATGTTTTATACTAAATTCCAGCCAATACAAATATATGGAATGGCATTGCTCGCAGCCTTGCTCGGTCCACTGCCTGTCGCACAGGCCGATACCGGTATTCACGTCGTTATGAATCAAGCGCGTATCCTCAAGCTTGCTCGCCCGGCTGACACGGTTGTGGTCGGCGACCCCGCGATTGCAGATGCTGTTGTGAAGGATGCCCGCACTGTCGTCCTTACGGGCAAAGGCTTCGGAATCACCAATATTGTTATTCTTGACGCCGAGGGCGGGGCCATCGTCGACGACGAGATCATGGTCAGCCGTAGCGTCGTCAATACGACGCGCGTATATCGCCGCGCCAATGTACAAACTCTTTCCTGCACCCCCTATTGCGAAACAGCGCAAAAGACCGACGCTGAAAAAGAGTCTGACCGCACAATCGGCACGAGCGAGTAAAGCATTCGCGAGACCTGGTTTAATCGGAAACACCCTCAAACCCTCTACACTTCAAGGTTGAGAAATAGTGAATCCTCCGCTTGCAATTTACGGGGTTCCCGGAACCGGTTTCTAACGATTGGCATGTTAATTCTCCCCCGAAATAAAGTGCGGGGAAATGCATGTCGCCCATAAAAAGAAAAACACCCCATAGGCAGGGTTTACTGACGCGGTTTTGGGGCAACCGGCGCGGCACCGTTGCAATTGAATTTGGAATGATCGCGTTGCCGTTCTTCTTCATGATCTTTTCGATTATGGAAGTGGGCGTCGGCTTTACCGCGCAACAGGCCATGGCCAATTCTACCGATATTGTGGCTCGCCAAGTTCTCACCGGGCAATTGCGTCCCGCCGACCTGACGATGACTTCCCTCAAGGCGAAGATTTGCGCTGGACTGCTCATGCCCGAAAAAGATTGCCCAAATCTGGTGGTTGATCTTCGGTCCTATGCAAACTTTGCAGCCATACCCAAAACCTTGCCCATAACATCAACTGGCGACGTGAACAGTACGGGGTTTGTCAGCACGCCGGGCGGGGCCGGTACGATCAATCATTTGCGGGTGTTTTACCGTTATCCCGTCGTGACGGATTTCCTGACACGGCGGATCACTGGAACAACACGTATTCTCCTTTTCTCAAGTGCGACGTGGCGAAATGAATCCTATTTATAAAAAGAGTTCGGCCATGGGACGCCTCTTTCGCTCCGGCAAGCGGTTTTGTATTGACCAGCGCGGTGTTGCGGCGATGGAATTTGCGCTCATCGCCCCCGTACTAATCCTGATGTACATGGGCAGCGTGGAGACAATCACAGGCGTGGATGTCGACCGCAAATTAAATCGTGCAGCAACGATGATGTCTGCTTTGCTTACTCAGGAAAAAGGCACGATCACCAAGGCGAAAATTAGCGATATCATGAATATCGGGACAGCCACGCTGCTACCCTATACACGCGATACGCCAAAGATAACCGTTACCTCCATCAATGTTTCTGACGCAGGTGTAGCCACCGTCGAGTGGTCGCGTCGAAAAGTAAACGGAATTGAGACGCGGCCCTTTACCAAGGGAACAGTGGTTACGATCGATTCCAATCTGCTTATCAAGAAAACATCCGTGATACGGGTGGATATGAGCATCGCCTATGTCCCCATGATCGCATGGACCATAACTGGTGCGGTCGAAAAGGCAGATGGCAGTGCCGCTGTCGGTATTGGGCTTTCCGATCAATCGTTCGGACGCGTCAGAATCGGTCAATCGTCAACCACATGCTCGGATTGCTGATCTTATCCAGCTTGCGGGAAACCCTCATTTTATTCGCGATCGCCTGAAACTCAGAAATTCAGCGGTGCGGCACCAGCATTTCAACCGCTCGGCGCTGTTATCTGGCGCGAGACTTGTTATTGTAGATTTTTTTAATGACGTTTTGATTTTGCTTTATGAGATTTCATGAACCCCAGACGTTTTCTAATTCTTGTAGTAACGGTGTGGCTTGCTGCTCAAATCGGCAACATTCTTATATCGGGATTTATTGCCTGGAGCTCCATATCGGACGAGTTCCTTGAGCAAAACCAAAAGATCGCGGAATTGGTTTCCAATCGATTAGCCCATCATGAAGCGATCATTGGATCGCTCAAAGCTTTGACGAGAGGCACATCCGACAAGATTTTCCAACGGCTCACGTCAAACGTCTTCAAAAATTACCCAAGAATTCAAAGCGTCAAAATCTACCGGTTCGATTCCCGTTCCTATAGTGCAAAGCCTGAATTGCTCTATGAGGCTCCCAGCAAAAGCCCGGCATTTCCGATGTCGGTTTTGAATGCCTTGCCCAGACAAGAGACAAACATAGTGCGCGTCTATGATGCGCCGGCAATCCCCAATCATTATCTTTCGACGATGGTTGCGAATAACCGGCAAGGTCTCATCGCAGTGGTTTTGCTAATCGACTCAACAAAACTTTTCGATTTGCCCCCGGCATCATATCCTCCGGAAATTAATCTCACCCTGAATGACGTGCTTGTTTTTGGCAGTACAGACCATGACAACGGACGCCACGATCATGAGAAGGATATTTCATCCATTCTCAAGAATGCTCTATATGCGGATCTTGATTGGGATCGGTCCGGCTATCGTTTCAAGATCCATGCACATCGCCCCATTGAGTTTGGTGAATTGGTCACTTTGCCTGAAGTGATACGCTTCGCCTTATTGTCGCTGGCCGCCATTTTGGGCGTCTCTTATGGGCGGTATCAGACCTTGGTTTCCTGGCAATCAAAACAAGCTGAGGAAAAAGCAATCAAACGCTCGGCAATGCTCGAACACGAAAATCGTCTCAGTCACGCCGCACGAGTCAATCAGGTGGGAGAATTGGCGTCCGGCATAATCCATGAGCTGACACAACCACTTTCGGCGCTCCTAAGCCAAAGCCAGGCCGGCATCATGATTATGGAAAAGCTTCAGATCACCGATGATTTATTAAATCGGGCTTTGAGCGCCAATATTATTGAAGCCAAGCGAGCCGGTGAGATCATGGATCGCATCAGAGATTACATTGTAAAAAAGCCCGTTATTTATGAAGAGCTAGACCTCAATATTGTCGTCAGCAACACCGTCAACCTCTTGCAGGGTGAACTGGATAAACAGAACGTGGTACTTGAATTGCAGCTGTTGCAACCGTCCCCCCGGTCGAATTTCAGTGCCATAGAGCTTGAGCAGGTGATTCATAACCTCATTCGCAACGCGACGGATGCATTGGGAACCACAACTCAGCTCGCGAAAAAAATCATTATAAAAACAGACATGGTGGGTCCGATGAATATCATCCGTATCTCTGACAATGGACCCGGAATAAAGGAGCATGTCCTTTCAAAAATATTCGAGCCTTTCTTCACCACGAAGACAAATGGCATGGGCCTTGGTTTGTCCCTTTGTTCGAAATTGCTCGAGCGAGTGGGAGGCACCCTTCACGCAGCAAGTGCAGATGGCGCGGTTTTTACAATAGCTCTGCCGAAGCTGGTCGGCTTGACCGATGCTGGTGCTGATCCGGCTGCCGCATGACGAAACATTATCCTATTTATTTGGTCGATGATGATGCAGCCATTCGCAATGGGCTGTGCATTCTCTTTGAGGCCCATGATAGAAAAGCCCTGGCATATGAAGACCCCGTTGGTTTTCTTCGCTCTATTCCCAGTGCAAAACCCGGCTGTTTAATTCTTGATTTGCAGATGCCTCATCTGACCGGATTGGAGCTGCAAGCCGAACTCCTGCAGCGTGGATTTCGATGGCCCATTATCATGATTACCGGGCACGGAGATGTGCATCATTGTCGGGTTGCGTTTAAATCCGGCGTGATTGACTTTCTCTCGAAACCCATCGATTCTGGCCTGCTTTTTGAAGCGCTCCAAAAAGCCGATCAAGTGCTTGAAGCGCTGGTTGAGGTGGAAAAAGCACGCGCAATTCTTGCAACATTGACACCGCGCGAAGATGAGATTGTCAGGCTCATTTGCCGTGGGTGGGGATCGCGGGACATCTCCGTAGCACTGGATATTTCCCTGCGAACTGTGGATGCGCATCGCGTCCATATTTGTGAGAAACTGGGGACCAGATCTCCCGCCGAATTTGCTCAAATCATCATGACAGCCGATAGGCAGTCCTAGCGCAAGTTTTGCCGATCACCCGGCTGGCGGCCGGGATGCGAAGTGCAGTCCAAACTCACCACCTGGCGGGTTCGGACTGTATAGACTACTCAAAACCTGAGCGACAAATTTGCCTTGACCGCATTATCGCGGCTTTGTTGTGAAAATTGCCCGGTATATTTGATGCCAAGACGGGTATTTTTACCAATGTCGATATCAATTCCAGCTTCAACATTGAGCGCGTCCTTTGCAATCGGCAAGCCCTGGATGGCGAAATTTCCGCCGCCTGCAAAGGCATGCTGCCCCGTCACTGTCACGTCTCCCATTGCATGATTCCATCCGACCATGCCGTGAGCGGTCAGCGTGGTCTTCTCGCTTAACTGGAAGTGATGCGAAGCTCTCAGACCCAGCGTTGTCGTTGTAGCATTATAATTTCCTGACCGCCCGGATAGAGCCGTACGCCCCCCCTCTTCCCAAAAGCCGTCACTCTTCAAATACACATGGCTGATCCCTGCAAAGGGCTCAATCACCCCATAGGACGTGTTGATCGCATAGCTAATTTCACCAAAGCCTTGCACAGTTGTTGCTCCATAGGTGGCATGGTTGCCGTCCACTGTTGCAAACCATTCTGCTTGCCGATCGGTGCTGATGTCGTGACGTCCGAGATTAACGCCAAAACGTAATCCTAGCGGATTGCCTGCAACATCCCACTGCGCGCCACCATAGGCTCCCATGTGATAGCTGTTCACGGAGGCGACCCCATTGCGCGTCGACAGAGAGGTCGTGCTATACCCCGCCAGAAGTCCGAAACGCCATGTGTCTGAAACTGCACCGTCAAGGCCGGTCACGATACCGCGGACAGTGCGACTGTAACCGTCCGCATTGCCATTTTCTGCCGCATTGGCCCAGGAACCATAGGTCTGCCCCCATAAGAGTAAACCAACATGGCACCTTCTTTCAAAGGGGACAGTCCGCATCGCCTTCACCCATTCCATTCCGCCTCGCGCCATAGCAACGGCTATCTGCAAGTGTTTCCAGCGAAGATGGAGCCAAGCAAATGCTCCAATTCTTTGCTTTTGCAAATTCCAACTAACACTACACGTTTGTTGGAACTGCACTTATCTCCTGTCAAAAACTCTAGATCGCCGGGCCTCCTCACGGACGCAAGATGGCAATCTTTCCTTTTGTCTTAGCATCAGATCATCCGAAAACCGGAATTCCACTTTTCAAGCCGATGCTTCAGCTTGGCCAAGACCCTTCCGGGCAGAAAACGCAACCGGATTTGCGAAAATCAGGATTCTATTTTGATCTGCATTATAGGCGAATGAATTGTCTGAAGTGTGAGCACTGAGTAAAGCAACGTCTGTGTATCGACATACTCTGCAAATATACATCGCACTTACCATCAACTCTATCCGTACGGATACCTATTTTATGGAAAACATCGAGTTTTAATAGACTTTTATCTGGGATTTTGTGACAAACTCCTATCATATTTTTGAAAAATTGTCAAACTCTCATCATTTACAACATATAATTGCACTTTTAATACTTAATAATTTGAACCGTGTTAAGTATACATTAGAAATAAACTTCCGAGAATCTATCCTATGCCAAAATCGAAATTTACTTCCGCAAATCCATTTTTTCCTGACAACGGCAACCGCTATTCCTCAGAATGCTCGGTAGTTTTACCGGTATTTAGCGCCACCAAGTTTCAGTAAATGCACAAGCATATTAATTCAAACTGAAACTTCTAAAGATTGCCCCTTGAACCCATTCGTCCGATCTCGCTTGATCAGATCAACCTGAGATAGTCTGTAAACAGTGTTTCAAGGGTGAAATAGCGTTAGGGTTGCATTCCACTTGCATGATTGTCGACCGTACCTCAGGGCGCAATTAGTAATTTTATCCAGAACCCCCGCACATCGCTGATCCGAGAAAATTATCGACGCCGAGGAGCCTTGGCACGTCTGCCGGGATCCTGAAAAATCCATACTCAAAGGCATGATGTATCCACAATTTGTCTTTGGGCGCCGTTTCACCTATCTGTGGTTTTTGGAGCAAAACAAGATCTGCTCAAACTTTCGTGGAGTGGGCCATGTCTCGCGCTTTTCTTTTTGTACTGGATAGTTTTGGCATTGGTGGCGCGCCGGATGCCGCAGCCTTTGGCGACGAGGGTTCCAATACCTATGGCCATATTGCTGAAGCTTGCGAGGCGGGACGAGGTGACAAAGCCGGACTTCGCTCGGGCCCGCTTTCATTGCCTAACCTCAGTGCGCTCGGGCTGGCCCACGCCGCCCACCTGGCTTCCGGCTTTCAATTACCACCCCAGCCTCTAGAACTTACCGGCCTATGGGGTGCAGCGCAGGAAGTCTCCAACGGCAAGGACACGCCGTCCGGCCATTGGGAAATTGCTGGTGTGCCGGTGACTTTCAACTGGGGTTATTTTCCGCAAACGATACCCGCCTTTCCGGCAAGCCTTGTCAGCGCGGCTGTACAGCGTGCCAGCCTGCCCGGAATTCTTGGAGACAAACATGCATCCGGCACAGATATTATAGATGAGTTCGGCGAGGAACACATTCGGACCGGCAAGCCCATCTTCTATACATCCACCGATAGCGTGATCCAGATCGCCGCTCACGAAACACATTTCGGACTGCAACGGCTTTATGACCTTTGCCAGATCGTGCGCGAGCTAGTTGACCCGCTCAATATCGGACGCGTCATAGCGCGACCCTTTCTGGGGGAAAGCAAAAGCACATTTGAGCGGACTGGCAATCGCCGTGACTACTCCGTTCCACCGCCGGAACCGACGCTTTTGGACAGGCTCACCGAGGCTGGGCGCACTGTCTTTGCAATCGGCAAGATTGGCGACATCTATGCCCATCGCGGGGTAAGCCATGTGCGCAAGGCGAATGGCAATATGGCGCTGTTCGACGAGACGTTGAAAGCAATGGATGAGGCAAAGGATGGCGACTTGGTTTTCACCAATTTTGTCGATTTCGACATGCTATATGGCCATCGCCGTGATGTTGCGGGCTATGCGGCCGCGCTTGAGGCGTTTGATCGTCGTCTTCCTGAAGCCCTTGCCAAGCTGAAACCCGGCGACCTCATGATTCTGACGGCTGATCATGGCTGTGATCCAACCTATAAGGGAACCGATCATACGCGTGAGCGGGTTCCGGTTCTGTGCGCAGGGACTGGCCTGCCCCATGCCTCATTGGGGCTTCGCCTCAGCTTCGCAGATATTGGCGAGACGATTGCCGCCCATCTGAATATTGCCGCTGGCAAGCATGGTAAAAGCTTTTTGAAGGGCACCGATGCCTGAATTACCCGAAGTAGAAACTGTAAAGCGCGGCTTGCAACCCTCAATGGAGGGCGCAACCATTCGCCAGGTGGACCAGCGGCGTCCTGATCTGCGTTTCCCCTTTCCGGAAAAGTTTGCAGAACGACTGACCGGCCACCGAATCTCTTCGCTGGAGCGGAGGGCAAAATATCTCATATTTCATCTCGATAATGGCCTTGGCCTCATAAGCCATCTTGGAATGTCTGGCTCCTACCGTATCGAACAGGAAGATGGCAGCGATATTCCCGGCAGCTTCCATCACGAGCGCTCGAAACTTTCCGCTCATGATCATGTGATCCTGCATCTGGCAGGAGTCGACGGTATTAACCGCCGTGTCGTCTATAATGATCCGCGGCGGTTCGGATTCATGCTTTTTGCCGAGCCGGACCAACTCAATACCCACCCTCTTATAAAAGACCTTGGAACAGAGCCCACGGGAAATCGCTTGGATGGCTCACTGATCGCCATGCTTTTTGCAGGAAAGTCTGCGCCCTTGAAGGCAGCATTGCTTGACCAGAAGCTCATTGCCGGACTTGGCAATATATATGTCTGTGAAGCATTGTGGCGGGCAGAGCTTTCTCCGGTGCGCATGGCTGGCAGTATTGCGGGCAAGGACGGCGAAGCGACGCCCATGTCCGATCGGCTCGCGACATCGGTCCGGGCTGTTATCGCCGATGCGATCAAGGCAGGCGGTTCCAGTCTCAAAGACTATGCACAGACCAATGGCGAGCTGGGATATTTCCAGCACTCGTTTTCTGTCTATGATCGCGAAAGTTCCCCTTGCCCCCGCAATGGATGCGGTGGCACGATATCGCGCATTGTCCAAAGCGGCCGTTCAACATTTTATTGTCCTGTCTGCCAGCATTAGGAGATTTATTCATGGCCTATGAGAACATCATCGTCGAGACGCGGGAGAAGGTTGGTTTTATTCAGCTCAACCGGCCCAAAGCGCTCAATGCGTTGAACTCCGCTTTGCTGGCCGAATTGACAACGGCGCTCGAGCTCTTTGAGTCCAACGCCCGAATAGGCGCAATCGTGATTACGGGTTCTGAAAAAGCCTTTGCTGCTGGCGCCGATATCAAGGAAATGCAAACGTTGCAGTTTGCCGATGCCTATACGGGTGACTATTTCAGCGGCTGGGAGCGCGTTACCGCTATCCGGAAACCCATGATTGCAGCTGTGGCCGGATATGCGCTGGGCGGTGGCTGTGAACTCGCCATGATGTGCGATTTCATCATTGCCGCCGATACGGCCAAATTCGGCCAGCCGGAGATTACTCTTGGCGTGATGCCCGGCATGGGCGGCTCACAGCGGCTCACTCGCTTTGTTGGCAAATCCAAAGCCATGGACATGTGCCTGACAGGCCGAATGATGGATGCGAATGAAGCAGAACGCAGCGGGCTGGTTTCCCGCGTGGTTCCAGCAAATGAACTTGTTGAGGAAGCGCTGAAGGCCGCCCAAAAGATCGCGTCCTTCTCGCTGCCTGTCGTCATGATGACAAAGGAGACGGTGAACCGGGCTTATGAGACGACGCTGACTGAAGGTCTGCGTTTTGAGCGGCGCGTGTTCCATTCCATGTTTGCGCTGGAAGACCAGAAAGAAGGCATGGCCGCTTTTGCCGAAAAACGCGCCGCCAACTTCAAGGACAGATAAAAACCATTGCTCGACAGGCGGATCCAGTGCCCTTTTTGCCCTCCGATCAGCCTGTCGATGCCGACCTTGCGAATTTGCGGGAACTCTCCACAGATTCCAAGTTGACGCATAAGCAAACCTCATCTATAAGCCCGTCAACGTTCGGTGGCCCTTGGCCGCCCTATTATTTTGTGACGACAGCCTGAAGCTGTCGATTAGCTGACAGAAAAGAGAGGCATCATGGCCAACACTCCTTCGGCCAAGAAAGCGGCGCGTAAGATCGAAGCCCGCACCGAAGTAAACAAGTCCCGCCGTTCGCGCGTGCGTACCTTCCTTCGCAAGTTCGAAGATGCGGTAGCAAGTGGCGATCAGGCAGCTGCTGCCCTTGCCTTCAAGGCAGTAGAACCAGAAGTAATGCGCGCTGCATCGAAGGGTGTCTTCCACAAGAACACCGCTTCGCGCAAGGTATCGCGCTTGTCATCGCGCCTGAAGGGCATGACTGCTTAAAACCATTCTAAATTTACATATGAAAACCCGGCTATTCCTTAGCCGGGTTTTTTTATTGGCGTTTTTTTTGGGAATAAATTCGTTTCCCGAGGAAAACAATACGGCTTGCCCATGCAATGTCATATGCTTGTCACAAGCAATGTGAGACAGAAAGCGACAGCCACTCTTTATCGTTTATTTTCAATAAGTTAGCGAAGGTAGCCTCCATAGATCAAATGGAGGGTTCGGATTCTCCGGCTGGAGCTACTGTCAAGCGAATATTTATTATTTTTTTTTGGTCGTCGGACTCCGCACTGCAACAAAATGTGAGCTCTAAAAAAGGCGTTGAATCCGAACACTTTTTCCCGCTTGCCCCGACAACAGTTAAAAAAAATGCAATTTCGTTAACCCTTGCTTCATTAAAAATCCCGCGACTCGCACTTGCCCTCACCGCAAAGGTTTTTGTAAGGTCCAGACATCGACGGGGTGGGAAAAACCCAATTAACAGGCTTATAAAATTTTGGTTGTGAACGCAGATTTCTAGTTTGCGTAACGGGTAGTTTTTGTCAGTGCTCAGGTCCAACGGACTTGGAGTCATTTCATTAAACGAGGGCGTTGACGGCGCTGGCGAGAGCCGGGCGTGAGTCTTGTCGCGCTCAAAACTTGAGAAGGATAGAACGGTGACATTGATCGAAAATTCGCAATACGGGTCTTCATTCCAAATGCGTGTCAGCGTTTCAAACTTCAACAACTAGCTTAAAATGAACGGACCGTTCGCAAAGCTGAACGTCCGGATTTACTGTGCGGTGAAAGCCGGCACGCAAAAACCACGGGCAAAACAAAAAGACCCGATACATATCTTTCAGGATGAGGCGAATGACAATGAACAGCGGAATAATGGAAAACGGCGCAAAAGCAGCCATAGTCCCGCTCCATATGGGTGAGGGGAAAGCTATGGAGATAGCCACCAGTCCAGGCGAAGCGATCTTTGAGCGTGTGAAACTCAAACTGAAAGCAAAACTGGGAAGCGAAGTTTATTCGAGCTGGTTTGGCCGCCTGAAGCTGGATGAAACATCAAAGAGCATCGTTCGCCTGTCTGTCCCCACAGCTTTTCTCCGGTCGTGGATCAACAATCACTACGCGGACATGATTGCAGCGCTATGGCGCGAAGAAGACGAACAGGTTCTCAAGGTCGAGATCGTTTTCCGTAGCGCAAGCCGGGCCGCTATCCGCCCATCCTGCGATGAAAGTGCATTGCGCAGCGAAGCCTCTGGAGCTGATCGCGCCGGTTCTGACAAGTCCAGCTTCGCCCGCGAAAAGCCGGTATTCCCGGTGGGCAACCTTGCTTCCGACAAGAAAACTCCTGCCCACTTCACCGACCGTGCGCAAAATGCTGTTTTCGGCTCGCCGCTTGATCCCCGCTATACATTCGACACCTTTGTCGACGGCACACCAAACCGTGTCGCTTTGGCTGCTGCCCGCACCATAGCGGATGCCGGCGCCAGTGCTGTCCGCTTCAATCCGCTTTTCATTCACGCCTCGGTTGGCCTCGGCAAGACCCATCTTCTGCAAGCCATTGCAGCCGAAGCCTTGAAGCGGCCAGAACGCGCCCGCGTTGTCTACCTTACCGCTGAATATTTCATGTGGCGCTTTGCAACCGCTATTCGCGACAATAACGCGCTGTCTTTCAAGGAGCAGTTGCGCGATATCGACCTTCTCATCATTGATGACATGCAGTTCCTGCAGGGTAAGTCGATCCAGCATGAGTTCTGCCATCTTATCAATACGCTGCTCGACAGCGCCAAGCAGGTCGTTGTTGCGGCTGACCGTCCCCCATCAGAGCTGGAATCGCTTGATCCACGCGTTCGTTCGCGTCTTCAGGGCGGCGTCGCGCTCGAAATGATCTCGCCAGACTATGCAATGCGCCTTGAAATTCTCCAGCGCCGGCTTGTGGCGGCGCAGGCGGAGGACAAGTCGCTGGATATCACGCCGGAAATTCTTGATCACGTCGCACGTTCCGTTACCGGTAGTGGCCGTGAGCTTGAGGGTGCGTTCAATCAGCTTCTGTTCCGCCAGACTTTCGAGCCCAATCTTTCGGTTGATCGCGTTGACGAGCTTTTGAGCCACCTAATGCGTGGCGGTGAAGCCAAGCGCATTCGCATCGAAGAAATTCAGCGCATCGTTTCGCGTCACTATAATGTTTCCAAGCAGGATCTTCTGTCGAACCGACGCACGCGGACCATCGTTAAGCCACGCCAGATTGCCATGTATCTGGCAAAGATGCTCACACCACGCTCGCTTCCGGAGATCGGTCGCCGTTTCGGCGGACGGGATCACACAACTGTGCTCCATGCGGTGCGCAAGATCGAGGATATTGTCGGCAAGGATCAAAAACTGTCGCAGGAACTTGAACTACTCAAGCGCCTCATCAACGATCAGGCGCAATAAGCAGCGCCATTCAACAGCTTATCAACAGAAAGCCTGCGGCGAGAACGTGTGTTGCTCCCCGCAGGCTTGCTTTTTACGTCTGTTTTCTGCCAATTTGCTTGACCTAAGGGGAATGCCTCCCCACCACCAGACACTTGTTTGGCAAAAGTCAGTGAGACCGGTTTATCATGCGTGTAACTCTTGAACGTTCCAACCTTTTGAAGTCGCTCAACCATGTCCACCGCGTGGTCGAACGGCGCAACACTATTCCGATCCTGTCGAACGTTCTTCTCCATGCCGACGGGGCCAGCCTGGCTCTGAAAGCAACTGATCTTGACCTTGAAGTGACCGAAGCGACTGCGGCACAGATCGAGCAGGCGGGCGCCACCACCGTTCCGGCACATCTGCTTTACGATATTGTCCGCAAATTGCCCGATGGTGCGGAAGTCATGCTCGCAACCAATGCGGATGGCAATTCCATGGCCGTGACGTCCGGTCGCTCAAGCTTTCGTCTCCAGTGCCTGCCGCAATCGGATTTCCCTGAGCTTACAGCCGGTACCTTCACCCATACATTCCGGCTGCCGTCGAGCGCCATCAAAGGCTTGATCGACCGTACGCAGTTTGCAATATCCACCGAAGAAACCCGCTATTATCTCAATGGCATCTATTTCCATACCATTGAAAGCGACGGCACACTGAAGCTCCGCGCCGTTGCAACGGACGGGCACCGTCTTGCCCGGGCCGAGCTTGAGGCTCCCGCCGGTAGTGAGGGCATGCCCGGCATCATCATTCCGCGCAAGACCGTGGCTGAATTGCAAAAACTCGTCGACGACCCCGATGTTGTGGTGACGGTTGAATTATCGGAAACCAAAATTCGCTTCACGATCGGCTCCGTTGTTCTTACATCCAAGCTGATCGATGGCACATTCCCGGATTATCAGCGCGTTATTCCATCAGGCAACGACAAGAAGCTCACAATTGACAGGCAGAGCTTCGCCGCCGCCGTTGACCGCGTTTCGACAATTTCGAGCGAACGCGGTCGCGCCGTCAAACTGACGATCGCCGAAGGTCAGGTTACGCTTACGGTTAATAATCCGGACTCTGGCAGTGCCACTGACGAGCTGGCGGCAGACTATGATTCAGATGCTATCGAGATTGGTTTTAATGCCAAATATCTCCTCGATATCACGGCCCAGCTGACGGGCTCCGAAGCGATCTTCATGCTTGCCGATGCCGGCTCACCAACATTGGTGCGTGATACGGGCGATGAGAATGCGCTTTATGTGCTCATGCCGATGCGGGTCTAGCTGCACCTTGCAGTCTCATGGCCGATGATCCTCCTATGGACGCGGGCAAGCCAGCCCGCGTTTCGATCAGCAGGCTGAAGCTCAGCAATTTCCGCAATTATGAAAGCCTGTCCTTACGGCTGGCGCCTTCGCACGTGGTGTTGACGGGTGAAAATGGTGCAGGCAAGACCAATTTGCTTGAAGCTGTTTCGTTTCTGTCTCCAGGTCGGGGTCTGCGCCGCGCGACCTACACTGATGTTACCCGCAATAGTGCAACTGACGGCTTTGCCATTCATGCGTCTATCGACACAGCCGAAGGTACGGTCGATGTTGGAACAGGCTTGGCCGGAAATGCACCAGGCGATACGGCCCGCCGCGTCCGCGTTAATGGCGTAACGGCCACCAGCGCAGACGATCTTCTCGACTATTCACGCATTCTCTGGCTCGTCCCCGCCATGGATGGGTTGTTTACCGGCCCTGCCGGTGACAGGCGGCGTTTTCTGGATCGCATGGTCCTTGCCATCGATCCGGCCCACGGCAAGCGTGTTCTAGACTATGAAAAGTCGATGCGAAGCCGTAACCGCCTGCTTACAGAGGAGCGTGCCAACGCTTCATGGCTTGATGCGATCGAGACGCCCATGGCGGAACTTGGCATCGCTATTGCTGCGGCGCGTGCGGAATTGATGCGCCTCATCAATGGCATGATAGAGCGAATGCCTGACGACACCCCCTTCCCCAAGGCTGACTGCCTGCTTGAGGGCGAGCTGGAACAGCGCATTGGCATAGAGTCCGCGACGGATGTGGAAGAAACATTCCGCCGCGCGCTGCATGATGGCCGCTCGCGTGACCGGGCAGCGGGGCGCACGCTTGACGGGCCGCATCGGTCCGACCTGCTCGTGCGGCATCGGCCCAAATCCATGCCTGCGGAACTTTGCTCTACCGGTGAACAAAAAGCACTGCTGATAGGATTGATCCTTTCCCATGCTCGCCTCACTGGCGAACTTGCAGGGATGGCTCCGATCCTGCTGCTTGATGAAATTGCGGCCCATCTGGACGAAGGGCGCCGGGCGGCGCTCTTTGACATTATCGAAGAGCTGGGCGGTCAGGCTTTCATGACTGGCACGGACCAGGCACTGTTTAAAAGCCTTGAAGGACGCGCGCAGTTTTTCGATGTGTCGCATGGCGAGGTAACTGGCGTCTAAATAGCGTTACACCACATCATTTGCAGCCCATGGTGCAATATCAAGTGGATTAATGCCCTCTACATCCCATGACTTACAAGTTGCGCTTGCAATATCTCCTGATCACGTAACTACTAAGCGAATCTGACACATATATTAATGATGGGAGAGCATTCATTATGTGGAATCAGGTTTACAATCCCTTCAACAATGCTGTTCTGTCGACGCTTGCCGCAGCTATACCTGTCGTCATTCTGCTTGCGCTGATAGCGTCAAACAAGGTCAAAGTGCATCTGGCCGCGATTATTGCGCTTATCGCTGCCAATCTGGTTGCGATCTATATTTTCACCATGCCTGCTGATCTGTCCCTGCGCGCTTCGCTTTTGGGGGTCATCACGGGCTTTTTCCCGATCGGCTGGATCGTTCTCAATGTCATTTTTCTCTACCGGCTAACGGTTGAGAAAGGTGTCTTCGAGACCTTGCAGAACACGATTGGCGGCGTGACGCGCGACAGGCGCCTGCAAATCCTGCTTATCGCCTTTTCGTTCGGGGCCTTTTTTGAAGGCGCATCCGGCTTCGGCACGCCGGTCGCTGTCACGGCGGCCATTCTCATCGGCCTAGGTTTCTCGCCGCTCGCAGCATCCGGTCTATCGTTGATCGCCAATACCGCTCCTGTTGCCTATGGCGCTCTTGGTACCCCGATAGCCGGTCTTTCGAGCGTGACGGGGATCGATCCATTTTTGCTCGGTGCGATGGTCGGGCGGCAATTGCCATTCTTTTCGGTGATTATTCCATTCTGGGTGGTGTGGGCCTTTGCGGGCTACAAGGGTATGAAGGAAGTCTGGCCCGCCATTCTGGTCACCGGCCTGTCCTTCGCCATCCCGCAATTCCTGATTTCCAACTATGTTAATCCATGGATCGTTGATATTGGCGCTTCGTTGATTTCGATGGCCTGTCTCATCGGTTTCCTGCGCATCTGGCAGCCAAAGGTCATCTGGACATCGACAGCCTTGCGTATCCGCGATGATTCCGCCAGCCAGGTACCGCCGGTCAAACAGACAAAGAAAGAGCCGACGAGAGCGGAAGTCTGGGCTTCCTTGACACCATGGATCATTGTCTGCGCCGTGCTTTTGGTGTGGGGCACTGACTGGTTCAAAGGCATGGTCAACCCGTGGGCCACCTGGAGCTATCCCGTACCCGGTCTTAATGAGCAGATCATGAAGGTCGCGCCCATTGCCGCAACGCCGACACCGGAAAAAGCCGTATTCGCCTTCACATGGCTCTCTTATACGGGTTCGGGCATGTTGATTGCGGCGATCATTTCCGGCTTTCTCATGGGCTATACGCCGGGCGAGCTTGTCCGCAGCTATGGACGCACACTCAAGCTCTGCTCCTATTCACTCATTACCATTTCCGCCATGCTGGCAATCGGCACGCTCACACGGCTGTCCGGCATAGATGCTACCCTCGGGCTGGCTTTTGCGACAACCGGCGTTCTCTACCCGTTCTTCGGCACGTTGCTTGGTTGGCTCGGGGTGGCGCTCACAGGCTCCGATACCGCATCCAATGTTCTGTTCGGCAATCTGCAGAAAATTACCTCCGAGCAACTTGGCCTATCACCAATTCTCATGGGTGCAGCCAATTCATCCGGCGGCGTCATGGGCAAGATGATCGACGCTCAATCCATTGTTGTCGCCTCCACGGCGACCAATTGGTACGGGCATGAAGGAACAATCCTGCGCTTCGTCTTCAAGCACTCGATTGTGCTGGCCTGTCTCGTTGGCATCCTCGTCATGCTACAGGCCTATGTCTTCACCTGGATGATCGTGACACCGCCTTGATTGATCGATAATGGCACAACAAAAGGCGCTGCTTACGGCAGCGCCTTTTGTTGGAAGCATCAGATTTTTATTTCGCCCTCTTCCATGCCATCCCAATAATGAGCGCGCTCAGCGCTAACCCTTATCATCGCCATTCCTTTTGTATCGACACCGTCCTTGAACCAATCATCGAGATCCGGTGTCCAATGTTCCTCAAATTTCTTCTTGTCTTTGATGATCTCGGCTTTCCCTTCGAGAGAAATGGAAAAAGCCTTTTCACCTTGAAAAGTCAGAGCCACCTTGGGATTTCCCTGGATATCTGAAACCATGTGAGAGTCATCCCAAGTGAAAAAGTAGGAATCCCCATCATATTCGACATCACGATTATTGCTCATGGGGCGTCCTGCAATTGCCCCGTTTTTGGCATGGGTCATCAGCATGCAAATATCGATGTCACGCATCTTCTCTGCCAGATAGGAAATGTTCTTGCTCATGGTTTTCTCCCTTTTATCGTGAAAGGGCAACGCGCTAAGGGTCATTTGGTTCAGCTTGAAACCAATTTTCGGTTTGTTGCCTTGCCATATCAATTTAGAGCCTTGTCTGTTACTCAGCAGGCTTCAGTTCCGACCCGCTTTTGAGAACCTTGTCGCCATTTTCCTGTTCGATCAGATAGGCAGGATCTTCCTTGGAAGCTTTGCGTGTTACCTCCGCGCCTTTTATTTTCCGCGTCACCTTGCTCGTGAACGTATGAACAATTTTACCGCTGCCGGTACCATTGCCCCAATTCCATTCAACCGTGTTGCCATTATAGAATTTCGTCATAGTTCTTCCTGTCGATCTCTAAAGACATATTAATCAGGAAAATTCCCATCTGCCTATTCAAACCAGAACCGCAACTTTTTGGTTGCATTTCTTTTCTTGATCTGCCAGATTAAAAGCAACCAGGAGGTTGCATAATGTCTGACCGCATTGAAAAGAACATTGAACTGAATGCGCCTGTCGAAAAGGTTTGGCGCGCGCTCACCGATCATCTCGCATTTGGCGAATGGTTTCGTGTCAAGCTTGATGGGCCCTTTGTTCCCGGTAAGGTTTCCACTGGCCATATTACCTATCCGGGCTATGAACATGTGAAGTGGCACGCGACGGTGAAAGCTATGGACGCGCCTCGTCTGTTCAGTTTTACGTGGCACCCCCACGCAATTGATCCCGATGTGGATTATTCAGATGAGACACCGACCTTGGTCGAGTTTCGCTTGCAGCCTTCGGGTAAGGGAACGCGGTTGACCGTCACCGAGTCCGGATTTGGCGCCCTGCCCGCCCATCGCCGCGACGAAGCTCTCCGCTCAAATGATGGCGGTTGGGATGAACAGATAATGAATATCAAGACCTATGTTGAACGATAGCCATCTTCCCGATCCCGCACCTTTATTTGCGGCCTTGGGTGATCGAACCCGCCTGTCGCTGCTGACCAAGCTCAGCGACGGCCAAACTCGTTCAATTGCCGGCCTTTCTTCGGATGCGCAGATTACCCGTCAGGCTGTCACCAAGCATCTCAAGGTTCTTGAGGACGCTGGATTGGTGATCAGCACCAAGGTGGGCCGGGAGAGCCATTTTGCGTTTCGGCCGGAGCCGATCAAAGATATTCGTGCTTACCTTGATGGCGTATCCCGGCAATGGGATGATGCTTTGGAACGCTTAAGAGTGTTTGTCGAGCGTTGAGGGTTTTGGCAATAATCCATCCAGCAACTGCCGGATGGCCTTGACTGCCTTGCGCAACGTGGCTTCCGGCTCTGTGGAATTCGCAACCCAAAGCGAAGCGTGGGTTAGCGCTCCATTGAGAATGCGGGCCATTGCTTCCGGCTCGACATCCCTTATCGCCCCTTCATCACGAAGTTGCGTCAGGCTGTCGGTCATGGAGCGAATACAGCTATTTGTTGTTGGCCAGTTTGCCGGGTCGCCCAGAACGGCAGGCCCATCCAACAATACAATACGCTGTATTTCCGGCTCGATCGCCATTTCGACATAGGCCACGCACTCATCGACATAGCCCTGCCAGCGGTTGGTTGCTTTCTCATTGACCTTGATTAAGCGGTCATTCATCTCCGCATCGATCTGTTTGATAACAGCTTCGAGCAATCCCTTTTTGTCTCCAAAATGGTGATAGAGCGCCCCGCGGGTAAGCCCCGCCGAAGAGGTGAAATCGTCCATTGATGCGTCCGCATAGCCCACTGTACCAAAGGCGTGCCGGGCAGAAGCCAATAGTTTTGCCCGGGTTTCGACGATCATTTCACTGCGCGGCTTATGGGCCATCAAATTTCCTTTCACATACGCAACGTATATTAGTTGACATACGCGGCGTATGCAACTATTTCATTTATATACGTCGCGTATGTAAATGGCGGCTGTTCAACAAAGGATGTCTTTCATGGCAAATCCATATAAAGAAATTTTCGCTGCGCCGGGAAGCGTCGCTTTCTCGGCATCCGGGTTCATCGCCCGCCTGCCACTCGGCATGGTAACGCTCGGCATTGTCACCATGCTATCGCAGACTCACGGCACCTATTGGCTTGCCGGCGCAGTCTCCGCGACATTCGCATTGTCCAATGCGCTCATTGCGCCGCAGGTATCGCGTCTTATGGACCGTTTCGGTCAAAGCCGCGTTCTGCCGATTTCGTCCCTTATCACAATCGCTGCGCTCGCCGGACTTATGCTGGCCGCTCACTATCGCACCCCCGACTGGACATTGTTCCTGTTCGCCATGCTCGCCGGCTTCATGCCCAGCATGACGGCACTCGTTCGTGCACGCTGGACGGAAATTTATCGCGATACACCAAAGTTGCGCACAGCCTTTGCCTTTGAGTCGGTCGTTGACGAGGTGATCTATATGGTTGGCCCGATCATCGCCATCGGCTTCAGTGTTGCTCTTTTCCCGCAAGCTGGGCCTCTTGCCGCAACTTTGCTTCTCGCTGTCGGGAGTGCACTGTTCGTTGCACAGAAATCCACTGAACCCGCCATCCATCCGCAGGACCGCACAGACAACGCCTCGGTAATCCGCCTGCCATCGCTGCAAATTATCGCTGTCACACTGGCAGCTATCGGAGCGCTGTTCGGTACGGCCGAAGTCACCGCCATCGCCTTTGCCGAAGGGCAGGGCCAGAAGGCCGCCGCCGGTATTGCGCTTGCGAGCTACGCCGCAGGTTCGCTCATTGTTGGCCTCGTCTTTGGTGCTCTAAAGCTCCAGATGCCTTTGGCAAAACAGTTCCTGCTGGCAATCGGCCTTGCCATGCTGACGACGCTGCCCCTGCTCATCGTCGAGGGCATTGGCGGCCTCTCTATTGCTCTTTTTCTGGCAGGCGCTGCGGTATCCCCAACCATTATCATCTCCATGGGCCTGATCGAGCGTATCGTTCCAGCGGCGAAACTGACCGAAGGCATCACATGGGCAATGACGGGCGTCATGATCGGCATGGCGCTAGGCTCTTCCCTTTCAGGCTGGGTAATTGACGAATATGGCGCAAGCCGCGGTTTCTATGTTTCGGTAGGCGCTGGCGTGCTTGCATTCGTCGCCGCCTTTGCCTTCTGCCTCAGATACGGCCCCAAGCCGCAGGTACAGCTCAAAACAGCTGTTTAACTGCCAGCATCACAAAGAAACCGGCAGAGATGTTCGCACCTCTGCCGGTTTTATTAAGTTAATCTACAATTCTTCAATAAAATGGCTTGTCTACACCTAAAGTATTACCTAACTTCCGCATCGAGTTCACTACATCGCACTTGGGGGGAAGTAGATGGTTCTGGATTTTCTGCGCGGCAAACCTGTCTTGTGCAATGGATTCCACAGGACGATACTAACCGGCATCCTTCTTGCCTCAACTACATCAACATTTGGGCTTCTCGCATTCTCCGGCGTTGCGCAAGCAGCCTGCGATCTTACGCCGACAGCTGGCGACAGCACCTATGTCTGCGATAGCGGCGTCAGCACCGGCCTTACCGATAATACCGGCAACAATACGCTTACCATGCCTGCGGGTGGCAGCGGCGCGGTCAATGGAAGCATTGTTTTTGGCGCAGGCGCCGACAATGTGACAATTGGCTCCGGTACAATTACCGGCAATGTCCAGCAGGGCAGCGGCATAGACAATTTCAGTATGACTGGCGGCTCTGTCGGCTCCCTCAACCAGGGTGACAATCTCGATACCTTCTTCATGTCGGGCGGACATATCATCGATGCCTTTGATGACGGCGACCGGGCAATCATGACTGGCGGTCGCATCGGGCGCGTCAACATGAAGCTCGATGACAATCTGTTCGATATGTCCGGCGGTGTCATTGACCGCAATCTTGTTACTGGCTTCGGCAACGACACGATCATCCTGTCCAACGGAACGATCGGCGGCAATATCAGCGTGAGCGGCGGCACTGACAGCGTTACGGTTACAGGCGGCAGCGTCGGCGGTAGCATCCTTCTCAGTTTCGGCACTGACACATTCAACTGGGACAGTGGCGGTATTATCTATGGAGCGATTGATCTGGGCGGCGACAATGACGTTGCCACACTCACCAATCTGACCGCTGCAAATATTGGCGCGACGACACAGGTTACGGGCGGCGCAGGCAGCGACGCATTGACCTTCAGCAATGTCGCTGCAGACAATGTTTCGCGGTTTCAAAATTGGGAAAACATCGCTGCGACCAATGACACCGAGCTTACTTTCAACGGCGCCTTGACACTGGGCGATGCGGGTACGCAGACGGGCAACCTCTCGGTTGATTCAACCAGCACTATATTTGGCGGCGACGCAAACTCAGCCGTTGCATCCTTCGTGGCTGGCCAGTTCGTCAATGTAGCCAATGCAGGCCGCATTGATCTGACCAATGGCACCGGCACAAGTGACAGCTTCCGCATTGCCGGTAATTATACCGGTAATGGTGGGCTGCTGTTTCTAGACACTGTGCTTGGCGATGACAGTTCAGCTTCCGATAAGCTCATCATTGACGGCGGCGTTGCTTCCGGTACGACTGGCATCAGCGTTATCAATAATGGCGGCACCGGCGCCAGCACGACGCAAGACGGCATTCTTCTGGTAGAAACCGTCAATGGTGCAACGACCACCAGCAATACATTTGCGCTCAACAATGCTGTCGCGGCAGGTGCCTATGAATATTACCTCTTCAAGGGCGGCATCAGCGACGGCAGCGAACAAAACTGGTATCTGCGCTCCACGCTGGTAAGCTCCCCTGAGCCACCTGCCCCGGCTCCGGCACCCTCGCCAGTTGATCCTGGCCCGGTCGTCGAGCCGCAACCGCCGGAAGTATCTCCGCCACCGCCGCCACCACAGCAAGAGCCAGCGCCACCTTTGCCGGTAAATCCGGACGACCCGAATCCGGTCGATCCCTCGCCGCCTGTGCAGCCGGGAGACATAGCACCGGTCGCGCCTCCACCACCGGCGGAAGCGGCAGCGCCAACGCCGCCGCCATCCGCACCGCCTATACCCGGAAATCCTGCGCCGGTGCCCGGGGCTGGTTCAGCCCCGCCGACGCCTGGTGCAACCCGCGTCCTTGGCGATATTGTGTCTCTATACCGCATCGAAGTGCCAACCTATTCGGCAGCAATTCCAGCACTGCGGCAGACAGCCTTTGCAACGCTCAGCACATTCCACGAGCGGCGCGGCGCTCAGGAAATTCTTGCTCCGGGCGAGATCGGTTCAGCCGCATGGGCCCGTGTCTTTGGCGAAGACGTTGAACAGGGTTGGGGCGGCACCGTTTCCCCGACCATCGATGGTACGCTCTGGGGCGTACAGGCAGGACTCGACATTCTGCGCTATGAGAGCGAGAGCGGCCACAAGGATACAGCCGGGCTATTCTACGGATTTGCTTCGCTTGATGCCGATATTCGGGGACAAGCACTTGGTTGGAACAATCTGAAGACCGGCAAGATGGATACGGACACCCACAGCGCCGGTACTTATTGGACCCATATCGGCCCCACAAACTGGTATGTCGATGCCGTTGTCATGGGAAGCTGGTTTAGCGGCACCGCCCGTTCTGATCGGGGCGTTGGCGTTGACGTGGAAGGCAATGGCGTAACGGCATCGCTGGAGGGTGGTTATCCGTTCAAGCTCAGTGATAATTGGGTTTTGGAGCCGCAGGCGCAGATCATCTGGCAGCATATCTCCCTGGACGATCAGGAGGATGAGTTTTCTGATATCGCCTTCGATGCCGATGATGGCTGGACAGGCCGTGTCGGCGCAAGGCTGCAAGGCAATTATCAGACATCATCCGGTCTGTTCCAACCTTATGTGAAGGCCAATCTCTGGCATTCGTTCAAAACCAAGGACAGCGTGAAGTTTGGCGGCGATGATATTGTCACGGAAGGTGAAAACACCTCGCTGGAACTTGGCGGTGGTATCGTTCACAGTTTCAACAAATCGGTCAGCGCCTTCGCTGTGGCTGACTATACGTTTGATATTGATGGCGACAAACGTGAGGTCTTCGAAGGCAATATTGGCCTTAAAGTAAGCTGGTAGGCGGTCATACCGCCTGGAGTATCTTGCGTTTGACCAGTAAATGGCTAGTGCGTGCTTCGACAAGCTCAGCATGAGGAATGTAGAGACTGGCAGGGAGCCTAGTCTGAGACGTCGCAAGTAGACATTGCAATCCACTTCTTTCCTCAGGCTGAGCTTGTCGAAGCACGCACAACATCCATGCAAAATTACTGAGTTTGCAAAACATTTGGAGCAATTGCAGCGAGAGCGTCAGCGGTTTTGCGTCAGGAATTGCGCAAGACCAACGGCTTTACCGTGACGCAACACTTGTGGATCCGCCAGGCAAACGGGCGACCACGACCAGTTGTGTAATTTCGCCACGTTTGAAAGCGGCAAGGAAGCGCTTGTAGTCCTTGAACACAAGGCAACCATTGGAATCGCCGCGCTTGCCCAGCATGTAAGTGTGAGCCAGCAAGCCATCGCGCCCGAAAATCTTGCTCGGGTCGACCGGGTTGAGCCGGATTGCTTCCACTCCATGGAATAGGGCTTCCCGCATGGTCAGCTTATAGGTATGTGGCGGCGTCGCACCGCGCATTTTCTTATGCACGAAGCGTGGGTCGTCTAGCATTGGCCCCAGACCCGAATGTGCTTCAAGACGCTCTCCACTCGGCATATAGACCGTCTTCTGCTCGATACTGTAGATCGCCGTTCGGGCGCGAGCCGTAATAACAGGAGCGGGCTTGTAGCTCGGCGCCATATCCTGAATGTTGTTTTCCTGCGGCGCGTAAGCCATGACTTGCGCGTCGCGCTTTGCCGCATCCGCAAGCCGCTTTGGCTTCATGCCGGGCAATGGAACTTCCGTCTCGACGTCAGTCTCCGCCAGAACAAGGCTGAATGGTTCTTGCGGCGACGTGCCAAGGGCTGGGCCGGGCTCCTGCAAGGCGACGATTTCGGCAGGAGCAGGCGCGTCCAGAGAACTATAGGATCGGACAGGCGTATAGATTGACGAAACCTGCATTGTATCAAGCCCTGCAGCCCGCGCATCGAACGCATCTGCCTCAAGCGGCGGCTTTGCTGCCACCACCACTTTCGGCTTGGGCGGGGTAATGACAATGACTTCGCCGTTCTTCCCGATAACGGAGCCTTCATCCATGTCACTGACCTGCCAGCCAGTCCGGTTCAACTCCGGCACACGCGGGAACTTTGGTGCGCTTGGATTGGCATCATAGGCAACATGTTGCATGGCATGCCCGGAGAATGGGCTGAAAGCCTGGCCACCGGCACTTGCCGAAACGTGGGGGATAAAGGCGCGCTGCAGGCTGACGACAGCGGCAACCGTGCCCAGTGATCCAACGACCCCGAAACCGGCAAGAATAGCCGCGGAAAGGAAGCCGCGCGCCGGCTGACGGCCCTTTTTGGCTTCAGGCTTGGCGCCCCCGACCGTCTTGACTGCAAACGCCATGATACAAGCTTCCCGAACTCTTACTCAATACATATCAGCGCCCCGCAAAATCACTGCTTACAAGGCAGGATTGAGGCCGAGGGCAAAACATGCGCCCATGGCAGGTACTGATGAAAACAGAGAATGAAGAAACTTGGTTACCAAGTGGTTGATGGGGAGAAAATTCAGTCTGAAGTCCTTCTTCGCTCCCGGTGCAAGCCGGTAATCAACCGCCAGCACTGCGGCGATAGCGCATGACCCAACGAATACCTCCAATAACTGCTATGGCGAGTAATGGCCATGCCGCCCAGAATCTCCCTTCCCAGGAAATCATGTTGATGCCCGCTATTGTCAGTCCGATGACCACAAGAGCGGCAATAAAGCGATCAATGCGCTCCGCCGCTTTAGCCCAGCGCAGCCCCCATATTGCTGCCAACACAAGAAGCGGCCAGCGCGACCAAAAGGTGCCGTCCCATGAGAGAAAATTGATGCCGACCAGTCCGATGGCAATGATCGCAAGCAAAGCCAGGCTTGTGCTTTTAGATGCTGCGGCCGTCGCGCCTGTTCTGGTCAAATCAGCTCTGTACCCGTCATTTACTGCAGGAGTAACAGGCTGCGCCTGCTTTGTGTCTTCACCAATCCGCACCGCATAGCTGAGAACGCCACCTTCAATATTCTTGACCTGAAGTTGCCCGAGGCATTCAAATCCGACCGCCAGTTTGTTGCGAACCTGATCATAGACCGTATTGGATATAACGATGCCGCCAGCAGAAGCCGATGCCTGCAAGCGCGCAGCAACATTCACGCCGTCCCCGTAAATATCGTCGCCTTCTGCAATCACATCGCCAAGATTGATGCCGATACGAAACAGCATGCGGGTTTCATCCGGACGGTCGGCATTATAACCGGCAAGTTCCGTTTGCACATCGAGGGCAGCGCGCACCGCCTCCACGACGCTGGAAAACTCCGCGATCAACCCATCGCCCCAAGTGTTGATGACCCGGCCGTAATGTGCCTCAATCAGCCTGCTCATCGCTTCCCTGTAAAGCTTGAGCGTGTCAAGCGTGCCTTCTTCGTCAGCGCGCATCATGCGCGTATAATCCTGCACATCTGCGGAAAAGATCGTGGTCAGCTTGCGGCGCGTTTCGGGCATGGCATCCGTTCTCCCCCGGCTCTTGCCTTGCTTTTGCGGCGAGAAACCCTCGCGACTGAGTTGGAGAATATAGTTTCAAACCGTTTGTGGGAAGGACTGTTCTGCTCTTTCACTCCCCTTGATGTTAAACACCAAAAATACTCATCGCGTCGCTGGCTTGCCTAATTCGCCGTCCGACCTTAAATCAATCTGTGAAGGACGACCTTCACGCGATAATGCGCTTCAGACAAATCCGGGACGGCCCGACAGTTCAAAAGGATGGTCGTCATGGCCTGGATTATTCTCATAACCGCAGGACTTTTCGAAATCGGCTGGGCCATCGGGCTCAAATATACCGATGGCTTTACCAAGTTTACGCCTTCAATTCTCACCGCTGGCAGCATGATTATCAGCGTCGTGCTTCTTGGTCTTGCCCTACGCGATCTGCCAGTTGGTAGCGCCTATGCGGTGTGGACCGGCATTGGCACAGTGGGCACCGCGCTGCTTGGCATGTATATTTTCGGCGAGCCTGCTACTGTGGTGCGGCTTGTCTGTATCGGGTTGATTGTTGCCGGTATCGGCGGGCTGAAGTTTTTGGCGTAGCACGAGAGCTGCACATAAGTATTGCGTGGTTCGCCCTTCAACAAGCTCAGGGGGTTCACCGTAAGAAAGGTGGGATGATCGCAATAATACCGCGGGCATCTCCGTGACATTCCATCCAGACCACCTCTCCGTCACCCTCGGGCTTGATCCGAGGGTCCAAAGACAGATGGTAGAAAATTGGATCCTCGGGTCAAGCCCGAGGATGACGAAGAGGTGGTGGTGTTTTCCTTGAGGGAGGGATAATTCGGCGCATTGGTTTCAGGTTCATCATCCCCTAGAGTAGCAGCATGATCGATCAGCCGAATACTGCCCTTTCCTCTTCTGAAGTTGAACGCTATGCCCGCCATATCATTCTTGGTGAAATTGGCGGCCCTGGTCAGCAAAAGCTGAAGCGCGCCCGCGTGCTCGTGGTGGGCGCGGGTGGGCTTGGTGCGCCTGTGCTGCAATATCTGGCTGCGGCGGGCATTGGCACACTCGGCATTGTCGATGATGACCGTGTTTCCCTGTCAAATCTGCAAAGGCAGATCATCCATTCGACCGAGCTGGTCGGCTCCCCCAAGGGAGAAAGCGCGGCGCGAGCAATCGCAGCGATTAATCCGCATGTCATCGCCGAGGTGCATGATATGCGCCTTGCGCCCGACAATGCCGCCGATCTCGTTTGCCGCTACGATATTGTTGTCGATGGCTCAGATAATTTCGATACGCGCTATCTGCTGGCCGATACTTGCCTTGCTCAAAAGCGCCCGCTGGTTTCGGCAGCGCTGGGGCGGTTTGACGGATCGCTGACAACACTCATTCCCTATGCCACCAACAGCGACGGGGGTTCAAATCCCTCCTACCGCGATCTTTTTCCAAACCCGCCGCCACCCGGGCTTGTTCCTGCCTGCGCCGAAGCGGGGGTGCTTGGCGTCCTTCCCGGCGTCATCGGCACCTTGCAGGCAACCGAGGTCATCAAGCTTGTCACCGGCATAGGCGAGCCGCTGATCGGCAAGCTCCTGCTTTACGATGCGCTGACCTCTCGCTTTGAAACAATCAAATACCGGGCCAGAAAAGCCGATGGCGCTTGAACTTTCCGAGGAACAGCGCGCAATCGCCAGCGGTTCGCGCGGCGAAGGTTCCGCCATGGCCATGCGTATCGTTGCTGCGACAGCGCGGCTAATGGGTGCGCCATCGCTGATCCCGATTGCCTCCGCGCATATTGATGGCGCGCTTTACCATGGCGATAGCGGCACGCTTTTCGCAGAAAAGCTGGTTGAGGGCGGCGCCAAGGTTGCCGTGCGCGCCACGCTGAATGTCGGCTCGCTTGATCTTACCGGCTGTTCTAAAAATCGCTTGCCAGCCCATGAGCGCGATATGGCGCGGCGAATGATGGACGCCTATCGCGTGCTTGGCTGCGAGCCAAGCTGGACCTGCGCGCCCTATCAGGCCGGTCATCGTCCGGCGCTTGGCAGCGATGTCGCATGGGGCGAATCCAATGCGGTTGTGTTCTGCAACTCAGTACTGGGCGCACGCACCAATCGCTATGGCGATTTTCTTGATATTGCCTGCGCCATTGCCGGTTTTGCCCCCTATTATGGGTTGCACATACCGGAAAACCGCCGTGCCACAATCATTTTTGACGTCGATGCGATTGATCCGGCATTTTTGCGCTCGGAAGTTGCATGGCCCATTCTTGGCAGTCTGTTTGGGCGCGAGATTGGCGATGCCATTGGCGTTGTGGCTGGTGTCCATGCCCATCCTGGAGAAGATGCCTTGAAAGCTTTCGGCGCTGCATCGGCTTCGGCGGGCGCTGTCGGACTTTTCCATGTAGCAGGCGTGACACCCGAAGCGCCGGATCTGGCGACCGCGCTACATCATCAAGCGCCGCAAGCGGTCATCCATGTAACGAACGAGATGATTGCGGATTCGCGTCGGCGTCTTTCCACCGCGCGTAATATGGAGCGCATTGATGCCGTCGCCATTGGCAGCCCTCATCTTTCCGCTAGTGAATTCGACCGGCTTGAAACCCTCATTGCCGGGCGCAAACTCAAGATTCCGCTTTACGCCTGCACCGGACGCCACGCGCTTGCCGCATTAGAGAGCAATGGCCGCCGCCAGTCGCTGGAGGCGTCGGGCGTGGTCATTGTCGCTGATACCTGCGTTGTGGTTACGCCGATCCTGCCGGATATTGAAGGCGCGGTGCTTATGACCAATTCCGGCAAATTCGCGCATTACGCACCTGGCAATACGGGCTATGGCGTCATTTACGGCTCCATGGCTGAGTGCGTGGAAAGCGCTGTATTGGCGCATCCTGTCTTTGGTGCATCGGCATGAGGGCGGAAATTCTGGTTCAGGGGCAAGCGACGCGTGCCGATGCACTGGTACTGACCGCGCCGATCAGCTTCTGGGGCGGGGTTAACCCCAAGACAGGCTTGATCGCCGATGTCCGCCATCCGCAGCATGGTGTTTCGATCACCGGCAAAGTGCTTTGCCTGCCGGGAACGATTGGCTCATCTTCGGCAGCAGCCGTTTTGCTGGAACTGGTCTCGGCGGGTCTGGCGCCTGCCGCAATCGTCCTGCACGAGCCCGACGCAATTTTGCTGCTTGGCCTCATCGTCGCCCAAGAAATGGGCCATGCAACGCCGATGGCCCTGCGGCTGGATCGCGGAGACTTTGCAGGGTTTGTTGAGCGTCAGCTTTGTATCAGCGCTGACGGTTCGATCAGCGTTATTTAAAATCCTAGCATTGGCGTTTTGCGTGGTTCGCCCTTCGACAAGCTCAGGATGAGCTCACCATGAGGAATGTGGTGGGGTGCAGCAGATGGAGCCAACTTGTTGGCTCTATGCGTTCTGCTTCTCTTGCAATCAGCCAATCTTCCTCATGGTGAGCTCATCCTGAGCTTGTCGAAGGGCGAACCACGCAAAACAGGTTTGCCAAATCTCGATAAATTCTCACCGGTCCCTTGGCAGCACGCGATCTGGCGGCCGGTGCCCATCGATAAAGGTGCGGATATTAATGATGACCTTCTCGCCCATATCGATACGGCCTTCCAGCGTAGCGGAGCCCATATGCGGCAGGATGACCACCTTGCCGGCTTTTGCCAGCTTGCGCAGCTTGGAATTAACGGCTGGCTCATGTTCAAACACATCCAGCGCTGCGCCGGACAATTTGCTCTGATCCAATTGGTCGATCAGCGCCTGCTCATCAATGATCTGGCCGCGTGCCGTATTAACGATAAAGGCAGTTGGCTGCATCAGCGCAATGCGGCGGGCAGAGAGCAAATGGAATGTCGCGGGTGTCGACGGGCAATTGACCGAGATGATGTCCATCCGCGCCAGCATCTGGTCGAGGCTTTCCCAATAGGTCGCCTCCAGCTCTTCTTCGGTCTTCGGGCTCACCGGCTTACGGTTGTGATAATGGATTGAAAGGCCAAAGGCCTTGGCGCGGCGGGCAACGGCAGTGCCGATGCGGCCCATGCCAACAATGCCGAGACGTTTGCCCCAGATGCGGCGGCCAAGCATCCAGGTTGGACCCCAGCCCTCCCATTTTCCGTCATCGAGCAGAATGGACGCACCCTCTACGAGACGACGCGGTACTGCCAGCATCAGTGCCATGGTCATGTCGGCAGTGTCTTCGGTCAAAACGTTTGGAGTATTGGTTACAGTGATGCCGCGTGCAGCCGCGGCTACCACATCAATATTGTCGGTGCCATTGCCGAAATTGGCGATCAGCTTGAGATTTGGACCTGCCGCCTTGATGACCTCTTCATCAATACGGTCGGTTACGGTCGGCACGAGAACATTGGCCTGAGAAACCGCCTCGATCAACTCCGCCTTGGTCAACCGCCGATCATCAACATTCAACCGTGCCTCGAAAAGTTCGCGCATGCGCGTTTCGATGGGGTCCGGCAATTTGCGGGTAATTACGACCAGAGGCTTTTTGCTCACCGATATTCCCCTCCCTTTCGCCTGCAATATTGAGAGCTCTTTAACCAAACCATTGCAAACTGCAATTGCTGTTATGCCGCTCTGGCGCGAAACTTGTCACGCCTGAACAACTGTCTACCAAGGCCAGACATAGAAGACAAAGAAAAACAAGGATCGTTCCGCGATCAGATGAAAATCACCAGGTTGAACGGAACGATGAAGGACCAATATTGTTGACGATTAAGAAATTCCGCCTTTTCGCCGTTTCCACAAGTCTTGCCGCAGCGCTCGTTACGGCAGCACCGCTGAGCCTGCCCGCGCTTGTCAAAGCCGAGGCCGCCGGGCAGATCGGCCCCAGTGGGTTACCCCTGCCGCGTTTCGTCAGCCTCAAGCCCGGACGCGTCAATCTGCGTGTTGGCCCCGGACGCGATTATGCGGTGACATGGCTGTTTCTTAAATCCGGCCTGCCAGTCGAAATTGTCCAGGAATATGATAATTGGCGGCGGATACGCGATTCGGAAGGCACTGAGGGCTGGGTGTATCAATCATTGCTGTCAGGCAAACGGACCGGCATGACTGCACCTTGGCAAAAGGACAAGGACGGGGTCATGCTCAATGTCTTTGCCAAGGCAGATGACAAGACACCCGTTGTTGCGAAAGTACAGCCGGGTGTTCTTGGCACATTGAAGAATTGCAATGGTGATTACTGCCGTGTGGTTTTTGGTGGCGCAAGCGGCTGGATGCGCCAGAACGAGATTTGGGGTGCCTATCCCGGCGAGAAATTCGAGGATTAGGCCGAGGCTATTTTTTCCGACAATTGCTTTGGCCGGAAAACCAAATAGCTGCAAAGCGCCAGAATCCACACCGAGACTGCACCGTAAAGCAGCACCCAGCCATAGCCATGGATAAGCGCAGACCGAATGACCGAGGCGGAAAGGCCCGGCAATTCGGTTGCTATTGCCGCAAGGTTTCCTGATGCGATGCGCTCTGCTGCCGAATAGAGCGTCGTTCCGGACAGAGCCTCTTGCGCAACGCTTTGCAAATGCGCCGAAACACCACTGATAAGGATAAAGCCCATAAGCGCTATGTTGATTGCAAGCGCAGTCAGGCGCGCACTCATATCAATCCCCGACGCCATGCCGGCACGGTTGCTTGCCACAGCTCCAGTTGCAGTGTTGGTGACTGGCGTATTGGTCAGGCCCAAGCCTGTTCCCGCGAGCACCGCACCGGGCAGCATGGTTAGCCAGCTTGCATTTTCCATATCTGATCCCAACCACATGAAAACAAAGCCAAGACCGATGATGAAAAGTCCCATCGGAATGACAGTACCGGGTCCGAATCGCAGGGTCAGCTTTTCGGCAATAGGCGGGACAATCAAGGTTGGCAGCGTATAGGCAAGGACGGCAAGTCCCGTCGCCACATTGCTATAGCCAAGCGCGGCTTGAAAATAGAGCGGCAGATAAATCATGAATGGCCAGAAACAAAAATTCATGCCCATGGAGCCAAACATTGCACCGGAAAAACTCCGCACCTTGAAGACCGAAAAATCAAACATGGGATAGGGATGGTGCCGCTCGATCATTACAAAGGCGAAAAGACCAGCTAGAGACAGCCCGATCGCGCTCAGAGCAAGAGTGCTGGCAAACCCGGTAACAGGCCCCTGCGTGATGAAAAATACGAGGCAGAAAACCGCAACCGAGTAGGTTCCCATGCCAAAAAAGTCGAGCGACTTGGCTTCCTGATCCGAGGATTCCGTCACGCCCGCATAGGCAAGTACAAAGGTTACAGCTGCGACAACCGCGTGAACCAGAAACACCCATTTCCAATCCAGCAATGCCAGAATCATACCGCCAATAATGGGTCCGAATCCTAGGCCTATGCCAAAAATGACGCCCCATACAGCAAAGGCACGGGCGCGCTGTTTGGCGTCGGAAAATAAATGCGACAGAACCGATATATGACCGATCAGCATGATGCCGCCGCTGATCCCTTGCAGAAATCTGGCGGCAATCAGCACAGCCATATTTTGTGCCAAACCACAAACCAGCGATGTCACACCGAACATTACAATACTGATCAAAAAGACCCGCTTGCGGCCAAACCGGTCAGCAAGCGTCCCTGCTGCCATCAGGACCGAGGTGCAAGCCAGCGTATAGGCGGTCATGACCCATTGCAGCTCATTGAAACTGCCGTGCAAAACCTGCTCCAGGACTGACAAGATGACCGGGACGCTGGAGATTTCCAGCCCGAACATGAGCGAAGCCAAACAGACCGCTGCCAAAGCAAGCGGTGTTCTGGCCGAGGTAGAACTGATCATGGGTAAATACTCTCTGGTTAAATGATGCCGGAGGGCCAAGCAGCAGCTGCCCCGTGACTATCGTTGTAAAGGGAGATGTCTTATGATAGAAATGATATAATTTCGCGTATTAATTAACATTGGTCATGAAATGAATCCCGACTTTGATCCCCCGCTTTTGCGCGCTTTCATTGCCGTCGTCGATACCGGCAGCTTCACCCATGCAGCGCAACGTTTGCACCTGACCCAATCGGCGATCAGTCATCAGATAAGACGTTTGGAGGAACAGGTCGGCACGCCTCTGCTCTACAGGACAACGCGCGCTTTAACTTTGACCCCGAGCGGCGTCGATTTCTTGCAATGCGCCAAACAGATTATTGTGATGCTGGACAGTCTGTCCCAGCGGTTCAATCCGTCGCCAGTCACAGGGATCGTACGGTTCGGCGTTATCGAAAATTTCCTGGGTGATAAATTGGCGCATCTGCTTTGCCAGTTCGGCCGCACATATCCCTCCATTACCCTTGATGTGAATGTCAGCCCCAATCTCGATTTGACAGCGATGGTTGCCGCCGGGCAACTCGATTTGGCAGTGCTGCTGTGCAAGGAAAATGACGCGGATTGTGGTTCCGTCCTGCGTAAAACACGGCAGGTATGGGTGGCAGCTGACAATTTTACGCTTGCTCCCGGTGCATCGCTGCCGCTTGCCTTGTCCCCTTCGCCCTGTTTTCATCGGCGTGCCTGCGCCACTGCCCTTGAAGAGACCAATTTGGGCTGGCACATTGTTTTCACCTCGCCAAGCCAGCATGGCCTTCACGCCGCTGTTCTCTCGGGACTGGCAATTACCATCATGCCCGATGATGATGTGAGGCCCGGCATGCGAATTGTTGATGGTCAATATGGCTTGCCGCCGCTGCCCGACGCCGCTTTTGTTCTTGCATGGAGCGAAGGCAATAAAACTGATGCGGCCTGTGAATTTGGCAAAATGATCGAAGAAATATCCCGTGCGCCCATGCAATCACAAAAGATTACGGTTCCGGCATAGGCAGGAAAGCGCATCATTGAAAGCGAAGTTAAGAGGCGGAAGGCGATGTTTACAGCGTCCGCTTTACAGAAAGATGCGTATCAAGCTTTCCCGTGGACGCTCGACCGTTCTGCGCTTCAGCCGCGCTTCTTGCGCAGTCGAATGACGATATCGACGTTGACGATTTCCATGCCCTCAGGAACAGGCGGCAGATGACCTACCATGGCGGAGCCATCTGGAATATCGATGACCTCGTTTTCACCTTCAACGAAAAAGTGATGATGGTCGGAGGTATTGGTATCGAAATAAGTCTTTGCACCTTCAACCGCCAGAATACGCAACATTCCGGCTTGCGTGAATTGATGCAGTGTATTGTAGACCGTCGCCAGCGAAACGGGCACATCGGCGCCAAGCGCCTCTTCGTGCAGCTCTTCGGCTGAAAGATGGCGGTCGCCTTTGGAGAAAATAAGGTTTGCAAGGGCAATACGCTGACGGGTGGGCCTCAGACCAGCAAAGCGCAGGCGCTCCTGTAAGGGAACGTCGGCGTCAATTTCATAAGAAATATGCATGGCGCTTGTGCCACTCCGTTAACTGATATCCAAAGTCGCACAACAGATTTTTATTCAGCGTGCTACACCATTCATATATGCCGTCTTGCGAAATCGATCAATAGGCAGCAAATACGCCGATAATATGTGCTTTGCCAAGGATTCAGTCACATAAGTTTCGCACTGTTTCCAGTGAAAGCAAGGGTTCCATTTGCGCGTGGTTTGCTCTAGGAAGCGTTTTCAGGCGGAAACACTCTATGATAGGGTCCTGCAGCCTGGATGTCGTGTGCCCCAAGCGCAAGATTTGAAGTTACCGATGGGAGAAAGAATGCCAGAACAGAAATCAAGCTACGGCTACGAAGAGCTCCTGGCTTGCGCCCGTGGAGAGATGTTCGGTCAGGGCAATGCCCAACTGCCAGCACCACCTATGCTGATGTTCGACCGCATTACCGAGATTTCTGAAACGGGCGGTGAAAACGGCAAGGGCTATATCCGCGCTGAATTCGATATCAAGCCTGACCTCTGGTTCTTTCCCTGCCACTTCATTGGCGATCCGGTCATGCCAGGTTGTCTCGGACTCGATGCCATGTGGCAATTGACCGGCTTTTATCTCGGCTGGCTCGGCGAGCCTGGCAAAGGCCGCGCTCTATCCACGGGCGAGGTAAAATTCACCGGAATGGTTACGCCAAAAAATAAACTTGTCGAATATGGCATTGATTTCAAGCGTGTAATGCGCGGTCGTCTGGTCCTTGGCATTGCCGATGGCTGGCTAAAGGTCGATGGCGAGACTATCTACAAGGCAACCGACCTGCGGGTTGGCTTGTTCAAGGAAAGCGCGGCGTAAGCCGATGCAATACCTTTAAGGAGATCGCAATGCGGCGAGTGGTTGTGACGGGCATGGGTATTGTGTCCTCTATAGGCAATAATGTGCAGGAGGTTCTCGAATCCCTGCGTACAGCGAAATCGGGCATCGTCTTCGCAGAAGAATATGCAGCCCATGGTTTTCGCAGCCAAGTCAAGGGCGCTCCAACGCTCGACCCGTCTACTCTGGTTGACCGGCGCGCCATGCGTTTTCACGGCGGCGGCACGGCATGGAACCATGTAGCCATGGATCAGGCCATTGCTGATGCCGGCCTTGACGAGAGCCATATCTCCAATGAGCGCACCGGCATCATCATGGGCTCTGGCGGCTCCTCCACACGAACAATTGTTGAGGCCGCTGAGAAGACCATTGAATCCGGCTCCAGCAAAAAAGTCGGGCCCTTCGCTGTGCCAAAGGCCATGTCTTCAACTGCGTCGGCAACGCTTGCTACATGGTTCAAGATCAAAGGCGTGAATTATTCTATCTCTTCGGCTTGCGCGACCTCCAACCATTGCGTCGGCAATGCCTATGAGATGATCCAATATGGCAAGCAGGACATGATGTTTGCTGGTGGCTGCGAAGATCTCGATTGGACGCTCTCCGTGCTGTTTGACGGAATGGGCGCGATGTCATCGAAATTCAATGACCGGCCGTCCGTCGCCTCGCGTGCCTATGATAAGAATCGCGATGGCTTTGTCATTTCCGGTGGCGCAGGTGTTCTCGTTCTTGAAGAGTTGGAACATGCCAAAGCGCGCGGCGCCAAGATTTACGGCGAACTGGTCGGCTATGGCGTGACCTCTGACGGGGCCGATATGGTTGCACCGAGCGGCGAAGGCGCTGCACGCTGCATGCGTATGGCTATCGCCAACGTCAAGGGCAAGGTCGATTATATCAATCCCCATGCGACCTCTACACCTGTTGGGGATCTGAAGGAAATTGAGGCGATCCGCGAAGTTTTCGGCTCCGGCGATCAGTGCCCGCCGATTTCTGCCACCAAATCTTTGACCGGCCATTCGCAGGGCGCGACAGGCGTGCATGAGTCGATCTATTCGCTGCTGATGCTCAACAATGATTTTATCGCGGAAAGCGCCAATATCGAAGAACTCGATCCGGCATTTGAAGATATGCCAATCGTGCGCAAGCGCATCGACAATGTAAAATTAAACACAGTCCTGACCAATTCCTTCGGATTTGGCGGCACGAATGCGTCGCTGGTCTTCCAGCGCTACGAGGGTTGAGGAATCAAAATGGGTGATCTGATGAAGGGCAAGCGCGGTCTCATCATGGGAGTCGCGAACAGCCATTCCATTGCCTGGGGCATTGCCAAGGAACTCGCCGACAATGGTGCTGAGCTTGCCTTCACCTATCAGGGTGATGCATTTGGCAAGCGTGTGGCACCTTTGGCCGAACAGCTTGGCTCCAAGTTGCTGCTCCCCTGTGATGTCGAAGACATTGCAACAGTCGATGCTGTTTTCGAGACCCTGGAAAAAGAATGGGGTACGATCGATTTTATCGTGCATGCCATCGGTTTTTCCGACAAATCACAATTGAAGGGCCGCTATGCGGATGTAACCACGCGCGATAACTTCTCGCGGACAATGGTTATTTCAGCCTATTCCTTTACCGAGGTTGCGCAGCGCGCTTCAAAGCTGATGAAGGAAGGCGGCTCTATCCTGACGCTGACCTATGGCGGCTCCACCCGCGTTATGCCGAACTACAATGTCATGGGTGTCGCCAAGGCCGCTCTTGAAGCCATGGTGCGTTATCTGGCCGCTGATTATGGTCCGGAAGGAATTCGCGTCAATGCAATCTCTGCGGGTCCTGTGCGGACTTTAGCAGGTGCTGGCATTGGCGATGCCCGCGCCATGTTCTCCTATCAGCAGCGCAACGCACCTTTGCGACGCACGGTTGATATTGGCGACGTTGGCCGTTCGGCCCTCTATCTCCTGTCAGATCTATCAAGCGGCGTGACTGGCGAAATCCACTATGTGGACTCCGGCTATAACATTGTTTCAATGCCTACATTGGAAGAGCTGAAAAAATCCGATGACGGCAAGGAATAATCTCCAGCCAGTATCTATAATTGAGAACTGATCTGCCGGTTTGAACCTAAAATTTAGAGAATCGGCAGATTTTTACCGAAAAACCATCGAAAATGACCGAGAATTTTCTACCCTAGGCCGAAAATTAGTTGCGTGCGGTAGAGCTACTTCTTCGCTTCAATGATTTTGTACCCGGAATTGTCCTCAATGGGCGTCACGTGCTTGAACAACGATTTCAGTCCTGCCTCGTAGGGCATTTGCCGGTTGGCAACGAGTAGGAGCCGACCACCCGGCTTCATTCGTTTTGCAGCCGCTGCGATAAATCCCTGCCCCATTGTAGGATCGGCGCTTCGCCCGGCATGAAATGGCGGATTCATCACGATCGTGTCGTAAATCTCTGTAATTGCTTCGCTATTTACATCATGCCAGTGGAACTTAACGGGTATTGCGCCACCCGTAATATTGGTTTTCGCAGCTTCCAGCGCTTCGAAATCGGCCTCATACAGATCCAGCGATTTCAGCTTTTCGGGGTATTTCAGCACCTCACTGGCAAGATAACCCCAGCCCGCTCCAAAGTCCGCTACATGACCGCTGATGCGTCCTGCGAAATGCTTGACCAGCATTGCTGAACCATTGTCGATAGCGGTGTGTGAGAACATGCCTGGCGCCGTATTGAAACGACTTTCAACTTGCGTTGGCGTCGGTATAAGTGACTGAACTTTCTCTTTATTTATCTCTACAGAGCGGTTGAACCAGAAGACCACTGCATGGTTTTTTGACAGCCTGTCTTCTACCGGAGCAATGCTTTCTACGGTCTTGCGGAAACTGTCTACACCCAGTTTTTTATTGCCGCAGACAACTATTCGCCCGCCTGCTTTGACCTGATTCAATGCCTGTGCCAACCAGCCTTCGTTGCGGCCACGATGCTTGCCAAGCAAGATCAAAACGCCATCAAACTGTTCATCGCCCTGTAGTCTTGGAACAGCGTTAAATCCTGCCTTCTGCAAGGTGAGATAATCCGGTTTGAACGGTTGAAGACAGGTCAAGATAGACTTCCACTCATCTGCAATAGTGCGATCAGCTTCCGCGCCAAGAAACAACCATGACGCGCCTTTACCAGGCACGGGCAGTATCTCGTCTTCGAACGGAAGGAACAGTGTCTGGAGAGCGCCGTTGGCCATGAGTGGGTCCATCTATAGATATTTATAACAAGAAAAAAGCGCGCCACTGGGGCGCGCCTTTATTATTACATGGAAGAAAGATTACTCAGCGTCTTCCTGAGCCTTCTTTTCCTGAACGATTTCCTTGCCGGTTTCCTGATCGACAACCTTCATCGACAGGCGAACCTTGCCACGTTCGTCAAAGCCCATGAGCTTGACCCAGACCTTCTGGCCTTCTTTGACAACATCTGAAGTCTTGGCAACGCGATCGGAAGCAAGCTGCGAGATATGAACCAAGCCGTCGCGTGGACCAAAGAAGTTTACGAATGCGCCGAAGTCAGCAGTCTTAACGACTGTTCCTTCATAAATCTCGCCTACTTCAGGTTCTGCAACGATGGAGTGGATCCACTTGCGGGCAGCTTCGATTTCCTTGGCAGAGGACGATGCAATCTTGACTGTACCATCGTCTTCAATGTTAATCTTCGCGCCCGTCTTTTCGACGATTTCGCGAATGACCTTGCCGCCTGAACCGATAACATCACGGATCTTGTCGGTCGGAATGTTCATGACTTCAATGCGTGGTGCAAATTCACCGAGTTCCGAACGGCCTTCAGTGATGGCCTTTGCCATTTCACCAAGAATATGCAGACGACCATCCTTGGCCTGAGCCAAAGCAACCTTCATGATCTCTTCGGTGATGCCGTCGATCTTGATATCCATCTGCAGAGCAGTGATACCATTTTCAGAACCGGCCACCTTGAAGTCCATATCGCCAAGATGATCTTCGTCGCCGAGAATGTCGGAAAGAACAGCGAATTTCTCGCCTTCCAGGATCAAGCCCATTGCGATACCAGCAACGGGACGCAGCAGTGGAACGCCAGCATCCATAAGGGCAAGCGATGTTCCGCAAACCGTAGCCATCGAGGATGAACCATTGGATTCAGTGATCTCGGAGACTGTACGCAGCGTGTAAGGGAACTGTTCCTTGGCAGGCAGAACCGGATGAATAGCACGCCATGCAAGCTTGCCATGACCGATTTCACGACGGCCTGGCGAACCCATGCGACCTGTTTCACCGACCGAATAGGGCGGGAAATTGTAGTGAAGCATGAATGTCTCTTTGTACATGCCGGTCAGCGAGTCGATATATTGCTCGTCTTCGCCTGTGCCGAGCGTAGCAACAACGATGGCCTGTGTTTCACCACGGGTGAACAGAGCCGAACCGTGTGTACGGGGCAAAAGACCAACTTCCGAAACGATAGGGCGAACTGTTGAAAGATCGCGGCCATCGATGCGGCTGCCTGTGTCGAGAATGTTCCAGCGAACGATCTTCGCCTGAACTGACTTGAATACGGTCGCGATTTCTTCTGCGGAAAATTCTGGCTCTTCAACGCCTTCAGGGAAGAAATGCGCCTTCACCTTAGCCTTGGCAGCGTCAACCGCGTTGTAGCGATCCTGCTTGTCAATGATCTTGTAAGCGGCGCGCAAATCTGCCTCAACAACCTTGAGGACAGCAGCTTCTGCTGCTGAAAGGTCATCGGTCTGGAAATCGCGTGGCTCTTTGGCAGCGACTTCAGCAAGCTTGATGATCGCATCGATAACCGGCTGGAAACTGCGATGACCGAACATGACAGCGCCGAGCATGATGTCTTCCGCCAATTCCTTGGCTTCCGATTCAACCATCAGAACTGCCTCGCCTGTACCGGCGACGACCAGATCTAGGCTCGATTCAGGCATTTCATCGACAGTTGGGTTCAGGCGGTATTCGCCATTGATGTAGCCAACGCGTGCGCCACCGATCGGGCCCATGAAAGGAACGCCGGAAAGTGTCAGAGCAGCGGAAGCGCCGATCAGCGAGATGATGTCCGGATTGTTTTCAAGATCATGCTGGATAACAGTCAGAACGACCTGGGTGTCATTCTTGTAGCCGTCAGCAAAGAGAGGACGGATCGGACGGTCGATCAGGCGCGAAACCAGTGTTTCGTTTTCGCTGGGACGGCCTTCACGCTTAAAGTAACCACCAGGAATTTTGCCGGCTGCGTAGGTCTTTTCCTGATAGTTGACAGTCAGTGGGAAAAAGTCCTGACCAGCCTTTGGTGCCTTGGCGGAAACAACAGTGGCAAGCACGACTGTCTCACCATAAGTGGCCAGAACCGCGCCATCAGCCTGGCGGGCGATCTTGCCGGTTTCCAGAATGAGCAGACGTCCGCCCCATTCGATTTCAACTTTGTGTTGATTAAACATATCTTGTCCTTGAGTGGAGAAAAACGCGCTTCCCTTTGGATCGCAGCATCTTTCTTCCGTTTCGTTTAGACCAATCACGGGCAAGACAATTTGCAACTCGCATAACGAGTTGCCAGCAATCCTGCCCCATGACCTGTCTCATGGGTATTCTTCATTCCTTGAAGGAATGAGTAGAAACCGGCGGGACAGCAATGTCACCGCCGGTTTCAATCCGTTATTAGCGGCGCAGGCCGAGCTTTTCGATCAGCGTCTGGTAGCGGCTCTGATCAATCTTCTTGAGATAATCAAGAAGGCTGCGGCGCGTCGAGACGAGCTTGAGAAGACCACGGCGGGAATGGTTATCCTTTTTGTGGTCCTTGAAATGTTCGGTCAAATTGACAATGCGCTCTGTCAGAACTGCAACCTGGACTTCCGGAGAACCGGTATCGCCTGGCTTCGTTGCATATTCAGTGATCACTGCCTGCTTGCGTTCAGCGGTTATCGACATCGTATATCCTTTCTTTTGAAGAGGAAAACAGGATGCCCACGGCCGGGATGTCGTCCAGCGGGGGCCAGTTAAAGCGACAGACAAAGCCTGAAGCTTGGGGCCGTATAGTCGAAATTGTGACGAATTACCAGTCGCAAATGATTCTTGGAGCTTTTCCGGCCGATAGCGCTGATTTTCGCTATTGCGAATGTGAAAGCATTTGCCGCAAATATGCTCCCAACTAAATTGGGAAGCCTGCATTATGAATGACACTCCGTGGATCAACCTGTTCTCCTACGGGACCCTGCAATTGGAGAGCGTTCAAATATCGTCGTTCGGGCGGTTGCTTACCGGTTACAAGGATGCCATTCCGGGGTTCAGCCGCTCAATGGTGGAAATCACTGATCCCGATGTCATTCGGGCAAGCGGTAGCAATGTTCATCCCATTGTCAGGCCGAGTGGTAATCCTGCAGACGAGGTAGAGGGAACCCTATTTCACATTACCGAGCAAGAACTCGCTGCTGCCGATGCCTATGAGGTTTCAGACTACAAGCGAATTGAAGTCCGCCTGAAATCCGGCATCAAAGCCTGGGTCTATGTAAAGGCCTAATGCGCAAAAACCCGCTTGGGGTTGAATTGTCCATGCTCGATAAAGCCAATGGCTAGAAGCTTGCCCTTGGCTGTTACACAGGCCTCATCAGCCTCCACAGGTGCGTCACGGCCTCGCAAAATAATCGGATTGCCCATGCGAATCCGATGCGCTTGATCGTCAGATATGGCAATTTGCGGCAGACTTTCCAGCGCAGCGCCCGTATCGATCAAAAAGGCATCCATAACAGAGAAACGTTCGGCAAGACGCTCATATGAGCCTTCGTCACCCTCCCCTTCGGCGGGTGCCGGGGGATGAGCAGCTTCAAGTTCTTCGAGTGTTACAAAATCTGCCTCATCGAAAGGCGCAACTTCCGTTCGACGCAGATCGGCAATGTGGCCGTAACACCCAAGATCACGACCCATATCGCGGGCGAGCGAGCGCACGTAGGTGCCTTTGCCACACTCAACTTCAAAAATTGCAGTAGCCTCGTCAGGGCGTTCAATCAGCTCAAGCCGGTCAATCTCGACTTCTCGCGCAGGTATCTCGACCTCTTCGCCGCCGCGTGCCAGATCATAGGCCCGTTCGCCAGCGATCTTGATGGCTGAGAATTTCGGTGGGGTCTGCTGAATCACACCAGTATATTTCGGCAGTACCGCCTTGATCGCCGCTTCGTCTGGGCGATTATCCGATGTAGCGCTGATTTCACCTTCCAGATCATCTGTCGTGCGTTCGGCACCCCAGCTCACCGTGAAGCGATAAATCTTTGTGCCATCCATCACATAGGGCACGGTTTTGGTCGCCTCGCCCAGGGCAATCGGCAACATGCCCGAAGCCAAGGGATCAAGCGTGCCCGCATGACCAGCTTTTTCCGCTTTGAACAGCCATTTTATTTTGGAGACGGCCTCCGTCGAGCCCATGCCTTTCGGCTTGTCAAAGATCAGCCAGCCGGATACCGGACGGCCCTTTTTCTTGCGCTGTCTTGCCATTTAATTATCGCCATGCCCCGGCACATCGCCCGGATTCGGATCGCCGCCATCATCATCGTCATGGTCATCATCCAGATCGCGTGTGACCTCCGGTTTGCGCAGCAAAGCGTCAATCTTCGCGTAATTATCGAAGCTTGTATCAATGCGAAAGCGAAATTCCGGCATATATTTCATGGATTTAAGGTATGTTCCTGCACGCCCGCGGATAAATTTAGCATGCTTGTTCAGGGCGGTAATGACACCTTCACTATCCGTTGCACCGACGGGCGATACGAAACAGGTAGCAATCTTCAAATCCGGTGACATGCGCACTTCGGAGATTGCAATGACGGCATTCTCAAGCTTGTCATCCCGCACATCGCCCCGTTGCAGCACTTGTGAAACCGCATGTCGCACCTGCTCGCTGACGCGTAGCTGGCGTTGAGATGGACCTGATCCGGTAGCAAAACGAGCCATTATTACCTATCCAGACAAACAAGAGATCGCCGGATTATTATTCCGGCGATCCTGTTATCAATAATCGAGACGCTTGAGTTTAGAGCGTGCGGGTTACATGTTCGACGCGGAAAGCTTCGATTGTATCGCCTGCGCGAATATCCTCGTAGTTTTCAAACGCCATACCGCATTCCTGACCCATCGGCACTTCGGATACTTCATCCTTGAAGCGCTTGAGCGTCTTGAGCTTGCCTTCGTGGATGACAACGTTGTCGCGGATGAGGCGTACGCCTGCACCACGTTCGACCTTGCCTTCCGTGACACGGCAACCGGCGACCTTGCCGACCTTCGTGATATTGAAGACTTCCAGAATTTCCGCATTGCCGATGAAGGTTTCGCGGCGTTCTGGAGAAAGAAGACCGGACATTGCTGCTTTCACATCATCGACCAGATCGTAGATGATGTTGTAGTAGCGAATTTCGATGCCTTCGCGTTCAGCCAGATCACGAGCCTGCTTGTTGGCGCGTACGTTGAAGCCGATGATTGCAGCGTTCGATGCTTCTGCAAGCGCGATATCACTTTCGGTGATTCCGCCCGCACCCGAATGGATGATGCGCGCGCGTACTTCTTCAGTACCCAGCTTGTCGAGAGCGCCGGCAATGGCTTCGATTGAGCCCTGTACGTCACCCTTGATGAGCAATGGGAACTCTTTCAAGCCGGTAACTTGCAACTGGCTCATCATCTGCTCGAGCGATCCGCGAGAACCGGCTTGCTTGGCCACAGCCTTTTCACGGGCCAGACGTGTGCGATATTCGGAAATCTCGCGTGCCTTGGCTTCGTTTTCAACAACGGCAAAACGATCACCCGCCTGTGGCGGTCCGCCAAGACCGAGAACCTCAACCGGCATGGCCGGTCCGGCATCCTTCATGTTTTCGCCACGGTCATTGATCAGTGCGCGAACACGGCCCCATTCACTACCGGCAACAATGATGTCGCCAGGGTGCAGAGTACCCTTCTGCACGAGAACAGTAGCCACCGAACCGCGACCGCGATCAAGCTTGGCTTCGATAACCACACCTTCCGCCGTACGAATTGGATCGGCCTTGAGATCCAGAACTTCTGCCTGAAGCAAGATTGTTTCAAGAAGCTTGTCCAGGCCAACGCCGGTTTTCGCAGACACCTCAACGTCCAGCGTTTCGCCGCCCATCGATTCTACGAAAACTTCGTGCTGAAGCAATCCGTTACGCACCTTCTGCGGATCGGCAGAAGGCTTGTCGATCTTGTTGATCGCGACAATGATCGGAACGCCTGCCGCCTTGGCATGATTGATTGATTCAATCGTCTGCGGCATCACGCTATCATCAGCCGCAACCACCAGAATGGCGATATCGGTTGCTTGGGCACCGCGTGCGCGCATTGCCGTGAAGGCAGCGTGGCCCGGCGTATCGATGAAGGTGATCTTCTGACCGTTCTGCTCGACTTGGTAAGCACCAATATGCTGGGTAATGCCACCGGCTTCACCGGATACAACGTTCGCCTTGCGGATAGCGTCCAGCAATGACGTCTTGCCGTGATCGACGTGACCCATAATGGTGACAACAGGTGGCCGTGATACGAATGCACCCTGATCATCCTGAACGTTAAAGATGCCCTCTTCAACATCCGATTCGGCAACGCGGCGAACCGTGTGACCGAATTCTTCGGCAATCAGCTGAGCCATATCGGCATCGATCAAATCGCCCGGCTTCATCATCTGGCCTTCTTTCATCAAATATTTGATGACGTCGACCGAACGCTCAGCCATACGCTGGGCAAGTTCTTGAATGGTGATGGTTTCCGGCAGAACGACTTCACGCGCGATCTTTTCGCGTGTTTCCTGCTGCATGCCGCGCTTGAACTTCTCCTGGCGGCGGCGCATGGCGGAAAGCGAACGGCTGCGGCCTTCATCATTGAGCGCAGAGCCCAATGTCAGCTTGCCGCGACGGCGTTCATCTTCACCTTTGACAACCTTAGGGGTGCGAACTTCAGGCTTTGCCGGGGCAGCACTGCTGCCGCGACGCGCGCCTGCCGGACTACCGCGGCGGGTCTCTTCTTCTTCCGCAACATTGGTCTTGCGAACGGATACTTTCGAGCTAGCCTCTTCAGTAGCGGCAGACTCGGGTTGACGCTTGCGTGATTCTTCTTCAGCGCGCTGCTTGGCCTGAGCTTCCTTGCGCAGACGCTCTTCTTCTTCTGCCTGACGGCGAGCGGATTCTTCGCGCTCCTTGGCGCGCAACGCATCTTCTTCTGCGCGGCGGGCAGCTTCGATAGCTGCCTTGGCCCGATCCTCAATATCGCGTGCTTTAGACCCTTCAAGAGCCTTGCGGCGCGCTTCAAGCTCGGCTGCCGATAGCGTATTCAAGACCATACCTGAACGATCATTCGGCCGCTGACCGGACGAACGGTATGGCTGTCCGGGACGCTGCGGCGATGAAGGTTGAGCCCCACCGCGCTGTGCAGGGCGAGCAGGGGTGGCCGGTGCCGTAGCCTTGCTGGATGGCGCGGCAGCGGGTGCCGGCGCAGCCGAACGAGGTTCTGGCGCAGGTGCAGGAGCAGCAGCAACTGGCTGAGGCGCAGCGGCAGCTGGCTGGGATACAGCCGGCGCAGCTGGTGCCGCCGTCACTGGCGCAGCAGGCGCTGGCGCAGCAGGCGCTGTCTGAACAGGTGCTGGCGCTGGAGCCGGAGCAGCAACAGGTGCAACCTCCGGCTTCTGGTCCGGCAGGCTGAACTTGCGCTTCTTCGTTTCAACGACAACAGACTTCGTCCGCCCGTGGCTGAAATTCTGGCGCACCGTGCTTTGTTCGATACCGGGCCGCTTCAGGGTCAGGGTTTTCTTATTGACGCCAAGCGTCTTGTCGTCTGTCGATTTTATATCGCTCATTCCGTTTCCGTTTCCTTCGCAGCAGTTGCCGCTTTAGCGCTAGTCTGCTCGTCCAGACCCACGCGAAAATGCTGTAGCATCCAGACTCGTTTCATGAGTCCGGCAGCTGCCCTCCCTCTGAGTACGGCAGCATGTATCACATTAACCCCACCCAATGCCAAATCCATTTCATCGCTACTGAACAATGAAAGGGCGGGTATATCAGGTCCGTCGGCATAAACTACCGAACGCCGGGCCTGGTCAAGCTTTCGGACGCCGTCTTCCGCTGCTTCAGAAGCATGCAGCACAAGTCCTGCTGTGCCGTTGCGGATGGCGATATCCACTTTTGCGGCCCCTGTTATCACAACACCGGCCTTTCGCGCCAACCCAAAACTTCCCAAAGCCGATTTTACCAGCATCTGGTCGACGATCTGCCCGAAATTATCGGGAACTGTCACCGCTGTTTTCAGTCCACGCGGGAAAAGCTTTCGCTTTACCGCTTCGTCAATATAGCGCCGCTGGGCCTTGACCCAACATCCCCGTCCGGGAAGGTTGTGCTTTAAGTCAGCAACAACCGATCCATCGGGGCCAGCTACAAACCGGATCATGTCATCGACAGAACCTGCTTCACGCGTGACGATGCACGTTCTGTCGTTCATATCCGCTTCCATTTTCAAGCTACTGGGCTCAGCCAGCAACCTCTTCTTCAGCGTCGGCTTCGGTCTCGGTTGCAACGAGATCATCTTCCGTGATCCAACCAGCCTTCAAACGAGCAGCGAGCACCATCTGTTCCGCATCTGCACGGCTTACTTCAAATGCCGACAAAATGCCGGGGAAATTTACAGTTTCCCCGTCCTTGCGCTCACGCCATCCGGTTAGTTCGTCAACAGCATAGCCAGCAAAGTCTTCCACGGTTTTGACACCGTCTTCACCGACGGCAACCAGAATCGCGTTGGTCATGCCTGGCAGATCACGAAGTTCGTCCGAGACACCCAATTCCTTGCGGCGGGCATCACGCTCTTCTTCGATTCGGCCCAGATATTCCTGCGCGCGCTGTTGAATTTCAGTCGCCGTGTCCTCGTCGAAACCATCGATCGAGGAAATATCGTCGCTATCAACATAAGCGATTTCTTCAACGCTGGCAAAACCTTCGGAGGCAAGAACCTGACCGACCATTTCATCAACGTCCAAGGCTTCCATGAACAGGTTGGAGCGTTCGACAAATTCCTTCTGACGGCGCTCGGACTCTTCCTGCTCTGTGAGGATGTCGATATCCCAGCCTGTCAATTGCGAGGCCAAGCGGACATTCTGACCGCGACGACCGATCGCTAGTGATAATTGGTCATCCGGAACCACAACTTCAATACGCTCGGCATCTTCATCGAGAACAACTTTGGAAACTTCCGCCGGCTGCAATGCATTAACGATGAAGGAAGCAGGCTCTGGTGACCAAGGAATAATGTCGATCTTTTCGCCCTGAAGCTCACCGACAACAGCCTGAACGCGCGAACCACGCATACCGACGCAAGCGCCGACTGGATCAATCGACGAATCACGCGAAATAACAGCAATCTTAGCGCGTGAACCTGGATCACGGGCTACTGATTTGATTTCAATGATGCCGTCATAAATTTCCGGTACTTCCATGGTGAAAAGCTTCGCCATGAATTGCGGGTGCGTGCGGCTCAGGAAAATCTGCGGACCGCGCTGTTCGCGGCGCACATCATAAACATAGGCGCGAACACGGTCCCCATAGCGGAAAGTTTCGCGGGGGATCAATTCGTCACGACGAACAATAGCTTCACCGCGACCGAGATCGACGATCACATTGCCATATTCAACGCGCTTGACGCTACCATTGATGATTTCGCCGACGCGATCCTTGTATTCGTCATACTGGCGGTCGCGCTCTGCTTCGCGCACTTTCTGCACGATAACCTGTTTTGCAGACTGTGCCGCGATGCGACCGAAATCCATCGGAGGCAATTGGTCCGCAAGGAAATCGCCTGGCTGCGCATCAGGGTTACGATCGCGGGCGGCATCCATACCAATCTGCGTGACCGGATCTTCAACGGTTTCGACGACTTCAAGCAGGCGTTGCAACTTGATTTCGCCCGTCTTGGCGTTGATGTCGGCGCGGATATTGGTTTCCTGGCCATAACGCGAGCGCGCAGCTTTCTGAATGGCATCGGCCATAGCCGCAATAACGATCTCGCGGTCAATCGACTTCTCGCGCGCAACCGCGTCGGCGATCTGCAGAAGTTCTAGCCTGTTTGCACTGACTGCCATTTTCTTCTCCTTGGGTTCACCACCACGCTTCCTCTGCGGGCGTATGAAATTCAATCCGGTTGTTAGCTCTGCTCTTCGTCCGAAGCGTTCGCTTCGTCAGCGTCCGAGCTATTATCTTCTGGTATGCGGCCTTCGCGCAGATCCTTGTCGCGGCGTAATGCATCGCGAATGAGATCATCCGTTAAAATAAGACGGGCATCGGCAATCATTTCGAATGGAACCTCGACAGCTGGCTTGTCGCCATAGGTCGCCTGATCGCTTTCGATCGTTATTGATTGATCTGTAACGTTGGCGATCCGGCCGCGAAACTTTTTCCTGCCATCGAGAACTGCGGAAGTATCAACCTTTACGATATGCCCACTCCAGACCGAAAAATCCGACTTCCGCACGAGCGGACGGTCAATCCCCGGGGAGGACACTTCCAGATGATAATTCCGGTCAATCGGATCTTCAACATCAAGAACCGGAGACAGCGTACGGCTCACAAGCTCACAATCTTCAACGGTCATGGTGCCATCGTTCCGCTCAGTCATAATCTGTAGCGTAAGTCCATTAAGACCTGAAAGGCGCGCCCGAACAAGCCGGAAACCTATAGACTGAAGTACAGGCTCAATAATTGAAGCAACACGTGCATCAATGCCGGTTTCCGTAATAATACGCTCTTCCAGGCCAGTTGCCGGTATAGCTTGCTCTTCTGTATTGGTGCCGTCTGTCACGCAAATTTTCCTTGTTTTGGCCCCAAGAAACAAAAAAGAGCGGGACCTGTGTGGACCCACCCCTGTTCTAACGACCAAGAATATACGATCTATATACCGAAACGGGCGGAGACTTTCAAGCGCCGTGACAAATTTCTGCGAACCCAGACCTCCTGTGGTCTGTATAGGTCAATTCGCATAGCTGCCTTGCATAAGAAGCTCTTACTAAACTTGCCTCTCACCCCTATCTTTGTTGCATCGCAATATAAACGCGAAAAGGATGAATAAAATGAGCAAGAATTTCGCAAGTTCCAAGATCAGCCGGATGCTGAACGTATTCGGCAGCGCCGTCGCAGTTGCGTCAGCCACACGCACTGGCCACCAGCCAATTGCTTCTGATCTGCGCACGCTGGGCATTGATCCGGTTCAGTTCAGCTCCATCCACCGGAACTAATCGGTCCGGTGGACGGTGAATGAAGCTTAGTCTTCGTTCGCTGCAAGCGAGGCCAGAACTTTACCTTGGCCTCGGGCACGCATGATGAGCGGTATAACCACCGCACAGACAGCCAGAACCAGCAAGGTTACCGCGATTGGTGACCCGACCAATACGGAGAAGTCGCCCTGACTGATCTGGATGGCGCGACGTAGTTGCGTTTCAGCCATCGGGCCAAGGATAAGGCCGACAACAACCGGCGCAATCGGATAACCGAATTGCCGCATGAAGTAGCCAAACAATCCAAAAAGTATCAGCATTGCCAATTCGAACGAGAAGGCGAGCCATCCAAGTTGAAAGACTGCGGAATTTGCTCCTATCGTGCCTAACGTCGCGAAAACAAGAATGCCCGCATAAAGCCATGGCTTGGGAATAGACAGCAAGCGCACCCAAAGGCCGATAAGTGGCAGATTCAGCACCAGCAGCATAAGGTTGGCTACCAGAAGGCTGGCAATCAAGCCCCACACCAATTGCGGGCTTGTTACAAACAGCAATGGCCCGGGCTGAAGTCCGAATTGCTGGAAACCCGCAAGCATGATCGCTGCAGTTGCAGTTGTCGGCAAACCAAGCGTCAGCAGTGGAACCAATGTACCTGCGGCAGAGGCATTATTGGCCGCTTCCGGTCCTGCCACACCCTCAATCGCGCCATGACCAAACTCTTCCGGCTTTTTCGCAAGTTGCTTTTCCACGGAGTAGGAAAGGAACGTACCGATTTCAGCACCGCCGGCAGGCATTGCCCCGATAGGAAAGCCGATAAATGTTCCGCGCAGCCATGGCTTCCACGAACGTGACCAATCTTCCTTGGTCATCCAGATCGAACCTTTAACCGCTTCGATTTTTTCGTCCATTGAAGAGCGTGAGGCCGCAACGGCAAGTGTTTCGCCAATCGCAAAAAGCGCGACTGCCAAGGTGGTGACTTCAATCCCGTCAAGCAAATCGGGAATGCCGAAGGCAAGCCTTGCTTGTCCTGTCAATTGGTCCTGCCCCACCAGACCCAGTGCCAGTCCGATGAACAGCGCTGTCAGGCCGCGTAAAGTAGAATCACCAAAGGCCGCGGAAACCGTCATGAACGCCAGAACCATGAGAGCAAAATACTCCGCAGGTCCAAACGACAAGGCGAACTTCACTATCCAGGGCGCGACAAGCGCCAGACCGATGGTCGCAATCAAACCTGCTACAAAGGAACCAATTGCTGCCGTGGCAAGAGCCGGTCCGCCGCGTCCCGCGCGGGCCATCTTATTGCCTTCAAGCGCCGTGACGATCGAAGAGCTTTCGCCCGGTGTGTTCAGCAGGATGGATGTCGTTGACCCGCCATACATGCCCCCGTAGTAAATACCGGCAAACATGATGAGTGACCCGGCAGGGTCCAGTTTGTAAGTGACGGGTAGCAAAAGCGCCACCGTCAAAGCCGGGCCGATGCCCGGAAGCACGCCAACAGCGGTGCCCAATGTCACGCCGATCAGGGCGTAGAGAAGGTTCATCGGGTCCATCGCAACGGCGAAGCCCTGGAACAGCAATCCAAACGTGTCCATTGACCTTAACTCCCAAAAAAGAAGTGTTCTGGCGGCCCTGCCGGCAGAGACAATTGAAGCCCCTTGGCAAAGAGTACCCAGACGACAAAGGAAAGGACGATGCCCGCAGGTATCGTTACCCAAAGCTTCGTTTTGCCGAAGCCTCGCGCTGTCGCGGCAAATAACAGGCCCGTGGCAATTGAAAAGCCGACAACGTTAAGAAGGAGCATTTGAGCGGCGAGTCCACCGACAATCCACAGGACCGGGCCCGGCGCCTGTGCCTCGCGCTCAGGAAATTCTCCACGGAAGGCTTCGAACACAGTCCAGATAGCCAAAATAAATAAAACAATACTGATGGCGTATGGGAAAACAGCGGGGCCAATCCGTGTGACGCTGCCGCCATGAGTGGTGGCCGTGCTGTATCCGATTATGATGGCCAGAACCGCCAGAAAGGCGGCAATGCCCAACGCCGCCCGATCAGGGCGGCGCGTTTTTGAGGGTGATGACTGCTGCGTCATTTTACCAAGCCGATATCTTTCAGGATAGCGGACGTTGCTTCCGTATCCTTGGCCAGCTGTGCCTTGAATGCATCGCCTGCAAGATATGTGTCAGCCCAACCTTTGGCCTTCAACTGTTCCTGCCAGCCCTTGGACTTAACCAATTTTTCGATGTCGGCGCCAATAGCCGCTTCCTGCTCCTTAGTGATGCCGGGGGCCGCGGCGACCATGCGCCAATTCTGGATGGAAACGTCGAGGCCACCTTCCTTGAAGGTTGGCGCATCAATGCCCTCAACCTTGGTCTCACTGGAAATACCGATAATACGGAGAGTACCTGACTTGATCTGCGATTCGAACTCACCGTAACCCGAGATACCAACCGTCACCTGATTACCGAGAATGGCTGCAAGTGCTTCGCCGCCGCCAGAAAAGGCAATGTAGTTTACTTTGGTTGGATCGACACCCGCTGCCTTGGCCAAAAGACCTGCAGTGATATGATCTGTACCGCCAGCCGAGCCGCCACCCCAGGATACTGCGCCGGGATCAGCCTTAAGCTTCTCGACCAGATCGGCTATCGACTTGATTGGAGAAGCAGCCGGCACGACCAATGCCTCGTATTCGCCAGTAAGGCGCGCAATTGGCGTTACCTGCTCCAAAGTAACTGGCGATGCATTGGTGAGAATTGCACCAACCATCACGTAACCACCCACGATCAGCTGCGACGGATCGCCTTTGGCGGAGTTTGCAAATTGTGCGAGACCAATCGTACCGCCCGCGCCGGTCACGTTGACGACCTGCACATTGCCCGAGATTTTCTCTTCCTGAAGCACTGTCTGGAGAGTGCGGGCGGTTTGATCCCAACCGCCGCCGGGTGCGGCCGGCGCCATTATTTTATAATCTGCGGCAAAGGCATTTCCGGAAATAGCCATTGCACCGGCAGCTACAAAAGCGAGCAACATCTTACGCATTGTGTGAAGTCCTCCCAAAACGGCCCTCGGCCATCGATTTTTTCAGTTTTTCGAAGATTGGAAAGTTGTCGCCATAGGATTGCGCAGGCATTGTTGCCACGATTAACGCGCATATCTATGGACAGCCTCCCAGCGGTCTCCTCGTCTTTAGAATGATACTAGAAAACTGTCAGGAAGCTGTCACGCGAAATAGCGTGCAAAGAGGCTTAGCGTCGTAGAAATGTCAGATAAGCGCCGACCCTGCCTTCGCGATGAGCTTTCTGCTCATAGCGGGTGCCCGGCCATGCTTCGTAAGGTGTATGCCAATCAGCGGCTGTTTCAGCAAGCCAATCGAACTCACTATGTTCATGACAGTGCTGCAATGTCCAATTTACATAGGTATCTATGTCGGATGCAAAGCGAAAGCGTCCGCCCGATTTCAACACACGAGCAAAGCGACCGAGATTTTTCTGGCTGATAAAACGGCGCTTCCAATGCTTCTTCTTGGGCCAGGGATCAGGATAGAAAAGATCTATTCCATCAAGCGATGCTTCCGGCAGCCAATCGAGCACTTGCGTTGCGTCGTCGTCGTAAAGCCTGATATTGGCGAGCGGATTGTCGTGAAGATCAACAACCAGCTTCGCCATGCTGTTGACGAATGGCTCAACGCCGATAAAGCCCGCTTCCGGATGACGCGCGGCTTCATGCACAAGATGCTCGCCGCCCCCGAAGCCAATCTCCATACGCACCACGTCAACCTCGGCAGCAAAAAGACTGCGGAGGTCTCCGGGCGCTGGGGAAGTAAGATCGAGCTTTAATTCAGGCAGGAGTTCATCCCTGATGGAACGCTGCAAAGGGCGCAGCGCCTTGCCGCTTCTCCTGCCGAAGAATGCTTCTGTTGAACGCTCGCGTCTGGGCTCGGTCATACCATTTATCCACATTGGCCGCTTAGGCGGCCAATGCTGTCTTCAATTGCTTGGCAAGATCTGTCTTTTCCCATGAGAAAGACCCATCGCGGCCGGGTTTCCGTCCGAAATGGCCATAGGCCGAAGTCTTGGCATAGATTGGCTTGTTAAGGTCAAGATGCTTACGAATGCCGGAGGGCGACAGGTCCATAACCTTGCGCAGGGCTTCCTCGACCGCATCTTCCTTTACTTTGCCCGTGCCATGCAGATCAACATAGACCGAAAGCGGCTGGGCAACGCCAATTGCATAGGAAAGCTGGATCGTGCAGCGATCAGCAAAACCCGCGGCTACAACGTTCTTTGCAAGATAACGTGCTGCATATGCCGCAGAACGGTCAACCTTGGTTGTGTCCTTGCCCGAGAAAGCGCCGCCGCCATGAGGAGCAGCACCGCCATAGGTATCGACAATGATTTTGCGGCCAGTGAGGCCAGCATCGCCGTCTGGACCACCAATGACGAACTTGCCCGTAGGATTGATGTACCAGACGCAATCGTCAGCAATCTTCAGATCACCCATAGCTTCGCGAATATAGGGTTCAACGACGCTGCGGACCTTTTTTGAGTCCCAGCTTGCATCCAGATGCTGCGTTGAAAGCACGATTTGGGTTGCTTCTGCCGCCACACCGTCCACATAGCGGACAGTAACCTGGCTCTTGGCATCAGGTCCAAGCTTGCCAGCATCGCCTTCGCCCTTGTGACGAGCTGCTGCCAGCAATTCCAGAATCTTATGGGAATAATAAATTGGAGCAGGCATGAGATCAGGTGTTTCGCGGCATGCGTAGCCGAACATGATGCCCTGGTCGCCAGCGCCTTCTTCACCTTGGCGATCGGCTGCATTATCGACGCCTTGGGCAATATCTGCCGATTGGGGATGCAGCAGAACTTCAATCTTCGCCGTCTTCCAGTTGAAGCCTTCCTGTTCATAACCAATGTCGCGAATGGCGCGACGGGCGGCAGCACGGAATCTGGAAGGATTGATAACCGGATGGCCTTTGGCATCCTTGACGACAGCGCCGTTTTTATCTTTCTTCAGCAATGTATCCGGAACCCGGACTTCGCCAGCTATTACGACCCGGTTCGTTGTCGCCAGAGTTTCGCAGGCAATACGAACAGTCCAGGGATCAACTCCTGTTTTCTTCGCTTCTTTGTAGATCATGTCAACGATTTCATCGGAAATACGGTCACAGACTTTGTCCGGGTGACCTTCCGAAACGGACTCACTGGTAAAAAGATAAGAACTGCGCGTCACGGGGAACCCCTCTTGAAAGCAAACGAACGCCAGCAGGCATATGCCGACTGGCTGCATAGTGTTTGCCAAGCTGCAGCGGTTCCGTCAATTGCTTTCACTTTTAAAAGGATCGCGCCAAGAGGATTTTTTCCCGTTTCACACCATAAACAGATGAAAAGTTATGGTTGGAGCCTTTCTTGCTTAAGGAGAATCCTTCTAATGAAGGGAATCTTGGGGGCAAAATCGAAGGGTTTAGCGAGGTTGATCTCACCCCATTATGCGTAGGTGCAACGGAAGGATTTGGCCCAATTGCACGCGCCACGGATCGAACTGCATTTGTTACGAATCCAGTCAGCGCGACCGGCGGATTTGAAAGCTGGTTGGTTTGCTTTTGCAAACCAACCAGCTTGGGGTTTCAGCGCGCGTCCAGCCGCTTTGTCACGCAACTTCGGAGAGACGTCGCCCCCGCCACTTTCGGTGTCCCTTGTCACGCCTTTGGCGGAACAGAATTGCTTTTCTTTAAGCAGAAAGACCTCTAGACCGCATCATCCTCTTGGCCAAGCGTGCGTACGAGGTCGAGCACTTTACGCCGGATTTTCGCGTCGCCAATTTTTGCAAAGGCGCGCGCCAACTGGATACCCTCTGAACTGTTCAGGAAACCAACGACATAGGTTGTCTCGTTTTCTTCCTCAAAACCACGAGGTTTGTCTGACTGACCGGGCATGTCGTCAAAAAAGAATGTAACCGGCACGTTGAGGATATTGGCTATTGCCTGAAGGCGACTGGCACCCACACGGTTCATGCCTTTTTCATATTTTTGAATCTGCTGAAACGTTATTCCTAGGCTCTCACCGAGTTTTTCCTGGCTCAAGCCTATCATATTGCGTCGCAATCTAATTCTTGCGCCAACATGGATATCAACGGGGTTCGGACTCTTTTTACTATTATCAGACATGAAAATCTCATTCATATGAAATGGAATTGAAAATGAATTTTACCATCAATGTATCAACGTACCAAATATCACTTTATTCGACAGGGCTGTATCGGAAATGTCAACCAACACGCCTTCTACCGCGCAAAAAATACCCCAACGCCACAATTAGAACCATTATTAATACAACCAGAAATTGAACCGTATGAACCCCCTCTCCCCAAGGTAGTTCTACGCGTCCTGGAAGTTTAGCATCAATCACACCCACCCCATTGAGTGCAAGCGCATCAATGATTCGTCCATAGGGGTCAACGACTCCTGAAAGACCGTTATTGGCGGCCCGCACCATCGGCAGCCCCTGTTCCACTGCGCGCAATTGCGCCTGTCTGAAATGCTGGTAAGGACCAGGAGTATCGCCATACCATGCATCGTTGGTGACGTTGACAATGGCATTGGCGGCTGCGCCTTGGTAGAACATCTCACCCGGAAAGATGGCCTCATAACATATGAGCGGCAGTACTGAGAAACCGCTGATAACCTCAAGCGAGCGGCGCACCGAAGCTGCGCTGAACCCTCCCGGCAGTTCCACCACTTCGCTAATGCCGATCTTTCGGAGAATGCTCTCAAGCGGCACATATTCCCCGAAGGGCACGAGATGAACTTTATCGGCCGCTCCGGTAATTTCTCCCGAGCTGTCGATGGCATAGATGGTGTTGTAGTAGAGAGGTTCCTCCGCCCCGCCAGGCTCTTCCATTCTGATGGCACCAGCCAAAAGAGTCTGCCCGTCAGCCAAATTATCGGCGATAGCTTGCAGTGCTTCTGGAGTTTTCGTCAGAATATAGGGAACTGCTGTTTCCGGCCAAACTATAATCTGCGGCTTAACTTTCCCCTCTGCTGGCTCTTCAGCGGTCATGGCAAGGTACTTGTCAAATATACCGCGCCGCGCCTCTGCATCCCATTTGAGATCCTGCGAAATGGAGGGCTGCACGATACGAATATGCGGGCCGTCGAGTTTGATATCCGCTGTGGAGAGCCGGAAAACGCCGAAGCCGACATGAGCGATGATCAGGATGAGTGCAACGGCAAGTCCAGCTATCCGGCCTTGCTTGGCATTATAAACCGCAGGCATGGCAAATACGATTACCGCCAGAATATTCATTGCGAGCAAGCCCACAATAACAGACGATTGCATCAGAACCGGTATTGGCATTGCGGCATAGCCGATGGCGTTCCAGGGAAAACCGGTTAGCACAAAGGAACGCAACCATTCGGCGAGGCCGAAACCAAGGCCGAGCGCAAATATGCGCCCGATCCCGTCGCTCCATATGAGACGCGCAATTACTGCTGCAAAAGCATAGAAAAATGCGAGAAATGCAGGAAGGCCAAAAATTGCCAAGGGAATTGCCCAGGCAAAATTTGCAGCATCGACCAGCAAAGCATTGCCGATCCACCACAGCCCGAAAACAAAATAGCCAAAGCCGAACCACCAGCCGACTATTGCGGCGGGAACCAGCCGACGGATCGGGCCGCTTCCGGCATTATCCACTGCGCCATCAAGCAGCCAGACCAAAACAGGAAAAGCAACAAATGCTACGGCAAAAAAGTCGTAGGGCGGCAAGGCAAAGCTCGCCAGAGCGCCCATAAGAAATGCCAGCCCACAACGCCGCCAACCCGACAGAAGCACGATCCTATCGATCAGACCCCGGATCATGCCTTGACCAATTTACACAAGATCATTCGTCATCCGCTGATGGCTCGACAACACCTTGGCGCTGGCTACGCGGCCTGCGTTCTGCGTGACGCAGGGGAACAATTCTAACCTTACGTATGCGGCGTGGATCGGCTTCCAAAACGTGAAACTCATATCCGGGAACAGCCTGAACCATTTCGCCGCGCACGGGAATGCGTCCGAGAATCGAGAAGATCAGGCCACCGACCGTATCAACATCCTCACCATGTTCGCCGACGACGAAGCCTGAACCGATCTTTTCAGACACTTCGTCAAGATCCGCCCGTGCATCCGTAATGAATACACCCTCCGGATCCTCGACGATCATCACTTCATCATCGTCATGTTCGTCTTCAATATCACCGACAACCATTTCCACGATATCTTCCAGCGAAACCAGGCCATCAGTGCCGCCATACTCGTCAATCACGAGCGCTATCTGGATGCGCTGCGCCTGCATGCGCCCCATCAAATCACTGGCAAGCATGGAAGGGGGCACGAACAGGATCGTGCGCATCAAGCTCAAATCTGAAATCGTTTTGGTGAGATCAACATTGGAGAGATCAAATTTTGCCGCAACCGGGGACTTGGGCGCGCGCGCCGTTTTTCGTGGCGTTTTAACCCGGGACGTCTTGGTAATGTGATTAACCACGTCGCGGATATGAACCATGCCCCGCGGGTCATCCAGCGTTTCGGCAAAGACTGGCATACGCGAATGACCGGACTTCTCGAATATTTCCAGGAGATCGCCAAGGCTCGTGCTGATTTCGACCGCTTCAATATCAGCGCGCGGAATCATCACATCTTCGACCCGCAACTCCCGCAGGCGCAAAATGTTATGAAGCATTGCGCGCTCTTCAGGAGAAAAGGCCGTGTCACCATGATGATCCTCGGCAAGCGCAGCATCAAGATCGTCCCTTAAGGACGTTCCGGGGCGCGCGCGCAAGAATGGAAAGATCGTGGAAAGGAGCGAGCGCTTTTCTAAAACAGGCGCTCTGGTGATACTTTGCCCTTCGGCATCACTTTCCTGCCCATTCATGCCTTTGGCTGGCGCGGCAGGATCGTTTTGGTGCGACGTGTCAGACATGGTCCTCAATCAAATTAATCGTCTATGACCGATAGCGCATATGGATCAGGAATTGCAAGCCGCGCAAGAATTTTGCGCTCGAGCTGCTCCATCTCTTCGGCTTCATCATCTGTTTCGTGGTCATATCCGAGGAGATGCAAAACCCCATGAACGATCAGATGCGTGAGGTGATGGTCGAAGGATTTTTCTTCATCTTCCGCTTCCCGCACAACGGTTTCGAGGGCAATAACGATATCGCCGAGCATCGGTCCGGGCGCTTGACCCGGTTTGATCGGAAAGGCCGGAAAGGACAAGACATTGGTAGGCTTGTCCTTGTCGCGCCAATCATTATTAAGTTCCTTGATCGCCGCATCATCGGTGAAAACCAGACTTAGCTCGCTGTCGGGCTGGTTTCCGCTAGCCAGCTCGTCCCAAACTGCAGCAATAGCAATTGATGCAAGGTCCGACAGCGCCGCCTCCCCTGGCCAGCCATCGGTTTCAACCAATATGTCAATGTCGATCAAGATACTCCGTCAAGCTTTAGGCTTGGCGCCTTCCTTATCGTAAGCACGAACAATCGCCGCAACCAGCGGATGACGAACCACATCGACATCCGTAAACTTTACGGTGACGATACCCTGAACATCGTTCAAAATATTGAGCGCTTCCACCAATCCGGACTTCTGGCCTGGCGGTAGATCAATCTGGCTCGGATCGCCAGTAATAATCATACGTCCGTTTTCGCCAAGGCGGGTCAGGAACATCTTCATCTGCATTGCAGTCGTATTTTGCGCCTCATCCAGAATAATTGCAGAATGAGCCAGTGTACGCCCGCGCATGAAGGCGAGCGGTGCGATTTCGATAACGCCTGCGGCGATGGCACGCTCAACCTTATCAGCAGGCATCATGTCGTAAAGCGCGTCATAGAGAGGGCGCAGATAAGGGTCGACCTTCTCTTTCATGTCGCCGGGAAGAAAACCAAGCCGCTCACCAGCTTCGACGGCTGGGCGGGAAAGGATGATGCGGTCCACCAGACCACGCTCCAGCAGCATCGCCGCATGGGCGACCGCCAGATAGGTCTTACCCGTACCCGCTGGCCCTACGCCGAACACCATTTCCGACCGGTCAAGCGCGCGCATATAAGCATCTTGCGTCGGCGTGCGAGCGAAGATCGTCTTCTTGCGGGTCGATATCTGGGCTACAGCCATCTTGCTCTTGTTTTCCATTGTGGGAAGCGTCAATTGATCGTCGGCAGCGATAGCCATTCGCAAAGCACCATCAACATCCGATGCGGATATATCATGGCCTTTTTGCAAATGTTCGTAGAGTTGATCCAGAGCGCGCCGAGCCTGCTCCGTTGCTCCTGGCTCGCCACGAATAGCGAGCTGATTGCCTTTGGAACGGACGTCAACGCCCAGCTTCTTTTCGATACGAGCAAGATTCTCGTCAAACTGGCCGAATAGCGCACTCGCCAGCCGATTGTTATCAAATGTCAGTACGATATGCGCCAGGTCCGAGGCTCCGGAAGGAGCGGGTTTCAGTTTTTCGGTGGCGTTCAAACGGCTCTCCTAAAAAAGTATTCGCCTGTTCATATAGTCGCTACTTGTTCCTCAAACCATCTCCCGGAGACCGATAAGGCTGTTGGTTCCCGTGTCAATGATTCGTACATTGATAATGTCGCCGATTCTGCCGCCGTGTACATCGATAATTACAGGTTGTAACCAAGGAGATCGTCCAACCATCTGTCCAGGCACTCTTCCGGCCTTTTCAATGAGCACATCAAAGCTTTTATTCACAAGGCTGCGTTGGAAGGCATATTGCTGTTCGCTGAGCAAAGCCTGCAAACGCTGCAATCTCTCGTCTTTTACCGCTTCATCAATATGGTCAGGCAGATCGGCACCGGGTGTTCCTGGTCGCGGCGAATATTTGAACGAATAGGCTGCGGCGTAGGTAACGTCCCGAACCAGCTGCAACGTCGCCTCAAAATCCTCGTCCGTTTCTCCGGGGAAGCCAACAATGAAGTCACCTGACAGCGCTATATCGGAGCGGGCGTTTCGTATCCGCTCAATCAGACGCAGATAATCGTCGCCCGTATGCTTGCGATTCATCGCTTTCAAAATACGGTCCGAACCAGCCTGAACCGGCAGATGCAGATAGGGCATCAACATATCGAGATCACGATGCGCATTGATCAAAGCGTCATCCATGTCGCGCGGGTGACTGGTAATGTAGCGTAGTCGCGCAATGCCGGGTATCTCGGCCAGCCGGTAAAGCAATTCGCCCAGCCCCCACTCGCGGCCATCATGCCCCTCGCCATGCCACGCATTGACGTTCTGCCCAAGCAGCGTCAGCTCACGTACACCGGCATCGGCGAGTTTTTCGGCTTCTTTCAGAATCTGGGCAACAGGACGCGAAACTTCAGATCCCCGTGTATAGGGGACCACGCAGAACGTACAGAATTTGTCGCACCCCTCCTGGACAGTGAGAAATGCAGTAACGCCGCGGCTTCTCGTCTGCTCCTTTTTGGGAGCGGGCAAGTGCTCGAATTTGTCTTCAATCGCATATTCAGTCTCGACGACACGCTCGCCTTTTGCCACACGCGCAAGCGCCTGTGGCAGGCGGTGATATGTTTGGGGGCCGACAACCAGATCAACAACGGGCGCACGCCGCGTAATTTCATCGCCTTCGGCTTGCGCCACGCATCCAGCAACGCCGACCGTGAGTTCGCGACCCTCTTTGGCGCGCGCATCTTTCATTTTGCGTAGCCGGCCAAGCGCCGAGTACAGCTTTTCAGACGCCTTCTCACGAATATGACAGGTATTGATCAAGACCAGATCGGCATCATCCGCCGTGTCTGTCGGGCTATAACCCTCAGCTGCGAGACTGTCAGTCATCCGCTGGCTGTCATAGACATTCATCTGGCAGCCATAGGTCTTTACATAGACCTTGCGGGTATTGGCCAGTGATGGCGAATGGGCAAGCGCTCCCAACGTCTCGTCCAGCTGATGTTTAATAATGATATCGTCCATGCAGAGGCTTCTAAAGCTTTTTGGCCTCTTTGAAAATAGCCGGATCGGTGAGATTCGTGGCAGTTGCGATCTCCGGCTCGATATAGTCACGGTCCTGCAGCGACCTTTGCATCATCGCCCGCACTTTCTCTTCCATTAACCGCGCCAAGGCTTTCCGGTCAGACTTGCTGTCAATCACAACTGGCTCGCCAAATCGGACATCAACATCATAGGCGCCCTCCTTGAGCATCCCGATAAGGCTGGGACCAAGCTCCACGTCCCCCGGCCATGCGATTATCGGGCGATGAAACCTGCCCATTGGCAGTCCGTGCACCCGCGTATAAGCGATGGCAACAGGTTGGATCGTGACTGTTTCGACGCTGGTTTCGCGGATTGCTACCTGCGCAGCACCGAACAGCGATGTCTTGAAGGGCAATATACGGTTACCGTCTGATGTCGTGCCTTCCGCAAAAAGCACCATGACATCGCCATCGGCAAGACGCGTTGCTATTTCACTTGCCTGATCATGGGTCTTGCCGCGTTTTTCACGCTCAACGAAGACAGAGCGCTGCAACTTGGCGAAGAGACCGAATAATGGCCAGGTAGCCACCTGAGACTTGGCTATGAAAGAGACTTCCGCGATAGCCGATAAAACGACTATGTCGGCCCATGAGGAATGATTGGCTGCAAGCAGCAATGGCCGATTCTGCGCCATTTTGCCGTGCACATGAATGCGAATTCCAAGCAAATGGCGAACAACCTTATGAAAAAGCACAGGAAGCTTTTTCTGTAATGACCAGCCGGTCTTAACGAAAAGCAGTTGGACCGGCAGCAAGATTATTGTGATGAGTGCAAAGCCGGCCGCTGCCAGAATAAGTCTTAGATATGCGATCATCTTAGCGGCCAGAACCCGTTTCGCGATGTCCCAGGTCACGGCGCATCGTCAAGGCCGCTGAGCGTCCTGAGGGCGTTTCATAATAGCCGGGCCGTTTTCCCACCTGTTTGAATCCGAGTCTGCGATATAGGGCGAGCGCCGGTGCGTTCAGCTCATCCACCTCAAGAAACAGCATGGTCGCACGCGCATTGTACAAATGGCGCAATGCCGCGTCCATCAAGGCATGACCGACGCCCTTGCGCTGAAACTGCGGAGCGACGGCAATGGTTAGTATCTCGGCCTCATCCAGAACAAGCCGTGCAAGAACAAAACCACCGGGCTGCGCCGCACGATTTCCCTCTTCGCGCGCGATAAAACCAAAGACGTTGGCTTCACCAAGCAGCGCGTGAAAATCGTCTTCACTCCACGGCTGCCGGAACGTACCGGCATGAATCGGCACCAGATGAGTTGCGTCCTCCCGCGCAAGCGTTTCGATTACGAAGCTGCGCTGACGCAGATTATCGAAAGGCAGGCCCATCATTCTGCGACCTGCCGCTTCAATACGAAACCCTGTTGCGGCTTAACGTCGAGACCACGCAAATAAAGGGGACTGGGCAAGGCTGTGTCTTGTGATCGTATTCCAAGTTGCGCAAACGCTTCGATCGTACCGGTCGCCATTGCCGACGCCACGTCCAATGGACGTTCCAGCTTTGCATTGATCAGCGCTGAGGCGGAACCGGCAAGAACAAGATTTTGCCCATGGCCGGCCAGTTGTTCCACGATCCCGGGCAAGGTAACAATCATGGGCTCGGAGGCAGGCGTACCATCGCTTGCGAAAAACTGCGCATAAAACTCATCGCGGCGCGCATCGATCACACTGAGAACTGGTCTTCCGGAGAGGGCTTTTCCGGCATCATAAGCCAGAGCCTCAAGCGTGGTAACGCCTATTGCCGGACAGCGCAAAGCCAAAGCCAGACCGCGCGCCGTTGCCACCCCTACCCGCACGCCAGTAAAGGATCCCGGTCCAATACTGGTGACGACCTTGCCAATTTCGTTGATTGCAATCCCAGCATTGGCAACGGCTTGTTCCATGATTGCCATCAACCGCTCGGCATGGCCTTTGCCAATATCTTCACTGATCTGTGCCAGCATCGTGCCGCTTTCAGCATCGAAGATGGCAACAGAACAAAGATTGGCGGCGGTGTCGAGCGCAAGCAATTTCATGTGCTATCGCCTAAACAAGAATCAGTCGGCAAACAAGAGCACACTCGGCACGGGCAGCTATTCATGTTGATCGCCGCCCGGCATCGAAAAGGTTTATTGGCTTGCTTTCAACTCCAGGCGCCTGCGGTGTAGGACAGGTTCTGTATAGCCATTGGGCTGTTCGCGGCCCTTGAGAACGAGATCACATGCGGCCTGAAACGCTACCGACTTGTCAAAATTACCAGCCATTGGCTGATAAAGAGGATCATTGGCATTTTGCTTGTCGACGACGGCTGCCATACGCTTCATCGTCTCCAACACCTGAGCTTCATTGGTGATTCCATGATGCAGCCAGTTGGCAATATGCTGGGCAGAAATACGCAAAGTTGCCCGATCTTCCATCAATCCGACATTGTTGATATCGGGCACCTTGGAACAACCAACCCCTTGATCGACCCAGCGCACCACATAGCCTAAAATGCCTTGCGCATTATTGTCGAGTTCACGCTGAATATCCTCCGGCGTCCAGTTGGGGCGCAATACGACAGGCACAGATAGAATATCACTGAGCTTTGCACGCCCCCGCGATTTCAACGCGCCTTGAACCTCAGCAACATTTATCTTGTGATAATGCGTGGCGTGCAGCGTTGCGGCTGTTGGCGATGGCACCCAAGCCGTATTTGCACCAGCCTTCGGATGACCAATCTTTTGCTCAAGCATTGCCGCCATCAGATCAGGCATCGCCCACATGCCCTTGCCGATCTGGGCATGACCGGAAAGACCACATTCGAGGCCGATATCAACATTCCAGTTCTCATAGGCTCCGATCCACGACGCCTGCTTCATGTCGCCCTTGCGGATCATCGGTCCAGCTTCCATGGAAGTATGAATCTCGTCGCCAGTGCGATCAAGGAAACCGGTGTTGATGAAAACGACCCGTTCTTTTGCAGCACGGATGGATTCCTTCAGGTTGACCGTCGTCCGGCGTTCCTCATCCATGATGCCCATCTTCATCGTATTCGGCTGCATTCCCAAAAGTGCTTCTACGCGCCCAAACAATTCAGCCGCAAAAGCAACCTCTTCTGGGCCATGCATCTTTGGCTTCACCACATACATTGATCCGGCACGGGAGTTCATATGCCGGCCATTTGGACCAATATCGTGAAGTGCCGCCAAGGCCGTGATGGCCGCGTCCATAATGCCCTCAGGCACCTCATTGCCATCCTTGTCGAGGATTGCAGGATTGGTCATCAGATGCCCGACATTACGTACCAGCATGAGGGAGCGTCCCGGTACCGTTAGCGGCTTGCCGTCCTTGCCCGTATATTCCCTATCCGGGTTGAGCTTGCGGGTGACTGTCTTCCCGCCTTTTTCGAAACTGTCTTCAAGATCGCCATTCATCAGACCGAGCCAATTGCGATAGACAATGACCTTATCCTGCGCATCCACTGCCGCGACAGAGTCTTCGCAATCCTGAATCGTTGTTAGGGCAGATTCCAACAGAACATCGGCAATGTGCGCCTTGTCTGTTGTGCCAATTGGATGATCGGCGTTAATCACGATCTCCACATGCAGCCCGTTCTTGATCAAAAGAATTGCCGTCGGGCTTGCCGGATCACCGCGATAGCCCGCGAACTGGCTTTCATTCGCAAGGGAAACAGCCTCATTCCCTGATTTGAGCGCAAGTCTACCGTCTTTAACAGTAAGAGCGGAAATATCCGCCCACTGCGCACCCTGCAATGGCACACTCTCATCAAGAAAAGACTTGGCCCAAGCAATGACTTTCGCACCGCGTACCGGGTTGAATGCTTTTCCTTTTTCCGCCCCGCCTTCATCCGAAATTGCGTCCGTACCGTAAAGCGCATCATAGAGCGAACCCCAACGCGCATTGGCAGCATTGAGCGCATAGCGTGCATTCATGACGGGAACGACAAGCTGCGGACCCGCTGTCACGGCGATTTCGGGATCTACATTGCTCGTCGAGACAGCAAATTTGTCGCCTTCAGGCAGCAAATAACCAATCTCTCGCAGGAATGCTTCATACTCCTCCGGTGAGTAACCATTGTCACGCCTGCTCTTATAAAAATTATCGAGTTGAAGCTGGAATGCATCGCGTTTTGCCAGCAAAGCGCGATTCTTCGGCGCCAGATCATCAACGATCTGCGCAAAACCTGACCAAAACTGTGCCGCATCGACGCCTGTTCCGGGAATGGCTTCATTCACAACGAAATCGTGAAGCTCTGGAGCCACTTTCAGACCATTCATTTCGATACGTTCGCCCATGATCATGTCCTTATAGATTTGCATTGCATATCCTTGAACACGCCAAGGCCAGTGCAGTCAATTCTCCGATGGTCTGTGTTGAAATCTGTATCGATTGAAATCGATTAGTGCGCGATCCGCGGACGCCCTGACGCTGTAGCGATCAAGACCGCTTCAATGAATTTTCGCTGATCTTCCACCGTTGCCGCGCTAATATTGCGAATAATTGTAATGTGAGGCTCGTCCGTACCGGCCTCAAGCGCCAGTCGCTGCACCTGATCCTTCAGTGTTGATTCGGCAAATGCGATTGAATCTTCCTCAAGCTGAAAATCCTGAACAGCTTCACCCGCCATTACCCGGAAAAGACCTTCAACAGGCTGGCTTATATGCGCTTCCAGTGACACCCGGACTTGTCCGACAACGGCTCCCAAAGCGTTTGCCACATCCGTATCAACGGGAACGATACATTGAACACCAAGCTCGTCGCCCACAGCAGGGTAATAGACGGGTGCTGACGCTCCAAGTCCGATTAGGGGCCGGTCGATATGCAATTTGATACCGGCAATACCGCCCACCCCAGATAATGCTCGCTGAACGAGTGCGCTTGCGACGGTTTCCTGCCCCTCAAGCCCGTCCTCCGCAAAGACTGTTTCAAGAACGACCTCGGATGAACGCCTGACAAGAGCATCATAGGTTCGGCGTGAAACCTCTTCCGGCGTATCGCAAAAAGGACGACCCGCCCCATCCTTGCGCCTTGCATAAAGAATAGCACCATACCGCGCTGCTTCGGCATTCCAATTGTTCTGAAGACCCAAAACATGACAGGCATCCGAGGGCGTGAACCCCGCAAGATGAACCAATCCGCGAGAGACCAGCCGTGTTATTGCCGCCGTCTGCGAAACCGAGGCCAATAGACGATCAAGCGGCTGTGGCTCTGTGGTCATACGCTCGTAAAGCTCGGCCTCTCCCTTGCTCAGGCCAGACGCCATTTGCACCGGCACACCTGTGCGCAAGGCGAAACGTCCATCTAGCCGTCCTGCATTGACCGCTTTAACCTGACGGGCCAGATGTTCGATAACCATGGAACCGTGATTGGCCGCGAGAAGCGCCAGCGGCACAAGCCGTCTTGGTCCAAGCTTGATCCCGGGTGTCATGGCATTGTCGTCCAGCGACACTTCCGAGTCCCCGCCAAGGCCAAAGGTACGCATCGCCACGGCTTCAACCATGGTGCGAAACCCACCAACTGTGGCACCGTTGGGATCAAGCCTGGGGCGGCCATCATCCAGCACGGCAACATCAGTCGTCGTGCCGCCAATATCGGAAATAATCGCATTGTCGAGGCCGGTCATATGACGCGCGCCAACGAGACTTGCTGCTGGCCCCGAAAGAATGGTTTCAATGGGCCGGTGGCGGGCAAATGCGGCAGAGACCAGCGCGCCATCACCGCGAACTACCATTAAAGGTGCGTGAATCCCGCGCTTGTCCAGAAAACCTTCCGTGGCCGCGACAAGCCGGTCAATCATCGCAATCAGCCGGGCATTGAGTACTGTCGTCAATGCCCGTTTGGGACCGTTCAATTTGGCCGACAATTCATGGCTGCATGTGACTGGCAGCCCTGTCTTATCATGCACAAGATCGCGCACGGCAATCTCATGCTCCGGATTGCGCACGGCAAAATAGGCGCAAATGGCAAAGCCTGTCACTTCAGATTTCAGATGTGGCAATGCCTTTTCAAGGGATGACGCATCGAAAGGTTGAGCACGACCATAGACGTCATGACCACCCGGGATAAATATGACAGGATCGTTGCCAAGAGCATCTTTCAATCCTGCCTTCTCCAGATCAGCATCGGAAAATCCGATCATCACCAATGCGATGCGCCCGCCCTGGCCCTCAACCAACGCGTTGGTGGCCAGTGTCGTCGACATTGACACAAGCCGGATGTCGGCTGGAAGCACAGAAGCTTCGGCAATGATGGCATCGACCGCGCCAGAAATGCCAACACTCAAATCATGGCGTGTCGTAAGCGCTTTTGCCTTGGCAATAACGCCGCGCTCTTCCGACCAGAGTACGGCGTCGGTATAGGTCCCGCCCGTATCCAACCCTAGAAATATTGCTTGCTCTACTGTGGAATCAGTCATGTCGCCCTACACTGTTTGTGGAAGAGTTAGCGCATGAGATGCAAAACCACTAGCATCATACCGACCACTTGCTGCCGCAAGCCGGAACCTTACAAAACATTTGGCGTTCTCCGAAGGACAGGGGGCAGACCATGGCAACACAATCGGCGAAAGCGCATGCCGGATCCAAAAAAGTTATTTACGCAGCAATACTTGGCAATCTTCTGATTGCCGTTACCAAGTTTGTCGCGGCTTTCTTTACCGGCAGTTCCGCCATGCTTTCGGAAGGTGTCCACTCTCTGGTTGATACCGGAAATGGAGCGCTTCTCCTCTTTGGTCTGCGTCGAGCGGCCAGACCTGCCGACCGTACCCATCCGCTCGGCCATGGCCGCGAGCTATATTTCTGGAGTTTCATCGTCGCCTTGTTGGTCTTTGCCGTGGGTGCCGGAGTGTCCTTCTATGAAGGCGTGATCCATATTCTTGATCCGGAGCCCGTTGAAAACCCAATCATCAACTATGTTGTTCTTGGCCTTGCCATGTTGTTCGAGGGAACCTCCTGGTACATAGCGTTGAAGGAATTTCGCACTGTTAAAGGCGACCTTGGTTACGTCGAGGCGGTGCGGATTAGCAAAGATCCAAGCGTCTTTACGGTATTGTTCGAAGACACAGCTGCCCTGCTCGGGCTTGTTATTGCTCTTGTTGGCATTTCCGCCGCGCAACTCTTCAATATTCCAGAATTGGACGGTGTCGCCTCTATCGGAATTTCGATCATACTTGGCGGAACCGCGATTTTTCTGGCGCGAGAGAGCAAGGGCTTGCTGATGGGCGAGGCTGCACTCCCAGAGGTGGATCAGCAAATCCTCGACATTGCCAACCAGGACCCGGCAGTTCAACGCGCCAATGGGGTGCTAACAGTCCATATGGGTCCAAAACAGATCGCGGCGAGCCTCAGTGTGGAATTCGAAGATCACATGCGCGCGCCAGAAATCGAAGCCTGTGTTCAACGCATCGAAGCGGCTCTGAAAAAAGCCAATCCTGATATTATCAGCCTCTTCGTCAAGCCGCAGACGACCGGAACCTGGGAGGTTCGGCGCAAAACCATCGAAGCTGGCTAAGATCGGAATTATCCGTCAGGTCAGATACAGTCTGGCCTTACTCCTCGCCATCGACCACCCGCAAGCGCAACTGGCCTGTCGTGGAAGCTGCCGACCGCGTTGTATCGGGCGCTTTTGTTTCGCCCACTGGCGCTTCCGCGAATTCCAGCGCTTCGATCTTCTGGCCGCGCTTGGTCACCTTGCTGGAAGATACCAGAATATCGTCAATATCCTTGTTTGCCTGAATGAAATGGGTTTGCAGACGCCGCACACGATCATCAAGACGGCCAACATCTTCCATCAACCGGATGACTTCGCCCTGTATCAAATGCGCCTGTTCCCGCATGCGCACGTCTTTGAGCACAGCCTGAATGACCTGAATGGATAGCATCAGCAATGAGGGCGATACGATCACGATACGCGAGCGATGCGCCTTCTGGATCACGCCTTCGAAATTCTCATGAATTTCAGCAAATACCGATTCCGAGGGCACAAAAAGAAACGCCGTATCCTGCGTCTCACCATTGATAAGATATTTTTCTGCAACATCACGAATATGAATCTCGATATCGCGCCGGAACTGAGTAGCGGCGATCTTCTTGCCTTCCGGCGTTTCGGATTCACGTATGGCGTTCCAGGCTTCCAGGGGAAACTTGGCATCAATGACCAGATTTGCTGCACCATTGGGCATGCGAACCACGCAATCAGGTCTGCTTCCATTCGACAGGGTTGCCTGAAACTCATAAGCGCCCTGCGGCAGACCATCGGCGATAATCGCTTCCATCCGCGCCTGACCGAAGGCCCCACGCGTCTGTTTATTGGCAAGAATTGCCTGTAATTGGACGACCTGACCCGCAAGCGTTTGAATATTATTCTGCGCCGTATCGATGACCGCCAGCCGTTCTTGCAGTTTGGCGAGATTTTCGTGCGTGGACTTGGTCTGATCGGTCATGGTCTGGCCAATCCGGGTGGTCATGCCGTCGAGCCGCTCCCGAATGGATTGATTAAGCTCTGCCTGACGCGAACCGAAAAGTTCAGCCATTGTCTGCATGCGACCTTGCATTTCAGATTGGCTTTTAAGAATTTCTCCCATTCGCGCTTCCGCGTCGCGGGCACGATCTTCCGCCTGTATCTCCGCGACAAGCCGCATCCGTGCTGCCCGCATGACAGCAACAATGGCAAAAATCACCACCAAAGCCATGACAAGCGCCACTGTAAACAGTGTTGCGCCTACAGATATTGAGGTCGCGCCGAGCTGAAACAGCGTTTGATCGAGAGAAATTGAAGTTTCCATAACCCTAGAGTAACCGATTCGATTGGCAAATGTGAGATCAAAACATGAACATTTTTATGATTGGGTCTGATGCCGCATTGACGGTTGAAAATCGAGATATTAGGTGAAGGACATGTCAATCAAACCGCTCGTCATCCTTCCCGATCCGCTGCTTCGTCAAGTTTCCAAACCTGTCGAAAGTTTTGACGTGGATTTGCGCAAATTTTCCGCTGATATGCTGGACACAATGTATGATGCGCCCGGCATTGGTCTGGCGGCCATTCAGGTCGGCACACCCATCCAGATGCTGGTCATTGATCTTGCCAAAGAGGACGAGCCGAAGGCGCCGCAGGTTTACATTAATCCACAGGTGCTTTGGTCCAGCGACGAGCGGAATATTTACGAAGAGGGCTGCCTTTCCATCCCTGATTACTATGCGGAAGTCGAGCGGCCCAAACAGGTTCGCGTTTCCTATTTCGATATTGAGGGGAAGCCCCAAGAAGTCGAAGCGGACGGACTTTTGGCCACATGCCTTCAACATGAGATCGATCATTTGAACGGTATTTTGTTCATCGATTATATTTCGCGGTTGAAGCGTGAAATGGTGGTGAAGAAGTTCAAGAAACTCGCCAAGGATCGCCCCACAAGTCGATTGGCGGTTTAGGCGATGAGTTTGCGAATTATATTTATGGGCACGCCGGATTTTTCCGTGCCTATTCTCAATGCGCTGATCGGTCAGGGCCATGAAATTGTTGCGGTTTACAGCCAGCCACCACGCCCTGCTGGCAGGCGTGGACTTGAGCTGACCCCTTCGCCTGTTCACCGGAATGCGGAGCAATTCGGCATCGAGGTCCGCACACCCAAGAGCCTGAAAGATCCGGATGAGCAGCAGGCTTTCATCGATCTCAAGGCAGATGTTGCGATTGTTGTCGCCTATGGCCTGATTTTACCGAAAGAAATTCTCGAGGGCACTCGCCTCGGTTGCTATAATGGACATGCCTCATTGCTTCCGCGCTGGCGGGGAGCTGCGCCAATTCAGCGTGCCATTATGGCCGGTGACCTTGAAACCGGCATCATGATCATGAAGATGGATGAAGGTCTCGATACCGGGCCGGTCGCCATGGTCGAGAAAATCAACATTACGGCTGACATGACGGCGGGCGAACTGCATGATCAGCTTAGCATGGCTGGGGCTGATCTGATGGTGCGCGCCATTGCCGCTCTGGAACGCGACAGCCTGACCCTCACGCCGCAATCCGATGAGGGCGTAACCTACGCCTCCAAGATTACCAAGGTCGAAACCCGCATCGACTGGACCCAGCCAGCCATAGACGTTCACAACCGTATTCGTGGCCTGGCGCCGTTTCCCGGTACCTGGTGTGAAATGGAAATTGGCGACGATCTGGAGCGTGTCAAACTTCTGCGCTCAGTGCTCGCCACAGGCGTAGGTGCCCCCGGAACCGTATTGGACGACGATTTGCGCATTGCCTGCGGCGAAGGAGCTGTCCGTCTGCGGACATTGCAGCGTGCAGGCGGCAAAGCCATGGATGGGCAGGAGTTTCAGCGCGGAGCTAAAATCGCGCAAGGCACACGACTGCCATGAGTGATGTCACGGTCCAGACTACAAGCCCTGACGATTATCCTGAAGTTGCCAACCTTGTCGAGCGTGCCTTCGGGGGAACCGGCGAAGTTGAATTGATTTCTCGGTTGAGAGAAAATAACGATGTTCTGCTCGAGCTTGTTGCCCGGAAAAATGGGATTCTGGCAGGACACATCCTGTTTTCACGCGTGAAGATCACCGGTAAGAACCACGACGCTGTCGCTTTGGCGCCTTTGGCAGTATTGCCGGAGTTTCAAAAGCAAGGTGTCGGAAGTCTCCTCATTCAAACGGCCCATACGAAGCTCGTCGCTGCAGGAGAGACCTTATCGCTCGTTCTTGGCGATCCCGCATATTACGGCAGATTTGGCTATGAGCATCTGCGCGCTGCAGGTTTTGAGAGCGCTTACCAAGGGAAATATCTGCAAGCTTTAGCTTTTGCCGATGCGCCATCGACCGGCGTCCTGCAGTATGCTCCAGCTTTTGGAGCACTCTAATGCCCCGCTACAAGCTTACTGTCGAGTATGATGGTACGCCATATGCAGGTTGGCAGCGTCAGGAAAACGGCCACACCGTCCAGGCCGCCATCGAACAGGCCATCTTCAAGTTTTGCGGTGAGAGCATATCTCTTGGCGCAGCCGGACGCACAGACTCGGGCGTTCATGCCAGCGCGCAGGTTGCCCATGTCGATCTCGTCAAGGACTGGAGCAGTTCAAAAATTCGCGAAGCGCTCAACGCCCATCTCGTTTTTGCGGGCGAAACCGTCAGTATCATAAATGTAGAACTGGTCAGTTCTCAGTTTGACGCGCGATTTTCAGCAACGGGCCGCCACTATCTCTACCGGATCGTCAATCGCCGCCCCCCTGCCCCGCTGGAGGCTTATCGCGCATGGTGGGTGAAAAAGCCGCTTGATGCAGAAGCCATGCACGCTGCAGCGCAGAGGTTGATCGGAACACATGACTTCACCACATTTCGTGCAACGCAGTGCCAATCAAAAAGCCCTGTTAAAACGCTCGATTTCTTGAGCGTCAGCCGCAAGGGCGAAATTGTCGAGATCAGGGCGTCCGCGCGGTCATTTCTGCACAATCAAATTCGCTCTTTCGCTGGAACGCTGCAGGAAGTTGGCTGTGGGCGATGGGATGCGGATGATGTGAGCGCTGCTCTTGAAGCGCGCGATCGGCAGGCGTGCGGTCCTGTAGCACCACCCCACGGTTTATACCTGATCGGCGTAGACTACCCGCTCACCGACGGCATCGCAATTCCCAGAGCATTTTGAAACGTGATCACCATCAATATCGAACCGATGATGAATGCGATGAAAAACGTCGCTGACCAAATATAGGGTTTTTTCAATGCCACATGCACCAGCCTGTAGGTAAAAACGATAATCAGCGCATAAACCATCATGCTCATGCTGCCAATCAGAGTTGGCCAGTCAGGAAAAAGCATTCGTACCAGCGTGGCTGGCACCGTTAGCCACGCACCTATCGCAGATCCCCAATTGGTGGCGACGACATAAGGGCTGAAACGCTTTACGATTCCCAATGGTCGGGCAAGCAATGCCACTATCACCAACGGCAGAACCCAGCTTGCAAGATCGATAAAGGCAGCACTTCCGATTATGGAAAGGCGGCTTCCAGTTCCCGGACGCAAAGCGACAAGGTCATTGGCAAAAACAATCCAGCCCAGAATGAGCGGCGGCAGCGATATTGTTATGGCGTGAAAAGACTGCCAAAAACCGTCTTCCGAAAAATCAAGCTCTTCAAGACCGTCTGCATGACCATTCATCATGCGCCAGGTGCCGCGAAGATAGCGTTGTATTTCGTTCCAGTCGGGTATGTCGTTCATCAACTCGTCACGCAAAAAAATCCGCAATGAACCGCTCGTAAATCTGCGTCAAGGTTTCAAGATCGGCAACCGATACGCGTTCATCGACCATGTGCATGGTCTGGCCAACAAGACCGAATTCAACCACCGGGCAATAGTCCTTGATGAAACGGGCATCTGATGTGCCGCCGGATGTCGAGAGCTGAGGACGCTTTCCCGTCACCTTTTCAACCGACGAGGTCAAAGTTCCGATCAGCTTTTCATTATGCGTCAGGAATACGTGGCTTGGACGATCGCGCCAGACCAGGTCGTAGTTCACCGGCGTCTTCCTACCCGGACGTAGCTTGCGGCGGCCTGCCGCCTTGTCGAGCCTGTTATGTATCTCGGCCATCAGCGTCTCATCGGTCCACGTGTCGTTAAATCTGACATTGAAGGTCGCACTGGCTTCGGCAGGGATAACATTGACTGCTGGGTTTCCAACATCAATCGTCGTTACTTCCAGATTGGTCGCCTGGAAATTCTTGGTGCCCTTGTCAAAGGCGGGATAGAGAAGGCTGTCGACGAGCATGGTCAGGCCACGGATCGGATTATCCGCAAGATGCGGATAGGCAGCATGCCCTTGTATACCGCGCACGATAATCGTGCCCGATAGAGAACCGCGACGGCCAATCTTGATCATATCACCGAGCGTATCCGGATTGGTCGGCTCACCAACGATTGCAGCGTCCCAGCTTTCTCCCTTGGCTTTTGCCCATTCGAGCAATTTACCGGTACCGTTGATGGAAGGCCCTTCCTCATCCCCGGTTATCAGAAATGAGATTGAGCCTTTGAGCTCACCGTTTTTCTCTAGATAGCGGGCAACAGCTGCGGCGAAACAGGCGATGCCGCCCTTCATATCCACAGCCCCGCGCCCATACATCTCGCCATTATGAATGGTCGCAGAGAATGGCGGATAGGTCCATGCCGCTTCATCGCCCACAGGAACCACATCCGTATGTCCCGCGAACATCAAATGCGGTCCGTTTCCGGAACGCCGTGCATAAAGGTTCTCTACATCGGGCGTCCCATCTTCGCTGAAAACGGGTCGTTCGACCGAGAATCCCAACGGTGCCAGCAGGGATTGGACTGTCGTCAATGCTCCGCCTTCCAAAGGCGTCACGGAAGGGCAGGCGATGAGCCGGGCGAGGTTTTGTACTGGATCAGCAGAGGATTTCATGTGTAATGCGATAATGGAAAAGCGCGATCCTGTCACGCTTCACGTGACTGATTTCGTGCCGCTTTTTGCTTGAAGGATGTGTCATGGTCTCCAACAAGTCGCGCATTGTTGTCGCTGGTTCAGGATCAATCGGGTGCTATGTCGGTGGAAGCTTGGTAGCAGCTGGACGCGCGGTCTGTTTTTTGACGAGGCCTCGCACCGAGGCAAAGCTTCGAGAGGCCGGACTTAAGGTCATCGACCTTGATGGGACACAGCAACTCATTCCACATCATGAGTTCGAACTGAGCAGCGATCCTGCAGTAGCCTTTGCGGATGCCGACATTGTTCTGATCACAGTTAAAAGCGGCGCCACCGAGGAAATGGCCGGACTTGCCGCAAAACATGCGCCTGCTGGTGCCATTATCGTCAGCCTTCAAAACGGCGTCGGCAACACGGAAATTTTACGCCGCATACTGCCGGAAGGAACGGTCGTCATTGCCGGAATGGTGCCATTTAATGTCGTCCTGTCCGACAATTCCGCAGAACCGCTCACGGTAAGGCGAACCACTCAAGGCACGGTCCTCATCGACAAGGTTTTGGCTGAACTGCCCCGCGTCCTTTCGGTGCCCGGCCTGCCGGTGCAAGCGCACCCGGATATAGAGGGTGTTCTTTGGGGAAAATTGCTGATGAACCTCAACAATGCGCCAAATGCGCTGTCAAACTTACCGCTTGCCGAGCAGCTGGCAGATCGCAAATGGCGGCAGCTTGTAGCCGACCAGATGAGCGAAGCCCTCAACATCATGACGGCGCACGGCATCGAGCCGGCAAAAATCCAGGGCGTAAAGCCCGCTCTTCTTCCCTGGATTTTAAGATTGCCAAATTTTTTATTTCGCGTCGTCGCGCGCAAGATGCTGGCCATTGATCCGAGGGCACGATCATCCATGTGGGAAGACTTTGCGCGTGGCCGGCCAACGGAAGTGGATTATCTGCAAGGAGTGATTATCCAAATGGCAAGGGAGAAGGGCCTATCGGCTACGCTCGCCCGTAAAGTTCTGTCCTGCGTCAAGCAAGCGGAGGGGAAACCCCTCCGCAGCCATTCCATTGAAGAAATCCGGTCTTAATCGCGCAGAAGCTCATTTATCGAGGTCTTGGAGCGGGTCTTTTCATCGACGCGCTTGACGATAACGGCGCAATAGAGACCTGGCCCCGGCTCACCATTTGGAAAAGGTTTTCCAGGCAGTGTTCCTGCAACCACGACAGAATATGGCGGCACTTCCCCATAAAAGATTTCGCCCGTGGCACGGTCGACGATTTTGGTCGATTTGCCGATGAAGACGCCCATACCGAGAACGGCACCTTCGCGAACGATACAGCCTTCAACAACTTCCGAACGGGCGCCAATGAAGCAATTATCTTCGATGATCGTCGGGCCGGCCTGCATGGGTTCAAGAACGCCGCCAATGCCTACACCGCCTGAAAGATGCACGTGCTTGCCGATCTGCGCGCAGGAGCCAACCGTTGCCCACGCATCGACCATAGTGCCCTCGCCGACATAAGCACCGAGATTAACAAAAGACGGCATGAGGATTGCGCCTGGCGCAATATAGGCGGAACGGCGAACGATCGCATTGGGTACCGTGCGTATGCCAGCCTTGGCAAATTCAGTCGCGCCCCAGCCATCGAACTTGGATGGCACCTTGTCCCACCAGGTTGCGCCACCGGGTCCACCTTCGATGATGCCCATTGGGTTGAGGCGGAATGACAGGAGTACAGCCTTTTTAAGCCACTGATTGACCTTCCAGTTTCCGTCGGCCTGTTTCTCTGCCACGCGTGCTTCGCCGCTATCAAGGAGAAGCAACGATGTCTCGACCGCGTCGCGGATTTCACCGCGTGTTTCAGTGCTGATCGCATCGCGTTCGTCGAAGGCCTTGTCAATCGTCTTTTCGAGGCCATTCAGATCGGGCTTGGACATTTTAAGGTCACTCCATTACACGGGCAATTAATATCAATGGCCTAGTAAGATAAGTCTGCGAGAGGGTCAATCGCAGCACCATAATGTTGGATAAGGAATCCGATTGGATGTCTGCCAGCGTCATCTACGCCGCAGAAGGAGAAGTGAAAATTGAATACTGACGAAAAAAACGGCTGGACGCCATTTTCCCACTCTTCTGAAGCGGTTCGCCGTGTAGGCGAAGCGCCTTCAACACCGCAGACCGAGTCCGACACCTATCGTCTTGCCTTTGCCGATCCCGATTTCATGACCAAACGCGAATTGCGTGCCGTGCGACTGCAACTCGAATTGCTCAAGCCGGAAATGGCTTTGACCGAGCGTGGCATCCGCTCGACAGTCGTGCTGTTTGGCGGGGCGCGCATTCCGGAGCCCGGCGGTGAGGCATGGGCGGCCAAAAACCAGGTTCAGAAGAAAAACCTTGAAGCAAACTCACGCTATTATGCCGAGGCACGGAAGTTTGCGCAGCTCTGCTCCGTCTATTCGGCGACCACCTACAACCGTGAATTCGTCATTGTGACAGGTGGTGGCCCCGGCGTGATGGAAGCGGGCAATCGCGGTGCTGCCGATGTTGGCGCGCCGACGATCGGTCTTAACATCGTGCTGCCGCATGAACAGGCGCCCAACGCTTATGTTACGCCGGACTTGTGCTTCAATTTCCATTATTTCGCGATCCGCAAGATGCACTTCCTGATGCGGGCCAAAGCAATGGCCATTTTCCCGGGCGGGTTCGGGACAATGGACGAAACATTCGAGGCGCTGACCTTGATTCAGACCGGTCGTATGGAGCGCATACCATTCCTGCTTTTCGGCAAATCATTCTGGGAAAAGACGATCAACTTTGAGTTTCTCGCGGAACAAGGTGTCGTTTCTCCTTCTGATCTCGAACTGATTACGTTCGTGGATGAGGCGGAAGAAGCATGGGACGTCATTCGTAAATTCTACGATTTGCCTTGAACGCAATGATGGCCGCGCATTAACTCCAAGCGGCTCTCATTCCTCAACTTGAGCGGGAACCTGCCTGTCGACCTGACCCGGCAGGATCGCGCTCAAAAATGCCGACAGATTATCGGTGACATAATCAACATGATCCGTTTGACCAGGATCGCGTTCCCAAATTTCTGAAAAAGTTGGTTCGAAATTGTGCGGCACGATCAATACTGTTTTCATGCCAAGCGCTTTGGGCTCGATGAGATTACGAGCAAGATCCTCAAACATGACGCTGCAGCCGGGGTCTATCTTGTACAGGTCTAGAAACCGGTCATAGGTCGCCCTTTCAGGCTTGGGCATCAACTGAGCGGCGACAATATCAAAAATATCGTCAAACTCGTCCAGAACGCCTAGCTGTCTGGCGGCGCGTTCCGCATGACCGCGATCACCATTGGTGAAGATAAATTTGCGGCCCGGCAATTGGCGAAGCGCGATGGTCAATGATGGATCGGGAACCAGCCAAGAATAATCGATATCATGCACTTTCTGCAGAAAGTCATCTGAATCAATATCATAACGATCCATCAATCCCTTGAGGGTCGTGCCATATTCTTTGTAAAATTGTTTTTGTACAATGCGCGCATCTGCACGCGAAAGCTTCAACAAATCGGCTACATAACCCGTCATTTTCATATCAATCTGTGAAAACAGGTTGGAATGATGCGGGTAAAGGGTATTGTCGAGATCGAAAACCCAATCTGTCACATGGGCAAAACTTAAAGGATCTGGTTGGTTTGTCATATTCGCTTGGGTTTCCGCTCAGCTTTCCATCATAGAAAATTGGAGACTCTGCTCATTCTTTTGAAGCAATAGGAGAAAACCGACTTAACTGCGACCGCTTTTAAGTTTTTCGCTAACTGCTGTTTCATGAATTCGTCGTAGTAAACCGTGTTGTTGCTTCCGAGGTTAGGGTCAGGACCCATTAATGTCCAGAATTCTTCTCAAATGTCTGACCATAACGATCGTCTCGGTGATATGCTCATTGTTGATCACCGGGATCATTATGCATGCCAATGACATGCATAATGCGATGGGTTATGTCATCGCGACGGTTTGTCCAGTGCTGATCTCTCCGATCCTCTCCTTTATCGTCATCCGGCAATCCGAGCGGCTAAGCCGCGCTTTGGAAGCGCTCAGGCGCGTGAAAGAAGAGCTGGAAGTCACAAATGCAAAGCTCTTTGAGAAATCATCACGCGACAGCATGACGGGCCTGCTTAATCGTGAGGCATTTTTCGATCATCTTGACGAAGTAAGGACACGTCAGCCCTGCTCGCTTCTCATCATTGATGTCGACCATTTCAAGAAGATCAACGATGTTCACGGCCATTATGTGGGCGATGGTGCCCTGATGGCTATTGCGCGTTGCATAACGGATTGCGTTGGCACAGACGATAGTATCGGACGCATCGGCGGTGAGGAATTCGGCGTCTATCTGGCGACAAAAGAAAACAGCCGCGTAACTGCGGTTGCCGAGATAATCCGGGCTGAGGTAAACCGCATGGATTACCGAACACCCCATAGCGAGCGCGTCAGACTGAGCGTCAGCATTGGCGGGATCGTCGACATATCCAGCGGCGCGGTCGTCGATCATTTTCAGACCGCCGACCGCAAACTCTACGAGGCCAAGCGCAATGGCCGCAATTGTGTATTCATCCAGTCCGGGATGAAAGAAGCGGCCTGAGAAAACTCACACAGCAGCCGCGTCAAGCGGGTCTGCATCCTTCCATTTCGCAATCAAGGTCGGCATATCAGCATTGCTGAACGCATCCCGCAGCGTGTCAAATGTGGGCAGCACAAAATATGCCCGCTGGAACTTGTCAATCTCGTAACCGGTACGCATGACTGTTTCCAGATCAAATGCCACATGATGGGCATCAGAGCTTGTCACCGCAAATTGCAGTTCGCTGAAGGACGACATCAACCCGGCACCAAATGCCTTGAGCGGTGCGCCTTCTTCCTGGATCAAGCCGAATTCGGCCGTATACCAGTACAGCCGCGAAACCATCTGATCGCCGCCCATTTTTACAGCTTCACCGCCTTTTTGTCCGTAAAGCTGCATGAAATCCGCAAAGACCGGCTGACTCAAGATTGGCACATGGCCAAAGAAGTCGTGAAACATGTCCGGTTCGACGATGTAATCGAGTTCCTTCTTGCTGCGCAGCCAGTTCGTCACCGGGAAACGGCGATTGGCGAGATGATCGAAAAATGGCTCGATCGGGATGAGACCCGGAACAGCAACAATTTCCCAATTTGTCAGCTTGTGCAGACGCTCGCTTACCTCGTGAAAATCCGGGATCTGCTCCAATAGGCCTAGTGCTTCAACACCATCGAGATAGGAGCGATGAGCAAGCTTTGAGGTGAGTTTGGTCTGGCGGTCGCAAAGGGTGCGCCAAACCTCCTGATCCTCGTTTGAATAATCGTAATTTTGCTCCACGGTAAAATCTGGCTGACAAACCGTATAATTACCACGCAATCCCTGCTCGGCACATTCGCGCGCATATGCTTCTACCGAAACGGTCATGATACCCTCCTCCTCCAATTGTATCGAAATCAGATTAGAGCGAGGCTTGAGGTGAATTTGACCTATTCATCTCCTTAAGCGAATATTTGGAGGCAATCACACCTATAATTTGGGAGAATCGGGTGAAAGAACCTCAATTTGATGAATTTGAAATCAGAATGCTGCGATCCTTGCAGGATAATGGTCGTATTCCGGTTACGGACCTCGCGCAATCTGTCGGCCTTTCGGCCACTCCCTGCGCCAGAAGGTTTGAAGCGCTGCAGGAAAGCGGAGCAATCAAAGGCTTTGCTGCCATTATCGACAGAAAAGCCATTGGCTTGATGGTGGAAGTGTTCATTCAAGTGCGTCTGAATACGCATAGCGACGATTCGCCGGAACGTTTCATCGCAGAAATTCAACGGCTGGACGAAGTTTCATCCTGCTGGACGATGACTGGCACGCATGATTTTCTGTTGCATGTGATGGTTCCAGACGTTGATGATCTCAACGCCTTCGTCATGCATCGGCTCATGCGGTTAAAGGGTGTGCGCGACGTGCACACCCAGCTGGTTTTACAGAATATCAAAGGTCCCGGGAAAATCCCTCTTGATCACTTGAAAAAATGATCAGGGGACGATGAGCGTTCCGGCACCCCGCTCGGTGAACAGTTCCAGAAGCACTGAATGAGGTGTCTTGCCGTTGAGAATGACAACGCCTTCAACGCCGCGATTGATCGCGTCAATACAGGTTTCCACCTTCGGGATCATTCCACCGGAAATTGTGCCATCCTTGATCAGCGCACGCGCTTGTCCGACGGAAAGCTCCTTGATGAGTTCCTTGTTCTTATCGAGAACGCCCGGCACATCTGTGAGGAATAATAGACGTGATGCCGCCAATGCACCGGCAATCGCGCCAGCAAAGGTGTCAGCATTGATGTTGTAGGTGTTTCCATCCCGCCCCGGCGCAACGGGAGCGATGACTGGAATCATTTCGGACCGGGCCAGCAGATCAAGCAGCGTACGGTCTATTTCAACCGGCTCTCCGACAAAACCCAAATCAACGATCTTCTCGATATTGGAGTCCGGATCGATGATGGTTTTCTTTGCCTTCTCGGCAAAGACCATGTTTCCGTCCTTGCCGCACAGCCCGATAGCCCATTCGCCCTCGGCATTGATCAGAGCTACGATCTCCTTATTGATCGATCCTGCCAGCACCATCTCAACGATTTCCAGCGTCTTTGCATCGGTAACGCGCAATCCGCCTTCGAACTTTGATTCAATGCCCATTCTTGCGAGCATTGACGCGATCTGCGGACCACCGCCATGGACGACAATCGGATTGATTCCCGACTGTTTTAGAAGGGCGATATCGCGTGCAAAGGCTTTGCCCAATGCCGCATCCCCCATGGCATGACCGCCATATTTCACCACAACGGTCTTGTTTTCATAGCGCTGCATATAGGGAAGCGCTGCAGAAAGCAGGCTGGCCTGAACTTCAGCAGTGCGGTCGGCTTCAGTAGGGGATGACATGGATGCGAGAGCTCCAGTTTTGCAAGGACGGTGGGTTCTTAACGCTAAAGTCGAGACGGGGCAAACATGATTTCGGCTATTTGCGAATGTTTTTGCCCGATGACCATTGACAGCAAGTCTGTCAGGCAGATTTAACTTGGTTCAAATAGAAGAAAGTTGGAAACGCTGTCGTATGACGCCTGAAGGCATCTCCCAGCTCATAACACGAGTCTCGCTTCGGGACCGCAATGCTTTCGATGCCCTCTATTCATCAACGAGCGCGAAACTTTTTGGTGTGTGCCTGCGTATCTTGAGCAACCGAACGGAGGCTGAAGACGCGCTACAAGACATCTACGTCAAGATCTGGAACAAAGCCGACCGATTTGCGATCGCCGAAACCAGCCCTATTTCATGGCTGGTTGCAATTGCCCGGAACCATTGCATTGATATCTTGCGTGCACGCAAACCATCGTCCAGCGATCTCGATCAGGCAGCCAACATCGCAGAACCTTCAGCCAACCCGGAACAATCTTCTATCGCTGCGAGTGAGTCACGGCGTATCTATGATTGCCTCGGCCAATTGGATCAAGCCAGAGCAAGTGCCGTGCGAGGTGCCTATCTGAATGGCGACAGCTATGAGGATTTGGCGGCGCGGCACAAAGTACCACTGAATACGATGAGGACTTGGCTGCGGCGCAGTCTTCTCAAATTGAAGGAATGTCTCGAAGCATGAGCGCGACCCCAACAGATAGCACACCGCCGGACGATGATTTCATCGCCGCTGAGTATGTGCTGGGCGTGCTTGCACTGGACGAGAAGCAAAGCGTTGAACGGCGTATCGCCACTGATGTGTCATTCGCCCGGCTTGTGGCCCGCTGGCAGCAGCAGTTCGATGGAATGAATGCAGAGTTTGATCCGGTAACTCCGCCATCGCATATGAAGGCTCTTATCGACAAACGCCTGTTTGGAACGGTTAGTCAGCAATCTGCTCCATTCTTCGGTAATCTTGCCTTCTGGCGCGCCGTTGCCTTTGCTGCGCTGGTTCTTGCTGCTATCGGCTTCGGCCGCGATTTCCTGAACAATTCTTCTGCGCCCGATAGGCAGCTCATTGCGTCAATGGATGCAAGTGGTAGCGCCTACCGCACGGTTGCTGTGTATAATCAGGATCGCAAGCAATTGAAGGTCAGCCTCGTGGCAGGCGAGTTGCCAGCAGATCGTTCACTTGAACTATGGCTGATTGCCGGCACCGACGCGCCTGTCTCGCTTGGCCTCATCAAGTCAGCACAACTTACTGAGTTTCCTCTCGACAGATCACTTGCGGGAAAGCTGCAGGAAGGGACAACGCTCGCCATTACATTGGAGCCTCTCGGCGGCTCACCTAACAAGACAGCAACTGGCGCAATTGTTGCGGCCGGTACCGTGCGCGAAATTTAATGTAGGTGTTTTGAAACTTAAATCAAACTGGCCCCGTATCTCCATCTGAACTCAACCGAGGGAAACAAACAGTGGAGAGAGACATGTTAAAGAAATCACTTGGTCTGATCGCGCTTTCGACAATGCTGATTGCCGGCGTAGCCTATGCAAAGAACCCTATGGTCGGCGGCGCTGCCATGTATGAAAACAAGAACATCATCGAAAATGCCGTTAACTCCAAGGATCACACCACGCTCGTGGCCGCTGTCAAAGCTGCCGGACTGGTCGAAACTTTGTCAGGCAAAGGCCCGTTTACCGTGTTTGCCCCGACAAATGAGGCCTTTGCCGCTTTGCCAAAAGGCACCGTAGACACTTTGCTCAAGCCTGAAAACAAGGACAAGCTCGCCAAAATCCTGACCTGCCACGTTGTTGCGGCCAATGCGTCTTCAAAGGCAATCATGAAGATGGTCGATGATGACAAGGGCGCGCATCCAGTAAAGACTGTTGGCGGATGTGTCTGGACTGCAAAATATGAAGGCAAAAAGCTCACACTTACCGATGAGAATGGCACCGTCGCCAATGTAACCATTGCTAACGTCAATCAATCGAATGGTGTGATCCACGTTATCGACAAAGTATTGTTGCCAAAGATGTAATCTGAGCAACAGACATGCGCAGACTGGCATCTGCGCATAATTGCCCCGCAGAATCCACCGACACCCGGATCAGCGGGGCTTTTTATCGATTTTCCTGTTCTTCCAGCAGCTGGGCAATTGCCGCCCGCAACTCATCAAGACCAGAGCTTTTTTCCGACGACGTTGCTAATATGTGCGGATAGGCGGCTGCACGCTTCTTGATCGCCAATGCCGTCTCATCCATCAACCGTGGAACACCGGCGGGTTTGATCTTGTCGATCTTTGTCAGGACGATCTGATACGAGACCGCCGCTCTGTCGAGCAGATCAAGCACTTCGGCATCATTCTTCTTAATGCCGTGGCGGGCATCTATCAGAAGATAGACGCGTCGAAGCGTTGTGCGTCCACGCAAATAATCAAAAACAAGTCGCGTCCAGGCATCGACCTGCTCTTTCGGCGCCTCTGCAAAGCCATAGCCCGGCATGTCGACAACAGCGAGTGGTGGCAGATCACCATCTTCGCCTGAATAGCCTTCGGGAACAAAGTAATTCAGTTCCTGGGTCCGGCCCGGTGTATTCGACGTACGTGCCAGGCCCTTTTGCCCAATTATCGCGTTGATCAATGAGGATTTACCGACATTTGAACGTCCGGCAAACGCGATCTCAAGCGGCCCTTCCGGCGGGAGGAATTTCATCGCAGGAACCCCGCGGATGAAAACCCATCCCTTGGCGAAGAGCATCCGGCCCTTTTCGATGAGCCTGTTTATATTGTTTTGCGCTTCGTTCACGTCTTTTCCATTCGTTAGGCGGTCGGTACCAGTGGTCTGCGACCGGTGGGACGCAAATGTCAAATTTGCTTTAGACTGCATTCAATATTGATCGGGTTGTTATCAACCGGAAGCCATCAAAAGAAAAGCCCCCGATCATGCCGGGGGCTCCTAAGCTCTTGCCGAGCCGATGTTATTCGGCCGGTTTTGGCTTTTTACGGAACAGCCCCGAAAGATTGTCCCAAAGCTCCACCTTCGCGCCCTGGCGCTTCATGATGATCGCCTGCTGTGTGATGGATAGCGTGTTGTTCCAGGCCCAGTAGATCACCAGACCAGCCGGGAAGCTGGCCAGCATGAATGTGAAAATAACGGGCATCCAGTTGAAGATCATCTGCTGTGTTGGGTCTGGAGGTGTCGGGTTCATGCGCATCTGCAGGAACATCGTCACGCCCATGATCAGCGGCCAGATGCCGATCATCAGGAATGCTGGAACTGTCCAGGGGATAAGACCAAAGAGGTTGAAGATCGATGTGGGATCGGGCGCTGCCAAGTCCTGAATCCAGCCGAAGAATGGCGCATGGCGCATTTCGATGGTGACGTACAGTACCTTGTAGAGCGCGAAGAACACCGGAATCTGGATAAGAATTGGCCAACAACCGGCGATCGGATTGATCTTTTCGGTCTTATATAATTCCATCATGGCTTGCTGCTGCTTGACCTTGTCATCCGCATATTTCTCACGGATTTCAGTCATCTTGGGCTGCACAAGTTTCATGCGCGCCATTGAAGCATAGGACTTGTTGGCAAGCGGGAAGAACAGCGCTTTCAGGAGAACGGTGACAACAAGAATGGCGACGCCAAAATTGCCGATTGCCTTATAAAGCCAGTCGATGAGGTAGAACATTGGCTTGGTTATGAAGTAGAACCAGCCCCAGTCGATCAGAAGATCGAACTGAGGAATGTTACGTTCTTTTTCATAGGCGCTGATCTTGCCAACTTCCTTGGCACCCGCGAAAATCATGTTTTCGATGCTTGTCGACTGACCTGGCTCAATCGTCGTTGCGTCCGAAAGGTAGTCACTCTGGTACAAGGGACGGCCACTGTCGAAATAGGACATGCGCGCCTGGAACGGCTTTGCCGGAGATGGTACAAGTGCCGCAGCCCAATATTTATCGGTTATGCCTATCCAACCGGTATTGGTCTTTTCCGGCAAAACTTCTTTTTCTTTTTCAATGGCTGCGAATTTGTATTCAAGCAGCTTGCCGTTGGTTACGGCAATAGGGCCTTCCTGAATGACATAGGTGCTTGCATGCAGGGGCTTGGAGAAACGGGTTACACGGCCATAGGACGCCAAGGAGATCGGTGTTTGGGTGCCATTGGTCACGGCATCCTTCACCGTGAACATGTAATTGTCATCAACGCTGATTGTGCGCTTGAATGTCAGGCCCTTTTCGTTGGTAAAGGCAAGCGTGACAGGTGTTGCGGGCGTCAGCTTATTATTGCCCTCCACTGTCCAGACCGTGCTTGGTCCCGGGACCGCACCCGTGGTGTCGTTGCCGGTAAATCCGATTTCGACAAACTGGCCATCGACCATCTGCGAGGGGCTGAGAAGCTGAATAGTCGGCGAGCTATCATCGACAGTCTCGTGATATTGCTTCAGCCGCAGATCGTCCAAACGCGCGCCCGTCAGGCTCAACGAACCGCTAAGGCTGGGCGTATCGATCTGGATACGGCTTGTCTGACCCAGCGCTGCCTCACGGGTCACAGTTCCTGCCGCTTCCGGGGACTGACCTGGAATATTTGCGCCGGGGGCCGCTGGTGTCGATGATGGGAGAGTGGCCGTTCCGTCAGGATTTGTCCCAGCGGGCGCGCTGGCCTGCCCGTCAACACGCGTTTGCCCCTGGCGGGTCGCTTCGATCTGGGCTTGCTCTCGCTGCTGTTCAACGCGGGGGTTCATATAGAACACTTGCCACAGCGTCAGGATCACAATGGATAAGGCAATGGTGATGAAGAAATTACGGTTGGTTTCCATTGTCAGTCCTTGGTCTAATCCAGTCGGGTCGGGTTCAACTGCGCCTGTCAGGGCTTGGATGAACGCCGGGTCATTGATTTCTTGGCAACCCGTTTTGAGAGTTCCCGGGTCAAATCCGCAAACGATGCCTTCAGGGCGTCGGGGCGGGCAACGATCACATAGTCGGTTCCGGCAGCCATGTCATCAGCAACATTGACGCGCACAGCTTCTCGCAGGCGGCGTTTTATGCGGTTGCGGACAACAGCGTTTCCGTTTTTCTTGGTGACCGTAAAGCCTACGCGGGTGGGACCGTCCTGATCGTCCCGCTGTTTGACTTCAACAAGGAAATAAGCACCGCGGCGCTTTTCCCCGTTACGGACAGCCAAAAACTCCGCTCTCTTGCGAAGGCGGAGTGGCTTTTGCTCATTCATTCTATAGTGCCAACTTTGGCCATCCGCACGAAATCGCGCGGAATGACTTATGCCGACAACCGCTTGCGACCGCGAGCGCGACGCGCTGCAATAACCTTGCGGCCGCCTGCCGTTGCCATGCGGGCACGAAACCCGTGACGACGTGCGCGGACAAGCTTGGATGGCTGATAAGTACGCTTCATTTGTTAAATACCGCGGTGTGCGGCCCTTCTTGTGGTCTGTTCTATGACAGGAGCATATCAGGACCGCCGTTAGCGTATTAAAAATACACCGTTGATAAAACGTCACGCGGGGCGGTCAACCCGGACGTGCGCGGCTTATAGATGCGTGAGGCCTATAAGTCAATTGATGGACGTGATTCAAAAATAGGCAAATTCGCACAAGTGATTTATTGTATGGCATGGGCATTTGACCTACACAATGTAGGGTCAATGGAGCTTATATGGTCATCAGTCAGCAAAAGCCGGAACAAAGCCCGCAAATGAGTGCGGGAAGGCGTTTGCCTGTGCTGAAGCGTCTTTCTGGCAAGTTGCTGCGCCTGACCCTCCTGTTTGGCCTGCTGGCCGAGGTCATGATTTTCGTTCCCACCATCGCAGATATGCGCATTCGCTGGCTATCTGACAGGCTCAATACTGTTGCTGCCGCAAGCGTGGTGCTGGCAGCCAGCGACGCCAAAGACGTTCCGCAATCTGTGCAGGATGATGTCTTGCTGGCGACGGGCACCAAGGCCATTGCATTGAAGGAAAATGGAGCTTCCCGCTTGCTAGCGGTATCCGATATGCCTTCGAAGGTCGACAAACACATCGACATTACCGTAACCGACCCTCTGACAATGATCCGGGGTGCATTTGACGAACTCATCTATGGCGGCGACCGCATTATCCGGGTCTACGGCCCTGTGGGCGATACGGGAAAGGTCATAGAGCTACTCACATCCGACGCTCCGTTGCGCAATGCCATGCTGCTTTATGCCCGCAACGTTGCCCTGATCTCTTTGTTCATCTCGGTCATTACAGCCAGTCTCGTTTTCCTCGCCATCAGCCGCCTGCTTATTCGCCCGATACAGCGAATGAGCGATAATATGCTTGCCTTTGCGCAGCAGCCCGATGACCCTCAGCGTATCATCGTACCCGGAAAACGGGAGGATGAGCTGGGTATTGCAGAGCGTGAGCTTGCCGATATGCAGCACCGGCTGCAACGCACCCTCTCCGAGCAGAAACATCTGGCTGATCTCGGCCTTGCCGTCTCGAAGATCAATCATGACATGCGCAATATTCTCGCATCCGCCCAGCTGATATCCGATCACCTTGCCAATTCCAGCGATCCGGCAATACAGCGTTTTGTTCCCAAGCTCGTACGGACAATCGACCGGGCCATCAACTATTCACAAACTGTTCTCGCCTATGGGGGGACACAGGAAGCTCCGCCGCAAAGACGCAGGGTCAAGCTCCACGCCATCGTCAATGACGTTGAGGAAATGCTCGATCTTGATGCAAAGGCGGGAGCCGAGACGAAACCAACTATCGAATTCAAGAATCTTGTGCCGGAAACATTCGAAATTGATGTCGACCCCGATCAATTTTTCCGAATTATTTCCAATCTCTGCCGAAACTCTGTCCAGGCCATGCTCGGAGATACCCGTAGCGATCCATCATTGGTCCGGCGGCTGACGGTCACGGCCGGACAAATCGGCACGACCTCAATCATTGGCGTAGACGATACCGGCCCCGGTCTGCCTGCGAAGGCGCGCGAGAATCTCTTTACCGCGTTCAAGGGTTCAGCGCGTTCAGGCGGCACCGGCCTTGGCCTTGCAATTGTTCACGAACTCGTTCGGGCTCATGGCGGCACCATAGAATTGCGTGATCATGAGGGCGCTGGAACCAGTTTTGAAGTCCGCATTCCTAATCAGCCCGTATCGCTTGCTGAATGGCGATCCCGCCGCAGTTCAATTTCTTGACATGAAGTTCAAGCGCAATGTCTGAATACCTCCCTGCTTATTGGCCGCAAATTTTCTTCGTCCTGTCGATTGTTCTTGGCGTTCCCGCAGCCATCCATGCGACAATGACCAAGGAGGAAGTGCGCGCAGCAATTGGTTGGGTTGGCGTTATTATCCTCTCGCCGGTCATTGGCGCTGTCATTTATGCCGTGGTGGGCATCAACCGCATACGGCGCTCTTCCATTTCATCGCAGCGCGCATTCTTGCATGAGATCGGGCAAGGCCAGTTCCTGCGTTTTGATGCTACCGAAAAAGATGTTCTGGCACATTTCGAAAAACGCCTTTCGGCGATGAAGACATTGGGCGATCGCGTAAGCCGCTGCCGCCTGACCACCGGCAACACTATCACCATGCTTCAGACCGGCGACGATGCCTATCATGCAATGCTGGAAGCGGTGGGCTCGGCGGAGCGAAGCGTACTCGTCGAGACATATATATTTGATCGCGACAAGATTGGTTTGCGCCTTGCGGACGCGCTTATCGCTGCATCAAAGCGTGGAGTGGAAGTTCGGGTTTTAATCGATGCGGTCGGGGCGCGTTATTCCATTCCGAGTATTGTCGGCTACCTTTCCAAGCACGGTGTCAAGGTGGATGTGTTCAATGGCAATATTATCATTGGCCTCCGCCTGCCCTATGCCAATCTTCGAACTCACCGCAAGATATTGGTCGTTGATGGAAGGGTGGTCTTCACCGGCGGCATGAACATTCGAGCCGGTTTCTCGGCCGAGGTTGCAGGCGAAGACAATGCACGCGATACGCATTTTTGCTTGACTGGTCCCATCGTCACCGATCTCTTCCATATAGCCGCTGAAGACTGGCGTTTTTCCACAAACGAAGCTTTGACGGGTGAGGCCTGGCACATTGCTCCTCCGGAAAAGCAATCCGGCGAACCGGTATTCATCCGTGCTGTACCCTCCGGGCCGGACCGCAGCCTTGAAGCCAATCACAAGATGCTCATGGGTGCGTTCTCCATAGCGCAAAGCCACATTCGAATCATGTCGCCCTATTTTCTGCCGGACCGGGAGCTTATCAGCGCCCTGGTCACTGCGGCTCGACGTGGCGTTGAAGTTGATATCGTCATTCCATCCAACAACAATCTCAAACTGGTGGATCGCGCTATGACGGCACAGTTCGACCAGATTTTGAAAAGTCACTGCCGGATATGGCGCGCCAGCGGCAACTTCAATCATTCAAAGTTGCTTTCAGTCGATGGCGTTTGGGCCTATGTGGGCTCATCCAATCTTGACCCCCGATCGCTGCGCCTGAATTTCGAGGTGGATCTTGAGGTCATGGATGCAGAGTTTGCATCGAAGGTAGAGGGATTGGTTCAGAAAGCTCTGAACGATGCAAAACCTGTTCTGCTTCAGGACCTGCGCGCCCGTTCGTTCTGGGAACGTTTGCTGGATAGGATTATCTGGCTAGGCTCACCCTATCTTTGACAAAGGCGGCATCCGCTACAGCTGATTTCAAATCAACATAGGCCTTGATCGGGAGATGATCGGAGGCAACGCGCGCCAGGGGCGTGTCGTGAACTTCGATAGTTGTCACCAGACTATGGGGATGCCCCAATACCCGGTCCAACGCCAATACCGGAAAGCGTGACGGAAAGCTTGGCACGGCATTTTTTACCGGGTCAAAGATCGGCGATAAGAAATGCAAGGAAGAACCCTTGCCAATGCGCCATTCATTCAGATCGCCCATCAGCAGCGTTGGCCGCGAAGGATCGGCATTTACAGCCCGTAAAATCGCTTCTGACTGCTGCTGGCGCGAATGCCTCAACAATCCGAAATGTGCCGCGATTATCCGTAAAGGTCCGGCGGCGAGATCAATATCAACGACCAATGCGCCCCGCGGCTCAAGTCCCGGCAGGACGAGCTGCTGCACATGACGCACAACCCCTTCCCTGAACAAAAGAAGGTTGCCGTGCCATCCATGACCTTTGGGATGAAGCGACGTGACAGGCACAGGCACAAGGCTGTTTTCGCGATGCAAACGCGCAAGATCAAGCAATCCGGTACGCTCGCCAAAACGCTTATCAGCCTCTTGAATGGCGATGACATCCGCGCCGATTTCACTGATGACGTGTGCGATGCGGTCCGGATCAAATTTCTTGTCTATCCCGACGCATTTATGAACATTGTAAGAGGCAATCAGCAAATCATTGCGCACGACACGGGTCACGCCTGTAGGGCGCTTGTTGCGATTTCTGACAGCTGCCAAAATACTTGCTGAGACGCTTGGCTTGATTGGCCGCGCCGGTTTCTTGCTATCCATCAAATAGAGATAAGTCGGTATGCGCCGAATGGCAAGCAGGTGTTTTAGAGCCTGTTACCAACCAGATGCGCCAATTGCGCGCCTACCTCGTAATAACCTTCCCGAAGACTGCGCATCCCCTCCTCTTTCGGCTGGGACACCGGAAGCGGCAGATCGGCTTCACTGACGCGGCCGGTAATATGTTCGGCAAGCAAGCGCCCAAAAACAGTTCCTGGAGCAATGCCGCGGCCGTTATAGCCACTGAAGCTTATAATATTGGGCGCGAGCGTGTGGAACCTTGGAAGATTATCACTTGTCATGCCGATCTTGCCGTACCAGCCAGCTTCGAAGGTCACGTCCTTGATTTGGGGGAAGAGTTTGCGGATCGATCTTGCAGCCCAGGCTTTGTGAACAGCCATTCCTGTTCCGCGCAACGCACCGACGCTTCCGAAAACAAGGCGTCCGGCACGGTCCATCCGGAATGAGCTGAGAATTTCCTTCGTATCCCAGCCACCCTGACGTTCAGGCAAAATCGTGTCGCGCACATTTTCCGGCAAAGGCGTCGTGGCGAAATTGAAATAGGGCAAGTGCAAAAGTTCAGCTCTGAGAGCGGGCCATGGCGATGTGGTATAGGCGTTGGTGGCGACAATTACCCAGTCAGCCGAAATGGTACCCGAAGGCGTCCGCACAAGCCAACGCGAGCCGGATCGCTCAGTCGCGCTCACGGCTGTCCTGGTATATATCGCAACGCCAATTGCCTGTGATGCTCTGGCCAAGCCACGCACATAACCAAGCGGCTGTATCGTACCTGCCCGATTATCCAGCAGCGAGCCAGTATATGCGCTCGAGCCTACCTTAGCTGCCGTTTCCGCCGCATCCAGAAGACGAACAGCCGCGCCACGCGCCTGCCATTGTTCTGCACGCTGTTCGAGCTGCTTCAGCCCGCTTTTTCCCACGGCGCAGTGCAAGGTGCCCTTGCGCTCCAGTTCGCACTCGATCTGATGTTTGTCCACGAGATTGAAAACGGATTGCGGCGCGTTGCCCAGAAGTTCAAGCAGGCGCTCGCCATGCAATTGCCCAAGCACGGCAGGCAAATCATTTGGCATTACCCACATGCCCGCATTGACGAGGCCAACATTGCGACCAGAACCACCAAAGCCGATGTCCACCGCGTCGACAACTGCAATCTTCGTTCCGGCTTCAGCAAGATGCAATGCCGCCGAAAGGCCGGTAAAGCCTGCGCCGATTACCGCAACATCGACGGAAATATCGCCACGCAACGGTTCTGTTTTCGGTGCGGGAGGCGCCGTTTTTTCCCATAGGCCGTGCGAGTGTTCATCGTTCAGCATAGCATCACCGTTTGGCCAGTATTATAGATTGCCGTTATAGATCGGGTTTCATTTTGCGAAAATGAAATTCTTGGAAGACATGATGCTTTCAGCGAATGACTGACATATCTGGTTGCTGGTCAGTAACCTGCGCCGCAATCCAGCTGATAAAGCTTTGCACAAGAGGATTCTCTTTTTTGTGCTCCGGCACGACAAGATAGTAATTATTCTCGGTTTGCAGTGGTTGGTCAAAGAGCACCTGCAGGCGGCCCGTCTCCAGCTCCTTTTCGATGAGATAGCGCGGAAGCAGCGCAAATCCCAGTCCCGCCAGAGCGGCTTCAATGACCATGGAAAAATGCTCGAACCGATGTCCCTTATAGGGACTGATGACTTCGGCTTGCTGTGTCTCGAACCACGACGCCCAAGCTTTCGGTCTCGTGGATAAATGCAGCAATGGTGCCGAATTTGCCAATCCGGCAGGCGTATCAACAGGATTGGCGCGGCATAATTCCGGGCTGCCAACAGGGACAATCATTTCGCTGCACAGATAGGTGCATGTGGCATGCGCCCAGACCGGCTGACCATAATGGATTGCCAGATCGAAAGGTTCTTCATCAAAATCAAACGGCTGGGAGCGGGATGCGACGCTTAACGCCATTTCCGGATGATCATTCAAAAAATTTGGCAGTCTTGGCATGAGCCACCGGCTGCCAAATGTCGGCAATGTCGCAATGCTCAATGATGATGCGGATTGCGATGCAGCCATGGCGCGCAACATTGTTTCTTCCGTCAAACCAAGCAGACGCCTGACCTCTGGCAAAAACTTCTGTCCCGCATCAGACAGTACAACCCGCTGACGTATGCGCTCGAACAAGAGCACGCCGATCTGGTTTTCAAGTTCGCTCAATTGCCGCGACACGGCGCTTTGTGTGAGACTCAACTCCTTTGCCGCCTGGGTGAAACTGCCATGGCGGGCCGCACATTCGAATGTTTGAAGAATATCGATGTCGGGGATCAGGCGTCTCGTTAACTTCATTCTCTTCTCGCATCAACCAAGTTTGAATCGTCGTAATACGTGGGGGCTGATAATCTGTATAATCCATATTGAGCATGACAGGAAAAGATTTGCTGTCCAAATTCAATGCGGAATCGATCATTATGAATTCATCGACGTTTCTTTCGCCGGATGCGATCCGGGCGTCTTTCTCTTCGGCCATGTCTTCCATGTATCGCACTGAGGTGCCTGCTTATGGAACATTGCTGTCACTGGTTGCCGAAGTGAATGCAAAAACACTCGCAGCCTCGCCCGAAATGGCACAGCGCCTTGAGCAAACCGATACGCTTGAACGTATATCGGAAGAGCGTCACGGCGCCATTCGCGTTGGAACCCCAGCCGAGCTTTCCATGCTTCGCCGCGTTTTTGCGGTCATGGGAATGTATCCTGTCGGTTATTACGACCTGAGTGAGGCCGGTGTACCGGTACATTCCACCGCATTCCGTCCCGTTGGCGATGCGGCCTTGAAGATCAATCCTTTCCGGGTCTTCACTTCCTTGTTGCGCCTTGATCTTATCGAAGATGCGGCGCTACGCGAAGAGGCGCGCAAGACCCTTGATGCCCGTCAGATATTTACGGCAAAGGCTATTTTGCTTCTCGAGAAGGCCGAAATGAATGGCGGGCTTGACGCAGCTGATGCTGCATCCTTCGTCCAGGAGATACTCGAAACTTTCCGCTGGCATGATCATGCAAGCGTCAGCAACGACCTCTATCGGCGTCTGCACGATGCCCACCGCCTGATTGCCGATGTTGTGTCCTTCAAGGGACCGCACATCAACCATCTGACACCCCGCACTCTCGATATTGATGCTGTTCAGGCATTGATGCCCGCCAATGGCATTTCGCCGAAAGCGGTCATTGAGGGTCCGCCCACGCGCAATTGCCCCATCCTTTTGCGCCAGACATCATTCAAGGCATTGGAGGAGAGCGTTTCCTTCATCAATGCTGAAGGTGTTTGGGAGAAAGGCTCCCACACTGCACGTTTCGGTGAAATCGAACAGCGCGGGATTGCACTCACGCCCAAGGGCCGCGCGCTATATGACCGGCTGCTGACGAAGTCACGCGAGGTCATTCGACCGGCGGCGGATGGCTCCAACGCGCAGGCCTATATTGACGCCCTGCAGGATGCGTTCGCCGGCTTCCCCGATGATTGGGCAACCATTCGCACGGAGAAACTCGGCTATTTCCGTTATTCCCCGGTTGCTACCTCGACTATTCGTGGCAGCGATCTTGAAGAGCTTATCCGCAAGGGTGCGGTGCAGTTCGATCCCATTGTCTATGAGGATTTCTTGCCCGTTAGCGCAGCAGGCATCTTCCAGTCAAACCTTGGCGATACGACTGCTCAAAACTTTGCGGCCAGCCCGAGCCAGCAAGAGTTTGAGCTCCATCTCGGTGCTCCGGTCCTTGATGAATTCGAGCACTATGCCAATCTTGAGAACGCTTCCATCGAAGCCTGCTTACAGCAATTGCGCCCGGTCGCGCTTGCCAGCTAGGCCGTTTCAATAATCCGCGCCGGCTGATAAAAGCCGGTCAGCTCATTCGACAGATAATAAAAGGTAAGCAAGATGACTATTGCTCAGGAAGTAAAGACACTCCTTTCCAAGCTCGGCGTCGCAGACGCGGCTTATACGGGCGGCACGATGGCTTCATTCAGCCCGGTTACTGGTGAAAAAGTTGCCGATGTTGCAGTTCACTCCGCCGCAGATACTGCACAAGCAATCGAAGCTGCTGACGCCGCCTTCCGCGAATGGCGTCTTGTTCCAGCGCCGAAACGTGGTGAACTGGTACGCCTTTTTGGTGAAGAACTGCGCGCGCACAAGAATGACCTTGGCCGGCTTGTTTCCATCGAAGCTGGCAAAATCCCGTCAGAGGGTCTGGGCGAAGTTCAGGAAATGATCGATATCTGCGATTTCGCGGTTGGTCTTTCGCGTCAGCTCTATGGTCTCACCATTGCCACGGAACGTCCCGGCCATCGCATGATGGAAACCTGGCATCCGCTCGGCGTCGTTGGCGTTATCTCTGCCTTCAACTTTCCTGTCGCTGTCTGGGCGTGGAATACGACACTTGCCCTCGTATGCGGCGATTCCGTTGTCTGGAAGCCTTCAGAAAAAACACCGCTGACCGGTCTCGCCTGTCAGGCAATTTTTGATCGCGCCGCCAAGCGTTTCGGCGACGTTCCCGCCGGACTTGCGCAAACGCTCATGGGTGACCGCACGATCGGTGAAGCCCTTGTCGATCATCCGAAAGTGGCACTGGTTTCAGCCACGGGCTCCACACGGATGGGCCGCGAAGTCGGGCCGCGTCTGGCCAAGCGTTTTGCCCGTTCAATCCTTGAGCTGGGCGGCAACAATGCCGGTATCGTTTGCCCATCGGCTGATCTCGATATGGCGCTGCGTGCCATTGCTTTTGGAGCCATGGGAACAGCCGGTCAGCGCTGCACCACGCTTCGTCGTCTGTTCGTCCATGAGAGTGTTTATGACACGCTCGTCCCGCGCCTCAAAAAGGCCTATGAAAGCGTTTCCGTCGGCAGCCCGCTTGATACGCCTTCTTTGGTCGGTCCATTGATCGACAAGGCGGCATTTGACCATATGCAAAAATCAATCAGCGAAGCTGTTGCGCATGGCGGCAAGGTTACTGGCGGCGCACGCGTCGACACAGATCATGCCAACGCCTATTATGTGCGCCCTGCCCTGATTGAAATGCCAAAACAGACAGGACCTGTCGTTGAAGAGACCTTCGCTCCAATCCTTTATGTGATGAAGTATAGCGATTTCGATCAGGCGATTGTCGAGCACAATGCCGTCGGTGCTGGTCTGTCATCGTCGATTTTCACGCTTAATTTGCAGGAAGCCGAACGCTTCCTCAGCCCGGACGGTTCGGATTGCGGCATTGCAAATGTCAATATCGGAACATCCGGCGCTGAAATCGGCGGCGCATTCGGCGGCGAAAAAGAGACTGGCGGCGGGCGCGAATCCGGCTCGGATGCGTGGAAAGCCTATATGCGCCGGGCAACCAACACTGTGAACTATTCCAAGGCTTTGCCACTCGCTCAAGGCGTGTCATTCGATATTGATTGATTGAACTTCACTGCGATATTGTTGCTCCCGCGGTTCAAACGGCGGGAGCGATACTTCCATAAACCCGCCTAGGCGGACTGGAATTTCTCTCCAACAAATTGCCAGTTGACCAGCTTTGCCAGCACTGCGGCAACATGCACGGTTCGCCTGTTCTCATAGTCGAGATAGTAGGCATGTTCCCATACATCGATACCGAGTAGCGTCTTCTTGCCATCTGCCAGCGGATTGCCTGCATCCTGCATTCCAACGACGGCAAGTTTATCGCCATCCTTTACCAACCACACCCAGCCGGTGCCAAACACCTTGTCCGATTCCGCGACGATCTGCTTTTGCAATTCGTCAATGCCGCCGAATGAACTTTTCACCGCATCAAGCAAAGCACCCTCAGCGGCGGCAGGTCCACCTTTGAACTGTTCCCAATACAGATTGTGATTCCACGCCTGCGCAGCATTGTTGAAAATCGCCGTTTCATTTTCCTTTTTGGCGCGCACGACAACCTCCTCCAGAGGCAGTTCCGCGTAAGGCGTTTTCTCGGTCAGCGTATTGAGCTTTTTGTAGTAGCCCGCATGATGCTTTCCAAAATGTAGGCCGACAGTGCGAGCTGAAATGACCGGGCTCAATGCCCCTTCTTCATAGGGCAGTTCAGATTGCTTGAAAGGCATTGAGGCCTGGGCACGAACCGAGGGAGAGAAAAGCGTCGTGGCGGCTGCCGCGCCGGATAGCGCGAGCATATGACGGCGGTTCATTTTCATTTTTCATTCTCCTGCGTTCGGTGAATCTCCAGATACATCGCAAACGACTGCAAAGCGCCAGAGTTCCACCGTACACATCTGCTTGTGCAGCTCAGTTTATGGTTTTTTCAATTCTGCAACGACTGCGTCAAAGAATACATTTGGATCGATCGGCTCCTTGCCCACCGGTTTGGGTTGCGCGCCAAAAGTGACAATGATGACCTTTTCAGCCGGGTCAATATAGATGTTTTGACCTTGAATCCCGATGGCGGAAAATGCGCCATCCTTGATGGAAGGCTCTGTCCATGCGGTCCACCACATATAGCCGTAATCGAGCTTTTTGCCGCCTTTAAGCGTCTTTGGCGTAGTCGCTTCCTTTACCCAGCCCTCCGGCAATATGGACTTTCCATCAATAACGCCATTGTTCATGAAGAAGAGGCCGAAACGCCCGTAGTCGCGCAAGGTCGCGCTAATCCCACTGCCGCCAATCTCAACCCCGTCGGGCGAATCCAACCACCAGGTCGCATCGGTTTCCATTCCGAACGGCGCCCAGATTTTCTCCGACAGATAATCCGCAAGCGGCTTTTTCACCGCACCCCGTACTATCTCACCAAGAATCTGTGTTTCGCCCGTGCTGTAGGTATTCAATGTGCCAGGCTCAGCAGCTCGCGGCAATTTTGCCATAAGCTCTACGGCAGAGCGCGGCTTTTGCGATATCTGTGCCTTCAACAGGGCGCGCCGGTCAGAGTTTGGGTCGGTATAGGTTTCATTCCATTTGACGCCAGACGACATCATCAAAACATCCCGAACCGAAACGCCGTCATAGGCGCTGCCTTTCAGCTCAGGCACATAGTCCACGACTTGCGCATCGAGGCCCTTTATCAGCCCATCCTTTATCGCAATGCCCGCAAGGGTAGAACTGATGGACTTTGCCACCGACATCGACATCCAACGTGTCTTTTCTGTATTGCCGCGTTGATATGTTTCAAAGGCAATCTTGCCGTCCTTGATGACGAGCATGGCTGTAATATTGTCCAGCGCCACAAAATCGTAGAGATCGTAATCCTTTTCCTCATACTTGAATTTGACATTCGTGAGCTGCTTGTCAGCTTTTGGAAGATCGAGAGGCTTCGTTCCGGCTTTGATCGTGCGTGTTGGAAAGAGCCGGTCAATGTTCCGGTAGGTGCTGACAGCCAGATCCGGCAAGAGTGCGCCATCATAAACCTGTTCGACAGTCCCAATAGGCTCATTGCCATGCGGATATGTGCTTTCATCCGCCATCATGGGCGATGTCGCCCCTACAAGAATCGCTACCGTACTAAACATCGTGGCTCTGAATGACGGCACAATCATATAATTTCGAAACATTCACATCTCCTCCTTTGTTGCCAGGCGAGAGTGCGGTGTTCTTCGCTTCGGTTCAATGCTTGAAACCGGTTTTTTCCATCATAGCGTGCATTAGCTCAGGGACGTGATCTCCAGATATATGCCGAGCAATAGCAGCCCGCTGAAAAAGACACGCCTGAATGCTTCGGCGCTCATTCGCGCTCTAAGCATTTGTCCAATGAACATGCCCAGTAAAGCGGGAATCAGCGCAAGCAGCGAGACACCAAGCAACGGCACAGATGCCATTTGATCATCGGCATGCAGCGCGAGCCCAAGAGCCAGCGCGATCGTGGATACTGTGAATGACAGCCCCAATGCCTGAATCAGCTCTTCTTTTTCCAGCATCAACGCCTGCAGATAAGGAACCGCCGGAATAACGAATACGCCGGTTGCACCGGTCACGAGCCCCGTTATCAGCCCGACCAGCGGCGAGAGCAGATTTTCATAACGCACGCTCACCTGAAACCTGACTTGTAGCAATCCCAGCATTGCATAGATCGTCAAAGCTGCACCAAGGCCGGAGAGCGCAACGCCGGTGTGACCGCCTGTCAGCCAACCGCTTCCAGCAACGGTTCCAACAGCAACACCCGCCATCATGGTCCAGAGACGCTTGAAAAGCCGCTTGAACGATGGGCCTGCCAGCAACTGCCATATATTGGTGACGAAGGATGGAATAATCAGGATTGCCGCGCCCTGTGCGGGAGGCATGGTAATTGCCAGAAGGCCCATTGCGACGGTGGGCAAGCCCATTCCCACGATACCCTTTACAAGGCCGGCCAACAAAAACACCGATGCAACGGTAATCCAGATCATCGGAAAGGAGATAAGATGGCCGGTTGCGAGATTGACCAGATTTCCGGCGACTTCCATCATAGCAGCACTTCCTGTTCTTTTGAGCTATTCCACGCCGACTCTTGACCTTTCCCTATCAAGTCCACAATCTGGAATTGCCCGGGCCAGCCTTCGTTATGGCCGAAGTCACGAGGTGTTGGTTTGCGATTTGATCTGGTTGACCTGAGGTTGTTTTTGCATATCGCTGAAAGCGGCAGCATCACTGCGGGTGCAGACCGCTCGGGCCTCGCGCTTGCATCGGCAAGTGCCCGCATCAAGGGCATGGAGGATATGCTTGGCGTAGCGCTGGTTGAGCGGAAACGGCGCGGCGTCACCCTCACCTCGGCTGGGCATACACTCCTTCATCACGCGCGAACAATTCAGAATCAGATCGAGGCCATGACAGGGGATCTTGGCGAGCACGCCGATGGTTTCAGGGCGCGCATTCGTCTACTGGCAAATACGGCGGCGGCTACACAGTCTCTTCCTGAACTTCTATCGACTTTTCTCATGGCAAATCCTCATATTGATGTGGACCTTGAGGAACATCCCAGCCACCTGATTGCTGAAAAGCTTGTCAATGGCTATGCGGATCTTGGCATTGCTGCCAGTTGGGCCGATCTGTCGAATCTCGAACAACGGCCCTTTTGCACCGACCGCCTCGCAATCATCGCAGCGCATAATTCCCCATTTGCTCCCGGTGCCCGCTCAATCCGCTTCGAGGATGCGGTAAACGAACCCTTCATCGGCCTCAACATCGGCAATGCCTTGCAGGAGCACATCATTCGGCGGGCAGCACAACTCGGACGCCACGTGAACTTTCGGGTGCGTGTGACAACGCTGGAAACTGTCATCCAACTTGTTTCTAATAATGTTGGAATTGCCATTGTCCCAGCAGGGGCGGCACGCAAGGCCTCTCGCACGCGCAAATTGAGGATAGTTCCTCTTAGCAATGATTGGGCCACACGCCGCCTGTGTCTCTGTGCCCGTCGCTTCGGTGACCTCACACCGCAGGCAGCACGCCTTGCTGATATTTTGTCTCAAACGGGATAAGACGGCGGCGTTGAAAGCTAGGATGCCCTGCGGGGCGTCTACGACCCGCCGACTTTCGGATCGCCCGCCTTGCCAAGAGCCTCGATCATGTAATCAACAACATCGTCCCCTACTGCCTCTTCGATCTCCGCCTCGTTATAGCCAGCAGCCTTTGCATCGGCGAGCAACGCGCGCGCAAGCTCCTCTCCTCGCTTTTCCGCATCACCAAGCTTATCAAGGTGAACGTTCTGCGCCGTCCAAGTCTTCACGAACGCCAGTGCTGGACCAAGTGTGATCATAATTTCTCCTCCACTTCAGCGCAGCGCCAATGAGAGCGCTAGAACCTTAATACCGTTCATATTCAAAATTCGCCATTGAAGCCTTGACGCGCATCGGCTAGAACCGCTTCGCGCATGCGAGCTGTCGCAGCCTCATGCACCCGTAGCTCAGCTGGATAGAGCGCTGCCCTCCGAAGGCAGAGGTCACAGGTTCGAATCCTGTCGGGTGCGCCAGTCTTTCTGGAGTTTTAAGGAAATACCCTTTCCCTTGTAATTCAAAACTCACCAAGTACTCACACGTGAGATGGATTGACGGTATCATTGCCTCACGCGCCGTGAGGTTGGTTGCTGTTTGGCGCCGGCGGTGATCTATCAAGTCCCCAGGAGGGGGATTTATGGTAAAACTCTATCTGTCACAGAAGTTCATTGCCGAACTGAAATTGCTTCCGAGAGAAGAAGCAATAGACCGTCTGGATAAGCACGTAGAAGATGCGCGTGCGAAGCGCGCAGCATATCGCAAAAAGTTCCAACTGCTTAATCCCGAAAAAGTCGCCGCACAAAAATGGAACTGGTTAGTAAAGAACCGCGACCACCACAATGCTTGGGCTAAGGGATGGAAGAATAATACCGAAGCGGGCCATGCCAAAAAATTACGTGACAAAATCCGATCGAGGGAGGCGAAAAAGTGGCTTACAAAGCCGAACAAAACTTACTTAACCTCGGAACTAACAGGTATTCGCCTTGCCAACCGGAGGGCAACAGTCCAGCGCAATGGAGCCAAACGAGTACTAAAAGAGACACCCCAGAAAATTATCGCTCTCCTCACCCGGAACATAGATCTACCTCCAATGATAAAACGAGAAGTGATCAACGCAGTAATCGTTGCGATCTTGGCTCGCGAAGTGCGTAGGGACGAATTACGCGACGAAACCAAAAAGACCATCAAGCCTTTCATCACCGCCTACAATCGAGAGTACGACACGTTCAAGACCAGATCGTTGGACGCGCCGATGTTTGAGGACTTGCGCTTGATAGACCTGATTTCCACCGAACAAGCACTATGGGCGCAAGAGGCCGATTCCTGACGACTGATTATGTTTTCGAATTCACATTGACGGCCCTAGAATCCTCTGCAAATGATCCTGCTCTATGAAGAGCGTTGTAGATAAAGACCAAGTGACAAAGCTGATCCTGCTTTGGGTAGGAACAGCGCTTCACAATTGGTCACGTGTTGAGGGTTCTGTCATCAACGTCCTCTGGCGCTGTATGGGAGCCCCGTCTCCGCAACCCGCGAGCATTGTTTGGTCGAACATCGTCAACCTCAATACCAAGCTCAGAATTGTAGAACAGATCGTGCCGTTAAAAATAGCGGATGCCGAAGCGATAAAGTTGTGGTCGAAAATTTCTGAAAAGATCATATCGGCCAGCAAGTCTAGGAATAAACTGGCGCATTTCGAAATCGTGCATTTTGAAAATGGGCCAAGGCTGGTTCCGAAATACCAATCTGCAGATATGGGAGATATGGCCCGTGCAGATACGACTCCGGAGAATGTCATCGACAGATATCTATTGAACTTCGAAGAGTGAGGACTGCGGGCAAGTGAAGTTCAGCAAATCGCGATAAACTTCGAAGAGATCAAGGCGCTTGTAGAAAGGTATCTTGACTGGCTCATAGAGTTTAAGAAGATGCCACCAGAAGAAATCGACACTTCTCCACCAGTCGCTATCGTTCAGATGCTCAAAACTATCCGTGCCACCGGGAAAAAGCCCCCATCGAACTAGGGGAAGCTTGGAGTTGTTGATGACAACACTGGGAATAACTGCTTGGAACAAAATTCGACAGAGGTCATGCGCCAAACAGTAAAGTTGAAACTTCAATGATGTCATTCCGCGATTTGGTGTAAGCCCACCTTAGTGATCCATTTCTGACATTCTTACTAAGTCAGTCAGACAGGAAAGCCTCCATGGCGCTGCCACGGCACGCGTGAAACATTCCGATGAACCCTGCGCCTCGAGCAGAAAGGCCCTCCCGTCCCCAAAGAGCTTTGCTTGACTTTCTATCCGCTGGAGTTGTTCGGATAACAGAGGGAAGTGTGCTGTTCATGCAGCCGAGGATGTGGGCACGAACTGTGCTAATTCCACATTGAACGCCGCGCGCATTGAGAGCGCCAGACTGCACCTGCTTTAGCCGCTGTTCTGCACCAGCCAACAAATAAGCCCCCTCGTCCTTTGAAAAGCCCGAAGATGACAGAAGCTGTTGCAGCTTTCCGCGCTCCGATGCTTGGTTGAGGCTCTGGCAAGCGCTCGCAGCATCAGCGCAAGTTAAGCTGAACGCGAGAAGTGCGAAGGTGAAGCCAAGGCTCGAGGTGGGTTTGAGAAGCGGGAGCATCTGGGAAGCATAGCGGCACTCAATATTGTCCGCAATCCACCTCAATAATATCGCCTGCCTTTCACCGCCGCGGCGCCGATGGAAGCGGACCATGGAGGTGCTGAGCATCTTAATTGCAAGCGATGCGCCCCTCACAAAATACTCGGATAATATAGTTGCTCGGCATCCGTGCCATTAACCGTTGACCGTAATGGCGACATGCGCCGCAACCACGATTTGAGGCGATTGATACGTGGAAACATTTTGATATGCTTTGACTCAAATGTTGGATGCCGCGCAGCGCCTGTTTTGGATTTTCAATGCCGAGAAGAAAGCAATTTAAGGGAATTTGCCACGATATTCTTGATAGCTTCGTCAGCAGGTACAACGATCTAGATGGTTACTGGGCTCTAGGGCAATACGCAACCTTCCTGACTAAAACCGGTCAACGGGAGTTGCGGCTACAGTTGGAGAGGGAGGCAACGTTGTCGGAGCACTCCAGATTTGGCGCCTCGACTACTTATTATCAAGGAGCTGTGTTGCGGCTGATGCGAATGAGATGCCGCGTAGCTGGCTCGCGGATGCCAGGATCAGATTTTCCATGTTGGGTCCGACGCATGCTCTTTGTGAGGTTGAAATCTCATCTGATCTCGGCAAGGCCTACCGCTGTGATCGCAGGGTTGAGGTCCGACCTCATGATCCGCTTCTCGAGAATCGAAGAGCAGGCAAGTTCGGGCCGTCAAATAAAATGGGACACTAAACCCGATCGAGGCAACGCATGAGTGCAGGCATGCGGCAAGTTCATCCTTGACTCTATTCGCCAACAAGAACATTTTAGGAACATCGCAGCAGGTTGCGGCTGCTTCAACACAATTTAAGACTATCAAACCTGCCTGTAGTGGGGGGCGGACAGGCTTGTCTCAATGGAGAAAAGCCATGGAAGAACCGGAGCAAGATTATGGGAACGAAGCCGACCAGCTTATAGCGGAACATGGCGGTGACGTGCAGGCAGCAATCGCCAAGCTGATGGATGAGCGCAGCTTCCTGATAAAAGAACTCGAATATGCTTCGCTTGCGATGGGCTTCGGTTATGCCCGTGGTTGGAAGCCAAAGCTTTCGCGGCGGCCCGAAGCAGAGGCGAGCCGCCACCCACTTTGATCGAAGGAATATCCTTTTCGGGTCGCGCTGCATTGTGAGGATGTGGGGTTGCATTTTGACAGGGTTGGTTTCTTGTCGAAAACGCTTGGCTGCTATCGATTGAACCGGAATGTTTATGTTCATCCCGATCGCTACATTGTCTATATGTTTGCAAAACAGCGAAACGCCGAGTGCTTCTTAAAGCCCTTGACGGGGAATGGATAACGCCAGAACAGAGTAGAAGAGGCACTTGGGTGCCGCGATATAAGCGCATGCTGGTTGGCTATGATATCGAGAAGATAGCTTAGACCGATCCGCGAAACGAGCCGGACCAAGAAGCGCTTCAATTGCCACGGCCGCTGCCCGACAACAATTTAGTTCGTTATACCGCAACAAAGAAGATAGAGAAAGAACCGCTCTTGCTTTAGGATTTGGGTTCACTAATCGCCGCAATGTAGTCGTCATCTAACAGCATCAGACTGAATTCTATGACAGAAAAAACAGCGACCGCGCCCTCTGGTTCAAAGCCATTCTCAGCCTTTGAGCGTATGATTGCCTGGCGCT
>NZ_JBBCBK010000013.1:0-1574 GCF_037203905.1 Phyllobacterium sp. CCNWLW109 | reverse complement strand
TGTGGCGACCAAGTTGAAATGTCGACTGTTGTGCAAAGTAGAAATGTCATCCTGATATGCGCCGAGGCGCGTCGCCGGGTAGGGCGGAGACCTCAATATCGCAGCCCGAACCGGCGACAACTGAACGAGCACTTTCTATTTGATCACGGGCTCGGCGCTCAATCATCTGATCAACCCAGCCCTTTCGTCCTGGTGGTTTGCGTCCACTTTTTTTATAGCTGATAATCTCACTGTTGGTCTTTACCGTTGACGGCTGCATCTGATCCTGCTGGGCCTTGATAACCGACAACACATCACTCAGCCTCTTGTTCTCGGTGATCGCTGCGTGGGTCACACGCTGATCCATGTCAAACATCTTGTAGGGAAGAGGGAGGCCTTTCCAACGCATCTCCAGACGTCCATCCGCAAAAGCGTAGGTGTCAATGTATTTGCCAACCAGACCACGCGTAATATTATTCTCTTCCAGCATGATGCGCTTGCGTTCATAGGAAAACGTCAGCTGTTCACCAACGTAGCGTTGTTCCCGCTTGCACAGAATCTCCCGCAAACGGTCCGGAACGACATTGAGCGACCGATGCAAATCGTCTGGCTTGATCGGAGAAACAGCAAACCTTGCGTTGAACGCGTCCACAAACCCCGGCAGAAAGGCGTTCCCAGCAGCCAAGTCACTGATACCTGCCAGCCGCAACTCCTTGACCAATCGGTCTTGTAATGTGCGGTTTACTCGCTCGACCCGACCCTTCGCCTGGCTCGAATTGGCACACAATATCTCAATACTGAGTTCTGATAACGCCCGTCCGAACTGCGTCATGCCCTGACCATTTATGGCCTCTTTCTTCGCTACGCGGAACACGGAATGCTTGTCGGAGTAGAATGCGACCGGACGTCCGTGAGACTTTAGATAAAGTTCTAAAGCCTCAAAATAGGTGAAGGTGCTTTCCGAGCGCACAAACAAAAGCTGCATCAGTTTGCTTGTTGCGTCATCGATGAAAACAAGCAACGTGCATGGATCGCCGCGTTCTTCGAACCATCGATGATCGCTGCCGTCGATCTGGATCAACTCACCATAGGCTTCGCGCCGCAGCCGTGGCTGGCGAAACGTCCGGCGCTGTTTGCGTGATAGCCATAAGCCATCATCCGACATCCACTTGCGCAGCGTCTCGCGCGATACCGAAAATCCTTGTTCGATCAACTTCTCAGCCGCAAGCGTCGGACCAAAATCCGCATAGCGTTCCCGCACCAGTTGCAGCGCCAGATCACGTACTCCATCATTGATCCGGTTGTTCGACCGTCGGCCACGACTGCGGTGACGCAACGCTGGGGCACCTTCAAGACAGAATGTTCGCATGAGCCGTTGCACCTGACGCACACTCAGCGACAGCACAATCGCTGCCGATGCGATGGTGCGCCGTCGCTCAACAACTTCCGATAAAACTTCAATTCGATGCAGTTCGCGCTCGCTCATTAAAATCAGTCCCAAAATCCGCATCCCAAATCTCGTTGCAATCAACGAGAAGGTGGCACAATGACGTTTCTACTTTGCAGAAACAGGACACTTTAACTTTGCGGCTACA
>NZ_JBBCBK010000012.1:0-1893 GCF_037203905.1 Phyllobacterium sp. CCNWLW109 | reverse complement strand
ATGGCGACGCGTCATAGGCAGAAATGGTAAATTGAGGCATCGGAGTTTTATATGTGCGGAATTGTAGGAATCATCGGACGGGAACAGGTTGCCCCCCTTCTGGTCGATGCGCTCAAGCGGCTCGAATATCGTGGTTACGATTCTGCTGGTGTGGCAACGCTGGAAAATGGCCTGCTTGACCGTCGCCGGGCCGAAGGCAAACTTATAAACCTCGACAACCTGCTCAAAGAAAACCCGCTTGGTGGAACAATTGGTATTGGCCATACGCGTTGGGCCACGCACGGCGCGCCCATCGTCCGCAATGCTCATCCACATACAACGCCGCGCCTTGCTGTCATTCACAATGGGATTATCGAAAACTTTGCTGAGCTTCGCTCCATGCTGGAAGCTGACGGCTATGTTTTCGAAACGGAAACAGACACAGAAACTGTCGCCCATCTGGTGACGCGTGCTTTAGATCGTGGCCTTGCCCCGATCGAAGCTGTTCGAGAGTCACTGCCCTTGTTGCGGGGCGCTTTTGCAATCGCCATCATGTTCAAGGGACAGGAGGATTTGCTGATTGCAGCCCGCAACGGGCCGCCGCTTGCCGTAGGGTACGGGCAAGGCGAAATGTACTTGGGTTCCGATGCTATAGCGCTCGCGCCCTTCACGGATAATCTATCCTATCTTGAAGATGGTGATTGGGCAGTTTTGACCCGTAACGGCGTGACGATCTACGATGAGTCCGGCGCAACAGTGCATAGAACCATGCAAAAATCCGCCGGCTCGGCATTTTTGGTCAGCAAGGGCAATCACAGACATTTCATGGAAAAGGAAATCCATGAGCAGCCGGAAGTTATTTCTCACACGCTTGCCAACTATCTAGATTTTGCCAACGGAACCATTCGGGCCGATGCCGCGCCGATTGATTTTGCAAAAGTCGACCGGATTGCAGCTTCGGCTTGCGGCACTGCTTTTTATGCCGGTCTCGTTGGTAAATACTGGTTTGAACGCATTGCAAGGTTACCAGTAGACATCGACGTTGCCTCTGAATTCCGCTACCGCGAAATGCCGCTGTCGAAAGACAGTCTTGCTCTGTTTGTTTCGCAGTCGGGAGAAACAGCCGATACGCTGGCCTCGTTGCGTTATTGCAAGGAGCAGGGCCTCACAGTCGGCACCATCGTCAATGTCAAAGAATCGACGATGGCGCGTGAGTCAGACACAATTTTCCCGACTCTTGCCGGACCAGAGGTGGGTGTCGCATCCACCAAGGCGTTTACATGCCAGCTTTCCGTTCTGGCCTCCCTTGCCGTCGCTGCTGGCAAAATGCGTGGGACCATCACCGATCAGGAAGAACGCCAGCTTGTGCGTGAGCTATCCGAGATCCCACGTTATGCCACCCAGGCATTGAAACTTGAGAGCCAGATCGAGGGGATCAGCCGTGAACTCAGCCAGGTCAAGCACGCGCTTTATCTGGGCCGTGGCACGAATTATCCATTGGCTCTTGAAGGAGCGCTGAAGCTCAAGGAAATTTCCTATATTCACGCAGAAGGCTATGCCGCAGGCGAATTAAAGCATGGACCAATCGCGCTGATTGATGAATCGATGCCGGTTATTGTCATTGCTCCACATGATCGTTGGTTTGAAAAAACCATATCCAACATGCAGGAAGCAGCGGCGCGTGGCGGCAAGATCATCCTCATTACCGACGAAAAGGGCGCTGCGGCCAATAGTTTGAAAACCTGGCATACAATTGTTCTGCCCGACATGCCCGAAATCATCACGCCCATTATCTACACATTGCCAATCCAGATGCTGGCTTATTACACCGCCGTGTTTATGGGCACTGATGTCGATCAACCACGCAACCTTGCCAAATCGGTCACAGTGGAATGATCAGCCAGCGCGAAGCAG
>NZ_JBBCBK010000011.1:0-2953 GCF_037203905.1 Phyllobacterium sp. CCNWLW109 | reverse complement strand
CTTTCTCAAAAAAATCCCCAAAATCTAACTTTTATAAAACAAATCCCAATCCCTGGGGATAACTCAACAAAATGTAGGGCAAAAAACAAGGGGCGCTGCCTGCGCAACGCCCCTTCAACATTCACATAGATCCTGCGACGAGGATCAGGCCAGCGTATAGGCGGTTTTCACCGTCGTATAAAACTCGGCAGCGTATTTGCCCTGCTCACGAGGGCCATAGCTTGATCCCTTACGTCCGCCGAAAGGCACATGGAAATCAACACCGGCAGTGGGCAGGTTAACCATTACCATCCCAGCTTCGGCATTGCGTTTGAAATGAGTCGCATGCTTCAGGCTCGTCGTCGCAATGCCCGATGAGAGGCCAAAAGGCGTATCATTTGCTGTATGCAGCGCCTCTTCATAATCCTTGACGCGGATGACACTGGCGACAGGACCAAATATTTCTTCGCGAGAAATACGCATTTGATTCGTCGCTTCCGTAAACAAAGCGGGCTGCAGATAGAAGCCGGGATTATCCCGTGTCAGCCGTTCGCCGCCAAAAGCGAGCTTTGCACCCTCTTTTTGACCGATAGCAATATAATCTTCATCCTGCTTGAGCTGGCTCGCATCGACAACGGGGCCAATATGCGTCCCCGCCTTCAAAGCATCATCAACTATGATGGTTTTCAGTTTTTCCGAAACAGCAGCAACGAATCGGTCATGGATGCCCTCGGTGACAATGATTCGAGAAGACGCTGTGCAACGCTGACCGGTTGAGAAAAACGCACTATTTACAGCGGCGTCGACCGCGACGTTAAGCTCGGCATCATCCAGAACAACAAATGGATTTTTACCGCCCATCTCCAACTGGAATTTGCGCATATGCTCAATTGATGCTGCAGCGACGCGTTTTCCCGTACCGACAGATCCGGTGAAAGTGATCGCATTGACATCGGCGCTGTCGAGAATTGTCTGCCCTACAACTGAACCCTTGCCCATGACAAGATTAAGCACACCCTTTGGTAGACCCGAACGATGGAGGATATCAACAATTGCCCAAGAGCAGCCCGGTACGAGATCCGCTGGCTTAAACACAACAGTATTTCCATAAGCCAAAGCAGGTGCAATCTTCCAGGCAGGAATCGCAATGGGGAAATTCCACGGGGTGATGATGCCGACAACGCCAACCGGTTCTCTCGTAATTTCAACACCGATATTCGGACGAGCACTTGGCAAAACTTCGCCTGCAAGCCGCAACACTTCTCCGGCAAAGAAGTCGAAGATTTGCGCTGCACGCAAAGTTTCACCAATCCCTTCGGCCAGTGTCTTGCCTTCTTCCCGAGAGAGCAATCGGCCAAGTTCATCCTTGCGGGCAGTGATCTCATCTGCAGTTTTGCGCAAGATTGCATGACGTTCGAGAATTCCAGAACGCGCCCAAGCAGGAAAGGCCGCTTTTGCAGCAGCAATGGCCCGTAACGTGTCCTCAGCCGTCGCTCTCGCATATTCCCCAACCACATCATTGGTGTTGGAAGGATTGATATTGGCAATGGCGTCGCCACCGGCCCATTCGCCGTCGATCAGATTTTGGTGCAATGTCATGATTGTGTTCTTTCGTTCTGTTCAGTTGAATCAATACCATAGGAGACAAGCGTTTCAACGGTTAATCCAGAACATTTGGCTTTTCGGCTATATGGAGCTTGATTGGCCGGGTAGAAAGCTGCGTAAAGGACTGCTAGTTAAGCTTATCGAGCACGCCGGAATATTCGTCCGCTCACAAGAAGCGAATAAGAGGAACGTCCACATGCCCTACTCATTGTTTAATCTTGAGGGGCGCCTCGCGCTCGTTACTGGGTCCAGTCAAGGTATCGGCTTCGCTTTAGCAAAAGGTCTCGCATCATATGGTGCGACGGTCGTCCTCAACGGCCGCAACCTGGAAAAACTTGCAGCAGCCGTCACCGAACTCAGTGCTGAGGGGTATAAGGCGCATACCTCGCATTTCGATGTAACCGATATTGGTGCGGTCAAGACGGGGATTGATAAGATCGAGGCCGAGATCGGTCCGATTGATATTCTCATCAATAATGCCGGTATGCAATTTCGTGCTCCCCTGGAGGATTTTCCGGATGATAAATGGCAGCAATTGCTGCAAACAAACATCTCGAGCGTTTTCTACGCAGGCCAGAGCGCTGCTCAACACATGATCAAGCGAGGCCGCGGCAAGATTATCAATATTGCTTCGGTTCAGAGTGAACTGGCCCGGCCATCCATAGCGCCATACACGGCAACGAAAGGCGCTGTTCGTAATTTGACGCGAGGCATGTGCACGGATTGGGCGAAATATGGTCTGCAAATCAACGCTATCGCACCCGGCTATTTCAAAACTCCATTAAATCAAGCATTGATCGATGATCCGGAGTTCTCCACTTGGCTGGAGAAACGGACCCCGGCAGGACGATGGGGAAATGTTGAAGAATTGGTTGGCGCTGCAATATTCTTGGCAAGTGATGCCTCGTCCTTTGTTAATGGGCAAGTTATCCACATCGATGGCGGGATTACAGCTTCAATATGATACGCATTATAGTAATGGGCGTGAGCGGTTCGGGAAAAACCTCCGTCGGAGTTGCGATCGCCGAAGCCTTAAAGCTTCCTTTTTTGGAAGGCGATACGCTTCATCCCGAACGTAACGTCGAAAAAATGTCTTCCGGCATTCCATTGACGGATGATGACCGCTGGCCGTGGCTCGACAAAATTGGCATTGAACTGGCCAAAGCTGAAAATGGGCTTGTAGTGTCGTGCTCAGCTTTGAAAAAAAGCTATCGCGAACGTTTGAGAGAGAAAGCTGGCGGACCGCTTGCATTCATTTTCCTGGATGGCGAAGTCGAGGTTCTACGATCGCACATGGGTAAGCGCACGGGTCATTTTATGCCGGTTTCGATGTTGGACAGTCAGCTTTCAACGTTGGAATCGCCTGTTG
>NZ_JBBCBK010000010.1:0-3042 GCF_037203905.1 Phyllobacterium sp. CCNWLW109 | reverse complement strand
GCTTCACATTAGAATATAGGTTAAGTCCTCGATCTATTAGTATCTGTCAGCTCCACGTGTCACCACGCTTCCACCTCAGACCTATCAACCTGATCATCTTTCAGGGATCTTACTTCCTTGCGGAATGGGAAATCTCATCTTGAGGGGGGCTTCATGCTTAGATGCTTTCAGCACTTATCCCGTCCGCACATAGCTACCCAGCGATGCCCTTGGCAGAACAACTGGTACACCAGCGGTGCGTCCATCCCGGTCCTCTCGTACTAAGGACAGCTCCTCTCAAATTTCCTGCGCCCGCGACGGATAGGGACCGAACTGTCTCACGACGTTCTGAACCCAGCTCGCGTACCGCTTTAATGGGCGAACAGCCCAACCCTTGGGACCGACTACAGCCCCAGGATGCGATGAGCCGACATCGAGGTGCCAAACCTCCCCGTCGATGTGGACTCTTGGGGGAGATAAGCCTGTTATCCCCGGGGTAGCTTTTATCCGTTGAGCGATGGCCCTTCCATGCGGAACCACCGGATCACTAAGCCCGACTTTCGTCCCTGCTCGACTTGTAGGTCTCGCAGTCAAGCTCCCTTGTGCCTTTACACTCTGCGAATGATTTCCAACCATTCTGAGGGAACCTTTGGGCGCCTCCGTTACATTTTAGGAGGCGACCGCCCCAGTCAAACTGCCCACCTGACACTGTCTCCCTGCCCGATAAGGGCAGCGGGTTAGAAGGTCAATACAGCCAGGGTAGTATCCCACCGATGCCTCCACCGAAGCTAGCGCTCCGGTTTCCAAGGCTCCTACCTATCCTGTACAAGCTGTACCAACATTCAATATCAGGCTGCAGTAAAGCTCCACGGGGTCTTTCCGTCCTGTCGCGGGTAACCTGCATCTTCACAGGTACTATAATTTCACCGAGTCTCTCGTTGAGACAGTGCCCAGATCGTTGCGCCTTTCGTGCGGGTCGGAACTTACCCGACAAGGAATTTCGCTACCTTAGGACCGTTATAGTTACGGCCGCCGTTTACTGGGGCTTCAATTCGCACCTTCGCTTACGCTAAGCGCTCCTCTTAACCTTCCAGCACCGGGCAGGCGTCAGCCCCTATACTTCGCCTTACGGCTTCGCAGAGACCTGTGTTTTTGCTAAACAGTCGCCTGGGCCTATTCACTGCGGCTTCTCGGGGCTTTAACACCCTAAGAAGCACCCCTTCTCCCGAAGTTACGGGGTCATTTTGCCGAGTTCCTTAACGAGAGTTCTCTCGATCACCTTAGGATTCTCTCCTCGCCTACCTGTGTCGGTTTGCGGTACGGGCACCTCTCACCTCGCTAGAGGCTTTTCTTGGCAGTGTGGAATCAGGAACTTCGCTACTAAATTTCGCTCGCCATCACAGCTCAGCCTTTACGGGAAACGGATTTGCCTATTTCCCAGCCTAACTGCTTGGACGCGGATATCCAATACCGCGCTTACCCTATCCTCCTGCGTCCCCCCATTGCTCAAATGGTGAGGAGGTGGTACAGGAATATCAACCTGTTGTCCATCGCCTACGCCTTTCGGCCTCGGCTTAGGTCCCGACTAACCCTGAGCGGACGAGCCTTCCTCAGGAAACCTTAGGCATTCGGTGGACGGGATTCTCACCCGTCTTTCGCTACTCATACCGGCATTCTCACTTCTAAGCGCTCCACCAGTCCTTCCGGTCTGACTTCACAGCACTTAGAACGCTCTCCTACCACTGTTCGTAAGAACAGTCCGCAGCTTCGGTGATACGTTTAGCCCCGGTACATTTTCGGCGCAGAGTCACTCGACCAGTGAGCTATTACGCACTCTTTAAATGGTGGCTGCTTCTAAGCCAACATCCTGGTTGTCTAAGCAACTCCACATCCTTTTCCACTTAACGTATACTTTGGGACCTTAGCTGGCGGTCTGGGCTGTTTCCCTTTCGACTACGGATCTTATCACTCGCAGTCTGACTCCCAAGGATAAGTCATCGGCATTCGGAGTTTGACTGAATTCGGTAACCCGGTAGGGGCCCCTAGTCCAATCAGTGCTCTACCTCCGAGACTCTTACCTTGAGGCTAGCCCTAAAGCTATTTCGGAGAGAACCAGCTATCTCCAGGTTCGATTGGCATTTCACCCCTACCCACACCTCATCCCCGCACTTTTCAACGTGCGTGGGTTCGGGCCTCCATTCAGTGTTACCTGAACTTCACCCTGGACATGGGTAGATCACCTGGTTTCGGGTCTACGACCACGTACTCATGCGCCCTATTCAGACTCGCTTTCGCTGCGGCTCCGCATCTTCTGCTTAACCTTGCACGGGATCGTAACTCGCCGGTTCATTCTACAAAAGGCACGCCATCACCCTTTAACGGGCTCTGACTACTTGTAGGCACACGGTTTCAGGATCTATTTCACTCCCCTTCCGGGGTGCTTTTCACCTTTCCCTCACGGTACTGGTTCACTATCGGTCACTAGGGAGTATTTAGCCTTGGGAGATGGTCCTCCCGGATTCCGACGGAATTTCACGTGTTCCGCCGTACTCAGGATCCACTCTGGAGAGAACAACATTTCAGTTACAGGGCTGTTACCTTCTTTGGCGGGCCTTTCCAGACCTCTTCGCTTATATCGTTCCTTTGTAACTCCGTATAGAGTGTCCTACAACCCCAAGAGGCAAGCCTCTTGGTTTGGGCTGTTCCCGTTTCGCTCGCCGCTACTCAGGGAATCGCATTTGCTTTCTCTTCCTCCGGGTACTTAGATGTTTCAGTTCCCCGGGTATGCCTTCTCATACTCTATGTATTCAAGTATGGATACTACTCCATTACGAGCAGTGGGTTTCCCCATTCGGAAATCTCCGGATCAAAGCTTGCTTACAGCTCCCCGAAGCATATCGGTGTTCGTCCCGTCCTTCATCGGCTCCTAGTGCCAAGGCATCCACCGTGCGCCCTTTCTAACTTAACCATTTCTTACTTTAGAAAGAATCACTATGTGTGATGAACTTTGCATTGCATTCAATGTGAATGTATTACTTATTGTTATCTAGTTTTCAAAGAACA
>NZ_JBBCBK010000009.1:2500-6293 GCF_037203905.1 Phyllobacterium sp. CCNWLW109 | reverse complement strand
TTTGGGGGATGTTGAGTTATTGGTTGCGGGGACAGGATTTGAACCTGTGACCTTCAGGTTATGAGCCTGACGAGCTACCGGGCTGCTCCACCCCGCGTTACCAAGACCGGCGCTGACGCCGTTTGCAGCCCGGACTTCTCCGTTTGTCCGGCCTCAAAAGCGAAGGTGCTTTTTCGGCTTTCGGACGGGGTGCTGCTCCACCCTTTTGTGGCAGGAGGGCATTGCTGCCATTGCCATTGTGCTTTTGGTATTGTCCAGATTACCCGGAATGTTTGCCAAAAGCAAAAAGGCCGCGTCCTGAACGTATTCTGGCGCGGCCTGATTGGTCTGTTATGTATTGTTGTGTGATTTGAGCAGCATTTTGTTGCGTTTAGCAGACCTGGCAGCGACCTACTCTCCCGCGTCTTGAGACGAAGTACCATTGGCGCAGGGGCGTTTCACGGCCGAGTTCGGAATGGGATCGGGTGCAGCCACCCCGCTGTAACCACCAGGTCAGCAAAGCGCAACAAAATGAAGAAGCTGGAATTGTTTGTCTTGATTGTTGGCGATGATCGATCTTGCGGGCATTTGCCCACAAGGCCGACTTGGCCGTCGCCGGTTGCCCGGCGCGCTGTCGCAGCGCCCGCACCAAAGGTGCGATAGGGCGCGTGAGACAATCTATTTCATCGCTTTGCGATGGATATGAGTAATGAGAATGATCAAGCCAATCGAGCTATTAGTACCGGTAAGCTTCATGCGTTGCCGCACTTCCACACCCGGCCTATCAACGTGGTGGTCTTCCACGGCTCTGATAGGGAATACTCGTTTTCAGGTGGGTTTCCCGCTTAGATGCCTTCAGCGGTTATCCCGTCCGTATATAGCTACCCTGCTATGCGGCTGGCGCCACAACAGGTCCACCAGAGATACGTCCATCCCGGTCCTCTCGTACTAGGGACAGATCCTGTCAATATTCCTACACCCACGGCAGATAGGGACCGAACTGTCTCACGACGTTCTGAACCCAACTCACGTACCGCTTTAAATGGCGAACAGCCATACCCTTGGGACCTGCTCCAGCCCCAGGATGCGATGAGTCGACATCGAGGTGCCAAACAACCCCGTCGATATGGACTCTTGGGGGTCATCAGCCTGTTATCCCCGGCGTACCTTTTATCCGTTGAGCGATGGCCCTTCCACGCGGGACCACCGGATCACTATGACCGACTTTCGTCTCTGCTCGACTTGTCAGTCTCGCAGTCAGGCGGGCTTATGCCATTGCACTCGACGACCGATTTCCGACCGGTCTGAGCCCACCATCGCGCGCCTCCGTTACTCTTTAGGAGGCGACCGCCCCAGTCAAACTACCCACCATACACTGTCCCGGATCCGGATAACGGACCGCGGTTAGACATCCATATAGGTAAGGGTGGTATTTCAAGGATGACTCCACGAAGGCTGGCGCCCCCGCTTCAAAGTCTACCACCTATCCTACACATGCCGACACGAATGCCAGTGTAAAGCTATAGTAAAGGTGCACGGGGTCTTTCCGTCTAACCGCAGGAACCCCGCATCTTCACGGGGAATTCAATTTCACTGAGTCTGCGTTGGAGACAGCGGGGAAGTCGTTACGCCATTCGTGCAGGTCGGAACTTACCCGACAAGGAATTTCGCTACCTTAGGACCGTTATAGTTACGGCCGCCGTTTACTGGGGCTTCAATTCAAAGCTTGCACCTCTCCTCTTAACCTTCCAGCACCGGGCAGGCGTCAGACCCTATACGTCGTCTTGCGACTTCGCAGAGCCCTGTGTTTTTGGTAAACAGTCGCTACCCCCTGGTCTGTGCCACCCTCCTCTACTTGCGTAAAAAAGGGTCACGCTTCTTCCGAAGTTACGCGTGCAATTTGCCGAGTTCCTTCAACGCAGTTCTCTCAAGCGCCTTGGTATTCTCTACCAGTCCACCAGTGTCGGTTTAGGGTACGGTCTATACGCGGGAGCTATTTCCTGGAACCGCCCCGAAGCCCCTCCAATCCAATAAGGAGGAACAACATACGCGATCCGTCACTACCCGCAGGCCCACGAATATTAACGTGGTTCCCATCGACTACGCCTTTCGGCCTCGCCTTAGGGGCCGGCTAACCCTGCTCAGATTAACTTTAAGCAGGAACCCTTGGACTTTCGGCGAGGGAGTCTCTCACTCCCTTTATCGTTACTCATGTCAGCATTCTCACTTCTGATACCTCCAAAGGCCCTCACGGGTCCCTCTTCAACGGCTTACAGAACGCTCCGCTACCACTTGCATTTACATGCAAATCCACAGCTTCGGTGTATGGCTTTAGCCCCGGTACATTTTCGGCGCAAAGACCCTTATTTAGACCAGTGAGCTGTTACGCTTTCTTTAAATGATGGCTGCTTCTAAGCCAACATCCTGGTTGTTTTGGGATCCTCACATCCTTTCCCACTTAGCCATAACTTAGGGACCTTAGATGGTGGTCAGGGTTGTTGCCCTCTTCACGACGGACGTTAGCACCCGCCGTGTGTCTGCCGATTAGTACTCTTCGGTATTCGGAGTTTGGTTAGGTTTGGTAAATCGGTGAGATCCCCTAGCCCATCCAGTGCTCTACCCCCGAAGGTATTCGATCGACGCTCTACCTAAATAGATTTCGCGGAGAACCAGCTATCTCCAAGTTTGATTGGCCTTTCACCCCTAGCCACAAGTCATCCCAATCTATTGCAACAGATGCGGGTTCGGTCCTCCAGTAAGTGTTACCTTACCTTCAACCTGCTCATGGCTAGATCACTTGGTTTCGGGTCTAATCCAACGAACTGAACGCCCTGTTCAGACTCGCTTTCGCTGCGCCTACACCTACCGGTTTAAGCTTGCTCGTCAGACTAAGTCGCTGACCCATTATACAAAAGGTACGCTGTCACCCAGAACAAATCTTGGGCTCCAACTGTTTGTAGGCATTCGGTTTCAGGATCTCTTTCACTCCCCTTGTCGGGGTGCTTTTCACCTTTCCCTCACGGTACTGGTTCGCTATCGGTCATGCACGAGTACTTAGGCTTGGAGAGTGGTCTCCCCATGTTCAGACAGGATTTCACGTGTCCCGCCCTACTCAAGGACTTTTGTTCGCATTACGTGTACGGGGCTATCACCCATTCTAGCCACCCTTTCCAAGGTGTTCCACTTGTCTCACAAAAGCCACTGGCCTGGTCCGCGTTCGCTCGCCACTACTTACGGAGTCTCGTTTGATGTCCTTTCCTCCGGGTACTTAGATGTTTCAGTTCCCCGGGTTCGCTTCTAACCCCTATGTATTCGAAAGTTAGATACCTTATTATGATATCTAGAAAAATGAATTGTTCTTCGAACATTCGTCCAACAACTCAAATTTTCTAGATATCTAAGGTGGGTTTCCCCATTCGGAAATCGTCGGATCAAAGGGTATTCGCACCTCCCCGACGCTTATCGCAGCGTATCACGTCCTTCATCGCCTGTGCATGCCAAGGCATCCACCAAATGCCCTTAAGACACTTGATCATTCTCATTGCCAATATCCATCCTTGCCTTAACGAGCATCTTGCACCTGTGGGGGATACCAACAGGCTGCTAAAACACCCAGCAACAATCGATTTGACAAAAAAGACCAGCTTCTTGAGATAAATTCGATGGCTCTGCGGTTAAGCGGCCAATCATAAGTCAGAGGCTTTTGATGAGCACCCCTGACGACATTACCCGGCGTTCATGGCCATAAGGCCGGCAGATCAGCACACAAAGGTGCAAATCCTTGAACATCCGGAATAATCCGAACTTATCTTCT
>NZ_JBBCBK010000008.1:0-35036 GCF_037203905.1 Phyllobacterium sp. CCNWLW109 | reverse complement strand
TAGCTCGTCAGGCTCATAACCTGAAGGTCACAGGTTCAAATCCTGTCCCCGCAACCAATAACTCAACATCCCCCAAAGCACAGCCCAACAAGCCAAGTAGCAAGCAACCAGCAGTAATCCAGCTCTATAAGCTGCCAAGTTGCGACACATCACCAGTAACCCCAAAAGACTTGCATAAGAGAACAGTTGACATTTTAATTCTGGATTACGATCCTTGTGGTTCACAACCATAAAGGGAACCCCATGAAATTTCTCAAGAACGTCCAGTCGTTGGCGGTAGGGGCCATTGTCGGTTCACTATGTTTTGCCACTGCGATCGCTGTTGCACAGACACCAGCCTTCTTTCGCATAGGCACTGGCGGGACAGCCGGTACATATTATCCGATTGGGGGTCTGATAGCGAACGCCATATCCGGCGCTGGCGACAAGGGCGTACCGGGATTGGTTGCCACTGCCGTTTCATCCAATGGCTCCGTCGCAAATATCAATGCAATTCAAGGCGGAGCTTTGGAATCAGGCTTTACCCAGTCCGATGTTGCCTATTGGGCGCATAGCGGCACGGGCCTTTATGAAGGCAAGAACAAAGTAGATGATCTGAGATTGATCGCAACGCTCTATCCTGAAACAATCCATTTAGTGGCCAGAAAGGATGCAGATATAAAGTCTGTTGCCGATCTGAAGGGTAAGCGCGTTTCATTGGACGAGCCAGGATCCGGAACAATTGTGGACGCACGTATTGTGCTTGCTGCATATGGCATTACCGAGAAGGACATTAAAGCCGAACACCTGAAGCCCGGTCCAGCAGGAGATCGTTTGCGCGATGGTGCATTGGATGCCTATTTCTTCGTGGGCGGTTATCCCACGGGAGCTATATCCGAACTGGCAACCTCGAGCGGTATCTCGCTTGTACCGATCAACGGCCCCGAGGCTGACAAGCTGTTGTCGGAAAACAGCTTCTTTGCGAAAGATACGGTACCGGCCGGTGCCTATAAGGACGTTGCCGAAACAGAGACGATCTCAGTTGCTGCCCAATGGGTAACGAGCGCAAAACAACCAGAGGAACTTGTCTATAATATTACCAAGGTAATGTGGAATGACGCTACCCGCGCATCACTTGATGCAGGCCATGCAAAGGGAAAGCTGATAACCCTGAAAAATGCAACGACCGGACTTGGAATACCTCTTCACCCAGGTGCCGAACGCTTTTACAAGGAAGCAGGCGTTCTGAAATAGAACGGACACTTCAGTTGCTGCGCATGCGGCTTTAAGCCGTATGCCATGACCTGCCACAGAAAATGCGACGGAGCACGGGATGCCCATTCCTTCGGCTGAGAGACCACCTTTATCTCCAATGGAGCTGGACGAGGCCAAAGCACGGGAACTTGAAGAACAGTTCGATTCTGAGATTCGGTTTCGGCCGCTTGCTCCAATCGCGGCGCGGCTCGTCGGTGGGCTTTTGGTGGCACTGTCGCTCTTCCACTATTATACGGCTGGTTTTGGCCTTCTTTCTGAAATGGTGCACAGGGGCATCCATCTGTCCTTTGTGCTGGGTCTGGTTTTTCTGGTTTTTCCCTTCTCCCGCAAAGGTTACGACAAACCAGTTAGCGCTTCACTGTGGCGCCCGCTCGGTATTTCTGTACTAGACTGGCTTCTTGCTATCGGCGCGGTAGTCGCGGTTGCGCATGTTCCTTTGATACCGCTCGATGATCTAGCATTTAGAGTAGGCAACCCAACCAAGACAGACGTAGTCCTCGGAGCCCTGCTTATTGTGGTACTCCTTGAAGCAACGCGCCGCTCCGTCGGATGGCCGCTGCCAATCATCGCGCTTCTGTTCATTGCGTATGCGCTATATGGGCCCTCAATGCCTGGCATTTTGATACATCCGGGTGCAACCGTTTCCCAGCTTGTCGATCACCTATATCTGACGACGCAAGGTATTTACGGTATCGCCCTCGGTGTCGTCGCCACCTATGTCTTTCACTTCGTGCTTTTTGGCGTATTCGCTACACGAATTGGTCTCGGGCAACTTTTTCTGGATTGCGCGGCGTGGGTTGCCGGCCGCTATGCAGGTGGGCCAGCGAAGGTTTCGATTTTTGGCTCGGCGCTTTTCGGCATGATCTCCGGTTCCTCCGTCGCCAATACCGTAACGGTTGGTTCGTTGACGATACCCGCAATGATCCGTCTCGGATACAAGCGGCACTTCGCAGCCGCCGTAGAATCGGCCTCCTCAACAGGTGGGCAAATTACGCCACCCATAATGGGTGCGGCGGCTTTTCTGATGATCGAATTTTTGGATTTACCCTATACAACGATCATTCTCGCCGCGATTGTGCCTGCATTTATGCACTTTTTCGGGGTTCTCGTTCAGGTACATTTCGAGGCAAAGCGTACGGGTCTCCGCGGTATGCGGGCCGACGAAATGCCCGACTTAAAAGAAGCCTTCAAGAGGGATTGGCCGACGGTCATTCCACTCATCGTCCTGATAGGAATACTTCTGGTAGGATATACGCCCTATTTGGCAGCTTTCTGGGGCATAACGCTGTGTATTCTCGTTGGTCTTTTTAACCCGCGCAAAAGAATGTCGGTGAGCGAGGTTCTGGAAAGCCTTCGCGATGGAGCAAAATATGCACTGGCAGTTGGGGCCGCCGCTGCCACGGTCGGTATAGTCGTTGGTGTCGTAACCTTAACCGGCGTCGGGTTCAAAATATCGTTCATCGTCACATCAACAGCTGCAGAAATGGCAAGCTGGTTCGGTACCGTGTTGCCAACGATGATGTTCGCCCCCCAGTCCCTAACGCTGCTCTTCACGCTCGTCATGACCGGCATTGTTTGCATCCTTATGGGATGCGGAATTCCGACCACTGCCAATTATATTATCATGGCGACCATTGCGGCCCCAGCACTCGGAATACTTGGCGTTGAGCCGATAGTGGCTCACTTTTTCGTCTTCTATTACGGAGTTCTGGCCGACATTACACCGCCAGTCGCGCTGGCGGCCTACGCTGCAGCTGGCATGGCGGGCGCAGATCCGTTCAAAACAGGAAACACCGCGTTCCGGCTAAGCATGGGTAAGGTGTTGGTACCCTTTGTCTTCGTCTTCTCACCCTCGCTGCTGTTGGTTACGGCCAATTTTACCTGGAGCGCTTTTTTCACGGCCTTCCTTGGCTGTATGCTCGGAATAACCTGTCTCGGCGCTGCACTGTCCGGCTTTATGCTGGTCCGGACAAAATTATGGGAGCAAGTATTGCTTATCCTTGCGGCAATCCTGCTCGTAGTACCGGAGCTCTACTCCTCCCTTATCGGGGCCTTGCTGATCGCGCCCGTGCTCGTAAGGCAAATAAGAGATCTCAAACGATCGCCTCCCATGCCAGTTTCTGGTTAGCATACGCGCTCACGCGTATGCAGGACTGGCTACAATTCATGCTTCTTCTTTGCCTGCAAAGTAATTGGCGAGCAGCGCTCCGGAAATATTGTGCCATACGCTGAAGATGGCACTGGGAACTGCGGCAACCGGAGAAAAATAGCTGCTGGCGAGTGCGGCGCCCAGGCCGCTGTTCTGCATGCCAACCTCAATGGCAATTGCCTTGCGTTTCGACAAGGAAAGCCCGCTGGCTTGGGCCGCAAAAAAACCGAGCAGGTAACCCAGTCCATTATGAAGGACAACGACTGCAAAAATCATGAGGCCAGATTGGAGGATGGCGCCCTTGCTTGCACCAACCACCGCTGCAACGATCAATACAATGCCCACCACGCTAACGAGAGGCAATACCGGCACCGCCGATTTGACAATCGATGGAAGAAGTCTTTGCATCAGGAAGCCCAACGCCAATGGCAACAGGATAACCTTGAGAATGCTGATAAACATGGCCGTGGCGTCAACGGGTAGATATTGACTGGCAAAAAGCCAAACGAGAAATGGCGTGACAAGGGGTGCGGTCAATGTTGTGACGCTTGTGCAGGCAACGCTCAGTGCAACGTCGCCCTTGCTCAAATAGGTCATAACATTGCTTGACGTGCCGCCAGGACAACATCCTACCAAAATGACGCCGGCTGCAATTTCAGGGGACATGGGAATAATTCTAGTCAACAAAACAGCCAGCAAGGGCATTATGATGAACTGGGACATCACGCCGATAAGAACTTCAAAAGGACGTTTTCCTACTTCCTTGAAATCGTCCAATGAAAGGGTAAGACCCATGCCAAACATGATGATGCCGAGCAGGGTTACGATATAAGGCGTCAGCTGTTTAAATGTATCGGGAAACAGAAAGCCGAGAACAGCAAATATTATGACCCATAGCGCAAAGGTCTTGCCAATGAATGCCGAAAAATTTGCAAGAATCTTCAAGGTTGCCTCCCGTGATCTGAGCGAAGGCGTTTAGACGTGGAACGCGTTAAGTTCAATACATCGAGATCACAATTTACAATATTCAAAGGATGAAAGCAGATCCTGACCCAAGCGGGGTGGCGACCGGCACCGAGTGCCGGGTCGCCTTGATTATTTATTTACCTGATGCCTGAGCCGTATAAACATAGCTATCATAACTATATTCGGCCACGCGGAACCATTCAAAAGATTCATCACGGAATTTCTTCCACGCAGGATATATTTTAGCCCATGCAGGATTACTGGCGTTGTATTCTTTATACAACTCGAAGGTCGCCTTGTAGGCAGCATCCATCACATCGCGTGGAAGAGGGCGAAGTTGGACGCCCTTGCCCACTAGCGAGCGAATGGCCGTTGTGTTCTTTACATCATACAGCGCCTGCATGTTGATGTTGGCTGCTTTGCAAGCAGTGTCTAGCGCCACTTTATATGGTTCAGGCAGTGCCTCATATTGGCCCTTGTTGATGTAAAAATGGATAGTCAGTCCGCCTTCCCAGTAAGCTGGATAATAATAATAGGGTGCGATTTGATAAAAGCCCAGGCGCTCGTCGTCGTATGGTCCGACCCACTCGGCGGCATCGATCGTGCCACGCTCCAGAGCAGGATAGATATCGCCTCCCGGGAGCTGCTGAGGCACGACGCCCAGCCTTGACATCACTTCCCCGGCCACGCCTGCAATGCGCATTTTGATGCCCTTAAGATCGGCAACGCTGTTGATCTCCTTGCGGAACCAGCCTCCCATCTGGGCGCCGGTACCGCCGCCGGGTTTCCCGACAACGCCGTAATCCGCGAGGAATTCATCGTAAAGTTCATTGCCACCACCATGATAGAGCCACGCGTTTTGTTGTCTTGCGTTCAAGCCGAAAGGAATTGTCGAACCGATAGCAAATGCTGGATTCTTGCCTGTAAAATAATATCCACATGTATGCGCGATCTCGACCGTGCCTCCCTTGACGGCATCAAGTGCCTGTGCGCCAGGGACCAGTTCGCCGGCTTGGAAAACTTGAATTTGGAATCTACCTTCCGTGATCTTGGACAGCGCCTCTGCCATAACAACAGCGCCGCCATAAATAGTATCGAGATTATTTGGAAATCCTGAGGTCAGGCGCCAACGCAACGTGGGCAATTCCTGTGCGATTGCTGGAGCGGCAAGAGTGGCCGCGGCCGCCGTGGCAGCGCCGCCAATTGCTGTTTTAGTCAAAAAGCTTCTGCGATCTATTTTATGTGTCATGATGTTCCTCCTGGATTTTGCAGATGTTTTTCACAAACGCGCTGCCAATTAATTACTGGGGAGCGTTGGCTGGTGGTTTGACGGGTTGACCAAAACTTGGCGTGGGCGAACCAAAGGCAGGGGGCGATGGGGCTTGTGGCGAGGGCGCTTGGCCACCGAAAGACGGGGCAGGTGCGCCAAATGGTTGAGGCGGCGTTCCAAATGGATTTGTAGAACCGGCACCGGGCATAGGAACATTCAATTGGATACTCGCCGGATCAACCGCTAGCGCATTGGACTTGTAGTGGGTCACAAGCTGTGGAAACACCATGACGAGTCCGACCATCGTCAACTGAATACCGAGGAAGGGCAGTGCTCCCCAGTAAATCTGTCCTGACGTGACGGGCTGAATTGTGGCTCCCGTAACCCTGTCCTTATAGGCGCGCGACGGTGCCACCGATCGCAGATAAAACAGCGAGAAACCGAACGGCGGATGCATGAACGAGGTCTGCATGTTGATCGCCAGCATGACGCCGAACCATATGAGGTCGATGCCCAACGCATCAGCGACCGGTGCCAATAGCGGGATGATGATGAACGCCAATTCGAAGTAGTCAAGAAAGAACGCCAGGAAGAAAACTAAAAGGTTAGCGATGATTAGAAAGCCAATGACGCCGCCGGGCACGGACGTCATCAGGTGTTCAACCCAGATATGGCCGTTCACACCATAGAAAGTAAGCGAAAACACACGCGCGCCAAGCAAAATGAAAATAACGAAAGAAGAAAGCTTGGCTGTTGCATAGAGCGCAGACGTTATCATCGGCATGTCTAACCTTCGATTGAGGCCAGCGAGTGCCAAAGAACCCACTGCTCCCATGGCTCCGCCTTCGGTCGGGGTTGCCAGACCGATAAATATGGTCCCCAGGACCAGAAAAATCAGCACCAGCGGAGGCACCAGAGACGTTATTACCTTTTGAAGTAGCTTCCACCCGCGCAAGGTTCGTGCCTCGGCAGGCAATGCGGGCACTCGTGTCGGATGAATGAATGACATGACAATGATGTAGGCCGAATAGGCGGCGACAAGCATCAATCCGGGGACCAATGCACCCTTATACATGTCCCCTACGGAGCGGCCAAGCTGGTCGGCAAGAATGATCAACACAAGGCTTGGGGGAATGATTTGAGCCAATGTTCCCGACGCTGCAATAGTGCCTGCCGCTACGCGGCGATCATATCCATAACGGAGCATGATTGGCAGCGATATAAGCCCCATGGAAATAACAGAAGCTGCTACCACGCCTGTGGTTGCTGCGAGAATTGCTCCAACGAAAATGACTGCAAATGCAAGGCCGCCACGGACCGGGCCAAAGAGTTGGCCGATAGTGTCCAGCAATTCTTCGGCCATACCGCTTCGCTCCAGTACCAGTCCCATGAAGGTAAAGAAGGGAATTGCCAGCAAAGTCTCGTTGGACATCTGACCAAATATACGGTCGGGAATAGCGCCGAAAAGATTGATGGGTAGAAGACCCATCTCAATTCCGACAAAGCCAAAGAGAAAGCCGACAAAGGCGAGCGCAAAAGCCACCGGATAGCCCAGCAACAATACGACAATCAGTGACAGGAACATGATTGGCGCGAGATTTTCCGCGATGATGGCAAACATGATTGTTCCCGGATTAGAGTATAGCAGCGTCAGCGTCGGCAATTGCCACGGCGTCAGGAATGTGACCCCTGAGGATCGCGATGCGTTTTATCAGCTCGGAAAGCCCCTGAAGAGCAAGAAGGCCGAAGCCCGCGGGTATCAACGCCCATACCGGCCACAAAAGCAGGCCGCCAGTATTGTTTGAGACTTCGCCGCTGGCTAGTTTTGAAAGAACCACAGGCCAGGAGAGGTAAATCGTGATGAGGCAGAAGGGAAAGAGAAAGAAAAGCGTTCCAAAAACCTCAATCCAGAGTTGCGATCTTCGTTTTATCTGACCGTAGATCAGATCGACCTTCACATGTTCATTGTTAAGCAGAGTGTAGCCGGCAGCAAGTAAAAAGACCGCGGAAAATAAATACCACTGCGCCTCTAGCCACGCATTTGAGCTGACATTGAAGAGTTTACGGGTTGTTGCGTTGATCGCACTGATGAGAACTGCGGCGAGAACAAGCCATGATACCGCCTTGCCGACAAAGGTGTTGATCGCATCAATGGCACGCGACACGGACAATAATACTGACATTGGCATCCTCCCGTGACCGAGCGCTTCCCTAGCGTGTTCCGGCCTGGCGAACTCGTATGTCGCGATGTCAGTTGGGACAAGCCATCTAAATAAACAAATGGACTTGTCTACCCACTAATGGGTATCCGGACCCGACTGGCTGACGAGTCCATTCTCAATGGCGTAACGGGTCAGACCTGCCGTGGAGGTAATATTCAATTTTTTCTTGATGTTCTTGCGATGCGTTTCAACCGTTGTTGCTGAAATCCCCAGAGCAAGTGCGATATCGCGATTGCTGTTGCCTGCTGCTATCAACAGCAGTACGTCATGTTCCCGTGTTGTTAAAGGCAGCGCGTTTTCGGCAGTTCTGCGCTCAAGCAGTACATCCGCAACGCCAGATGAAAAATAGGTTTTTCCAGTCGCCACAGCTTCGATGGCCGAGACTATTTCGTCAGTGGAAACGTCTTTCAAAATATAGCCAGAAGCTCCGTGCATGACCGAAGTGGAGATATATTCGCGGCTGTCATGCATGGAGAGCATCAGAATGCGGGTATCCGGCAATTGTTCTTTGAACAATTCAATAGCTTCGATACCGTTTATTTGTGGCATGTTGATATCCATCAAGACCACGGCCGGTAGGGTCGATTGCGCGATTTCCAAACCTTCTCGTGCAAGCCGCGCAACACCCACAACAGCGATATGCGGATAGGTCTCCAGCAATGCGCGCAGACCGTCCAAGACAAGGGGATGGTTGTCAACCAATAGTACTTTGATTGGGTGGGTCTTGTTCATGCAGCATTTGCCGCAGGCTTGGATTTCAGCATGGCGGATTTTGGCAGCATAGCAGTAAGAGTGGTTCCCTCGACATCTGATTTCACCAGGAGCAAACCGCCAAAGTGGGCCATTCGCTCTTGCATGTTGCGCAAACCGAGTCCGCCAAGACGCGGAGACTTGTCTTTGCCGGGGGGCTGACTGAAGCCGTTTCCATTATCGGAAACGACCATTTGTATACGGCCAGCGTTCGTGGAAACAATGATGTCAACGCGCGTTGCGGCAGCGTGACGCTCGACATTGTTCAAAGCCTCCTGTGCCACACGATAAAGTGCCGTGCTCGCCTCCGCTTTAAGCATGTTTTTATAATCGATCGACGAAAAATTCGCCTCGATGCCAGTCCGTTCAGTGAAATTGTGCACCAGTGCCTGGAGGGCAGGTGCCAGGCCAAGATCGTCAAGAACACGAGGGCGCAAATCATGCGAAAGCCTTCGAACTTCTTTGATAGCGCCATTAAGTGCTTCGGCTCCGCGGTTGATTGCTGTTGCCGCATCAAGGCTTTGACTGTTAACCTTCCTGCTTGCCAGATCAATCGCATACCGTACGCCGACAAGATTTTGCGAAATACCATCATGTAGCTCCCGGGCAAGTCTGGAGCGCTCTTCTTCCTGGGCGTTGATGACACGTTGGGTCAACTGCTTGAGCTTGCTGTCAGCCAGCCGCCGTTCTCGAAGGTTCAAGAGCATGCAAGTGGCAAAAACAATAAGCACTGCTGGCAAGGCGATAAGGGCAACGGTCCAAAACGTATTGCCGATACTGCTGCGAAGATCAGCTTTGGCCGCGGCAGTTTGGGTAAAGACATCATCCAAATAAACCCCTGTGCCAACCATCCACTTCCATTTATCAAGGCCAACGGCGAATGAAAGCTTGTCGGCCATGATTCCGGCAGAAGGTTTCTCCCATTTATACTGGTGCAATCCACCCCCCTGCTTTGCTTTCTCGATCAGATTGGCAATCACCTGATCACCATCGGGGTCTAGCAACCTGAGCCAATTATGGCCGGGACGGAATGCTTGGCGCGGATGAACAACGTTGTTCCCGTCATAATCATAGACAAAGAAATAACCGTCCTTGCCGTAGTCCAAACCCGTGAGGATAGCCCGGACCTGCTCCTTGGCATTCTCGTCATCCGGGCCAGCCGACTGATAAATGTTCTGAATTGCTGAAAGAGCGAGATTGGTAAGATTGAGTAGTTCGGTTTTTTTTGCATCAAGCATATTGCGCTCAAATGTATCGATACTGCTTTGCACTAGGTTCGTTGATTGCAAGGTTAGCAGTGTCGTTACTGATAATATGGCCAGAACCAGCGGAACAATTGCCAGTGCGACGATCTGATGCCTTAAGTTCAAGGTAAGTATCTCCTTGCCGGAAAATGAAAGACAGTGATGTCTTCGTAACTCACAACAACTGTAACATATTTTCGCAATTGGTAAGTCTTTGACAATCAATAGAAGTTGCTACGTCCGCTGATCATCGCGGTCATTGAGCTGGTTTCGGGCGCCTAAAGCCCGTGTCTACTTGCCGGTCTCGCAGCGAGCACGTCGGCTTGCTTCATTAGACCGCCCCCCCGGGAACTGCGCATTGTGCGGAAGCACATTCCACTGTCTATGTAACGTGGTTGACATGCGGATGGGCTTCTGGTTATTTGCTATTACAAATGTGAATTATTTTCACTTTTGTTGTTTTTAGAAGAGTTCTGGGGAGGAACACCATGCTCAACCGTCGTCGTTTCGTTACGAAAACCGCTGCTTCTGTTTTTACGCTTGCTCTCGCATTTGGTTTGGGAATGCCCGTGCTCTCGGCTCACGCTGAGGGTTTGAAGATTGGATTTAGCCAGGTAACTCTGCAATCTCCGTTTTATGTTCAATTGAAAACCGGTGCGGAGGCCGCGGCTAAGGCGGGCGGAGATACATTGATATTTCTTGATGCAAACGGAGATGTCAGCAAGCAGAACAATGATATCCAGGATCTGATTACACAGGGCGTCAATGCGCTCATTATCAATCCGGTCAACCCGGATGCGGTCGTTCCATCACTCGAAGCAGCTGTGGCTGCTGGTATCCCGGTGATCACGGTGGATCGTAGCGTTAACGGTACTGGTGTAACTGCTCATGTGGGTCGCGATAACAAGAAAATGGGCCAATTGGTCGGTGAAGCTGTCGTAGCCAGATTGAAAGCGGACGGAGTTGAAAAGGCCAAGATTATTGAAATTCAAGGGGATGCTGGCGGCGCTGTCATGATGGATCGCCGAGATGGCTTTCATGCGGCCCTGGAGGGTACTGGCCACACCATCGTCGAGGGGCCTTATGCTGAATATATTCGCGCCAATGCGGTAACGGCTATGCAGGATCTGTTGCAGGCAAACCCTGATGTTAAAGTTGTCTATGCCCATAATGACGATATGGCGCTTGGAGCTTTGCAGGTACTCAAGGAGAATAACCGGAATGATGTTCTCGTTGCGGGTGTTGACGGCTTGTCTGAAGCGCTGAGCATCATTGCCGATGGTGGCAACTATATCGGTTCAGCTCTCAACGATCCGAAATATCTCGGGGACGTTACGATTCAGGTCGCGCGGGAGGCATCTGCCAAGAAGGAAGTAGCGAAATTCGTCGATGCAGGTTCGACACTTGTCACCTCCAAAAATGTTGCTGATTTCCCGCGTCAGGGACTTTTTGCCGAATATCGCCCGAGCGTTCTCGGTCAGTAATAGCCTCTCCCAAGGCCTGCGGGGCAGGGCACATCCTGCCCCGCGATCTCTTTATCAATTCCAAGGATTACCAGATGCGTGCTGCAGTACTTTATGCCCCAGGCGATATTCGTCTTGAAAATGTCCCGATTCCACAATTGCTTTCCGGCCATGTGAAAATACGGGTTGCAGCTGTTGGTGTTTGCGGCTCTGACATGCCGCGTATGCTGATCAAGGGCGCACACAAGATGCCGCTCATTTGCGGTCATGAGTTTTCCGGGCATATCACCGAAATTGGCGAGGGCGTTGAAGGTTTCGAAATTGGCGAACTTGTGGCTATTCCACCGATGCTGCCATGCTATAAATGTGACCAATGTCAGCAGGGACAGTTTTCGCGCTGCCGGGACTATGATTATTTCGGTTCACGCCGTGATGGGGCCTATGCGGAATATGTCTGTGTTCCGGTATCCAATTTGTTGAAGACGCCAAAAAATATAGATCCGCGAGCGGTGGCAATGACCGACCCTGCTTCAATTGCGCTCCACGCGATCTGGAAAGCAGGCGGAATGACAATGGGTCAACGTGGCGGTGTCATCGGTTGCGGTCCCATTGGTCTGTTCGCTATCCAATGGATGCGGCTGATGGGAGCCAGCGAAGTTGTAGCAATCGATGTTTCCGAAGAGAAACTGGCGATGGCGCGGCGTGCAGGTGCCAAGCATACGTTTCTTGCCGGTGCTGAGATTCCAGCTGATTTGCTCTGCGATACAATTGTCGAAGCTGCAGGGCATCCTTCGTCAGTCAATATGGCGGTGAAGTTGGCAGCGCCAAGCGGGCATGTTGTTTTCATTGGGATACCGGTTGCGGAAGTGGCTTTGGAAAACAAGACGTTCCAACATTTTCTCCGCCAAGAGATATCGCTGCACGGTTCATGGAATTCCTTTGGCTCCCCATATCCTGGTCGCCAGTGGACCGTTACATTGGACAAACTCGGCTCTGGCGAACTCGAATGGGAGTTTATGATCACCCACGACCTTGATCTCGCTGAATTGCCAGGCATGTTTGAAAAATTCCGGACCGACAAATCCATGTTCTTCTCGAAAGTGATGTTCCGCCCATAATGGTGTGGAAAGGGAGGATACAAGAGTGACATTGGTTCTGAACTTTGATCTCGGCACGGGAGGTGTCAGGGCTGGAGTTTACGATGTAGGGGGCAGAGTAATGCTCTCTTTGTCGGAAGCTAGTTATGATACAACCTATCCGCGTGCTGGCTGGGCAGAGCAGCAGGCTGAGGACTGGTGGGCTGCGGTGCTGACAGCTGGGCGTGAGGCAATCGCTCGATGCGGCTCCAACGAAATTGCAGCTGTATGCGCGGCCACAACGGCTTCTTCGGTTGTCGTTTGTGACAAGGAAAGCAAGCCGCTTTATCCGGCAATTCTATGGATGGATTGCCGTGCCAGCGAAGAAGCCCGAGCCACTGAAACAGTAAAACATCCGGTTATGGATTATAGCGGCGGTGGCGACGCTGCCGAATGGCTGGTGCCCAAGGCGATGTGGCTTTCTGCCAATGAGCCTGCGATTTTTGAGAAAGCGGACGTCATCTGCGAAGCGCTGGATTTTATCAATTTCCGGCTCTGTGGGGAGTGGTCCGGCTCGCGCATGAATGCCGCCTGCAAGTGGAACTATGATTCCAAAAACGGCAGTTTCGTTCCGGAAATTTATGATGCGCTTGGCATTTCCCGATTGCAGCAAAAACTACCGCAGCGGATTATTCCAGTAGGCGATGTTATCGGAAATTTGCAACCAGGCATTGCGGATGCCTTGGGTATTTCCGGACAAGCAATCGTTGTGCAGGGCGGTATCGACGCCCATATAGGAATGCTCGGTGCCGGTACAGTTGCCGCTGGCGGAATGCTAATCATTGGCGGAACATCAGTTGTTCATTTGACCCATTTGAATGAACAAAGTGACGTAAGCGGTTTCTGGGGTCCTTATCCAAATGCGTTGGTGGATGGGCTTTGGCTGGTAGAAGCCGGGCAGGTGTCGGCCGGTTCGATCCTTAACTGGTTCAGCCAGAAGCTATTCGGCCTTGATGAGCAAGGACATACCGATCTGATCAAGAAGGCCTCCAATGCATCTGGGGGCGGTTCGGGTTTGTTGACTCTGGACTACTGGATGGGAAACCGTACGCCATACCGCGACGCTGATCTACGCGGTGCCGTACTTGGACTGTCCCTTGGACACGACCGGGCAGACCTATACGCTTCGGCCGTTGATTCCATCGCATTAGGCTCAGCCAATGTCGTTGCTGTCCTTGAACAGCGCGGTGTCAACGTCGAGCGGATTGTCGTTGCCGGCGGCATCTGTAAAAATCCACTATGGTTGCAAGCAACAGTGGATGCTCTGCAGCGTTCGGTACATGTTGCGTATGACGATAATCTTTCGCTTGTCGGTACAGCCGTCTGTTCTGCCCATGCTCTCGGTCTGTTTCCGGATTTGATCACTGCGTCTGAAGCCTGTGCTGCTCCGACCAAAGAAATGCTTCCGGATGCGCAACGGTCAAAACGCTATCGCGAGACGATGGAACTTTATAGAAATGCAACGGAATCATTGACGCCGGTGCTCCACGCCTTGAGTGCACGGCAAAGGGCAGGAGCCGAACGATGAACGATGCACGTCAAAACCCGTCCGTACGATTGCCCTCCGATGAGCAGCGTGAACATCTCATGGTTCGCGTAGCCAAGCTTTATTATGATCTCGACAAAACCCAGAGCGAGATCGCCAAGGAACTTGGTCTGACCCGCTGGCAGATCGCCCGCCTCATGACTGAGGCGAAGGAATTGGGTGTTGTCCGGATTGAGATAACGCCGCGTGCTTACCGGAAGACGGAACTCGAGGTGAGGTTGCAGCAGGAGTTTGGTCTTCGCGATGCAATTGTCGTTCCTTCGGGCGGTTCAACCGATTCAGCTCTGCTTATGGAGAGTGTTGCCCAGGCTGCCGCGCGGTATTTGGCAGGACTTAATCCAAAGGCAGAACTGATCGGCGTTTCATGGGGTCGCACAATGTCGGCCGTGGCGCGCTTTCTGCCCAATAATTGGAATCCTGGTGTGCATGTCGTGCTGGTTAATGGCGCGACCAATTTGCGCTCGACGGTAACACACACCAGTGCCGTGGCAGAAGAGTTCGCCAAGGCTGGCAATGGCACCGCAACGCTTTTGCCTGTTCCTGCTATTGTCGGGAAAAAGAGCACGCGCGAGGTTCTTGAAGAAGATCCAATTATTGAACGTGTACTGAAGCTAGCCATGCAGGCTGATATTGTCTGCTTTGGCATGGGCGGAATTACCCATGAATCAGTGCTGCTAAGTTCCGGCTATCTGGATGAAGCAGATATAGACCGGCTTAAAGATGCCGGCGCCGTGGGTGATATTCTCGGACGCTTCGTCGATAAGGATGGCAAAATCGTTGATACAGCGATTGATGACCGTACCGTTGGCATGCGCCTTGAACTGCTGAAAAACAAGCAGTGGTCAATTGGTGTGGTCGCGGGTGAGGAAAAGTTCAAGATTGCAACCTCAGTGTTAAAAGCCGGCTACGTATCGGTCATTGTTACCGATGAGGCCACCGCCCGTTACGCATTGGGGATAAGCAATGACACGTGACGTTCTGACGGTTAAAAACGTTTCAAAGACATTTCTGCCGAACATTATTGCACTGGAATCGGCATCGCTTGAAGTCCGTGCAGGTGAGGTCCACTGTCTGCTCGGGGCAAATGGTGCCGGGAAGTCGACGCTGCTCAAAATCATAGCGGGAGCTTTTCGGCCAACAGGCGGACAGCTTGCGCTGGAAGGTAATCCTGTAGAATTGCGCAGTCCGGCAGAAGCATCGCGACTTGGCATTTCCATGATCTATCAGGAGTTGGATCTTGTCCCGCAACTAACTGTCGAACAAAATCTATTTCTCGGTCATGCGCCGGGCAAGTTTGGTCTGATTGATCACAAGGCAAGGCGCAAGCGCGCCCACGAAGCTTTGCGGCGGGTTGGTGCAAATTTCGCCGCCGATGCGCGTGTTGAAACTCTATCTGTTGCCAACCAGCAGCTGACCGCGATCGCCCGCTCGCTCACCATGGATGCGAAAATCATTATCATGGATGAGCCTTCGGCATCGCTCAATGAGACTGAGCTGAAGAGCATATTCGAAGTTATCCGCGATTTGGTGAAGCATGGCGTCGCAATTGTTTATGTCAGTCACCGGCTTGGTGAATTGCGTGAGATCGGTGATCGGGTTACGGTTTTGCGCGGCGGCAAGACTATCGGAACGTACGATATTGCTGACACCACCGATGAGCAACTTGTTACCGCCATCATAGGCAAGGAGCGTTCGCTGATTGAACGTAAGGTCCGCAAGCCGGTTACAGGCAAGGTAGCGTTGAAAGTCAACAGGCTGCGTGGTGCAGAGGGTCTCAATATTTCTGGACTTGATGTGCGCTGGGGTGAAGTTGTCGGCCTTACCGGACTTAACGGATCAGGCCGCACGTCGTTTCTGAAAGCTTTGTTTGGAGCGCACCATTTCGAAGGTGAGATATTGCTGGAAGACAAGAACTTCCATCCACGTCATCCGGCAGACTCTATTCGATGTGGTTTGGGCCTCGTACCGGAGAACCGCAAGACCGAGGGTTTGATATTACACGCGCCGATCTACAAAAACGCGACGTTACCTTCCATGCGCCAGAGCTGGTTGACGCGCCATTCGCTCCAAAAACAGAAGGCAACACCGGTCCTTCAAAGTCTTTCCACCAAGTATGGCAAGCCGGAACAGGCTGTGGTGCAGCTTTCCGGTGGCAATCAGCAGAAAATTGTCCTGGCGAAGTGGATCATCAATGGCGCCCGTGTACTTCTGCTGGATGAGCCAAGCCGTGGTCTAGATATTGGGGCGAAAGCCGATCTCTATAATCTGGTGGATAAATTGGCAGAAGATGGCGCAGCGGTAATTGTTGCCAGCAGCGAACTCGAAGAACTCTATGCTGCCTGCGATGCAATCTGGGTCTTCCATGAGGGCCGCAATATTGGACGATATGATCCGTCCATCACCGACCGCGATACAATTCTGCGGGCTACAATATTGGGTGAACACCATGTCTAAAACAGCAATATCCGCCGCTCAGCTGCCTTCGCCGGGGTTGGGTAAACGGGCCATTGATCTCGGTATCGAGTATAATTTCATTGTCATCTTTTTGGCGGTGGTAGCGATCGCGACAACGTTGTCTGATAATTTTCTGACTTTCGCAAACATAGCCAACCTCTTCCAACAGGCAGCCGTGGTAGGCGTCGTTGCCATTGGGATGACCTTTGTCATTCTCACAGGGAATATTGATTTGTCTGTGGGCAGCATTGTAGCACTGTGCGGTATGCTGGTGGCAGTACTCATGTCCAACGGTTTCGATCCATTCATCGCAGTTGCAATAACGGTTTTGGCGGGAACAGCCTGTGGCGCAGCCATGGGTGCGACGAGCGCTCTGGCACAAGTGCCGAGCTTCATTGTAACTTTGGCCGGCCTCGTCTCTTTCCGGGGCATTACCTATCTTCTGACCGATGGCGTGCCAGTCAGCGGGCTGCCGCAAGGTTTTGCCGCCATCGGCTCAACGATGGTGCCAATCTTTCCCGGCTTTGCCATTTCGTCCATGGGGCTGATCTTTATAGGCCTTTGCATTGTGGCAGGGCTTGTGCTGCGGCTTACAGTCTTTGGTGAGTATGTGTTTGCGACAGGTGGCAATCCGGAAGCTGCCCGTCTTTCCGGTCTACCCACCCGCTTGATTGTCACGGCCGTCTTTGCTGTTTCCGGCTTCATGGCGGCTCTCGGTGGAATTCTTTTGACATCGCGTTTGCGCATCGGTCAGCCAACAGCAGCGCAAGGCCTGGAGCTTGACGCCATCGCAGCAGTTGTCCTTGGCGGTACAAGCCTTTTTGGCGGTCGCGGTGGTGTTCTCGGCACATTCTTTGCCGTAATGTTGCTTCAAGTTCTTAGAAACATATTCAATCTTCTGGGATTGGGCTCCTTCTATCAGATGACCGTCACCGGACTCATCATAGTTGCAGCTATTTTGCTCAATCGCTTCATAGATCACAGGAAGGGTCGTGGATGAACACGCAAGACTTATCGGTTGCCAAGGGCACGCACTTAGCCGTGCAGAAAGCTCATGCGCGCAACACCGGCACTGAACTGAAACCTGAGTGGTTTGAGGATATTGCTGTCAACCGTTCTGCCACGGAACGCCGTGCTGCCACTCTGACGACACGCCGGACCGTAAAGAAGGAATATCAGGCTGCTTGGCTGGTAAAAGCGATCACATGTATTGACCTCACCACACTGGCAGGTGACGACACGGCAGGGCGTGTTCAGCGGCTTTGCGCGAAGGCAAAACGTCCGGTTCGCATAGACATACTTGAAGCGCTTGGCCTTGGCGATGCCAATATCACGACGGGCGCGGTGTGCGTTTATCCTACTATGGTTGGGCACGCTGTTAAGGCTTTGCGCGGAACGAACATTCCTGTTGCATCGGTTGCGACCGGCTTTCCCGCTGGCTTGACGCCACTGCCGCAGCGACTTGCCGAAATCAAATATGCGGTAGGCGAGGGTGCCAAGGAAATTGATATTGTTATCAATCGCGAGCAGGTTCTTACGCAGAATTGGGAAGCGCTCTACGACGAGATCGTGCAGATGCGCGAGGCCTCTGGCGATGCGCATTTGAAAGCAATTCTCGCAACTGGCGACCTCAATACGCTACGCAATGTTTATCGTGCTTCCATGGTTGCAATGCAGGCTGGTGCCGATTTCATTAAGACATCCACAGGCAAGGAAGATGTCAATGCAACTTTGCCTGTCAGTTTGATCATGTTGCGTGCCTTGCGTGATTTTGGCGAATATTCGGGCCAGATCGTTGGATTCAAGCCTGCCGGCGGTATGAAGACTGCCAAGGACGCCATGAATTGGCTGATCCTGATGAAGGAGGAATTGGGCCTGCCCTGGCTGCAGCCGGATCTTTTCCGCCTTGGCGCCAGCTCGATGCTTGGAGATATCGAACGGCAACTCGAACATTATGTGACGGGCCGCTACGCCGCGTCGTCGCGCCATGCACTCGCTTAAGGAATCAAACATGGGACAGATCAAGGATATTCTTCGCACCATGGAATATGGCCCGGCACCGGAAAGTAATACTGACGTTCAAGCCTGGCTCGATGCCAATAACCAAGGTTTCGGACATTTCATCAATGGTAAGTTCACCAGCATTGAAGGTCGCGATCTGATTGCCGTCATGAACCCTGCAAACGGTTCTCCGTTGGGAAAAGTGGTGCATGGCACGACCGCTGATGTGGATGCGGCGGTAAAGGCTGCTCGCGCAGCATTCGGAAAATGGTCGGTATTGCCCGGGCATGAGCGGGCCAAATATCTTTACGCCATTGCACGGCATATACAAAAGCGTGAGCGCTTTTTCTCCGTGTTGGAAACAATGGATAATGGCAAGCCTATCCGGGAGACGCGGGATATCGATATTCCGCTTGTCGCCCGTCATTTCTATCATCATGCCGGTTGGGCAGAAATGGTCGAGACAGAATTCGAAGGATATTCTCCGGTCGGGGTTTGCGGTCAGGTCATTCCATGGAACTTTCCCTTGCTTATGCTGGCATGGAAGGTCGCTCCGGCACTTGCTGCCGGTAACACCGTTGTCCTTAAACCTGCCGAACTGACGCCGTTAACGGCTATCGCTTTCGCGGAGATCTGCCATGAGGTGGGTCTGCCTGCGGGTGTGGTGAATATTGTTCATGGCGATGGCACAACTGGTGCTGCTATTTGCGGCCATAAGGATGTGGACAAAGTAGCATTTACCGGCTCCACCGAGGTTGGCCGGATCATCCGCGAGCAGATTGCCGGATCGGAAAAAAAGCTCTCCTTGGAACTCGGTGGCAAGTCGCCCTTCATTGTTTTTGAAGATGCGGATATTGACGGCGCCATTGAAGGGGTCGTTGATGCAATCTGGTTCAATCAAGGTGAGGTGTGCTGCGCTGGATCCCGTATTCTTGTGCAGGAAGGTGTTGCCGAGCGCTTTTACAACAAGCTGCGCAAACGCATGGAAACGCTGCGTGTTGGAGATCCACTCGACAAGACAATGGATATCGGTGCTTTGGTTTCGCCAGGTCAGTTGAAACGCGTGACGTCGCTTGTTGAAAAGGGCAAGACAGAAGGGGGCACACTTTGGCAAGCGCCTGTAAAACTCCCGGCCAAAGGTAATTTCTTTGCTCCAGCTTTCTTTACGGATGTGGATCCGGCGTCGACTGTCTGCGAAGTCGAAATATTTGGTCCTGTCGCGACGACGACTACTTTCCGTACACCCGACGAGGCAATTGCCTTGGCGAACAATACAAAATACGGGCTTGCCGCTTCAATCTGGTCAGAAAATATCAACCTGGCCCTTGATATGGCTGCACGGGTGAAAGCTGGTGTTGTCTGGATCAACTCAACCAATCTTCTCGATGCCGGCGCAGGCTTTGGCGGCTATCGCGAATCCGGCTTTGGTAGGGAAGGTGGTCGCGAAGGTCTTTATGAATATCTCACCGCCGATTGGGAAAAGCGCTTGCCTCTGGCAAAGGCCGAACAGCCTTTGAAACTATCGGCGGCCCCGGACGGAGATGCAAAGGTTGCTCAGGGTGGATCCATTGACCGTACGGCCAAGAACTATGTCGGCGGCAAACAAGCTCGGCCGGACGGAGGCTACTCCTATTCCGTCCTTGGCAAAGGCGGTCAGATCGTCGGCCATGCCGGCATCGGCAATCGGAAAGACATTCGTAATGCGGTAGAAGCGGCAACTAAAGCTGGAGGCTGGGGAAGTGCAACTGCACACAACCGCGCTCAGGTGCTTTATTATCTTGGCGAAAATCTTGATGCCCGCCGTGCGGAATTCGAAGCACTTTTGGTCGAAAGCACCGGCGTGTCGGCCAAGGCGGCGTCAGAAGAGTTTGATACGGCGCTGCGACGCATCTTCTATTATGCTGCACAGGCCGACAAGTATGATGGTGCTGTCCACGCGACCAAGTCACGCCATGTGACGCTGGCTATGAATGAGCCCTTTGGCATTGTGGGTATAGTTTGCCCGGATGAAAACCCGCTTCTGTCCTTTGTTTCGCTGGTGCTTCCGGCCATTTCGATGGGCAATCGTGTGGTGGTCGTGCCGTCTGCTCGCCATCCACTGCTTGCAACCAATCTGTATCAGGTGCTCGACACATCCGACGTGCCCGGCGGAGTGATTAATATCATCACGGGTGAAAGCGATGTTCTTGCCAAAACTTTGGCCGAACATGATGAAGTTGATGCGATCTGGTATATCGGCTCCAAGGAAGGCAGTGCCATGGTGGAGCGAGCCTCATGTGGAAATTTGAAGGCCACATGGGTCAGCAATGGCCGTCAGTGCGACTGGCTGGGCGGCAAGGCGCAAGGCAAGGAATATTTGCGCCGGGCTGTACAAGTCAAAAATATATGGGTTCCTTATGGCGAGTAAGAAACTTACATAGGCGGACAGTACTGTCGGTAGTGATAGGATTGGGAGCCGAATGTTCACATTCGGTTCCCAATTTCAATCACTCGGATTGTTTTGGCCTGTTTATTTACGGCGATAGAGCCAAAGCGTGAGCGGCGCGAGTGTGATGGTCAATAGAACAGGCGCGATCAATGCTGCGCCAATTTGAACCATTGTCGCATTGCCAGCCATAAGACCGCGCATAGCTGTCGTCATCAACGATACAGGATTGACCTCGACGAATGCCCTAAGCAGACTGGGCATTGTTGCTGGATCAACCATGATGTTCGATGCGAAAACCAACGGCATGATGCCGGTGAACGCCATTGTCATGACCGTATTGGGCGTACGCATGACCAATCCCAGCACCAGAAATATCCAGCCAAAGCCAAAACCTATAACAATAAGCAACAGCAAAGCCTCGACGATACCTATAATCCCAGCTTCCGGCCGATAGCCAAGAATAATCCCTATTATCAGAATAAGCAGGGACGCGATGAGATGGCGCAGGATATCGCCGACCATCAGACCGGCGAAAGGCGAGAGAGACCAGATTGGCAATGAACGAAACCTGTCAAACAGACCCTTGCCAAGATCTGTACTCAGACCCATTCCCGAGTACATTGAATTGAACACCACGGTCTGTACAAGGATGCCTGGCAAAAAATACTGCAAATAGGCTGATGTTGACCCTGAGAGCGCGCCGCCGAAGACGAAGGTGAAGAGCAGGGTGAACATGATCGGCGTCATCACCAGATCAAAAAGCTGTTCAGGGACATGTTTAAATTTCAATACTGCCCGCCAGCCAAACACAAGCGCATTGGAAAATGCTGAAGGTTGAGGAGGGCGGGCAGCATGGATAAGTGCAACTGTTGCCTTATTATCGTCCATCACGCTTCTCCGTCAGTAATCTGAGGCTCGGTAATCTGGCCAGTCAAAGCGAAAAACACTTCGTCTAGGCTTGGCGCACCCATAGAGAAATCAGCAAGTTCGATGTCGGCTTTTATTAAAGCGGCCAGAGCACGATTGGCATTTTGAGGCGTATCAATCATCAATGATAAGGCCGCACCTTCCGAGCTTCGCTGGGGCTTGTTACCTGTTATTTCTTCAAGCACCTGCTCCGCTTCGTCAATGCGTGAATGCTCAACCAATGTCAGGTGCAGAAAGCCGGAGCCAGTTGCAGCTTTCAATTCGCGGCTGGTGCCCTCGGCGATCTTTTTGCCATGATTGATGACAGCGATGCGAGCGGCGAGCTGGTCAGCTTCCTCAAGATACTGCGTGGTCAAAAGTATCGTAACGCCCGCCTCGGAAAGAGAGCGGATCATACGCCAAACACTCTTGCGTGCCATCGGGTCGAGACCGGTTGTTGGTTCATCGAGAAAAAGAACCCCGGGAGTAACAACAAGCGACGCGGCGATGTCCAGCCTTCGGCGCATACCTCCAGAATAATCCTTTACCTGCTTGGTAGCCGCATCCATCAGGTCGAAAGCTGTTAGCAAATCATCGGCACGTTTCTTGGCGTTGCGTCCGCGGAAACCCCATAGTCTTGCCAGCAAGATTAGATTCTCACGTCCCGTCAGATCTTCGTCAAGCGAGGCAAATTGACCGGTCATGGCAATCGATCCGCGCACCTCGTGAGGCGAGTCCTTCAAATCAAAACCCAGCACCTTTGCCGATCCCGCATCTGCCGGCAGCAACGTCGCCAGCATGCGTAACAAGGTGGTCTTGCCAGCACCATTTGGTCCGAGGATGCCAAAGATCATGCCGCGCGGCACGGTAAGATCAATACCGTCCACGGCGCGGACATTGCCAAAATTTTTGGTTAGCCCATGCGCTTCGATTGCTAAAGATGAAACGCCATTGTTCGGCGCAGCGGTGTCGGCCATCGTCACAGTCCTTAAATTGGCGAAATGTCAGGTAGGGATCAGCGGCGGCAAGAGCGAACAGATATCAATGCCAGCATTTTCTGTCAAAGTTGTACGAGCTGCTCACAATTCATTCCTGACAGATACTGCCAGGTCTTTTTGCAAATCATTCGCACTTGCAATAATTGATGATCCTCGCTAAGGATGCAGTTGCAACTCAATTGCAATAAGGAGAGGCTATGCTGGATGGAGTGAGGCGGTCCGTGTTGACCGGAATAATGGGCGCGGTCTTGGGAATGATTTTGACGATCATCCCCGCAGCGGCACAGGACAAATTCAAGGCGGTGACCACATTTACGGTTATTGCCGACATTGCGCGCAATGTTGCTGGTGATGCGGCGATTGTTGAATCTATTACCAAGCCAGGCGCGGAGATTCATAATTATCAGCCAACGCCTGGCGATATCCAGAAAGCGCAGGGTGCCCAACTTATTTTATGGAATGGCCTCAATCTCGAGCTCTGGTTTGAAAAGTTCTTTGCCAATTTAAAAGACGTTCCAGGAGTCGTTGTTTCGCAGGGTGTGGTGCCGATGGGCATTGCTGAAGGGCCCTATACGGGTAAACCAAATCCGCATGCCTGGATGTCCCCGACAGCGGCGCTGATTTACGTTGATAATATCCGCGACGCTTTTGTAAAATATGATCCGGCTAATGCTGAAACCTATGAGGCAAACGCCGAGACCTACAAGGGGCAAATCAAGGCAGCGATTGATCCGATTAAGGACGAGCTTGCAGCCATTCCAGAAGAAAAGCGCTGGTTGGTGTCCAGCGAGGGCGCGTTCTCCTATCTGGCTCGCGATTTTGATCTGAAAGAAGTTTATCTCTGGCCTATCAATGCAGATCAGCAAGGCACGCCTCAACAAGTACGCAAGGTGATTGATGCGGTCCGGGCGAACAAGATCGGCGTGGTCTTCTCGGAAAGCACGATCTCGGCTGATCCTGCCAAGCAGGTCGCACGGGAAACCGGCGCAAGTTATGGCGGCGTTCTTTATGTGGACTCGCTTACCGACGCGAGTGGTGAAGTCCCAACCTACATAGATCTCTTACGCGTCACATCCAGCCGGGTTGCGGAAGGCCTTGCCAAAGGTATCACGCAATGAACGCCCAATCGTTTCAATCGGCTCGCAGATATTCACCCGCGTCGTCTGACGCGGGTGGGGGCATTTCGGTAAAGGGCGCTACGGTAATCTATCGCAACGGTCATACGGCGTTGCGCGATGCGACGTTTGAAATCCCTACAGGCACTATCACTGCGCTAGTGGGAGTTAATGGTTCCGGCAAGTCAACGCTTTTCAAGGCAATCATGGGTTTTATAAAGGCTTCCGAAGGAACGATTTCAGTTCTTCGCCAGTCAGTAAATGAAGCCTTGAAAAAGAACCTTGTTGCCTACGTTCCTCAAAGCGAGGATATAGACTGGAATTTTCCGGTCTTGGTGGAAGATGTTGTCATGATGGGCCGTTATGGCCACATGGGCATGATGCGTATCGCCAAGGCTGCAGATCGGCAGGCAGTATCGGATGCCCTCGCGCGCGTGGGAATGACCGATTTTCGCAAACGCCAAATTGGCGAGCTTTCGGGTGGCCAAAAGAAACGGGTATTTCTTGCCCGCGCATTAGCACAAGATGGACGGGTCATTTTGCTGGATGAGCCATTCACCGGCGTGGATGTGAAAACGGAAGAGGCGATTATCATATTGCTGCGTGCCCTGCGCGACGAGGGGCGGGTAATTTTGGTTTCAACGCATAATCTTGGTAGCGTACCGGAGTTCTGTGACCGCACTGTTCTACTCAATCGCACCGTACTTGCTTATGGTCCGACGGCCGAGACATTCACACAGAAAAATCTGGAACGGACATTCGGCGGCGTGCTGCGTCATTTCAAGCTTGATGCACCGCACGCAGGTGAAGGACGTCCTGTCGGCGTGATTACCGATGATGAGCGGCCCTTCGTGCTCTACGACAATACTGTAAATCCCAAAAGCAATGGACCACGTTAGATGACATTGCTGCTCGAACCTTTCTCTTATCAATATATGATCAATGCCATGTGGGTTTCGGCGTTGGTGGGCGGTGTCTGCGCCTTCCTGTCGGCCTATCTCATGCTGAAAGGTTGGTCTCTTATCGGGGATGCGCTTTCGCATTCCATCGTTCCGGGTGTGGCTGGTGCCTATATGCTTGGGCTGCCTTTCTCAATTGGTGCATTCTTTTCGGGAGGACTGGCCGCCGCTGCGATGTTGTTTCTCAACCAGCGTACGAAGCTCAAGGAAGATGCCATCATCGGTTTGATCTTCTCATCCTTTTTCGGTCTCGGCCTGTTCATGGTGTCACTCTCTCCGACGTCCGTGAATATCCAGACAATTGTTCTGGGGAATATCCTGGCGATTACACCGGAAGACACGCTCCAACTTGCTATTATCGGTTTCGTTTCGCTGGCTATTCTGCTGGTAAAATGGAAAGATCTTATGGTTGTTTTTTTCGATGAGAGTCATGCACGCTCTATCGGTCTCAATCCAACAGCGCTCAAAATCATGTTCTTTACGCTTTTATCGGCGTCGACCGTAGCAGCTTTACAGACAGTCGGCGCATTTCTGGTTATTTGCATGGTCGTGACGCCCGGCGCCACCGCTTATCTTTTAACGGATCGATTTCCGCGGCTGCTCGTCATCGCTGTTGTCATCGGTGCAATGACAAGCTTTGCCGGTGCCTATATTAGCTATTTTCTCGACGGGGCTACTGGCGGAATCATTGTCCTGTTGCAGACGCTTATTTTTCTGGTCGCTTTTATCTTCGCGCCCAAACATGGACTGATCGCAGCCCGGCGTCGCGCTGCAGAAATGCAGGAGGTCGCATTATGAGCGTCTTTGAAACCCTGCTTTTGCCCTTTCAGTTCGAATTCATGATTAATGCGTTGATCATCTCAGTACTCGTAGCAATTCCGACAGCTTTGCTCTCCTGTTTCATGGTGCTAAAGGGCTGGTCGCTGATGGGCGACGCCATTTCGCACGCTGTTTTTCCAGGAGTAGTCATCGCTTATATTGTTGGTTTGCCCTATGCGGTCGGAGCCTTTGTGGCAGGCATGTTCTGCGCAATTGCCACCGGGTTTTTGAAGGAAAACAGCCGTATCAAGCAGGACACAGTTATGGGCGTCGTTTTTTCCGGCATGTTCGGCCTTGGTCTCGTGCTATATGTGAAAATCCAGTCAGACGTTCACCTCGACCATATATTGTTTGGTGACATGCTCGGTATCAGCTGGAGCGATATCGCCCAGACGGCGATCATCGCAACGATCACAGCCGGAACTATCATGTTTAAATGGCGCGATTTCTTGCTTCACGCATTTGATACGGTGCAAGCCCGCGCAGTTGGATTACGTGTGGGATTGCTGCATTATGGGCTGCTTTGCCTGATTTCCCTGACGATTGTGGGCGCTCTAAAAGCTGTTGGCATCATATTAGCAATTGCCATGTTGATCGCGCCGGGAGCAATTGCTTTTTTGCTTACCCGGACATTCAGTAAAATGCTTCTCGTCTCCGTCGTCGTTGCGGTATTGGCCTCTTTCTTCGGTACTTATTTTGCTTTCTTCATTGACAGCGCGCCGGCGCCGACCATCGTTCTGTTGATGACGGGAACTTTCATCGGTGCGCTGGTACTGGTGTCCTATCGGCAAGCTCGAACCGAGACGCAGCCGATGTAAATCAGTGCATTGGGCTGGGAAATATTAGCGATTGATGTGCTGAAACCCCCGCCCTAGCGCCGTCGCCCACGGCAAAGGAGACCGAACCGGCCATAAGGGCTGTATCGCCGCAGGCATAGACACCAGGAACCGACGTTAGTTTGCTTGCGTCCGTTTGAATGAATGTTCCGAGCGGTCCATCTTCCAGCGCGCACTTCAATTGTTGCGGGAGTGGACCAGTGACAACGGTGCGCGAAAGAGTAAACAATCCGGTAAGCGATAGGGCACGACCATCAGAAAACTCTACAATCGGCTGTGCCTCTTCGCCCGATATGGCGGCAATCGTCCCATAATCGAGCGTCACATTACGCGCAGCCAGAGCCGCCAATTGGTCGTCACTAGGCTCAAACATGTTGTTGACAAAAAGCTTGGTATTGCCCCAGTCGGCAAGTATTAAAGCTTGATGGGCAGACAAGGAACTTGTCGCCAAAACGCCGATATCGCCGCCACCTGCTTCATAACCGTGGCAATAGGGACAATGAAAAACGCTCTTGCCCCACCGTTCGCGAAGACCGGGTATTGTTGGCAATATGTCCGTGACACCTGTTGCCAGAATAAGACGCCGACCCTTGTAATTTGCTCCGGATGAGGTGCCGACAGTGAAGGCATCGAGGATACCTTCGGCATTTTCCGCACGGGCATCAACCCAGGTGACATTCGGATAAGCCAATAGCTGCTCGCGCCCAACATGCGCAATCTGTACAGCCGAACTGCCGTCTTGTGTCAGGAATCCGTGAGAGGTTTCAGCAAATCGGTTGCGGCGCTCGCCTGCGTCCACAACAAGTACATTGCGACGTGAACGGGCGACTTGCAACGCTGCTGCAAGACCGGAATAACTTCCCCCAACAACAATAACGTCATAGGTCATGGGATTTTCTCTCCTTTCTGATCGCATCAAAACGCCGGTGAAAATCGGCGGCGAGATCGGCGAGTGTTATCGTGCCGAGCCGTTCAATGATAAGGGCTTCGGCTTCTTGAAATGCAGTGTCGAGCGCATGATTGACCGACTGTTCCACAAGGCAATCGGGTGCGTCGGCTCTATTGCCCAAAGCAAAAAAGTCAGGGGAGCCAAGCGCGTTGTAAATGTCGCGAAGAGTTAAAGTGTTGAGGTCGCGTGCGATAATCCAGCCACCACCATGGCCCTTCTCGGATCGCACAAATCCGGCATCTCGCAATCCCGCCATTGTCCGGCGGACGACAACGGCATTTGTATGCATATGTTTGGCCAATTCCTCCGATGTCATGGGTTTGGCGCGCTCTGCCATGTGGAGAATGACGTGAAGGACGGCGGAAAGGCGGCTGTTTCTTTTCATGTAACAATATATGATGCGTGATTCAGCGCACGTCAAGATTGCGTGAAATAAATTCTTCAACTCATCTTGGACAGCGAGCAAAAGCGTCTACATAAGGTCAAACGGTTATCCGGAGATGTGCATGTTGATCAATCCGCCCAACTTACTTCTGCTGCGGAGCGAGCAGACATGAACAGATACTCCGGAGGATTTTGGATATTCATTCTGTGCGTCGTTTCCATAAGCGGCGCACTTTTTAGCTGGGCCTTTTACGGAGAACCATCAATTGTAGGTTCCGTTTTTGCGCTTTTTACTTGCGTACCCATTATCGCACTCGAGCGTGGGGCATTGTTTCCTCGACTCTATGCAAGAATTGCCGCGCTTTCGACCCCGCTTTATCTGATTGCCATGCTCATCGTTACATACATTTTGATGTATGTAGGCTCCGCATTATGTCGGCTCCTGTTGGGATTTATAGGTTACCAAACTTACGAATCCTGGCGTGAAATCGCAATTTTGCCCGCTAGCGCCATGTTCGCCGCGCTGGGTGTTTCGCTCGTCGTCAGTTTCGTTGCGCGGGTACGCGAATTGTTGGGGCGTGACGTCTTTTCAAGTCTTCTTATCGGGCGTTACCGCAAGCCCATCGAAGAGGAGCGGGTATTCCTGTTTATCGATCTGGTTGGGTCGACTTCCTTTGCCCAGGAATTTGGTGATCTGCGGGCCCAGCAGTTCCTTGGAGCGTTGTTCGCAGCCTTTGCCGAGCCAGTACGCAGATATAGGGGGACCATTGACGATTATATTGGCGATGCCGCCATTATTACTTGGCCAATGGCGAGAGGCACCAAGAATGGCAATAGCGTAAAATGCGTCTTCGCTATTCTCGATTCCATTGAGGCAGACCGGGAAAAGTGGCTGAAAAATTTTGGACGTGTTCCACAACTTCGCGCAGCCCTTCACGGTGGTCCCATTATTACTGCGGAAATAGGGGTCGATCATCACAAGATTACCTATTTTGGTGACACGGTGAACACCACTGCGCGGCTGGAAACGCTTTGTCGGACACTTGATGCACCAGTATTGATTTCCGGAGATCTCGCAAAGCGAGTGGAGTTCGAAGGCGATATTCAGCCGGAATTTCTTGGAATGCATGCCGTGAAGGGTAGGGGGCAGACGCTCGGAGTCATGGCGTTGAAGCGTGCGGCAAATATCCCCACTTCGACAAATTTTGTTCATTAAGCGCCAAATTTGCCATTTGTGCGGATGACAGGGTCGTTGCGCTAGGCTATGGTCCGGGCTTGTCGAGGGCCTTGGGATTGAAGAATCATAAGGCCCTGTCAGTTTGCGGGAGAGTGTTCTGTGCAGTGATGTGCAGAGCCACCGAAGGGGAAATCGCCCGAAATCTCTCAGGTATCAAGAACCGCAAACGGGTAAGGCAACTCTGGAAAGTCGGGGGAAACCTCGCGCCGAAGGTGTAAGTTCAGCTGGGACCAAGGTCCCGTAACGGCTGTGCGAGTCTCTCAGGCTTCCGACAGAGGGGCAAAGAAACATTCCGTCGTTGTGGCGGAGGTCTTTGCGCGACTCTGGAGAAGTAATGGGCAACGAAGAAGAACAATTAAAATCACTACCACTTGATGATCTGCATAAAGCTGCCGGTGCGCGCTTTGGTGGATTTGCCGGATGGTCAATGCCTATCACCTATCCGCTGGGGGTGATGAAGGAACATCTTCATGCGCGCGAAAACGCCGGGCTTTTTGACATTTCCCATATGCAATTGTTCGATGTTTCGGGTCCAGGCGCAACAGCGCTTTTGTCACGTGCATGCCCGCTGGATGCAGGGGCATTGCAACCGGGACAATCCAAATACACGTTTTTTCTCGACGAGCAGGCAGGCATACTCGACGATCTTATCGTAACCCGTTTGGGTGCCGCTCATTACATGGTGGTGGCCAATGCCGGCAATGCGGCGGCCGACGAGGCGCACCTGCGCGGTGTCGCAAAAGATTTTGACTGCAAGATCGATGCGCTAGACCGTGTTTTTCTGGCCATTCAAGGCCCGCAAGCAGCCGATGTTCTGCATAAAGCAGGGATTTCGGGGACCGAGCTAGCTTTCATGCATGGCTTTGAGCCGAGGCCGGGCTGGTTCATGAGTCGTTCAGGCTATACGGGTGAAGATGGTTTCGAAATTGCATTGCCTGCGACCGATGCCGTTGAGCTTGTAGAGACGCTCTTCAAGGACGAGAGAGTGGCTTGGGTCGGACTTGCGGCCCGTGACAGTCTTCGGTTGGAAGCCGGTCTTTGTCTGCATGGTCACGACATTACCCCTGACTTTAACCCGGTAGATGCAGGCCTTACTTGGGCAATTGGAAAAGCTGTCCGTGAGAAGGCCGGGTTTATCGGCGCCAAAGCTCTGCTCGAAAAGATTGCCTCGGGTAGCGCGCGAAAGCGGGTTGGCTTGAAACCCGATGGTCGCCAACCGGTTCGCTCTGAGACTGTCCTCATTGATGCGGACGGAAAACATGTCGGCATTGTCACTTCGGGCGGGTTCGGTCCCTCCGCTGGTCATCCGGTGGCGATGGGATACGTCAATAAGGACATTCTTGCCGCAACGGTGCCGATTTTTGCTGAAGTGCGCGGAAATCGCATTCCGGTCCACATTCATCCACTTCCCTTCACGCCACATCGCTACCACAAAGGATAATACAAATGGCAACCACTTACTTTACCGAAGATCATGAATGGGTACGCGTTGATGGCGATATCGCAACGGTCGGTATTACGGATCATGCACAGGATCAGCTCGGCGATCTCGTTTTTGTTCAGTTGCCCGATATCGGCACCAGCCTTTCCAAAGGTGATGCAGCTGTTGTTGTTGAATCTGTCAAGGCTGCCTCCGATGTATACGCGCCGCTAGATGGTGAAGTCACAGAAGTGAACGAAGCGACCGCAAGTGATCCGGCCCTGATCAATTCTGCCGCTACCGGCGATGGCTGGCTTTGGAAGATGAAGCTTTCCAACACTGAACAATTGACAGGCTTGCTTGATGAAGCCGGTTACAAAGCGATTATTGGTTGAACATCATGAACAAGAGCATATTCCCATTTGCCGACAGGCATATCGGCCCTAGTACGCAAGGCTCGCGCGCCATGTTGGCTGCGCTTGGTATTCCTTCACTCGATACGTTGATTTCACAGGCTGTTCCAAAGTCTATCCGGCTCGAAAAACCCCTTGATATTCCAGAGGCGGTTAATGAAGCCGAAGCACTCGCCGAACTGGCCGCCAAGATGGGCCACAACAAGACCTTCAAAAGTTATATTGGCCAAGGATATCACGGTACCCATGTTCCGGCAGTGATCCAACGCAACCTCTTTGAGAATCCGGCGTGGTATACGGCCTACACGCCATATCAGTCTGAAATCAGCCAAGGCCGTCTTGAGCTCCTGTTTCACTTCCAGACGCTGGTGGCCGAGCTGACAGGACTGCCCGTCGCTTCCGCGTCGCTCCTTGACGAGGCAACCGCTGTTGCGGAAGCCGTAGGGATTGCCTATCGCCATCACCGAGAAAAGCGTACGCGAATTGTCCTTGCCGGAGATGTTCATCCGCAAATCCTGGACGTGGTCAGAACTCGTGCTGAACCCCTGGGCATGACGGTCAATGGCGGCGAGATTGATAATACTGCAGCCGCTGTCATCGTACCTTGGCCGGATACTTACGGGGTCTACAGGGATCACTCTGCTGTTATCAAGGCTGCGAAGGCCGCAGGCGTACTTGTTATTGCAGTTGCCGATCCGCTTGCTCTGACGGTCACTGCATCACCTGCGTCGCTGGGTGCCGACATTGCTGCAGGTTCCATGCAGCGCTTTGGCGTTCCCGTAGGTTATGGTGGCCCCCATGCCGCTTACCTCGCGGTGACTGAAAATCTAACCCGGCTTATTCCAGGTCGGCTGGTCGGCCAATCGGTCGATAGCAAAGGCAGGGCGGGATACCGTCTCGCATTGCAGACACGCGAGCAGCATATTCGCCGCGACAAGGCTACGTCGAATATCTGTACAGCGCAGGCACTGCTTGCGAACATGGCGGTATCCTATGCCATCTGGCATGGTCCGCAGGGGCTTCAGGCTATTGCCAGCCAAGTTCACGCAAAGGCTGCAAGATTGGCGGCTGCACTTGAGGCTGTGGGCCTTGAATTAAGTGGGTCGCAATTCTTCGATACGGTCACGGTCAGCGTTCCGGGTAGAGCAGATGCTATTGCGGTCAGCGCCGAAAAAGGCGAACGACTGCTCCGCCATATTGATGCGGACAGACTAGGTATCACTGTAGATGAGACAACGACGGACGAGGATCTGGTAGCGCTTGCCGGTTTGTTCGGTGCCAAGGTGCTGAATGATCCCGGCTCAAAGTTGCCAAGCTCGCGGCCTGCCGAGGGTTTCATGACCCAGGCTGTCTTCCATCAACAGCGTTCGGAAACCGAAATGATGCGCTTCCTTCGTCGGCTTGCCGATAAGGATCTGGCGCTTGACCGTGCGATGATTCCGCTCGGTTCCTGCACGATGAAGCTGAACGCTGCAGCAGAAATGCTTCCCGTAAGCTGGCAAAGCGTTGCCAATGTGCATCCTTTCGCACCGGCAGATCATGCGCTGGGCTATAAGTCGCTGACCGATGATCTTGAAGCTTGGCTCTCAGAGATCACAGGCTTTGATGCCGTGTCACTGCAACCAAATGCCGGTAGCCAAGGCGAGTATGCCGGTCTTCTTGCAATCCGTCGCTATCATTTGGATCGCGGCGATGATCATCGCGATATTTGCCTCATCCCTGAATCGGCCCATGGCACCAATCCTGCCAGTGCGCATATGGCGGGGATGCGGGTGGTCGTTGTTGCTTGCGAAGAGGCGGGCGACATTGATCTCGATGATCTGAAAGCAAAGGCTGAATTACACAGCGCCAATCTTGCCGCATTGATGATTACCTACCCGTCAACACATGGCGTATTCGAGGAGGGGGTCAAAGATATTTGCGCTGTCGTTCATGAACATGGCGGTCAGGTCTATTTTGATGGCGCCAATTTGAACGCGCTCGTTGGGCTTGCACGTCCCGGTGATATTGGCGCGGATGTCTGCCACATGAACCTGCACAAGACCTTCTGCATTCCGCATGGAGGCGGGGGACCCGGTGTCGGCCCGATTGGTGTTAAGAAGCATCTGGCTCCATTCCTGCCTGGACATGTGATGAATGGCACCGGCAATGCGGTTTCCGCCGCACCATTCGGCAGCGCATCAATTCTGCCAATCACATGGATGTATATCCGTATGATGGGTGGAGCAGGCTTGAAGCGCGCAACCGAAATGGCGATTCTCAATGCCAATTACATTGCTGAACGATTGAAGGATTATTACCCTGTGTTGTTCAAGGGCCGTAATGATCGCGTGGCACATGAGTGTATTCTTGATACTCGGGTACTTAAGGAAAGTGCCGGAATTGGTGTTGAAGACATATCCAAGCGTCTGATTGATTATGGGTTCCACGCCCCTACAATGTCCTGGCCAATTGCTGGAACGCTGATGGTTGAACCTACGGAATCAGAATCGAAGCGCGAGATTGATCGTTTCTGCGATGCGATGATCGCAATCGCGGGTGAGGCTGCAAAAGTTGCGAGCGGAGAGTGGCCGAGAGATGACAATCCACTTGTCAACGCTCCGCATCCATCGGGCGATGTTCTGGCTGATGACTGGTCGCACCCCTATAGCCGCAAGGTAGCAAGTCTGCCCGGCGGAGAATCGGAGGATCTGCTGAAATATTGGCCACCGGTTTCCCGGATCGACAATGTTGCAGGCGATCGCAATCTGGTTTGTTCTTGCCCGCCCATGACGGCATATAATTAAAAGAAAAAGAGCGCTGGCATGTCCGGCGCTCTTTTTTGCTACCAGTCAGGTGTCAGGCTTGGAGGTGCATTTTTAACTGCAGCCGAGTCGAACTCCGAGGCAAGCTGGCGTAGGGCAAATGGTAAAGCCTGTAGGTCGCTCGATTGGAAGGAGAGGTGGGCAAGGTATTTATTGATAAGCTCGGCAACGACACGTGCCTGCTGCTCATCCCGCAAACGTTTGGCTGCATCTCGATCCGAACGACGTGAAAGCCACAATTTGTGGAGTGCGAAGGCTCTAGGGTCGGGACAGGAGAAACTGACTGGATATCCTCGTTCGTCTATCACTGTCTCGGATGCTTTGGGACTGTTAACCAGCCAAGAAAGCCCCTCAATCTCTATCGCCTGCAAATCTTCGGCATCGGCGCTGAAGCGGTTTTTCTCGTTGGAGGAGAGAATATCTTTTGGCATAGGCTTGATAAGGTCAACCAGAAACCCATCACGGTTTGCCGCCTGGTATCCATTTTTGGCAAGAGGGCGAAAAGAGTGATCAATTTTCTGCAATAGGCCGATCAAGCCTTTGTTAGAGAAATCCTTAACGATGAGCCTTAAACTGAAACGCGAATCCATCAACAAGTCGACGTCCTGTGTGGACAATAGCCCGCCGCTGATATGAACAGCAGCCATGCGTTCATAGATGAACAGGGCGTTGGTGCCAACAACGTCGACTGCTGTTCCGATAAGGCCAAGTTTGTCGAGCGCCCGAATGATACGGGCTGTCAATAGCGGGACGCGCCCAAGGGACATAGCCCGGTTAACGGGCGCAAGCTGGTCAAGACGCTGTGCCAACCGCGACATACGATCCTTCGAGTCGTCGCGACCCGAATGAAACTGGTTATGTATCAGTTCTGTTGCGGCTGATTTCGGACCCAAAGATTTCCAGATGCCATTGGTCTTCTTGTAAAGATAAGTCTTGTCATTGGTGCTTTTCTTCCATGACATAGACCCAGAAAACCGCTGTTCATAGTCTTTCGCGCTGGTTCGATAAACATCATAAACCTGCGCTGTATCAACCTGTTGGCGAATTTGTTCTGATGATAACGTTTTGAATTTAATCATGTTATCCCTAGAATGTTCGATGAACTTTAGAATAGGGATAATAGCATATTATGCAAGTTTAAAACTATGAAAATAAACGAATTATCCCTTTAATGATGTTTTCTTGATGCGTAAGGGATAATGGTAGTTCCATAACTATTATTACGTGATTTTCTGCTGTAGCCGCAAAGTTAAAGTGTCCTGTTTCTGCAAAGTAGAAACGTCATTGTGCCACCTTCTCGTTGATTGCAACGA